>NZ_JAAQWP010000003.1:0-779944 GCF_012985535.1 Pseudomonas sp. WS 5021 | reverse complement strand
TTAAAGAGCGGTTGGTTAAGATCTTTCGTCTCAACCGAGGCGCGCATTCTACAGCAGCCTCATTTGCTGTCAAGTGATTATTTTCAGAAGCCTCGAGATTTTCCTCAACAACTTCAACCACTTGCGCCTTCGATCTCTCGTCAGCGGGAGGCGAATTCTACAGCGTTACACGCTGCTGTCAACACCTCTTTTTCAACTTCCTTTTGGCTTCGATGAACTGAAGCAACCTGCTGCCGAAAACCACATAACTCTTTGTTTACCAAGGAGTTTTCCGTTTCGACTGCGCCGGAAGTGGGGCGAATTATAGACAGATATAAATCGCCGTCAACCGTTACTTTCAGGTTTATTCGGATTTAAGCGTAATCCGCGCAAATGCCTTCTTGCCAGCCTGGCAAACGTGGGTCGCACCCAGCTCGTATATAAAGGAGCGATCGACAACCTCACCATCTATACGCACACCACCGGAACCGAGAAGGTCGCGTGCAACCGCCGAGTTCTTCACCAATCCCGCCTTATTAAGGACAGCCGCGATCGGCATCGCCTCGCCAGCAGTCAATTCAATCTCAGGCAGATCATCCGGCAGCTCACCATCCTTCATACGATTGCCCGCAGCACGATGAGCACTGGCCGCAGCCTCCTCGCCATGGAAGCGCGCAACAATTTCTTCCGCCAGCTTGATCTTGACGTCCCGCGGGTTCGCACCCGCCTCCACATCGGCACGCAATGCGTTGATCTCATCCATCGAGCGGAAGCTCAACAACTCGAAGTACCGCCACATCAAAGCATCAGGGATAGAAACCAGCTTGCCGTACATCACACCCGGCGCTTCCTGGATGCCGACATAGTTGCCCAACGACTTGGACATCTTCTTCACGCCATCCAACCCTTCCAGCAATGGCATGGTCAGAATGCATTGAGCCTCCTGACCATACGCGCGCTGCAGCTCACGCCCCATCAACAGGTTGAACTTCTGATCGGTACCGCCCAGCTCGACATCCGCACGCAGCGCCACCGAGTCATACCCTTGAACCAACGGGTACAGGAACTCGTGAATCGCGATGGGCTGATTGGTGGAGTAGCGCTTATCGAAGTCATCGCGCTCGAGCATCCGCGCAACAGTGTACTGGGACGTCAGACGAATGAAGTCCGCCGGCCCCATTTTATCCATCCAAGTGGAATTGAACGCCACTTCGGTCTTGGCCGGATCAAGAATCTTGAAGACCTGAGTCTTGTAGGTCTCGGCATTATCGAGGACCTGTTCACGGGTCAGCGGCGGGCGCGTAGCACTCTTGCCGCTCGGATCGCCGATCATCCCGGTGAAATCACCTATAAGGAAGATCACCTGGTGCCCCAGCTCCTGGAACTGACGCAGCTTATTAATAAGCACGGTATGACCCAGGTGCAGATCCGGTGCCGTCGGATCAAAGCCAGCCTTAATACGAAGGGGTTGGCCACGCTTGAGCTTTTCGATCAGCTCGGCCTCGACCAACAGTTCTTCCGCACCACGTTTGATCAGCGCTAGCTGCTCTTCAACCGACTTCATAACAGACCCGCAAAGCTCAGATTCAAAGGGAACCAACCATACAAGATCAGGGACTAATTACAAGTTTTGCCCTGCAAACGGACACCATTCGGCGAGCCCGGCATTCGCAAGCTTGCACCACAGATGATTTGGTTATATTTTATACAGTTATTTCATCTTCATCATGTCATTCATCTTTTCCATTTCATCTTTTCAAAGTCAAAATTACCTATGACCACTGAACCGTCTAAAGCGCCGCCGCTTTACCCGAAGACCCACCTGCTCGCCGCAAGTGGTATCGCCGCCCTTCTCAGCCTGGCACTCCTGGTATTCCCTTCCAGTGACGTAGAAGCCAAACGAACGACCCTGAGTCTTGACTTGGAGAGTCCGGTTGAACAACTGACACAAGACCAAGACGCTTCTGACGCCCAACAAGCCACAACCGCGAGCGTCGAGTCACCCTTTGCACAGATTGAAGACAGCACGGATGACACCAAGGCAACCGCCCAGGCAGCCCCTGTACCCCAGGTAGCAAAAGGTCCCGAACACCGTGAAGTGATCGTGGCCAAAGGCGACACACTGTCGACACTGTTCGAGAAAGTCGGCCTTCCAGCCGCGACCGTTAACGATGTGCTGGCCAGCGACAAGCAAGCCAAGCAATTCACCCAGCTCAAGCGCGGCCAGAAGCTTGAGTTCGAGCTCAGCCCAGACGGTCAACTGACCACCCTGCACAGCAATCTCAATGACCTTGAAAGCATCACCCTGACCAAGGGTGCCAAGGGCTTTGCCTTCAATCGCGTGACCACCAAGCCGGTAATGCGCTCTGCCTATATTCATGGCGTGATCAACAGCTCGCTGTCCCAGTCGGCGGCGCGCGCAGGCCTGTCCCACAGCATGACCATGGACATGGCCAGCGTGTTTGGCTACGACATCGATTTTGCTCAGGATATTCGCCAGGGTGACGAGTTCGACGTGATCTACGAGCAAAAGGTGGCCAATGGCAAGGTTGTCGGCACCGGCAATATCCTGTCGGCGCGCTTTACCAACCGCGGCAAGACCTACACCGCTGTGCGCTACACCAACAAACAAGGCAATAGCAGCTACTACACCGCCGACGGCAATAGCATGCGCAAGGCCTTCATCCGTACTCCGGTTGACTTCGCCCGTATTAGCTCGCGTTTTTCCATGGGCCGCAAGCATCCAATTCTGAACAAAATCCGCGCCCACAAAGGTGTGGACTATGCAGCACCCCGCGGCACGCCAATCAAGGCTGCCGGTGACGGCAAGGTGCTACTGGCCGGGCGCCGGGGCGGCTACGGCAATACCGTTATCATCCAGCACGGCAACAGCTACCGTACGCTGTACGGGCATATGCAAGGCTTTGCCAAAGGCGTGAAGACCGGCGGCAACGTCAAGCAAGGCCAGGTGATCGGCTATATCGGCACCACCGGCCTGTCCACCGGCCCGCACCTGCATTATGAGTTCCAGGTCAACGGCGTGCACGTCGACCCGCTAGGCCAGAAGTTGCCTATGGCCGACCCCATCGCCAAGGCCGAGCGCGCCCGCTTTCTTCAGCAAAGCCAGCCGCTGATGGCACGCATGGACCAGGAACGCGCCACCATGCTGGCTTCGGCGAAGCGCTAAGCGATGGCGCTCTATATAGGTGTGATGTCCGGGACCAGCCTCGACGGCCTGGACATTGCGCTGATCGAGCAAAACACGGCGGTCAAGCTGATCGCCACGCATTACATCCCCATGCCTGAATCCCTGCGTGCGGAGCTGCTGGGCCTTTGTGCCAGCGGCCCGGACGAGATTGCGCGCTCGGCGATTGCCCAGCAAAACTGGGTCACCCTCGCCGCCCAGGGCATTCATGCCCTGCTTGAGCAACAGCAACTCACGCCCGCCGACATCCGGGCGATTGGCAGTCATGGGCAGACTATTCGCCACGAACCTGCCCGCGGCTTTACCGTGCAGATTGGCAACCCCGCTTTACTGACCGAGCTGACTGGAATAACCGTCGTCAGTGACTTCCGTAGTCGCGATGTGGCCGCCGGTGGCCAGGGTGCGCCACTGGTGCCTGCCTTTCACGAAGCGCTGTTCGGCCAGACCAGCGGCAACCGGGCAGTGCTGAATGTCGGCGGCTTCAGCAATCTGAGCCTGATCGAGACCGGCAAACCAGTAGCGGGGTTTGACTGCGGCCCGGGCAACGTCCTGCTCGACGCCTGGATTCACCAGCAACGGGGCGACACCTTTGACCGCGACGGCCAGTGGGCTGCGACAGGAAAGATCGAGCCACAGTTGCTCACCGCGTTGCTCAGCGACCCTTTCTTCCTGACCCAGGGCCCGAAAAGCACTGGGCGCGAAGTCTTCAACCTGTCTTGGCTGGAGCACCACCTCGGTCGACTGCCATCATTCGATGCACAGGATGTCCAGGCCACGCTGCTGGAGCTGACGGCGCACACCATCGTCGAGTCGTTGAAAACCGCACAGCCGCACACCGAGACCCTGCTGGTATGTGGCGGCGGCGCCCACAACACGACGTTGATGAAGCGCCTCGCCGCCATGCTACCGGCCACCCGCGTGAGCAGCACCGCCACCCACGGCGTAGACCCTGACTGGGTGGAAGCCATGGCCTTCGCCTGGCTGGCCCATTGCTGCCTTGAAGGCATCGCCGCCAACCGCCCAAGCGTGACGGGTGCACGCGGCCTTCGCGTACTTGGCGCGATCTACCCCGCCTGACACGCACATAGCAAAACGCCGCTTGGCTCCATAAGAGCCAAGCGGCGTTTTGCCTATCCGCTATCGATCAGATCGAGAACGACGAACCGCAACCACACGTCGTGGTGGCATTCGGGTTCTTGATCACAAAGCGCGAGCCTTCCAAACCTTCCTGGTAATCCACCTCGGCGCCTGCCAAGTACTGGAAGCTCATCGGATCCACGACCAGGCTTACGCCCTCGCGCTCGACGATGGTGTCGTCATCGGCCACATCTTCATCGAAGGTAAAGCCGTACTGAAACCCTGAACAACCGCCGCCCGTAACGAATACGCGCAGCTTCAAGCGATCATTACCCTCTTCATCGACCAGGCTCTTCACCTTGTGCGCAGCACCGTGGGTGAATTGCAAAGCCGTGGGGGTGAAGGATTCAACGCTCATGCTGATAATCTCCCGGCGTAGCGCCGCCATATGCGTGATGGCGGCCATTATCCGCTTCTCCTAGAAAAGCGGTCAACTATTGTTACGGTATATCAATCTGCCCGGCGCCCCTTAAAAACACGAAAGGCCCGATCAACGGGCCTTTTGCACAGCAGCCAAAGCCTTAAGGCAGCATGCCGGCGTGGGACAAGCCAAGCTTCTCATCCAGGCCGAACAAGATGTTCAAGTTCTGTACAGCCTGGCCCGACGCGCCCTTGACCAAGTTATCGATTACCGACAACACCACTACCAGGTCGCCATCCTGCGGCCGATGCACGGCAATCCGGCACACGTTGGCACCGCGCACGCTGCGGGTTTCCGGGTGGCTACCGGCAGGCATTACATCGACGAACGGCTCATTGGCATAACGCTTTTCAAACAATGCCTGCAGATCCACCGAGCGATCCACGACCGTTGCATACAGTGTCGAGTGAATCCCACGGATCATCGGGGTCAAGTGCGGCACGAACGTCAGGCCGACGTCACTGCCAGCCGCAAGGCGCAAGCCCTGGCGAATTTCCGGCAGGTGACGATGCCCTTTCACGGCATACGCCTTCATACTTTCCGAGGTCTCGGAGTACAAGGAGCCTACGGCCGCACCACGACCGGCACCGCTGACCCCCGACTTGCAGTCGGCAATCAGGCGCGAGGCATCCGCCAGGCCAGCTTCCAGCAGCGGTAGGAAACCCAGCTGCGTAGCCGTCGGATAGCAACCCGGCACGGCGATCAGACGCGCCTGCTTGATCTGCTCACGATTAACCTCTGGCAAACCATACACCGCCTCTTCAAGCAGCTCTGGAGCACCATGGGGCTGGCCGTACCACTTGGCCCACTCATCGGCATCCTGCAAACGGAAGTCCGCCGAGAGGTCAATGACCTTGGTCCCGGCGGCCAGCAGCTCGCCGGCCAACGCATGGGCAACACCGTGGGGGGTCGCGAAAAACACCACATCGCAGGCGCCCAGGGTCTTGATATCCGGAACGCTGAACGCCAGGCCGTCGTAATGACCGCGCAGGTTGGGATACATATCGGCAACGGCCAGGCCGGCCTCGGATCGGGAGGTGATGACCACCACCTCAGCTTGCGGATGCTGAGCCAACAGACGCAGCAATTCGACACCGGTGTAACCCGTGCCGCCGACGATACCGACCTTGACCATAAACCTGCCCTCAACGAACCCACTGGAAAGCCGTCGATAATAGGGGCCGTATCGTTCTGCGACAACCGTCAACGTGACGTGCGCGCACTCTAACCTCTACTATCTCCAGTTACCGTGAACCTGGGAATAACTAAAAATGCTTTATCTATGGCTCAAAGCCTTTCATATCGTCAGCATTGTCTGCTGGTTTGCCGGGCTGTTTTACCTTCCGCGCCTGTTCGTCTACCACGCACAAAGCCAGGATGCCGTCAGCCAGGAGCGCTTCTGCATCATGGAGCGCAAGCTGTACAAGGGCATCATGCTGCCGGCGATGATCGCCACGCTGGTATTCGGTATCTGGTTGATCAGCCTTAACCCGAGTGTCTTCAGCCAGGGTGGCTGGATGCACGCCAAGCTGACCTTGGTGGTGATCCTGATCGGCTACCACCATATGTGTGGCGCCCAGGTAAAACGTTTTGCCCGTGGCGAAAACACCCGCAGCCATGTCTTTTATCGCTGGTTCAATGAAGTGCCAGTTCTGATATTGCTGGCTATTGTAATTTTGGTCGTCGTAAAGCCGTTCTAACTCTAATCAGCCGCACTTAACCTGGGGTACTTCCAATGTCGCTGCCCGCTTTGCTAGAACAACGCCTGCGCCTGCCCGTGGTGGCTGCGCCGATGTTCCTGATTTCCAATCCGCAACTGGTCCTGGCGTGCTGCCGCAATGGCGTGGTCGGGAGTTTCCCGGCACTCAACCAGCGCGAAAGCAGCGGGTTCAAGGCCTGGCTGGAAGAAATCGAGGCGGGCCTGGCACTGCTGGAAAACCCCGCGCCCTACGCGGTCAACCTGATCGTGCACAACAGCAACCCGCGCCTTGAGGCTGACCTGGCGATCTGCGTCGAGCACAAGGTGCCGATCGTTATCACCAGCCTGGGTGCGGTCAAGGAATTGGTAGACGCCGTACACAGCTATGGCGGCCTGGTGTTCCACGACGTCACTACCCGGCGCCACGCCGAAAAAGCCGCAGAAGCCGGCGTCGACGGACTGATCGCCGTGGCGGCGGGGGCTGGCGGCCATGCCGGCACCTGGAGCCCGTTCTCGCTGATCGCCGAGATCCGCCAGTTCTTCGACAAGACCCTCCTGCTGGCCGGCTGCCTGAACCATGGGCACGAGATCCTCGCCGCACAATTGCTCGGGGCAGACCTCGCGTATTTCGGCACGCGCTTTATCGGCACCACTGAAAGCCACGCCCCCGATGCCTATAAAGAGATGCTGCTCACATCGCGCGCAGCCGATATCGTGCACACTCCGGCGGTGTCGGGCGTGCCCGCAAGCTTTATGCGCCAAAGCCTGGAAAACGCCGGTTTCGACCTTGCCGCCCTGCAAGGCAAGGGCGAAGTGAACTTTGGCTCCAAGCTCAAGCCACTCAGCGACGAGGCAAAGGCCTGGAAGACTGTATGGTCCGCCGGCCAAGGCGTCGGAGAGATTGACGATTTGCCCAGCGTCGATGAACTGGTTGCCCGCCTCGATGCCGAATACCGCAAGGCACGCGAGCAAGCGGCACAATTGCGCTGGCCGCGCTGACTCACCCGCCAGGCCTGCCCATTGAAGCAGGCCTGCATTACCCCTGAAAAGTGACAAGGATGCCCGCATGAGCGACAACCGTTTCAAGATTGTGTTTGATGGAGCCCTGCTCCCGGGTGTCGAAAGCACCACCGCCAAGCTGAACCTGGCCGAATTATTCAAAAGCGACGTCGAAGCGATTGAAAAACTCTTCACCGGGCGCCCGGTGGCCTTGAAGCGCGACCTTTCTCACGCCGATGCCGACACCTATCTGGCAGCCCTGAAAAACGCCGGCGTCGATGCGCGCATCGAAGCCGAACAACCCGTGGCCTTCAGCCTGGCTGAAACCCATGAGACCGACTCCGCGACCGCCGATTTTTCGCGTCCAGCCGCCTCACCATACGCACCGCCGCGCGCAGTTGTAGGGGAAAACCTTCCAGAGTTTTCCACCCTCAAGGTGTTTACCGTCAACGGGCGTATCGGGCGCTTGCGCTTCCTCGCCTGGACCCTGGTGCTGAGCCTGGCCTTGTTCACCGTCGTGGGTGCCCTGTTTACCGTGGGCCTGGGTATTGCCGCGGTATCTCCCACTGCGGCGATCATCATTGGCTCACTGCTCGGTTTCGTCGTGCTCGTGGCATCTGTGTGGATCAGTGTCCAGATCACCGTGCAGCGCCTACATGACCTGGGCTGGTCCGGCTGGTTATGGTTCCTGAACCTTGTACCGATCGTGGGCAGCATTTTCCCGATCCTGCTGATCGTGCTGCCTGGCAATGCGGGTGCCAACCAATATGGTGCGCCACCGCCACGCAACTCGACCGCGGTGAAGGTCCTGGCCACCCTGTGGCTGGCGCTGCTCCCATTGATATTCGCCGCTACGGTGATGCTGGCCATGAGCGGTTACCTGGACCAGCTCGAAAGCAGCGTGGACGGTGGCTATGAAAACAGCTCCATGACCACCGATGAAGACGCTGATCAGAGCGTCATCGTGGGTGAAGAAGATGTGCAAAGTGCTGACGATGCGGCCGAACCTGTAGACTCTGCGCAAGAATGAAAAAACGCCCCACGCCTGTGACGCATCTGTCGCAGGCTCGGTGGCGTTGCGATGGAGAAACGCATGACCCGTTACGCTCTGATCACCGGTGCCTCCAGCGGCATCGGCCTGGCCTTGGCTGAAGCACTGGCCCGTCGCGGCCGCAGCTTGATTCTGGTGGCCCGCCAGCGTGATCAGTTGGAAAGTATTGCCATTGAGCTGACCCAACGCTTTGGCGTCGAAGTGTTGTTCCGCGCCTGTGACCTGGGCGAGCCATTGCGCCTGTCTGGGTTCCTGCTGGAGCTGGAAGAAGGTGAGCGGCAGATCGACTTGCTGGTCAACTGCGCCGGTATCGGTACCAGTGGCCCATTCCTCGCCCAGGACTGGATGACCGAGCAGGACCTGATCGAAGTCAACATCCTTGCCCTGACCCGCCTGTGCCACGCGCTGGGTAACTCCATGGCCCTGCACGGCGGTGGGCAGATTCTCAACGTCGCCTCGGTCGCAGCCTTCCAGCCGGGGCCATGGATGAGCACCTACTACGCCAGCAAGGCCTATGTGCTGCATTTCTCCGAAGGCCTGCGCGAAGAGCTGAAGAGCTGCGGCATCAAGGTTTCAGTGCTCTGCCCCGGCCCGACACGCACCGCCTTCTTCGGCACCGCACAGATGGACACCGCCAAGCTGGACCGTCAGCAGCTGATAAGCCCGGAAGAAGTGGCACTGCACACCGTACGTGCCCTGGCAAAGAACAAGGCGATCATTGTTCCCGGTCGCCGTAATCGCTGGCTGGCGTTCAGCCCGCGCTTGAGCCCACGCTGGCTGACCCGCAAGATTGCCGGCGCCATCAACAAGGCCTATTGCCCGCGTTGACCTGCTGGGTACACTCACCCTGCACTTTCATAATGGAGAAACAGCTGTGGATACTCTGTTCACCAAGATCATCAACAGAGAAATACCCGCGAGGATTATCTACGAGGATGACCAGGTCCTGGCCTTCCACGATATTGCGCCAATGGCCCCCGTGCATTTCCTGGTGATTCCAAAGAAGCCGATCCGCACCCTCAACGACCTGACGGAAGAAGACAAAGGCCTGGCAGGACACATCCTGTTCACCGCCCAGCGCCTGGCCGTGGAGCAAGGCTGCGAAAAAGGCTTTCGCGTGGTAATGAACTGCAATGAAGATGGCGGCCAGACCGTCTATCACATTCATATGCATGTACTGGGTCAACGCCAGATGAACTGGCCACCGGGCTGAAACCCCAATTGTAGGGGTCGGCTTGCCGGCGATGGCGGTCTCAAGAGCCTCATCGCCGGCAAGCCGGCCCCTATAAGAAGCATGACCCAGCGCAAACGCACGCCCCTCTCTTGCGGTAAACTGGCCGCCGAGATTTTTCCCGGAGGTCAGCATGACTACCCAACGTCACTACTCGCCGATTGACCGACTGTTGCTGCAAGCCGACACGGCCATGCGCACGCTGCTGCTCTTCAGCGGCCAGCCGTATCGCCCGTCACCTGCCATCGTGCAACCCGAAGCGCAAATGAGCGAGACGGATACCCGCCACGTCGCAGGCCTGATGCGTATCAACCATACCGGTGAAGTCTGTGCCCAGGCGCTGTACCAGGGTCAGGCCTTGACCGCCAAGCTGCCGCAAGTACGCGCAGCCATGGAGCATGCGGCCGAGGAAGAAATCGACCACCTGGCCTGGTGTGAACAACGTATCCGCCAATTGGGCAGCCACCCCAGCGTGCTGAACCCACTGTTTTATGGTTTGTCGTTTGGTATCGGCGCCGCTGCCGGCCTGATCAGCGACAAGGTCAGCCTGGGTTTTGTCGCAGCGACCGAGCACCAGGTGTGCAAGCACCTGGATGAGCATCTGGAACAACTGCCGGCCGAGGACGAAAAGTCCCGGGCGATTCTTGAGCAGATGCGTATCGACGAAGAACATCACGCAGAAAGCGCACTGGATGCCGGCGGTTTCCGCTTCCCGGCACCGGTTAGGTTTGGCATGAGCCTGCTGGCCAAGGTCATGACCAAAAGCACCTACCGGATCTGAGCTGCAAAAAAGGGCGCTTTCAAAGCGCCCTTTCTTTTTTGCCGGTTGATCCTGTGATCAACCCAACTCAACGATCTCGTAATCATGAGTAATGGCCACGCCGGCCGCGCCGAGCATGATCGAGGCCGAGCAGTACTTCTGCGCCGACAGCTCGACGGCCCGCTTGACCTGCGCTTCTTTCAGCGCGCGGCCCTTGACCACAAAATGCATATGGATCTTGGTGAACACCTTCGGGTCTTCAGTCGCGCGTTCGGCTTCTAGAAAGGCTTCGCAGCTTTCCACCGCCTGGCGCGACTTCTTCAGGATGCTGACCACATCGAAGTTGCTGCAGCCGCCCACGCCGAGCAGGAGCATTTCCATGGGCCGTACACCCAGATTGCGACCACCGGCTTCCGGCGGGCCATCCATGACCACCACATGGCCGCTGCCCGATTCACCGAGGAACATGGCTTCGCCCGCCCATTGGATGCGTGCCTTCATCGCCCAGACTCCACTGCTAAAAAAGGGGCGCCAGCTTATCACAGGCCCTCGCGAGCGCAGTGCCCACCCGCAATACGATCAACAGTAGGCCGTGATAGATAAATTCCCTGATCGAGTCAGAATGTGTCTGTTAAGCTGGCGCCAAATCAATGGCGCATTGCCATCCATTGGATGGACCTCGCTCGATAAAAATATAAGTCCAACCACACCGTGCAGTCTTTTCGGGATACAACCATGGTTGCTATTACCCCCATACCCAAGATCAAGAACCTCGATAAGTTACTGACCCACTGTCAGCGTCGACGCTATCCGGCCAAGCAGAACATCATCTGCGCCGGGGAGCGCTCGGAAACCCTGTTCTTCATTATCAAAGGTTCGGTCACGATCCTGATCGAGGATGAAGACGGCCGCGAGATGATCATCGCCTACCTCAATACCGGGGACTTTTTCGGCGAGCTGGGCCTGTTTGAGCAAGCCGGAAAAGAACAGGAGCGTAGCGCCTGGGTGAGGGCCAAGATCGAGTGTGAGGTCGCGGAAATCAGCTATGCAAAATTTCGCGAGCTGGCCGAACAGGATCCAGACATCCTCTACGCCCTGAGCGGCCAGATTGCCCAGCGCTTGCGCAACACCACGCGCAAAGTCGGCGACCTGGCGTTCTTCGATGTCACCGGGCGTGTCGCCCGCTGCCTGCTGGAGCTGTGCAAGCAGCCAGACGCCATGACTCATCCCGACGGCATGCAGATCAAGGTTACGCGCCAGGAAATCGGGCGCATCGTCGGTTGTTCGCGGGAGATGGTCGGTCGAGTGCTCAAGGATCTGGAGGAACGCAACCTGGTTCACGTCAAAGGCAAGACGATGGTGGTGTTCGGCACTCGCTAGTGCGCAAAGACCTGCGCCAGCATCTGCCGGTACAAACCGTCGAGGCGGCTGATCGCATCCGGCGCCGCAAAAGCTTCATGCAGGGCGATATGGCTGTCAGCGCACACCCGTTGCTCCAGGCCACACGCCTGATTGAAGCGATTGACCGCAGCAATCAGTTCCTCACGATGGTTATCCAGCAACAGTGCGCCATGCACCAGGCCCACCGGGCGCCCACCACTCTGGCGCCAACGCTGGGCAGTGCCGACCATCTTGCGTCCGTCGAGATTGACGTTATAGCGACCATCGCAAAAGGCACCGTCGATTTCGCCCACGGAGGCATCGCCGCCCAACTCGGTCAGCAAATCGCAGATGGGTTGGCACAGGCGCAAATATCCGGTTTCAATCCGACCCTGGTCGCCCTCACTACGTGGCGGCGCGTAGACCAGTGCAATGTTCACCGTCGCCGCTGACTGCGGCACCGGCTCGCCCCCGGTTTCGCGCAGCAACACCGGCCAGCCGTGGGCCGCCGATACCTGGCTGGCCGCGTCAAATGCGGGCAGGCGGCTCAGGCGCCGAGGCATTACCAGTGCCTGGTCACTGGGTTGCCAGAACAGCAGGCCGAATGATTGCTCACCCGCGCAGACGGCGGCCAGCAAGTCTTGCTCGGCGGCAAGGCCTGCTTCAACGGTCATCGCTACGGGCTGGATCATCGGGCATCTACCTCTCTGAATAAACACAAAAACAAATGTGGGAGCTGGCTTGCTCGCGATAGCAACGTATCAGTCACCAATGCATTGACTGAAAGTCTGCTATCGCAGGCAAGCCAGCTCCCACACAAGCCAGCTCCTACCGTGACCGCGTTTTGAATCAATCCAGCGTCGAGCCGCTGACCGGCAGACCACGCTCCGGGAAAAACAGGCGCTGCAACTCAGCCCCAGGATTCTCCGCACGCATAAAAGTCTCGCCAACCAGGAACGAGTAGACGTCGCTGATTTCCATCAGCTCCACATCCGCACGATTGACGATACCGCTCTCGGTAATCACCAGGCGGTCGCGGGGAATGCGCGGCAGCAAGTCCAGCGTGGTTTCGAGGCTGACCTCAAAGGTGTGCAAGTTGCGGTTGTTGACCCCCACCAAGCGTGTGTCGAGGGTTTTCAGCGCGCGTTCCAGTTCGTCACCGTCGTGGACCTCGACCAATACATCCAGGCCCACGCCCTTGGCAACTGCCGCCAGTTCGGCCATCTGCACGTCGTCCAGCGCCGAAACAATCAACAGCACGCAATCGGCGCCCAACGCCCGGGCCTCGACGATCTGGTACGGGTCGATCATGAAGTCCTTGCGGATCACCGGCAACTTGCACGCGGCGCGGGCTTGTTGCAGGTAAGCGTCGGAGCCCTGGAAGTAGTCGATATCGGTCAACACCGAAAGGCAGGTCGCCCCGCCTTTCTCATAGCTGGCAGCAATCTCTGCTGGCACGAAGTGCTCGCGGATCACGCCTTTGCTTGGCGAGGCCTTTTTGATCTCGGCGATCACCGCTGGCTGCTTGAGCTTGGCCTGGGTGATCAGGGCATTGGCGAAGCCGCGCGGTGCATCGGCGCTTTTCGCCAGGCCTTCCAGCTCGGCCAGGCTCACGCGGGCGCGGCGCTCGGCGACTTCTTCAGCTTTACGGGCGAGGATGTTTTCCAGGACTGTTGGCACGCTCATCCTTCATTCTCCATTTTGAATACGGCCGTGAATGCTCCCAGCTCTTCGAGCTTTTCGCGAGCCAGACCCGTATGCAGCGCATCGTGGGCCAAGGCGACACCTTCTGTAAGACTATAGGCGTGATCGGCTGCGTAAAGTGCCGCGCCAGCATTCAGAACAATCATCTCTGCCGCTTTCTGACCGTTTTCAGTCTTGCGACGCCCCAGGGCATCGCGAATCAATTCCAGGGAAGCGGCCGGGCTTTCCACCGCCAGGCCGTGCAGGCTCTGGCTCTTCATGCCCAGATCCTCTGGCTCGACCCAATACTCAGTGACCTGATCGTTCTTCAGTTCCGCCACAAAGGTCGGCGCCGCAAGACTGAATTCGTCCAGGCCATCCTTGGAGTGCACCACCAGCACATGCTTGCTACCCAGGCGCTGCAGGACTTCGGCCAATGGCCGGCACAGTGCCTGGCTGAACACGCCCACCACCTGATGTTTCACACCGGCCGGATTCGTAAGCGGGCCAAGCATGTTGAACAGGGTACGCAGGCCAAGGTCCTTGCGCGGTCCGGCGGCGTGTTTCATCGCACCATGGTGGGACTGGGCAAACATAAAGCCGATGCCAACGCTGTCGATGCAGCGCGCCACCTGCACCGGGGTCAGGTTCAGGTAGATACCTGCTGCCTCCAGCAGGTCGGCACTGCCGCTCTTGCCGGATACAGCACGGTTGCCGTGCTTGGCTACGGTGCAACCGGCAGCCGCCACCACGAAGGAGGAGGCCGTCGAGACGTTGAAAATATTCGCACCATCGCCGCCGGTGCCGACCACATCGACCACGCCGTCGAGGGTCTTGAGCTCGACCTTGTCCGCCAACTCGCGCATCACCGAGACGGCGCCGACGATTTCGTCGATGCTCTCGCTCTTCATACGCATGGCCATCATAAAGGCGCCAATCTGCGCATCGGTGCATTGACCGGTCATGATTTCGCGCATCACATCGCTCATTTCAGCGGTGCTCAGGTCCAGATGGCCGACGATACGGCTCAGGGCAGTCTTGATATCCATGGAAAGTCCTTAGCGCGTGCCGCCGCTCTGCTTGAGAAAGTTGGCGAACAGCTCGTAGCCCTGCTCGGTCAGAATCGATTCAGGGTGAAATTGCACCCCTTCGACATTCAGTGTCTTGTGCCGCAGGCCCATGATCTCGTCGACCGAGCCGTCTTCCAACTGGGTCCAGGCCGTCAGCTCCAGGCACTCGGGCAAGGTTTCGCGCTTGACCACCAACGAGTGGTAGCGGGTCACCGTCACCGGCAGGTTCAGGCCCTGGAACACGCCCTGATCATTATGGAACACCGGGCTGGTCTTGCCGTGCATCACCTGGCGGGCGCGCACTACGTCGCCGCCGAACGCCTGGCCGATGGACTGGTGGCCCAGGCAAACCCCGAGGATCGGCAGCTTGCCGGCGAAAAACTGGATGGCTTCCAGGGAGATACCCGCCTCGGTCGGCGTGCACGGGCCAGGGGAAACCACAATGCGCTCAGGGTTCAGGGCAGCAATCTGTGCCACGGTCATTTCATCGTTGCGCACCACCTTGACCTCGGCACCGAGCTCGCCCAGGTATTGCACAACGTTGTAGGTAAAGGAGTCGTAGTTATCAATCATCAGCAACATGTGGGTTCAAACCTCTTGAATTCACTGATTTCGAATGACCGCCTTCCAAGAGAGTGACCCGCTGCCAGACGCACTTTCCGGTTGCCGGGGTCAGCCGGCAAGGGGCGTCGAACAAAGGGTGAAGAAGGCAAATCGGTACAGGTCCGGCCGGGCCGGCAGAGAAAATTCAGGCGCGCCAACGCCAACGGGCGTGTGCCTTGACTACTCGCATCAAGAGTTTGCTGATGATCAACACGGGGAGGGTCTCATTCATACGTTCCCGCACAGTAACGTAGCCTCGCCAGCGGTGCAATATGGAGCAGCAAATACGGGGGGCATGACAAAGGGTTTGTAGGAAAAAAACGATTTTCCTCACAGGCAACTCCCACTACATTGCTAGTGTTTCACTTCCGATACAAAAACAATCACATGGAATTGCGTATGCTCAGACCATCTTTTGTTGCGCCCCTTGCCGCCTGCCTCCTGGCGCTGGCCTGCGCGCAGGCGTTTGCAGCCCCTTCACCTTATTCAACCATGGTCGTTTTCGGCGATAGCCTGGCGGACGCGGGCCAGTTTCCCGATGGTCTGTCCGGTGCCACCCTGCGTTTTACCAACCGTACCGGTCCCACATTCCAGGGCGACTACGGCCTGGTTTCCTCGACCCTGCTGGGCTCCAAACTAGGCGTGGCAGCGAACGACCTGAATGCCTCCACCTCTCCGGTTCGCGCGGCCCAAGGCTTGCCTGATGGCAACAACTGGGCGGTCGGCGGCTACCGTACCGACAACATCCTGGATTCCATCACCTCGCTATCCAACACGGCGATCCCTCCGGGCAATGCGGGCGCCGGCACGGTGTTGCGCAGCCGCCAGGGGTATCTGCCGGCAAACGGCGGACGCGCCGACCCCAACGCCCTGTATTTTCTGTCCGGTGGCGGCAATGACTTCCTGCAACAGCGCGTCCTCAGTCCAGGCCAAGCCGTTGCCGCAGGCGGGCGCCTGGCCGACAGTGCCCAGGCCCTGCAACAAGCCGGCGCGCGCTACATCATGGTGTGGATGCTGCCCGACCTGGGCCTGACACCCGCCATCAACGGCACGCCGCAGCAAGCTGCGACGTCCGCCCTGAGTAATATTTTCAACCAGGCATTGGTACAGCGCCTGTCGCAGATCGATGCCCAGATCATCCCGTTGAATATTCCACTGCTGTTGCAGGAATCCTTCGCCGACCCTGGCCGATTTGGCCTGGCGACCGGGCAGAACCTTACCGGCACCTGCTTCAGTGGCAACAGCTGCACCGCCAACCCGACCTATGGCATCGGCGGCACCAACCCGGACCCGACCAAACTGATCTACAACGACTCGGTCCACCCCACCGTCGCCGGGCAACGCTTGATCGCCGACTATGCCTATTCGCTGCTCGCCGCTCCCTGGGAGCTGACGCTGTTGCCGGAAATGGCCCACGGCACACTGCGCGCCCACCAGGATGAGTTGCGCAACCAATGGCAGGCGGACAACGGCAACTGGCAGGCCGTGGGCCAATGGCGCGCAATTGTCGCCGGTGGTGGCCAGCGCCTGGACTTCGACGGTCAAGGCAGCTCCGCCAGTGGCGACGGCAGTGGCTACAACCTGAATGTCGGCGCCAGCTATCGCCTCGACGACAGTTGGCGCGTAGGCGTGGCGGCCGGGCTGTATCGCCAGACGCTCGAAGCCGGCGCCAGCGACTCGGACTACAAGCTCAACAGCTACATGGGCAGCGCATTCGCGCAGTATCAGCACAACCACTGGTGGGCTGATGCCGCGTTGACCGGCGGCCGGCTGGACTTCGACAGCCTCAAGCGCAAGTTCGCCCTGGGCGTCAGTGAAAGCTCGGAAAAAGGCGACACCGACGGCTGGCTCTGGGCCTTGAGTGGCCGGGTGGGCTACGACATTGCCGGGGTCGGCAGCGATTGGCACCTTTCGCCGTTCATCAGCGCCGACTATGCGCGAGTCGAAGTCGATGGCTACGGGGAAAAAGGCAACCGCTCCACCGCGCTGACCTTTGATGATCAGCAACGCGACTCCAGGCGCCTGGGCGTTGGCCTGCAGGGTAGCTACCGCGTCACTCCGCAAACCCAGGTTTTTGGCGAAGTGGCTCACGAGCATGAGTTCGAGAATGACACCCAAAAGGTGAACATTTCGCTCAACAGCGTGCAGGGGATCGATTTCAAGCTGGACGGCTACACCCCCCGCAGCAACTCCGATCGCCTGAGCCTCGGGGTCAGCCACAAGCTTACCCAGGAGTTGGCACTGCGCGCGGCGTACAACGTGAGGAAGGATGACAGCCTGACCCAGCAAGGGGTCAGTGTGGGGGTGAGCCTGGATTTCTAACGCAGCCTTAAAAACAACATAAAACCCATGTGGGAGCGGCGGTGCGACGATTCGACTTGCCCGCTCCCACACAAGCCCAACCCCACATTTAGATCGGGATCGACCGTCAGTCTTGCGGCGTCTGCTCGGCCAACGCCACCGCACGGAACATCGCTCGGCGCTTGTTCAGGGTTTCTTCCCACTCAAGGGCCGGCACCGAGTCGGCCACGATCCCGCCGCCCGCCTGCACGTGCAGTTCACCGTCCTTGATCACCGCCGTGCGGATCGCAATGGCGGTGTCCATGTTGCCATTCCACGCGAAATAACCCACGGCGCCGCCGTAGACACCACGCTTGACCGGCTCCAGTTCGTCGATGATTTCCATCGCGCGAATTTTCGGTGCGCCAGACAAGGTGCCCGCCGGCAGAATTGCGCGCAGCGCGTCCATTGCCGTCAGGCCGGCCTTCAGCTCGCCGGTGACGTTGGACACAATGTGCATCACGTTGGAATAACGCTCGATCACCATTTTTTCGGTGAGCTTCACCGAGCCGATTTCCGAAACGCGCCCGGTGTCGTTACGCCCAAGATCGATGAGCATCAAGTGCTCGGCGATTTCCTTGTCGTCCGACAGCAGGTCCTCTTCGAGCGCCAGATCGGCCTCTTCGGTCGCGCCACGAGGGCGCGTACCGGCAATCGGGCGCACGGTGATCAGGTTGTCTTCGACGCGCACCAGTACTTCCGGCGAACTGCCCACCACGTGGAAGTCACCAAAGTTGAAGAAGTACATGTACGGCGTCGGGTTGAAGCAACGCAGGGCCCGGTACAAGTCGATGGGCGCCGCCTTGAAGTCGATGGACATACGCTGCGACGGCACCACTTGCATGCAGTCACCGGCGAGGATGTACTCCTTGATGGTATCGACCGCGCGCTCGTAGTCATCCTGGGTAAAGCTGGAACGGAACACCGGATCGGCCGCCGGTGGACGGCTGAGGTCCAGGCCGCGACGCGGGGTGATCGGCTGGCGCAGCTTGTCCAGCAGGGCTTCGAGGCTGGCCTGGCCTTGCTCGAACGCGTCGGCCTGGGCCGGGTCGGCGAGCACGATCGCGTGCATCTTGCCGGCCAGGTTGTCGAACACTACCACCGCGTCGGAAACCATCAGCAAGATGTCCGGTACGCCCAACGGATCGGGGTTCGGGCATTTGCCCAGCCGCTGCTCTACATAGCGCACGCAGTCGTAGCCGAAATACCCCACCAGGCCGCCATTGAAACGCGGCAGGCCAGGGATGGTCGGCACGTTGTAGCGCGCCTTGAAGGCTTCGACGAAGGCCAGCGGGTCTTGCACATCGTGGCTTTCGATCTCGATGCCGTCATGGGTGATGCTGACGTGATGGTCATGCACCCGCAGGACCGTGCGGCACGGCAGGCCGATGATCGAATACCGGCCCCACTTCTCGCCGCCCTGTACCGATTCCAACAGATAGGAATTGGGCTCATCGGCCAGTTTCAGGTAGATCGACAGCGGTGTATCGAAGTCAGCCAGGGTTTCCCGGGCCATGGGGATGCGGTTGTAGCCGGCAGCGGCCAAACGCAGGAATTCTTCGCGGATCATGAGGTGCCTCGTGGCGTGAGGGTCTAACAGTCAGGTATGCAAACGTGCCGCAGCGCGGCCAGGATCAGTCAGGCGCGCCAACGCCAGCGGGCCAGGGCCTTGATGACTTTCATCCAGAGTTTGCGAGTGACCACCACGATGGGATTTCCAGAAGGGGATGGGACAGCGTCGGGCAACGTTATCTCAGCGCCCGCTCCCAAGCAACCGGGGATTAGCAGTCGCAGGTCATCAATGACCAGCGCCGGCGACTCTTCGGCGATCGGCCGGCCATGGTTGTAGCCGTAGCTCAAGGCCACGCACTTGACCCCCGCCGCTTTCGCCGCCAGCACATCACTGCGCGAGTCGCCGACAAACAGCGACTGGGAAGCCGGGATATTGGCCATTTTCATCACAAAGAACAGCGCCGCCGGGTCGGGCTTTTTCTGCGGCAGGGTATCGCCGCCGATGATCCAGCGGAAATACCGCCCGATCTTCATCTGGTCCAGCAACGGAGCGACAAAGCGCTCCGGCTTGTTGGTGATCAGGGCCATTTCCACGCCCTGCTTGTGCAGCCACTTGAGGGTGTCGCGCACGCCGGGGTAAACCACGGTCAGTTCGTGGCCGTCTTCGTAGGCCGCATTGAACAGTTCCAGCGCGTGCTCGGCTTCCACGTCATCGACGTCCTCGGCGTCGATATGGTTGGCCAAGGCACGGCGCACCAGCACCTGCACGCCGTTGCCGACCCAGTCGCGCACCGACTCGATACCGACCGGTTTGCGCCCCAGCTTGAGCAACATGTGATCCACCGCAGCCGCCAGGTCCGGCACCGAGTCGACCAGGGTGCCGTCCAGATCGAACATCACCAGCCGCGGCAATTGACCGGGGAACAGCTGCTCAAAACCGCTCATGGACGCGCCAGCGCCAGTTCTGCACGCATTTTGGCGATCACTTCCTGGTAGTCAGGGGTGTTGAAGATCGCCGAGCCGGCGACGAAGGTATCGGCGCCAGCCGCCGCGATGTCACGGATGTTGCTGACGTTGACCCCACCGTCGATCTCCAGGCGGATATCGCGGCCAGAGGCATCGATCAGCGCACGGGCTTCACGCAGTTTGTCGAGGGTGCCGGGGATGAACTTCTGCCCGCCAAACCCTGGGTTGACGCTCATCAGCAAGACCATGTCGACCTTGTCCATCACGTACTTGAGCGTGTCCAGCGGAGTCGCCGGGTTGAACACCAGCCCGGCCTTGCAGCCGCCTTCGCGGATCAGTTGCAGGGAACGGTCGATGTGCAGCGTGGCTTCCGGGTGGAAGGTGATGTAGGTCGCACCGGCTTCGATGAAGTCGCCGATGATGCGGTCCACCGGGCTGACCATCAGGTGCACATCGATGGGCGCGGTCACGCCGTACTTGCGCAGCGCCGCGCATACCATCGGGCCGATGGTCAGGTTCGGCACATAGTGGTTGTCCATGACATCGAAGTGTACGAAGTCGGCACCGGCGGCCAACACGTTGTCCACTTCTTCACCCAGGCGGGCGAAGTCGGCGGAGAGGATCGATGGAGCAATAACGAAGGGCTGCATGACGCACCTTTTCTGAGCTAAATCACGATGGCGCGCATTGTATACCTCATGCTTTGCTGCGCGCACCGTGACCTGACTCAATGGTTAGTAGGCGGCGCGGTAGATTTTCTCGATATCCGCCGCGCTCAGCTTGCGTGGGTTGTTGCGCATCAGGCGCTCGATTCCCGCCGCCTCTACCGCCATGGCCGGGATCGCATCCTCGGGCACGCCAAAGCTGCGCAGGCCGGAAGGGATCTCCACTGCGGCACACAGTCGCGTCATGGCCGCCACGGCCTGGTCCGCCGCATCGTTGACGCTCAAGCCCGTGACGTTCACCCCCATGGCCTGGGCGATATCCTGCATGCGCTCGACACAGGCCAGTTTGTTCCAGTGCATCACGTAAGGCAGCAGCAATGCGTTGCTCACCCCGTGGGCAATATTGAAACGCCCGCCCAACGGGTAGGCCAACGCATGCACCGCGCCCACCCCGGCATTGCCGAAGGCCATGCCGGCCATCAGGCTGGCGGTGGCCATATCGTCACGCGCCTGCAGGTTGGAAGGGTTGGCGTAGGCCTTGGGCAAGGCCTTGGCGATCAACTTGATCGCCCCGATAGCCAGGGCATCGGTGATCGGCGAAGCGTTCAGCGACAGATACGACTCGATGGCATGCACCAGGGCATCCACACCACTGGCCGCCGTGACACTGCGCGGGCAGGTCAGGGTCATTTGCGGGCTGATCAGCGCAACGTCCGGCAGCAGGTAGTCGCTGACGATGCCTTTTTTCAATTGCGCGGCCTTGTCCGAGAGAATCGCCACATTGGTCACCTCCGACCCGGTGCCGGCCGTAGTGGGAATGGCGATCAGCGGCGGGCCCTTGCGCGGCACCTGGTCCACCCCGAACAAATCCGCCAGGGCGCCGTGATACCCGGCATAGGCGGCGACGCTCTTGGCAATATCGATGGCACTGCCGCCGCCCACACCGATCAGGCCGTCATGCCCGCCTTCGCGGTACACCTGCATGCAGTCTTCGACGATGGCGATCTCCGGGTCGGGCAGTACCCGGTCGAAAATCTCAAAGGGGCGATCCCCCAACTGCGCCAACGCCAATTGCACCGTGCCGGACTTGACCAGTGCGGCATCGGTGACGATCAGCGGGTTATCGACATCCAGCCGGGTCAGCTCGGCGGCCAATTGCTCGATGGCACCTGGGCCGGTGAGCAATTTATGGGCGATCTTGAATGAGGAGATACTCATGTGCGCGGCCTCTTATAAAGTTGGGGGCTGGCACAAGAATAGCTGGGGAATGTGGGTTGTCTGCCATTCAGCGGCTGAATGGCCAGATCATTCAAAGCGAACCCGGTCAATGTAGGAGCTGGCTTGCCTGCGATGGCCTCGTACCGAGTCGAGGCCATCGCAGGCAAGCCAGCTCCTACAGATGATAGGGTTTCAGCAGTCAGACCTGTGCCGTACGCAGTTTTTCGCTGCGCCCACGCAGCCATTCCAGGGTCAGCAACAGCACCACCGAGAAGGCAATCAGCAGAGTCGCCGCTGCGGCAATGGTCGGGCTGAGGTTTTCGCGGATGCCGCTGAACATCTGCCGAGGCAAGGTGGCCTGCTCGGGCCCGGCGAGGAACAGCGTTACCACCACCTCATCGAACGAGGTGGCAAAGGCAAACAGCGCCCCGGAAATCACCCCCGGCGCAATCAGCGGCAGCGTCACCCGGCGAAACGCGGTCAGCGGCGATGCCCCCAGGCTGGCCGCTGCCCGCACCAGGTTATGGTTGAAGCCCTGCAACGTTGCCGACACGGTGATGATCACAAAGGGCACGCCCAGTACCGCATGCACCACGATCAGTGAAAAGAAGCTGTTGCCCAGCCCCAGCGGAGCGAAGAACAGGTAACTCGCCACGCCGATAATCACCACCGGCACCACCATCGGCGAAATCACCAGGGCCATCACCAGCGCCTTGCCGGGAAAATGCCCACGGGTCAGGCCGATGGCAGCCAATGTACCGAACACCATCGCCAGCACCGTGGCCGCCGGGGCGACGATGATGCTGTTTTTCAGGGCACGCATCCATTCCGCCGAGGCGAAGAAGTCCTGGTACCAGTGCAGCGAAAACCCCTGCAGCGGGTACACCAGGAAACTCCCCGAGTTGAATGACAGCGGGATGATCACCAGCACCGGCAGGATCAGGAACAACAGGATCAGGCCGCAGAGGATCCGCAAGCTGTAGAACCACACCCGCTCGATGGGTGACATATAAGGACTGCTGGACATGTCAGGCGCTCCTCAGCTCAGGCGCAGGCGGCTGGCGCCCACCAGCCAGTTGTAGATCAGGTACAGCACCACGGTCGCCAGCAGCAGCAAGCCGCCCAGCGCAGTGGCCATGCCCCAGTTGATGCTGGTGTTGGTGTAGAACGCCACGAAGTAGCTGACCATCTGGTCGTTAGGGCTGCCCAGCAGGGCCGGGGTAATGTAATAGCCAATCGCCAGGATAAACACCAACAGGCAGCCGGCACCGACGCCCGCGTAGGTCTGCGGGAAGTACACCCGCCAGAAACTGGCAAAGGGGTGACAGCCCAGCGAAATCGCCGCACGCATATAGGTCGGCGAAATACCCTTCATCACGCTGTAGATCGGCAAAATCATGAACGGCAACAGGATATGCACCATGGAGATGTAGACCCCAAGCCGGTTGAACACCAGCTCCAGGGGCTTATCGATAATGCCCAGGCTCATCAGCGCGCCGTTGATCAAGCCGCCGGACTGCAGCAACACAATCCACGCGGCGACACGCACCAGTACCGAGGTCCAGAAGGGCAGCAGCACCAGGATCATCAACAGGTTGCTTTGCCGCGCCGGCAGGTTGGCCAGCAAGTACGCCAGCGGATAGGCCAGCAGCAGGCAACACACGGTAATCACCAGGCCCATCCAGAAGGTGCGGGCGAAGATATCGAGGTAGATCGCCTGGTCCGGGGTGGCCGGCGCGACTTCGCCGAGGTCGTCGATCCGATGATCGACGGCCGCCAGCAGGTAATAAGGCGTAAGGCTGCTGGTGTTGCGGCGGATTGCCTGCCAGTACGCGGGGTCGCCCCAGCGTTCGTCGAGGTTTTCCAGCGCTTCTTTATAAGAGGCCGGCACTTCGCTAAACGGCAGCGCCCGCGCAGTTTTGGTCAACAGGCTGCGATAGCCCGCCAGTTCCATGTTCAGGCGCTTGGACAGGTCGCCCAAGGTCTGGTTTTTACGGGCTTCGCCCAGGTCCTCGCTGATAGCCTGATACACCGGCTCGTCGGGCAAGCCGCGACCATCCCAGGCGGTCACCGCCACCACGGTACGCGGCAAGCCGGCGACCACTTCCGGGTTACCGACGCTTTTGTAGAGCAACGCAACGATGGGCACCAGGAACACCAGCAGCAAAAACACCACCAGCGGCGCGATCAAGGCCTGGGCCTTCCAGCGGTTAAGCCGCTCGGCACGGGCCAGGCGCTGTTTCAAGCTGGGGGTGGTGACCTCGTTCGAGGGAACGGCGATGGCCATGGCAAACTCCGGAAAATCTACAGTTGAGACCCGTGTTAAAGGCCCCTTGTGGGAGCCGGGCTTGCCCGCGATGACAGCGCCTCGGTGTGTCAGGTCTACCGAGGTGATGCCATCGCAGGCAAGCCAGCTCCTACAGGGGTTTAGCGGTGGGGCTTATTACTTGGCAGCCCAGGAGTTGAAGCGCTGCTCCAACTGCTCGCCGTTATCCGCCCAGAAGCTCACATCGATCTGCACCTGGTTGGCGATGTTTTCCGGGGTGGTCGGCATATCCTTGAGGATGTCCTTGGCCAGCAACGGTACGGCCTGGGTATTGGCTGGGCCGTAGGCGATGTTTTCCGAATAGGTTTTCTGCTGTTGCGGTGCGACGGAGAAGGCGATGAATTTCTTCGCCGCCTCGGCGCGTTCCTTGCCCAGGCCCTTGGGGATCGCCCAGGCATCAAAATCGTAGATGCCGCCGTTCCACACCACTTTCAGGTTGCTCTCTTTCTGCACGGCAGCGATCCGGCCGTTGTAGGCCGAACTCATCACCACATCACCCGAGGCCAGGTACTGCGGCGGCTGGGCGCCGGCTTCCCACCATTGGATCGACGGCTTGAGCTCATCGAGTTTCTTGAAGGCGCGGTCTTGGCCATCTTTGCTGGCCAGCACTTTGTACACGTCCTTGGGCGCCACACCGTCAGCCATCAGGGCAAATTCCAGGGTGTATTTGGCGCCTTTGCGCAGTCCACGCTTGCCGGGGAATTTCTGGGTGTCCCAGAAATCCACCCAGCCGCCTGGTGGCGCCTTGAGCTTGTCGGCGTTGTAGGCCAGCACGGTGGACCACACGAAGAAACCCACGCCGCAGGGCTGGATCGCGCCTTTCACGTAATCTTGCGTGTTGCCAAACAGTGCAGGGTCCAGCGGCTCGAACATGTCTTCGTCACAGCCACGGGACAGCTCCGGCGATTCGACTTCCACCAGGTCCCAGGACACGCTCTTGGTGTCGACCATGGCTTTGACCTTGGCCATCTCGCCGTTGTACTCGCCGGCGATGATCTTGCCGTGGCCCGCGCTTTCCCACGGCGCATAGAAGGCCTTGACCTGGGCCGCCTTGTTCGCGCCGCCAAACGACACCACCGTCAGGTCAGGACCTGCCATGACCTGTGAAGCACCCGCCAGGCCAATGGCCAGGGCGGTCAATTTCAGGGATCTCAACATTTATTGTTCTCTCCACGTGCAGGGTTGGATGAAGCCAAGGGGGCGATCAGTTCGCCTCTAGAAGTGGGTCGAGTGCGCGAACGTGCTCGACTTGCCAGCCAATCGGAACCACATCGCCGACCGTCAGCGCCGGGTCCAGCTCGGCGATCGGTTGTTTCACAAAGAAATCAGCCTTGCCGCAGACTTCCAGGCGCACACGTACGTGGTCGCCCAGGTAGATAAATTCGGCCACCCGACCCGAGAAGCGATTGCTGCAGCTTTCGCTGGAACCGTTGAGGCTGACCCGCTCCGGGCGCACCGACAGCGTCACCGGCCCCCCGATCTGCCCGACATTCACCGCCAGCGCCTCGACCTTCTCGCCCCGCGCCAGCTCGACCACGCAGCGCTCGCCGGTGTGGCTGTGCAGGCGGCCGTTAAGGCGGTTGTTCTCGCCGATGAAGTTGGCGACGAAGGTGTTTTTCGGCTCTTCATACAAGGTGCGCGGCGGTGCGATCTGCTGGATCTCGCCCTGGTGGAACACCGCCACCCGGTCGGACATGGTCAGGGCTTCACCCTGGTCGTGGGTCACGTAGACCACCGTCACGCCGAGGCGCTGGTGCAGGTGCTTGATCTCCATCTGCATGTGTTCACGCAGCTGTTTATCGAGGGCGCCGAGGGGTTCGTCCATCAGCACCAACTGCGGCTCGAACACCAGTGCGCGAGCCAGGGCCACCCGTTGTTGCTGGCCGCCGGAGAGCTGCGCCGGGTAGCGCTGGGCGAAGGCGTCGAGCTGGACCATGCTCAGCACGCGCTTGACCCGCTCGCTGACATCGGTCTTGCTCAAGCCGCGTACGGTCAGGGGGAACGCCAGGTTCTCGGCCACGGTCATGTGCGGGAACAGCGCATAGTTCTGGAACACCATGCCAATGTCGCGCTTGTGCGGCGGCACGTTATTGATGGAGCGCCCGGCCAGGAGGATTTCCCCGGCGGTCGGCGTTTCAAAGCCCGCCAGCATCATCAGGCTGGTGGTCTTGCCCGAGCCGGACGGCCCCAGCAGGGTGAGGAACTCGCCTTTGCGAATGTCCAGGTTGAGGTCTTTGACGATCAGGTTCTCGCCGTCGTAGCTCTTTTGCACACCACGAAAGCTGACCAGCACATCATTTGAATCCACCTCGCTCATACCCGCACCTTTGTGTTTTGGACTGCTGTGGAGCTAGCGTAGTCCAGGCGCAAGCCCCCGGAAATCGGGGCGCAGGAGAGATTGGCATCAGCAGGGTGGAAGGTTGAGGGTAGGGATTGCCCTACACGGATGGCGGGCATGGGACAGTTGGGCGGCCAGGAGGACGCGACAAGCCGCAGGCATGGGCTGCGGGGTGCTGCCGGGGTGTCGCAAATAGATACGCCTCCCTGTAGGAGCCCGGCTTGCCGGCGATGGCGCCCTCAAGATAGCCACCACCGGCAAGCCGGGCGCCTACAGGAGTTTGTGCTCCATCGCGTACTTCACCAGTTCTGCCAGGGAGGTAATGTTGAGTTTTTGCATCAACCGCGCCTTGTGGGTGCTGATGGTCTTGCTGCTCAGGGCCAGTTGCTGGGCGATATCGTTGACGTTGGCACCCTGGGCCAAACGCTCGAACACCGAGAACTCGCGCTCGGACAACAGCGAATGCAACGGCCGGGTGTCGGTGAGGCCGACTTCGAACACCATGCGGTCCGCCAGGTCCGGGTCGATATAGCGCCCGCCCGCGGCCACCTTGCGGATCGCCGTCAGCAATAGCGCCGGATCGCTGTCCTTGGTGGCGTACCCTGCCGCGCCGACCTTCAACGCCCGGGCGGCCATTTGCGCCTCGTCATGCATCGACAACACCAGGATGGCCGGTGGATTGTTCAGCGCACGGATCCGCGCAATCGCCTCCAGGCCGTTGACCCCAGGCATGGAAATATCCAACAGCACCACCTCGCAAGGTGTATGGCGCAAGGCTTCCAGTAACTGCTCGCCGTTCCCCGCCTCGCCCACCACCAGCAGGTCCTTGGCCAGGCCGATCAACTGCTTGATGCCTTCACGGACGATGGTGTGGTCTTCGGCTACCAATACGCGGATCACGGCAATTTCCTCTCTCTATAGCGATTAAACGCCGACATTCAAAATGTGGGAGCAAGACCACAAGGGATCTATGGCGAATCCAACGGCACTGTAACGCTCAGGGTGGTGCCCTCCCCCAACTCGCTGTCGAGGGTCAACCGCCCGCCCATGATCAGCACCCGCTCGCGCATACCCACCAGGCCAAACGACACCGGGCGTCCCGGCGCGGGGACGAACCCTGCGCCATCATCGCTGATGGTCAGGCGCAGATTGGCGCCCTCCACCACCAGGGTCAGCTCCACAGTATGCGCCTGGGCATGGCGCATGACATTGGTCAGCGCCTCTTGCAGGATGCGGAACAGGCCGATGGCCTTGGCGTCGCTCAATGCCGGCAGATTATCCGGCACTTGCACCAGGCAAGGGATCTGCGTGCGCGCCTCGAACCGCCGCGCCTGCCATTCGATGGCCGAGGCGATCCCGGCGTCGAGAATCGGCGGGCGCAGCGCGGTGGCCACATCACGGACCAGTTGAAACAGCTGCGCGATCAGGCGCTTCATACTGTTCAGGCGCTCGTGCAGGCCGGGGTCCAATTGCGCGTAGGCCAACTCGCACATGGAGGTTTCCAGCTTCAGCACCGTGAGCATTTGCCCCAGCTCATCGTGCACTTCGCGGGCGATCCGCGCTTTCTCCTCCTCGCGCACGGTCTCCAGGTGGGCCGACAGCTCGCGCAGCTGCGCCCGCGAAGCGTCCAGTTCCAGTTCGATGCGCTTGCTGTCGCTGATGTCCCAGACGATCCCGTCCCAGACCACCGCGCCATCATCCAGGCGCCGCGTGACGGCCTTGATCTCGGCCCAGCGCTGCTCGCCTTGCCGAGTGAGGATGCGGCCCTGCCACGACCAGTTGCTCTCGGTGTCGATGGCCTGGTCCTGGGTCTGGTGATAACTGGCGCGATCATCCGGGTGTACCAGGCTACGCAGCCCCACATCGCGGTGGCTGAGCACGGACGGCGAATAACCCACCAGGCGCTCGCTGCCTTCGCTGATGTAGGCAAAATCGATGGCAGCGCTCAACGGCAGGCGCTCCAGGCGAAACACCAACCCTGGCACATTGGCGGCGATGCCTTGCAGGCGCGCTTCACTTTCCTGCAACGCGGCCAAGGCCCGGCGGCGCTCGGTAACGTCGTTGAGGTACACCACCAGGTATTCGCCACCGGCAAAGCGCAGAAAACTCAGGGACACATCCGTGGGCAACAGGCTGCCATCCGCGCGCAGGCACTGGGTGGCAAAGCTCTGCGGCCCGTCTTCACTGGCCCGGGCGCGTTTCCACAGGTTCAGCCAGCGGTCCATGCTCAAATTGGGTTCGAACTCGATCAACGGGCGTTCGATCAACGCGCCCGGGCCGTAGCCGAGCATCGCTTCGGCGGCGACGTTGGCGTAGCGCACATGGCTGTCCCAATTGACCCAGAGGATGCCGACGGTGCTTTGATCGATGGAAAACTGGGTCAGGCGCAACGCTTCGGCGCCTGCGGCACGGGCAGCGCTTTCCTCGCGCGCGGCCAGCAACTGGTGCTCCAGGGCATGTTTTTGCCGACGCTGCCACACAGCAACCGCCAGGCACGCGAGCAACAACAGGCCCAGCAACAGGCTGAGGTTTTGCCAGAACCCCGGTGATTCCGACAGCCGTGGGTATTTGGCTTGCAGCCAACGGGCGTGCAATTGCTCCAGCTCACGGGCGGGAATGGCCCGCAGGCCGCTCTCGACAATGTCCGCCAAGGCCGGCCAGTCACGCCGGGTGGCCACCCGCAGCAATTGCGGCAAGCCAATATCACCCACCACCGCCAGGCTGGCGAACTCTGGCTCGACCGACAGCCGGCTCAACTGCGCCTCATCGATCACGGCATAGCGCGCCTGCTGGCTGACCAACAATTGCAGGGCCTGGCGCTCCAGGGGCACGCCTTGCAGGTTCAGGTTGGGGTAATTGCTGCGCAGGTAATCAGCCACGGCGCTGGGCATGCGCACGGCGACCCTTGAGTGTTCGTCGAGTTTTTCCAGGTCCACCGCGCCGCTGCCGTCACGAATGCCGACGATGTGCTGGGGCACGCGCATATACGGGTCAGAAAACAACCACAGGCGCAGGCCAGCCGGGGTTTGCAGCAGGCCCGGCGCGAGGTCGACCGCGTCCTCGCGCAAGGCGTCCTCCAACTGTTCTTGCGTGGGGAAGTTGCGCCAGCTCAGCTCGATGTTCAACGCCTTGGCCAATGCCTGCATCAGCTCGACATTGGCCCCGGACAACCGCTGCAGGCGTCGGTCGTATTGCGCGTAAGGCGCCTGCAACACCACGCCGACCCGCAGTTGCGGGTGCTGCGCCAGCCACTCGCGCTGCTGGGGGGTGAGCACCGCCGGCGCCACCACGGACGCGGGCGCAGCACTTGCCATCAAGGGAAAGCACAGATAGCCGATAACCAGCAGACAGCGAAAAATCATCATTCACATCTCACATCCAACCCATTAGGCTGCCGGGATCACTTCTGGCCGGAATTGCACTATGCCCCTGCTTCACCGTTCGACACTGCCAGCATTGTGCCTGTCGCTCCTGTTTACCAGCACCTTTTGCGTGCAGGCGGCTGACACCGCGCCGGCTGCCGCCGAAAAGCCACCGCAACGCCAGCCTCTGCTCGAACGCAGCCAGGAGGAAGCCAGCGCCCTGGAGCGACAACTGCCGCCCCAGGAACAGCAGCAATTGCAGGCTGGCGACGAGTCATTCCTGGCTCTGTGGAAGCCGGCCAACAGCGCCGAGCCGCAAGGCGTGGTGATTATCGTCCCCGGCGCCGGGGAAACCGCTGACTGGCCGCAAGCCGTCGGGCCTTTGCGCCAGAAGCTGCCAGATGCCGAGTGGGGCAGCCTGAGTCTGTCATTGCCGGACCAGAGCCTGGACACCCTGGCGCCCCGAATCATCCAGGCCCCCGACTCGGCCGTCGACACCAGCAGCAAGGATGCCAGCACCGCCGCGCCCAAGCCGATCGAACAGGCCGCCAGCGCCGAAGCCGAAGGCACCGACCCGGCCCTGGTCCCCGGCGCGGATGAGCAGGACAAGACCGACGCGACCCGGATCTTCGCCCGCATCGATGCCGCCGTCGCCTATGCCCAGACCCAGAACGCCCGCAGCGTAGTGCTGCTGGGCCACGGCACCGGGGCCTGGTGGGCAGCGCGCTACCTGAGCGAAAAACAACCCGCGCAGGTGCAGAAATTCATTATGGTCGCGGCGCAAACGCCGATAGGCCGCCAACCGAACCTACAACAGCTGGCGCCGACCTTGAAGCTGGCAACGGCCGATGTCTTCTACCAGGACAATGCCCAGGCCAGCAAAATGGCGCTGGAACGCAGCCAGGCGAGCAAACGACTGAAAAATGACAACTATAAGCAGGTGTCGTTGAAGACTATCCCCGGCAATAGTTCAGCGGCCCAGGAACAGTTGTACCGGCGTATTCGCGGCTGGTTGAGCCCGCAAGGCAGCGGGACTTGACCCACCTCCCCTCGCCGCCAAGCCGGCTCCTGTAAGGTCAGCGGAAATCCCGCTGCTCACGGATCACCGTGTAGGCGCTATGCAGCTCGCGCGTACGCTCCGTAGCCTCGCGTACCTGCGAGGGGCTGGCGCCGCTGCCGGCGATCTTGTCCGGATGATGGCGACTGAGCAGTCGTCGGTAGGCACGCTTGATCACAGCCGGCTCTGTCGTGGCAGTCACCCCTAGAATCCGCAGGGCTTCCTGGTAGGTGCCACCACGAGTGGCCAGGGGCTTGCGCTCCGGCTCGTAGTCGTGGGCCAGGGCCTGGATCTGTTGCGGCGTCCACCCCAGCCACTTGCCCCAGAGGTCGATCAGGTCGCGCTCGGCGAGGCTGGCCTTGCCGTCGGCCCAGACCATGCGCCAGCAGGCACGCAGCACGCCTTCTGCGGCATGGGGCTGGGACTTGAGCACGCGCAGGTAACTGCGCACCCGATCGGTCCCCGACTTGCCCCGATTGAACGCCGCAATCGCCCGGCGCTGGGCCGGCTCGGTCATATCCAGCGCGCGCATCTCCACCCGCGCCTGCTGGATATGCCCGTCGACCACCCGCCCGTTGCTCTTGGCCAAACGGCCCAGCAACACAAACAGCAGTTCGTCGTTACGCAGCGCCGGACGGCCGCCCAGGCGCTCGCGCAGTTGCGCCCAACTGCGCAATTGCAGGCGTCGATCCAGCGCCTGGCCCAATAGCGCACCCAGCATGGCCCCCGGAATACTGGCGATGGCAAACCCCGCCCCGGCGCCGATCAAAGTCCCTGGCCACAGCATCTTACTGGCCCACGGTCAGCAGGTTTTCTACCTGCGCCAGGCGCTCCAGCGTACCGACGTCAATCCAGCGTCCATCCATGTGTTCCCCCGAGACCAAGCCTTGAGCCATCGCTGCGCGCAACAAGGGCGCCAGCTTGAAGGCACCGGCGCTGCAACCCGCAAACAGCTTGGGATGCAGCAGCGAAATGCCACTGAAGGTCAGGTTATCGGCATCGGGCGCTGCATCATGAAGCAAACCGTCCTTGATATAGAAATCGCCACCACTGGGGTGATGGGCCGGGTTGTCGACCATCACCAGGTGCGCCAGGCCGCTCAAGGGCTGCTTGAGGCGGGCAAAGTCGTAGTCGGTCCAGATATCGCCATTGACCACCAGGAACGGCTCGTCTCCCAGCAGGGGCAAGGCCTGGAAAATCCCGCCACCGGTCTCCAGCGGCTCGCCTTCGGGCGAATACTGGATGCGCACGCCGTACTGCGCGCCGTCCCCCAGGTAATGCTCGATTTGCTGGCCCAGCCAGGCATGGTTGATGACGATCTCGGTGAACCCCGCTTTCGCCAGCGCCTCCAGGTGGTACTCAATCAGGCGCTTGCCACCGGCCTGGACCAGTGGTTTGGGAGTGTGCAAGGTAAGCGGACGCATCCGCTCGCCCTTGCCGGCCGCCAGGATCATGGCCTTCATACGTGGGCCTCGGCCGGTTGGCGCAGGCTCGACAGCAACTCGCCAAGGTCGGCCAGTTCCGGCCGATCGGCCAGCACCGCTTCTATATAGGCAAAGAAGCGCGGCACGTCCGCCAGGTAGCGCGGCTTGCCATCACGGTGGCAGATACGCGCGAAGATACCGATGACCTTGAGGTGCCGCTGCACCCCCATCAAGTCGCTGGCACGCAGGAAGTCTTCAAAATCCGCCTGTACCGGAATGCCCAATTGGCCAGCACGCTGCCAATAGCCGCGCTGCCATTCGCGCACCCGTGCCTGGGGCCAACTGAGGAAGGCGTCCTTGAACAGGCAGGTGATGTCGTAGGTCACGGGGCCGTAGACCGCGTCCTGGAAGTCCAGCACGCCAGGGTTCGGTTCGCTGATCATCAGGTTGCGCGGCATGTAGTCGCGGTGCACCAGGACCTTGGGCTGGGCCAGGGCGCTGTCGATCAACAACTGGCTGACCCGCTGCCATAGGGCCGACTGCTGCGCATCGAACTCGATGCCCAGGTGCCGGCGCACGTACCACTCGGGGAACAACTCCAGCTCCCGGCGCAACAACGGCACGTCGTAGCTGGGCAAGCCGGCGTCCATCGGCAATTGCTGGAACGCCAGCAGCGCGTCGATGGCCTCGGCAAACAATTGGTCGGCATTTTCCCCGTCAATCACATCCAGGTAGGTGTTTTTGCCCAGGTCATTGAGCAAAAGAAAGCCTTGGGACAGATCCTCAGCAAAAATTTGTGGAACATTTATTCCTGATTTAGCCAACATTCGCGCGATATCGACGAAAGGTTTGCAGTTTTCCTGGGGGGGCGGAGCGTCCATCACGACAAATGTGCGACCTGCGCCCTCCCAACGGAAGTACCGTCTGAAACTCGCGTCGCTGCTGGCCGCAGTCAATGTAGCCGGGGGTACGGGGCCCCATCCCTGGGCAAGGAAAAGCTCGGGTAACTGCTGATCGAGCCACACTTTCAGGTGTTGCAAACGTAGATCTTGGTCGGGCATTACAAGGGTCTCCGACGGCGCTAGCCGTCAAGCGGGTCATGCTTTATTATCACGCATCTTTTTCAGACCATCGAGAGGCGTGCGGCCCACACCGCGGGCAGATGGCACGCAGGAAGCCCGGACTAATAAGATGGCATTGAAATCCCCCGCGTTTCGTAGAAAATTTCCGTTGCTGGTAACCGGCAGTCTGCTGGCCATGCAACCTTTCGCCACCTCATTCGTGGTCGCCGCGGAACAGTATGACTGCTCAGTCTCTGCTTCGGGTGCCTGGGATTGCGCGCCAAAAGCCAGCGCAGCCCCTTTGCCACCGCGTCCGGTGCATGACGGCAGTGCCGTCAGCTCGGCCAACGGCACGCCGCAAGGCGAAGCTGGCGGTGCCGAAGCCGTGCCGCAGACCAAGCTGGTCACCGAATCCAAGGGCCGTGGCCTGCGCTCGCGTAGCGCCGACTACAGCCACCTGGACTGGGTCCCTCGCGAGAAACTCACCGCCGCGCAACTGGCCGAAACCGGTCCTTATTGCGCCGGTGCGTACATCGAGCCGATCCGTCCTGGCATGAACGACAAGACGGACAAGAGCGACGCGCCGACCTTCATCGGTGCCAAGGCCTCTCGTTACGAGCAGGAAACCCAAGTCGCGACCCTGGCCGGTGACGTGGTCATGCGCCAGGGCAGCATGCAGGTCGAGGCCGACGAGGCCAGCCTGTACCAGGCCGAGAACCGTGGCGAGCTGAACGGCAAGGTGCGTCTGCGCGACAATGGCGCGCTGATCGTCGGCGACCACGCCCAGGTCCAGCTGGACACGGGTGCGGCCCAGATCGACAACGCCGAATACGTGATGCACAAATCGCGCATCCGCGGTAACGCGCTGTACGCCAAGCGTGCCGAAAACGCGATCATCCGCCTCAAGGATGGTACCTACACCACCTGCGAGCCGGACAGCAACGCCTGGCAACTGCGCGGCAACAACATCACGTTGAACCCGGCCACCGGCTTCGGTACGGCGACCAACGCGACGTTGCGGGTCAAGAACATCCCGATCCTGTACACCCCGTACATCTACTTCCCGATTGACGATCGTCGTCAGTCCGGCTTCCTGCCGCCGAGCTTCAGCTCGGGTGGGGAAAGTGGCTTTACGCTGGTGACACCGTACTACTTCAACCTGGCGCCGAACTACGATGCCACGCTGTACCCGCAATACATGACCAAGCGCGGCATGTTGATGGAAGGCGAATTCCGCTACCTCACCAAGTCCAGCGAAGGTCAGTTCGGCGGCGCGTACCTGAACGATGACAGCGACGAGCGGAAGAAACAGAGCGACTACAACAAAACCCGCTATATGCTCAATTGGCAGCATAAGGGTGGGTTGGATTCGCGGCTGTTGACTCAGATCGACTACACCAAGATCAGCGATCCGTTCTACTTCCAGGATCTGAAGTCCAATCAGATTGGCGTTGAGTCTCGTGAGTTCGTCAACCAGCAAGGTGCTGCCAGCTATCGCGGCGATACCTATACCGCTCAGTTGAATTTGCAAGCCTACGAGCTGGCGACGATCTCCCAGATCACTCCGTACAACCGGTTGCCGCAGTTAACCATCAATGGTGCACTGCCTTACCGTCCTGGTGGGCTGTACTTTGCTTATGACGCCGAGGCTGTCCGGTTTGATCGGGATTTGAGGACTGGCAATATCTTCAATAAAGATGGAGGCCCGCTCCCCAACGGCGAACCCCGTCTGGACACCTACGTGAGAGGCCTGACCCGTGCAAACGGCACGCGCTTGAACGCAGCACCAAGCGTATCGTTGCCGATGACCTCGAGTTACGGTTTCATCACGCCAAAGCTCAAGTACGCCTACACCAAATACGATCTTGATCTCGACGGCGCCGGCAAACAGCAAATGATTGACGCGGGCCAGAAATTCAAGAGCTCGCAAGATCGCTCCATTCCAATCGCCAGTGTCGATAGCGGGCTATTTTTCGACCGCAGCACCCAGTGGTTCGGCAAGGATTACACTCAAACCCTGGAACCGCGCCTGTTCTATCTCTATGTTCCAGAGAAAGACCAGTCCGATATCCCGGTATTCGATAGCAGCGAAACCACGTTCAACTACAACTCGCTGTTCCGCGACAACCGTTTCTCGGGCACTGACCGGATCGGCGACGAAAACAAGCTGTCCCTGGGCGTGACCAGCCGCTGGATCGAAGAAAACGGCTTTGAGCGCCAGCGTGTGGCCATCGGCCAGGCGCTGTACTTCAAGGACCGCGAGGTTCAACTGCCTGGCATCGTAGCCGCCGACCGTGCCGACTCGCAGTCGGACGTCTCGCCAATTGCCCTGGACTACGAGTTCCGCTTCAACCGCGACTGGCGCGCTACTGCCGACTACAACTGGGACACTGAAAACCACACTCCTCGTTCCGGCAGCGCGATGTTCCACTATCAGCCAGAAGACAACCCGAACAAGGTTATCAACGTTGGCTACCGCTATCGCAACGACCAGGTCGTCTACAACCAGCTGACCGGCAAATGGCAGTTTGGCGGCGATTACGGCACCGAAGGGCAGCCAGGTTTCGAGAAGGATTACTACAAAATCCAGCAACACGACTTCTCGATGATGTGGCCGATCGTTCCGCAGTGGAACCTGATCACCCGCTGGCAGTATGACTACGCACGCAACCGTACCCTGGAAGCCTTTGGTGGTTTCGAGTACGACAACTGCTGCTGGAAACTGCGCGTGATCAACCGTTATTGGGTTTCCAACGACGAATACACCCAGATCGCCCCGCAGAACGAAAAAGGCGACCACGGGCTCTTCCTCCAAATCGTCCTCAAAGGACTCGGCGGCCTGACTGGCGCCAAGGTAGAGAGCTTCCTCGACAAAGGCATCCAAGGTTATCGTGAACGTGAAGATCAAGCTTTCTGATTGTCTGCGCCCGCTGATGCTGGGCGCGCTGTTCCTGGGTACTGCAGCGGCACACGCTGCAGTGCAACCGTTGGACAAGGTAGTGGCCATCGTCGATAACGACGTGATCATGCAGAGCCAACTCGACCAACGGGTCAAGGAAGTTCAGCAAACCATCGCCAAGCGTGGCGGTGGCGTGCCACCGACCAGCGTCCTGGACCAGCAGGTGCTGGAACGCCTGATCGTCGAAAACCTGCAATTGCAGATTGGCGACCGTTCCGGCATCCGTATCACCGACGAAGAGCTGAACCAGGCCGTCGGCACCATCGCTCAACGTAACAACATGAGCATTGATCAGTTCCGCGCGGCCCTGGCCCATGACGGTTTGTCCTATGAGGACGCCCGTGACCAGATCCGCCGCGAAATGATCATCAGCCGTGTGCGCCAGCGCCGTGTGGCCGAACGCGTGCAGGTATCAGAGCAGGAAGTGAAGAACTTCCTGGCCTCGGACCTGGGCAAGATGCAGCTCTCCGAAGAACTGCACCTGGCCAATATCCTGATCCCGACGCCAGACAGCGCCAACGCCGAGCAGCTCAACGCCGCAGCGGCCAAGACCCAGGCGATCTATGACCGTCTCAAGGCCGGTGCTGACTTTGCGCAGATGGCCATTGCCCAGTCCGGCAGCGACAACGCCCTCGAAGGCGGTGATATGGGCTGGCGTAAAGCCGCTCAACTGCCACCACCGTTTGACCGCGAGTTGAGCGCCATGGAAGTGGGCGGCATCACCCAACCTGCGCGCACCCCTGGCGGCTTCATCATTCTGAAGTTGCTGGAGCGTCGCGGCGGTGAGGCTTCGTTGAAGGACGAAGTGCATGTCCGTCACATCCTGGTCAAGCCAAGTGAAATCCGCACCGAGGCTCAAACCAAGGAGCTGGCGCAAAAGATCTATGAGCGCATCGAAGGCGGTGAAGACTTCGCCACCCTGGCCAAAAGCTTCTCGGAAGACCCGGGTTCTGCCCTCAACGGCGGCGACCTGAGCTGGATCGACCCACGAGCCCTGGTGCCCGAGTTCCAGCAAGTCATGAACGATACGCCGCAAGGCGTGCTGTCCAAGCCGTTCAAGACCCAATATGGCTGGCACGTCCTGGAAGTCCTTGGCCGCCGCGCCACCGACAACACCACCCAGGCCCGTGAGCAGCAAGCACTGACCGTACTGCGTAACCGCAAATACGACGAAGAGCTGCAAACCTGGCTGCGTCAGATCCGTGACGAAGCCTACGTGGAAAACAAGCTCCCTGGCGCCGACACAACAGGCACCGACCAGGCAGCCCAGTGAAACCCCAGCGTTTCGCGTTGACACCCGGCGAGCCGGCCGGCATAGGTCCAGACCTGTGCCTGCTGCTCGCCGCGCAAGCCCAGCCTCATCCCCTGATTGCCATTACCAGCCGTGACCTGCTCCTTGAGCGGGCCGCGCAACTGGGCGTGGCTGTCGACTTGTTGCCCGTTTCGCCGGGCAACTGGCCCGACCAACCGGCCCCCGCGGGCAGCCTGTACGTGTGGGACACCCCGCTGCATGCCAAGGTAGTCGCCGGGCAGCTGGACAAGGCCAACGCCGCCTTCGTCCTGGAGACCCTGACCCGCGCCGGACAAGGCTGCATCGACGGTGACTTCGCCGGGATGATCACGGCGCCGGTGCATAAAGGCGTGATCAACGAAGCCGGTATCGCCTTTTCCGGCCATACCGAGTTCCTTGCCGAGCTGACCCACACCGAACAGGTGGTGATGATGCTGGCAACCCGTGGCCTGCGCGTGGCACTGGTGACCACTCACCTGCCCTTGCGCCAGATTGCCGATGCCATCACGCCAGAGCGCCTGGAACGCGTCACGCGCATCCTGCACGCTGACCTGCAACAGAAATTCGGCATCGCCCAGCCGCGAATCCTCGTGTGCGGCCTCAACCCCCACGCGGGTGAAGGCGGCCACCTGGGCCATGAAGAAATCGACATCATCGAACCCACACTAGAGCGTCTGCGCCAAGAAGGCATGGACCTGCGTGGCCCATTGCCCGCCGACACTCTGTTTACCCCCAAATATCTGGAGCACTGCGATGCAGTGCTGGCGATGTACCATGACCAGGGGCTGCCCGTGCTGAAATACAAAGGTTTCGGCGCCGCAGTCAACGTGACCCTGGGCCTGCCGATCATCCGCACCTCCGTCGACCATGGCACCGCCCTGGACCTGGCGGGCAGCGGCAAGATCGATACCGGCAGCCTGCACGTGGCCCTGGAAACCGCCTATCAGATGGCCGAGACCCGTATATGACCGAGCATTACCAACACCGGGCGCGCAAGCGCTTCGGGCAAAACTTCCTGCACGATGCCGGCGTTATCGACCGCATCCTGCGCTCCATCCATGCCAAGCCCGAAGACCGCCTGCTGGAAATCGGCCCGGGCCAGGGCGCGCTGACCCAGGGCCTGCTCAATAGCGGTGGCCAACTGGATGTGGTTGAGTTGGACAAGGACCTGATCCCGATCCTCAACCAGCAATTCGCCGGCATGCCCAACTTCAACCTGCACCAGGGCGATGCGCTGAAGTTCGACTTCACCAGTCTCAATGCCGCGCCCAACAGCCTGCGTGTGGTTGGCAACCTGCCTTACAACATCTCCACGCCGCTGATCTTTCACCTGCTGAACAACGCAGGGATCATCCGCGACATGCATTTCATGTTGCAGAAGGAAGTGGTCGAGCGCCTGGCGGCCGGCCCTGGCGGCGGCGATTGGGGTCGCCTGTCGATCATGGTCCAGTACCACTGCCGGGTCGAGCACCTGTTCAATGTGGGTCCGGGCGCGTTCAACCCGCCGCCAAAAGTTGACTCGGCCATTGTGCGCCTGGTGCCACACGCGGTTCTTCCGCACCCGGCCAAGGATCATCGCCTGCTGGAACGAGTGGTACGCGAAGCCTTCAACCAGCGTCGCAAGACCCTGCGCAATACACTCAAGGCATTGCTGAGCAACGCCGAGATCGAAGCCGCCGGTGTCGACGGCAGCCTGCGCCCGGAGCAGTTGGACCTCGCCGCGTTTGTACGCCTGGCGGACCAGCTAGCGATTCAGCCTGCACCCGCTGCCGACTGACCCATCGCCGGCAAGCCGGTTCCTACAAGGGTGGACATCAGGTCATACAGCATGTCTGGCCTAGTGCCCACCTCATGGCCTAGACTGATCCGCATCTGCTGTCCTCCGCTTTTGCTCTTAAGGCCTCTTGCATGTCCGATCCTCGCTATCAGATCGACGTCAGCGTCGTCACCCGCTTCCTGGCGGAACAATCCCAACCCGAACAGAACCGCTTTGCCTTTGCGTACACCGTCACGGTGAAGAACAACGGCCAAGTGCCCGCCAAGCTGCTGTCGCGTCACTGGGTGATCACCGACGGTGACGGCCATGTCGAGGAAGTGCGCGGTGCCGGCGTCATCGGCCAACAGCCCCTGATCGACAGCGGCGCCAGCCATACCTACAGCAGCGGCACCGTGATGACCTCCAAGGTCGGCACGATGCAAGGCAGCTACCAGATGCTTGCCGAAGACGGCAAACACTTCGACGCCATCATTGCTCCCTTCCGCCTGGCGGTGCCCGGAGCCCTGCACTGATGGCAACCTATGCTGTCGGCGACCTGCAAGGCTGCCTGGAGCCGCTCAAATGCCTGCTTGATCGCGTAGCCTTCGACCCGGCCAAGGATCGCCTGTGGCTGGTGGGTGACCTGGTCAACCGCGGCCCGCAATCCCTGGAGACCCTGCGCTTTCTTTATGGCCTGCGCGACTCCCTGGTCTGCGTGCTGGGCAACCACGACCTGCATCTGCTGGCGGCCGGCAATAACATCGAGCGTCTGAAAAAAGGCGACACCCTGCGGGAAATCCTCGAAGCCCCGGATCGCGCCGAATTGCTCGACTGGCTGCGCCGACAACCGCTCTTGCACTACGACGAGGGGCGCAATACCGCCTTGGTACATGCTGGCATTGCGCCGCAGTGGACCCTGAAAAAGGCCCTCAAGTGTGCCGCCGAGGTCGAAACCGTCCTGGCCGATGACACCCTGTTCGCCACTTATCTGGACGGCATGTACGGCAATGAGCCAGTGAAGTGGGATAACGATCTGACCGGCGTCGCCCGCCTGCGGGTCATTACCAACTACTTCACGCGCATGCGCTTCTGCACCGCCGAAGGCAAACTCGACCTCAAGAGCAAGGAAGGCGCCGACACCGCCTTGCCCGGCTACAAACCCTGGTTCGCCCACAAGGAGCGCAAGACCCGCGACACGAAGATCATCTTCGGGCACTGGGCCGCCCTCGAAGGTCACTGCGACGAACCCGGCGTATTCGCCCTCGACACCGGTTGCGTGTGGGGCGGGGCCATGACCCTGATGAACATCGACACCGGCGAGCGCCTGAGCTGCCAGTGTGAATCTCCCCTTCCCGTAACACTGCCCGCTGCCGCCAAGCGCTAGACGCCGCTTGCCGCACGCCCAAGGAGCCCGCCATGAGCGAATTCAAACGTATCCCTCCCGAACAAGCCCAGGCCCTGCGCGAGCAAGGCGCCGTAGTGGTGGATATCCGGGATCCCCAGACCTACGCCCTGAACCACATCAAGGGCGCACGGCATCTGGACAATCACAATATCGCCGACTTCATCCGCGCCGCCGACCTCGACGCACCCGTGATCGTGGCCTGCTATCACGGCAACTCCAGCCAGAGCGCGGCGGCCTACTTGGTCAGCCAGGGCTTCTCCGATGTCTACAGCCTGGACGGCGGCTTTGAGCTGTGGCGTACGACGTATCCTGCGGAAATTGCCACAGGCGATTCGCAATAATTTTTTTAAACCCCGCTACCCCGCGTGACGCTTGGGCTCGCGCCGTTTCTGACGAACGGTGCGCCCAAACTAATTAGGCATCTCGCCTTGACCTCCCGGATTCCCAACTATCATTAAGCGCAGGCCATCCAAAACAGGGGAGAGCCGGTACACCGGCGTGCGGGTCATCGGTAGCGTTTCAGGGTGTTCTGGGGGGAAATGGCCACGGCAAGCGCCACTGGCTGCCAGCATCGACTGATTGATCCGGCGTCGGCTCCACGTATCGAGCGAGGTGACGACGTCATGAGTATTTTTAGCCACTTCCAACAACGCTTCGAGTCCACACAGCAGGAAGAGCTCACGCTGCAAGAGTATCTCGAGCTGTGCAAAAAGGACCGCAGTACCTACGCGTCTGCCGCCGAGCGCCTGCTACTGGCGATTGGTGAGCCGGAGCTGGTAGACACCTCCAATAATTCGCGACTATCGCGAATATTCTCCAACAAGGTCATCCGCCGCTACCCGGCCTTTGAAGACTTCCATGGCATGGAAGAATGCATCGACCAGATCGTCTCCTACTTCCGCCATGCCGCCCAGGGCCTGGAAGAGAAGAAACAGATCCTCTACCTGCTCGGCCCTGTGGGCGGCGGTAAATCCTCCCTGGCCGAAAAACTCAAGCAACTGATCGAAAAGGTGCCTTTCTACGCGATCAAGGGTTCCCCGGTATTCGAGTCGCCCCTGGGCCTGTTCAACGCCACGGAAGATGGCGCGATCCTCGAAGAAGACTTCGGCATTCCACGGCGCTATCTCAACACCATCATGTCGCCCTGGGCCACCAAGCGCCTGGCCGAGTTCGGCGGTGATATCAGCCAGTTCCGGGTGGTGAAGCTCTATCCATCTATTCTCAACCAGATCGGCGTCGCCAAGACCGAACCGGGGGATGAGAACAACCAGGATATTTCGGCGCTGGTGGGCAAGGTCGATATTCGCAAGCTGGAGGAGTTCCCGCAGAACGACGCGGACGCCTATAGCTACTCGGGCGCACTGTGCCGGGCCAACCAGGGCCTGATGGAGTTCGTGGAGATGTTCAAGGCGCCGATCAAGGTGCTGCACCCACTGCTCACCGCGACCCAGGAAGGCAACTACAACAGTACAGAAGGCCTGGGCGCGATTCCGTTTACCGGCATCCTGCTGGCCCACTCCAACGAATCGGAATGGCACACCTTCCGCAATAACAAGAACAACGAAGCCTTCATCGACCGGATCTATATCGTCAAGGTGCCGTACTGCCTGCGGGTCAGCGATGAAATCAAGATCTACGACAAGCTGCTGTTCAACAGCTCCCTGGCCAAGGCCCATTGCGCACCCGACACCCTGAAGATGCTCGCCCAGTTCACCGTGCTGTCGCGCCTCAAGGAGCCGGAAAACTCGAATATCTATTCGAAAATGCGCGTCTACGACGGGGAAAACCTCAAGGACACCGATCCCAAGGCCAAGTCGATCCAGGAATACCGCGACACGGCAGGCGTCGATGAGGGCATGAACGGGCTGTCGACGCGCTTCGCCTTCAAGATCCTGTCCAAGGTCTTCAACTTCGACCCCCACGAGATCGCCGCCAACCCGGTGCACCTGCTCTATGTCCTGGAGCAACAGATCGAACAAGAGCAGTTCCAGGCTGAAACCCGCGAGCGCTACCTGCGTTTCCTCAAGGAGTACCTGGCGCCGCGCTATATCGAGTTCATCGGCAAGGAAATCCAGACCGCCTACCTGGAGTCCTACAGCGAATACGGCCAGAACATCTTCGACCGCTATGTGCTGTACGCAGACTTCTGGATCCAGGACCAGGAATACCGCGACCCGGAAACCGGCGAGATCCTCAATCGCGTAGCCCTCAACGAAGAACTGGAGAAGATCGAGAAACCGGCCGGCATCAGCAATCCGAAGGATTTCCGCAACGAAATCGTCAACTTCGTGTTGCGCGCCCGGGCCAACAACAATGGCAAGAACCCTACCTGGCTCAGCTACGAGAAGCTGCGGGTGGTCATCGAGAAGAAAATGTTCTCCAACACCGAGGATCTGCTGCCGGTCATCAGCTTCAACGCCAAGGCCAGCAAGGAGGATCAGCAAAAACACAACGACTTCGTCACACGAATGGTCGAGCGCGGCTACACCGACAAACAGGTACGGCTGCTCTCCGAGTGGTACCTGCGGGTTCGCAAATCGCAGTAAGGCAGCGACAGGCGTGCGCTGCCGGGCCTCTGGCCTGGCAGCTGACCGCTTGTCTCTAAGCTTCCAGCTCGCGGCTTGAAGCTTGTAACGTGAAGCTGCCCGGAGGGCTCCCTATGAGCTATGTGATCGACCGACGCCTCAATGGCAAGAACAAGAGCACGGTAAACCGCCAGCGTTTCCTGCGGCGTTACCGTGACCACATCAAAAAGGCCGTCGAAGAGGCGGTGAGTCGCCGCTCCATTACCGATATGGAGCACGGCGAGCAGATCAGCATTCCCGGACGGGATATCGATGAACCGGTGCTACATCACGGCCGCGGCGGCAAACAGACCGTGGTTCATCCGGGAAACAAGGAATTCACCTCCGGCGAACACATCCAGCGTCCTCAAGGCGGTGGCGGCGGCAAAGGCCCAGGCAAGGCCGGCAACTCCGGCGAAGGCATGGATGAGTTCGTATTCCAGATTACCCAGGAGGAGTTCCTCGAATTCATGTTCGAGGACCTGGAGCTGCCCAACCTGGTCAAACGCAACCTGACCGGCACCGACACCTTCAAGACCGTACGCGCCGGCATCAGCAACGAGGGCAACCCCTCGCGCATCAATATCATCCGTACCCTGCGTTCAGCCCATGCCCGGCGTATCGCCCTATCTGGCAGCAGCCGCGCCAAACTCAAGGAGGCCAAGGAAGAACTGGCGCGATTGAAGCGCGAAGAGCCAGACAATTTCGGCGATATCCAGGAAATCGAAGCAGAAATCGAGAAACTCAGTGCGCGCATTCACCGCGTGCCGTTTCTCGACACCTTCGACTTGAAATACAACCTGCTGGTCAAGCAACCCAACCCCAGCTCCAAGGCAGTGATGTTCTGCCTGATGGACGTTTCCGGCTCCATGACCCAGGCGACCAAGGACATCGCCAAGCGCTTCTTTATCCTGCTGTACCTGTTTCTCAAGCGTAACTACGACAAGATCGACGTGGTGTTTATCCGCCATCACACCAGTGCCCGCGAGGTCGACGAAGAAGAGTTTTTCTATTCGAGGGAGACCGGCGGCACCATCGTGTCCAGCGCGCTGAAACTGATGCAGGAAATCATGGCCGAGCGTTATCCGGCCAACGAATGGAACATCTACGCGGCCCAGGCTTCCGATGGCGACAACTGGAACGACGACTCGCCCATCTGCCGCGACATCCTGATCAACCAGATCATGCCGTTCGTGCAGTACTACACTTATGTGGAGATTACCCCCCGCGAGCACCAGGCCCTGTGGTTTGAATACGAGCGCATCGGTGAAGCCTTCGCCGACACCTTCGCCCAGCAACAACTGGTCTCGGCCGGCGATATCTATCCGGTCTTCCGTGAACTCTTCCAGCGCAGGTTAGTGACATGACCGCCAAAGAGCATAAGCGCCAACCCATTTCCACGGGGTCCGAATGGACCTTCGAACTGATCCAGGCCTATGACCGGGAAATCAGCCGTATTGCGGCCGGATATGCCCTGGATACCTATCCCAACCAGATCGAAGTGATCACCGCCGAGCAAATGATGGATGCGTATGCCTCGGTGGGCATGCCCCTGGGCTACCACCATTGGTCCTACGGCAAGCACTTCCTCAGCACGGAGAAGTCCTACACCCGTGGCCAGATGGGGCTGGCCTATGAAATAGTGATCAACTCCGACCCGTGCATTGCCTACCTGATGGAAGAAAACACCATCTGTATGCAGGCCCTGGTGGTGGCCCACGCGTGCTATGGCCACAACAGCTTTTTCAAGGGCAACTATCTGTTCCGCACCTGGACCGACGCCAGTTCGATCATCGATTACCTGGTGTTCGCCAAGCAGTACATCATGCAGTGCGAGGAGCGCCACGGGATCGATGCGGTGGAAGACCTGCTCGACTCCTGCCATGCCTTGATGAACTACGGGGTAGACCGCTACAAGCGCCCCTATCCGATTTCCGCCGAGGAGGAACGGTTACGGCAGAAGGACCGGGAAGAGCATCTGCAAAAGCAGATCAACGACCTGTGGCGCACCATCCCCAAACGCGCCGACAAGAATAGCGACAAGGACAATGCGCGCTTCCCCGTCGAGCCCCAGGAAAACATCCTGTACTTCCTGGAAAAACACGCCCCGCTGCTGGAGCCATGGCAACGGGAGATCGTGCGGATCGTGCGCAAGATCGCCCAGTACTTTTATCCACAGCGCCAGACCCAGGTGATGAACGAAGGCTGGGCAACGTTCTGGCACTACACCCTGATGAACGACCTTTACGACGAAGGCCTGGTGACCGACGGCTTCATGATGGAGTTCCTCACCTCACATACCAGCGTGGTCTTCCAGCCAGGCTTCGACAGCCCCTACTACAGCGGCATCAACCCCTATGCCCTGGGCTTCGCCATGTACCGGGATATCCGGCGCATGTGCGAACACCCCACTGAGGAAGATCGCCGCTGGTTCCCGGAGATCGCCGGCAGTGACTGGCTATCGACCATCAAGTTCGCCATGAGCAGCTTCAAGGACGAGAGCTTCATCCTGCAGTACCTGTCACCCCAGGTGATTCGTGACCTCAAGCTGTTCAGCATTCTGGACGACGACCTCAAGGACGACCTGCTGGTACCTGCCATCCACGATGAAGCCGGCTACCGCACCATCCGCGAGACCCTAGCGGCCCAATACAACCTGGGCAACCGCGAGCCCAACGTGCAGATCTACAGCATCGATATGCGCGGTGATCGCTCCCTGACCCTGCGCCACCAGCAACACGACCGCAAACCCCTGGGAGAATCCACGGACGAAGTGCTCAAGCATCTGCACCGGCTATGGGGCTTCGATATCCACCTGGAGACCCTGCAAGGCGATCAGGTCATGAAGACCCATCACGTGCCGCCGCGCAACGAACATAACGACAACGATTACGGCCGCCTGGACCTGGCCGTGGTTCACCTTTGACGCAGCAATGCCTCCATTGGCCGGCCGCAGGCGTTATCCTGTAGGGCTAATGGAGGCTTTTTCATGCAAATCTACAAAGTCGGTGGAGCGGTACGTGATCGCTTGCTCGGCATCCCCGTTACCGATATCGATCGGGTCGTAGTAGGCGCCACCACTGAAGAAATGCTCGCCCTGGGCTATCGCCCAGTGGGCTCTGACTTTCCGGTGTTCCTGGACCCAAAAAACAACGATGAGTACGCCCTCGCCCGCACCGAACGCAAAAGCGGTCGGGGTTATGGCGGCTTTGTGTTTCATGCCAGCCCCGAAGTCACCCTCGAACAAGACCTAATCCGCCGCGATCTGACTATCAACGCGATCGCCGAAGACGACGACGGCAACCTGACCGATCCGTACAACGGCCAGCGCGACCTGCAAGCAAGGGTACTGCGTCACGTTTCCCCGGCCTTCGCCGAAGATCCCCTGCGCGTACTGCGGGTCGCGCGGTTTGCCGCACGTTATGCCGGTCTCGGTTTCACTATCGCCCCCGAAACCCTGGAATTGATGCGTCAGCTCAGCGACTCCGGCGAACTGGAAGCCCTGACGCCGGAACGCAGCTGGAAGGAAATTTCCCGGGCCCTGATGGAAGATCAGCCACAGGTGTTTATCCAGGTGCTGCGCGACTGCCATGCCCTGAAAACCCTGCTACCGGAAGTGGATGCCCTGTTCGGTGTGCCCCAACCCGAAGCTCATCACCCCGAGATAGATACCGGCATCCACACCCTGAGCGTGCTGCAACAGACGGCCCTCCACGCCCAACCCTTGACCGTGCGCTGGGCCTGCCTGCTGCATGACCTGGGCAAGGGCCTGACACCTGTGGATAAGTTGCCCCGGCATATTGCCCACGAGCAGCGGGGCCTGAAGCTGATCAAAGCCGTCAATGAGCGCTTCAAAGTGCCCAAGGATTGCCAGGAATTGGCGCTACTGGTCGGCGAGTATCACACCCATGGTCATCGGGCCCTGGAGCTGAAGGCCTCGACCCTGCTGGAGTTGCTGCAGAGCTTTGACGTATTCCGTCGGCCACAGCGCTTTGAAGAATTTGTCGTCGCCTGCGAAATGGATGCACGAGGTCGCAAGGGCCTTGAGCAGCGAAGTTATCCACAGGCGGATTATTTACGTCGCGCCGCGCAGGTGGCGCGGGCCGTGGCAGTGGCGCCGCTACTGGAGAAAGGTTTCAAGGGCCCGGAGCTGGGCGAGGCGCTCAAGCGTGAACGGCTCAAGGCCCTGAAAGCCTACAAGGACCAACACTCACTGTAGGCGCTGGCGAGCCGGTTTCTACAGGTCTGGGGTGAGTGGTCTGCCACGCCATTCGAAGGCAACCGGTGCCAGTACCTGGTCGATTTGTGCATCCCGCCACAGCGCGGCAAATGTCTTGCCGACTTCAGGATGCACACGTTCCGGCGCCATCAACGACAGCGGCCACAACACAAAGGCGTTTTTCAGGATTTCTGCCCGCGGCAACACCAACCCATCAAAATTACCGCTCAGGTCGCCATACAGCAGCACATCAATATCCAGGGGCAAACCCTTGCGATCCGGCGCATAGCGGCCATTGTCGGCCTCGATGGACTTCAGCCGGCGATCCAGTTCCATCAACGGCAAATCGGTGTACGCCGATACCACCAGGTTGAAGAACGGCCCGCTCTTGATCCCCACCGGCTGACTTTCGAATACGGCAGAACAGCGCATATCGGTCAAAAAGCCATCCAACGCCTCAAGACCCGCCTGCAAACGGGCCTCGCGCTCGATATTGCTGCCAAGACCAAGGTAAACCTGAGTTAGCGACATCCGCGCTCGATCTCCACGCCCACGCCCTTGGCGGCCGGGACGGCACCGGGCTTGGTCAACTTGAGGTGCAGCCAGGGGATCTGGAATTCTTCCATCAAGACCTGCGCCAGGCGCTCGGCAAACGTTTCCACCAGCTGGAATTGCGCCTGCGCGGCAAAGGCCTGGATGCGCGTGGAAACACTGGCGTAGTCGAGGGCCAGGGTTAGGTCATCACCGGCTGCGGCCGGGCGATTGTCCCAGGCGAAACTCAGGTCCAGGCGCAGGCATTGACGGATACCTCGCTCCCAGTCGTAGGCCCCGATCACGGTGTCGACTTCCAGGCCTTCGATAAACACTCTGTCCAAGCACTCTTCTCCACAGCACGACAAGGGCGCAATGCCCCGTTAGAATCAAGGCGTCCTCGCCCGGAATAGTTAGCATGTCTTGGTTACTGGCGACCCTCGCCTACCTGCTCGGCTCGCTGTCCTTTGCCATCTTGCTCAGCCGCCTGACGGGAAATCCCGACCCGCGAATGAGTGGCTCGGGCAATGCCGGCGCCACCAATATGTTGCGCCTGGCCGGCAAAAAGCTCGCCGTACTGACGTTGTTCGGCGACGTATGCAAAGGCCTGTTGCCCGTGCTGATCGCCGACCTCGCCGGCCTCTCCCTGCAACAACAAGCCTGGATCGGCGTGTGTGCCGTGCTCGGCCATCTGTTCCCGCTGTACTTTCGCTTTCGCGGTGGCAAGGGCGTCGCGACGGCCGCCGGCATGCTACTGGGGATCTACCCTCCAGCGGCGCTGCTGGCCATTGCCGCCTGGCTGCTGACGTTCTACCTGACCCGCACCAGCTCCCTCGCCGCATTGATCGCCACCCCCCTGACCCTGCCATTGCTGGCCTGGCAGGAGCCGGCTGCCCTGCTACCGATGAGCGTACTCACCCTGCTGATTGTATGGCGCCATCGCGGCAATTTACGCGACCTGTTTGCCGGGCGCGAACGGCATTTTTAAATACGCCCAGTGAACCCGACTCATGTTCGTCGATCACAACGGCGGCAGTTGCTCCATCGGCCAACGCGCCTGCACGCTGATGGCCAGGCTCTCATGCTGGCCCGCCTGCAAGCGCTGGCAACCGGCGAAGGCGATCATCGCGCCGTTATCGGTGCAGAACTCAGGGCGCGCGTAAAACACATCGCCCTTGAGGTCGCCGAGCATTTTTTCCAGTGACAAACGCAATGCCTTGTTCGCGCTGACGCCTCCAGCGATGACCAGGCGCTTCATGCCGGCCTGCTTCAGGGCACGCTTGCACTTGATGGTCAAAGTCTCCACCACCGCCTGCTGGAACGCCAGAGAGATGTCGCAACGGGCTTGCTCGCTGTCGTCCCCGGCGCTGACGCTTTGCTGCCAGGTGTTCAAGGCGAAGGTTTTCAAGCCACTGAAGCTGAACATCAGGCCTGGGCGATCACACATCGGACGCGGGAAGGTATAGCGCCCCGCCACGCCTTTTTCCGCCAGGCGCGCGATTTCCGGACCACCGGGATAATTGAGGCTCATCATCTTGGCGGTCTTGTCGAAAGCTTCACCGGCGGCATCGTCCAGGGTCTCCCCCAGAAGCGTGTACTGGCCGATTGCATCGACCTGAACCAGCTGCGTATGGCCACCGGAAACCAACAAAGCGACGAACGGGAACCCAGGAGGGTTTTCTTCCAGCATCGGCGCCAGTAAATGGCCTTCCATATGGTGCACGCCAAGGGCTGGAATACCCCAGGCAAACGCCAGCGCCTGGGCGCAGGAAGCCCCAACCAGCAGGGCCCCGACCAATCCAGGGCCGGCGGTATAAGCGATGGCATCGATCTCGGTGGCGACGCAGTCGGCCTCGTCCAGCACCTGTCGAATCAATGGCAGCATGCGTTTGACGTGATCACGGCTAGCGAGCTCCGGCACCACCCCGCCATAGGCCCGATGCAGATCGATCTGACTGAACAGCGCATCGGCCAAAAGCCCGCGTTCACTGTCGTAAAGCGCGACGCCGGTCTCGTCGCAGGAGGTTTCTAAGCCCAGTACTAACATGGGTTTGCGCCTTGTAGAGGCTGAATTCGAAGGCGCGCATAATAGTCGCCACGTCCCCTCCCGACTAGCGGTTTTCGATCAGAGGCTTTGCATTCCGGGCAATGAGGGGTTAACATCCGCAACCCTTAAAAACCGACGACCTCAGCCGCGAATTTTTTGCGACGAGAACGTTGATTCCCGGTAATGAAAGAAGGTAGCTCTGGATGCCAGCCGTCAAAGTAAAAGAGAACGAACCCTTCGACGTAGCTCTGCGTCGTTTCAAGCGCTCCTGCGAAAAAGCCGGTGTTCTGGCTGAAGTTCGTAGCCGCGAATTTTATGAGAAGCCAACTTCTGAGCGTAAGCGTAAAGCAGCAGCCGCTGTTAAGCGTCACGCCAAGAAAGTTCAGCGCGAACAGCGCCGCGCCGTTCGTCTGTACTAATACACAGACGTTCGTAGCAAGCTTCTGCCAAGCCCGGCCCTCAGCCGGGCTGTTGGCATTTGCGGATATCGCTTGATGCTTCACCGTCGACGCCGCACATGCGACCGAGACAAAGCTTCACACGTCAGGACTGGCTCTTTTGCCAGCGGTGCACGTCTCTTCTGACGAGCCTATCAAGGCTACTGACGAGCACACCCATTTTCCAAGCAGGCGATCAATAGGTCGACTGTGCCCCACGATGAGCTTCCGAGGCCGCCATTGGCCGTGACCGGACTCCAGGGCAACGCTTTCAAACACGTCGAAGACTGATTGGAACTAACGTCAGTGAACGTTCGACAGATACACTTCCTGGCAGCCCAAGCAGACAATCGATGATCAAGCCGCCGCCATGCGCGTCTTGAGTGCGTCACGGGCCCTCATTTACACGCAGTGATGACGAGAACGCCATGGCCGGGCTAATTCCCCAGAGCTTTATTGACGACCTTCTGAACCGCACCGACATCGTCGATGTTGTCAGCTCGCGCGTGCAAATGAAAAAGGCTGGCAAGAACTACACCGCCTGCTGTCCGTTCCATAAAGAAAAGACCCCATCGTTCAGCGTCAGCCCCGACAAGCAGTTCTACTACTGCTTCGGCTGCGGCGCCGGCGGCAATGCCCTGGGCTTTATCATGGACCACGACAACCTGGACTTCCCCCAGGCCGTCGAGGAACTGGCTAAAGCCGCCGGCATGGAAATCCCCCGCGAAGAAAGTGGCCGGCCGCACAAACCGCGCCAGCCTACCGACTCGCCGCTGTACCCGCTGCTCACCGCCGCCGCCGAGTTCTACCGCCAGGCCCTGAAAAGCCACCCACAGCGCAAAGCCGCCGTGAACTACCTCAAGGGCCGCGGCCTGACCGGGGAAATCGCCCGCGACTTCGGCCTGGGCTTCGCCCCGCCGGGCTGGGACAACCTGTACAAGCACCTGAGCAGCGACACCCTGCAGCAAAAGGCCATGATCGACGCCGGCCTGCTGGTGGAAAACGCCGAGACCGGCAAGCGCTATGATCGCTTTCGCGATCGAGTGATGTTCCCGATCCGCGACAGCCGTGGCCGCATCATCGCCTTCGGCGGACGGGTACTGGGTGACGACAAGCCCAAATACCTCAACTCCCCGGAAACCCCGGTGTTTCACAAGGGCCAGGAACTCTACGGCCTGTTTGAAGCGCGCAAGAACAACCGCAACCTCGATGAAATCATCGTGGTTGAAGGCTACATGGACGTTATCGCCCTGGCCCAGCAAGGCCTGCGCAATGCCGTGGCAACCCTCGGCACCGCCACCAGCGAAGAGCACATGAAGCGCCTGTTTCGCGTAGTGCCCAGCGTGCTGTTCTGTTTCGACGGCGACCAGGCGGGACGCAATGCGGCCTGGCGCGCCCTCGAAGCCACCCTCTCGAGCCTGCAGGATGGGCGCCGCGCGCGCTTTCTGTTCCTGCCCGAAGGCGAAGACCCGGATACCCTGGTGCGCTCCGAAGGTACCGATGCGTTTCGCGCGCGCATCCACCAGCACGCACAACCGCTGGCCGATTATTTTTTCCAGCAATTGACCGAAGAAGCCGACCCGCGCTCCCTCGAAGGCAAGGCCCATATGGCTACCCTCGCGGCACCGCTGATCGACAAGGTCCCCGGCGCCAACCTCAAGGCCCTGATGCGCCAGCGCCTGCTGGAGATCACCGGCCTGAGCGGCGAGGCGGTCAGCCAGCTGGTGCACAGCGCGCCCCAGGAGGCGCCACCAGCCTACGACCCGGGCTTCGACTACGACGCCATGCCGGACTACGCTGACTTTCACCAACCTCAAGAGGCCTTTGTGCCTCAACAGGACTGGACGCCGAAGAAACCCGGCGCCGGCGGCAAGAAATGGGACAAGAAACCCTGGAGCAAAAACGGCAAGCATGGCGACCGCGACGAGGCTTACGCCCCGCGGACACCGGTGGCCGTAGAAGCGCCGACGCTGATTGCCCTGCGCACCCTGATCCACCACCCGCAATTGGCGGGTCGAGTGGAAAGCGCCGAACATTTTGCCAACGAGAGCAACACCTACGCCCAGGTGCTGATTGCCCTGATCGAGGCCGTACAAAAAAATCCTAAGCTAAACTCAATCCAGCTGATGGCCCGCTGGCATGGCACAGAGCAAGGACGTCTTTTGAAAGCACTCGCAGAAAAGGAGTGGTTAATTGACGGCGATAACCTTGAACAACAGTTTTTAGACACCATTACTAGGTTATCCGCGGGTCAGCACACGCAGACCCTCGACGAACTTATCAAGAAAGCAAGGCAGCCAGGATTGTCGGCTGAAGAGCAAATTCAGATAGCAAAGCAGATGCGCGACCTCTTAAAACAGAATGTTTCCGCATCAAACCCGACCTCAGCTGGCGTGTGAGGTCATAGCTCGGGTATAATCCTCGGCTTGTTTTTTGCCCGCCAAGACCTTCAGTGGATAGGGTGTTATGTCCGGAAAAGCGCAACAGCAGTCTCGTATCAAAGAGTTGATCGTCCTTGGTCGTGAGCAGGGTTACCTGACTTACGCGGAGGTCAACGACCACCTGCCGGAGGATATTTCAGATCCGGAACAGGTGGAAGACATCATCCGCATGATTAACGACATGGGGATCAACGTATTCGAAGCTGCGCCAGATAAGGATTCTCTTATGCTGGCGGACGCCGATACCGACGAGGCCGCCGCTGAAGAAGCTGCTGCCGCGCTGGCTGCAGTGGAGACCGATATCGGTCGCACCACCGACCCTGTGCGCATGTATATGCGTGAAATGGGTACGGTTGAGCTGCTGACACGCGAAGGCGAAATCGAAATCGCCAAGCGTATCGAAGAGGGCATCCGCGAAGTGATGGGCGCAATTGCGCACTTCCCCGGCACGGTTGACCACATTCTCTCCGAGTACACCCGCGTTACCACCGAAGGTGGCCGCCTGTCCGACGTCCTGAGCGGTTATATCGACCCGGACGATGGCATTACGCCGCCTGCTGCCGAAATACCGCCGCCTGTCGACCCGAAAGCCGTGAAAGCGGACGACGAAACCGACGACGACGAGGCTGAAGCCAGCACCGACGACGAAGAAGAAGTCGAAAGCGGCCCGGATCCAATCATCGCAGCCCAGCGCTTTGGCGCGGTCTCCGACCAGATGGAACTGGCGCGCAAGGCCCTGAAGAAGCACGGTCGTGGCAGCAAGCAGGCTACCGCCGAACTGCTGGCCCTGGCTGAGCTGTTCATGCCGATCAAACTGGTGCCGAAGCAATTCGAAGGCCTGGTTGAGCGGGTTCGTAGCGCCCTTGAGCGTCTGCGTGCACAAGAGCGGGCGATCATGCAGCTCTGTGTCCGTGATGCGCGCATGCCGCGTGCCGACTTCCTGCGCCAGTTCCCAGGCAATGAAGTTGACGAAAGCTGGACCGACGCACTGGCCAAGGGCAAAAGCAAATACGCTGAAGCCATTGGTCGCTTCCAGGCCGACATCGTTCGTTGCCAGCAGAAGCTGACTGCATTGCAGACCGAAACCGGTCTGACGATTGCCGAGATCAAGGACATCAACCGTCGCATGTCGATCGGCGAGGCCAAGGCCCGTCGCGCGAAGAAAGAGATGGTTGAAGCGAACTTGCGTCTGGTGATCTCCATCGCCAAGAAGTACACCAACCGTGGCTTGCAGTTCCTCGACCTGATCCAGGAAGGCAACATCGGCTTGATGAAGGCTGTGGACAAGTTCGAATACCGTCGCGGCTACAAGTTCTCGACTTATGCCACCTGGTGGATCCGTCAGGCGATCACTCGCTCGATCGCCGACCAGGCCCGCACCATCCGTATTCCGGTGCACATGATCGAGACCATCAACAAGCTCAACCGTATTTCCCGGCAGATGTTGCAGGAAATGGGTCGCGAACCGACCCCGGAAGAGCTGGGCGAACGCATGGAAATGCCTGAGGATAAAATCCGCAAGGTATTGAAGATCGCTAAAGAGCCGATCTCCATGGAAACCCCGATTGGTGATGACGAAGACTCCCATCTGGGTGACTTCATCGAAGACTCGACCATGCAGTCGCCAATCGATGTCGCCACCGTTGAGAGCCTTAAAGAAGCGACGCGCGACGTACTGTCCGGCCTCACTGCCCGTGAAGCCAAGGTACTGCGCATGCGTTTCGGCATCGACATGAATACCGACCACACCCTTGAGGAAGTCGGTAAGCAGTTTGACGTGACCCGCGAGCGGATCCGTCAGATCGAAGCCAAGGCGCTGCGCAAGTTGCGCCACCCGACGAGAAGCGAGCATTTGCGCTCCTTCCTCGACGAGTGATCACAAAACCCCCAGGCCCAGGCCTGGGGGTTTTGCTTTGTGCAGATTAAATCCTCCCCGCTTTACCTCCCCCCGCAATGCCCGTCTACACTCGAAATATTCCCCGTGCCATAACGAGACCGTTATGCCCAGACTGCCGACCGTGCTACTGCTGTCGCTGCTGACCTGGACCGCAACGGCTGGCGCGTTGACTCTCACTGATGAAGAGCATGGCTGGTTGGCGGACCACCCGGAGTTGCGCCTGGGCGTTGACGCATCGTGGCCGCCATTTGAATATCGCGACGAAGAAGGCCGCTATCAGGGCCTGGCCGCTGACTATGTACGACTGATCCAGGAGCGCCTGGGCATCAAGGTCAGGTTGATCGAGCCTGCCAACTGGAGCGCCCTGCTGGAGCAGGCCAAGAACAATCAGCTCGACCTGTTACCGGGCATCATGTCCACCCCGGAGCGCCAGGGTTTCCTGGCATTTTCCAGGCCTTACCTCGACTTCCCCATCGTCATTCTTGCCCACGAAGGCGGCGCCCAGCCCCGTTCCCTCAAGGACCTGTATGGACTGAAGATCGCCGTGGTGGAGAACTATGCCCCCCACGAATTGCTGCGCACCCACCACCCCGACCTGAACCTGGTGGCGATGCCCAACGTCAGCTCGACCTTGCAGGCCCTGGCCACCGATGAGGTGGACGCCGTCGTCGGCGACCTAGCCTCCAGTGTGTGGAGCCTGCGCCAGCTTAAGCTCGACGGTTTGTACGTTAGTGGCGAAACGCCTTATCGCTACCAACTGGCAATGGGCGTACCCCGCGAGAACAAAATGTTGATCGGCATCCTCGACAAGGTGCTCGCCGACCTCAGCCCCAGCGAAATCAACGAAATCCAGGAACACTGGGTCGGCAATGTCATTGATCACCGAGCCTTCTGGACCGATCTGCTGCTCTACGGCCTACCTGCCGTGCTGCTGTTGAGTACCGTGCTGGCCATCGTGATTCGGATCAATCGCCGGCTCAGCTCGGAAATTTCCCGCAGGGTGGCCCTGGAACAGGAGCTGCGCAGCAGCGAGTACCATTACCGGGGATTGGTGGAAAGCCTGTCAGCCATCGCCTGGGAAGCAGACATCAGCGATTTCACCTACAGCTACGTGTCGCCCCATGCCGAGGAGCTGCTGGGCTATCCACGGGCGCACTGGCTGATCCCCGGCTTCTGGCGCAACATCATCCACCCTGCCGACCTGACCCGTGCCGACAGCTTCTGCCAGCGGGAAACCCGCGCCAACCGCGACCACAGCATTGACTACCGGGTGATCACCGCCGATGGCCGTTGCTTGTGGGTCAGGGACATTGTCAGCCTGATCAAGCATGGGCATGAGCCGGTCATGCGCGGCCTGATGATCGATATCAGCGAGGCCAAGCGTACCGAGGAAGCGCTGCAGCTCTCGCAGGAGAAGTTCGCCTCGGTGTTCCAGCAATGTCCGGACATATTGGTGATCGCCCGCCTGTCCGATGGCTGCCTGCTGGAGGTCAACAAGGCATTCGAGGACCAGATTGGCCTGAGCGCCGCAGACGTGGTCGGTAAAACCGCCACCGAGCTGAACATCTGGGGCATCCAGGGCGTAGGCCCCAACCTGCTCAAGCGGGTGCAGACCACCAGCATCCGCAACCTGGAGATGCCGTTCCTGCGCAGCAATGGCCAGGCGTTCACCGGGCTGATCTCTGCCGAACCCTTCCAGCTCGATGCGACCGAAGCGTTGGTGGTGGTAGTGCGGGACATCACCCAACTGAAGGAAACCCAGCAACTGCTGCAAACTTCCGAAGAAAAGTTCGCCAAGGCCTTTCACGCCTCGCCCGACGGCTTACTGCTGACGCGCCAGCACGACGGCCTGCTGCTGGAGGTCAATGAAGGCTTTAGCCGCATCACCGGCTTCAACAGTGCGATGTCCCTGGACCAATCGACCCTGGACCTGGGCATCTGGGTGGACTTGAACGAGCGCAAGCACATGCTCGACCTGCTACAACGCGACGGCCTGGTGCGCGACTTCGTCTGCCATATCCGGCGCAATGATGGCCAGATTCGCCTGTGCGAGGTATCCAGCCGCCCGCTGCCCATTGGGGATGACGACTGCATGCTGACCATCGCCCGCGACATTACCGAGCGTCAGTTGATGCAGGAAAAACTGCAACAGGCCGCGACAGTTTTCGAAAGCACTGCCGAAGGCGTGTTGATCACCGATACCCGGCAGAACATCAGCGCGGTCAACCGCGCCTTCAGCGAAATCACCGGCTACAGCGAAGCCGAAGCCCTCGGCCATACCCCGCGCCTGCTCGCTTCCGGCCTGCACGACAGCGCGTTCTACGCCGCCATGTGGCATCAACTGACGGCCAACGGCCACTGGCAAGGCGAAATCTCCAACCGGCGCAAGAACGGCGAGCTGTATCCCAGTTGGCTGACGATCAACGCCGTGCGCAACCTCGAGCAATCAATCACCCACTTCGTGGCAGTATTTGCCGACATCTCCAGCCTCAAGCACGCCCAGGCGCGGCTCGATTACCAGGCGCACCACGACCCGCTCACCGGCCTGCCCAACCGCACGCTGTTTGAAAATCGCCTGCAAACCGCCCTCAACAACCAACAGGAAACCGGCAGCCAGGGCGCGGTGCTGTTTCTCGACCTCGACCGCTTCAAACACATCAACGACAGCCTCGGCCACCCGATTGGCGACCTGCTGCTCAAGGACATCGCGGTGCGCCTCAAGGAGCAACTGCGCGATATCGACACCGTAGCGCGCCTGGGCGGTGACGAATTCATCATCCTGCTGCCCGGCCTGCAACAAGCCAGCGACGCCCAGCACCTGGCCAATAAACTGCTGGCCTGCTTCACCCTGCCCTTCCAGGCGGGCGAGCACGAGTTCTTTATCAGCGCCAGCATCGGCACCAGCTTCTATCCGCAGGATGGGATCGACGTCGCCACCTTGGTAAAAAACGCCGATGCCGCTATGTACCGCTCCAAGGCCAAGGGCCGCAATCGGGTTGAACGCTACACCCAGGACCTCACCGCCCAGGCCAATGAGCGCGTCGCCCTCGAACACGAACTGCGCCGGGCCATAGAGCGCGATGAGCTGTTTCTGTACTACCAACCAAAGCTGAGCCTGGACACCCAACAACTGATCGGCGCCGAAGCCCTGATCCGCTGGCGCCATCCCACCTTTGGCGACGTACCTCCCGAACACTTCATCGCCCTGGCCGAAGAGAACGGCATGATCCTGCAAATCGGCGACTGGGTCCTGGAGCAGGCTTGCCGGCAACTGCATCAGTGGCGCAAGTGCTACGACGACTTCGGCCCCCTCTCCGTCAACCTCGCCGGGGCCCAACTGCGCCACCCCAACCTGTTAGGGCGCATCGAGCAACTGCTGCGCGACAACCGCCTGGAACCGGATTGCCTGCAACTGGAGATCACCGAAAACTTCATCATGAGCCAGGCCGAAGAAGCCCTGGAAGTACTGCATAAACTCAAGCACCTGGGCGTACAACTGGCCATCGACGACTTCGGCACGGGCTATTCATCCTTGAGCTACCTCAAGCGCCTGCCCCTGGACTTCCTGAAAATCGACCAGTCCTTCGTCCGCGGCCTACCGGACGATCCCCACGACGCCGCCATCGTGCGCGCCATCATCGCCCTGGGCCACAGCATGCAATTCACCATCATCGCCGAAGGCGTGGAAACCCCCGCCCAGCAAGCCTTCCTCGCCGACGAAGGCTGCGAACAAATGCAAGGCTACATCGTCAGCCTGCCTCTGCCTCCCGACATCTTCGCCGCGACCTTCCTTCACATGACCCATTCGGATTTTTCGGATAGCACAGTGGAGAAACCATCGTTATAATCCGCGACCTACTGAGGGCCTATAGCTCAGTTGGTTAGAGCAGGGGACTCATAATCCCTTGGTCGTAGGTTCGAGTCCTACTGGGCCCACCATCTCTGAAAGCCGCGCACTGCGCGGCTTTTGTGTGTCTGGCGGAACGGGAATGGTCTTGGTGAGGTAGGCACATACCAGAGCCAAGCCCGCCAATGTCATCAGAGAAGCTTCGTCATTGGTACATGCCGCCAAACAGGACTTAGCCGACGTGACAATAATTCCTACGATCAATTTTAAGACGAATAGCTTGCCACCTACTGCAATGACGAAGCAGAGCGGCGCAACAATTAGGCAAGTTAGTTAACTTTAATGCAAGTTAACGCGATTCAATGCGATTATGCGCGACCTCATCAAATTCACAGTCTAGCAACCTTAAATCTCATACAATCTTACTCGACAGTACGGCAAGATGTGTGTTGTGGGCCCACAAGCTTCGTTTGCTCCACCATCCACCGATCCTTACTAGCCTTCGGCTCAACGAATAGTGCTGCACTGTGGTACTGACCGTGGCTAACGCGCCTCGAAGCAGATGGGGAAAAAAGTTGGGCCTAAGCAAAGCGAAGCCAAATTAAGCCTGACAAGTTGAACGATCTACCTTTATGAATTTCTGTAGTAAAAAAGGGGGCGCCAAATTCATGACGCACACGAACTTACATAAACAACGTGATTTTAGCAGAGTCAAATAATCCACTCGATTCTATTTCTCTCTTAGCCGCCTCAGGATTGCTACTGAAAATCATTATTTTAAGATCCTTTGCAGCTCGAGAAAAACAAACATATGCAAGATTATAACTTTTTGTCTTCTGACCATCAGTAGGCTCTCTACCAGCGGTCTTAGGCGTGAACAGTTTAGAAAAGCTGTATTGATTCCAATTTGCTTCAACATCGTCAAATACTACTAGAACCTTTGGAAACTCATCTCCTTTAACGCCGTGCTGAGTGCTATAAGGAGTCATTTTATTAATAAACTTATAAAGAGGCGGCAACTCTTCACATGTGAGTTTGAAAAACTCGTCGCACAACCAATCCGCCTTGTCCAAATAGTGAATTTCATCGTCATACTCCTCCTCCCGCGGCGAACGTGAAAGGTGCTCATCTAGCCTTTGATTGCTCTTAAAAAGATCGTTATCCCTCGCAAATCGCAAAACCTGATACGTTGTACTTGATGTCCAAAGCCGGCTCAACTCTTCGATATTTTTTCTTATTTCCCGCGAAACCTCCCTAAGAGACTTGCTTTTATTTTTCCCTTCTGGATCTAACGCAGGACTTGTTTCTCTAAGCAAAGCTGATATAGCACCCCAGTCTCCGGAATAAAAATAATTAATCAAGGGAACCAGTGTATTAACAAATGGAGAAACCAAGTAGTGACTTCCCTCTTTGAAAGCATCCTCGGAGTGTTGTGAAGAATAAGTTCCGGTAAATAATTTATTTAAATTCGAAAAGCCCAGACGGACCGCTATCATCTGGCGAGTGAGGTATAGCTGTTTAACCTCGCCGTCACCTTGCCAACCAACAGCCTCTAAAGCCCGATCAAATTTCAATAGATTATTAACGAGCTGCCTACTCGAGTAAGTATTTCTCTCTCCCTCTCCACTCTCAGACCTTATTATTAATAGCTCAACACTACCCTGAGCGTTTGCGCTACCTGGGTCTTGCGGAAGGTCTGGCCTTATAGATTTGAGAATTTTTATAACCTCAATCGAACATCTATAGTTAATCTTTTTCTCAATTTTATATGACCCAGAAGGACCTTGAAAATCACCTGCGCGCTTTTCGTAGATTTGTTGGACCGGATCGCCAAAATATCCCGTAATAGGAAGACCGGGTTCACCCGAGATACTATTGAAAGCCTCAATCACATTAGGGAATGTATCTTGAGCCTCATCAATAAAAATATAAGGAAACCGCTGACCTATAATTCGACGCAGGGATTTATTATTCAATATTAAATCCGACGCTATATCTATAACATCATCGTGATCCAACTGCCCTTTTTCGAAATCGCTGTATCCGCTGTCACTATACTTAAAAACCTCGACACTATCTACGGAGATTAAAGCACTGGCCAGCCTCACAATTTGCGCTCGAGCCTTGATTGCCTCCTTGCTATTACCCTTTATTTTTTCCTTTTTCTTTTCTATTCTTTTAGGAATTATGCGCTCCCTTATAGAACTCCTAATATCACTTTGAAAGCTATTTATTTGATCCCACATAAATCTATGAATCGTACTCACTAAGAACAGTTCATTTAAATTCGTGCGTTTTTTTATGACATCTACAGCCGCATTAGTATAAGTTATGCATGCAACCTTTTGACCTGAGGCCAGCATCAGAACGCCATAGGATGTAGATATATAGTTCAAAGCCTTGACCAACGATCCTGTTTTGCCGGATCCCGCACCCGCGACTACCCAAAAACTTGTCTTCGAATCGATAAATTTTTTTATTTCCTCATCTGGATCAACAACTGCAATATTCATTTTACCTCCACGACTTCGGAATCAAACATCAGAGTGATATCTGTCGTGACGCTCAATGTAGACGACAGCCATGTTAATCCATCAGATATATATTTAGGAGACCTCCACTCCTCAAGAGTTTCAATTTGATTTAATGCAAACTCTACCTTCTTAAAACCTTTTACAACCTCATCATAAGTTTTTTGGTAGTGCTGCTCAATAGTCGCGCCCTCAGGGTACTCAATCAAAACATCGAGCTTCCCCGCCGCCACCAGATCAAAATTTGTATAAATAAATGATTCTTCAAATGTTCTCGGAATCACTTTCTTTTTTCCTGTTGCACTAGATATCTCAATAGCATCTTGAAATGTCACGTAAATCCTACTGCCTGGAACCTTTTTTTGATCTTGCTTCAAGACTAACAAATTAGATATCAGTCTGGCCTGATCATATCTGGCTTTATCCTCTCCTTTTAGCCCTTTCTTACCATTAAGCAGCAAAGCTGTAATAGAAGCATTGCTACTAACCGCATCTACAATATCAGCCCTGCATGATTTCCTATTATCATTTCGATCTACAGAATCCAAGTCTGTTATCACGAGACATGTTAAATCTAGAAATCTTATCAGGGGTAGAAACTTATGCGCAAACGCCCCTCCAAGCTGAAGAGTGGTTATATAGGCATACTCTAATATAGGATGATAATTCTTAATTATATGAGGGAGTAAAATACGCTCAACAGTTCCTTCTATGATAATCGCAGCATCTGCAAAAAATAGATCGCAGTGAGTCAGGGAAAGGTACTTTTGTAGAAAATTGAGATTCTCTTGCTCGGTACATTCGGACGCAAATTTAGCTAAATTCAGTATTTTAGTGGCCGTCGCTTTATTGATCGCTGTTTTAGGCGTACCGAAGCTGCTAACACATCTACGAAAATACCGAATCTTCTTAAAATCTGCTTCTGCAATAATATGGGATGAATGCGTGGTAATCACAAGCTGAGGGCAATGGCTCTCATGCCCTAGATTCTTCGTTGTCTTTTGAATTGCTTTACGAATTTTGCGAATAAATACTTGTTGTACTTGCGCATGCAAATGCGCTTCTGGCTCTTCAATAAATATCAGCTGGCAAAGCGGACGGTCCACCTCAGTATTAAGCCACTGAATTTGAAAGTGGGCAACCTGGATTGCCATATATATCAGATTCTTATACCCCAATCCATTATAAGACTCTGGAAGAGGGTGTTTTGAATCAGCATCAAAATAAGTGAGGACGGCGTTACCACTCAAAGCTTTCTCAGGATTGAGATTAGAAATAACTTTAAGCTTTCTGTCATTTGCACCGGGAAAACCCAACTCCTCGATCGTCTGAATCAGCGAATAAAACTCTTTCTCATAATGATCCGAAAGGTTATCATTACTTCTTTCAATAATCTCCAAGGACTCGCTATCATCGTTCATTTTATTGAGATTATGTTTATAAAAATCTAAGAAAACATCTGACAAACGATTGCTTTTAGATGTAGATCCATCATCAATATTACGCTGCGCATCAACAAAATCAACCCGAATAAGAGATGCCAAAGCCTTTTTACCGACTTGATAATCTAAAGGATGAAGTACTAGATCTGTATCAAGCTGCGTCTTTTCGAGAACATAATATTTCAAACCAAAATGCTTCTTCAACACCCCATCTTGGCTTAAATAGTGGCTAAGTGATTTGCGTACCCGCTTATCCCTATCATCAGTAGCGATCTTTATTGGAGGATAGGATTTGTTATAATCTAGGAGCAGCTGCTCCGGAGATGTCACAGAATATTGTAGCCGAATACCGGCCTCAACATCCTCCTTACCAATTCTTGGCAATAGGTAAGCGATACGCCCATACTCAATATCAGGATTAAACGAAAACCAAAGGTCAAGTTCTATTGTTGGAAGGACCGTTTGCGAAACCGCGTTCTCTTCGCCAAATCGGTCAAACTCGTTTATTAATTCTGTCGGAAAGTCGTGAATCCTAAACTCCAGCCGATTTGATACGAAAGCTCTAAATGCAGCGGTGGCTGAGGTTTTCCCGGCATTGTTCGCACCTACAAATATTGTTTCAGTTGATTCTAAACTAATTTCTACATTTTCCAAACGTCGATAGTTTCGGATACTGTATCGATCTAGGCGCATTTGATTACATCCTTTTAATATTTCCGTGACAGACACAGCATCCGAGTTGCTTTCGCGGCCTGATGTAAACACCACAGTGCTTCCCGTTCTAGAGCACATAACAGTTGTTTCAATACTAGTATTTACTGATAAGCTCTCGCCACGTATGCCCTGCCATTGGGCAAGATACTTCAACGATCCAATTTTTTTTATTTTTTTATCAACCGAACCTACTCCGCCCTTCCATCCTAGGACAGGTAGCTCTCCAGCTTCACACTTCAACTTTAAGTCGGGGCTACTTTCTCTAAGTTCTCTACCAACTTCCCAACACGTAATAAGTCCGCCATCAGCCCCCCCCCAATACTCATCATGAGATAACCCAATTCTAATCGGCTCGGAAATTTCGCGAAATATTTGTACGCACATAACTTTTCCTTGTTGGTCTCATCTGTCTGTCCATTGCCCGCAACGAATGAAGGCAATTTGATATTGCCAGCCAGTGAATCCATTGTATACACGCACAGTAACGCTCTTTTTTTTCGCCGCTGTTTGGCGAAGCTACTTTGCCTCCGAACTCAGGGCTGCCCGGTTGGCGTGTTGGTGTCGGTGACGTAGTCGGGAGGGATGCTATTTACGGCAAGCCACACAAATGTTCATGGACGGGCTGTCAAAAAACCTTAATGAATACACCTCCTGAGCTAATTCGCTGAAAAATCGGTACACCCCCTGTACAGCACTCAGTTTCAACAACCTTCTTTAGATTACGCTAAAGACCAGCAAACACAGGCCCCCAGCTATGCCAGCCTACGTTCACCTACGAACGACTTGTCTAGTCATACACGGACGCCCAGCAACTCATAATCCCTTGGTCGTAGGTTCGAGTCCTACTGGGCCCACCATACTCAAAGCCGCGCACTGCGCGGCTTTCGCGTTTCTGGCGGTCCCCCCAAGCACCACTGACCACGAGCCTGTAACATGCTCCCTCATTGCCGCCCACGCCGGAGCCCATCTTGTCCGCCACCCGCCCTCCCGCTCTCGATGAAATCGACCGCCAACTAATCGCCGCCTTGCAGCTCAACGCCCGTGAAAGCGTGGCGATGCTCGCCCGGCAATTGGGGATTGCCCGTACCACGGTGACCTCGCGCCTGGCGCGCCTGGAAAAGACCCAGGTGATTACCGGCTATGGCGTGCGCCTTGGCCAGCGTGTGGTGGATGGTGGGTTGCAGGCGTATGTGGGGATCACGGTGCAACCGCGCTCTGGCAAGGAAGTGCTGCGTCGACTCAGCGCCATGGCCCAGGTCCAGCAGTTGTGTGCGGTCAGTGGTGAGTTTGATTATGTGGCCTGGCTGCGCACCGATTCGCCGGAGCAACTTGATCAACTGCTGGACCAGATCGGCAGTGTCGATGGGGTAGAAAAGACCACCACCTCGATCATCCTTAGCAACAAATTGGATCGTGGGCAGCCAATCTGACCACCATTTTCGTCACTTCGACTAAAAACAATCCAAAACGACGACACTTTGCGTCTTATTAACGAGCGCTACGCTCCCTAGAATGGCTGCCATCTTTTCCTATACTCCACGGGTCGTGCCCCGTGCAGTTGCCAGCAAGGTCAGCCATGAACGCCACCAACAAGAACAATCGCCACCCTGCAGACGGTAAAAAACCCATCACCATCTTTGGCCCGGACTTCCCGTTCGCCTTCGATGACTGGATCGAACACCCGGCTGGCTTGGGCAGTATTCCTGCCGCCCACCATGGCGCTAAAGTGGCGATTGTCGGTGCGGGTATCGCCGGGCTGGTGGCCGCCTACGAGCTGATGAAGCTGGGCCTCAAGCCGGTGGTGTACGAGGCCTCGAAAATGGGCGGGCGCCTGCGTTCCCAGGCGTTTGAAGGGGCCGAAGGCATCATCGCCGAACTGGGTGGCATGCGTTTCCCGGTGTCCTCTACGGCGTTCTACCACTATGTGGATAAGTTGGGCCTGGAGACCAAGCCCTTCCCCAACCCGTTGACACCGGCCTCCGGCAGCACCGTGATCGACCTGGAAGGCCAGACCCATTACGCACAGAAACTCGCCGACCTTCCTGCGCTGTTCCAGGAAGTGGCTGACGCCTGGGCCGATGCATTGGAAGCCGGTTCGCAGTTCAGCGATATCCAGCAGGCCATCCGCGACCGCGATGTGCCACGCCTCAAAGCGCTGTGGAATACCCTGGTGCCGCTGTGGGACGACCGCACGTTCTACGATTTCGTCGCCACTTCCAAGGCGTTCGCCAAGCTGTCGTTCCATCACCGCGAAGTGTTCGGCCAGGTCGGTTTTGGCACCGGTGGCTGGGACTCGGACTTCCCCAACTCGATGCTGGAAATATTCCGCGTGGTGATGACCAACTGCGACGATCACCAGCACCTGGTGGTCGGTGGCGTGGCGCAGGTGCCCATGGGGATCTGGCGCCATGTGCCAGAGCGTTGCGCCCACTGGCCAGCCGGCACCAGCCTCAGTTCCCTGCACCACGGCGCGCCGCGGGCCGGGGTCAAGCGCATTGCCCATGCCGCCGACGGGCGCTTCACGGTGACCGACAATTATGGCGACACCAGGGAATACGCCGCCGTGCTGACCACCTGCCAGAGCTGGCTGCTGACCACCCAGATCGAATGCGACGAAAGCCTGTTCTCGCAAAAAATGTGGATGGCCCTGGACCGCACGCGCTATATGCAGTCGTCGAAAACCTTTGTCATGGTCGACCGGCCTTTCTGGAAGGACAAAGACCCGGAAACCGGCCGCGACCTGATGAGCATGACCCTCACCGACCGCTTGACCCGCGGCACCTACCTGTTCGACAACGGCGACGACAAACCGGGGGTCATTTGCCTGTCTTACTCGTGGATGAGCGACGCCCTGAAAATGCTGCCGCAGCCCATTGATAAACGGGTCAAGCTGGCCCTCGATGCGCTGAAAAAGATCTACCCGAAAGTCGATATCAAGGCGCGCATCATTGGCGACCCGATCACCGTTTCCTGGGAGGCCGACCCGCATTTCCTCGGTGCTTTCAAGGGCGCGTTGCCGGGCCACTATCGCTATAACCAGCGCATGTACGCGCACTTTATGCAAAAGGATATGCCGGCCGAGCAGCGCGGGATTTTCATCGCCGGCGACGACGTATCCTGGACCCCAGCCTGGGTCGAAGGCGCAGTGCAAACCTCGTTGAACGCGGTTTGGGGCATCATGACCCACTTCGGTGGCAGTACCCACCCGCAAAACCCGGGGCCTGGGGATGTGTTCGATGAGATCGGCCCCATCGCCCTAGCCGAATAAGGAGTCAAGCCATGCGTGTCGCCCTGTACCAATGCCCGCCATTGCCACTGGATGTAGCCGGCAATCTCAAGCGCCTGCACCACGTCGCCCATGAAGCGGGCGATGCAGACCTGTTGGTGCTGCCGGAAATGTTCCTCACCGGCTACAACATTGGTGCGGAAGCGGTGGGCGCGCTGGCCGAGACGCAGGATGGACCGGCAGCGCAAACCATTGCCGAACTGGCGCGCAATGCGGGTCTGGCGATTCTTTATGGCTACCCGGAGCGGGCCGAGGACGGGCAGATCTACAACTCTGTGCAACTGATCGATGCCACTGGCCAGCGCCGGTGCAACTACCGCAAGACGCACCTGTTCGGCGATCTCGATCACTCGATGTTCAGCGCCGGCGGCGACGAGTTCCCTATCGTCGAATTGAACGGCTGGAAGCTGGGGTTCCTCATCTGTTACGACCTGGAGTTCCCGGAAAACACCCGGCGCCTGGCCCTGGCCGGTGCCGAGTTGATCCTGGTACCGACGGCCAACATGGTGCCCTTCGACTTCGTCGCGGACGTCACCGTGCGGGCACGGGCCTTTGAAAACCAGTGCTATGTGGCCTACGCCAACTACTGTGGGCATGAAGACCAGATCCAGTATTGCGGGCAAAGCAGCATCGCCGCGCCGAATGGCCAGCGTGTCGCCCAGGCCGGCCTGGATGAAGCGCTGATCGTCGCTACCCTCGACCGTCAGCTGATACGTGACGCACAAGCGGCCAATCACTACCTCGCAGACCGGCGCCCCGAGCTTTATGCCGCGCTGCACAAGCACTGACCACTGCGCTTTGCGCTAGCATAGGCACTTCCTACGTTCTGGAAGTGCTCATGCCTGTGCCGGCCCACCCTCATCACCTGCAACTGACCCTGGCCAATGGCCTGCGCGTTTCCCTGCGTCACGCCCCACGTCTCAAGCGCTGTGCCGCGGCCCTGCGGGTAGCGGCCGGCAGCCATGATGTGCCGTTGGCCTGGCCGGGGCTGGCGCATTTTCTGGAGCACCTGCTGTTTCTCGGCACCGAGGCTTTTCCTGCACCTGACGGTTTGATGGCCTACGTGCAACGCCACGGTGGGCAGGTCAACGCCAGTACCCGCGAGCGCACCACCGACTTCTTCTTCGAAGTGCCCACCCCAGTGTTTGGCGACGCGCTGCAGCGTCTGGCCGATATGCTCGCTCACCCGCGCCTGGCGATGGACGATCAGTTGCGCGAGCGTGAGGTGTTACAGGCAGAGTTTGTCGCCTGGGCCCAGGATGCCGAGGCACAGCATCAAGTGGCGATCTTCGAAGGCCTCGCTGCCGCGCATCCACTGCGGGGTTTTCATGTGGGCAATCGCGACAGCCTGCCGGTGCCACACGAGGACTTCCAACAAGGTTTGCTGGGGTTTTATCAAGACTTCTATCACACAGGGCAAATGACCCTGAGCCTTGCCGGCCCGCAATCGCTTGAGGAGCTGCAAGCCTTGGCCCAGCACTTTGGCGATCACCTGCGCGCTGGCCCGCTGCGCCCGCAGCAGGCACCGCCGGCGTTGATGGACAGCAATAAACATCGCTATCAACACCTGGATAAACAGCATCTGCACCACCTCATCGCCTGCAACGCGCCCCGCGAAGCCTTGGACTTCCTCTGCACCTGGCTGAATGCACAGGCACCCGGTGGTTTGCTGGCCGAGCTGAAAACCCGTGGCTGGGTAAGCGCGCTGCACGCCAGGGTGCCGTACCAGTTCGCCGGGCAGGCGCTGCTGGATATCGAGTTCACCCTGGGGCCCAAGGGTTCACAACAAGTCCCGGCAATCGAAGCACTATTGAACGACTGGTTGAGCTTTTTCGCCCACAGCGACTGGGCTGCGCTGCGCGAAGAATATGCCCGGCTGATCGACCGCCAACAGCAAATCAGTGGCGCCTTGGGCCTGGCCCGTCAGGACAGTGAGAACCTTCAAGCTCAGTTGTCCGAGCCGCACTGCCAAGCCCTCAAGGCCATGCTGATTGCACTGCAACCGTCGCCCGCGCAACAGGCCTGGCAGCTCCCGCCAGGCAACCCATTCCTGCAACGGTCACCCCAGGAACACCGCCCCGGGCTGATTCGCGGGCAGACCAGCGCCCATCGGGGCTTGCGCACCTTCGCCCAGGATCGCTCCCGTGGCCGGCGCGAACTGCCAGGCCTGTCGTTCAGCCAAGCATTGCCGGCCGATAGCGACGACGGCGCCCTCTACCTGCGCTGGCAACTGGATTCGCCCGCCCATGGCTTGGGCAACAGCCTGCAAACACTGCAAACCAACGCCCGTCAGGCCGGGGTGCAAGTGTCCTGGGAAGCCGTAGGCAATGACTGGCTGCTGAAAATGAGCGGGCTGCATGAACCCATGCCCGCTATCGTCGAGCAACTGGCACGCGACCTGACCCAGCCTGACGCCGACCTTTGGCAGGACGCACTCGCCAGGCCGGCGCCGCAGATGGCCATTCGCGAGCTGCTCAAGGCATTGCCGGCCTGCTTTGCCGACATCGCTGACGTCACCGCGCCACCTGACCGTTGGGCCACCGCCCGCTGGCAAGGCTTGGGCATGGGCCTGCCGGCTGCGTGCGAAATGGCCATCAAAAGCGCGGCGGCGCGCCTACCCGGGCACTGTGCCGACAGTGAACACAAAGCCCAGCCCATCAACGGCCCGCATCGCTGGCACACCGTAGCAACCGATGGCGACGAAGACGCCTTGCTGCTGTTTTGCCCGACACCCAGCCAGTCCCTCACCGACGAGGCCGACTGGCGGTTGCTCGCTCACCTGGCGCAAACCCCGTTTTACCAACGCCTACGTGTCGAGTTACAAGTGGGCTACGCAGTATTCAGTGGCATCCGACAGTTCAATGGGCAAACCGGCCTGCTGTTTGGCGTGCAGTCACCCAGTGTCGCGCTTGCGGGCCTGTTCGAGCACATCCAGGTCTTTCTCAAGCAACTGCCAGCGTTGATCGGTGGGAGTAACGACTTGGGCAACACCCCCCTGGCCCAGCAGTTCTCGCCACAAACACTGCCCACCGCCCAAGCCGCGGAGTTGCTCTGGCAGGCGCATTTGGCGGGGCGTGGCGCGGACTATCTTGAGCAACTGCAACGGATGATCCAGGCGCGCAACCGGCAGAACCTGGTGGATGCGGCGCAGCGACTCGAGCAAGCCGCCGGCGGCTGGCACTGCCTGGCCAATGGTGCGGCGGTGAGCGATGACTGGCAGATATGATTCTGATCGTTGCCGATGCTGCAACAGGCTTTTTCCACCAAGACAGCGCTAGCTTGACGAGAAATGAGTAATATTCCGCCACGCATCTGAACATCTCCGCTTGGAGGTGGACTATATGTATTACTTGGTAGTAAACGTCCCATCCCTTCGTAGGAGTATGAATATGACTTGGTCCAAACCTGCTTACACTGATCTGCGTATCGGTTTTGAAGTCACCATGTACTTCGCCAGCCGCTGAGTGCTTTTGTATTGCAATGCAACGCCTCGGCTCGCCGGGGCGTTTTTATTTTGAGTCTTGTGTGAAGGAGCGGCGATGTTTGTCCAGATTCTAGGTTCGGCGGCCGGTGGCGGTTTCCCGCAGTGGAACTGCAACTGCGTGAACTGCGCCGGCTTTCGCGACGGCAGCCTGCGGGCCCAGGCACGAACCCAATCGTCCATCGCCCTGTCCGACGATGGCGTGAACTGGGTGTTATGCAACGCCTCGCCGGATATCCGCGCGCAACTGCAAGGTTTTGCGCCGATGCAACCGGGCCGAGCACTGCGCGATACCGGGATCAGCGCAATCATCTTGATGGACAGCCAGATCGACCACACCACCGGCCTGCTCAGCTTGCGCGAAGGCTGCCCGCACCAGGTGTGGTGCACCGACATGGTCCACGAAGACCTGAGCACCGGATTCCCGCTGTTCACCATGTTGACTCACTGGAATGGCGGCCTCGATTGGCAGCGCATCGAGCTGGATGCCAGCTTCACTATTCCCGCCTGCCCCAACCTGCGCTTCACCCCGCTGCCTCTGCGCAGTGCCGCGCCGCCCTACTCGCCCCATCGGTTCGACCCGCACCCCGGTGACAATATCGGCCTGATCGTCGAAGACCTGCGCACCGGCGGCAAACTGTTCTACGCCCCCGGCCTGGGCAAGGTAGACGCGCCGCTCTTGGAGATCATGGCCGGCAGCGACTGCCTGTTGGTGGATGGCACGATGTGGGATGACGATGAAATGCAGCGCCGTGGCGTCGGCACCCGTACCGGCCGCGAAATGGGCCACCTGGCACAGAACGGCCCCGGCGGCATGCTGGAGGTACTGGAGCAACTGCCCAAGCAGCGCAAGGTGCTTATCCACATCAACAACACCAACCCGATCCTCGACGAAGACTCTGCCGAGCGAGCCGAGTTGGCGCGGCGCAATGTAGAAGTAGCCTACGACGGCATGAGCATTGAACTGTAGGAGAGCCCCAATGACCGATACACCGCTGAACCCCGCCGACTTTGAACAGGCCTTGCGGGCCAAGGGCGCCTTCTACCATATCCATCACCCCTACCATGTGGCGATGTATGAAGGCCGGGCCACCCGCGAGCAGATCCAGGGCTGGGTCGCCAACCGGTTCTACTACCAGGTGAACATTCCGCTGAAAGACGCCGCGATCCTGGCCAACTGCCCGGACCGGGAAATCCGCCGCGAATGGATCCAGCGCCTGCTCGACCATGATGGCGCCCCCGGCGAAGACGGCGGTATCGAAGCCTGGCTGCGCCTGGGCCAGGCCGTAGGCCTGGACCCGGATCAACTGCGCTCCCAGGAACTGGTGCTGCCCGGCGTGCGGTTTGCCGTCGATGCCTACGTCAATTTCGCCCGCCGGGCCAGTTGGCAGGAAGCCGCCAGCAGTTCGCTGACCGAGCTGTTCGCCCCGCAGATCCACCAGTCGCGCCTCGACAGCTGGCCCCAGCATTACCCATGGATCGACCCTGCCGGCTACGAGTATTTCCGCACCCGCCTGGGCCAGGCCCGACGTGATGTAGAGCAGGGGCTGGCGATCACGCTTGCGCACTACACCACCCGCGCCGGCCAGGAGCGGATGCTGGAGATTCTCCAGTTCAAACTGGACATCCTTTGGAGCATGCTCGATGCCATGAGCATGGCCTACGAACTGAACCGCCCGCCTTATCACAGCGTGACCGCGCAGCGGGTCTGGCATAAAGGGATCACCCTATGAGTTTTGACCGCAGCAAAAAGCCGACGTGGCGCCAGGGCTATCGCTACCAGTACGAGCCGGCGCAGAAAGGCCATGTGTTGCTGTACCCCGAAGGCATGATCAAGCTCAACGACAGTGCTGCGTTGATTGGTGGCTTGATCGACGGTGAGCGCAGCGTGGCAGCGATCATTGGCGAGCTGGAGCAGCAATTCCCCGGCGTGCCCGAACTCGGTGAAGACATCGAGCAATTCATGGAGGTCGCACGTGCAGAGCACTGGATCGAACTTGCCTGAAAAGCCCGAGATTGGCCTGCCGCTATGGTTACTTGCCGAGCTGACCTACCGCTGCCCGCTGCAGTGCCCGTATTGCTCCAACCCGCTGGACTTCGCCGAACAAGGCAAGGAGCTGAGCACCGAACAGTGGATCAAGGTGTTTCGCGAGGCCCGGGAGATGGGTGCGGCACAACTGGGGTTTTCCGGCGGTGAGCCGCTGGTGCGCCAGGATCTTGCCGAACTGATCGGCGAAGCCCGCAAGCTGGGGTTCTATACCAACCTGATCACCTCCGGCATCGGCCTGACCGAGCAGAAGATCAGCGACTTCAAAAAGGCTGGCCTGGACCATATCCAGATCAGTTTCCAGGCCAGCGACGAGCAGGTGAACAACCTGCTGGCCGGCTCCAAAAAGGCCTTCGCACAGAAGCTGGAAATGGCCCGGGCGGTCAAAGCTCATGGTTATCCGATGGTGCTGAACTTCGTCACTCATCGACACAATATCGACAAGATCGACCGCATCATCGAACTGTGTATTGCCCTTGAGGCGGACTTTGTCGAGCTCGCCACCTGCCAGTTCTATGGCTGGGCCCAGCTTAACCGCGTCGGCTTGCTACCGACCCAGGCACAACTGACCCGCGCCGAACGCATCACCAACGAATACCGCGCCAAGCTGCAAGCCGAAGGTCACCCCTGCAAGCTGATCTTTGTCACGCCGGACTACTACGAGGAACGCCCGAAAGCCTGTATGAATGGCTGGGGCAGTATCTTTCTGACAGTCACACCAGACGGCACCGCCCTACCTTGTCACGGCGCCCGACAGATGCCGGTGCAGTTTCCCAATGTGCGCGACCACAGCATGCAGCACATCTGGTACGACTCGTTTGGTTTCAACCGCTTTCGCGGCTACGACTGGATGCCCGAGCCGTGCCGCTCGTGCGACGAGAAGGAAAAGGACTTCGGCGGCTGCCGCTGCCAGGCCTTCATGCTGACTGGCGACGCCAGCAACGCCGACCCGGTATGCAGCAAATCCGCCGATCACGGGATCATCCTCAATGCCCGGCTCGAAGCCGAGCACGCCACGCAGACTATCGAGCAACTGGCTTTTCGCAATGAGCGAAACTCCCGGCTGATCGCAAAAGGCTGAAGGTTTCAGCGCTTGGCGATGATGTATACCGCGTGAATGATGCCCGGGAAGTAACCGCACAAGGTCAGCAGGATATTCAGCCAGAACGCGCCGGCGAAGCCCACTTGCAGGAACACACCCAATGGCGGCAACAGGATGGCGATGATGATACGAATGATATCCATGGGTTCAGCTCCGAAAAATCGGCTCGTGTGAGCCGTACAGCTAATCGACCCTGGCCGCGCGTGAGGGTTCAGTGGAATCTGGCACCGGGCCATCCTCCTCAGGCGAGGATCTCCAACCCGTGCTTTTGCACGATGCTCAGCAACTTGAGCGCCATGCCGCTGGGCTGCTTCTCGCCGGATTCCCATTGCTTGATTGTCGACGCACTGGTGTTCAGGTAACGGGCGAACACCGGTTGGCTGACATGACTGCGCTCGCGCAGTTGCTTGATCTGGTCGGCAGGTATCTGCGCCGGCACAGGCGCAATGCACATCTCATCAAACTCACGAAGGGTGGTCTTGCTGATGGCGCCGATCGAATGCAGCGCGCTGGCCGATTGGTGGATGGACTCCAGTGCTTCACTTTCATATTTTTTGCTCATGATGTATCTCCACAAACTCCCTGAGATCCAGTAACTGCTGGATCTGTATTTCGTTTAAGCCCTCATAGGCCTTTGCCAATGCCCTAAACCCAGCCAATTCCTTGAGGCTGATATTGCTCTGGTCTTGTTTGGCGAACAGAAACTGATAAGCCCAGTAATGCCTGCCCTTCGCCAGGACGATCGAACGATGACGGTTGTGATTGAGGCGTTTCTTCCAAACTCCGCCGCCCAAATTATCCGCCTGCCCCCTGAGCATTTGGCCAAATGCCTCGCCCAATTCCATATCACCGATCCAGGCTTTGCGGGCAACCTCAGCAAAATGCCGGCTTTTGAACAGCCTGAGTTTCATAGGCATCCATTCCTCACAAACATACCACCCAGTGGTATAGATTAGAAAGAGCGCATACAAAAATCCTTGCGCCCTACCGGCACTCCCTGCCGGTGCCCGCTAAAAGCCATTTATTTCGATGAGGCTCAAGCCTCCTTTTCAATCCAAAAATTACACACAAAAAAACGCCCCCAACCAAAAAAATCAGGCTGGAGGCGCCGCGTATAACGCGAGACGGTTCAGGAATAAAGGTTAAACAGCAATGCCCTTGCGGCACTGCAGTTGGGTGGTATGCACACGGGAAAAAGCGCGGGCCAGACGCAGCAGCATTTCGTCAATATTGCTCTTGCTCACCGTCAGCGCCGGGGTAAAGCGCAGGCAGTCGGGTTGGGGGGCATTGAGGATAAGACCTTCATACAGTGCCGCCTTTACCACCGCATCTGCCGAATCATCTGGCAAGCCCAGGCCCAACAAAAGGCCCTGGCCCCGCAGTTCGCCCTGGCCATAGCGGTGGGCAAGGCGCGCCAGGCCTTCGCCCAGGTATTGGCCGGTATCACGCACGTGTTCGAGGAAGCCGTGACCCAGCAGGCTATCGAGCACGGCGACGCCGGCAGCGGCCATCAGGGCATTGCCGTGATGGGTACCTTCCAGCTCGCCCAGCTCAAAGCAGCAGGCCTTGCCGCGAGCCAGCAACGCCGCCAATGGCACTCCGCCGCCCAGGCCTTTGCCCAGGGTGACGATATCGGCGCGCACGCCGTAGTGTTGTTCGGCCAGCAAGGTGGCGCAACGGCCCATGCCGGTCTGCACTTCGTCGAGGATCAGCAGGATGCCCAGCTCCCGGCACAGCCGCTCCACGCCCTTGAGGTAATGCTCGGTGGCCGGAATGACGCCGGCGTCGCTCTGGATCGGCTCCAGCATGATCGCCACGGTGTGCGCATCGACTGCGGCATGCAGGGCTGGCAGGTCGTTGAACGGTACGTGGCAGAAGCCCGGCAGTTGCGGCTCGAAACGATTGTCGCCAGAGGCCGCCAGTGTAGACAGGCTGCGACCATGACAAGCGTTGCTGGCAGTGATGATGCGATAGGCGCCACTGCGATGCAGTTGGCCCCATTTGCGCGCCAACTTGATGGCCGCCTCGCAGGCTTCCGCACCGCTGTTGAGCAGGTAGGCCTGGTCGCTGCCGGTGCTGTGGCACAGGCGGTCCACCAGGTTCAGTTGGCTGCGGTTGTGCAGGCCGCTGCCAGGGTTGATCAGCGCCTGCGCCTGGTCGGCCAACGCGCGCACCAATACCGAAGGGCTGTGGCCAAGGCTGTTGGCAGCACCGCCTTGGGTAAAGTCCAGGTAGGCACGGTCTTCACTGTCCCATAGCCAGGATCCCTGGCCGCGTACGAAAACCTGTGGCGGACGGGCCACGGTGGGCATCAATGATTGGCTGGAAAGCTCATCACACAGCATCGGGGTTTTCGCGTCCAGTAACAGATCATCCAGGCTCGGTGCCGGGCGTCGCAGGTTGAACAGGTTCATGCCTGCACACCCCGCAGGTTGTTGGCAACCCTGGATTGGCGCAAGCCCGTCACGTCGTTTTTTGCCTTGCCTATGTAAACACCATCGCTGTAAACGGTATTCATCTCGCTTCTTGGCCCTGTAAGCCCTGTGAATAGGCGCTAGACTAGGCGCCTTGGGGGCGTACAGCCATTTCGATTTTCCAGCTTTTTCGATAAGCATTACTTATGGATTTCAAGCAACTGCGTTATTTCGTCGCGGTGTACGAGGAAGGCCATGTCGGCCGGGCTGCAGAGCGCCTGTCGATCTCCCAGCCGGCCTTGTCACAGCAAATCCGCCAGCTGGAGCAGAACCTCGACGTGAGCCTGTTCGAGCGCAGCAGCAAACGCCTGTTGCCGACCCTGGCTGCCCACACCTTGTACAACCACGCCCTGCCATTGCTCGATGGCATGCAGCAAGCCGTCGAGGCCCTGCGCCACTTCAAGGGCCAGGCGCTGCGTACCTTGGCCATCGGCGTACTGCAAACCGTGCATACCAGCCTGGTACCGCAGATGCTGGAACGGGTACGCAAGGCCCAGCCGCACCTGGTGGTGCAGATCTACGAGTTGACGGGCCTGGAGATCGAACGCCGCCTGCTCAACGGCTCGCTGGACATCGGCATCAGTTACTTGCCGGCACGCCAGCCCGGTTTGCACGGTGTGCTGCTGTATGAAGATGAACTGAAAGTGGTCATCCCATCCGACCATCCCTTGCGTGAATTCAAGAAGGTCTCCCTCAAGCAAGCGGCGGAACTGCCCATGCTGCTGCTGGGGGAAGAGTTCCAGGTCAGGCAGATCTGGCAGGCACAGTTGGCGAATCTGGGGCGCCGGCCACAGGTCCAAGCGGAGCTGAACACCATGGTGGGGATTCTCGACAGCCTGCCTCATACCAAACTGGCGACGGTACTGCCTGGCCGCTCCCAGGACGAACACAGCAGCCAAGCGCTCTTGTGGAAGCCCTTGAGCGAGCCACGGGTGCCGCTGAAGGTGGGGTTGGTGTGTCGGGATGTGCAACGGCAACAGGCGACGCTTGAGTTGCTGCGCACCTTGCTCGAAGACGTGATGAACGGTCCCCATGGGCCGTCGGCCACAGTAGACGGGCTGGCCTGAACTTTTTCGCAGGCAATAAGAAAACCCCGCCGAAGCGGGGCTTTGCAGACTGTTTCCCTGACATCCATTTCACTCCGCCACCCTGGCAGAATCCTACGTGTCCCTGTTGTTGCTTTGCGCTTCCTGCGCGACGTCCATGTGAAGTAGATTAGCTGTGGATCCAATCTGGCGATAGAGGACGATTAGCAGCACGTCACGTAAGAGAATGCTTACACGCCCTCCCCCGCTTAGAACTGCGCTTCGTCCAGCAAGAACAGCGATTCACTGCCGGCTTTGACCGAGGCGCTCAGGGAGTTAATGCGCGGCAGCAGGCGGGCAAAGTAGAAGCGCGCCGTCCCCAATTTGCTGGCGTAGAAGTCTTCCTGGGCCTCTTTACCCAAGGCCGCCTTGGCCATCAGCGCCCACATGTAGGCATAGGCCATGTAGCCAAAGGCGTGCAGATACTCCACCGAGGCCGCGCCGATTTCATTCGGGTTGGTCTTGGCGCGGTCCAGCACCCAGGCGGTCAAGGTGTCGAGCTCGTCCACCGCAGCGCTCAGGGGCTGGGTGAACTCAGCCAGGTCGCTGCTGGCAGTGCTGATGAAATGGCGGATCTCATCGGCAAACAGGGTGTAGAACGCCCCGCCGCTGCCAACGATCTTGCGCCCCATCAAGTCCAGCGCCTGGATACCGTTGGTGCCTTCGTAGATCTGGGTGATGCGCACATCACGCACCAGTTGCTCCTGGCCCCACTCGCGAATGTAACCATGGCCGCCGAAAATCTGCTGGCCGTGCACGGTGGTTTCCAGGCCCAGGTCGGTGAGGAACGCCTTGGAAACCGGGGTCAGCAGCGCCACCAGGTCATCCGCGCGCTTGCGGGTCGCGGCGTCTTCGCTGAACTTGGCGGTGTCCAGTTGCATCGCCACATAAGTGGAGAACGCCCGGCCACCTTCGTTTGCCGCCTTCATGGTCAGCAACATGCGACGCACGTCAGGGTGATTGATGATCGGGTCGGCGATCTTGTCCTTGGCCTTGGGGCCGGTCGGCGAACGGCTTTGCAGACGGTCACGGGCGTACTCAACAGCGTTCTGGTAAGAACGCTCGCCAGTCGCCAGCCCCTGGATGCCGACGCCCAGGCGCTCGTAGTTCATCATGGTGAACATCGCCGCCAGGCCACGGTTCGGCTCGCCGACCAGGTAGCCAACGGCTTCGTCGAAGTTCATCACACAGGTCGCAGAGGCCTGGATGCCCATCTTGTGTTCGATCGAGCCACAGGTCACTGGGTTGCGCGCGCCCAGGCTGCCATCGGCATTGACCATGAACTTGGGCACCAGGAACAACGAGATGCCCTTGGGACCGGCCGGGGCGTCCGGCAACTTGGCCAGCACCAGGTGGATGATGTTGTCGGTGAGGTCGTGTTCGCCACCGGTAATGAAGATCTTGGTGCCGCTGACCTTGTAGGAACCGTCCGCCTGAGGCTCAGCCTTGGTGCGAATAATCCCAAGATCGGTACCAGCATGCGGTTCGGTCAGGCACATGGAACCGGCCCACACCCCTGCGTACATATTCGGCAGGTAGGTGGCTTTGAGTTCGTCACTGGCGTGGGTATTGATCGACACGCAGGCGCCGGACGTCAGCATCGGGTACAGGCCAAACGCCAACCCCGAGGAGTTGATCATTTCTTCGACCTGGGCCGATACGGCCTTGGGCATGCCCATGCCACCGTAGGCTGGATCGCCACCAACGCCGACCCAGCCGCCTTCGGCGTAGGTCTTGTAGGCTTCGGGGAACCCGGCCGGGGTAGTGACCACGCCGTTGTCCCAGCGGCAACCTTCTTCGTCGCCGCTGCGGCTCAAGGGGGCGATGGTCTTGGCGGTGACTTTGCCGGCTTCCTCAAGGATCGCCTCGACGGTTTCAGCATCCACGGTCTCGGCCAGGGCCGGCAGTTGCGCCCACAGCTTGGCAACCTCGAATACTTCGTTGAGGACGAAGCGCATATCGCGCAGCGGCGCTTTGTAGTCAGCCATGGCAAACCTCGTGAGAACGTTAAAAGTGATTCGGTAGGATCGGTTTCACAGACCCAGAGTGTAACCGAACAACTTTTGTGACACATAGGGTCTGCTTGTGACCAACAAGTATTTTTCAGTCACAACGATCCCTGTAGGAGCCGGTAACCCGGCGCCTACAAGGCGAACAGTTCGGCAGGCAGGCTCATCAGGCAGTCACTGCCCGCTTCCACCGCCGCGCGATGGGCACTGGTGCGCGGTAACAGGCGCTTGAAATAAAACTCGCAGGTCGCCAGCTTGCCCCGGGCGTAATCGCCATCGCCATTGCCCGCATCCAACTGCGCCTGGGCCACCAGGGCCATGCGCAACCACAGGTAGGCGTGGATGATGTAACCGCTGTACATCAAGTAATCCAGGGCGGCGGCGCCGACTTCATCGGGGTTTTTCATCGCGGCCATGCCGACCTTGGTGGTCAATTCGCCCCATTGCTGGTTCAGCTCATTGAGCTGCGTGACCTGGGCCTTGAGTTGCGGGTGCTCGGCATGCGCCGCGCAAAACTTATGCACAATTTTGGTAAAGCCACGCAGCAACTTGCCCTGGCTGCCCAGCACCTTGCGCCCCAGCAAATCCAGGGCCTGGATACCGTTGGTGCCTTCGTAGATCGGCGCGATCCGACAATCGCGCACCAGTTGCTCCATGCCCCACTCACGGATAAAACCGTGGCCACCAAACACCTGCATGCCGTGGTTGGTCACTTCCAGGCCGGTTTCGGTCATAAAGGCTTTGCAGATCGGCGTGAGGAACGCCAGCAAATCCTCCGCTTCCTGGCGTTGCTGCGGGTCGTCGCCCAGGTGCGCGGTGTCCAGCAGTTGCGCGGTGAAGTAAGTCAGGGCGCGGTTGCCTTCGTTGAAGGCTTTCATGGTCAGCAACATGCGCCGCACATCGGGGTGCACGATGATCGGATCTGCCGGCTTATCCGGCGCCTTGGCGCCCGTCAGGGAGCGCATCTGCAAGCGGTCGTTGGCGTACTTGATCGCGCCCTGGAAGCTCGCCTCCCCCAGGCACAGCCCCTGCATGCCCGTGCCCAGGCGCGCATGGTTCATCATGGTGAACATGCAGTTCAGGCCCTTGTTGGCCTCGCCAATCAAGTAACCCTCGGCACCATCGAAATTCAGCACGCAGGTGGCCGAGGCCTTGATCCCCATCTTGTGTTCGATGGAGCCGCAACTGACCCCATTGCGCGCCCCGGAATCGGCGAGGAACTTGGGCACGATAAACAGCGAAATACCCTTGGTGCCAGCAGGCGCATCCGGCAACTTGGCCAACACCAGGTGGATGATGTTTTCGCTCATGTCGTGCTCGCCGGCGGAGATGAAGATTTTGCTGCCGGTTACCGCGTAGCTGCCATTGGCCTGGGGCACGGCGCGGGTCTTGATGATGCCCAGGTCCGTGCCGCAATGGGCTTCGGTCAGGCACATGGTGCCCGTCCACTGGCCGGCGGTGAGTTTGCTCAGGTAGGTGTCTTTTTGCTCTGCGGTGCCGTGGGCATGGATCGCCGACATGGCGCCGTGGGTCAGGCCCGGGTACATGCCCCAGGAGGTGTTGCTGGAGCCGATCATCTCGCTGAGCACCAAGCCCAGGGAAGACGGCAGGCCCTGGCCGCCGTAGGCCGGGTCCGCCGCCAGGCCGTGCCAACCGCCTTCGACGTATTGTGCGAAGGCTTCCTTGAAGCCTTTGGGGGTGGTCACCACGCCATTGTCGAAATGGCAGCCTTCTTCGTCCCCCGTACGGTTCAACGGCGCAAGCACGTTCTCGCAGAACCTGGCGCCTTCTTCGAGGATCGCGCTGACCATATCCGGGCTGGCCTCGGTGGCCCCCAGGGCAGCGTAGTGAGCTGGGAAATCAAACACGTGATCGATCAGAAAGCGCATGTCGCGCAGGGGGGCTTTATAGGCAGGCATGGTGATGTCTCCGGCGGCAGATTGTTTAAACCTACTGCCGCCAGGAGGCCCGGACAATCACTGTACAGGCGCTGAATACATCACCATCACTCAACCGGCAGCGCCCTGCATGCGCACCGCGCCACGGCGGTTCTGGCCAGCCGCCACCACGCAGTTACGCCCGGCGCCCTTGGCGTTGTACAGCGCCTGGTCGGCGCACTTGAGCACTTCTTCCGGGGTGCGCTGCTCGGCCTGGCGCTCGGCGACGCCGATGCTCACGGTGACCGAGACACTGGAATCGCCGCCGCCCGAACGGCGCTGGCGACCTTGGTGGTCGTCCTGGGGGCGACTGTCCTGATTGCGCAACTTGATGTGGTAGTTGGCAATGATCTCGCGGATTTCTTCCAGGTGCGGCAGGCATTCATCCAGGGTCTTGCCGGCAAACACCACGGCAAACTCTTCGCCGCCATACCGATAGGCCCGGCCACCGCCGCTGACTTTCGACAGTTTGCTGGCGACCAACCGCAGCACCTGGTCGCCGACGTCGTGGCCGTGGGTGTCGTTGAAGCGCTTGAAGTGGTCGACGTCGCTCATCGCCAGCACATAGTTGCGCCCCAGGCGCTGCATGCGTTCATTGAGGGCGCGGCGTCCCGGCAGGCCGGTGAGTTCATCGCGAAAGGCCATCTGATAGGCCTCATGGGACACACCCGCAGCAATCATCAACATCACCTGGCTGCACATGATGTTCAGGGTGAATGGCAGGATGAAAGTCTGCGGCAACATCCAGAACATTCCCAGCAACCCCACCAACTGCGCGGCGTGCAGCGGCCGAGGCTCGCGCCAGTACTGCGCCGCCAATGCGACAAAGCCCAGCAGGAACATCGGGTATGACAGTTGGATCAGGCTCATCCACGCGCCATGCAGCGCCGGCCAGCGAATCTCCGCCAGCCAGTTGAGCAACGGCCCCGGGTAACTCTGCTCCAGGCCCAGGGCCACGCTGCCGACGGCAAGCAGCACCGCGCAGCGTGCGACAAAGTCGCGGAACAGGTGGGTTTTCTCCTGCCACAAGGCATAGATGCTGAACAGCAGCGGCAACAGCAGGCACACCAGGTGGAACACCACGGCGGCGTCTTCGCGCACGCGGCCATGGTCACGATAGAAATCGGTCTGGGTGTCCAGCAGGAAGTAGGCGACGTACACCGTCACCATCAGGAACAGTTCACGCTGGCGACGGTACACCGCGCAATAGGCACCGCCCAGCAACAGCACCAGGGTCGGCAGGACGTTGAACAGCGAGGTGAAGAAAACGCTGAGGTCCTTGACGTAAGCAGCCGACAACCCCGCCAGCAATAACAGCAACGATGGTAGGAAATGACTGAAACGTACAGCGGACGCGCGCGACAAGGGTAAAGCTCCGACCCACAAAAAAAGATGGCATAGTGCCTTCATTGCTCACAGTTAAGCACATTCAATGTGACCTGCATCACATTGCCATCACTGTAACGGCAGCAAGGAGCAATCCCTGAGCGCGCCGCTCAGGTTTTTTCAGCCTCCCACAAAAAAGCCGCCGCTCCCGAAAGAGCGGCGGCTTGGCAGGGAACCGGCCTAGGCTTAGTAGCCCAGGTCGAAGTTCTCTTCTTTCATGTCCATCAGGTTGTTGGCGCCCGACAGCATGGTGGCTACGTGGGTGCGGGTACGCGGCAGGATGCGCTGGAAGTAGAAGCGCGCTGTCTGCAGCTTGGCGGTGTAGAAGCCTTCTTCGCTGGTGCCGGCAGCCAGTTTTTCGGCAGCCAGGCGTGCCATGTCGGCCCAGAAGTAAGCCAGGCAGGCATAACCGGAGTACATCAGGTAGTCCACGGAGGCGGCACCGACTTCTTCACGGTCCTTCATGGCCGCCATGCCGACCTTCATGGTCAACTCGCCCCATTCCTTGTTCAGTGCAGCCAGCGGTGCGACGAACTCGCTGACCGCTGCGTTGCCTTCGTTGGCCTGGCAGAACTTGTGCACGATCTTGGTGAAGCCCTTGAGCGCTTCGCCCTGGGTCATCAGCACTTTACGGCCGAGCAGGTCCAGGGCCTGGATGCCGGTGGTGCCTTCGTACAGCATCGAGATGCGGCTGTCGCGAACGTTCTGCTCCATGCCCCACTCGGCGATGAAGCCGTGGCCGCCGTAGATCTGTACGCCGTGGTTGGCGGATTCAAAACCGACTTCGGTCATGAACGCCTTGGCGATCGGGGTCATGAACGCCAGCAGGCCATCTGCCTGTTTCTTGGCTTCGTCGTCGGTGCCGTATTTGACGATGTCCACTTGCTTGGCGGTGAAGTACACCATCGCACGGTTGCCTTCGGCGAAGGCTTTCATGGTCAGCAGCATGCGGCGTACATCAGGGTGCACGATGATCGGGTCAGCGGCCTTGTCAGGCGCTTTCGGGCCAGTCAGGGAGCGCATTTGCAGGCGGTCACGGGCATATTTGAGGCCACCCTGGAAACCGATCTCGGCGTGGGACAAGCCTTGCAGCGCGGTACCCAGGCGAGCGGTGTTCATAAAGGTGAACATGCAGTTCAGGCCTTTGTTCGCCGGGCCGATCAGGTAACCGGTGGCCGCGTCGAAGTTCATCACGCAGGTGGCGTTGCCGTGGATGCCCATCTTGTGTTCCAGGGAACCACAGGACACCGCGTTGCGCTCACCCACCGAACCATCGGCGTTGGGCAGGAACTTAGGCACGATAAACAGCGAGATGCCTTTGGTGCCAGCCGGAGCATCCGGCAGGCGGGCCAGTACGATGTGGACGATGTTGTCGGCCATGTCGTGCTCACCGGCCGAGATGAAGATCTTGGTGCCGGAGACTTTGTAGGAACCGTCGGCCTGAGGTTCGGCCTTGGTGCGCAGCATGCCCAGGTCGGTGCCGCAGTGCGGTTCGGTCAGGCACATGGTGCCGGTCCACTCGCCCGAGACCAGTTTGGTCAGGTAGGCATCTTGCTGCTCGGGGGTGCCGTGCTCGGAAATGGTATTCATCGCGCCATGGGACAGGCCTGGGTACATGCCCCACGACCAGTTGGCTTCACCGACCATCTCGCTGACGGCCAGGCCCAGGGATTCCGGCAGGCCTTGGCCGCCGTGCGCGACGTCGTGGGCCAGGCTCGGCCAGCCGCCTTCGACGAATTGCTTGTAGGCTTCTTTGAAACCAGTAGGGGTTTTAACGCCTGACTCGCTCCAGGTGCACCCTTCGATGTCACCGACGCGGTTCAACGGGGCCAGCACTTGCTCACAAAACTTGGCGCCTTCTTCGAGAATGGCGTCAACCATGTCTGGGGTAGCGTCCTGGCAAGCCGGCAGACTCTGATAGTGCGCTTCGTAGCCGAGCAGTTCGTCACGAACGAAGCGAATATCACGCAAGGGGGCCTTGTAGTCAGGCATAGCGATAAACCTCTGCTGATGAATCCTGGAATGAACAACCGCGTGGATTTGTTGTAGCGGTCAAACAGTTGTTTGAAACATACGTTTACGACCAATCCTTGTCAAGCGCCCAGCGGCTGCCGTTTGTCATGACGCAGGTCAACGCCAGGCGCGACGAGGCCTGCAGCGTGATGCCGCACAGGATTTCGAGGGGGAAAAATGGCAGGAGCCGGCTGGCCGGCGATTGCGGTGTGCCAGGCAGGCCGCGATCGCCGGCCAGCCGGCTGCTACAGGAGAGTCAGGGGGATCAGGCGTAGGTGTCGATCAATGTGCCGAGCATTTCGTCGGAAGCCTTGGCGACTTTCGCGCCCAGCTCCACCTGGAACTTGCCTTCGGCCAGTTCCACCATATTGCTCGCCGAGTCGGTCGGCTGGCCGCGATTGACCGCTTGCAAACGGTCATTCTGCGCATCCGAAGGCTGGCTGGTGGCGGCACTGGCGATTTTGCCGGCGGCCTGGTCGACGCGGTTCTGCCCGGCCTGGATAGTGTTCAGGCCCGAATAAAACGCGCTACTTCCAGAGATGTCCATGGCGTGCACCTGCCTTGCAATCAATCGTGAACCCTTATTGAAGCAGACAATCTGGCAAAAGGCCCGTCAATAACACTAATGGCATAATGCCTTATCGCTAGGAAAAACTAATCAAGCAAGTCCAGTTGCAGGTACTCGGCCACCGCTTCGGCCGTGGGCTGCTTGAGGCGCGGCACCCGGCCCAGGCACGGCGCCGGCAGGCGTTCGGCCAAGGTGGCGAGGTTTTCTTCCAGACGGGAGGTCTTCGGGTCGATGATATTGGCCACCCAGCCCGCCAACGGCAGACCGTCCCGGGCGATGGCTTCGGCGCTCAACAGTGCGTGATTGATACAGCCCAGGCGCACGCCCACCACGAGGATCACCGGTATCTGCAAGGCCTTGGCCAAGTCCGACAGGTTGTCCTGGTCAGCCAGCGGCACGCGCCAGCCACCTGCACCTTCGATCAGGGTGAAATCCGCGTGTTTTTCGAGGATGTGCTGCATCGGCTTGAGCAGGGCCTGCACGGTCAACGCCACGCCAGCTTCACGGGCCGCCAGGTGCGGCGCGATGGCGGGCTCGAAGGCCAGTGGATTGACCTCGGCATAGGTAAGCGGCAACGAGCACTCGGCCAGCAAGGCCAGGGCATCGGCGTTGCGCAAGCCACGGGGCGTCACTTCACAGCCCGAGGCCACCGGCTTGCCGGCGGCGGTACTCTTGCCCGCTTGCCGCGCGGCGTGCAGCAGGCCGGCCGCAACGGTGGTCTTGCCGACATCGGTATCGGTGCCGGTAATGAAATAGGCAGCGCTCATAGTGGTTTCTCCAATACGGCGTACACGACTTGATAGGTTGCCGGCAGGCCCTGAGCCTGGCGGAACTGCTCATAGGCCTGCACCAGTGCAACAATCCGCGCGCGGCCCGTCAAGCCACCCGGGCGTCCCGGGTTCAGATTATGCGCGCCCAAGGCTTTCAATTCGTGGGTCAGGCTGCGCACATCCGGGTAATGCAGTACATGGGGGCGCTGCTCCAGGCTCACCACACGCAAGCCACTGGCCGCACACAGCTGTTGATAAGCACTGAACGGGCGGAAGCGATTGACGTGCACCATCCCGTCCGCCGCCCGCCAACTTTCGCGCAGCTCATCCAGGGTGCCGACGCACAGGCTGGCAAACGCCAGCACCCCGCCAGGCTGCAGCACGCGCCGGGCTTCGCTGAGCACCGCGGCAAAATCGGCACACCACTGCACCGCCAGGCTGGAAAAAATCAGCTCGCAGCTGCCGTCCTGTAGCGGCAAACGCTCGGCATCCCCGGCGATAAAATGCTCGGCACCGCCCAAGGGCCGTGCGTGATGGAGCATACCTTCGGCGATATCCAGCGCCAGGCCTTGGCCCTGGGCAAACGCCTGGTTCAATGCGCGGCTGAAGAACCCGGTGCCGCAGCCCAGGTCGAGCCAGCGCCGGGGCTGCAACGTCGACGGCAAGCGCCCGAGCAACTCGCCGCCCACATCACGCTGCAACGCGGCCACGCTGTCATAACTGGCCGCCGCCCTGGAAAACGACGCCGCGACCTGGCGCTTGTCGGGCAAGGCGCCCGGCAGTGGAGGATGGGACAAATCAGTCATCACCGCACTCATGCAAAAAAGCCTGGATCGCCCCCGCCACTCCGTGGGGGTTATCCAGTAGGAAAGCGTGGCCGGCCTGTTCAATCAGACCGACTTCAACATCTGGCAGTAACTTCAACAGGTCAGTGGCCGCCTCACAGGGCACCAACTCGTCCAGGCCGGCAAACAGATGCAACTGTGGGCCACGAAAAGCCTGCAAGGCCTCGCGGGTGTCCAGTTGCGCGAGCAGCTCAAGACCGCTCATCAATACACTGGACGGGGTAGCCGGCGCGCTGCTGACCAGCAAGCGCGCGATGCCCCGTGGGTCTTGCGTACCCTTGGCGCACAGCAGGCCGAAGCGTTTGAGGGTGACTTGCGAGTCGGCATGGCAGCCGGCCAGGAACCCATCGAAAGCCTGCGCCGCCATCCCATTGGGCCAGCCCTCATGCGCCACAAAACAGGGGTTGCTGGCCAAGGTCAGCAAGCCGCAGCAGCGCTCGCCGCGCCGTGCCGCCAACTCAGAGGCGAGCATCCCGCCCAACGACCAGCCGCCCAGCCAGGCGTTATCCGGCAAGGTGGCGTCGAGTTCGTCGAGCCATTCGTTCAGGTCGCCGCCCGGCAGCGCCGGCAGTGGTTCGATATCCACTCGCAGGCGCTCGTCCAGACCGCGCAACGCGGCGGCCAAGGGCTCCAGCGGCGAGACACCCAGGCCCCAGCCGGGAAGCAATATCAGTCGGTCACGCATGGTCGGACTCCCGGCCTGACAAGCGGAAACACTCATCCAATGCGTTTAACAATAGCTGCACCTGCGCCTCGCTGTGGGCCGCCGTCAGTGTCACGCGCAAGCGCGCGCTGCCGGCTGGAACCGTGGGCGGGCGGATGGCGGTGACCATAATCCCGCGCTCGCGCAGCATCTGTGACAGGCGCATCGCCCGGCCACTGTCGCCAACCATGATCGGCTGGATCGGCGTGAAGCTGTCCATCAACGCCAGGCCGATCTGTTCGGCGCCCTGGCGGAACTGGCGGATCAGCGTGCGCAGATGCTCGCGCCGCCAGTGCTCGCTGCGCAGCAGCGCCAGGCTTTTCAGGGTCGCGCAGGCCAGCGCTGGCGGTTGGCTGGTGGTGTAGATGTACGGGCGGGCGAACTGGATCAGGCTTTCGACCAGATCCTCACTGCCAGCCACAAACGCCCCGGCGGTGCCAAAGGCCTTGCCCAGGGTGCCGACCAACACCGGCACATCCTCCTGGCTCAGGCCGAAATGCTCGACGATCCCGCCGCCCGTGGCGCCCAGCGGTCCGAAGCCATGGGCGTCATCCACCATCAACCACGCGCCTTTGGCCCGGGCTTCGCGGGCCAGGGTCGGCAGGTTCGCCAGGTCGCCGTCCATGCTGAACACGCCGTCGGTCACCACCAGGGTATTGCCGCAGGCCTTTTCCAGGCGCTTGGCCAGGCTGACCGCATCGTTATGCAGATAGCGATTGAAGCGCGCACCGGACAGTAAACCCGCATCCAGCAGGGACGCGTGGTTGAGCCGGTCTTCGAGCACCGTATCGCCCTGCCCCACCAAGGCGGTGACGGCACCGAGGTTGGCCATGTAACCGGTGGTGAACAGCAGCGCACGCGGGCGCCCGGTGAACTCGGCCAGCGCTTCCTCTAACTCATGGTGCGGAGTGCTGTGGCCAACCACCAAGTGCGAGGCGCCACCGCCCACGCCCCAGCGGGCCGCGCCGGCCTGCCAGGCCTCGATGACTTGCGGGTGATTGGCCAGGCCCAGGTAGTCGTTGTTGCAAAAGGCCAATAACGGCTGGCCGTCCACCACCACCTGCGGGCCCTGGGGGCTTTGCAGCAGCGGGCGCTGGCGGTAGAGATGGTCTGTACGGCGGGCAGCGAGGCGCGCGGCGAGATCGAAAGACATGCTGGCCTCGATAAATCAGGTTGAATCCGACCCACTGTGGGAGCTGGCTTGCCTGCGATAGCGCAGGGTCAGTCGATCAATCAGGTGACTGATAGGTCGCTATCGCAGGCAAGCCAGCTCCCACATTTGGATTGCATTCCAATAGGGAGAAGGGGTTCAGACGGCAGCGTTGTAGAACTGCTCGCTGCTTTTCTGCTCGACCAACGCCTGCTCAATCGCCGCCTGGTGCACTTCATCGGCATGTTCTTCGCGGGCTTCGGGCAGGATGCCCAGGCGCGAGAACAGTTGCATGTCCTTGTCCGCCTGCGGGTTGGATGTGGTGAGCAATTTATCGCCATAGAAGATCGAGTTGGCACCGGCAAAAAACGCCAGGGCCTGCATCTGCTCGTTCATCGCTTCGCGGCCAGCGGACAGGCGCACATGGGATTGCGGCATCAGGATGCGCGCCACGGCGAGCATGCGGATAAAGTCGAACGGGTCGATATCCTCGGCATTCTCCAGCGGCGTACCGGCCACCTTGACCAGCATGTTGATGGGTACCGACTCCGGATGCTCCGGCAGGTTGGCCAGTTGGATCAGCAGGTTGGCGCGGTCGTCCAGGGACTCGCCCATGCCGAGGATGCCGCCCGAGCAGATCTTCATCCCCGAATCACGTACATACGCCAGGGTTTGCAGGCGCTCGCTGTAGGTGCGGGTGGTGATGATCGAGCCGTAGAACTCCGGCGAGGTGTCCAGGTTGTGGTTGTAGTAGTCGAGGCCGGCCTGGGCCAGGGCCTCGGTCTGGTCCTGGTCAAGACGCCCGAGGGTCATGCAGGTTTCCAGGCCCATGGCCTTCACCCCTTTGACCATCTGCAACACGTAAGGCATGTCTTTGGCCGACGGGTGCTTCCAGGCCGCGCCCATGCAGAAGCGGGTCGAACCGATGGCCTTGGCGCGCGCAGCCTCTTCGAGGACTTTCTGCACTTCCATCAGCTTTTCTTTTTCCAGGCCGGTGTTGTAGTGGCCCGACTGCGGACAATATTTGCAATCTTCCGGGCAAGCGCCGGTCTTGATCGACAGCAAGGTGGACACCTGCACGCGGTTGGCATCGAAATGCGCGCGGTGCACGGTCTGCGCCTGGAACAACAGGTCATTGAACGGCTGGACGAACAGGGCTTTGACTTCGGCCAAAGACCAGTCGTGACGCAAGGTGGCAGTGAGGCTGGCGCTCATGGGCGATTCCTTGTTTATGCTTGGGCAAGCGCTGTGGGTAGGGCAATACCCACAGGCACGACACGGATGCTCGGCATATTTAAGGAAGATTCATGCACTGTCAACCTGACTACAAACATGAGGTTTACATCTGGCTAAAAAGCAACCAGATGTGCCTGCTCTGCGATGAAGCCACACATTCAGCCGCGACCCTGTGCAATACCTGCGAAATCGACCTGCCGTGGCTGACGGACGGCTGCGAGGTGTGCGCCCTGCCCTTGCCGATCAGCGGGCTGGTCTGCGGCCAATGCCAGCGCTCGCCGCCCGCATTCAGGCAAGTGGTCGCGCCCTGGACCTATGGCTTTCCGCTGGACAGCCTGATCAGCCGCTTCAAGCACCAGGGCAGATGGCCGCTGGGGCAGATGCTGGCCAGCCTGTTACGCCAATGCCTGCAAGACCGCTTCGACAACACCGAACTGGCCCGCCCCGACCGCCTACTCCCGGTGCCGATGGCCGCTAAACGCCTGCGCCAACGCGGCTACAACCAGGCCGCCATGCTCGCCCGCTGGCTGAGCCGGGACCTGGACCTGCCCCTGGATGAACACCTGCTGTTGCGCCCCCATGACACCGTTGCCCAGCAACAACTGGACGCCAAACAGCGCCAGCGCAACCTGCTCAAGGCCTTTGCCCTGGCCCCCGGCGCGCAGGTGCAGGGCCAGCACCTGGCACTGGTGGACGATGTGCTGACCACCGGCGCCACCGCCCACAGCATGGCCCGCCTGCTGATGCAGGCCGGCGCGCGCCAGGTTGACGTGTATTGCCTGGCGCGCACGCCCAAGCCCGGCACATGACTTGACTCTGGCGGCGCGTGCCCGCAACGTCCCGGGTATTCCAAGCCAGTGTGCAGCCGTTCGCCATGCCTTTACCGTCCCTGTTGAGCCAACATATTGTCCGCCGCCCGCAGCGCATCGCCTTGCTGCAACATATCGCCGAGCAAGGCTCCATCACCCGCGCCGCAAAAAGTGCCGGCTTGAGCTACAAGGCCGCGTGGGATGCCATCGATGAGCTGAACAACCTGGCGCAAAAGCCCCTGGTCGAGCGCAGCGTCGGCGGCAAGGGCGGCGGTGGTGCGCGACTCTCGGCAGAAGGTGAGCGGGTGTTGCGCCTGTATCAGCGCCTGCAAACCCTGCAAGCCCAGGTGCTGGAAGCCGCCGAAGACGCCAGCGACCTCAACCTGCTGGGCCGCCTGATGCTGCGCACCAGCGCGCGTAATCAATTGCATGGCCAGGTGGTCGCCATCGACAGCCACGGCCGCAATGATCGAGTACGCCTGGAACTGGCCGGTGGCTTGACCCTCGATGCCCAGATCACCCATGACAGCACCCTGCGCCTGGAACTGGAAACCGGTACGCAAGTAGTGGCCTTGATCAAGGCTGGCTGGCTGGAGCTGATCGCGGCTGACCAGGCGCCGGTGCCTGGGTTTAACTGCATGGGCGGCCAGGTCGAGGCCATCCTTGATGCCGATGATGGGCCCAGTGAGGTGCGCATTGTCTTGCCCAGTGGCCTGGTGCTGTGCGCGTTGGCAGCGCCCGAGCAGCTCAAGGCGCTGGGGGCGGGTGAAGGCACGCAGGTTCAGGTGCAGTTTGCGCCGAGCAATGTGTTGTTGGGCACGCCGGTTTAGCTGATCTTCAGGGCCCATCGCGGGCAAGCCCGCTCCCACACGATGGCACACGCGCCACCTATCCACGGCCCGGTGCGCTACCATACCCGGCCGGACGCGGCGACCTGCTGCGCGCAGGAGTTCGCATGGCCCACCCGTTTGAAACATTGACCCCCGACCTGGTTCTCGACGCTGTCGAAAGCATCGGTTTTCTCAGCGACGCCCGCGTCTTGGCGCTCAACAGTTACGAGAATCGTGTCTATCAAGTCGGCATCGAAGACTCCGAGCCGCTGATCGCCAAGTTCTACCGGCCCCAGCGCTGGACCAACGAGGCAATCCTCGAAGAACACCGCTTCACCTTCGAACTGGCCGAGTGCGAAGTCCCGGTCGTGGCGCCGATGATCCACAACGGCGAAAGCCTGTTCGAACACGCGGGTTTCCGTTTCACCCTGTTCCCCCGCCGTGGTGGCCGGGCGCCGGAGCCAGGCAATCTCGATCAGTTGTACCGCCTCGGGCAGTTGCTTGGGCGCTTGCATGCTGTCGGCGCCACCCGCCCTTTCGAGCACCGCGAAGCCCTGGGCGTGAAGAACTTCGGCCATGACTCCCTGAACACCTTGCTCGAAGGCAATTTCATCCCCAAGAGCCTGTTGCCCGCCTACGAATCCGTGGCCCGCGACCTGCTCAAGCGCGTTGAGGATGTGTACAGCGCCACGCCACACAAGAACATCCGCATGCATGGCGACTGCCACCCCGGCAACATGATGTGTCGCGACGAGATGTTCCATATCGTCGACCTCGACGACTGCCGCATGGGCCCGGCGGTGCAGGATCTGTGGATGATGCTGGCCGGCGATCGGCAGGAATGCCTGGGGCAGCTGTCGGAACTGATGGACGGCTACCAGGAATTCCACGATTTCGATCCCCGCGAACTGGCGCTGATCGAACCCCTGCGCGCCCTGCGCCTGATGCACTACAGCGCCTGGTTGGCGCGGCGCTGGGATGACCCGGCGTTCCCCCACAGCTTCCCGTGGTTCGGCAGCGAACGGTACTGGGGCGACCAGGTGCTGGCGCTGCGCGAGCAACTGTCTGCACTCAACGAAGAACCCCTGAAATTGTTCTGACCCCGGTAGGAGCCGGCTTGCTGGCGATGGCATCCTCAACAGCCCCCAACCCGAGGGCGCCATCGCCGGCAAGTTTTGTGGCGATTGAGTTTTCAGCACACATTTGCTGACAAACATCCTTACAATCGCCGCATTGTTAGTTGCCTAAGCAAGGATTCTGCATGCAAGCCGCCAACCCGCGTCGCGGGTACATCCTGGGCCTGAGTGCCTACGTCATCTGGGGCCTGTTCCCGCTCTACTTCAAAGCCATCGCCAGCGTGCCGGCTGCCGAAATCATCGTCCACCGCGTACTGTGGTCGGCGCTGTTCGGCGGTTTGCTGCTGCTGGTGTGGAAACACCCCGGCTGGTGGCGCGAACTGCGGGACAACCCCAAGCGCCTGGCGATCCTGGCGTTGAGCGGCTCGTTGATCGCGGGCAACTGGCTGACCTATGTGTGGTCGGTCAACAGTGGGCGCATGCTCGAAGCCAGCCTGGGGTACTACATCAACCCGCTGGTCAACGTGCTGCTGGGCATGCTGCTGCTTGGCGAGCGCCTGCGGCGCCTGCAATGGGTGGCCGTCGGGCTGGCCGCCGTGGGTGTGGCGCAACAGGTGTGGCAGGTGGGGAGTCTGCCGTGGGTCTCGCTGGTGCTGGCGCTGACCTTTGGCTTCTACGGCTTGATCCGCAAGCAGGCGCCGGTCAAGGCGCTGCCCGGGCTGGTGGTGGAAACCTGGATGCTGGTGCCGATCGCCCTGGCGTGGCTGCTGCTCAACCCCACCGCCCATAGTGCCAACCTGGCGTTCTGGAGCACTTCCGAAGCCTGGTGGCTGGTGGCGGCAGGCCCGGTGACGTTGATCCCACTGGTGTGTTTCAACGCTGCGGCGCGGCATTTGCCCTACACCACCCTCGGCTTCCTACAGTACCTGGCACCGACCCTGGTGCTGCTGCAGGCGGTACTGCTGTTCGACGAACACATGACGCCCGCCAGCCTGGTGGCCTTTGTGTTTATCTGGGCGGGGCTGGCGGTCTACAGCGTGGATGCGTGGCTCAGCCTGCGCAAACGCTGATCAAATAACGTACAAAACCCTACAAGCCACGGCCGGTGTGGCTTGCAGGGTTTCACCCCAAGGTTATCCACAACCTGATCCCCGGCGTTTGTGCACAAGCCGTTGAAATTGCTCGTTTTTTGCTCAAGGCGCCACAAGCCACGGCCGGCGTGGCCTGGCGCCGGGTCTCTACAGCTTATCCACAGGCCCATGCAAGATTTCCATGAACAACCCTGTGGACGGTTATTCTTCGCTGCGCAGCTGCAACTCCACCATCAAATCATCGGCCAGGGTTTCCAGGGCGGCTTGCAGCGTGTCCAGCGCCAGGCTGGACGGCACGGCCAACGCAGCTTCGGCGTGAAACAACGGGTCGCTGCTCATGGGCGCCGGGCGCACGTCGGTGCTCAGGCGTTCCAGGTTGACCCCTTGCTTGCTCAACAGTGCGGTGATCTCGCGCACGATCCCCGGCCGGTCATTGCCCACCAGGGTCATCAGGATCGGCTTGCTCGCCGATGCCTGCGCGCCGCTGCTCTCGCCCACCAGCACACGGATGCCATGGGTAGACAAATCCTCCAGGGCGCTGACCAACTCGCTGCGGTTTTCCATCGGCACGCTGACCCGCAGGATCCCGGCAAATTGCCCGGCCATATGAGCCATGCGACTTTCCAGCCAGTTGCCACCGCGCTCGGCAATGCAGTGGGCAACACGTTCGACCACGCCGGGTTTGTCGGCGGCGATCACGGTGAGTACGAGATGGTCCATGGCAACAGCCCTCTTTTATGGATTAGCCAGTATAGGCAGATGTGCTCATGTAGGAGCCGGGAACCATCGCAGGCAAGCCAGCTTCCGCGTTGATCCCATGGCAGTGAAGAAAAACAAATCGTGTACCATTTTTATATTTATCTGGAACAATCCATTGGTTTTTTGAGAACATCCCATGCCCCGCTGTGACCGTACAACCAAAGTGGGTCGTTAAACGACGTATTTAGTCTAATTTTCACAACCGCAACTCATCATGTAGTATGCCTCGGCGCGCACTACATAACGTTAGGTCGATGTCTGCCCAGGCGCCGTCAGAACCCCGAACACCCCGTCAGCAAGCCTTGCGCCGTTGATTGGAACCGCCCAGCCGCCGTTGATGGCATGTACTGGTGCCTTGGGTTTGTGGTTTAAATGGCCAGAGGCTTCATTGGTAAATTGAAAAGCTGAAAAGCGAATTAGCTCCGCAGAGTGAGGCAAGCAATGACTGAACACGTTCAAGTCGGTGGCCTGCAGGTCGCCAAAGTCCTGTTCGACTTCGTGAACAACGAAGCCATTCCCGGTACCGGCCTGACCGCCGACCAGTTCTGGGCCGGTGCCGACAAGGTCATCCACGACCTGGCACCGAAGAACAAAGCCCTACTCGCCAAACGCGACGATTTCCAAGCGCGGATCGATGCCTGGCACCAGACCCACGCCGGCCAGGCCCACGACGCGGTGGCCTACAAAGCCTTCCTGCAAGATATTGGCTACCTGCTGCCAGAAGCGGCGGATTTCCAAGCGACCACCCAAAACGTCGATGACGAAATCGCCCGCATGGCCGGCCCCCAGTTGGTCGTGCCGGTGATGAATGCGCGGTTCGCCCTCAACGCCTCCAACGCCCGCTGGGGCTCGCTGTACGACGCGCTGTATGGCACCGATGCCATCAGCGAAGCCAACGGCGCCGAGAAAGGCCAGGGCTACAACAAGGTGCGCGGTGACAAGGTTATCGCCTTCGCCCGTGCGTTCCTCGACGAAGCCGCACCGCTCACCGCCGGCAGCCATGTCGACTCCACCGGCTACAAGATTGTCGATGGCAAGCTGATAGTCAGCCTCAAGGGCGGCAGCAACAGCGGCCTGCGCAGCGATGCCCAGTTGATCGGCTACCAGGGCGATGCCGCCCAGCCCATCGCAATCTTGTTGAAGCACAACGGCCTGCATTTCGAAATCCAGGTCGACGCCAGCACCCCGGTCGGCCAGACCGACGCCGCCGGCGTCAAAGACATCCTGATGGAAGCCGCGCTGACCACCATCATGGACTGCGAAGACTCGGTGGCCGCCGTCGATGCCGATGACAAAGTGGTGATCTACCGCAACTGGCTCGGCCTGATGAAGGGCGACCTGGCCGAAGAAGTGGCCAAGGGCGGCAAGACCTTCACCCGTACCATGAACGCCGACCGCACCTACACCGGTGTCGATGGCAACGCGGTGACCTTGCATGGTCGCTCGCTGTTGTTCGTGCGTAACGTTGGCCACCTGATGACCATCGACGCGATCCTCGATGCCCAGGGCAATGAAGTGCCCGAAGGCATCCTCGACGGCCTGATCACCAGCCTGGCCGCGGTCCACAGCCTCAATGGCAACAACAGCCGCAAGAACAGCCGCACCGGCTCGGTGTACATCGTCAAGCCGAAAATGCACGGCCCGGAAGAAGCGGCGTTCACCAACGAGCTGTTCGGGCGCATCGAAGACGTGCTGAACCTGCCGCGCAACACCCTGAAAGTCGGGATCATGGACGAGGAGCGCCGCACCACGGTCAACCTCAAGGCCTGTATCAAGGCGGCCAGCGAGCGCGTGGTGTTTATCAACACCGGCTTCCTCGACCGTACCGGCGACGAAATCCACACCTCCATGGAAGCTGGCGCGATGGTGCGCAAGGCCGCGATGAAGGCCGAAAAATGGATCGGCGCCTACGAAAACTGGAACGTCGATATCGGCTTGAGCACCGGCCTGCAAGGCCGTGCGCAGATCGGTAAAGGCATGTGGGCCATGCCCGACCTGATGGCCGCGATGCTCGAGCAGAAGATCGCGCACCCGCTGGCGGGCGCCAACACTGCGTGGGTACCGTCGCCGACCGCCGCTGCGCTGCACGCGCTGCATTATCACAAGGTCGACGTCTTTGCCCGCCAGGCCGAACTGGCCAAGCGCGAACGCGCTTCGGTGGACGATATCCTCACCATCCCCCTGGCGCAGAATACCGACTGGTCCGAGGAAGAAATCCGCAACGAACTGGACAACAACGCCCAGGGCATCCTCGGTTATGTGGTGCGCTGGATCGACCAGGGCGTGGGTTGCTCGAAAGTCCCGGACATCAACGATGTAGGCCTGATGGAAGACCGCGCCACCCTGCGTATCTCCAGCCAGCACATCGCCAACTGGTTGCGCCATGGCGTGGTCAGCCAGGCCCAGGTCATGGAAAGCCTCAAGCGCATGGCGCCGGTAGTGGATCGGCAGAACGCCGGGGATGCGCTGTACCGTCCGCTGGCCCCGGACTTCGACAGCAATATCGCGTTCCAGGCCGCGGTGGAGTTGGTGATTGAAGGGACCCAGCAGCCCAATGGTTATACCGAGCCGGTGTTGCATCGTCGGCGGCGGGAGTTCAAGGCCAGGAATGGTTTGTAACGGGTCACTGAAATGAAAAAGCCCTGGTCATATGGCCGGGGCTTTTTATAGGCCGTGTAGCAAGACTTAACTGACAATAATGACGTAGGTACCCGAAATTACGGCCTGCGAGCCAGCCCCAGAACCCGTTCCATCAACTGTAACGCCGGTCAACGTGCCCGAATGCACATTACCGACCACTTTCACCTGGATAGTGCCTCCAACCGAGTGAGTAAATGTGCGTCCAGCAGGATCCAGATAATCTATTTGAAATTGCGTATGCGGCAACGTATGAGTCCCCTGCCCCAGGGTCTGGCCGTAGTTAATTCCCAGGTGCGTAGTATCACTGGTCGCGACCAGCAGCACCCCAGATGACGAGCCAGAAAATTGATTCGGATAAAAAAGGTTATCGTGTCCATTTACACGCGCCGAGATATTCGCTTCGACTGTTGTGGTGCCATTACATGCATTACTCATGGTGAACTCCTGTTCGCTTCATTAGTTGGGGCACCGGTCCCAAACCAGCACCCTCTCAACGATTAAACAGGCCCCCCTCAAACACCCGATACTGTGAAATCTGACAGTGCCGACCAACGGTCCCTCGGCTACGGAGCCATCCCCAACTCGCGCTTGACCATCTTCGCCAACTTCACGCTATCAATCGGCTTGAGCAAAAAGTCCACCACACTCAAATGCATCGCATCAATAACATCCGGCGCCTCGGCATCCCCCGACATGATGATGATCGGTAACGCCGCGCGGGTGGAACCGCGCACTTTTCGGATCAACTCCAGGCCATTGCTGGGCGCCATGCGCAGATCCGTGATCAACAACCCGATGGAGGTACTGGAATTGAGCAGTTGCCATGCCGCCTCGCCGCTGTCCGCCGTCATGCAGCGAATGCCATCGAGCCCGAGAATTTCCGCCAGCAGTTCACGGGCGTCTTTATCGTCATCGACGATCAGCACCCGTTGCGGCGGTAGATCAGGCTCCAGCATCACGGCGCTCAGCGCCTCGCGCTCGGCATCACTCAAAATATCTTGGTCGGGCATAGATTTCTCGGCAGTTTCTCTCAATCTCCCAGCACAGAAGTCAGACATCGCCGGAAGGGCGAACAATGTGCACTTCGTCGGATAGATTTCCTAGTGGGAGATCTACGGGGTTTGGACCATATTCATGTAAGGTTTTTCCCTAGTCATTGAAGGCCGGATAGCTACCTAGACTTACGTCCAATGGGCACCCGCCGCGTGGGGGTCGACCATGAGGGACGATAACGACAAAAAAACTGCGGTCATGGTTATGAGTAAAGCTGATGCTTTCACCCAGGCAGGGAAAACTGCGGTGTTGCAGAACATTCACGGCACCCTGCAATTCCTGCAACGCTTCCCGCCGTTCAACCAAATGGAAAACGCCCACCTGGCGTTTCTGGTGGAACAGTGCCAATTGCGCTTCTATGGCCCCGGCGAGAGCATTCTCAAGCCTTCGGCAGGCCCCGTGGAGCACTTCTACATCGTCAAGCAAGGGCGTGTGGTGGGCGAGCGGCCGGATTCGGCGCAAACCACCTTCGAAATCACCACCGGCGAATGCTTCCCCCTGGCCGCGCTGCTGGGGGAGCGGGCGACCCGCACCGAGCACAAGGCCGCCGAAGATACCTTCTGCCTGCAATTGAACAAGCCGGCCTTTATCAAGCTGTTTGCCCTGTCCAGCCCGTTCCGTGATTTTGCCTTGCGCGGGGTCAGCAGCCTGTTGGACCAGGTCAACCAGCAGGTGCAGCAAAAGGCCGTGGAAACCCTCGGTACCCAATACTCGTTGAACACCCGCCTGGGCGAGTTGGCCATGCGCCACCCGGTGACGTGCAGCCCGCTGACGCCGCTGCGCGAGGCGGTCACGCTGATGCACGAGCAGCAGGTCGGCAGCATCGTGGTGGTCGATGAACACAAGGCGCCCCTGGGGATCTTCACCCTGCGCGACCTGCGCCAGGTGGTCGCCGATGGCACCAGCGACTTCAGCCAGGCCATCGAACAGCACATGACCCAGGCGCCGTTTTTCCTCAGCCCGGATCACAGCGCATTTGATGCCGCGATTGCCATGACCGAACGGCATATCGCCCACGTGTGCCTGGTCAAGGATCGGCGCCTGTGTGGCGTGGTGTCCGAGCGCGATCTGTTTTCCCTGCAACGGGTCGACCTGGTGCACCTGGCGCGTACCATCCGCAACGCGCCCCGGGTCGACAACCTGGTGGCGATCCGTGGCGAAATCGGCCAGTTGGTCGAACGCATGCTGGCCCATGGCGCGTCCTCGACCCAGATCACCCATATCATCACCCTGCTCAACGACCACACGGTGTGCCGGGTCATCGAGCTGAGCATCGCCGACAAGGGCGACCCCGGCGTGCCGTTCAGTTGGCTGTGTTTCGGCAGCGAAGGCCGCCGCGAGCAGACGCTGCACACCGACCAGGACAACGGCATTCTGTTCGACGCCCGTGACGCGGCCCATGCGGCCGAGATTCGCGGCCTGCTGTTGCCGCTGGCGCAGCAGATCAACCAGAGCCTGGCGCTGTGCGGCTTTACCCTGTGCAAGGGCAATATCATGGCCGGCAACCCCGAACTGTGCCTGTCCCGCGCCGAGTGGGCCCGGCGTTTTGCGGCGTTTATCCGCGAGGCGACGCCTGAGAACCTGCTCAAATCCAGCATCTACTTCGACCTGCGGGTGGTGTGGGGCGATGAACAGGGTTGCGAGCAACTGCGCCAGGGCATTCTTGACCAGGTCGCGGACAATCGCCTGTTCCAGCGGATGATGGCCGAGAACGCCTTGCGCCAGCGCCCGCCGGTGGGGCGCTTCCGTGACTTCGTGCTGACGCGCAAGGGCTCGGACAAGGCCACCCTGGACCTCAAGGTGCAGGGTTTGACGCCCTTCGTCGATGGCGCACGCCTGTTGGCCCTGGCTAACGGGATCGCAGCCAACAACACCCTGGAGCGTTTACGCCAACTGGTGGAGCACGAGGTGATCGAACGCCTGGACGGCGCGGCCTATGAAGAGGCCTACCACTTTATCCAGCAAACCCGCATGCAGCAGCACCAGTTGCAGACCCGCGAGAACCAGCCGTACTCCAACCGGGTCGACCCCGACAGCCTCAACCATCTGGACCGGCGCATCCTGCGTGAATCCCTGCGCCAGGCCCAGCGCCTGCAAAGCAGCCTGGCCCTGAGGTATCAACTGTGAGTCTGTTCAGTTGGCTGCGCCCTGCGCGGCCGGGCCTGGATGCCGCTCAACAGGCGCGCCTGCAACACCTGGCCGCCCCCAAGGCGCTCGGCGAACACAGTTTGCGCGAGCAGCGCTGGGTCGTCCTCGACCTGGAAACCAGCGGCCTGAACCTCAATCGCGATCTGGTGCTATCGATTGGCGCGGTGGTCATTGAAGACGGTGCCATCGACTTTTCCCAGCAGTTCGAACGCACCCTGCTACGGGCTCAAACCAAACTCAGCCCCAGCGTACTGATCCACGGCCTCGGCCCCAGTGCGATCGCCGCCGGTTGCGATCCGGCCGAGGCGTTGCTGGACTTCATGGATTTTGTCGGCGACAGCCCGCTGCTGGCGTTCCATGCACCGTTCGACCAACACATGCTTGGGCGCGCGCTCAAGGACAGCCTGGGTTACCGCCTGGTTCATCCATTCCTCGACGTGGCGGACCTGGCGCCGCTGCTGTGCCCGCAGGCGCATATTCGCGAAGCGGGCCTGGATGACTGGATCGGCCACTTCAACCTGCAGGTCGGCGAACGCCATCACGCCAGCGCCGACGCCCTGGCCACCGCTGAATTGATGTTGATTCTGTTCAGCCGCGCCCGCCAGCAAGGGCTGGACAGCCCGGCGGCACTGCAACAGCGCCTGAGCCAATGGAAACGCCGCAAGCAGGCCCCCTCCCTATAGGAAGCATCACCCGACCAACGCCAATTGCACCCATCCGCTGCCTCTGCCACAATCGCGAATAATTCTCGTTAGTTTAAACATCTCGATTGGTGATGCCTTGTCGTCAGCCCAAAGTCCCCACAGTGAGCTTGTTGGCACGTTGTACCGTGACCATCGCGGCTGGCTGCTGGCATGGCTGCGGCGCAACGTGGCCTGCCCCAGTCGGGCCGAAGACCTCAGCCAGGACACCTTCATGCGCCTGCTGGGCCGTGAAGAACTGCGCGAACCCCGCGAGCCCCGGGCGTTCCTGGTGGCCATCGCCAAGGGCCTGTTGTTCGACTATTTCCGCCGCGCCGCGCTGGAACAGGCCTACCTCAGCGAACTGATGCTGCTTCCGGAAAGCGAACACCCGTCCCCAGAAGAACAGCACCTGATCCTCGAAGACCTCAAGGCCATCGACCGCCTGCTCGGCAAACTCTCCAGCAAGGCCCGCGCCGCCTTCCTCTATAACCGTCTCGATGGCCTGGGCCACGCCGAAATCGCCCAGCGCCTGGGGGTTTCCGTGCCACGGGTGCGCCAGTACCTGGCCCAGGGTATTCGCCAGTGCTACATCGCGCTGTATGGCGAGCCGCTGTGACTCAGATCAGTTCCAAACCGGTTTCGGCACGAGTGCTGGATGCTGCGATAGCCTGGCAACTGTCCCTGGATTCCGGGAATCGCAGCGCCGTAGAGCAGGAAGAATTCAATAAGTGGCTGGCCAGCAGCGATGAACATGCCCGTGCCTGGCGCCAACTGGGCATGCTCGACCAGCGCTTCAGTGTGGCCAGCGGCCCGGCGCGGGCGGCGTTGCTGCAATCGCGTGAAAGTATCCGCCGCCGGGTGCGCAAGCTCGGCAGTGGCCTGGCCAGTGTGGTGCTGGTCTGCGGCCTGGCGCTGTTCGCCGGCCAGCGCTACGCACCCCTCGACTATTGGCTGGCCGACCAACGCACCGCCACCGGCGAACAACGCACCCTGAAACTGGCCGATGGCACGCTGATCAACCTCAATACCCACAGCGCCATTGATGTGCGCTTTGACGAAAAGCGCCGGGTGATTGTGTTGCAGGACGGCGAGATTCTCGTAGAGACCGGCCATAACGACGCGCGCCCCTTTTTCGTCCAGACCCGCGACGGCAGCCTGCGCGCCCTGGGTACGCGGTTTATCGTCAAGCGCGAGGACGACGGAACGCGGCTCAGCGTGTTGCAGTCGGCCGTCGCGGCGCAGCCCGAGGCGGTGCAGCAGGAGCAGGTGTTCAAGGAAGGCCAGCAGGTGCTGATGCGCCATGACGGCCTTGGCCCGTTGCTCGCCGTCAGCCCCGGCACCGACGCCTGGACCCGCGGCATGCTGGTGGTCGACAACGCGCGGCTGGCGGATGTGGTCGAGGAACTGTCGCGCTATCGCACCGGCTACCTGGGCGTGGACAAAAACGTCGCCGACCTGCGCATCACTGGCAGCTTCCCGCTGCACGACACCGACCTGGCCTTGAATGCCCTGCTGCCGACTTTGCCGGTGCAGATCCAGCAGCGTACGCCATGGTGGGTAAACGTGGCCGCCGGGCCCGCGCCAGGCGGCTCTGCTAGTAACAACTGAATAAAGACAATTTCGAAAAAGTCCAAAAAACTGTCATTTTTCACAGGTTATGAACACTACCTTTTGCCATCCAATAAGCCTTCGCTTTGCCGGCAACCCGCTGGCTAAAGCGTTTCTGTTAGGCCAACGAGGATGGACCCATGTCAACCCAACTCAATGTTTACCGTCAGAACTATGTCTTTGGCTTTCCTGGCCAAGGCAGCGACCCCTGTGGCGCTTTGGCAGAGTTGTATCAGTGCGTTCCCCAAGCGCGGGAGCAAATTGACGCGACCCTGGCGATCATCGAACACCAGGCGGCCCAATACGAGCCAGATCCGCACCCTGGATTAGTGACCCAGGTTCTACTGACCCATGATCACGCACTCCCCCTGCCTTCCGGCGTTGCCCAGTTGGCGCTATATGGCGCAGCGGTGGTACTCAATCAATTGCTCCAGGCGGCAGGTGTGGTCCCTGCCCTGATCGTAGCGCAAAGTTTCGGCGAAATTGCGGCCAGGGTCTGTGGCGGCGTGCTCGACATTGCGCAGGGGGCACGCGCGGTGTGCGCTCTCAATGCCGCCTACCGCGACGAGGAGGGCCGAGGCAGCATGCTGCTGATCAACCTTTCGGCGCCGGCCACCCAAGCACTGCTGGACCGCTTCCCCGAGCGCAACCTGGTACTGGGCTCGGTCAACGCACCGGCGCAATGCATCATCAGCGGCGAGACGGCAGACCTTGCGCACCTGTGTGCCCACCATGACGGCAACGCGCCGCCCTTGCGCCCGATCCCCATCGCGTACGCTTCCCACTACCCCCCTCACCTGGAAGTTGCCCGCAAGCTCTACGAAAACCTGCAGCCCCTGATACCCCAGCCGTTCCATACACCGATCTACTCCACCGTACTGGGGCGCCGCTACGAACCCGAGGATGACCTGCACCACATGTTTACCCGGGGTGTCACGCAGCCGACCAACCTGCCCCACACCTTGGCGCAGCTGCCGACGGACGAACACACCGTGTTTATCGACCTCGGGGTGAACAACGGCCTGTCCACGTGCATACACAAGAGCTTGCCCGATGCACAGGTCTACGCGCCGCTGGCACAACCCATCGAAATCCTGCGCCTGTTGCTGACCAAGACACCCCTCGAACACGAAGCGATCATGGCCCTGCGCGGCCTGGCCAATGGCCCGGTCGATGCCCAGGTTCACGCACACATGGCGAAAATCTTCCGCGACCCTGAACTGCGCCCCCGCGCCAACCAGAGCTTTCACGACGGCCACCGCCATACCTACCAGCGCTTGCAGCACCTGATGCGGCAACTGCCCGAAGGCATTCACGGGTTTGCACAACCGCAGTTACTGATGGCCGTGGCCTCTCACGCGGCGATCAACGACCCCTCGCTTTTTATGGGCTGCGTGATTCAGCAAGGGCTTTGCATCGGCACACTCCTGGCGTTCGAACAGGATCACCCGCACGCTGCGCAGTGGCGACATCAACTGGAAACCGGCGCGAGACTTGGGGTGTACGCACTGACTGAGATAGGTCGCAGCAACTCCCATATGGGGGCCTGTGTCGAAGCAGTATTCGACCCCCAAACCCGCACGTTTGTGCTGAACACGCCAAACAAAGCGGCGCTGAAATTCGCCAACGTCGGCATCAATAACCTGGACAAGATGGGCGTGGTGTTTGCCCAGGTAACCGTGCAGGGCCAGGCCTGTGGCGTGTTCGCGTTTGTACTGCCACTGAGTGACGCCAAGGGCCCGCGCCCAGGGGTTTGCATGTCGTCACCGGCGGAGATTCGCGCAGTGCCGCTCGATTATGGCCTGGCAAGCTTTGATCGGGTGCGCCTACCGTTCGACGCGTGGCTGTGCGATGGCGCCTCGATCGACGCGGCCAATCACTTCCACGACCCATTGGGCAGCACCGACCGCCGCCTGATTCGCTCACTGTTTGCGCCCAAAAATGTCTGGGCCATGGTCGGTATCGGCTTGAGTTCGGTGATGCTGGCCTGTGCAACCCTGGCCCTGACCCATGCCAACCGGCGCACCACCCAGGCGCGGATCGGCAACGGCACCGGCTTGCTGGCTTTTCGTACCCAACGCCGTGCGCTGTTCGGCTGCCTGGCCACGGCCTACGTCATGAAGTGCTTTGCCAATGACTCCGCGCGCCTGTGGATCGAAGGCACGGCCAGCCAGGCATCGCTGCAGACCACCGGCAGCGGCGACGTGACGTGGACCCCATGGGCCGCCATCAGCCAGACCCTGGCCCTGACCAAGGCCCTCTGCGCGCCCGCCGCCGAGGCGCTGGCCACCGAATGCCGATTGCGCTGCGGAGTGGCCGGCGCGCTCAACCTCAATCGCTTCGCCGACTACGAAGGCATGGCCAAGATCTACCAGGATGCCGGGGGCAATAACCGCATGATCCTGTTGGACGCAGCCAAGGTCCTGATCGGCCAGCCCTTGGACGAACCCACCCGGCCAGACCCGCAAGGCGCACTGGATGATGCCGCGTACTGGCAGGCCATGGCGCACACCCTGGAGTATCGCTTGCTCAAGCAAGTGGCCGAACATGTCGCCCAGCATAGCGGCGAGGGTGAGGACGACATGCAGGTATGGAACTCGCAATTGATGATCGTTGCCCGCGCGGGTGAGGCCTACGCCCAGCGCCTGGCCATCGAGAGCGCGGTGCAGGCGAGCCACTCGCTGCCCCAGGGCCTGGCCAGGGAACTGGGTAGCGCGTTGTGCGGGATGTATGTGCTGGAATACCTGAATAAACACGCCGCCTGGTTTATCAGCGAAGGCCTTATGGACATTGCGCGCTACCGCGCCCTTGAGGAGCGCCTTGATGCGTTGAGCGATTACCTGGCCGCGCACGTTGAGCTATTGATTGAAGCGTTCGGCCATGGCGAGGCCACCCGCGCGGCAATCGCCGATACAGCGCCATACCCCGATGCACTGGCCAACAAACTGCAGTGGGCCGTCGGCTGAAAAACCCCGCTATCCTGAGCCTTGAGGGCCATGCATTACGAAGAGTTGTGAGCATTCACAGATTTATTTTCACTTGGCCCTATCACTTTTTGATTCTCGTCCGGCACCTAGGCAATTGAGAAATATTTCCATTCCGGAGCCGCCCTATGTCCCGCACACTAGACACCTTGTTGCGCCCCAGCCTGCTAGCCGTGGCGATCGCCCTCAGCGCCCCGCTGGCCAGTACTGCGCTGATCGCCGCCGAACAGGCATCCAGCGTGCGTGCCTACAACCTGCCGGCCGCACCGTTGGCCAGCACCCTGAACCAGATCGCCAGCCAGGCCGGCCTCGCGCTGACCCTCAGCCCGGCACTGGCCGCCGGCAAGACCTCGGCCCCGGTCAAGGGCCAGTTCGATGCCCCGGGCGCACTGCGCGAGGCCTTGCGTGGCACTGGGTTGCAGCTGGAGCAAAGCAGCGCGGGCACCTACAGCCTGGTAGCGATTCCAGAGGGTGTGGTGTCGTTGCCGCAGACCAATATCACCGGGCAGGGGAATTACGAGAGCGCGTGGGGGCCGGTGGAGGGTTATGTGGCTACGCGTACGGCGGCTGGGACCAAGACCGATACAGCCCTGGTAGAAGCACCTCGCTCGATTTCCGTCGCCACCCGCCAGCAAATGCAGGATCGCAACGTGCAGAACCTGGATGACGCGGTCAAGTACATGCCTGGCATCGTGTCCGCCAGCTACGGCAGTGACACCCGCTATGACTGGATGCGCGTACGTGGCTTCGAACCCACCCATTTCCTCGATGGCCTGCCATTGCCACGTGGCGTGTACGCCAACCCGAAAGCGGAAACCTGGAACCTCGACCGCCTCGCCCTGCTGCGTGGCCCGGCTTCGTCGGTCTACGGCCAGACCCCGCCAGGCGGTCTGCTGGATATGGTCAGCCGGCGCCCCAGCGCGGAATCGAGCAATGCCATCCAGGTGCAATACGGCAGCGACAACTACCGCCAGATCAACTTCGCCAGCACCGGCAAGATCGATGATGACGGCCAGTTCCTCTATGGCCTCAGTGGCGTGGTGCGCGACGCCGGCACCCAGGTCGATCACATCGACAACAAGCGCTACAACATTGCGCCCAGCCTGACCTGGAACATCGACACCGATACCAAGCTGACCCTGCTCTCGCAGTTCACTCGCGACGATACCGGCACCACCAGCCAGTTCCTGCCGATCGTGGGCACCAAGATCAAGTCGCCGCTGGGCGACGTCTCCCACCACAAGAACCTGGGTGACCCGGACTACGAGTTCTACGACCGTACCTACTACGCCTTGGGCTACGCCTTTGAACACCGTTTCAACGATACCTGGCAGTTCAAGCAAAACCTGCGTTATACCAAGTCGGAGCTGTCGTTCCAGCAACTGACCGTGGGCTCTTACTTCTACGCTCCGGTGGACGCCGAGGGCAACATCAGCCGCTCCTCGACCAATGTGGACGAGGACATCGCGCAGTTTGCAGTGGACAACAATTTCCAGGCTGACTTCGCTACCGGCAATATCAACCACACTGTGCTGATCGGCCTGGATCATCAGCGCACTAACTCCTCCTATCTGTCCATTTTCGGCGGCGCCGGCACAGTTAACATCTACAAGCCGGTTTATGGGCAGCCAATTGAGCGCCCGGCGCGCAAAGATGCGTACTACGACTACGACCAGAAAACCGTCCAGACCGGCCTCTACGTGCAAGACCAGATGGCCCTGGACCAATGGCGCCTGACCCTGGGCGGCCGTGAAGACTGGGTGCATCAAGGCACCACGTACCTCAACAAGAGCGACGTGACCAACACCGACCGCAGCAAGAACTTCAGTGGCAACGCGGCACTGAGTTATGTGTTCGACTCGGGTTTTGTACCGTACCTGTCCTACGCCGAATCATTCCAGCCAGCGAGCAACGCCAGCGTCGACCCGGTCAAGTCGTACAAACCTACCGAAGGCAAGCAGTGGGAACTGGGGGTCAAGTATCAGCCACCTGGCTCCAATACCCTGCTTAGCGCGGCGGTGTATGACCTGACCCAGAAAAACGTGCTGGTCACCCGATTCGGCTCGGCTGGCGAGTCGATCACCGACCAGGCCGGCGAAGTGAAGGTCAAGGGCCTGGAACTGGAAGCGGTGTCTGACGTGACCGAGAACCTCAAGGTCATCGCTGCCTACACCCTGGCCAAATCCGAAGTGCAAACAGGCATCTACAAAGGCAACCGCCTGCAACTGATACCCAACCAGCAAGCCTCCCTGTGGACCGACTACACCTGGCACGATGGCGTGCTCGACGGTTTCGGCATTGGCGCTGGCGCCCGCTACACCGGCAACACCTATGGCGACCAGGGCAACACCTGGCTGGGCAAGGCCGATGCCTACACAGTGTTCGATGCGTCGGTGCATTACGATCTCGGCCGCCTGGACAACAGCCTCAAGGGTGCCTCGGTGAAACTGAACGCCACCAACCTGTTCGACAAGCAGTACATCTCCACCTGTGATGCGTCCTACTGCTACTACGGTGATCAACGCAGCGTCGTCGCCAGTGCCACTTACCAGTGGTAATCGGCTGAGTTAACAACCAGGCCGCCCCGTGGGGCGGCTTTGGTGTGTCTGAAGGCTATGAAATGAAAAGCACAACCATCCGCCGCTGGTCCTTCATCCACACCTGGACCAGCCTGATCTGCACCGTGTTCCTGCTGATGCTGGCGCTGACCGGGCTGCCGCTGATCTTTCACCACGAGATCGATCACCTGCTGGGCAATGAACCCGAGCTCAAGCAGATGCCGGCCGATACCCCGCAGCTCAATCTCGAGCAACTGGTGGCCAAGGCCCAGGCCCATCGCCCTGGCGAAGCCATGCAGTACCTGGCCTGGGACGAAGACGACAAGAACGGTGTGATTGCGATCATGGCGGCCACCGCCGGGACCGAGCCCAATTCGTCCCACACCTTTATGCTCGACGCGCGCACCGGCGAAAGTGTGGAGATGCCGTCGGCCAATGGCGGCTTGACGATGTTCCTGCTGCGCCTGCATGTGGATATGTTCGCCGGGCTGCCGGGCAAATTGCTGCTGGCGTTCATGGGGGTGCTGTTTGTGCTGGCGATTGTTTCCGGCACGGTGTTGTACCTGCCGTTCATGCGGCGCTTGAAGTTCGCCACGGTGCGCCAGGACAAGTCCACGCGCCTGCGTTGGCTGGACCTGCATAACCTGATCGGTGTCGTCACCCTGACCTGGGCGCTGGTGGTGGGCGTCACCGGGGTGATCAGCGCCTGCGCCGACCTGATCATCGCCGCGTGGCGCAGCGACAGCCTCACCGCGATGATCGAACCCTACAAGAACGCGCCGCCGCTGACCTTGCGTGCGCCGGCCACCAACCTGCTGAACATCGCCGAACAAGTCGCACCGGGCATGACCCCAGACTTTATTGCGTTCCCTGGCACGCGGTTTTCCAGCGAGCATCACTACGCGGTATTCATGAAAGGCAGCACGCACCTGACCTCGCACCTGCTGACCCCGGTGCTGATCGACGCCAGCGACCTGAGCGTCACCGCCGTGGCCGAGCGGCCGTGGTACATGGACGCCATGGGCATGTCCCAGCCCCTGCACTTTGGCGACTATGGCGGCATGCCGATGAAAATCCTCTGGGCGGTGCTGGATGTGCTGACCATCATCGTGTTGGGCAGCGGTGTGTACCTGTGGTTGGTGCGGCGCAAGGCGGCCAAGCCATGAGGCCCCGGCAGTCGAATTTCTGGAAGGTGTTCGGGGTGCCCTTGGTGATCGGGCTGCTCAGTGCTGCCGGGTTGTTTGCGGCGTTGCTGGGGGATGGGGGTTGGGATTCCCTCAGTTGGCTTGGGCTGGGGATCCCGGCGGTAATCGGTGTCTGGGGGTTGCTGCGGCGGCCGTGAGGACGCCATCGCAGGCAAGCCAGCTCCCACAGTTTGATGTGCGAACACCGTCCAATGTGGGAGCTGGCTTGCCTGCGATGAGGCCCGCAAAAACAACCAAGATCCCCCTCGCCAGTCACCTCGCAACTGTCTAGTCTATGGCCGACCCTTTCCGAGGATTGCCCATGTTCGCGCCCAGCATGACCTTGTTCCACAACCCCGCTTCGCCGTTTGTCCGCAAAGTTTTGGTGCTGCTCCACGAAACCGGCCAGCAAGAGCGGGTTACCCTGGAGACCGTGCTGGTCACGCCGGTCAACCCGATCACCGCGTTGAACGAGGGCAACCCCCTGGGCAAGATCCCGGCCCTGCGCCTGGCCGATGGCAATGTGTTGCACGACAGCCGGGTGATCCTCGACTACTTCGACCACCAGCACGTCGGCAACCCGCTGATCCCCCGCGACGGCTCGGCCCGCTGGCGCCGCCTGACCCTGGCCTCGACGGCCGATGGGATCATGGACGCGGCGGTGTTGGTGCGCTATGAAACCGCCCTGCGCCCGGCCGACAAACACTGGGACAGCTGGCTGCAGGAGCAGCGCAACAAGATCCGCCGCGCCCTGGCCGAGTTGGAACAGGACGCCATCGCAGAGCTGGCCAGCCATTTCGACATCGCCGCCATCAGCGTCGCCTGCGCCCTGGCGTACCTGGACTTTCGCCATCCGGACCTGCGCTGGCGTTCAAGCAATCCCAAACTGGCTACCTGGTACGCCGAGGTCAGTCAGCGGCCTTCGATGTTGGCGACCCAGCCGCCGGCCTGAGTGGTGCCTCCCTTGTAGGGGCGAGCTGGCTCGCGAAGGTATTCCAGGCGCATTGTCGAGGGGGAGGCACGCCCGCTCCAAGGGTCGGGCAGCAATGCCCTGATCATCGCCACCAGCTCTCCCCTCTCCCGCTGATCCTCACGCAAGCCGATCATTGCACCGCCTCCAGGTCAAACGCCAACGGCTCGGCCACCTTGCGTTTGCCCACGCCATACCAGTCCAGTTTGCGCGTCAGGACCATCACCGTGCCCAGCAGCCCGAACAGCAACAACGAGCCCATCAGCAGCGCGTAGTCCTCGGCGCTCAACAACCCGTACAGCAAGCCATACAGCGCCGCCAACCCCGCCGAGAACCCCAGGCCGTGGGCCACGCTGCGCAGCACATGGCACACATAAAAACCGATCAACAACACACAGGCACTGGCCGAAATCAGGTACGCCAGGGCAAAGCCGATATGCTCGGACAGCGACAACAGCAGCAGGTAGAAAAACGCCAGGGCCACCCCCACCAACGCGTACTGGATCGGGTGTACCGCCAGGCTCTTGAGCACTTCGAACAGGAAGAAGCCGGCGAATGTCAGGGCGATAAACAGCAGCGCATATTTGATCGCGCGATCGCTCTTGAGGTACTGGTCCACCGGGTCGATAAAGTTCACGCCGAAGCTGCGCTGGTTGAAGTCCTCGCAGCGACTGCCGACCACACAGCCTCCCAGTGATTCTTCAAGGTTGGTGGAGAAAAACGAGGTCTGCCAGCTGGCGCTAAAACCTTGGTCGTTGATCTCGCGCTGCACCGGCAGGAAGTTGCCGACGAAGCTTGGATGGGGCCAGTTGGAGGCCAGCTTGACCTTACTCGTCTTGCCCACCGGCAGCACCAGCAGTTGTTCGGTACCTTGCAGCCGCAGGTCGAACGCGAAGTCCAGCGGCGCGGGGTTCTTGCTGTCCTGGGCGGGCAACGGTACATGCACACCGGCGCCAAGGAAGCTCACCTGGGTGCCCGGGGCAAACTCCAGGCGCTGGCTGCCCAGCTCCAGTTTCAGGGCGTTTTCAATGCCGCGGATATCGCTGATACCGACCGCCAAAAATGCCTGGCCAAACGTGTAATCGGCAAAGTCCTCCTTGATGCCCATCTGCGCCGGCAGCACAAAGCGGCCGCTGATGCGGTTGTCGGCATGGAACAGCCGCGCCTGGTAGATCCCCCGGGCGCGCAGTTCGGTTTGCACCTTGCCGTCGAGTTCGAACTGCTCCGGCAGGAAGTACAGGCGGCCGTCTTCTTCGCTGAGCACTTCATAGCGCTTGTTGAGTTTTTCGTTGAGCTTCCACTCACGCACGGTCTTGCGATACGGCACCACCATCAACGGCCCGCTGACCTGCTGGCTGTAGCTGGAGCTGCGGGCAATGTCCATCAAGACGCCGTCGCGCAGTTCCTGGCGGTCGTTGATGATGCCGTTGATCATCAGCAACGGAATCAGCAATAGCAGGATCAGCAGCGCGATGGCGCCCAGTTTGAATAGCAGGCTGCGGTTCATGGGTCTCTCCCTGTTTTGATGGGGAGAGTCTGGCGGCGGCCTGTGGGGGATTTATGAGGGCAATGTGGAGACTGTGTGGAGATGCAGCACCACTTGCACGCCACCCGGGACGTTGCCGATCTGCAATGAGCCGCCGTGCAGCTTCACTACTTCTTCGACAAAGTTCAGGCCCAGGCCGGTGCTTTTGCGCCCGCTGGCCGGGCGCGGCAGGGAGTAGAAGCGCTCGCTCAGGCGTGGCAGCGCGTATTCGGGGATCGGTGCAGCCTGGTTGAACAAGCACACATCCACATCGTGATGCCGCACCTGGGCACTAAAGCGCAGAGTGCCGCCGGGCGGGGTAAAGTCCAGGGCGTTTTCCAGCAGGTTGCCCAAGGCCTGGCGCAGTAAAAACGGCTCGCCATACAGCTTCACATCCGCTTCGATCAGGCGCTCGACCTGCAACCCGGCCTGTTCGATCCGCGCGCATTGCGCCTTGAGGACTTCATCGACCAAGGCGGCCAACGGTACCGGGACTTGCTGCTCCAGCCCCTGGCGCTGCTCGACCTGGGCCAGGTTCAGCAGGCGCTCGATCAACTGCTGCAAGCGCGCGCTTTCGCTGGCGATATTGCCGACAAACCGCTGTTGCTGGGCGACAGTCATTTCCCCCTGCAACAACTCCGCCGCGCCGCGAATCGCCGCCAACGGGCTTTTCAGTTCGTGGGTCAGGGTGTGCACGTAACGCTCGACGTAGGCCTTGCCCTCCAGTTGCGTGCGCATGTGCTCCACAGCGGTGGACAACTGCGCCAGTTCACCGCCGCGATAATGCGGCAACTCGGCGCGCCGCCCCTCGCTGACCGCCTGGGCATAGGTGGTCAGGCGGCGTAGCGCAGCACTCAACCACCATGACAGCAACGCCCCCAGCAACAAGCCCAGCGCCACCAGGCCGGCGCCGTACCACAGCAGGCGGCGCTCGGTGCGGTCGACATAGGGCTGTAGCGAACTGTTGGGCTTGGCCACGGTAACGGCGCCGATGATCTGCCCGTTATCGCGGATCGGCGCGCCGACATGCATCACCGACGACGCCGGGTCATCGGCATCGCTGCGGGTCGAGCGGGCGCCGTACTCACCGCGCAGGGTCAGGTACACGTCGTTCCATTTCGAGTAGTCCTGGCCCACGGCTGTTCCTGCCGAGTCCAGCAGCACAACGCCCCGGGCGTCGGTCACATAGATGCGGTGGTTGACCTGATTCTTCGCCAGCCCCCAGATCGTCGCGCCCGGCTGGCGCTCGCCGTACGCCTTGAGCACGGTAGGCCAGTGGCTTTGGCCAAGGGTGCCGTTTTTCACATCGTCACGCAGGATTTCCGCCAGCAGGTTGGCGGTATCTACCAGGGTTTCCTCGGTGGACTGACGCACGCCGGGGCGGATTTCCTTCATCACCGTGTTGAGCACAAAGTAGCCGGTGAGGCCGATAAACAGCGCATACACCAGGAAAATCCGCAGCCCCATGCGCATCAGGCGTGGCTCGGGCTGTAGCTGTAGCCCAGGCCCCGATGGGTCTGGATCGGCTCGGCCTCGGCGGCCACGCCACGCAACTTGCTGCGCAGGCTTTTGATATGGCTGTCGATATTGCGCTCGTAGCCGGCATCGGCGGCCACGCCGACGGCATCCAGCAGTTGCTCGCGGCTGAATACCCGCCCGGGCTGTTCCAGCAGGCAGTTGAGCAGGCGGAACTCATGCCGGGTCAGGCCCAGCAACTGGCCGCGATAGAGGATTTGCACCCGCTCGTGGTCCACCTGGAACGGCCCGCCGCTGGCCGGCGCTGCCACCGGTGCCACGCGCTTTAAGATCGCCTTGACCCGCGCCGCCACTTCCCGCGGGCTGAAGGGCTTGACCACATAATCATCCGCGCCGATTTCCAGGCCCACCACACGGTCGATTTCACCGTCGCGGGCACTGAGGAACATCACCGGTACTTCGCTGAAGCGGCGCAGTTGCTTGCAGGTTTCAAAGCCGCTGATGTCCGGCAGGCCGATGTCGAGGATCAGCAGATCGGCCGGGGTTTGGCGTTGATGCTCCAGCGCCGCCTGGCCGAGGGTCAGCCAGGTGGTGGTAAAGCCTTCGCCTTGCAGGGCAAAAATCAGCGTATCGGCTATGGCCGCTTCGTCTTCGACAATCAGGATATGAGGCATGGCGTCCGAGCACTGGGAGCTAAAGGTGAACGGTGCCCCATGCCTTATGCGGCGTCAATCAGCAGTCGGGCTTGTCCGCGGTATAGCGACGAGCCGGGTTCACGGCGGCGCCGAACTCACGCAGGGCCTTGGCCCCGATCAGCAGCGGGTAGTTGAAGCTGCTGCGGTCGGTAAGGTTGACCTCCACCGTGCGCTTGACGTTGCCCAGGCACATTTCCAGGTCCACCACCGGGCGCTTGGCCACGCTGGTTTCTTCGCCGTCTTCATCTTCGTCGGCGCGGTTCTTGATTTTGCTGATGCGCGCCACTTTGTGTTCGTAGACCTTGTTGCTCACGTCCTTGCCGCTGAGACGGAACCGCACCCAGTCCTCGCCATCGCGGGTGAAGGTCTCGATGTCGCGGGCCGACAGCGAGGCGGTCAACGCGCCGGTGTCCATCTTGGCCTTGAAGGTCTCGCCGATTTCCGGCAACTGGATATATTCGTAGCGCCCGTACAGGGTCGGCTCGGCGGCCATCACGGGCAGGGCAACCACGGCTAATAGGGCAAGGAGGGATTTCACGTAGGAGGATTCCTTGAAGTAAGTAGACGAATACTAGACTGCAAACGCTGCCTAAAGTTGGATCGTTGCCCAGCATACGCAACACAAAGTGAAACATTCGTCAGGCCATTTGCGATTTGGCCTCTAGACTCAAGCTGCTTATCATGGCCCGTCCAATCGCTTGCAAGAGTTGCTTATGCGCCGCCTGCTCACCGGCTGTTTCGTCACACTGCTGCTGTTACTCAACACACTGATCCTGATCGGCCCGCTGCTGGTATTCGCCCTGCTCAAGCTGGTGGCGCCCGGGCGGTCACGCGATTACGCCTCCTGGGCCGTGATGTGGATCGCCGAGACCTGGGCCGAGATCGACAAGCTGATCTTTGCCCTGTGCATCCCCACCCAATGGGATATTCGCGGCGACACTGGGCTGAGGGTCGATACCTCATACCTGGTGATCAGCAACCATCAATCCTGGGTGGATATCCCGGCGCTGATCCAGACCCTCAACCGGCGCACGCCGTTCTTCAAGTTCTTCCTGAAAAAGGAGCTGATCTGGGTGCCCTTCCTGGGCCTGGCCTGGTGGGCCCTGGATTACCCGTTCATGAAGCGCTACAGCAAGGCGTTCCTGGCCAAGCACCCGGAACTGGCGGGCCAGGACCTGAAGATCACCAAACAGGCCTGCGAGCTGTTCAAGCGCCAGCCGGTGACGGTGGTCAACTACCTGGAAGGCACGCGTTTTACCGAGGCCAAGCGTGCCCAGCAGGGCTCACCTTTCACTCACCTGCTCAAGCCCAAGGCCGGTGGCGTGGCGTTTGTGCTGGCCGCGATGGGCGAACAGCTGGATGCGATCCTCGACGTGACCGTGGTGTATCCACAGCAGAAGATTCCAGGGTTCTGGGACTTGATCAGCGGCGCGGTGCCGCGCGTCATTGTTGATATCCGCACCCGCGAGCTGGATCCGGCGTTGTGGCAGGGGGATTACGAGAATGATCCGGCGTTTCGCCAGACCGTCCAGAACTGGGTCAACCAGCTCTGGATGGAGAAGGATGCGCGCATTGCCCAACTGCGCGCCGAGCGACCTTAGCTACCGGTACCCCAGGCCTGGGCCAGTTTGCCAAGCAGTGAGCTGTCGGCACCCTGGCCGCCCAGGTATTGCAGGATCACCGGGGCAAACTGGCCGATCATGCCGCTGTCCATGCCCAAGGCGCTGAACGCGGTGTTCAGGTCGTTGGTGTTCTTCACGTTACCCAGCACGCCGTCCAGGCCGCTGGTCTTGCTGCCACCGTTCTGGCCAAGCATGCCGCTCAAGGCGCCAAGGCTACCCAATGCGTTGTTGCCCGACAGCTTGTCCAGGCCCGGTACGCTTTTGCCCAACTGCGAATAATCGGTGCTGCTCAGTTGGTTCTTGGCCAGGCCCAGCATCGCACCGGTACCGCCGACGGCCTGCTCCGGGGTGACATTCAGTTGCTGGGTCAGTGCGCCCAGCAAGCCAGCGGTCTGTGAGGTCGGCGCAGCGGCGGCGGCCTTGTTGGTGCCCTGGGCGCCAGAAACGGCGTTGGCCACATCGCCCAGGCTGAAACCTGCTGCAAATACCGGGCTGGCCGCCACGGTCAGGAGGCAGGACAGGGCAAAACCGCGTGAAATCTTCATCGAGACAACCTCGTAAATGTAGGAGCTAAAGCAGCCGTTTGACTCAGCATCCAACAGGTTGTTCCACGTCACAGATTTGTTCAGAAAAGCACCAAAGCCCGGCACCATCAAACTGCCACTAGGAACCCATCGCCTGCCACAGGGTCAATCAACACACTACAAAACTTGTCAGGAAGAGCCTTATGACTGCGTCCCAACCCCCAGTGATCGAGCACAAGCCCTCATTCTGGACCCGCCCGCGCCTGTTCATCGGCGTCTGCGTGGTGGTGGTTGCCGGTATCGGCGGCGCGCTCTACACCCAGGACAGCGTCAAGTCCGCCGCGACCCTGGTCAGCAGCACCCAACAACCGGCGGCGCAAATTGTGGCGCACAAGGATTACCTGGAAGTCCAGCCCATCGCCGCCACCGCGCCTGAGCCGGACCGCAGCCTCGAACTGTGGGCCCTGCCGGCCGGCGGCACGCCTGTGTCTTTGGGCCTGTTGCCTGAAGATGGCAAAGGCATCATCGGCCTCAACCCACGCCAGCAGGAAACCATCAGCCAGCCGGTGGAGTTAATGGTCAGTTCGGAAACCAAAGGTGGCTCGGTGAGCAAGCAGCCTACCGGCCCGACGGTGTACCAGGGCGCGCTGGCAATTCGCTAACCGCCCTGCCTCCCCCCAAAAAACACTGTGGAAACGGGCTTGCCCGTGATAGCGCACGCGCCGTGAAGTTCGCAAAAAAAACCTGCTCCTTTGCAGGTTTTTTTGCGCCTGCGCATTTGCTCGGTCGCAGTCGCGGCGTTTGAAATAAGACACGTACTTTTAATTGCATTTAATTTTATCTAACTGTCATTTCCCACAGTAGGCACCCTCCAACTCCCGTTGCAACATGAAGCCTCCCACAACAAAGGAACGTTGATCATGCACAGCAAAATTGCAATCGGAGCACTCGTCTTCATGGCCCTGACCGGTCAGACCCTGGCGGCAGACATTAGTAGTTGTCCCGACGTAAGCGCGATCAAATCGTCACCTTACAGCGACCCCGCGCTTGGAACGTTTGCTGATGGTTTCAAATACGAAGCCAGCAGCAACGGCAAGAAGTGGGAGGGCGTAACGGCCGGCACCGACGATGACTACCTTGATCCCAAATACAAACTCAAAGCTGAAGGCTTCAACCAGGCAAATGGCAAGCTGACATGTATTTATGGTGGCGAGGCGGTGAAGGCGGGCGAACCTGGCAAAGAAGTCTATTCCAACCCCTTCCTGAAATTACATGCCCCCGAGTAGTCCGCCCCGGTATCAAAACGCAAAAACGATGACCGTTGGATCTAATGCCGATCAGTCAAGAGAAGGCGCAGACAGGCCGCTGTTCGCTCTTGGTTGGTCGGCATTAACCTCGGGTCACCGTTTTGTATTACGAGTGCCTACGCCGCGCTGAACAGCTTGTGCGGATCAATCACAAACTTCTTCGGCACCCCGGCATCGAACTCGCCGTACCCACGCGGCGCGTCATCCAGGCTGATCACCTGCACGCCGACGATCTCGGCGATGTTGATGCGGTCCCACATGATCGCCTGCATCAACTGGCGGTTGTACTTCATCACCGGGGTCTGGCCGGTGTGGAAGCTATGGGACTTGGCCCAGCCCAGGCCAAAACGAATGCTCAGGCTGCCCATTTTCGCGGCGGCATCCACCGCCCCTGGATCTTCGGTGACGTACAGGCCGGGGATGCCGATCTTGCCTGCGACGCGCACCACCCCCATCAGTGAGTTGAGCACCGTGGCCGGCGCCTCGTGCTTGACGCCATCATGCCCGTGGCCGCGCGCCTCAAAGCCCACGCAGTCCACCGCACAGTCCACTTCCGGCTCGCCCAGCAACGCGGCGATCTGCTCGTGCAGCGGCGTGTCCTTGGACAAATCGGCGATTTCAAAACCCTGGGCCTTGGCGTGGGCCAGGCGGATCGGGTTGACGTCACCGATGATCACCACCGCCGCGCCCAGCAGACGCGCCGAAGCGGCGGCCGCCAGGCCTACAGGACCGGCGCCGGCGATGTACACGGTACTGCCAGGGCCAACGCCAGCAGTGACGGCGCCGTGATAGCCGGTGGGCAGGATGTCGGAGAGGCACGTCAGGTCACGGATTTTTTCCATGGCCTTGTCGCGATCCGGTAGTTTCAGCAGGTTGAAGTCGGCGTACGGCACCAGTACGTATTCGGCCTGGCCGCCGGTCCAGTCGCCCATGTCGACGTAGCCGTAGGCACCACCGGCACGGGCCGGGTTGACGGTCAGGCAGACGCCGGTGTGTTGTTCCTTGCAGGAGCGGCAGCGGCCGCAAGCAACGTTGAAGGGCACAGACACCAGGTCGCCGAGCTTCAGGTTCTCGACGTCGCTGCCCTTCTCGATCACCTCGCCGGTGATTTCGTGACCGAGCACCAGGCCGGTCTGGGCGGTGGTACGGCCGCGCACCATGTGCTGGTCGGAGCCGCAGATGTTAGTGGAGACCACGCGCAGGATGACGCCGTGCTCGATCTTCCTGCCACGGGGGTCCTGCATTTTGGGATAGTCGATTTTCTGTACTTCGACCTGACCGTTGCCGAGATACACGACACCACGATTACCAGACATGCTTTCACCTCGCTGTTGTTTTTATGGAACTGCGGTGCCCGTTCGAGTGGGCAGCGCGTTTAAGTGCTCGGGTTACAGATGCTGTTTTTGCGTTGTTTGTAAGGGCCTCATCGCGGGCAAGCCCGCTCCCACATTTGATCGGGTTCACATATCACCCTGTAGGAGCTGGCTTGCCTGCGATGGCGTCAGTCAGAGCACCACCGTTCTATTGGCATTCAAGAACACCCGCCGCTCAATGTGGTACCCCACCGCCCGCGCCAATGTCAGCCCTTCGATATCCCGCCCCTTGGCAATCAGGTCCTCGGGATAGTGGCTGTGATCCACCACCTCCACGCCCTGGGCGATGATCGGGCCTTCGTCCAGGTCGTTGTTGATGTAGTGCGCAGTGGCGCCGACCAACTTCACGCCCTTGTTGTACGCCTGGTGGTAGGGCTTGGCGCCCTTGAACCCCGGCAGCAATGAGTGATGGATATTGATCGCCTTGCCATCGAGCTTGCGGCACAGCTCCGGCGACAGCACTTGCATGTAGCGCGCAAGGATCACCAGTTCGGCACCCGCGTCTTCAATCACTTGCCACACCTGACGCTCCTGGGACGGCTTGTCGTTGGGGTCGAGGGGGAAATGGTAGTAGGGAATCTGGTGCCAGTCGGCCAACGGCTTGAGATCGGGGTGGTTGGACACCACCGCGACCACATCCATCGACAGTTGGCCGATACGCTGGCGGTACAGCAGGTCGTTAAGGCAATGATCGGCCTTGGACACCATGATCACTACTTTTGGCCGGTAGTTCGGTGCCGTCAGCTCGAAGATCATCCCAAAGGCTTCGCCTCGCGTGGCCAGGCCATCGCGAAAACCTTGCTCGTCGAAGCCATCGGGCTGACGGAACTCCACGCGGATAAAAAAGCGCCCCGAGAGGCGGTCATCGAACGAATGGTGCTCGGTGACGTAGCAGCCCTGCTCGAACAGATAGCGGGTGACCGCGTCCACCGTGCCGAGCACGCTGGGGCAGTCGGCGGTCAAAATCCATGTATCGGGTGCGCGGCTCATTACAGTTGACTCCTCAGGGATGCGTTCCCACGCAGCGCATGGGAACGATCATCAGGCTTGGACATTCAGGCCGAATTCGGCCGAGGCATCCTGCAACCACAACCACCAGTAGTCCGAGAAGCTGCGACGGATCAGCAGTTCCCAGGTGTCTTCGGCGGTATGGCGGATCACCAGCTGCGACTTGGCGAACACCGTGCCCACTGCCTTGCCCACCGGGAAGTTGTCGGGGTGCACGTCGTAGCTGGTGGACTTCATCAGCACATCGCGCACGTTCGGGCCGCTGAGTTCGAGGATCTGCTGGCCGCCGCTGACGTTGACGACCTGGATGTGCAGATCGCCCAGGGCGGCCCGCAGGTTTTGCTCGGCGGCAAATTCTTCACCGCCTGGCACGATCAGCAACCACTCATCCGGGCCGAGCCATTGCAGGCTGGTTTCGCCTTTGACGATGACCTGCAGGGCGCCGGGCAGTTCGATGCCCAGGGCCTTGTGCACGCCAGCGGCGAAGGCCGCATCGTGGCCGTCGCCGCGCAGGGTCAGGTGGCCGAGGAGTTTCTTTTCGCGCACGGTCACGCCGGCGTTCTTGCGGCCCTTGCCCACCTGGCTGGCGAGGTCGGCATGGTGCAGCGACGACTCGGCCTTGGCGCCGGAGGTGGGGCGTTGTTGGTACACATTGGCTGCTGTCATAAAGCACCTATCTGAATTCCAATGAACACCACAACCCCTGTAGGAGCCGGCTTGCCGGCGATGAGGCCCTCAAGCCTGGCGGCGATTTCCGAAACGCCATCGCCGGCAAGCCGGCTCCTACAGGGAGTGGTGTCAGATGTTTTGGCGATCGCCTTTCGGGTCGAAGAACACCGAAGACACAATCTCCGCTTCGATCACGCTGCCATCGGCCTGGGGCGAGAACACCCGCTCGCCGATACGCTTCAAGCCGCCCTTGACCACCGCCATCGCAAACGAATAGCCGAGGGAGTTGTGCGCATAGCTGGAGGTGACGTGGCCGACCATCTTCATCGGGATGCTCTGCTTCGGATCAAACACCAGTTGCGCGCCTTCCGGCAGCCACACCTTCGGATCGATCGGCTTCAAGCCCACCAGTTGCTTGCGCTCTTCACGCACGCAATCCTCACGGTTCATCCCACGCCAGCCGATCCACGAGAACGGTTTGGTACGACCCACGCACCAGCCCATGTTCAGGTCGTCCGGGGTCATCGAGCCGTCGGTGTCCTGGCCGACGATGATGAAGCCCTTCTCGGCCCGCAGCACGTGCATGGTCTCGGTGCCATATGGGGTCAGGTTGTACTGTTTGCCGGCCTCTACGATCTGTTCGAGCACGCCCATGGCGTAGTCGGCCTGCACGTTGACTTCGTACGACAGCTCACCGGTAAACGAGATCCGGAACACCCGCGCCGGCACACCGCCCACCAGGCCTTCTTTCCAGGTCATGAACGGGAAGCCATCCTTGTCCAGGTCGATATCGGTGACCTCGCTCAACAGCTTGCGGCTGTTGGGCCCGGACAGGGTCATGGTCGCCCAGTGGTCGGTGACCGAGGTGAAGTACACCTTGAGGTCCGGCCATTCGGTCTGCTGGTAGATTTCCAGCCACTGCAGCACGCGAGCGGCGCCGCCGGTGGTGGTGGTCATCAGGAAGTGGTTGTCGGCAAGGCAGGCGGTCACGCCGTCGTCGAAGACCATGCCGTCTTCCTTGCACATCAGGCCGTAGCGCGCCTTGCCCACGTCGAGCTTGGTCCAGGCGTTGCTGTAGATGCGGTTGAGAAACTCCCGGGCATCCGGGCCCTGGATGTCGATCTTGCCCAGGGTCGAGGCGTCCAGCAGGCCGACGCTGTCGCGCACGGCCAGGCATTCGCGCTTGACTGCCGCATGCAGGTCTTCACCGTTGCGCGGGAAGTACCATGGGCGTTTCCACTGGCCGACATCCTCGAACTCGGCGCCGTTTTTTACGTGCCAGGCTTGCAGCGCGGTGTAGCGCACCGGCTCGAAGATATGCCCGCAGTGCCGGCCCGCCACGGCGCCGAAGGTCACCGGCGTGTAGTTGGGGCGGAACATGGTAGTGCCCATCTGCGGGATGGTCACGTTCAGCGAGCGCGCGGCAATCGCCAGGCCGTTGACGTTACCCAGCTTGCCCTGGTCGGTGCCAAAGCCCAGCGCGGTGTAGCGCTTGACGTGTTCCACCGACTCGAAGCCTTCGCGGGTCGCCAGTTCGATGGCGGCGGCGGTGACGTCGTTCTGCAGGTCGACAAATTGCTTGGGCGCCCGTGCAGTGGCTTTTTCGTGAGGCACCTGGAACAGGGCCAGGGTCGGCTCTTCCAGGCGCGTCAGGGCCTTGGGCAGCGTACCTTCCACCGGGGCAAACCCGGCCTCGCTGGCCGCGCGCACGCCGCCTTCAAAGCCATCGGCCAGGGAATCACCCAGGCCGTAGACGCCATTGATACCGCCCACGCACACGCGTTTTTGCGGTGCTTGGCCCGGTACAAAACCGAGGATATCTTCACGCCAGGTCGGCTTGCCGCCCAGGTGCGAGGCCAGGTGAACCACCGGGCTGTAGCCACCGGAGCTGGCCACCAGGTCGCAGTCCAGCCACTCGCCGGGGCTGGTGACCTTATGGGCTTTGACGTCGATGGCCGCCACACGGGCGCCAGTGACGTGCTTGCTGCCACGGGCTTCGATCACGGCGCTGCCGGTAAGGATGCGAATGCCTTTGGCGCGGGCCTCTTCCACCAGCGCGCCGCGTGGGTTGTGGCGTGCATCGGCTACCGCGACCACGCTGAGGCCAGCGTCGAACCAATCCAGCGCCACACGGTAGGCGTGATCATTGTTGGTCGACAGCAGCAGTTTTTTACCCGGCGCCACGCCATAACGGCGCACGTAGGTCGAAACCGCACCCGCCAGCATATTACCCGGCACATCGTTATTGCCGTACACCAGCGGACGCTCGCAGGCGCCGGTCGCCAGCACCACACGCTTGGCACGCACACGGTGAATACGCTGGCGCACCACGCCAATCGGCGCACGGTCGCCGAGGTGATCGGTGAGGCGCTCGTGGATGGTCAGGAAGTTATGGTCGTGATAGCCATTGACGGTAGCGCGAGGCAGCAGCACCACATCCGGCAGGGCCTTGAGCTCGGCGATCACGCTGGCGACCCACTCGGCCGCCGGCTTGCCGTCGAGGCTTTCGCGCGAGTCGAGCAGCGACCCACCGAATTCTTCCTGCTCATCGACGATGATCACCCGCGCCCCACTGCGCGCAGCAGCCAGGGCCGCTGCCAGGCCCGCTGGGCCTGCGCCGACGATCAGCACGTCGCAATGGCGGTTCATGTAGTCGTAGGTGTCCGGATCATTCTCGGTCGGCGAGCGGCCAAGCCCGGCGGCCTTGCGGATGTACTTCTCGTAGGTCATCCAGAACGATTGCGGGTACATGAAGGTTTTGTAGTAGAAACCCGGCGGCATCAGCTTGCCGCCGACCTTGCCGAGGATGCCCATCATGTCGTTGTTCACGCTCGGCCAGCCGTTGGTGCTGGTGGCCACCAGGCCCTGGTACAACGCCTGTTGCGTGGCGCGCACGTTGGGGATCTGCGTGGCTTCGGTGGCACCGATCTGCAGCACCGCGTTCGGTTCTTCAGCGCCGGCGGCAAAGATGCCGCGCGGGCGCGAGTACTTGAAGCTGCGGCCGATGATATCCACGCCGTTGGCCAGCAGGGCGGCGGCCAGGGTGTCGCCTTCAAAACCTTTGTAGCTCTGGCCGTTGAAGGTAAACGTCAGGACTTTATTGCGGTCGATGCGGCCACCGTTGGACAGGCGATTGATCTGGCTCATACCTTCTCTCCAGAAGCCTTGGCGGTGAATTGCGGCTGGGTGCCAATTTTGTAGGTTTCAAGAATTTCGTAGGTCAGGGTGTCGCGGGTGGCGTTGAAATACTGGCGGCAACCGGCGGCATGGATCCACAGCTCGTGGTGCAGGCCGCGCGGGTTATCGCGAAAGAACATGTAGTCACCCCACTCTTGATCGGTGCAGGCATTCGGGTCCAGCGGGCGCGGGATGTGCGCTTGGCCGGAGGCGTGGAATTCCTCTTCGGAGCGCAGTTCGCCACAGTGAGGACAGAAGATATGCAACATAGGGAATTTCTCCTGTTAGTGGGCGACGGCCGCAGCGCCGTGTTCGTCGATCAGCGCACCGTTGTGGAAACGGTCGATGGAGAAAGGTGCCGCCAGCGGGTGCATCTCACCCTTGGCCAGGCTCGCGGCAAATACGTTGCCTGAGCCGGGGGTGGCCTTGAAGCCACCGGTGCCCCAGCCGCAGTTGAAGAACATGTTCGGCACCGGGGTCTTGGAGATGATCGGGCACGCGTCCGGCGTGGTGTCGACGATGCCGCCCCACTGGCGGTTCATGCGCACCCGCGAGAGCACCGGGAACATCTCGACGATGGCCTGGATGGTGTGTTCGATCACCGGGTACGAGCCGCGCTGGCCGTAGCCGTTGTAGCCGTCGATACCGGCGCCGATCACCAGGTCGCCCTTGTCGGACTGACTGATGTAGCCGTGCACGGCGTTGGACATGATCACGCTGTCGATAATCGGCTTGATCGGCTCCGACACCAGCGCTTGCAGCGGGTGGGATTCGATCGGCAGGCGGAACCCGGCCAGCGAAGCCATGTGCCCGGAGTTACCTGCGGTGACCACCCCAACGCGCTTGGCGCCGATAAAGCCCTTGTTGGTCTCCACGCCGATGCACACGCCGTTTTCCTTACGAAAGCCGATCACCTCGGTCTGCTGGATCAGGTCCACGCCCAAGGCATCGGCAGCACGGGCAAAGCCCCAGGCCACGGCATCGTGACGGGCCACGCCGCCACGCCGTTGCACGGTGGCGCCGAGGACCGGGTAGCGGGTGTTTTTCGAGCAGTCGAGGTACGGGATCTCGTCCGCGACCTGCTTGGCATTGAGCAGCTCGCCATCCACGCCGTTGAGGCGGTTGGCACTCACGCGGCGCTCGGAATCGCGAATGTCCTGCAGGGTGTGGCACAGGTTGTAGACACCACGCTGGGAGAACATCACGTTGTAGTTCAGGTCCTGGGACAGACCTTCCCAGAGCTTCATCGCGTGCTCATACAGGTGCGCCGATTCGTCCCACAGGTAGTTGGAACGCACGATGGTGGTGTTGCGCGCGGTGTTGCCGCCGCCCAGCCAGCCTTTCTCGACCACCGCCACGTTAGTGATGCCGTGCTCCTTGGCCAAGTAGTAAGCGGTCGCCAGGCCATGCCCGCCGCCGCCGACGATGACCACGTCGTAGACCTTTTTCGGGGTCGGCGTGCGCCACATCTTCTGCCAGTTTTCGTGGTGGCTGAGGGAGTGTTTTAAGAGGCCGAAGCCCGAGTAGCGTTGCATAGGCATTACTCCAAAACCGCGCTCAGCGATAAACCGGGAAATCCGCGCACAGGGCAGACACGTGCTTGGCCACGTTGGCCTCGACGTCGGCATCGCCGAGGTTGTCGAGGATGTCGCAGATCCAGCCGGCCAGCTCCACACATTGCGCCACCTTGAAGCCACGGGTGGTCACCGCCGGGGTGCCGATGCGCAGGCCCGAGGTCACGAACGGCGACTGCGGGTCGTTGGGCACCGCGTTCTTGTTGACGGTGATGTGGGCGCGACCGAGGGCGGCATCTGCGTCCTTGCCGGTGAGGCCCTGGCGGATCAGGCTGACCAGGAACAGGTGGTTATCGGTGCCGCCGGAGACTACATCGTAGCCACGCTTGATAAACACGCTGGCCATGGCCTGGGCGTTGTCGATCACCTGCTGTTGATAGGCTTTGAAGCCTGGCTCCATCGCCTCCTTGAAGCACACAGCCTTGCCCGCGATCACGTGCATCAGCGGGCCACCCTGTGCGCCGGGGAACACCGCGGAGTTGAGTTTTTTCTCAATCTCTTCGTTGGACTTGGCCAGGATCAGGCCACCCCGCGGACCGCGCAGAGTTTTGTGGGTGGTGGTGGTGACCACATCGGCGTAGGGCAGCGGGTTCGGGTACAGGCCAGCCGCCACTAGGCCGGCGACGTGGGCCATGTCGACGAACAGCAGCGCGCCGACCTTGTCGGCAATCTGACGAAAGCGTGGGAAATCCAGGGTCTTGGAGTAGGCAGAGAAGCCGGCGACGACCATCTTCGGTTTGTGTTCCACGGCCAGGCGCTCGACTTCGTCGTAGTCGATCAGGCCGGTGTCGGTGTTGATGCCGTACTGCACCGCGTTGTACAGCTTGCCCGAGGACGACACCTTGGCGCCGTGGGTCAGGTGGCCGCCGTGGGCCAGGCTCATGCCGAGGATGGTGTCACCGGCATTGATCAGCGCCAGGTACACCGCACTGTTGGCGGACGAACCGGAGTGCGGCTGCACGTTGGCGTAATCGGCGCCGAACAGTTGCTTGGCGCGCTCGATGGCCAGGGCCTCGACCTTATCCACATGCTCGCAGCCGCCGTAGTAGCGCTTGCCAGGGTAGCCTTCGGCGTATTTGTTGGTCAGGCCGCTGCCCTGGGCCTGCATCACGCGCTTGCTGGTGTAGTTCTCCGACGCGATCAGCTCGATATGATCTTCCTGGCGCTGCTCCTCGGCATTCATGGCCGCCAGCAGTGCGTCGTCATATCCCTGGATCTGGTCTTGTTTGCTGAACATCGCGTCTCTCCCAGCCTTTCGTATTGTTGAGGCCCGTGCAGGGCCCTTTGATGCGATGGTAGGGCTGGCGCAGGCAGGTCAAATGCCTACGCACGCCACGCAAAGGTGCGTTTACGACATGGCGGCAACAACACTGAACAAATGTGGGAACGCTTGTGTGGGAGCTGGCTTGCCTGCGATGGCAGCACCGCGATTTTGCTGACACACCGCGCTGCTCGCATCGCAGGCAAGCCAGCTCCCACAAGGATTAGGCGATGATCTGGCGCACGAGTAGCAGCAGCAGGAAATGCAGGGGATAGAGAGCGTAGGCCCAGCGCCGCATAGCCGGCGGTGACACATGTGTGACCTGTCGCAATAAGACCAGCCCGGCGAGCGGCGCAATCAGGCATGCGGCCAACCCGAGCATCGCGACGAGATTGCCGCTATTGAGTAAGACCTGCCATTGATTGGCAGCTACACACACCAACCCCGGCAACACGCTGAAATACCAGGGGCGACTGAACACCAGCAACATCGCCAGCGGCAGTAATACACCAAAAAAGCCGAACATCAGTTGCGCCGAGAACGTACCGGCGATCAACAGCGCGATCAGCGCCAATCCCCGGTCAAAAAGCGTCTTTTGCTGCCATCCCCTGGCAACCAGTAGCCCCAGCGCCAGGGTCGGCAGCACGTTCAATGTATCGGCATCGTCGATAAACATCCGATACGGCACCTCGCTGATCACGCTGAACAGCAGCAACCAGCCCAGGTAACGCCATTGCCCGCTGACCGGCGCATCCCGGACCCGCTGCAAATTGGCCGCAATCGCCAGGCAAAACCACGGGAACGCCAGGCGCCCCGGCACGTACAGGCCATCGAGGCTTAAACCGACATAACGCAGGTGGTCGAGCACCATGCTCAATAGCGCCAGCCATTTGAGCAGGTCCAGAGCGCCATCGCGCCCGCGCTGCAAAAGAATCGTTTCAGTACCGTGCATAATTCCCCAGAGACTTTGCATTAACAGTGCGTGCGCCCGCCGGATATTCTTGGTTAAAGTGCGCACCAACATCGACCACAGGAACGGGCCATGACCGACAAGAGCCAACAATTTGCCAGCGACAACTATTCCGGGATCTGCCCGGAAGCCTGGGCCGCCATGGAGCTCGCCAACCAGGGCCACCAACGCGCCTATGGCGACGATGAATGGACCCATCGTGCTGCCGACGGTTTCCGCAAACTGTTCGAAACCGACTGTGAAGTGTTCTTCGCCTTCAACGGAACAGCGGCCAACTCCCTGGCCCTGTCTTCCTTGTGCCAGAGCTACCATAGCGTGATTTGCTCGGAAACCGCCCACGTCGAGACCGACGAATGTGGCGCGCCGGAGTTTTTCTCCAACGGCTCCAAGCTGCTCACCGCGCGCACCGAAAACGGCAAGCTGACCCCCGAATCCATCCGCGAGATCGCCCTCAAGCGCCAGGACATCCACTACCCCAAGCCACGCGTCGTGACCCTGACCCAGGCCACCGAAGTGGGCAGCGTGTACACCCCGCAAGAAATCCGCGCCATCAGCGTCACCTGCAAGGAACTGGGGCTGAACCTGCACATGGACGGTGCGCGTTTCTCCAACGCCTGCGCGTTCCTCGGCTGCTCACCTGCCGACCTGACCTGGAAAGCCGGTGTGGATGTGCTGTGCTTTGGCGGCACCAAGAACGGCATGGCGGTGGGTGAAGCGATCCTGTTCTTCAACCACAAGCTGGCGGAAGACTTCGACTACCGCTGCAAACAGGCCGGCCAGTTGGCGTCGAAAATGCGCTTTTTGTCAGCCCCGTGGGTCGGCCTGCTGGAAAACGACGCCTGGCTCAAACATGCACGCCACGCCAACCACTGCGCCCAGTTGCTCAGCAGCCTGGTGGCGGATATTCCCGGCGTGGAATTGATGTTCCCGGTGCAGGCCAACGGCGTGTTCCTTCAACTCTCGGAGCCGGCCATCGCCGCGCTGACGGCCAAGGGCTGGCGCTTCTACACCTTCATCGGCAAGGGCGGCGCGCGCTTCATGTGTGCGTGGGATACCGAGGAAGAGCGGGTGCGAGAACTGGCGGCGGATATTCGTGAGGTGATGGGAGCCTGATCTCCCCCCCGAAGGAGCCGGCGTGCCGGCGATGGCGACCCTGAGGGCGCCATCGCCGGCACGTTGTTGCCTACAACTGGAGGGGTTGTAATGCGTCCCACTGATCAATCGGCCCGGGATTGTGTTCGATCGTCCCACCGCCAAACTTGACCGCCAACTTGTTCACCGCATTCAACGCCGTCGTCACCCCGCCCTCGGCCCAGCCCCCGGTCCAGGAAATATCATCTCCAGACAGAATGAAACCGTCCGGCGCGCCCTCCTTTACACCACTCATGAACTGGGAAAACAGCAGTCTTTGATACTCATACTGCCCCGGCAGGTTCATCTTGAAGGCACACAGGTAGAACGGCTCATTTTCCCAGTTGATCTCGATAAAAGGATCAACCATGCCGAACTCGGCCGCCAGGTTTAGTTGCGTGTCGGCATACACCGTATCGAGTAAGGTCGTACACAAATCGACATGAGACGGCAACGGCGCGCTGCGGTCGCCAAGGAACTTCAGGCTGTCATCGTTCCAGGTATATGAGAGAAACATGCCGCTGCCCTTGTTCACCCCGTTGCTTGGGGCATAGTCCAGCAGATAGGTGCCACGGGTAAGGCGGTCCGACAAGGTCACACTCATCTTGTAGCGACCGTTCTCGACATCATTCCAAAACGGCCGTCGAGTGTTGGCGAAGATCTTTGCCGATTGCATGTAATGGGTATACATCACCGCTTCCCAGGTAGCCTGGGGCAGTAAGTTGTTCATCGGCGTAAAGCGCTCTTTGCCATCCATATAGCGGAACTTGTCGAGCACTCGCACGTGAGGCGTATAAATCACACTTTTAAAGTTACGCAGGGTGTCTCCACCCTGTTTGTTGTCATGCAGGTACACATCGAACGTGCCATCGGCCAGGCGGTGGATCTGCCGGACTTCCTGGTTGAGAGGGTCAGCAATCTCCCGCCGCGTCAAACTCTCCACCGTCGTGCCTGCCGGCCAATGGACCTGGGTGTCGCCGAACGAAGCCGGCGTGCGGCTCCATAGGCGCAGGGGCAGCTCGCTGGAACCGTCATACATCAACGTGTGGTTGGTATCCAGGCCGGTGTACAACACCCGCAACACTTCCAGGAAACAGTTCGGATAGTCGGTGTTCCAGCCGCCAGTGCCGAAGCCTATCTGGCCAAACAGGTCAATGTCTTCGCGGCTCCACTTGGCTTGCTCGACCATGGCGGCATAGAAACTCAGGTCATCCCAGCCCGCCCTGAGGATCGTATTCCAGATCGCTTTGATTTCACCTTGGTCCACTGCCGTTTCCTGCATCGCGTTTTCCATGTCGGTGAACCGGATCGGGTCTTGTTCAAGGAATTCGCCGAAGAACATATCTTCGATTCGCCTGTATTTTTGCGGCAGGTCATTGCGTTCGTAGTAGGTCTGCTCGTTCTCGTAATCGACGAGGGTACTGGGGGCGGCGGGCGAGCCGGGGTTAGGGAAATCCGCCGAGTTGGCGCTCATCCCGACCTTGGCAAAGTAGTGCATCAACGCCTTGCCGGACTTGGGGAAGCGCATCGCCCCCAGTTCACAGATCACCCGGCCTTCTGGGTCGTTGCGATCACCCAGCACATGGGAATAGAGCCGCCCGCCAATGCGCCCCGAAGCTTCCACCACTATCGGATGCAGGCCCATGCGCATCGCCTCGTAGGCTGCCACCAGCCCGGACACGCCGGCACCGACGATCAACACCTGCTCGCCAAGATGCTGCGCGGCAACTTGGGCCAGGGGCTTTTTAAGGATCGCGGCCTGCCATAAATAGCGGGCGTAATGAAACGGAAAGTCAGGAATCAGCGCCGTGACATTTTTGTTCAAAAGCCGCTGAGCACCTTGGGAGCGGGAGGGAATCGCAGACATGATGGCGTCCTTGCAGGTTGGGTAAATGTCCACCCTCTACTACAAGGCTAAAGGCGAATGCGACGAGACTAAGAGCCAGCCTAGTAGACCGTCCTCGCCACGATTAGATCGCTTTGCAATAAGAAAGAACGGCTCCATCGCCCCCCACGCGCAAAAGCCATTACTTAAGGAAAGTCTGAAGTGATTATTTATAGATCAGGATTTAATCGGGCCATCAGTTGCCCGATGCTGCGGCACTCACTATAAAAACAAGCCGTGAATCTATGAACGCCCTATCTGACAAGACGGTTCCCTGCGTCGCCCCTCGCCCAAAAATCGAGACCCGTTCCATTGACTATGTGCCGCGCAACGAACGGCACGGCAAAGTCTGGCATCAGGGACCCTTCTGGTTCACCGGCAACTTCGTCCTCACCACCATGGTCACCGGGTTCACCGGCGCCGCACTGGGCTTGAGCCTGGTCTACGCGATCCTGGCGATTGTCATCGGCGTGGGCCTGGGCACCTTTGCCATGGCATTCCACGCCAACCAGGGCCCGCGCTTGGGCTTGCCGCAGATGATCCAGTCACGGGCCCAGTTCGGCCTGCGCGGCGCTATCGTGCCGTTTGTCGCGGTGATCTTTGTGTACATCGGCTTCAATGTGTTCAACGTGATTCTCGCCACCGACGCCATCAACACGGTGCTGCCGGGCAGCCGGGCGCCGTGGTATGCGTTGATGATCATCCTCGCGGTGATGATTGCCGTGATCGGCCATGACCTGCTGCACACTGTGCAACGCTGGCTGACCTACGTGATGATCAGCGTATTCGCAGTGCTGACCGTTGCCGCCCTGATGAGCCTGTCGGCCGATGCCGCAGTGGCCGAGGCGCATTTCTCCTGGTCGGCGTTCCTGATCCAGCTCAGCGCCGCTGCCGGTTATCAGATCAGCTACGCCGTGTATGTATCGGACTACTCGCGCTACCTGCCCCATCAAACCCCGTCGCGCCGGGTGATTTTCTGGACCTACCTGGGGGCTGCCGGCTCGGCCCTATGGCTGATGTCCCTGGGCGCGTTCCTGGCCTCGGCCCTGCCCTCGCCCGATGCCATCGCCAGCGTGCGCACGGTGGGCAACCAGGTGATTCCTGGCTTCGGCACCTTGACCGTGCTAATCGCGGTGCCGGCGCTGATTGGCATCATGGCGGTCAATTGCTATGGCGCGATGCTGACCGGCATCAGTGCCATCGACGGTTTCGTGAAGATCCAGCCGCGCCTCAAGAGCCGGGTCATTGGCATCGGCCTGGTGGCAGTGATCATTTTCCTGATCGCCTTGAGCATTCCCGACAGCTATCTGGCCAGCTTCAACACGTTCGTGCTGCTGATGTTGTACTTCCTGGTGCCATGGACTGCCGTCAACCTCGCCGACTTCTACCTGGTGCGCAAAGGCCAATACGCCATCAGCGATATCTTCAACCCCGCCGGCATCTATGGCCTATGGGGCAAGGCGGGCTTGGTCGCGTACTGCCTGGGCCTGGTGTCGATGATCCCGTTCATGTCGTTGAGTTTCTACGAAGGACCGGCCGCCGTGGCGCTGGGCGGGGCCGATATCGCCTTCGTGATCGGCCTGGGCGTTTCCGCGCTTATCTATTGCCTGATGAGCCGCAACCTTGACCGCGATGCCGAACACCGTGCCATTGCCGCCAGCGAGGCCATGTTGGAAGGTGGTAAGCCATGAACACCCTACGTGTCGTCTGTGATCAACTCGCCCCGCGTATCGCCGATGTGGAACACAACCGCGCACTCAGCGCCAAGGCCATTCGCGGTGCGGCGGCGCTGGGCGCGCAAGTGCTGGTGTTGCCGGAGCTGATGCAAAGCGGCTACGCGTTCAATGACCGGGAGGAAGCCCTGGCAGTGTCCGAGGAGCTGGACGGCCCGACACTCACCCGCTGGAAAACCCTCGCGAGCGAACTGGGCATCATTGTCGTGGCCGGCTTTTGTGAGCGCCTGGCGGCAGGCCAGGTGGCCAACAGCGCCGCGCTGATAGAGCCGGGCGGCAGGCTGACGGTGTATCGCAAGGCGCACTTGTGGGATCGCGAGAAATTGATCTTCACCCCCGGAACTGAACCGCCACCGGTGGTGGAAACCGCCGCTGGACGGATCGCTGTCATGATCTGCTACGACCTGGAACTGCCGGAGTGGGTACGCCTGGCCGCCCTGGCCGGGGCTGACCTGCTCTGTGTGCCGGTGAACTGGCCGGACGGCCCGCGCCCAGCCGGTGAAAGACCGGCAGAAATCGTGCGGGTCCAGGCCAATGCGGCGGTCAACCGGATGTTTATCGCCGCATGCGATCGCCATGGCGAAGAGCGGGGGGTCAACTGGATTGGGGGATCCGTCATTGTCGATGCCGATGGCTACCCATTGGCCGGGGCGGTCTCACATCAGAACGAACAACGCCTGGTGGCCGACCTGCCCCTGGCCCAGGCCAGGGACAAGTTCATCAGCGAGCACAACCACGTGCACCAGGACCGTCGGCCGCAGTTGTACTGATCCGCCCGTTAACTCCCCTGATCGCTCCCACGCTCCACGTGGGAACGATCACACGATCTATCAGAACTCGATCCGCACATCGCCCTTCGGCACGCTGCAGCACGACAGGATGTAGCCCTCGGCTTCGTCTTCCTCGGTAATCCCGCCGTTGTGCTCCATTTCTACTTCCCCGCCCAGTTTCATCACCTTGCACGTGCCGCAAATGCCCATGCCGCAGGCCTTGGGGATCAGCAGGCCGAGCTTGGCCGCTGCCGCATGCACGGTTTCCCCAGGGGCCACACGGATACTTTTGCCCGACGAGATGAACTCCACCTGGTGCAAGTCCGCCAGGTCGATTTCTGGCGCATCGGCCGCCTGTTCGGCTTGCTCCACCGCATCGGCACGCGCCTCTGGCGGGGTCGCACCGAAGGACTCCTCGTGGTAGCGGGTCATGTCAAAACCATTGGCTTCCAGCAGGCGCTTGACCGCGTTCATATAGGGCGTAGGGCCGCAGCAGAACACTTCGCGCTCAAGGAAGTCCGGCACCATCAGTTCGAGCATTTTCTGGTTGAGGTAGCCCCGATATCCGGCCCACGGTTCGCCCAGGCCGTGCTTCTCGCAGATCAGGTGCAGGCTGAAGTTGTCGATGCGCGAGGCCATATGCTCCAGCTCGCGGTGGTAGATGATGTCTTTGGGTGACCGGGCGCTGTGCACGAACACCATGTCGACATTGGCGTTGGTGTCGTAATACCAGCGCGCCATGGACATCACCGGGGTGATCCCCACGCCGCCGCTCAGGTACAGCACCTTGGGGTTGCTGAAGTCGATGGCGTTGAACAGCCCGACCGGCCCGTGTACTGCCAGTTCCTGGCCTTCGTGCAGGGTGTCGTGCAGCCAGTTGGAGACCTTGCCACCGGGCACGCGCTTGATCGTCACCGAGAAGCTGTAGGGCACCGACGGCGAGCTGGAGATGGTGTACGAGCGCATGATCGGCTGGCCGTCGATTTCCAGCTCCAGGGTGACGAACTGCCCCGGCTTGAAAAAGAACAGGATCGGCTGGTCGGCCATAAAGCAGAAGGTGCGCACATCCCAGGTTTCCTGGATGACTTTGACACAACGGACGATGTGCCGACCATTGGCCCAGGTCTGGGTGGTGACAGGATTCAGGAAGCTGTTGGACATGCTGTTCTCCACGGCCGTAGTTCGGCTTGATGCTGGCGATTCTGCGTAAGGCCGCAACCTGCCATTTACCTATCTGCGACATTCGCATACTTATCGCGACCAGCCCCCATACCACTGGGGTTGCGCGTCGGGAACAGAGTGGGCCATGTCGTTAATGGACAAGGTTGCGGGCAGCGCCGGGCCCACACTCGCAGCCAACAACGACGCTTTCTTTACGCCTTGCTGCAAACCTGATTAGCCACTTATCGCGGCCACACAGAATGGCCTTGAGGACACACACGATGGACGTCACCGCAACCTTGAGCTTGGGCGATCCGCTGGAACCCGCACGCAAGGCCACCGCGCAAATGCTGCAGGAGCGCGAGCGCACTTTTTCACTGCCACAGCCGTTTTACTCTGACCAGCGCCTGTTCGATATCGACATGCAGGAGATCTTCCAGAAGGAATGGTTGATCGCCGGCATGACCTGCGAGATCCCCAGCAAGGGCAACTACCTGACCCTGCAGATCGGCAAGAACCCGATCATCGTGATCCGTGGCGCCGAGGGCGTGGTGCATGCCTTCCACAACGTCTGCCGCCACCGCGGCTCGCGCTTGTGCACCAGCGACAAGGGCAAGGTCGCCAAGCTCGTATGCCATTACCACCAGTGGACCTACGAACTGGACGGGCGCCTGCTGTTCGCCGGCACCGAGATGGGCGCTGACTTCGACATGAAGCAGTACGGCCTCAAACCGGTGAACGTGAAGACCGCCGGCGGCTACATCTTCATCAGCCTGGCCGAGAACCCGCCGGCCATCGATGACTTTTTGTCGACGCTGAACCACTACATGGAACCCTACGACATGGAGAACACCAAGGTGGCGATCCAGACCACCTTGTTCGAAAAAGCCAACTGGAAACTGGTGCTGGAAAACAACCGCGAGTGCTACCACTGCAACGCCTCGCACCCCGAACTGCTGAAAACCCTGCTGGAATGGGACGACGTCACCGACCCACGGGCCGACCAGGCCTTCAAGGACCACGTCGCCGCCTCCGCCGCCGCCTGGGACGCCGAGAAGATCCCTTACGCCCACGCCAGCTTCGGCCTGCGTAACCGCATCGTGCGCATGCCGTTGCTCAAGGGCACCGTGTCCATGACCCTGGATGGCAAGCAGGGCTGCAAGAAACTGATGGGCCGGATCAAGAACCCCGACCTGGGCTCGATGCGCATCCTGCACCTGCCCCACTCGTGGAACCACTGCATGGGTGATCACATCATCGTGTTTACCGTGTGGCCGATCAGCGCCCAGGAAACCATGGTCACCACCAAATGGATTGTCCACAAGGACGCCGTGGAAGGCGTGGACTATGACGTCGACCGCATGCGCCAGGTGTGGGACGCCACCAACGACCAGGACCGGCGCCTGGCCGAAGAGAACCAGCGCGGGATCAACTCCACCGCTTACCAGCCGGGGCCGTACTCCAAGACCTATGAGTTTGGTGTGGTGAACTTTGTGGACTGGTACAGCGAGCGCATGCTCAACAACCTGGGAGCGGCGCCGGCGCCGTACCTTAAAGGTGTCGCCGCTCACGAATAAGGGACACACCAGAGATCAAACTGTGGGGCTTGTGTGGGAGCGGGCTTGCCCGCGATAGCGGTGTATCAGTCACAGATTTGTTGGCTGACCCACCGTAATCGCGGGCAAGCCCGCTCCTACATTTGGTTACTCATCTGGTCAGAAATTAATCATCGCGCCTCCAGCCCGCTATTACCCTGCCCTCCAGCCATTCCCCAACAACTTATCCACAAAGCCACCCACAGTAATTGTGGGCAACTGCCTTATTTCCTTGAAATAAAACCAAGAAAATCCGTGACTTATTCAAAGCAGCGGGTTTGATCGAACATTGATCATTTTTTAATCAAGAGCTTACAAGCCACGTTTTATATGGCCTGTAGCGGATCGCAAACACCTTATCCACAGAAGCGCCAACAGACTTTGGGGGCAACTTCGGCCATTCTGTGGAAAACCGCCTGCAACCAAGCAAAATCGAGGCTTTAAGCGCGTAAACCGATTGAAATGGCGATATTGATCATATTTCAACCAACCCACTGCAAGCCTCTATTCACATGGCCTGTAGCGGGTAGCGAACATCTTATCCACAGAAGCACCAACAGACTTTGGGGGCAACTCCGAGCCGGGCTTTTTCCTTATCCACAGAAAAAGCCCAGCAAAAACCGTCGCTTAGGTTGGTTGTTTTTCGTACAGAGGGCTACAGGGCTTGATTTACATGGGGTGTGGACAGCCGCGAACAGGTTATCCACAGCTGGGCTAACAGGGATTGTGGGTAACACCGCAAACCCTGTAGGAGCTGGCTTGCCTGCGATGCAGGCACCGCGGTTTTTCAGTTACACCCAGGTGACGCCATCGCAGGCAAGCCAGCTCCTACAGGGTCAGCGCACCACGCCCTCTTCGACCAACAGCTTGAGAATCGCCTCGGCACCCGCCTCAGGGCTCACCCCCTTGAGCACCTGCCCACCGCCACCACTGGCCTTGGCCGTGGCGGCTTTCATGCGGTCGGCGCCGCTCTTGGCCTTGATCACCTTGAGTCGCTTGGGCCGAGGCTTGGCCGGTTGCAGCACGGCGCCTGTGAATAACTCATCGTCCACCACCTGCACGTCATGCTCCTGCAGCACGCCACGCTGGGCCGGGCCGTAGGCGCTTTGCCGAGGCTTGGGCGCGGCGTTATCCACCGTGGCCAAAAAGGGCAGGCGCACCTTCAGGCGCCGCCGCTGACCGCGAGGCAGCGCTTGCAGCACAAGGGCCACGCCGCTGTCGATGGACTCCACCTGGGCCAGGCCGACGATCAGCGGCCAGCCCAGTTGCTCGGCCAACAGGAACGGCAACATGCCCGAGCCTTCGCCGGTTTCGGCCTGGCTGCCGGTGAGCACCACCTGGGCGCCAGCGTCCCGCAGGTAGTCACCGAGTACCGGCAAGGCATCGGCGCCAGCCGGTTGTTCCAGCACGTGCAACTGCGCCAGCCCCATGCCCAGGTAGGCGCGCAGGGTCGGTTCGGCGATGTCGCCGGCATGCAGGACTTGCAGGTTATCCCCAGCCAGTTGCAGCCCCAGCTCGACGGCGCGGGCATCCTGTTCGGCACGACGCGGCCGGCCGGAGGTCGGGTGGGCGCCTATGGATACCAGGCTGATTACATGGGTGGTCATGGCCATATCCTTTGTTTAAGCCGCATCGCGCTTGGCGCCGTTGCGGTGGGCCTGGACCGCTGCAATCAAGGCCCGGAGAATGTCACCGCTGTCGCCGATTACCGACAGGTCGGCGCGCTTGATCATGTCGCAACCCGGATCGAGGTTGATCGCCACCACCTTGTCGCAGGCCCCGATGCCTTGCAGGTGCTGGATCGCCCCGGAGATCCCGACCGCCACATACACCCGCGCGGTGACCCAGATACCACTGGCGCCGACCTGGCGATCACGGGCCATAAAACCATCGTCCACCGCCACCCGCGACGCACCTTCGGTGGCGCCCAGGGCAGCGGCGGTCTGGTGGAACAGGTGCCAATCCTTGACCCCGTTGCCACCGGAGAAAATAAACTCGGCCTCGGCCATGGGAATCGCACCGGGATCCACCGCCACCGCGCCCAAATCCTCGATACGCGGCAAGCTGCGCGCCAGGGCTGTGGATAACTCCACAGGCAACACTTCGTGACGCGTATCGCTGACCGGATCAGCGCATTCCACAGCAGCCAGGATCAGCCGTGGCAGCGCGCGCGCCAGGTCTTCCCGGCCTGCGCCGGCACGGCCGATGCACTCAGAGCCCTTGATCTGCCACACCCGGGTGGCCGGGCGTTCCTTGAGGCTGGCGGCAAAGCGCCGCCCCAGTTCGCCACCGCCACTGCGGCTGTCGGGCAGCAGCCAATGACGCGGGCTGAACTGGTTATCCACAGCCCGCAGGCCATGGACCCGCTGCTCCGGTGAATAACCGTCGAATTCGTGCCCGTCGAGCACCAGCAGGCGGTCCACGCCGGCCGTGTCGAAGGCACTTTCCTTATGCTCGCCAAACACCACCGCCAGCACCGCGCCGTCGCTGCCGGCCAGTTGCCGCGCCAGGCCGAGCAAGTCGCGGTCGTGGCTGCTCAGGCGGCCGCCGACCATGTCCGGCACCACGTTGATGTAGAACGCCGGGGCTGGCACCTGGTGCAACGGCAACTGCACTTGCGCCGCTGCCGTACGTTTGGTCGCACCGCCCTGCTGGGCGCCGCTGCGGTCGATACGCTTGATGCCGTTGGGCCCGATAAAACCTATGCCATGCACGTTTTTACGGAGGATGCCGTTAGGCCCCATCCAGCTGTGCTGTTCCGGTTGCATCGCCGCATGCAGCGGGTGCAAGCGGTTGCGGGCGATCCATTCGGCCCGTGGGTCGCGGCGGATAATGTCGCTCATCAGTGGACCTCCGCTGGTACACGCGTGTTCTTGGCCGGTACAGCCTCTTCGAGCAAGGCGTCCGCCACCAACTCGGCAATGTCCTTGATCAGTGGGCGGGGTTCGACCACCCCTTCGAGCATCGCCGTGCACTGTGGACAACCCACGGCCACCAGTTCGGCGCCGGTCTCGCGGATGTCTTCCATGCGCATGTCGGGGATGCGCTGCTTACCGGGAATATCGGTGATCGGCGCGCCGCCACCGCCACCGCAACAACGGGAACGGAACCCCGAACGTTGCATCTCCTTGACCTCGATCCCCAGCGCCCGCAGCACTTGGCGCGGTGCCTCGTACTCACCGTTATAGCGGCCCAGGTAGCACGGGTCGTGGTAGGTCACGCTGTTGCCTTTGTGCTGGCCCAGGTTCAGCAGGCCTGCGTCGATCAGCTCGGCCATGTAGGTGCTGTGGTGCTGCACCCGGTAGTTGCCGTCGAAGGCGCCGTATTCGTTTTTCAGCACATGGAAGCTATGGGGATCGCAGGTGACGATGCGCTGGAAGCGGTACTTGGCCAGGGTCTGGATATTGCGCGCGGCCAGCAGTTGGAACGTTGCCTCATCGCCCAGACGCCGGGCCACGTCGCCGCTGTCACGCTCCTCAAGGCCCAGTACGGCGAAGTCGACCTTGGCCGCCTTCAGCACTTTGACGAAGGCGCGCAGGGTGCGCTGGTTACGCATGTCGAAGGCGCCGTCGCCGACCCAGAACAGCACGTCGGTGCTGCCTTTATCGCCAAGCAGCGGCAGGTTCAAGTCCGCCGCCCAGTTCATCCGCCCACCTGGGGCGAACCCGCCGGGGTTGTCGGTGGCGATCAGGTTCTCCAGGACTTCGGCGCCCTTGTTCGGGGTCGCGCCTTTTTCCAGGGTCAGGTGGCGGCGCATATCGACGATGGCATCTACGTGCTCGATCATCATCGGGCATTCTTCGACACAGGCACGACAGGTGGTGCAGGACCACAATGTCTCGGCATCCACCAGGCCATTGACGATCGGTTGATGCGGGTTGCCGCTGTGTTCGCCGATGGCCTTGCCCGGGTAAGGGCTGCCGGCGAACTTGGCATCGGTGCCGCCGGCCAGGCCGACCACCATGTCCTGGATCAGTTTTTTCGGGTTCAGCGGCTGGCCGGCGGCAAACGCCGGGCACGCGGCTTCGCACTTGCCGCACTGCACGCAGGCGTCGAAGCCCAGCAGTTGGTTCCAGGTGAAATCCTTGGGTTTTTCCACGCCCAGGGGCGCGCTCTTGTCGGTCAGGTCCAGCGGCTTCAAGCCGGTAGAGCGGCCCCCGCCAAAGCGTTCGGCGCGGCGGTGCCAGGCCAGGTGCAGAGCGCCGGCAAAGGCGTGTTTCATCGGCCCGCCCCAGGTCATGCCAAAGAACATTTCCGACACACCCCACAGCACGCCCACACCAAGCAGCGCGGCCAACAGCCAGCCACCGAAGTCGGCGGGCAGGATCCCGGCCACCGGCAAGGTCAACAGGAAGAAGCTCACCGAGAACGCCATCAGGCTTTTCGGCAGGCGCATCCACGGGCCTTTCGACAGCCGCGACGGCGGGTTGCGCCGGCGCAGATAGACGAAGGTGGCGCCGACAAACATCAGCACCGACGCCAGCAGCAAGGCGTAGCCGAGGATGCGGTTATGCAGGCCGAAGCCGTGCACCAGGATCGCCAGCAATGCCGACAGCACAAAGCCCAGGGCCGTGGCGACGTGGGTGTTGGCGATGTATTTGTCGCGGGCGACCACGTGGTGCAGGTCGACCATATAGCGCTTGGGCATGGCCAGCAGGCCGCCCAGCAGGTCGACCTTGGCAGCACGGCCCCGGCGCCACATGTTCATCCGGCGCACAGCACCGAGGACGGCGAGGCCTATCGCTGCGAACAAAAGAATAGGAAGCAAGGTGTTCAACATGGTGAAGCTCCCACAGACCACGCAAGTCTCGCGTGGGACCCGGCTCAATGTGGGAGCTGGCTTGCCTGCGATGGCATCACCCAGGTCTCACTCGAGACCGAGTTGCCTGCATCGCGGGCAAGCCCGGCTCCTACATAAAGCAGCTCCCACATTTTTGACCGAGTCCACATTGGTTCGGTGTTGGGTCAGAAATCCTTGCACAAGCGCAGGGCGTCGTAGATCGCAGCGTGGGTATTGCGCTGGGCCACACAGTCACCGATGCGGAACAGCAAGTACCCTTCCCCCGGCTCGCTCAGGCACGGTTGCGGCTTGATCGCGAACAGCGCCTCGACGTCCATCTGCCCCTTGTTGCGCGCCCCTTGCTTGAGGGCGTAGTAGATTTCTTCGTCCGGACGCACGCCGTTCTCCACCACCACCTGGTCCACCACCCGTTCTTCCTTGGCGCCGGTGTATTCGTTCTCCAGCACGGCTATCAGCTTGTCGCCCTCGCGGTAGACTTTCTCCAGCATCATGTCGCCGGTCATGATCACTTCCTTGGGATACATGCTGCGGTAGTAGGTCGGGAATGACGTACCGCCGATGGCCACGCCAGGCTTGATGTCGTCGGTGACGATCTCGACCTGGCAGCCCTTGTCGGCCAAAAAGTCGGCCACCGACATACCGGTGAATTCGCAGATGGTGTCGTACACCAGCACGTTCTTGCCCGGCGCCACCTTGCCGTCGAGCACGTCCCAACTGCTGACCACCAGGCCTTCTGCCGCGCCCCAGTGTTCGTTCTGCTCGATGAACGGATGCCCGCCCACCGCCAGCACCACCACATCGGGGCGCAGGTCGAGGATGGTCGCGGCATCCGCCGCCACGCCCAGGCGCAGGTCGACGTTCAGCCGCGCCAGTTCCAGCTGGAACCAGCGGGTGATACCGGCGATCTGGTCGCGCTGCGGCGCCTTGGACGCCGTGGTGATCTGCCCGCCGATAAAGTCTTTTTTCTCGAACAGAGTCACGTCGTGGCCGCGCTCGGCAGCGACCCGCGCCGCTTCCATCCCGGCCGGGCCGGCACCGACCACCACCACTTTGCGCTTGGGCCCGGTGGATTTTTCGATGATGTGCGGCACGCCCATGTATTCACGGGAGGTTGCCGCGTTCTGGATACACAGCACGTCCAGGCCCTGATACTGGCGGTCGATGCAATAGTTGGCGCCGACGCACTGCTTGATCTGGTCGATCTGGCCCATCTTGATCTTGGCGATCAGGTGCGGGTCGGCCATGTGCGCGCGGGTCATGCCGACCATGTCCACATAGCCGCCTTCGAGAATGCGCGTGGCCTGGTTCGGGTCCTTGATGTTCTGCGCGTGCAGCACCGGGGACTTGACCACTTCCTTGATCCCGGCCGCCAGGTGCAGGAACGGCTCCGGTGGATAACTCATGTTGGGGATCACGTTGGCCAGAGTGTTGTGGGTGTCGCAACCTGAGCCCACCACGCCGATGAAGTCGAGCATGCCGGTGTCGTCGTAGTACTTGGCGATCTGTTTCATGTCCTCGTGGGACAGGCCGTCCGGGTGGAATTCATCCCCGCACAAACGGATACCCACGCAAAAGTCCGGGCCGACCTCCGCACGCACAGCCTTGAGCACTTCCAGGCCGAAACGCATGCGATTTTCAAAGCTGCCGCCCCATTCATCGGTGCGTTTGTTGACCCGTGGGCTCCAGAACTGGTCGATCATGTGCTGGTGCACCGCCGACAGTTCCACGCCATCCAGGCCACCGGCCTTGGCCCGGCCTGCGGCGCTGGCGTAGTTGCCGATCACCCGCCAGATTTCTTCCGGCTCGATGGTCTTGCAGGTCGCACGGTGCACCGGCTCACGCACGCCCGAGGGTGACATCAGGGTCGGCCAGTTGAAGCCGTCCCAACGCGAGCGGCGCCCCATGTGGGTAATCTGGATCATGATCTTGGCGCCATGCTTGTGCATCGCGTCAGCCAGGTTCTGGAAGTGCGGGATGATGCGGTCGGTGGACAGGTTCACCGAACTCCACCACTCCTGCGGGCTGTCGATCGCCACCACCGAGGAGCCGCCACAGATCGCCAGGCCAATGCCGCCCTTGGCTTTCTCTTCGTAATACCTGATGTAGCGCTCGGTGGTCATCCCGCCGTCGGTGGCATACACCTCGGCGTGGGCGGTACTGAGCACGCGGTTACGGATGGTCAGTTTGCCGATCTGGATCGGCGCAAACATTGCTTCGAAAGCCATGGCACGGTCCTCGGCTTACAACGGCTTGACGGTGAACAGACCGTCGTCGTGGCCCTCTTCGGAGCCTCCGTAGACTTGTTCGGCGACGGTGCGGATGTTGCTGCCGCGCGCTTGCAGAATCTGGTCCATGGCACCGGCAAACCAGCCGGTGAACATGTAGTCGACCTTGCGCCCGACCTTGCCGTACACATAGACGAAGGCCGAGTGTTCGAGGGTGACGCTGGCGGTGCCTTTATCGAGGTCGATGTCCTGGATCTTGAACAGGCCCCAGCCGCGCTGCGACAGGCGCTTCATGTAGTGTTCGAACACCGCGACGCCTTCCAGGCCGTGGCATTCTGCTTCTTTTTCACACCAGTGCCAGGCGGACTTGTAGCCGGCCTTGTAGAGGATTTCGGCGTAGGCATCAGCGCCCAGGACCTCTTCGATACCCATGTGGTTGTTGACGAAGAAATGGCGCGGTACGTACAGCATCGGCAGGGCGTCGGAAGTCCAGACACCGGTTTCGCTGTCGACTTCGATAGGCAATTGCGGGGCGATCTTGGCCATGGAAACTCAACTCCAGAAAATTCGGTTTGGTGCCCGCTGCACGGATGGCAGCGGGAAAGAATGCAGGGCTTATTCGCCCCAGACGTCCTTGAGAACGTTGACCCAGTTCTCGCCCATGATCTTGCGCACCACGCGCTCGCTGTGGCCGCGCTTGAGCAGGGTTTCGGTCAGGTTGGGGAACTCGCCCACGGTGCGGATGCCCAGCGGGTTGATGATCTTGCCGAAGCTGGTCAGACGGCGGGCGTAGCCCTTGTCATGGGTCAGCATTTCGAAGAAATCCTGGCCATGGCCCTGGGTGAAGTCGGTGCCGATGCCGATGGCGTCTTCGCCGACGATGTTCATGGTGTACTCGATGGCTTCGGCGTAGTCGTCGATGGTCGAGTCGATGCCCTTGGCCAGGAACGGCGCAAACATGGTCACGCCGACAAACCCGCCGTGGTCGGCAATGAACTTGAGTTCTGCATCGGACTTGTTGCGCGGATGCTCTTTCAGGCCGGACGGCAGGCAATGGGAGTAGCACACCGGTTTCTTCGATTCGAGGATGACTTCTTCGGATGTCTTGGAGCCGACGTGGGACAGGTCGCACATGATCCCGACACGGTTCATCTCAGCAACGATCTCACGCCCGAAGCCCGACAGGCCGCCGTCACGCTCGTAGCAGCCGGTGCCCACCAGGTTCTGGGTGTTGTAGCACATCTGCACCACACCGACGCCGAGCTGCTTGAAGATCTCGACGTAGCCGAGCTGGTCCTCAAAGGCATGGGCATTCTGGAAGCCGAAGATGATGCCGGTCTTGCCCTGCTCCTTGGCGCGGCGGATGTCGGCGGTGGTCTTCACCGGGATCACCAGGTCGCTGTTCTCGCGGATCAGGGTCTGGCTGGCCACGATGTTATTGATGGTGGCCTGGAAGCCTTCCCACACCGACACCGTGCAGTTGGCGGCGGTCAGGCCACCCTTGCGCATGTCCTCGAACAGGTCGCGGTTCCACTTGGCAATGATCAGCCCGTCGATAACGATGCTGTCGGCGTGCAGTTCGGCTGGGCTCATCAGGCGTCCCCTTATTGGCGATTCATGCGCCGAATCGTCTGCCGGCGCTTTGGGGCCAGCATATGCCCAGGGGCTGACAGAGCCGGGTGCAAAAACGACAGGGGAATTGCCGAAAGCGTCAATCCACGACAAAGGGTGCACGCAGGTGTCTGTCCTGCATCTGTTCTTTGGCCTACGCTTGAGCCAGAATTCGACCCATCCACTGATATGAGAAGGCGCAATGAAACCGATTTTCCTGGCTTTGGCACTCCTCGCCACCGGCGTCCACGCAGCCGAAGACACCGACAGCACCCCGTGTGATGGCATCGAAAACGACAAACAGACCCTGGAATGCGCCTCCTACAACAAAACCACCGCCGAACAGCTGCTCAAGGATAACTACCAGGGCCTGCTGGAACGCATGGGCTCCACCTACGCCAGCAACAAGGCGCAGTTGGCGGACATCACCGCTCGTCTGAAGGATGCCCAGCAGAAGTGGGAAAAACTGCGGGATGCCGACTGCGCGGTGGACACCTTCCCGGCAGTCACCGGCACCAAGGCCTACGCCATTGCGCAAAATGACTGCCTGGCGCGGATGAGTGATGAGCGGTCGGAGTTTTTGGAGTCGATCGGGCAGGAGTAGCGTTAAAAGACTCAAACACCGGTTTGAAACGTCAGCGGGGCAGGAAAAGCCCCCGCAGCACTCTGCGCCGCCTGCCAGAGCCGCGCCAAACTAACGAACAACAGGTCCAGTCTAAATCGGTATCGTATAAACGCCGGTTTTAAATACGTTCCGCAGTTGCGCCTTCACCTGCTCCAGCCTAGCGCTCATACCACACTCAAATAGCACATTTGCAAAATCTGCCGTGGATAACAGGCAAGAGATTGCCAGACGAATTGCCGATGCTCTGTCAGTCTCTACATCTTTCGTGAGATAGACTTTCCCATCCTTCAGAGCAAAACGCTTTCCGACGGATTCGGTTCCCCAGTGATGATAGTCTGACATAGGGTAATAATATTCGTCATAAAGACGCTCAAACCCGACCTTCTTTACAATTGAATAAATACTTTCGTCATCGCGCCAGGTAGCGGCATAGCTCCCGTCTTCACGTTTGAACAGGCGATCACAATCAGGCAACTGAGTGTCAATGTACGCCCTTATTTCAGGAGGTACCGGAAGTCCACACTTATCAGAAAGATCGATTTTTTGTTTATCCAAAACAATACAATACTTCCGCCAGCGTGTTGCGACCTGGGCATCCTTAGAGGCATACATCAAATAAAGCGCTCCCTCAAACATACTTCTGGAAATCAATTGCGCATCACATGACTCCTTAAGAAGAACCAGACTTCGCATATGCTCAATCTGCCGTAGAAAAAAAGCCTGGCACATGTACTTCAAATCATCATGACCATCACCCTTCATTGGAATGATCATATCCTTGCAGATTGACAGCAACTCTTCGATTACACCATTCACGTCAACCAAAATGACCTCGACAACAAAAAATCATTGATCCGCGCAACAAAACTAGAACCCGTGCGCCTTCCCGGCAGCCGCTCACCAGCCACCCTTGTAAAAACCACATAAAATGACTACTTTTAGTTGACACACCCAACAACCACTATGTACTTTATCACGCACTAAAATTGATAGGGATGTCACATGGATCACTCGCTAAAAAGCCTAGCTGAACTAGAGCTTCAAATTCGCAATCGCCTTACCGAGTTTGAGGCAAAGCGCGCTAAAAATCAAAAGTACAACCGACTTTTTTCGCTGGCTCAAATACTCCTTACCGCTTTAACTACATTACTTATAGCAATTAATACCAAGTACACCACTTTTCCGCTCGCCGTCATTGCCATCATCACCAGTTCCATGGCAGCAGTCGCAGGTCAACTGCTAAGTAAGTTCATGTATCAAGAACGAATGGCCATGGATATAGCCACGACTTGCGCGCTTCGCGAACTGGCCCACTGCATCACCATGGATAGAAGAAAAGAAGAAGACGACGAAGCCAATTGCAAAATCACACTTAAACAGGTTGACGCTTATCAAGCGCGCTATCAGACGATTTTAAATACCGCAAACGGCCAATGGCAAAAAAACATACAGAAAAGTAAAAAATAGAATGACTATTTTTTCGAAAATTCTCACATTAAACAAACTGCACATCATTGAAAAAATACTGTGCCCGGCCGCCACAAGCGAACAACAAGCCGATTATTTCAACATTGGTAATCCCATCGAAAACCCACCCCTGCTCAGAGGCTCAATTGTCCTAGAGTTAAATATATCTTTCTTGACAGACAATATCAGCGCATTTGAAATGGGCAGCCCTATTGATACCGGCAGCTTAAAATTCGGATTTCTTAAGCCGAACCATGACAAAGAACTTTTTCTCGAAATGGTCCACTGCAACTACACTAAATTTCACGCACTGACAACCGAGTTATTTGGCCTGCCTGAAGACTCACTAAAAAGTCTTGTCTCTCATAGCGCCTGCCTTTCATTAAAGCCTACTTTTGAAAAACATTTCGAACCGACCGTCATAGACTTCATGTACAGCGAAGCCAACCCCCACGCCCGACTATTTGAGTTTCGCCTCAACAAAAACTATAGCATTACAGAAAAACACATAAACAGAATATTCATACCCAACACCTACCTGTCCAACCAAACGATAAATAAGTTAAAACGAAGACTTGCAAGCAAGGTCATCACCTACAACCCTAAATACGGTATTGAGAGCAGAACCGCCTGATGAAAAATTTTTATATTGTCGGGTTTTACGAAGATTTCAAACTTAACGTCTTCCCAACACATGCCTCACCGATCATCGCAGAGCAGCAGAACGGACAATTCCGCCGATGGGCCTACCGGATCGAAAAACCGTACAAAATAATACCCACTCATTCCGTCGGGCAATTTTATGACTCGCCAAACTTAATGTTTGCGTACATCACTTACACCCTCAGCACCCCGACACCGTTGCAACAGCACTCTCAGATAGTTGCCATTTCGAGAGACAAGATACTGGTTGAACATCGCAAGTTTCATCTCTGTTGTAAAATACTTACAGAAGCGCTGAAAAATTTTCATAATTTCGGCTTTGTCTATCGCGCCTACTTATCGATTAAAAACGCGATATCTTGAAGCCCGGAAAATTCCTAACCATATTGAACGGGCCCAACCGTTTTTCCCAAAAATACAGGGGTGACTCATGAACATCTGCGGCATCGAAATCAAAGGCAGCGAAGCCATCATCGCCGTTGCCACCCTGGATCTGGCCCACGTCGCCCTGGCCACCAAGAAAATCGCCCTCGAGGACGATGACGAGGCGGCCAACGTCAAAGCTTTCGCCAGCCAGGTGGCCGCGTTTGTACGCGACAACGCCATCACCCGTATCGCGATCAAGAAACGCAGCAAAAAAGGCGAATTCGCCGGCGGCCCGACCACGTTCAAGATTGAAGGAGTGCTGCAGTTGCTGGACGGCGTTGAAGTGACACTGCTGTCGCCGCAGACCATCAATGCGCAGAACAAGAAGCACGACTTTGCGTTGCCGGCGACGCTGAACAAGTATCAGCATGAGGCGTTTAAAACCGCGTGCTCGGCCTTGGTAAAAAAGTAAGCCCCACCACAAATCCGATGTAGGAGCTGGCTTGCCTGCGATAGCGGTGGGTCAGCAACTTATCTGCCAACTGATACACCGCTATCGCAGGCAAGCCAGCTCCTACATGGGGTCGGCGTATACGCAATAGACTTACACCACCTCCCGTCGCCGATCCTCCCGCGGGCACTTGGCAAACCGCGCCCGGTAGCTTCGAGTGAAATACGACGGCGACTCGAACCCACAGGCAATGCTTACTTCCAGCACGCTCATGCCGCTCTGGCGCAGTAACTGCCGGGCTTTTTCCAGGCGCAGGCAGAGGTAGAAGTTGCTCGGGGTGTCATTGAGATGCAGGCGGAACAGGCGCTCCAGTTGGCGCCGTGTGACCTTGATCATCTGCGCCAGCGCCAGGGTGCTCAGGGGCGGTTCGGTGTGTTGTTCCATCTCGCCAATCACCTGCACCAGTTTCTGGTTGTTGATGCCGTAGCGCGTGGCGATCTGCATGCGCTGGTGGTCTTTGCGCGGGCGGATGCGGCCCAGCACGAATTGCTCGGAAACCTGGATCGCCAGCTCCGGGCCGTGGGCCTGGCTGATCAGGTCGAGCATCAGGTCGATGGACGCGGTGCCGCCGGCGCAGGTGATACGCCGGCGGTCGATCTCGAACAGTTCCTGGGTCACGGCCAGTGCGGGATAGGATTCCTTGAAGGCATCGATGGCCTCCCAATGCAGGGTCAGGCGGTAGCCGTCGAGCAGGCCGGCCTGGGCCAGGACGAAACTGCCGGTGTCGATAGCGCCGAGGGTCACGCCGTCATGGTCGAGGCGGCGCAGCCAGTGCTCCAGGGCCGGCGTGGCGAATTCCAGGGGCTCGAAGCCGGCGACTACCAGCAGAGTCGCACCTTTTTTCAGAGGCTCAAGCCCGGCGTCGGCGTTGACCGACATGCCGTTGCTCGCCAGCACTGCACCACCGTCAGCGCTCAGCACATGCCAGCGATACAGCTCGCCGCGAAAGCGGTTGGCCACGCGCAGCGGTTCGATGGCCGAGATAAAGCCGATGGCCGAGAAACCCGGCATCAGCAGGAAGTAGAAATCCTGGGACATGGTGCGCACTCGTGGGACGGGTAGCGTGGTCACTGTGATACGCCAGTTCCAGCGCCCATTCAAGGGCACAGGTCGCTGCAGTGCAAGAGTGGGTCGCCGCCGTGCGTTTTGCCGCGCCGCAAGCTGGGTAACTTGGCGGCACGGTGCACAAAGACGCCGGAACCCACAATAACGACCTGCCGAGGGATCCATCATGAACCGACTGATCAGCCGCTGCATGCTCGCACTCAGTGCCGTCTTGAGCACCAGCCTGTGGGCCGCCGATGCCGCTTCCTGTAAGAACGTGCGCATGGGCGTGGTGAACTGGACCGACGTGATCGCCACCAGCGCCATGACCCAGGTGCTGCTCGACGGCCTCGGCTACAGCACCAAGCAAACCAGTGCGTCCCAGCAAATCATCTTCTCCGGCATTCGCGACCAGCGCCTGGACCTGTTCCTCGGCTACTGGAACCCGCTGATGACCCAGACCATCACCCCGTTCGTCGACGCCGGGCAGGTCAAAGTCCTCGAGGCGCCCAGCCTCAAGGACGCCCGCGCGACCCTGGCGGTGCCGACCTATCTGGCAGACAAGGGCCTGAAAACCTTCGCCGACATTGCCAAGTTCCAGAAAGAGTTGGGCGGCAAGATCTACGGCATCGAACCAGGCTCCGGGGCCAACACCCAGATCAAGGCGATGATCGCCAAGAACCAGTTCGGCCTGGGCAAATTCCAGTTGGTGGAGTCCAGCGAGGCCGGCATGCTCGCCGCCGTGGACCGCGCCGTACGCCGCAACGAAGCCGTGGTGTTCTTTGGCTGGGCGCCGCACCCGATGAACGTCAATGTGCAGATGACCTACCTGTCCGGCAGCGAGGACGCCCTGGGGCCCAATGAAGGCATGGCCACGGTCTGGACAGTGACCACCCCGACCTATGCCGAGCAATGCCCGAATGTGCACAAGTTGCTGACCAACCTGACGTTCACCGCCGCCCAAGAGAGCCGGATGATGCAGCCGTTGCTGGAGCACAAAGATGCGTTCGAGTCGGCCCGCCAGTGGCTCAAGGATCACCCCCAGGACCAGCAGCGTTGGCTGGAGGGCGTGACCACGTTCGACGGCAAGCCTGCTGCCGCCCATCTGCAATTGACCAGCAAATAACCTCTCCCGAATCACCGTTTCGCGGCCAACAACGGCCGCGAACGGCACTACCACGCCTGTAAGGAACCTGCCCCATGAACCACGACGTCATCATCACCTGCGCACTCACCGGTGCTGGCGACACGACCGCCAGAAGCCCCCACGTGCCGGTCACCCCCAGGCAAATCGCTGCAGCTGCGGTAGAGGCCGCCAAAGCCGGCGCCACCGTGGTGCATTGCCATGTGCGCGACCCGCACACCGGCAAGTTCAGCCGCGACGTGGCGCTGTACCGCGAGGTGATGGAGCGCATCCGCGAGGCGGACATCGACATCATCGTCAACCTCACCGCCGGCATGGGCGGCGACCTGGAAATCGGCGGTGGCGAGAACCCCATGGCGTTCGGCCCCAATACCGACCTGGTCGGCCCGCTGACCCGCCTGGCCCACGTCGAGGCACTGCTGCCGGAAATCTGCACCCTGGACTGCGGCACCCTGAACTTTGGCGATGGCGACACTATTTATGTGTCCACCCCGGCCCAGCTGCGGGCGGGCGCCAAGCGCATCCAGGAACTGGGGGTGAAGGCCGAGCTGGAGATTTTCGATACCGGCCACCTGTGGTTCGCCAAGCAACTGATCAAGGAAGGCCTGCTCGACAACCCACTGTTCCAACTGTGCCTGGGCATCCCCTGGGGTGCGCCGGCCGATACCACCACCATGAAAGCCATGGTCGACAACCTGCCCGTCGACGCGGTGTGGGCCGGCTTTGGCATCGGGCGCATGCAGATGCCGATGGCGGCGCAGGCGGTGCTGCTGGGCGGCAACGTGCGGGTTGGGTTGGAAGACAACTTGTGGTTGGACAAGGGCGTGCTGGCGACCAATGGGCAACTGGTGGAGCGTGCCGGGGAAATCCTCAGCCGCCTGGGCGCGCGGGTTCTGACCCCGGCTGAAGGCCGAACCAAGATGGGCCTGACCAAACGTAGCTAATCCCCTGCCGCAACCGGCTCAAAAATGTAGGAGCTGGCTTGCCTGCGATAGCGGTGTATCAGTTGATGCATTTGGCACTGACCCACCGCTATCGCAGGCAAGCCAGCTCCCACAATGAACCTCTTTAGCACTGGAAATTACCGAAATGAGCTTTATCACCGAAATCAAAACCTTCGCCGCCCTGGGCAGTGGTGTCATCGGCAGCGGCTGGGTATCCCGCGCCCTCGCCCACGGCCTGGATGTGGTGGCCTGGGACCCGGCGCCCGGCGCCGAAGCGGCCCTGCGCAAGCGTGTCGCCAATGCCTGGGCCGCCCTGGAAAAGCAGGGCCTGGCACCGGGCGCCTCCCAGGACCGTCTGCGGTTTGTCGCGACCATCGAAGAATGCGTGCAAGACGCCGACTTCATCCAGGAAAGCGCCCCCGAACGCCTGGAGCTGAAGCTGGAGCTGCACAGCAAGATCAGCGCGGCAGCCAAGCCCAATGCGTTGATCGGCTCCAGCACTTCGGGGCTTTTGCCCAGCGAGTTTTATGAAAGCGCCACACACCCGCAGCGCTGCGTGGTCGGCCACCCGTTCAACCCGGTGTACCTGCTGCCGCTGGTGGAAGTGGTCGGCGGCAAACACACTGCGCCCGAAGCGATCCAGGCGGCGATAAAAGTCTACGAATCCCTGGGCATGCGCCCGCTGCATGTGCGTAAGGAAGTCCCCGGTTTTATCGCCGACCGCTTGCTTGAGGCGCTGTGGCGCGAGGCGTTGCATCTGGTCAACGACGGTGTAGCGACCACCGGCGAGATCGACGATGCGATCCGCTTTGGCGCCGGTTTGCGCTGGTCGTTCATGGGCACGTTCCTCACCTACACCCTGGCCGGCGGCGATGCCGGGATGCGGCATTTCATGGCGCAATTCGGCCCGGCGTTGCAGCTGCCGTGGACGTACCTGCCGGCCCCGGAACTGACGGACAAACTGATTGATGATGTGGTCGATGGCACCCGCGAGCAGTTGGGCAGCCATAGCATTGCGGCGCTGGAGCGCTATCGTGATGATTGCCTGCTGGCGGTGCTGGAGGCGGTGAAGACCACCAAGGAAAAACACGGCATGAGCTTCGCCGAATAGCGGCTGTTTATTTCTGTGGGAGCTGGCTTGCCTGAAATAACGGTGTTGGATTGACCACCACCATCGCAGGCAAGCCAGCTCCCACAGTTGACCGCGTACAGATCTGGAATTGACGACATGCCCGCACTGACGACCTACACCACCCACATCATCCCCGACTGGGTCGATTACAACGGCCACCTGCGGGATGCGTTCTACCTGCTGATCTTCAGCTACGCCACCGATGCGTTGATGGACACCCTGGGCCTGGACAGCGACAACCGCGAAGCCAGCGGCCACTCGTTGTTTACCCTGGAGCTGCACCTCAATTACCTGCACGAAGTGAAACTCGGGGCCGAGGTCGAGGTGCGCACCCAGTTGATCGCCCATGACAACAAGCGCCTGCATCTGTATCACAGCCTGCACCTGGTGGGCGAAGAGCGGGAGCTGGCGGGCAATGAGCAGATGCTGCTGCATGTCGACCTTGCCGGGCCACGCTCGGCACCGTTCAGCGCAGCGGTGGCACAGCGCCTGGCGGTAATCAGCACCGAGCAATCAGACCTGCCCCGGCCGGCCCTGCTCGGGCGTGTCATCGGCCTGCCCGGCAAATAAAAAAAGCCCCGATCAAGCCGTGACAGGATCGGGGCAGAGTGCTTTGTGCGAGCGTGCGGGCCGAGGGTGACCAAACCTTCAATCTGCTTGCTTGAGCCTGAGTGTGCCCACAACCACTCTTGGCAACTGGCCCGAAAACGACCTGTTCATAGTCGTTCCAGCCATTGCGCCATTCAGGCCTTGCCGACCCGCTGACGGCCCACCAGAATCGAACCTGATCGAAGTCTCCCCTAACCAGGATGAACATCATGATGCACGCGGATTTGATTGATCAGGATGACCTGCTGAGCCAACTGCGCTCCCTGGGTTTCGAGGTGTCCAGCGGCGCCACTGCCGAGCAGGCCTGTGAATGTGCGGTACGCGGCTTGAGTGAAGCGCGGGCCAAGGCACTCAAGGGCATGGTCGAGCAGATGTACACCGGCAGCGCGACGATTCTGCCGGCGGTGCGCCAGGCGATTGATAAGCAGTTGTTGCCTGCTTTGGTGGCATTCAGGAAGAGTTCCGGGGCCTGATACACCGCTATCGCGGGCAAGCCCGCCCCCACAGGGGAATGCATTCCAAATGTGGGAGCTGGCTTGCCTGCGATGCAGGCGACTCGGTCTACAGCCTTACACTGGCAAACGTCGACTCATTGCGCGCCTGGCTCAACGCCGACATCGGCCCCGCCAACGGTGACAACACCAACGCCTGCGGAATCGGCATCATCGCCACTTGCTGGGTGGTGTTGGAACCGACGCGTTCATCCCGTGGCGGAATGCCGAAATACTCGCGGTAGCACTTGGAGAAGTGCGGCGTGGACACAAACCCGCACACCGAGGCCACTTCGATGATCGACATCGGCGTTTGCTTGAGCAACTGCCGGGCACGGATCAGGCGCAGCTTGAGGTAGTAGCGCGACGGCGAGCAGTGCAGGTATTTCTGGAACAGGCGCTCCAGCTGGCGCCGCGAGACGGCGACGTAGACGGCCAGTTCATCGAGGTCGATCGGCTCCTCCAGGTTGGCTTCCATCAGCGCGACGATTTCCTGCAGCTTCGGCTGGTTGGTGCCGAGCATGTGCTTGAGCGGCACACGCTGGTGATCCTGTTCATTGCGGATACGTTCGTACACAAACATCTCGGAAATCGCCGCCGACAGTTCACGGCCGTGGTCGCGGCTGATCAGGTGCAGCATCATGTCCAGCGGCGCGGTGCCGCCCGAACTGGTGAAGCGATTGCGGTCGAGGGTGAACAGGCGCGTGCTCATCGACACCCGAGGGAAAGCTTCCTGCATCGACGCCAGGCATTCCCAGTGCACGCTGCAATCAAACCCGTCGAGCAAGCCGGCGCAGGCCAGGGCCCAACTGCCGGTGCACACCGCGCCGAGGCGGCGGGACTGGCGCGCCTGGCTTTGCAGCCACGACACATGTTCGCGGGTCACGGTGCGCTGGATACCCACGCCGCCGCAGACAATCACGGTGTCCAGGGCCGGGGCTTTGTGCATGGAGCAATCGGGGGTGATTTGCAGGCCATCGCTGGCCCATACCTGGTTGCCGTCGACGCTCAAGGTGGTCCAGCGATACAGCTCGCGACCGGACAATTGGTTGGCCATGCGCAGTGGCTCCACTGCGGACGCCAGGGAAATCAGCGTGAAATTGTCCAGCAGCAAAAAGCCGATGGATTGAGGCGCACGGTTCTGGGGTTGAGCCCCGGAGTTGAACGACGTCATCGCGGTATCTCCTCACACAAAGCAGGTGATGGCCTCAGGCGAGGCTCTTGTTATTGCACTCTTCGTCCGTCAGGAGAGAGGCTTTGAATTGATAGAGCAAATGCCATGCCTAAAGTTGAATAGGTATTCAATAACTCCTGAAAACGACCTATTGAGGTGTCTATATAAGCCCGCGCCCGGCGTGAGGATATGAGTCGGAAAAAGCCTACGCTCAAGGTCTGTGAGCAGATCGGTAGCACTTGTGGGAAGGCGCTTTCAGGGCGTAGGAAAAGTGTGTCACCACACGCACAGGTGACGGGTGGTCGGGAGGGAAATCGTTTGGGGGCTACTTATCTGTTTGCGACGCGCTAAAAGGTGGCGTGTTGGGGGTGAAGTGTTCACTTTATGAGCAGTGGGGTTTGACACTCCGTCATCGCGGGCAAGCCCCAATGCCAGTCAGTTAAGCGCAGATCCCCTGTGGGAGCGGGCTTGCTCGCGAATGCGGTGCATCAGTCAACATCTTAATTGACTGACCCACCGCATTCGCGAGCAAGCCCGCTCCCACATTTGATCTTCACTGCTTTGAGCATTGGATTCGCTTAACACTCGACAGCACTCACCGCCAACCCTCCCCGCGAGGTCTCCTTGTACTTGTCATGCATATCCGCCCCGGTATCGCGCATGGTGCGGATTACCCGGTCCAGGGAGATAAAGTGCTGGCCGTCGCCACGCAACGCCATCTGCGCGGCATTGATTGCCTTGACCGCTGCAATCGCATTGCGCTCGATGCACGGCACTTGCACCAGGCCGCCCACCGGGTCGCAGGTCAGGCCGAGGTTGTGCTCCAGGCCGATTTCGGCGGCGTTGCACACCTGCTCCGGCGAGGCGCCGAGAATCTCTGCCAACCCCGCCGCCGCCATGGCGCAGGCCGAGCCGACTTCGCCCTGGCAACCGACTTCGGCGCCAGAGATCGAAGCATTCTTTTTGCACAGAATGCCGATGGCCGCCGCACCGAGAAAGTAGTCCACCACATTGGCCTCGGTGACTTCCTCGCTGAACTTCATAAAGTAGTGCAGCACCGCCGGAATGATCCCCGCCGCGCCGTTGGTTGGGGCCGTGACCATGCGCCCACCGGCAGCGTTTTCTTCGTTGACGGCCAGGGCGAACAGGTTGACCCACTCCATGGCGCTCAAGGTCGAGCCGATCACATTGGGCTTGCCCAGCTCCTGCAGGCTGCGGTGCAACTTGGCGGCGCGGCGGCGCACATTCAAGCCGCCGGGCAGGATGCCTTCGTGCTTGAGGCCCTGCTCGACGCAGTCCTGCATGGCACGCCAGAGTTTCATCAGGCCGCTGCGGATTTCTTCCTCGGAACGCCAGACCTTTTCATTGGCCAACATCAGTTCGGCGACGCGCAGGTTGTGGGTCTTGCACAACTGCAACAACTCCACCGCGCTGGAGAAATCATAGGGCAGTTCGGTGCGGTCCATATCTGCCACGCCGCTGCGCGCCTGGGCTTCATCCACCACAAAGCCGCCGCCCACCGAATAGTAGGTATCGCGATGCAACTCGGTCTGGGCGCCGTAGACCACCAGGGTCATGGCGTTGGGATGGAAGGGCAGGTTTTCGTCGATCAGGCGCATGTCCCGCGACCACACAAACGGCACCGGTACGCGGTTGTCCAGCAGCAACGTCTGCGTTTGGCGCAGGGCCTCGATACGCAGGCCGATCTGCGATGGATCAATCGCGTCTGGCCACTCGCCCATCAGCCCCATGATCACCGCGTTGTCGCTGCCGTGGCCGATGCCTGTGGCCGATAAAGAGCCATACAGCTGCACTTCGACACGCCGCACCTGATCCACAAGCGCACGTTCCCGCAAGCCCTGGACGAATAACGCCGCGGCGCGCATGGGGCCGACGGTGTGGGAACTGGACGGCCCAATGCCGATCTTGAACAGGTCGAAAACGCTGATAGCCATTGCGCGAAACTCCTCGATAGCACAGGCCAGGCGCAATAACGCCTGGTGGCGGAGCTGCTACGCTCAAGTCGCCCAGATGGCGGCATCATCAAGCTTTCACTGCGCCGTCCGGCGTCTCACACCGACCTACCCATGCTCACCAGCGTCTTCCCCGTGCAATGGGGCGTAATCGCCGTTTTTTGCGGCGCAGATCGAGAAAAAGTGCAGTTTTGCCTATGGAAAAATCTGTAAGCGACGTCACCGACACTGGATACGACCATCCCTGTACTGGATACGACCCACCCTGTAGGCGTCAGATTTTCACTGGTACATGATCAGTCTCGACTCGTTTGCAAGGCACCGAGGCTGCACATCGCTCGCACGCCCCAACTGCAACACTTATAAGCGCGGTCAAGCACCGCCGGAAAAACACCAGGAGTCCAAACCCATGAAAGGTTCCCCCCCGTTGTTGTTGGCCGCCATGCTGAGTCTTCCCCTTGCGGCCCTCGCTGCTGATCCTGAGCAGTGCAGCACCGTCAACTTCTCCGATGTCGGCTGGACCGATATCACCGTCACCACCGCCACCACCAGCGAAGTCCTCAAGGGCCTGGGCTACAAGCCCCGCACCACGATGATTTCCGTACCCGTGACCTACAAGTCCCTGGCCGACGGCAAGAACATGGATATCTTCCTCGGCAACTGGATGCCGACCATGGAAAACGACATCAAGCAGTACCGTGATGCCGGCACCGTGGAAACCGTGCGCGCCAACCTGGAAAACGCCAAATACACCCTGGCCGTGCCGCAAGCGCTGTACGACAAGGGCCTGAAGGACTTCGCCGACATCGTCAAATTCAAGGACGAACTGGGCGGCAAGATCTACGGCATCGAACCGGGCAACGACGGCAACCGTACGATCCAGAGCGTGATCGACAAGAATCAGTTCGGCTTGAAGGACGCAGGCTTCAAGGTGGTGGAGTCCAGCGAAGCGGGGATGCTCTCGCAAGTGGACCGTGCCACCAAGCGCGGCCAGGCCATTGTGTTCCTCGCCTGGGAACCGCACCCGATGAACACCCGTTTCAAACTCAAGTACCTGACTGGAGGTGACGATTCATTCGGCCCCAACTACGGCCAGGCCACCATCTACACCAACACCCGCAAGGGCTACGTGCAGGAATGCAGCAACGTTGGCCAACTGCTGAAAAACCTGTCGTTCACCCTGGACATGGAAAGCACCCTGATGGGCAACGTCCTCGACGACAAGATGAAACCCGACGTAGCCGCCAAGGCCTGGCTGAAGAAGAACCCGCAAGTACTCGACACCTGGCTCGCCGGGGTCACCACCCTTGATGGCAAACCAGGACTTGCCGCCGTGAAAGCCTACCTCGACAAGTAACCGCTGACCCTGGGCCGGCGTGCCGGCCCGGGATGTTTTCCCTCTTCGCATGTGGACATTCACTACCATGCTGACTGAACAGAAAATCCCACTAGGCCAGTACATCGCTGCCTTCGTCGAATGGTTGACGCAGAACGGCGCCGATTATTTCGACGCGATCGCATCGACACTGGAAACGATGATCCACGGCGTGACGTTTGCGCTGACCTGGTTCAATCCGCTGGCATTGATCGGTCTGATTGCGCTGCTTGCTCACTATATTCAACGTAAGTGGGGCCTGACCGTATTTGTCATCGCCTCCTTCCTGCTGATCCTCAACCTGGGGTACTGGCAGGAAACCATGGAGACCCTGGCGCAGGTGCTGTTCGCCACCCTGGTCTGCGTGGTGATCGGCGTGCCGCTGGGCATTGTTGCCGCGCACAAGCCGATGTTCTACACGATGATGCGCCCGGTGCTCGATTTGATGCAGACCGTGCCAACCTTCGTCTACCTCATCCCGACCCTGACCCTCTTCGGGCTGGGCGTGGTGCCTGGCCTGATCTCCACGGTGGTGTTCGCGATTGCCGCGCCGATCCGCCTGACCTACCTGGGCATCCGCGATGTGCCGCAAGAGTTGATGGACGCCGGCAAGGCCTTTGGCTGCTCGCGCCGCCAGTTGCTCTCGCGCATCGAACTGCCCCACGCCATGCCGAGCATTGCTGCCGGCATTACCCAATGCATCATGCTGTCGTTGTCGATGGTGGTGATCGCGGCCCTGGTGGGCGCCGACGGCCTCGGCAAACCCGTGGTCAACGCGCTGAACACCGCCGACATTGCCCTGGGCTTTGAAGCCGGCCTGGCGATTGTGCTGCTGGCTATCATGCTCGACCGCATCTGCAAACAACCCGACGCCAAAGTAGGGGGTGATGCATGAGCATTATCCGATTCGACAATGTCGACGTGATCTTCTCCAAAGACCCACGCGAAGCCCTCAAGCTGCTGGACGAGGGGATGCACCGCAACGAAATCCTGAAAAAGACCGGGCAGATTGTCGGCGTGGAAAAGGCCAGCCTGGATATCGAGAAAGGCGAGATCTGCGTGTTGATGGGCCTGTCCGGCTCCGGCAAATCCAGCCTGTTGCGCTGTATCAACGGCCTTAACACCGTGAGCCGTGGCCAGTTGTTTGTCGAGCATGAAGGGCGCCAGATCGACATCGCCTCATGCACCCCGGCAGAGCTGAAAATGATGCGCACCAAGCGCATCGCCATGGTGTTCCAGAAGTTCGCCCTGATGCCCTGGCTCACGGTGCGCGAAAACATCAGCTTTGGCCTGGAGATGCAGGGCCGCCCCGAGAAAGAGCGGCGCAAGCTGGTGGACGAAAAACTTGAGCTGGTGGGCCTGACCCAATGGCGCAACAAGAAGCCCGACGAACTCTCGGGCGGCATGCAACAGCGCGTCGGCCTGGCTCGCGCACTGGCGATGGACGCCGATATCCTGCTGATGGACGAACCCTTCTCGGCCCTCGACCCCCTGATCCGCCAAGGCCTGCAGGATGAGTTGCTGGAGCTGCAACGCAAGCTGAGCAAGACCATCGTGTTCGTCAGCCACGACCTGGATGAGGCGCTCAAGCTCGGTAGCCGGATCGCGATCATGAAAGACGGCAAGATCATCCAGTACAGCGTGCCGGAAGAGATTGTGCTGAACCCGGCGGATGACTATGTGCGCACCTTCGTCGCCCATACCAACCCGCTGAACGTGTTGTGCGGCCGCAGCCTGATGCGCACCCTGGACAACTGCAAGCGGGTCAACGGCTCGGTGTGCCTGGACCCAGGCGGCGATTCGTGGCTGGACCTGGCCGAAGGCAACACCATCCAGGGCGCGCGGCAAAATGGCGTGGCAATGAACCTGCAGAACTGGGCGCCAGGGCAAGCGGTGGAAGGCCTGGGGCGGTTGCCGACCTTGGTGGATTCGAATATCGGCATGCGCGATGCGTTGCAGATTCGCTACCAGACCGGCAACAAGCTGGTGCTGCACGACAACAACAAGGTGGTAGGGATTCTGGGGGATAGCGAGCTGTACCACGCCCTGCTGGGCAAGAACCTGGGCTAAAGACCCAACTGAAGGAACTGGGTCATTGTAGGAGCTGGCTTGCCAGCGATAGCGGTGTTGGATTCACTACCGCTATCGCTGGCAAGCCAGCTCCTACATTTGAGCGCATTGCCAAGTTTGAACAGGCGGTGTCAGTGACGACACCGCCGGCTTTTATCAGCTATAGACACGGCCAAGGAGCTGCCGATGGCTTTCAAACTGATCGAGCACATCCCGGGTGATCTGCTCCTGGGTGAAGCCCATCAGGTCGTATTCCTGGCCGCCGTTGTGCAGGTAGACCTCGGCGCGGTAGTAGCGCGCACGTTCCTCGTCGGCCTCGATCGACTCACTGGGCGCCGCCAGGTAGCCGTCCAGGCTCACCTCGTAGACAAACGGGTTGCCTTCCATCTCGATCCGCACGCCAATGCAGCGCTTGGACTTACCCAGCAGCGTCTGCACATCCAGCCCTTGGGCGCGCAATGCCACGGCCGCTTCTTCCAGCGCCGGGGTGACTTTCTTGTCCATAAAGCGTTGCACCACCGCCTGGCTCGGTTGCAGGTCCTGGGCGGTGAGGCGCTCGCTGAAACCGCGACGGCCGCGTTCGGCCAATTGCGCCTGCTCCTGTTCGATGGCCACATCCTGGCGCATGGCCTTGTGCAAACCGAACATAAAGAAGATCAGCACCACCGAGAACGGCAGGCCCGCCAGTACCACCATGGTCTGCATGGCTTCAAAGTTGCCGGCAAACAACAAGCCGATGGTCACCAGGGTGATCACCGCCGACCAGAAGATCCGCAGCCAGTGCGGCGCATCCTCATCCACATTGCCACCTTTGCACGACAGGTTGGCCATCATCACCGCGCCAGAATCCGCCGGCGTCAGGAACAGCACAAAGCCGACAAAGATCGACACGCCGATCACCACTTTCGACGCCGGGTAGTATTCCAGCAACTGGTAGATCGCCATGGATGGCTGCTCCAGCGCGGTCTTGCCCAGCTCCACCGCACCGTGGTTGAGCACCAGGTCCAACGCCGAGTTGCCGAAGATCGACAGCCACGCCAGGGTAAAGCCCAGCGGGATCAGCAATACGCCAGCCACCAGTTCACGCACGGTACGGCCACGGGAAATACGCGCGATGAACATGCCTACGAACGGTGCCCAGGAAATCCACCAGGCCCAGTAGAACAGGGTCCACAGGCCCATCCAGCGCTCGGACTTCTCGCCATCGCCTTCGTACACGTAGAGGTCGAAGGTTTTGAGCACCAGGCCGTTCATGTAGTCGCCCAGGTTCTGCACAAAGCCGTTGAGCAGGTGCAGGGTCGGGCCAAACAGCAGCACGAAAATCAGCAGGCCGCTGAACAGCACGATGTTCAGGTTGGACAGGCGGCGAATGCCATTCTCCACGCCCGACACGGCGGCGATGGTCGCCACGGTGCTCATCACGATGATCACGATCAGCAGGTTGGTGTTGCTGTGCTCCATGCCGAACAGGTTTTCCAGCCCGGACGACACTTGCATCGAACCAATCCCCAGGTTCGTCACCAGGCCCAGCAGGGTCACGAACATGCCGAAGCCATCCACCGCATGACCGGCCGCACCCTTGACCCAGCGCTCGCCCATCAACGGGTACAGCGCCGAACGCAGGGCCAGCGGCTGGTTATGGCGGTAAGCAAAGTACGCCACGGCCAGGCCGACCAGCGCATAGATCGCCCAGCCATGCAGGCCCCAGTGCAGGAAGGTCAGCTGCAACGCCTGGCGCGCGGCCATATGGGTGGCGGCGGCGCCTTCGGGCGGGTTGAAGTAGTGATCCAACGGCTCGGACGCGCCGAAGTACAGCAACGAGATGCCGATGCCCGAGGAGAACAACATGCCGGCCCAGGCGCCGTAGCTGAAGTCCGGGGTATCGGCCTTGCTGCCCAGCTTCAATTTGCCGTAGGACGAAAACGCCAGGCCCACCACAAATACCAGGTAGGCGGCGATAACCACCATGTAGTACCAGCCAAAGCTCTTCGAGAGCCAGGTCTGGGCGACTCCCAGCATTCTGCCGGCCTCTTGCGGGGCGATGATCAGAACGGCGGTCAACAACAGGATCAGCGCGGTGGAGGTGTAGAACACCCAACCGTTGACCCGCACCTTTTCCGGTGGGGTCTTTATAAGAGAGGCAGAACTCATGGCACAGAGGCTCCGGGCAGTGCGAGAGAGGACACAAGGCAGCGCGTGACCCGCGCCATCGATTTTTCGGCAGTCGACGGACGGGTGTTATAAAGACATCCCGAAAATCCCCGAACCCCAGCGACCCAGGGTCATGGGCGGTTTCAAGGGTTTTTACGGATGTCAGATGTGCCTGCCGACATGTAGGAAATACCTGTAGGCAGCGACCATTTGTCGCAGATCTTATTCTTTGTTGATTGAACGTTCAATCAAAACAAAATAGACTGGCCCTCAAGCCGACGAACGTTTACGCCCGTCGGCAGGCCTAAGGAGAGGTGCTACATGCCCAAGGTCGGTATGCAACCCATACGCCGCCAGCAGTTGATCGAAGCCACATTGACGGCCATCGATCAGGTTGGGATGGGAGATGCCAGCATTGCGCTGATCGCCCGTCTGGCCGGCGTCTCGAACGGCATCATCAGTCACTACTTTCAGGACAAGAATGGCCTGATCGCCGCAACCATGCGGTACCTGATGAATGTGCTGATCGAGAACGTCCACGAACGCCGGCAGGCATTGAAGGAAGACAGCCCCCGGGCGCACCTTCAAGTGATTATTGGCGGCAACTTCGACGCCAGCCAGGTCAACGGCCCGGCAATGAAAACCTGGCTGGCCTTCTGGGCCACCAGCATGCACCACCCGTCTTTGCACAGGTTGCAGCGGATCAACGATCACCGCCTGTATTCCAACCTGTGCTGCCAGTTCCGCCGTGTGCTGCCGCTGGAAGATGCACGCAGCGCAGCCCGAGGCCTGGCGGCCCTGATCGACGGCTTGTGGTTGCGCGGCGCCCTGTCGGGAGACGCTTTCGACACGGAGCAGGCGCAACGGATCGCTTACGAATACATGGATTTCCAATTGGCCAAGCAGGTGAGTTAGAGCCCACATAAACGCTCAACCCCTGAACTGCTGCTGAGCGGGCTATGCCCCTTCAGTGGTTAACGCCAACCACTTATGCACTTGCGAGGACTTTATGGCCCGTTTCGAACTGCAAAAACTCTACATTGACGGCGGCTACAGCGACGCTGGCAGCGATGCCACCTTCGAAGCCATCAACCCGGCTAACGGTGAAGTTCTCGCCAACGTGCAGCGCGCTACGTTCGAAGACGTTGAGCGTGCGGTGGTCAGCGCCGAAAAGGGCCAGAAAATCTGGGCCGCGATGACCGCCATGGAGCGTTCGCGCATCCTGCGTCGCGCCGTGGAAATCCTGCGTGAGCGCAACGATGAACTGGCCGCCCTGGAAACCCTGGACACCGGTAAATCCTTCTCTGAAACCAAGTACGTCGACATCGTCACCGGTGCCGACGTGCTGGAATACTACGCCGGCCTGGTGCCCGCCATCGAAGGCGAGCAGATCCCGCTGCGCACCACTTCGTTCGTCTACACCCGCCGCGAGCCGCTGGGCGTGGTCGCCGGTATCGGCGCGTGGAACTACCCGATCCAGATCGCCCTGTGGAAGTCTGCCCCAGCCCTGGCGGCCGGCAACGCAATGATCTTCAAGCCAAGCGAAGTGACGTCGCTGACCACCCTGAAACTGGCCGAGATCTACACCGAAGCCGGCGTTCCGGATGGCGTGTTCAACGTCCTGACCGGCAGCGGTCGTGAAGTCGGCACCTGGCTGACCGAGCACCCACGCATCGAAAAAATCTCCTTCACCGGCGGCACCGACACCGGCAAGAAGGTCATGGCCAGCGCTTCGAGTTCCTCGCTCAAAGACGTGACCATGGAACTGGGCGGCAAATCCCCGCTGATCATCTTCGACGACGCCGACCTGGATCGCGCCGCCGACACCGCGATGATGGCCAACTTCTACAGCTCCGGCCAGGTCTGCACCAACGGCACCCGCGTGTTTATTCCAAAGCACCTGCAAGCTGCCTTTGAAGCCAAGATCGTGGAACGTGTTGCGCGCATCCGCGTCGGCAACCCAGAAGACGAGAACACCAACTTCGGTCCACTGGTCAGCTTCGCCCACATGGAAAGCGTGCTGGGCTACATCGCCAAGGGTAAGGAAGAAGGCGCACGCCTGCTGTGCGGCGGCGACCGCCTGACCGACGGCGACTTCGCCAAGGGCGCGTTCGTGGCACCGACCGTGTTCACCGACTGCACCGACGAAATGACCATCGTGCGTGAAGAAATCTTTGGCCCGGTAATGAGCATCCTCACCTACGAGACCGAAGAAGAAGTGATCCGTCGTGCCAACGACACCGACTTCGGCCTGGCCGCTGGCCTGGTGACCCGCGATCTGAACCGCGCTCACCGCGTGATTCATCAGTTGGAAGCCGGTATCTGCTGGATCAACGCCTGGGGCGAGTCCGACGCCAAGATGCCGGTGGGCGGCTACAAGCAGTCGGGTGTTGGCCGTGAGAACGGCATCAGCTCGCTGAACAACTTCACCCGCATCAAATCGGTACAGGTTGAGCTGGGCGACTACGCCTCGGTGTTCTAACCCGGCTACCGCCAATCGCCCGCAAGCGGGCTCCTACAAGGATTGCGCACGACCTGTAGGAGCCGGCTTGCCGGCGATCGAGGGCAACGCCCTCGCCTGACCTGACCATCTCCAAAGAGGGTGCATTTATGTCCCAAGAATACGACTACATCATTGTGGGTGCCGGTTCCGCCGGTAACACCCTGGCGACCCGTCTGACCGAAGACGAAGGCGTCACCGTCCTGCTGCTGGAAGCCGGCGGCCCGGACTACCGTTTCGATTTCCGTACCCAGATGCCCGCCGCCCTGGCGTTCCCGCTGCAAGGCCGCCGCTACAACTGGGCCTATGAAACCGATCCAGAGCCACACATGGACGGCCGCCGCATGGAATGTGGGCGCGGCAAGGGCCTGGGTGGCTCGTCGCTGATCAACGGCATGTGCTACATCCGTGGCAACGCCATGGACTACGACAACTGGTCGAAGCTGCCAGGCCTGGAAGACTGGAGCTACCTCGACTGCCTGCCGTATTTCCGCAAGGCCGAAACCCGCGACATCGGCCCTAACGACTACCACGGTGGCGAAGGTCCGGTCAGCGTGACCACGCCTAAAGCCGGGAATAACCCGCTGTTCCACGCCATGGTTGAAGCCGGCGTGCAGGCCGGTTACCCGCGTACCGAGGACTTGAACGGCTACCAGCAAGAAGGCTTCGGCCCGATGGACCGTACCGTGACGCCCAAAGGCCGTCGCGCCAGTACCGCCCGTGGCTACCTGGACACCGCCAAGAAACGTTCGACCCTGACCATCGTCACCCATGCCCTGACCGACAAAGTGTTGTTCGAAGGCAAGCGTGCGGTCGGCGTGCGTTACCTGATCGGCGCCGCCGAAGAACGTGTTGAAGCCCGCGCGCGCAAGGAAGTGCTGGTGTGCAGCGGCGCCATCGCTTCGCCGCAATTGCTGCAACGCTCCGGTGTAGGCCCGGCCAAACTCCTGGAAAGCCTCGACATCCCGGTGGTCCACGACCTGCCAGGCGTCGGTGAAAACCTGCAGGACCACCTGGAGCTGTATCTGCAATACGCCTGCACCCAGCCGGTCTCGCTGTACCCGTCGCTGCTCTGGTACAACCAGCCGGCCATTGGTGCCGAATGGCTGTTCAACGGCACCGGCATCGGCGCCAGCAACCAGTTCGAGGCGGGCGGTTTTATCCGTACCCGTGAAGAATTCGAATGGCCGAACATCCAGTACCACTTCCTGCCGGTCGCGATTAACTACAACGGCAGCAACGGTGTGAAAGAGCACGGCTTCCAGGCGCACATGGGCTCCATGCGTTCGCCGAGCCGTGGCCGTGTGCAAGTGAAGTCGAAGAACCCACGGGACTACCCGAGCATCCTCTTCAACTACATGGCCACCGAGCAGGACTGGCAAGAGTTTCGCGATGGCATCCGCCTGACCCGTGAAATCATGCAGCAGCCGGCACTGGACCCGTACCGTGGCCGCGAGATCAGCCCGGGCATCGACGTGCAAACCGACGAGCAACTGGACAAGTTCATCCGCGAACACGCCGAAACCGCGTTCCACCCCTCCTGCTCGTGCAAGATGGGCACCGACGAAATGGCCGTGGTCGATGGCGAAGGCCGCGTGCATGGCATGCAGGGCCTGCGGGTGGTCGATGCGTCGATCATGCCGATCATCACCACCGGCAACCTGAACGCGCCAACCATCATGATCGCCGAGAAAATCGCCGACAAGATGCGTGGCCGCCAGTTGCCGCGCAGCACCGCGGACTACTACGTGGCCGGCGATGCGCCAGTGCGTGGCAAGCCGTTGCGTGAGGTGGGTCCGACCGCGCGGTAAGCGTTACACCGCGGCGCTCCTATCGCAGGCAAGCCAGCTCCCACATTTGAATGTATTCACCCATCAAAATGTGGGAGGGGGCTTGCTCCCGATGAGGCCCGCCCAGCCAACACACATCTTCCCAGACTCTTCCTACACTGCCCCGCCCTTGATCCCACCCCCCGCGCCGGCCTAATCTAGTCCCTCGCGCAAACGTTTCACCTTCCTACCGACACGCCGGCTTCTGCCTGGCCACGAGGCTTTCTCATGTTTGATGTCGTTTCTTCGAGCAAATGGCCTACCGGCTTCCTGATCAATCCAAACGTTGAACCGCTGGACCCGAAATGGCTGAAGGAATTCAGCAAGATTCCGGCCGCGGCCGTCAGCGACTGCCTGGGCCGTAACGTCGGTGGCCTGGGCCTGAAGGCCTTCCACGGCAATGCACCGATGCTCGGCAGCGCGCTGACCGTGCGAGTGCGCCCCGGTGACAACCTGATGATTCTCAAAGCCATGCAAATGGCCCGCCCGGGCGATGTGCTGGTGATCGACGGCAGCGCCGACCTGACCCGTGCGGTGTTCGGCGGCATCATGCGCGCCATGGCCCTGAAGGCCGGCATTGTCGGGGTGGTGATCAACGGCGCCCTGCGTGACCTCGACGAATGGCAGACCGGCGAACTGCCAGCCTACGCCATCGGCGGCGTGCATCGTGGCCCGAGCACTGACGGCGGCGGCGAGATCAACGTGCCGATCTCCTGCGCTGGCATGCTGGTAGCGCCTGGCGACCTGATGATCGGCGACGGCGACGGCGTGGTCGCCGCCTCGCGCAGCGAACTGCCGGAATTGCTGGTGCGCTGCCATGACCTGCTGGCCCGCGAGAAAGCCACACTGGCCGCCATCGAAGCCGGCACCCTGGACCCTGATCGCTTTGACGCGATTTTGCGCGCCAAGGGTTGCCCGGTCTAAAGCCAAGGCAAAAGCATCGCAGGCAAGCCAGCTCCCACATTTTGATTTGTGAACACATTCAAAAGGTGGGAGCTGGCTTGCCTGCGATGGGGCCCTCAAAGCCATCACCGCCCACAAGGAAGGCCCCATGTTCGACAAACACCCGCAACTCAAACAACATTTCGCCGCCCTGCGCACCCGCGCCGAGTTCTTTTCCCTGCGCTACGTGCGCGAGTCCGGCCAGTACCTGTCGGTGCGCAAGAACGTCGCCGAACCGCCACACCTGAGCCGCGACGAAGGCGCCATGCTCACCGTGCGCCTCAACGGGGTCGAAGCCTACGCGGCCACCAACGATATTTCCCTGACCGGCCTGCAAGCCGCCCTCGAGCGTGCCGAGCAGCAAGCCCGGCGGATCAGGCCCCACGCCCTGCTCGACCTGCGCGACCAGCCGGTGTCCAGCGACGTCGCCGACTATCTGTCGCCAGAACTCGACCAACCCTTCCCGTCCCTGAGCGACTGCTACCAACTGCTCGGCGCCGAATCGGCCGCCGTGCCCAAGGACGAGCGCCTGGTGAACTGGGAGGTCAGCCTGGGCACCACCCGCGTTGAACAGATTTACCTCAACAGCGCCGGCGCCGAGTTGCGCCAGGCCCAGCGCTTTGTGTTCCCCGGCGTCAACGTGACCGCCTACGACGGCAACGACAGCCAGACCCGCACCCTGGGTGGCAGCAACTTTGGCCAGCAAGGTGGCTTTGATGTGATCAGCCGCTTCGGCCTGATAGGTGCTGCACCCCGAATTGCCGACGAGGCCCTGCAACTGCTGCTGGCCCCCAACACGCCCCAAGGCCCGCGCGATCTGCTGCTGATGCCCGACCAGATGATCCTGCAGATCCACGAGTCCATCGGCCACCCGCTGGAGCTGGACCGCATTCTCGGCGACGAGCGCAATTACGCCGGCACCAGCTTCGTCAAGGCCAGCGACTTCGGGCACCTGCAATACGGCTCCAACCTGCTGAACGTGACCTTTGACCCCGACATTCCCGAGCAACTGGCCAGCTACGCCCATGACGATGACGGCACGCCCGCCAACAAGCAGTTCCTGATCCGTAACGGCCTGCTGGTCAAGCCCCTGGGCGGGGCGCTGTCGCAATACCGCTCGGGCATGGGCGGCGTGGCCAACAGCCGCGCCAGCAGTTGGAACCGCGCGCCCATCGACCGCATGGCCAACCTCAATATCGAGGCCGGCGACCAGAGCCTGGGGCAACTGATCGGCGGCATCGAGCACGGCATCCTGATGTCGACCAACCGTTCCTGGTCCATCGATGATGCGCGCAACAAGTTCCAGTTCGGCTGCGAATGGGGCCAGTTGATCGAGAATGGCGAACTCAAGGGCGTGGTGAAGAACCCCAACTACCGGGCGATTTCCGCGCAGTTCTGGCGCAAGCTCAGCGCCGTGGGCGATGCCAGTACCTTCAGGGTGCTGGGCACGCCCAACTGTGGCAAGGGCGAGCCGAACCAGGTGATCCGCGTCGGCCATGCGTCGCCGGCGTGTGTCTTCAGTGATGTGGATGTGTTTGGGGGAGACGCCTGATGAAGGCTTTCAAGGACCTGGTGGAGTGGCTCAAGCAGGCCATCACCGAAGGGGAACAGTTTCATCTGGACTACGCGGCGGAGTCGTCCGAATTCGTGCGTTTCAACCACGCCAAGGTGCGCCAGGCCGGCCAGGTACAGCAGGCCAGTGTCAACCTCAAGCTGATCAACGATGGCCGGCACGCCGACCTCGGTATCACCCTGTCCGGAGACCCCGAGGTGGACCGCCAGCGCCTGGCCGAGGGCCTGCAGCAACTGCGCGAAACCTTGCCCTTGCTGCCCAAGGATCCTTACCTGCTGCTCAATCACACGGCCTGGCAAAACAGCAGCGAGCAGGCCCAGGCGCTGCCGGACCTCGATCAGGTCCTGGGCGAAATCAGCCAGGGCGCCCAAGGTTTCGACCTGGTCGGCATTTATGCCGCCGGGCCGATCAGCCGTGGGTTCGCCAGCTCGTCGGGGGCTTTTGGCTGGCATCAGGCCAATAGTTTCAACTTTGATTTCAGCCTGTTCCATGCCAATGGCGAGGCAGTAAAAGCCAGCTACGCCGGCGATGCCTGGGACAGCGCGGCCTTTGCCCAGCGCTTGCAGCAAGCCCGCGAACAACTGGAGTTCCTTGGCCGGCCGTTGCACACCCTGGCGCCCGGTCAATACCGCGCGTACCTGGCACCGGCGGCCATGGAAGAAATCATCGGCATGCTCGCCTGGGGTGGTTTTTCTGCGCAGGCCATCGCCAGCAAGGGCAGCCCGTTGCAGCGCCTGTATGCCGGCGACCAGGCCCTGAGCCCGCTGGTGGGCATGAGCGAACAGATCACGGCCTCCCTGAGCCCGGCGTTCTCCCGTGACGGCTACCCGCGCAGCGACGTGACCTTGGTCGCCAATGGCCAGGCGCAAGGGCAACTGGTCAACTCGCGCAGCGCCGCCGAATACGGCTTGAGCACCAACGGCGCCAGCGCCGATGAGTCCCCCAGCGCCTTGCAAATGGCCGCCGGCAGCCTGGCCCAGGCCGATATCCTCAAGCAACTGGGCACGGGCCTGTATATCAGCAACCTGTGGTACCTGAACTACTCCGACCAACCGGCGGCGCGCCTGACGGGCATGACCCGCTTCGCCACGTTCTGGGTGCAAGACGGTGAGATCAAGGCGCCGGTCAGCACCATGCGTTTTGACGATAGCGTCTACCAACTGCTGGGCTCACAGTTGGAGGCATTGACTGCCGAGCGCGAGTTGTTGCTGTCGGCCAGCACCTATGGCGAGCGTAATACCTCGTCCAACCTGCTGCCCGGCGCGCTGGTAAAACGTCTGACCCTGACCTTGTAAACGCCCGGCTTGGCGGCGATGGCGGCCAGAAGATCGCCGTCAGGCTCCCGGGCCTGATCGCCGGCAAGCCGGCTCCTACAGGGGAATACCCTGGGTTCTGATGAACCGTCCCTTGCCGCACCCCGTTGGTTGGCGGGCTGTTGTCGACACTCCAAAACCTCGTTATAACGGTTGGTGGCATCCCGCCACCTTTCAACCCGCTTGCGCGCAAGCGATGCATGACCTCGCCCGGGATAGGGCGAGCCGGAGCGTTGACATGTACCAAGGAAGTTTTGTCATTGATAAGTTGTTCAAGCACTACAACGTTCACGTAGAGCAACTGGGTAACGATCCGCAACGCAAGACCGTGCTGTTGGTCAATGGCGCGCTGTCCACCACCCGCTCATTCGCCCGCACCAGCAAGTGCCTGGCCGAGCATTTCAATGTGTTGATGTTCGACTTGCCGTTTTCCGGCTATTCGCGCCCCCACAACGCCGATCTGGACCTGGTGACCAAGGACGACGAAGTCGAGATCCTGCGGGCGCTGGTGGAGCGTTTCCAGGTCAACCACCTGGTGTCGGCCTCCTGGGGTGGCATCTCGACCCTGCTGACCCTGGCGCGCAACCCGCCGTCCATCGAAAGCTCGGTGGTGATGGCCCTGGCGCCCAATCTCAACCAGGCGATGCTCGAATACGTGGAGCGCGTGCGGGTGCTGATCGAGGCCGATGACAAGTCCGCCGTCGGCCACCTGCTCAATGAAACCGTCGGCAAATTCCTCTCCAGCCGACTCAAGCGCAATAACCATCGGCACCTGTCGACCATGGCCACCACTGAGTACCGCCAGGCGCGCTTTCATATTCATCAGGTGCTGGCCCTGGGCGATGGCAACTACCTGCCGCAATTGCGCCAGATCGAAACCCCGGTGCATTTTCTCAACGGCACCCTGGACGAATACACCCCGGCCAATGAAGCCCAACTGTTCAAGCAGTACGTGGGCCGCAGCAGCTTCGCCAGCGCCGAGCACACCGGCCATTTGCTCGACCTGGAGTCGCGGGAGGCGGCGCTGGCGGTGCACCGGGCGTTGATCGATTTCCTGGTGGGTAAAGACGTTCCCCTGTCAGATATAGACGAACCGCCAGTGGGAAAACCGGCGGAGGTTAGCGCATAATCGGCAACACATAGCCTGCTAACAAAAAGGGATCCCATGCCCAATCGTGTCGTGCTCGATGCCAAGACTGCCCGCTGGTTGCCCTGGGTGGTCGCGATTGCCTTCTTCATGCAGTCGCTCGACGGCACGATTCTCAACACGGCACTGCCCGCCATGGCCGAGGATCTGGCGGAAAACCCGCTGCGCATGCAGGGCGTGATCATCGCCTACATGCTCACCGTGGCCTTGCTGATCCCGGCCTCGGGCTGGATCGCCGACCGTTTCGGCACCAAGAAGATTTTCTTTGGCGCGATCATGCTGTTCAGCATCGGCTCGCTGCTGTGCGCCCTGTCCAGCAGCCTGACCATGCTGGTGGGCGCGCGGGTGATCCAGGGCCTGGGCGGTGCGCTGATGCTGCCGGTCGGCCGGCTGGTGGTGCTGCGCGCCTACCCGCGCTCGGAGCTGGTGCGGATCATGGGCTTTATCACCATCCCCGGCCTGCTCGGCCCCTTGCTCGGCCCGACCATGGGCGGCTGGATGGTGCAATACCTGACCTGGCACTGGATCTTCCTGATCAACCTGCCGGTAGGCATGATCGGCTGCTACGCCGTGTGGAAGTTCATCCCCGACCTGCGCGGCAGCGAGCGAACACGCTTCGACAGCCTGGGCTTTTTGCTGTTTGGCGCGGCGATGGTGCTGATCACCATTGCCATGGAAGGCCTGGGTGAGCTGCACTTGCCGCATTTGCGCGTGATGTTGCTGCTGTTCGGCGGCATGGCGTGCCTGGCGGCCTACTGGCTGCGCGCCGGGCATATCGAAAACCCACTGTTCTCGCCGGTGCTGTTCAAGACCCGGACCTTTGCCGTGGGCATTCTCGGCAACCTGTTCGCGCGCCTGGGCAGCGGCGCCCTGCCGTTCCTCGTACCGCTGTTGTTGCAGATCGCCCTGGGCTATTCGCCGTCCCAGGCGGGGATGAGCATGTTGCCCCTGGCGGCGGCGGCCATGCTCGCCAAGTCCATCGCCCGGCCGCTGATCGAACGCCTGGGCTATCGCATCGTGCTCACCGGCAACACCCTGGCGCTGGGGATCATGCTGGCGAGCATGGGCCTGGTCAGCGAGCAGACGCCGTACCCGCTGTTGCTGGCGATGCTCGCGGTACTGGGGGCGATCAACTCCCTGCAATTTACCGCGATGAACACCGTGACCCTGATCGACCTCGACGACGCCCAGGCCAGCAGCGGCAATAGCCTGCTGTCGGTGGTGGCGCAACTGGCCCTGAGCCTGGGGGTGGCCTGCGCCGGTGCCCTGCTTGGCGGATTTACGGCCGAAGCCGGTAACGATGGGGTCAACACCGTGCTTGAGGCATTCCAGTTGACGTTCCTCACCGTGGGCATCATGGCGATGCTGGCGGCGGCGATCTTCCTGCAATTGTCGCCAAAAGACGGCAAACGGGTGGTCAGCCGCGAGCACGACATTGAGCATTAAGCAGCGACTCGTCTAGAACTTGCAGGGAAATTCCCACGGGGCTGGTACACTGCGCGACATTTTGTTTTGCAGAGCCAGTCCCGTGACCACCATCGCCACCGCTTTTAATACTTTGCCGCTCTCCGCCGCCATGCTGGCTAACCTCGACTCGCTGGGTTATGCCGAGATGACGCAGATCCAGGCGCAAAGCTTGCCGGTGATCCTCAAGGGGCTGGACCTGATCGCCCAGGCCAAGACCGGCAGCGGCAAGACCGCTGCCTTTGGTATCGGCCTGCTGAACCCGATCAACCCGCGCTACTTCGGTTGCCAGGCCCTGGTGATGTGCCCGACCCGCGAGCTGGCAGACCAGGTGGCCAAGGAAATCCGCCGCCTGGCCCGCGCCGAAGACAACATCAAGGTACTGACCCTGTGCGGCGGCGTCTCCCTCGGCCCGCAGATCGCTTCCTTGGAGCATGGCGCCCACGTCATCGTCGGCACCCCGGGCCGCATCCAGCAACACCTGCGCAAGGGTTCGCTGGTGCTGGACGGTTTGAACACGCTGATCCTCGATGAAGCCGACCGCATGCTCGACATGGGTTTCTACGACGCCATCGAAGACATCATCAGCAAGACCCCGGCCCGTCGCCAGACCCTGCTGTTCTCGGCCACCTACCCGGTGAGCATCAAGCAACTGGCGTCCAAATTCATGCGCGCGCCGCAGCAGGTCAAGGCCGAAGCGTTCCACTCCGATGAGCAGATCGAGCAGCGTTTCTACGAAATCTCCCCGGAAGAACGCATGGACGCAGTGACCAAGGTGCTGTCGCACTTCCGTCCGGCCTCTTGCGTGGCCTTCTGCTTTACCAAGCAGCAAGTGCAGGAAACCGTGGATCACCTGACCGCCAAGGGCATTTCTGCGGTCGGCCTGCATGGCGACCTGGAACAGCGCGACCGTGACCAGGTGCTGGCAATGTTCGCCAACCGCAGTACTTCGGTACTGGTGGCCACCGACGTGGCGGCCCGCGGCCTGGACATCGACTCGCTGGACATGGTGATCAACGTCGAACTGGCCCGCGATTCGGAAATCCACATCCACCGCGTCGGCCGTACCGGTCGTGCCGGTGAGACCGGGATCGCCATCAGCCTGGTGGCACCGTCCGAGGCGCACCGCGCCCAGGCCATCGAACTGCTGCAAAAAGCCCCGCTGAACTGGGACCAACTGAGCAACCTCAAGTCCCAGGGCGGCGCGCCGCTGCTGCCGGTGATGAGCACGTTGTGCATTGCTGCCGGCCGTAAAGACAAGGTCCGCCCAGGCGACATCCTTGGCGCGCTGACCGGTGAAGCCGGGATTCCGGGCGCCCAGGTCGGCAAGATCGCGATCTTTGACTTCCAGGCCTACGTGGCGGTGGAGCGCAGCGTCGCCAAGCAGGCGTTGCAGCGCTTGAACGACGGCAAGATCAAGGGCCGTTCGTTGCGCGTACGGATCCTGTAAGCACACCGCGTTGCTGTTGAAGGAACCGAATCAATGTGGGAGCCGGGCTTGCCCGCGATGCAGGCGACTCGGTCTGACAGATTGACCGAGTTGATGCCATCGCAGGCAAGCCAGCTCCCACAGTTGATTGCATTTCAAATCAGGTTTTTGTGAGGACATTGCTGTGCGCTCGACCGAAGTTGTGATCATTGGCGCTGGCGCCGCAGGCTTGATGTGCGCGCTGACCGCCGCCGGGCGTGGGCGCAAGGTGATGCTGATCGACCATGCGAACAAGGCCGGCAAGAAGATCCTGATGTCCGGCGGTGGTCGCTGTAACTTCACCAACATGTACACCGAGCCGGCCAACTTCCTCTCGCACAATGCGCACTTCTGCAAATCCGCCCTGGCCCGCTACACCCAGTGGGATTTCATCGCCTTGGTGGCCAAGCATGGCGTGCCGTACCACGAGAAAAAACTCGGTCAGCTGTTCTGCGATAACAAATCCAGCGACATCCTCGGCATGCTGCTCGACGAATGCATCCAGACCGGCGTGAGCCTGCACCTGGACACCTCGATCCAGGAGATCTCCAGGCTCGACAGCGGCTACCAACTGCAAACCACCCTCGGCGAGTTGCGCTGCGAATCCCTGGTGATTGCCACCGGCGGCCTGTCGATTCCGACCCTGGGCGCCACCGGCTTTGGTTATCAGGTGGCCAGGCAGTTCGGTCATGAACTGCTGCCGACCCGTGCAGGCCTGGTGCCGTTTACCATCACCGATCAGCTCAAGGAGCTGTGTGGCGAGCTGTCCGGCACCTCGGTCGATTGCCTGGTCAGCTGCAACGAGCAGAGCTTTCGCGAGAACATTCTGTTTACCCATCGCGGCCTGAGCGGGCCGGCGATTTTACAGATTTCCTCGTACTGGGAGCCCGGCGACACGGTTGAGATCAACCTGCTGCCCGACCACGACGCCCACGCCTGGCTGCAACAGCAACAGGCCGAGCGCCCCAACAGCGAGCTCAAGACCCTGCTGGGCGAGATCTTCACCAAGAAGATGGCCAACCTGCTGGCCGAGACGTGGTTTGTGTCCAAGCCGATGAAGCAGTACACCCACGCCGAACTCGCGGACATCGCCACCCGGCTGGGCTGCTGGCAATTGGTCCCGGCCGGCACCGAAGGCTACCGCACCGCCGAAGTCACCCTGGGCGGGGTGGATACGCGGGAAGTGTCGTCCAAGACCATGGAATCGCTGAAAAGCCCCGGCCTGTATTTTATCGGCGAAGTGCTGGACGTGACCGGGCACCTGGGCGGCTTCAACTTCCAGTGGGCCTGGGCTTCGGGGTATGCGGCGGCGCAGTACGCCTGAACCAAGGATGTACTCGATCAAACTGTAGGAGCTGGCTTGCCGGCGATAGCGGTGTATCAGTGCCCCATTTGCCGGTTGACCCACCGCTATCGCCGGCAAGCCAGCTCCTACAGTTGATTGCGGTGCCTGGGATATTTTTTGCTTATGAATGTGATCGCCACGCTTGCCGTGGCGTCATTACTGGCTCAATTTAGCGGCATCGTCCCGGAAGACCCCAGACTTCATGTCCTCGACCTCGTTCAAGCAGTCCATGCGGCGCCTTTGGGCACTGGATAAGTTCAGTTACAGCGTACGGGTGTTTATCGCCCTCACCGGCAGCATGGCGCTGTGCTGGTATCAGGATGAAATGTCGCTGCTGATCCCGCTGTTCCTGGGGATTATCGCCAGCGCCCTGGCCGAGACCGATGACAGCTGGCAGGGCCGCCTCAATGCGCTGGCGGTAACGCTGGTGTGTTTCAGCGTGGCGGCGCTGTCGGTGGAGTTGCTGTTTCCCTACCCGTGGATTTTTGCCATCGCCATCGCCCTGGCGAGTTTCTGCCTGACCATGCTCGGCGCGTTGGGCGAGCGTTATGGGGCGATAGCCTCGGCCACCTTGATCCTGTCGGTCTACACCATGATCGGCGTGGACCAGCGCGGCGGTGCCGTCACCGACTTCTGGCACGAGCCTTTGCTGCTGGTGGCCGGTGCCGCCTGGTACGGCGCACTGTCGGTGCTGTGGCAGGCAATGTTTTCCAACCAGCCGGTGCAACAAAGCCTGGCCCGGCTGTTTCGCGAGCTGGGGCGTTACCTCAAGCTCAAGTCATCGTTGTTCGAGCCTATTCGCCAGCTGGACGTAGAAGCGCGGCGCCTGGAGCTGGCGCAACAAAATGGCCGGGTGGTGGCGGCGCTCAATGCGGCCAAGGAAATCATCCTGCACCGTGTCGGCAATGGCCGGCCGGGGTCCAAGGTCAGCCGCTACCTCAAGCTGTACTTCCTGGCCCAGGACATCCACGAGCGCGCCAGCTCCTCCCACTACCCCTACAACGCCCTGGCCGAGGCGTTCTTCCACAGCGATGTGCTGTTCCGCTGCCAGCGCCTGCTGCGCCAGCAAGGCAAGGCCTGCCAGGCCCTCGCCGAGTCGATCCAGTTGCGCCAGCCGTTTGTCTACGACGACAGCTTCGCCGAGGCCCTGGGCGACCTGAACGCCTCCCTCGAACACCTGCGCATCCAGAGCAACCCGGCCTGGCGCGGGCTGCTGCGTTCGTTGCGCGCGCTGGCGGCCAACCTGTCGACCCTCGACCGCCTGCTCAGTGACGCCAGCAACCCCGACAGCCTGGCAGATGCCAGCGACAGCAGCCTGCTGGACCGTTCGCCGCGCAACCTCAAGGAAATGTGGACGCGCCTGCGTACCCAACTGACCCCGACTTCGCTGCTGTTCCGTCACGCCCTGCGCCTGCCGCTGGCGCTGAGTGTCGGCTACGGCATGGTGCATTTGATCCACCCGTCCCAGGGCTACTGGATCATCCTCACCACCCTGTTTGTCTGCCAGCCCAACTACGGCGCCACGCGGCGCAAGCTCGGCCAGCGGATCGTCGGCACAGCCATCGGCCTGACAGTGGCCTGGGCGCTGTTCGATCTGTTCCCCAGCCCCCTGGTGCAATCGATGTTCGCCATCGCCGCCGGGCTGGTGTTCTTTATCAACCGCACCACCCGCTACACCCTGGCCACTGCGGCCATTACCCTGATGGTGCTGTTCTGCTTCAACCAGGTGGGCGATGGCTACGGGCTGTTCCTGCCGCGCTTGTTCGATACCCTGCTCGGCAGCCTGACCGCCGGGCTGGCGGTGTTCCTGTTCCTGCCGGACTGGCAAGGCCGGCGCCTGAACAAAGTGCTGGCCAACACCCTGACCTGCAACAGCATCTACCTGCGCCAGATCATGCAGCAATATGCCGCCGGCAAGAGCGACGACCTGGCCTACCGCCTGGCCCGGCGCAATGCACACAACGCCGACGCCGCGCTGTCCACCACCCTGGCCAATATGCTGATGGAGCCTGGGCATTTCCGTAAGGAAGCCGACGTAGGCTTCCGCTTCCTGGTGCTGTCCCACACCTTGCTCAGTTACCTCTCGGGGCTTGGCGCGCACCGCGACACCCAACTGCCAGCAGACGTGCGCGAGCACCTGATCGAAGGCGCGGGCAAGACCCTCGCCACGAGCATCGACGAAATCGCCACGGGGCTGGCGAACAAGCAGCCGATCGCGGTGCAAAGCGATGCCGAGGAAGCGCTGGCGGTGGAGCTGGAGCAGATGCCGGATGAGATCGACGAAGCACAGCGCCTGGTACAGACGCAGCTGGCATTGATCTGTCGGCAGTTGGGGCCGCTGCGTACCTTGGCGGCGCATTTGATCAAGGAAACCAGTGCGGCTTAGGCCGTCATCGCAGGTGAGCCAGCGCCTACCTTTGAAATGCATTCCCATGTGGGAGCTGGCTTGCCTGCGATGAGGCCCTGAAGACCACTACATCCCATGCTGTTTGAGCAGTCGCGCATAACTGCCATCAACTTTCATCCGGGCAATCTCCCGATCAAACCCGGCAACAATCTGCTCATGCCTGGGGTTTTTCAGGCTGACCAGAATATGCAGGCTGTTCTCACTCAAGGGCTTGGGCAAAAACTCCACCGCACTGCGCACCCTGGGTGATTCCCGCGCGAGGTAAAAGCGCGCGACATATTCGTCCTCGACCGTCAGCCGCACCCGCCGGGCCGCGAGCATGCGCACGGCCATGGCGAAGTTATGCACCGGGACTTTTTGCAGTTGGGGATCGGCATCGAAGTCTGCCGAATAGGCGTAGCCGCGTACGACGGCGACGGGATAGTCGTGCAATTGCTGCAGGTTCTGGAACTCGATGGGATCGTCGCGGCGCTTGATGAAACGCACGCGGTTGAGCAGGTACTCGGCGGAAAACTGCCCCAACTGCGTGCGCGCCTCGTCGTACCAGGCATTGATCAGTACGTCATAACGCCCGTCGCCCACGCCCATCAGCGCCCGCGCCCAAGGCACCTGCTCGAAATCACTGGCATAGCCGGCACGCGCCAGGGCAGTGCTGACGATATCGGTGGCCAGGCCTCCATTGACCAGGGTCGCATCGGTAAACGGCGGCCACGCATCCGCCACCAGGCGCAAGCGTTCCGCGGCCACCGTGGGGGCCAGCAACAGCAATACGATCAAAGCAACGGCACGAGACAATCGCAGCATGCTTAATGTCCTTGCACAACGGGCAGTTCCTTGCGGGCGATGACGCCTGGCGGGAATCCTTCCAGGTTCTGACTTTAGCTTATCGCTCGCGGTGTACCGCAGATTACACAAAGAACCCGGCCGCGAAAGCACTCAATGATGGCAAATTGACGTCACTCACAAAAAACGTGGTTTTGCAGGTGTTTGCACCACCGCCCAAGACAGTCGCCGGTCAGGGCATTACTATCCAGGCAGGTCTTTATGCGAGATGGAACGATGACTGTCGATTGGGTTTGCAAGCACCACAATGATCTGGGCAAGGAACAGCTCTACGCCATTTTGCGTCTGCGGGCAGCGGTGTTTGTGGTCGAGCAGAAATGCGTCTACCAGGATATCGATGACCAGGATCTGGAGGGCGATACCCACCACCTGATGGCCTGGCAGGACAATCAACTGGTGGCCTACCTGCGCCTGCTCGACCCGGAGCTGCACGGCGGCGACGTGGTGATCGGCCGCGTGCTGGTGGCCGAGGCGGCACGGGGTACCGGCCTGGGGCACGAGATGCTGGAGGAAACCCTCAAGCAGATCGACGATATCTGGCCGCAGACGCCGATCTTTCTCTCAGCCCAGGCGCATTTGCAGGGGTACTACGCAAGATACGGGTTCAAGGTCGAGGGGGAGGAATACCTGGAGGATGAAATTCCGCATATTGGGATGCGGCGCGCTTGAGATCGCCATCGCGGGCAAGCCCGCTCCCACATTTGAGCGCAATCAGCCTGTGGGAGCGGGCTTGCCCGCGATAGCGCCAGGCCTGCCAACCCAACTTCAGGGATAACCCAACACCTGCTTGACCTGCACCAGGTTGCGCTCGATCCAGCCGCGGTCAATCGCCCCCCAGTCGCGAATCCGATAGTGCCCGGCATGATTGCGGGCGCCCTCTTCCTGCTCGAACTCACAGACGATATCCAGGTCCGCCAACGCGGCGATGGTGTCCTGCGCCGTGCGCCGGGGCATGCCGGTCACCTCGGTCAGCGCCGGGACGCTGCTGGCCAATTGGCTATCGATCAGGTACGCCACATACAGGCGGCGGTAGAAACTGCTCTTGGTCTTGCTGACATCCATGCTCGCTTCCTCTCGATTCAATCCCGCGCCGCGCCTTGCAAGTCGCGATAGGTCAGGTACACCCGCAGGTCGAATTCCACCTGGTGGTAGCCGGGCAACATGTATTCGCAAAGTTTATAGAACGCCTTGTTGTGGTCCGATTCCTTGAAGTGCGCCAGTTCGTGGACAACGATCATCTTCAGGAACTGCGGCGCCGCGTCCTTGAACAACGCGGCGATGCGGATCTCTTTCTTGGCCTTGAGATTGCCGCCCTGCACCCGCGAGATCGTGGTGTGCAGGCCCAGGGCGCGGTGGGTCAGGTCCAGGCGGTTGTCGAACAGCACTTTGTCGATGGCCGGCGCGTTGCGCAGGTGCTCCTGCTTCAGGGCCAGGGCGTAGCTGTACAACGCCTTGTCACTTTGCACCCCATGGCGCTCGGGGTAGCGCTGTTGCAGGTAGTCGCCCAGTTGATCCTTGGCGATCATTTGGCGCACTTGCTCTTGCAGGGCGGCGGGATAGGCCTGGAGGTATTTCAACGCAGTCATGGGTTCGAACGGCAGGGGCGTGAGGCCGCCAGTGTAGCGAATTCAGCAAGGGCCTGCCCGTAGCGCGAAAAGCTGCGGCCACTGGCAAATATCCTCAGCCGTCAGGGGCGGGGCCACCAGCGGTCCCTGGATAAACTGGCAGCCATTGGCCTGCAGCCAGTGGCATTGCTCAAGGGTTTCCACACCTTCGGCGATCACCAGCAAGCCGAAGTGCCCGCACAGCTCGATAATGCTGCGGGCCAGCGCCGCCTCCCGCGGCGAGCCGAGCACGCGGGCGACCAGGCCGGGGTCGAGCTTGAGCGTGTCGAACTCCAGGTCACGCAGATGCGCCAGGGAGCAGTTGCCCGAGCCAAAGTCATCCAGGGCTATGCGCACGCCCAGGCGCCGTAGCTGCTTGAGCTGCTTGATGGACTCTTCAATGTTGTGCATCAGGCTTTCTTCGGCGATTTCCACTTCCAGTTGTCGCCCGTGCAGCCCATGTCGCTCCAGTGCCTGCTGCAGTTGAGCCACCAGGTTGGGCATATTGAACTGGCTGCTGCTCAGGCTCACGCTGAGCACCCAGTCGTCACGCATGACTGGGGCCCAGGCCTGTCGCGCCAATGCCACCTGGTGGTAGATCCAACTGCTGAGCTGGCTAATCAACCGCGCCTCTTCCAGCAAGGGCAGGAACAACCCGGGCGGCACATCGCCAACACTGGGGTGCTGCCAGCGCAACAAGGCTTCGACCCCGCGCAAGTGCCCGTCCACCAGGGACACTTGGGGCTGGTACACCAACGTCACCTGCTTGTTGTCGATGGCCTCGCGCACACTGCTTTCTAGCATCAGGCGCGAGCGGGCCCGGCCGTTCATTTCCTGATCGTAATAGCGATATTGCTGACGCCCTGCCCGCTTGGCTTCGTACATGGCGATGTCGGCGGCGCGCAGCAGGCCAGTGAGATCGCGCCCGCAATCGGGGAAAGTGGCAATGCCGATACTGACCCCCAGCATCACTTCCAGGCCGTCTACCTGCTGGCAGATCGACACTCGCTCGATCAGTTGTTCGGCGAGCTTGGCGGCCTGCTCCGGGTATTGCAGTTCCAGCAACGCGACAAACTCATCCCCCCCAAGGCGGCCAAGAATGTCACAACTGCGCAGGCACAGCTCCAACTGCTCCGAGACCCAGCGCAGCACCCGGTCGCCGGCGTCGTGCCCCACGGAATCATTGACCCGCTTGAAGCCGTCCAGGTCCATGTACAGCAGCACCGTGGCCAGCTCGCTGCGCTCGTTGCGCAGCAGGATCGTCTCCACGGTCTGGTAAAAACCCCGCCGGTTGAGCAGACCGGTGAGGGGGTCGGTGACGGCCTGGGACTCCAATTGCTGATGCAGGTGCCGTACTTGCGACATGTCCTGCACAGTCACCACCATGGCCTTCTGCTCGCGGGGCAAGGGCGCACAGGACATCGCCACCGGCAGTTGCTGGCCGGGCGCGGTACGCAGGATCGCATCGTGCAGGCGCCAGGTTTCGCCGCGCAGGTAGCCGGCGTATAGCTCGCAGCCGAACCAGTCGGGCATATGGGGTTTTTGCAGGTAGCCGAGGAACGCCCGGCCTTGCAGTTCATCCACCGTGGCATTGAGCAATCGCGAAATAGCCGGGTTGGCGTAGCTGATCACCCCGTCTTCGCCCACCACCAGGATGCCCTCGGCGGCGTTGTCGAGCACCGAGGCATTGAAGGCACGGGCCAGTTCCAGGTCATGACTCAAGCGCTGCAAGGCCCGCCGGTTGCGCTGATGCTCCAGCAGGGCCTGGACCTTGGGCTTGAGGATCTGCGGGTCGAATGGCTTGAACAGGTAGTCGATGGCACCGCTGGCATAGCCTTCCAGCACGGCGGCGGGCGATTGCTCATTGGCACTCAAGAAAATGATCGGAGTCATGCGGGTGCGCTGGCTGCCGCGCATCAAGCGCGCCACTTCGAAGCCGTCCATGCCCGGCATTCGCACATCCAGCAGCACCAGGTCGACGTCACGTTCGAGCAGCAGCCCCAGGGCTTCCTCGCCGGAAGCCGCCGTCACCACCTGCCAGTCGTCGCGCTGCAGGAGCGCGCGCATGCTGATCAGGTTTTCCGGGTAGTCATCGACCACCAGGAGCACTGAACAGCCGTCGGCCGGGGTTGGAACGGATTCCATGCTGCATCTCTTCCTTGAGGGTTCATTCCGGTCATTTTTGCGACAAAACCGGACACTTAATGTGGAGTCACTCTAGCCCTGGATCCAATAAAGCAGAAGGCGCGACGATGCCATCATTGCGCCAAAAGGCCACACAACCGACTAACGGTCAGCGCCTACAGCCCACGGACTACGGGAAAGATGGCTTTTTGACAGACTATTGACGCCAATAAACCGCCTAAAACTTGTTAACAAACAGTTACCAGCCGCTTATAAAGAACGCGCCAATCCACGGGCCAAAGCCTTTTGACCCTTCTTTCGTACAGTAAAGGCGCACCCCATGATTGATCTGTCCACCTGGAACCTGAGCATCCCTGTTGGCACCCCGCCAGCCACCATCGACACCCCCAAGCTGCTCAGTGGTTTCAAAGGCAAATACTTCCAGGCCGAAGGCAGCAGCGTGCAATTCTGGTCCCCGGTGACCGGTACCCGTACCGAAAACGCCATCTACCCGCGCAGCGAACTGCGGGAAACCTATGCCGACGGCCGGCTGCGCAACTGGACCTATCCCGAAGCCGACAATTACCTGCGCGCCACCCTGGCCATCAACCAGGTGCCCTCTTCGGGCAAGATCGTGATCGGCCAGATTCACGCCTATGACAGCCAGAAACCGCTGGTCAAAGTCGAATACCAGTACAAGGAAAAAACCCAGACCGGCAACATCGTCGCCAAGGTGCGCATGCGCCCGGACGACAGCAAGGGCCGGGTAATTATCGTGGCCGAGAATGTGCCCCTGGGGCGCAACTTCACCTACGTCATTCACCTGAACAAGGCTGGCTTGTTGAGCATCGAGGCCGCCAACGGCCAATGGAACGAGCGCCTCGGCGCGGCCTGGGGCAAAAAGCCGTTGTACTTCAAGGCCGGTGTGTACGTGCAAGACAACAGTGGCGACAGCAAAGAGGGCGGCAAAGTGACGTTTGCCAAGCTGGATATCGATCACAACTGACAGTCTGATCATTCTCACGACGCTTTAGGACAGAACCGCGACCCTGGGTCTCGACTTTCTTGTAGGACAATTCGAGTATGGCGCCGCGCACGCGCAATGCTTACCTATAAGAAAGTCATGGAGACTCATCAATGCCCTTCACTCGCACCCTACTCGCCCTGTCCATGGGCATGGTTCTGCTGCAAAACCCGGCCTTCGCGGCCCCGCCGTTGTCGATGACCGACGGGGTGGCCCAGGTCAATATCCAGGACAGCAACGCCTGGGTTGAGATCAGCAAAGCCGCGTTTGAACACAACATCCGCACCCTGCAAACCAGCCTCGCCGATAAGTCGAAAATCTGCGCCGTGCTCAAGGCCGACGCCTACGGCCACGGCATTGGCCTGCTGATGCCATCGGTGATCAAGCTCGGCGTGCCTTGCGTGGGCGTGGCCAGTAATGAAGAAGCCCGCGTGGTACGCGAAAGCGGCTTCAAGGGCCAACTGATCCGCGTGCGCACCGCCGCCCTCAGCGAACTGGAAGCGGCGCTGCCATACAACGTCGAAGAGCTGGTGGGCAACCTCGACTTCGCCGTGCGCGCCAGCCTGATCGCCGAGCATCACGGCCGCCCGCTGGTGGTGCACCTGGGCCTGAACTCCAGTGGCATGAGCCGCAACGGCGTGGAAATGACCACCGCCCAGGGCCGCCGCGACGCCGTAGCCATCACCAAGGTGCCAAACCTGGAGGTGAAGGCGATCATGACCCACTTCGCCGTCGAAGACGCCGCCGACGTGCGCACCGGCCTCAAGGCCTTCAACGAGCAGGCCAACTGGCTGATCAACGTCGCCCAACTGGACCGCAGCAAAATCACCCTGCACGCCGCCAACTCCTTCGCCACCCTGGAAGTGCCCGAGTCCCGCCTGGACATGGTGCGCCCTGGCGGCCTGCTGTTCGGCGACACCGTGCCGTCGTTTACCGAATACAAGCGGGTGATGCAGTTCAAGTCCCACGTGGCCTCGGTCAACAGCTACCCCAAGGGCAACACTGTCGGCTATGACCGCACCTACACCCTGGCGCGTGATTCGAAACTGGCAAACATCACCGTGGGCTATTCCGACGGCTATCGCCGAGCGTTCACCAACAAAGGCATCGTGCTGATCAATGGCCATCGCGTGCCGGTGGTGGGCAAGGTGTCGATGAACACGCTGATGGTGGATGTGACGGACGTGCCGACCGTGAAGAGCGGCGATGAGGTGGTGTTGTTTGGCAAGCAGGGGAATGTACAGACGACCCAGGCGGAGGTAGAGGATATAAACGGGGCGTTGTTGGCGGACCTTTATACGGTGTGGGGTAATTCCAATCCCAAGGTTCTGGTCGATCAATAAACTACAGCAACCCTGTGGGTTGATACTTTCAAATCCTGCCCACAAAAAACCCGCATCTCTGCGGGTTTTTTATTAATACCTAAAGCTTAGTTAACCCTGTTATTAATTTTAAATACCACTTCAAATTTACCGCCCTCACACAACTTACATTTCCTAATAACAACCATTCCAAAAAAATCTAAAAAACTGTCATTTCTTACAGATGAAAGCAACAGTTAACGCCCCTATCATTCTCCTCGCACCACCCAGGAAGGGTGAAGCTGGAAACCGGGATTTATCTAATTCACCCACCAATTTTATTTAATAAAGGAATATGCAATGACCATTTCAATCAACTATGCACAAAGCACTTCAACCGGGACCATTACCGTCGGTGGTACAGGCGCAGCACCAAATACTGTTCTAAACGTACAGCAAGCCAACACCGGATATCTCTATGGGCAAATGACCTCAAGTTATGATGGTAGTTTTGCTGGAACATTTGCAGGTGTACCTTCAGGCACACGACAAGACTTGACGATCTACGATACAACCATCGGTCGATACACGCCTTACTATTATGTAGACGTCCGATAAGAAGCATCCCTCTGAGCACTATAAAAGCAACCGAAGGAAGCTTGCTCAAACATCGCTACAAAAAAGCCCGCGTCGCTGCGGGCTTTTTCCATTGAGGATAAAGGGGACGGATCTTTTTTGGCACCATTTTTACTGCTATACGTCTACCCGATTACACGGGCGTGGGAGGATCGATGCCCAATCTGGCCAGAGTTGCATTGCCTAAAACCCCGCATCAGATGGTCCAGCGCAGCCATAACAAACAGATCTTATTAACCACAAGTGCAATCACGAAAAAATATAAAAAAGCCACCAATACTGTGAGATTTCACAGTAGAGACAGTTATAAAAAAAAACTACCTTAAGGACTCAGATCAATCCAGATGAGAAAAATCATGAAAAACTCAATCCTTACGAAGTTATTAAATTCAGGAAAAAACCTCACCCCGGCAGCTTTCCTTGCTTGCACCCTAGCGGTGTCTGCTCCAGCCCATGCACAGGAGGATACATACATATGCAATATATCGTTACCTGGCAACCCAATTTCAACTGTCAAAGCAACGTCTGCAAGTGAGGCAGAAAAAAAAGTAAAAGCGGAAATGGCGGGCACCGCCCAAAAAATTTACGGCATAACATCCCTTAATGTTACTTGCGTAAAAAAGTGAACAAGCCATAACGATAAAGAGGGTAAAGGGGACGGATCTGTTAGATTCCATAGAGTACTGACGCCCCATAAGGGTGGGTTAGTTAAATAGATCTGTCCCCATTATCGATATTCTTCCATTTTATCCTCAATAGCGAAAGAGTCTAAAGACTGCAGTCTTTTGACAGGTTTAACTTGGTTTTTGTTGGTTTATTTTTGTTGTGTGGTCTTTGGTGATTAAGGATGAGCCACAAAGTGTGTTTATTTCGCTAACATTTAGGTGAGATTTAAAGTCATGGAATATAATTTTGTACAAGCACCACATGTAGGCACTGCAACTGCAAGGGCTTTGGCTCACCGGGACTTTCTTAAAAATCCTGAAGACTCGACAAAGAAACTTTTTATATCTCTTGGGGGTTGGACACCGGAAGACCCTTTATCTTATGAAGAGACACAAGTGCTTCAGCAGCATGACCAACAATGGGCTGAATTTACTAATCATCATTACTTCTTTGAAGAAACCATCTCAGACGCTCAAAGAATCAGTTATATAGTCGGGCATCGCGGTGGAGACGAGTTTCCAGGCGTTACAGGCGCCGCTAATTATGAGGAACTGGCATCTGGGGTCTTGTCGCAATTAAGAGCCGGTACTTATAAACGAGGAAGTGGTGCTGCATATTCCTTGGATGATTTTGAAAAAAATGTGAAGGCGAGCAATAAAAGCAAGTTGAAATCAGGATGGTTGCGAAAAGAATGATTTTGCTGCGGTTTCGCCTTGCGTTGCCAGGTGTTTCACGCATCTATAAAAAACCCGCAGGTATCAGGCTGCGTTTTCACACAGCCTGAAGAGGCGGGTTTTTATTAACACCTGAAGCTTAGTTAACCTTGGCGTTCAACTCACCTTTCAAGTACCGCTGGTACATCGCTTCCAACGACACAGGCTTGATCTTCGAAGCATTACCGGCAGTACCGAACGCTTCGTAACGCGCGATACATACATCACGCATCGCAGTCACAGTGGCACCGAAGAACTTACGCGGGTCGAACTCGCTCGGGTTGGTGGCCATCAGGCGACGCATCGCACCGGTGGAAGCCAGGCGCAGGTCGGTGTCGATGTTGACCTTGCGCACGCCGTGCTTGATGCCTTCGACGATTTCTTCAACCGGTACGCCGTAGGTTTCTTTGATGTCGCCGCCGTACTGGTTGATGATCGCCAGCCACTCTTGCGGTACCGAGGAAGAACCGTGCATCACCAGGTGGGTGTTGGGGATGCGTTTGTGGATTTCCTTGATGCGGTCGATGGCCAGTACGTCGCCAGTCGGTGGCTTGGTGAACTTGTAGGCGCCATGGCTGGTGCCGATGGCGATGGCCAGGGCATCGACCTGGGTGCGCTTGACGAAGTCAGCGGCTTCTTCGGGGTCGGTCAGCATCTGGCTGTGATCCAGCACGCCTTCGGCGCCGATGCCGTCTTCTTCACCGGCCATGCCGGTTTCCAGGGAACCCAGGCAGCCCAGCTCACCTTCTACCGACACACCGCAGGCGTGAGCCAGGGCGACGGTTTGTTGGGTGACACGCACGTTGTAGTCGTAGTCCGTCGGGGTCTTGCCGTCTTCACCGAGGGAGCCGTCCATCATTACCGAGCTGAAGCCCAGTTGGATCGAGCGCTGGCACACGTCAGGGCTGGTGCCGTGGTCCTGGTGCATGCACACCGGGATGTGTGGGAATTCTTCGATTGCCGCAAGGATCAGGTGACGCAGGAACGGCGCACCGGCGTATTTGCGGGCACCGGCCGAAGCCTGGACGATCACTGGGGAGTCGGTCTTGTCAGCGGCTTCCATGATGGCGCGCATCTGCTCAAGGTTGTTGACGTTAAAGGCTGGGACGCCGTAGCCGAACTCGGCTGCGTGGTCCAGCATTTGACGCATGCTGATAAGTGCCATTGTGTTGTCTCTCCCGGTCGAGGGTCGTTAATCGTGCAAGCCTGCCGTAGCGGCGGCTGCTATTCAAGTTATTGCAGATCAAGGCGTTGAGCCTTGGCCTGCTGAATCGTTATTGCTACTGGGGCTGACCCAAATTCCAATCTGGAACCGAATCATGTGGGAGCTGGCTTGCCTGCGATCGCGGTGTGCCAGACACCGAATTCGCCAACTGCGCCACCGCTTTCGCGGGCAAGGTCGCTCCCACATTTGGATATCATTTATGTTGAGACCGTGTTCTTTCTATTGGGCCTTGCAGCCCCGGCCGATCAAATCATCGGTGGCCACCCAGTAAACCAGGCCTTCCTCACCTTTGGTGTGAAACGCCAGCCGTTCATTGCTGTACAGCGCGCCGGAGGCCGCCACGTCTTCCTTGAGGCGATAGACCTGGTCGGAGCCGCCGAGGCGCACATCCACCTGCTTGTGGTCGGTATCGACAAACCGCCAGTTCACCTGGGCCTGGCTGTCGCATACCCAGGTGGTCCATGGTGCTTGCTGCGGTTGTGCCTTGTTGAACATGTTCAGGTTGGCACAACCGGCCAGTAGAGCCAGTGCTGCCAGGGCGATAACGCCTTTCATTGCCAATCCTCGAACGGCGGCCTGGGGCCGCCACTGCTGTCGGTTAGTGAATCAGACCCATCAAGGGCAACCCTGTTCCTTACCTTTGGGCGGGGAGTCGTATTTCTCCAGCCCGTCGGGCCCTATGCGCTTGCTGATCACCGGCATGGTTTCAGCCTGCCAGTCGGCCTGGTAGCAGCCCTTGTGCGGCGCAGCCCCCGGTGCCTCTGGCGGCGCCTTGGGCGCGCTGCCGCAGCCGGCCAACAGGCCTGCTGCAATCACCAGCGCGAGTGGCTTGATCATGGGAATGCTCCTTTTCCAGACCGCAGGCCTCAGCCCTTGGCTCGACTTTCCAGCACTTCAACGGCTGGCAGCACCTTGCCTTCGACAAACTCAAGGAATGCGCCACCACCGGTAGAAATGTAGGAGATCTGCTCAGCAACGCCATATTTATCGATGGCCGCCAGGGTGTCGCCACCGCCGGCAATGGAGAATGCCGAACTTTCGGCAATTGCCTTGGCCAGCACTTTGGTGCCGTTGCCGAACTGGTCGAACTCGAACACACCCACCGGGCCGTTCCACAGGATAGTCCGGGAGGCTTTCAGCAGCTCAGCGAAGTTCGCAGCAGTTTGTGGGCCGATGTCCAGGATCATGTCGTCTGCCGCCACGTCGGCGATCAGCTTGACGGTCGCTTCGGCGCTTTCAGCGAATTCCTTGGCCACTACCACGTCCACCGGCAGTGGCACGCTGACCTTGGCCGCGATGGCGCGGGCAGTGTCCAGCAGGTCCGGCTCGTACAGGGATTTGCCTACCGGATGGCCAGCGGCCGCCAGGAAGGTGTTGGCAATGCCGCCGCCCACGATCAACTGGTTACAGATCTGGCTCAGGCTGTTGAGCACGTCCAGCTTGGTCGACACCTTGGAGCCCGCCACGATGGCGGCCATTGGCTGGGCCGGTGCGCCCAGGGCCTTGCCCAGTGCGTCCAGCTCGGCAGCCAGCAACGGGCCAGCAGCGGCCACCTTGGCGAACTTGGCTACGCCATGGGTCGAACCCTCCGCGCGGTGCGCGGTGCCGAACGCATCCATCACGAACACGTCACACAGCGCAGCATATTGCTGGGCCAGTTCGTCGCTGTTCTTTTTCTCGCCCTTGTTGAAACGCACGTTTTCGAACAGCACGATGTCGCCGGCCTTGACGTCGACGCCGCCCAGGTAATCAGCCACCAGCGGCACTTCGCGGCCCAGGGCCTTGCTCAGGTAATCGGCTACAGGCTTGAGGCTATTTTCGGCGGAGAACTCACCTTCGGTCGGACGACCCAAGTGGGAGCAGACCATTACGGCCGCGCCTTTTTCCAGGGCCAGCTTGATGGTCGGCAGCGAGGCAAGGATGCGCGCATCGCTGGTGACCACACCGTCCTTGACTGGGACGTTGAGGTCTTCGCGGATCAGTACGCGCTTACCTTGCAGATCGAGGTCGGTCATCTTCAACACGGTCATGGTCGCAGTTCCTGAATTGCTTGATTTTGAAAGGCTGATTTTGCAGAAGCGATGTGCAGATAATGTTCCGCAACATCCAGCATGCGGTTGGCAAAGCCCCATTCGTTATCGAACCAGGCCAGGATGTTCACCAGCCTCGGGCCGGAAACACGGGTCTGGCTGGCATCGACAATGGCCGAATGCGGGTCATGGTTGAAATCACAACTGGCGTGGGGCAACTCGGTGTAGGCCAACAGGCCTTTGAGCGGGCCGCTGGTGGCGGCGTCGCGCAAAATCCGGTTGACCTCGCCGGCGTCGGTGTCGCTGACGGTTTGCATGGTGATATCCAGGCACGACACGTTCACCGTCGGCACGCGCACTGCTTTGGCCTGGATTCGCCCGGCAAGTTCCGGCAGCAGGCGTTCGATACCGCGGGCCAGGCCGGTGGACACCGGAATCACCGACTGGAACGCCGAACGGGTGCGGCGCAGGTCTTCATGGTGGTAGGCGTCGATCACCGGCTGGTCGTTCATCGCCGAGTGAATGGTGGTGATCGACACATATTCCAGGCCAATCGCCTGGTCCAGCAGACGCAACAGCGGCACGCCGCAGTTGGTGGTGCAGGAGGCGTTGGACACCAGCAACTCGTCACCGGTCAGGCAGTCCTGGTTGACGCCGTAGACGATGGTGGCGTCGACATCCGCCTCGCTGGCCATCGGCTGGGAAAACAGCACGCGCGGCGCACCGGCGTCGAGGAATCGCTGGCCATCGGCACGGGTGTGGTAGGCACCGGAGCATTCCAGCACCAGGTCGACGCCCAGCGCCGCCCAGTCGATGCCCTCGGGCGTGGCACTGCGCAAAACTTTCACGCAGTTGCCATTGATATGCAGACAATCGCCGTCGATCCGCACTTCGCCGGGGAACCGGCCGTGGGTGGAGTCGAAGCGTGTCAGGTATTCGATGCTGGCCATGTCGGCCAGATCGTTGATTGCGACAATTTCAAACCCGGCCGCCGCCCCTCGCTCGAACAGCGCACGCAAGACGCAACGACCAATCCGGCCGTAGCCGTTGAGTGCAACTTTGTAGGGACGGGGTTCAGGCATGGGGTTCTCGATCAATATGTTCCATCGCTATCGCGGGCAAGCCCGCTCCCACATTAGACCGCGATCCAAATGTGGGAGCGGGCTTGCCCGCGATGGCGCCAGTACAGACAACGCAGACTGACTTAGTCTTCCAGCAGTTCTTCAGCCTGACCCAGGATGTTTTCCAGGGTGAAACCGAACTCTTCGAACAACGCTGGCGCCGGCGCCGACTCACCATAGGTAGTCATGCCGATCACGCGACCTTCCAGGCCCACGTACTTGTACCAGTAGTCGGCGTGCGCCGCTTCAATGGCGATACGCGCGCTGACCTGCAACGGCAGGACCGATTGCTTGTAGTCCGCGTCCTGGGCTTCGAACACGCTGGTGCACGGCATGGACACAACGCGCACGTTACGGCCTTGGGCAGTCAGCTTGTCGTAGGCCTGAACGGTCAGGCCCACTTCGGAACCGGTGGAGATCAGGATCAGCTCCGGCTCGCCGATGCAGTCCTTGAGCACGTAGCCACCACGGCTGATAGCGGCGATCTGCGCGTCGGTACGCGCCTGGTGCTGCAGGTTCTGGCGGGAGAAGATCAGCGCCGAAGGGCCGTCCTTGCGCTCGATCGCGTGCTTCCAGGCCACGGCCGATTCCACTGCGTCGGCTGGGCGCCAGCAATCCAGGTTCGGCGTGGTACGCAGGCTGGTCAGTTGCTCGACCGGCTGGTGCGTCGGGCCGTCTTCGCCCAGGCCGATGGAGTCGTGGGTGTACACGTGGATCACGCGCTTCTTCATCAGCGCCGCCATGCGTACGGCATTGCGTGCGTATTCCATGAACATCAGGAAGGTCGCGCCGTAAGGCACCAGGCCGCCGTGCAGGGCAACGCCGTTCATGATGGCGCTCATGCCGAACTCGCGCACGCCGTAGTACATGTAGTTGCCGCTGGCGTCTTCAGCCGAGACACCTTTGCAACCTTTCCACAGGGTCAGGTTGGAACCGGCCAGGTCAGCCGAACCGCCAAGCAGTTCAGGCAGCAGTGGGCCATAGGCATTCAGCGCGTTCTGGCTGGCTTTGCGGCTGGCGATGGTTTCGCCTTTGGCAGCCACTTCTGCGATGTACTCGTCGGCCTTGGCCGAGAAGTCCAGCGGCAGGTCGCCATTGAGGCGGCTCATCAGCTCATTGGCCAATGCCGGGAATTGGGCGGCGTAGGCTTCAAAACGCTGGTCCCACTCGGCTTCAGCGGCGCGGCCGGCTTCCTTGGCGTCCCACTCGGCGTAGATATCAGCCGGGATTTCGAACGGGCCGTAGTTCCACTTCAGCGCTTCGCGGGTCAGGGCGATTTCCGCGTCACCCAGTGGGGCGCCGTGGCAGTCTTCCTTGCCTTGCTTGTTCGGCGAACCGAAGCCAATGGTGGTCTTGCAGCAGATCAGCGTCGGCTGCTCGCTTTTGCGCGCCGTTTCGATGGCCGTCTTGATCTCTTCCGGATCGTGGCCGTCAACATTGCGGATGACCTGCCAGTTGTAGGCTTCGAAACGCTTTGGCGTGTCGTCGGTGAACCAGCCTTCGACTTCGCCATCGATGGAGATGCCGTTGTCATCGTAGAAAGCAATCAGCTTGCCCAGGCCCAGGGTGCCAGCCAGGGAACTGACTTCGTGGGAAATGCCTTCCATCATGCAGCCATCACCCAGGAACACATAGGTGTGGTGGTCGACAACGTTATGGCCTGGACGGTTGAACTGCGCCGCCAGGACTTTTTCGGCCAGGGCGAAGCCCACGGCGTTGGCCAGGCCTTGGCCCAGGGGACCGGTGGTGGTCTCGACGCCAGGGGTGTAGCCGAATTCCGGGTGGCCCGGGGTGCGGCTGTGCAGTTGGCGGAACTGCTTGAGGTCGTCGATGGACAGGTCGTAGCCGGTCAGGTGCAGCAACGAATAGATCAACATCGAGCCATGGCCGTTGGACAGCACGAAGCGGTCACGGTCGGCGAACGAGGGGTTGCTCGGGTTGTGTTTCAGGTAGTCACGCCAAAGTACCTCGGCGATATCCGCCATGCCCATCGGGGCACCGGGATGGCCGCTGTTGGCTTTTTGCACGGCATCCATGCTGAGGGCACGAATGGCGTTGGCACGCTCACGACGGCTGGGCATCGCTGATCTCCTGAGGATATTGAATCGAGAGTGAATAAAAGAAACGGAAAAAAGGACCGGCATTTTCCCTCAGCCAAGGCCTTAGGGGCAATGACAGATACCGACATATGTAGGTTTTTCCTGTGGTTTGGACTGCATTGGCAGCAAGAACACTTCCCGCCGTTCGTCTAAAGGTTATAGCGCCTGCTTATAACCACCGATTATCGACCAATATCAAAACTTTTTGATATTGGCCTTGCGAGGATTTGACCTCATCACTAGACTGCTGGCCTTATGAACTTACCTGCGCCTTCCATTCGCCCCGACGACTGCGATGAGCTGGCGGCCCTGTGCAAGGCCGGCGGCGATCCGCTGCGCCTGAATGTACTGCGCGCCCTGGCCAACGACTCGTTTGGCGTATTGGAACTGGCACGGATCTTTGCCATTGGCCAGTCCGGCATGAGCCATCACCTGAAAGTGCTGGCCCAGGCTGACCTGGTGGCCACCCGCCGTGAAGGCAACGCGATTTTTTACCGTCGCGCCCTGCCCCACACCGACTTGCTGGGTGGCAAGCTGCACGCTGCATTGCTCGACGAAGTGGACAACCTGGCCCTGCCGGCTGACGTCCAATCGCGGATCGCACAGGTCCACGGGCAACGCGCCGCCGCCAGCCAGGACTTTTTCTCACGGGTGGCGGACAAGTTTCGCGCCCAGCAGGACCTGATTGCCGGGCTGCCTCAATACCGCGAAAGCGTGTTGGCGCTGCTCGACAAACTGGGCTTCAGCCAGGCTGCCACGGCGCTGGAAGTCGGCCCGGGCGATGGCGGGTTCCTGCCAGACCTGGCACGCCGCTTCCACCAGGTGACGGCGCTGGACAACAGCCCGGCCATGCTGGAACTGGCGCGCCAGCTGTGCGAACGCGAGCACTTGGGCAACGTCAGCCTGCGGCTGGCCGATGCCTTGAATGATGTAGGGCTGCAAGCCGATTGCGTGGTGCTGAACATGGTCTTGCACCATTTCGCCGCCCCGGCCGATGCCCTCAAACAAATGGCCGGTTTGCTGCAACCGGGCGGCAGTCTTTTGGTAACCGATTTATGCAGCCACAACCAGAGTTGGGCCAGGGAGGCCTGCGGTGATCTATGGTTGGGGTTTGAACAGGACGATCTGGCCCGTTGGGCCACCGCTGCGGGACTCGTTCCCGGGGAAAGCCTCTATGTAGGCTTACGTAATGGTTTCCAGATTCAGGTCCGCCACTTTCAGCGGCCAACTGGCGACACTCACCATCGGTAAATATCAGGAAAACATCGAGATGAGCGAATATTCCCTTTTCACCTCCGAGTCCGTGTCTGAAGGGCATCCGGACAAAATCGCCGACCAGATTTCTGATGCGGTGCTGGACGCCATCATTGCTGAAGACAAGTTCGCCCGCGTGGCGTGCGAGACGCTGGTGAAAACGGGCGTGGCGATCATCGCCGGTGAAGTCACCACGTCGGCCTGGGTCGACCTGGAGCAGATCGTCCGTGACGTGATCACCGACATCGGCTACACCAGCTCCGACGTCGGCTTCGACGGCGCGACCTGCGGCGTGATGAACATCATCGGCAAGCAGTCGCCCGACATCAACCAGGGTGTGGACCGTGCCAAGCCAGAAGACCAGGGCGCCGGCGACCAGGGCCTGATGTTCGGCTACGCCAGCAACGAAACCGACGTACTGATGCCTGCGCCGATCACCTTCTCCCACCAGTTGGTCAAGCGCCAGGCCGAAGCCCGTAAATCCGGCCTGCTGCCTTGGTTGCGCCCGGACGCCAAGTCCCAGGTGACCTGCCGTTACGAAGGCGGCAAAGTGGTGGGCATCGACGCCGTGGTGCTGTCGACCCAGCACAACCCGGAAGTCTCCTACAAAGACCTGCGCGAAGGCGTGATGGAGCTGATCGTCAAGCACGTGCTGCCTGCCGAGCTGCTGACCAAGGACACCCAGTTCCATATCAACCCGACCGGCCAGTTCATCATTGGTGGCCCGGTAGGCGACTGCGGCCTGACAGGTCGCAAGATCATCGTCGACAGCTACGGCGGCATGGCCCGTCACGGCGGTGGCGCGTTCTCCGGCAAGGATCCATCCAAGGTTGACCGCTCGGCCGCCTACGCCGGTCGTTATGTGGCCAAGAACATCGTTGCCGCCGGCCTGGCCGAACGCTGCGAGATTCAGGTGTCCTACGCCATTGGTGTGGCCCAGCCTACGTCGATCTCGCTGAACACCTTCGGCACCGGCAAGATCAGCGACGACAAGATCGTCAAGCTGGTGCGTGAGATTTTCGACCTGCGTCCGTACGCAATCACCACCATGCTCGACCTGCTGCACCCGATGTACCAGGAAACCGCGGCCTACGGCCACTTCGGCCGTACCCCTGAACAGAAGACCGTCGGCGACGACACCTTCACCACGTTCACCTGGGAAAAAACCGACCGCGCCGACGACCTGCGCAGCGCTGCCGGCCTGTAATCGCAGCATGTAGCACCCAAGGCCCCGCCGGGTATTCCCGGCGGGGCTTTTTGTTGCGCTTTTTTACAGGCGCCGATGAGCACGCGACGGCGAACCTGGCAAATAGTTCACATTTATTGGATCCAAACCTTGCAGGCAAAATGATGGCCCACTAGAATCCGCGCCCTCCCGAGCGCTCAACCACATTGGATATTGCATTGCGCCCGCTCGGGACAGCCAAGTGCGCAGGCAATCGAACATTGAGGTTTTTCATGCGTATTTCCACGTTCGCCCCTGCCGCCGTCCTGTTCAGCCTGTTCGCCCTGCCAGTGCAAGCCGCTGACCTGAGCGGCCTGACTGGCGCCCTGACTTCCCAGTTGGGCGGCGCAACCGGCAACTGCGAAAAACAGAGCCAGGAGCTGCAAGCCAAGGTCGATGCCGCCAAAGCCAATGGCGAAGACCTGAAAGTGAAGGCCATGCAGGCTGCACTGGATCAGGTAAACAAAGGTTGCAAAAAAGTCGGCGAGTCCCAGGGCAAGCTCGACGAAGCCTCGCAAAAGCAGCAGGCCAAGGCAGACAGCAACGACACCGTGAAAGCCCTGGGCGGTCTGTTCAAGTAAGCAGAAACACCCGGTAAAAAGCCTCGCACCTGCGGGGCTTTTTTATGGGCGTCTGCCTGCTTTAGGCTGGCCCCCCCTTCAGAGCAAGGATGCTCATGATGCCGCCACGCCTGCTGACCTACCTGCTGTTGATGCTCTTCCCTCTCATCGCCTGGGCGCAGGGCTGCCCGGACTGGCCAGTGAACAAGGCCCAGGACGAAATAACCGCCCTGCAACGGCAAATCGGCCTGTGGGATGACAGTTACCATCGGCTCGGCCAATCCCTGATCAGCGACGAGCTCTACGATCAGGCCCGCATACGCCTGGAGCAATGGCGGGGTTGCTTCGCACAGGCACCGTCATCTGCCGACAACCCCCTGTCCAGCGCGCGCGGCACTGTTGCCCACCCAGTCGCGCATACAGGCCTTGAGAAGCTGGTCAACGACCGCGCCGTGGCAGACTGGATCAGCACACGCCGCGACCTGTGGGTACAACCCAAGGTCGATGGTGTGGCGGTGACCCTGGTCTATCGCGCAGGGCGCCTGGCCCAGGTCATCAGCCGCGGCGACGGCCTGTTCGGCCAGGACTGGACCGCCTCGGCCCGCAACATTCCAGGCATCGTGCAACAGCTGCCCGAGGCCATCGACCTGCTCTTGCAGGGCGAGCTGTATTGGCGCCTGGGCGCCCACATACAAGGGGAGACGGGCGGCATGAATGCCCGCAGTAAAGTCTCCGGGCTGATGAACCGCCAACACCTGAGTGACGCCGACGCCGCAGGTATCGGCCTGTTTGTCTGGGCCTGGCCCCATGGGCCGGCGGACCTCAAGCAGCAGTTGGACAGCCTCGCACGCTGGGGTTTTGGCGATAGCCAGCGTTACAGCCAGCCCATCGACACCTTCGAACAGGCACGGCACTGGCGAACTTTCTGGCATGAACATCCATTGCCCTTCGCCACTGATGGCGTGGTGCTGCACCACAGCCAGCGCGCCCCGGCCGAACGCTGGCAGGCCAGTACGCCGTATTGGGCTGTTGCCTGGAAATACCCGGTCATCAAAGCCCTGGCCCATGTTCGCCATGTGCAGTTCAAAATCGGCCGCACCGGCCGTATCACTCCGATCCTGGAACTGGACCCGGTGCTGCTCGACGACCGTCAGATCAAACGCGTCAGCATCGGCTCCTTGAAGCGCTGGCAGGAATTGGATATCCGCCCAGGCGACCAGGTGTCCATCAGCCTCGCCGGCCAGGTGATCCCAAGGCTCGACCAGGTCATCCTGCGCAGCTATCCACGGGTCGATGTCGCGGTGCCGGTAGCCAGCAATTTCCATCACCTGAGCTGCTGGCAATTGGCCCCGGCCTGCGAGGAGCAACTGCTGGCCCGGCTGACCTGGCTCAGCGGTAAGCAAGGGCTGGACCTGCCACACATTGGCCGCGAGACCTGGAATAGCTTGATCCAGGCCGGGCAAATCAGTGGTTTGGTGGATTGGTTGAACCTTGATGAGACAGAGCTTGCTACCATTGACGGATTCGGCGACCGCAGCAGTGCGCGCCTGCTTGCGAGCCTGCAAGTGGCGCGCCAGCGACCGTTCGCGCAATGGCTGATGGCGCTTGGGGTTCCACCTACCGCCCGCAATAACCTGGCGGGCGGCTGGCATGCCCTGGCTGCGCGAGACACTCAAGCCTGGCAGGCCGAAGCAGGAATCGGCCCGGGGCGCGCGGCGCAATTGAGCGCCTTTTTTCGCGACCCCCAGGTGGTGGCTATGAGTGAAACACTGCGGGCTGCCGGGATAGATGGCTTTTAGTCTCGACCCGCCAATTTAATCGGTGCCAGCAGAAATCATCCTGCCCACCTTACAACGATCTGTTTACTTTGGAGTTTCCATGAAATTTCTTGCACCGCTTGCCCTGTTGACCGTTACCAGCTTCCTCGCCACGCCATTGCTGGCTGCCGAGACAGCCCCGCAACTGACCGGTTGCGCCGCCAAGCGCCAGGCCATCAGCCTGCAGATCGAACAAGCCAAGGCCCACGGCAACAGTGAGCAACAAGCCGGCCTGGAAAAAGCCTTGAGCGAAGTCACCGCCCACTGCACCGATGCCTCCCTGAAAAAGGAACGCGAGAACAAGGTGCTGGACGCCAAGCACGAAGTCAGCCGCCGTCAGGCCGACCTCGACAAGGCCATGAAAAAGGGCGACTCCGAGAAGATCAACAAGCGTAAGGACAAGCTCGCCGAATCGCGCAAAGAGTTGCAGCAAGCTCTCGACGACCTGGACAAGTAAGGCGCAGCCAATCGAGCCTCAATGGTCGCGAAACTGCTTATGACAGGCGCTGCAGGCATCTTCGACTTTCTGCACCGCAGGCTTCAGGTCACTGGCTTTGTAAGGCTGCACCTGGCTGGCGATCACCAATTCACCGGTGGCCGCCTCAAGGTTGCGCGCCAGTTCCTGGAACTGGGCCTGTTTTTGCCATACGTCGTCCTTGGCGCTGGTGTGATCTTCTTCGCGCACCGTTGGAAAGTGCTTCCACGGCTCATGGGACAAAGCGTCAAGCTTGACCGCACCTTCGGCAAATTTGGCCCCGTCGAACGGGATGCGGCCACGCAGCATGCCGCCCAGGTCTTCGCCCGTCTTGAGCATCTGCTTGAAGATGGCCTTGCGCTGGCCCAATGGCGAGTTCGGGTCAACGCCACCGCAAGCGGTCAGCGTCAGGCAGGCCAGCAATACAACAGTCAGTTTTTTAAAAGTCATGATGGCTCAGGGTCACGGGAAACGGCGGCCAGTATCCTCGCCCCGCCCGCAAAGACCAATAGCCCTATTAATAATATGGATGCTTGCGCCGCACCCTGCGCAGGCAATCGCCTTGGGAATTACTTGCATGAATAACCTGTTTAACCCCTGGAGCCGCCGGCTGGCATGGGCTCTGCCGATGATCGCACTACTCGCCGGATGCGACGGCGGCAACGCTCCGGCACCCAAACCTGAGCCAGAAAAACCCCATGCCGTGGCGACCTACGCCAGTGCCACTTGGGAAGACCTGCCGGTGGTTTCGGACAGCGACCTGCAAGCTGGCTTCGAATCCTGGCGCAGCGCCTGCCAACGCTTGAAGAACGACCCGGTGTGGAGCGCCACCTGCGCTGCAGCGGTCAATGTGCCCGGCAATGCCGGGGATATCCGTGGTTTCCTCAAGCAGCAGTTGGACGTCTATGGCTTGCGCTCGGCGGACAACACGCCCAATGGCCTAATCACAGGCTATTACGAACCGGTCTACCCGGGCAGCCTCACCGAAACCAAGACCGCCCACGTGCCGGTGTTTGGGGTGCCGGACGACCTGATCATCGTCAACCTGGAAAGCATCTACCCCGAACTCAAGGGCAAACGCCTGCGCGGGCGCCTGGAAGGCCGGGTACTCAAGCCCTATGACGATGCCGGTACCATCAACCAGCAAGGCTCCAGTGCCAAGCCAATTGCCTGGCTGACCCACCCGATGGACCTGCAATTTCTGCAAATCCAGGGCTCTGGCCGCATCCAGCTGGCTGACGGTCGTCAACTGCGCGTGGGCTATGCCGACCAGAACGGCTTCCCGTATCGCCCTATCGGCCGCTGGCTGGTGGAGCAAGGCGAGTTGAAGAAAGACGAAGTGAGCATGGGCGCGATCAGTGCCTGGGCCAAGGCCCATCCTGAGCGGATCCCGGAACTGTTGGCGAGCAACCCCAGCTACGTCTTCTTCAGCACCCGCCCCGACAGCAATGAAGGCCCGCGCGGCTCGCTGAACGTGCCGCTGACCGCCGGCTACAGCGTGGCCGTGGACCGCAAGGTCATCCCGCTGGGCAGCCTGTTGTGGCTGTCGACCACCCGCCCCGATGGCGCGCCGGTCGTACGGCCGGTAGCGGCCCAGGATACCGGCGGCGCGATTGTCGGCGAGGTACGTGCGGACCTGTTCTGGGGCACCGGTGATGCGGCGGGCGAGTTGGCCGGGAACATGAAGCAGCAGGGCCAGATCTGGATGTTGTGGCCCAAGGGTACGGCGCTGCCTCAAGTGCCGGATGCGCCTTTGTAGGAACCGGCTGGCCGGCGATGGCGGTTTGAAATCCGACATCGCGGGTGCACGTGCTGGCGTCATCGCTGGCAAGCCAGCTCCCACAAGGGCTGGCTGCGTGCCTTAGATCGAGACGAAGAAGAAACTCGCAATCAACGCCATGCCCACGAACCACACCAGCGAACGCAAGATCGCCCAGTCCGCCAGGTAGCAGATGATGTACAGCAGGCGGCTGGTGATAAACAGCACCGCCAGTACGTTGATGGTCACCAGTTCCGCGTTGCCGGCCAGGTGGGCAATGATCACCGCAGCGGCAAACGCCGGGGTCACTTCGAAGCTGTTGAGCTGTGCACTATGGGCGCGCTTGGCGAAGCCTTCGAGGGTTTCGAGGAAGGCCCGGGGGTCATGGTTCTGCCGGGGGCCGAACTTGCCACCACTGAACTTGGCCACGCCGGTACACAGGTAAGGCAGAAAAATTGCGATCAACACACACCAGAAAGCGACAGTCATCACTCATTCCTTTTTTAGTTTTATCCGCTGGTTAGAGTTTCATCACGAGCATGCCGATCAGTACCAACCCACAGGCTAAGAGCCGGGAGCGGCCGAAAGGTTCTTTCAGGTAACGCATGCCGAACAACACCACCAGGATCACGCTGACTTCCCGCAGCGCGGCGGCCTCGGCAATCGAGCCCAACTGCATGGCCCAAAGCACCAGAGCGTAGCTCAACAACACGCACAAACCCACGCTCAACCCCAACCGCCATTGTGTGCGCCAGAACAGGCTGAACGCCGCACGCTTGCGCACCATGGCCAACAATGGAAACGGCCAGGCGCTGAGCAGGGTCACCCAGACCAGGTAGTCCAATGGGTGCGACCAGCGCCGCAACGCCTGACCATCGAGGAAGGTGTAGCAGCCAATGCACAGGCCGATCAGCGCCACCACCGGCAACATCGACCATGGCAACCGATCCCCACCACCGCCATGCCACAACAGGCACAACATGCCGAGCGGGATCAGCAGGATGCCGACAATCTGCTGGGTACTGAGTACCTCCCCGGCAAACACCAGGGTCAACGCCAGCACCACCAGCGGCGATAAGCCGCGCATCAGCGGATACACCAACCCCAGGTCACCGACGCGGTAGGCCTGGATCAGCAGGTAGCGGTAGAGCAACTCGAACAGCGCCGAGGCGATGATCCACGGCCAGATTTCCAAGGGCGGCAGCGACACAAATCCTACCGCCAGTAGCACAAACAGCAGCGCAACGCTGTCCATGCAGGCGATCACCAACAGGCGTTCGCCGCTGAATTTGATCAAGGTGTTCCACGTCGCATGCAACAGTGCCGCTATCAGTACCAAGACTGTCGCAAGCAATGGAACCTCCTGTAAGTGATTCGTGATGTGTCAGCACATACATATACCAAATACCGCGCTGGCACACACTGGCCTCACTGATCCTTGTCGATCCGCTGCGGATGCCTCGGGTCCGCCGCCTTTTTGCCCGGCAGGCTGCCTTCGCTGCGAATCTGCGCATGGCTGATCAACGCAAAGATAAAGCTGCCGCCGATGATATTGCCCGCCAGGGTCGGCCCGGCAAATACCAGCCAGAAGTCCTTCCACGGTAGCTCGCCGGCAAATACCAGGTAGGACACTTCCGCCGAACCGACGACGATGTGGGTGAAGTCGCCCAAGGCCATCAGGTAGGTGATCAGGATAATGATCCACATCTTGGCGCTTTCCATGGACGGGATCATCCACACCATGGTGGCGATCATCCAGCCGGAGACGATGCCCTTGGCGAACATCTGGCCCGTATCGTTTTCCATGATCTTGCGCCCGATTTCGAGGAAGGCCTGGTCGGTCTTGGTGTCGAAGATCGGCAGGTGCAGCATCACATAAGCCACCAGCAAGGTGCCGCAGAGGTTGCCCACCAGCACCACCGTCCACAGCCGCAACAGGCGCCCGGCATTGCCCAGGGTCGGCTTGCTCATCACCGGCAGCACGGCGGTCAGGGTGTTTTCGGTGAACAGTTGCTGGCGCGCGAGGATCACTGCGAGAAAGCCTGCGCAGTAGCCAAAGCTGGCAATCACCTTGAAGCCTTCGCCGTCGGGCAGGCGTGAGTTGAGCAGCCCCATGGCCATCAATGACAGGCCCATGGTCAGGCCGGCGGCCAGTGCCGACCACCACAGCGCCGCTACGCTGCGCTCCAGCTCCTGGTCGCCCTGGGTGCGGATGATTTCATGCAGCACCGCCGCCCGGGGTGGCTGGTTCTTGTCCACATCCTGCTGTTCTTCCTGCGACAGGTTGGGAGTCTTGCCGTCTTTTTGCGTGGCCATGGGCGTACCTGAACGTTGGGTGACGATGTTCAGGTACGACCTGCCAGTCATCACCAGCGTTCAATGGCCACTTGCTTATACGGAGGGTTACTCGCTGTCGTCCTGGAACTGGTCTTTGACGTACTTGATCTCGGTACGACCATGAGGTGCCGGCAGGCCGTCTTCGCCGAGGTTGACGAAGACCATTTTTTCTACGGTGAGGATGCTCTTGCGCGTGATTTTGTTGCGCACTTCACAGGTCAGGGTGATGGAGGTGCGGCCAAACTCGGTGGCGGTGATGCCCAGCTCGATGATGTCGCCCTGGCGCGAGGCGCTGACAAAATTGATCTCGGAAATGTACTTGGTCACCACGCGCTGGTTGCCCAGTTGAACGATGGCGTAGATCGCCGCTTCTTCGTCGATCCAGCGCAGCAGGCTGCCACCGAACAGGGTGCCGTTGGGGTTGAGGTCTTCGGGTTTTACCCATTTGCGGGTGTGGAAGTTCATGTTCACTCCAAAGCGTCTTGCGAAATGATGGCCAACATCATGGCAGAGCGCCGGCCCAAGCTCTATGAGCCATTGCCTATCAGTGTCATGAGCGATCTTCATGACCCCGACAGAAAGGCTTGGGAAGTCAGGCGCAGGCGGCTATAATCGCCACCGTTTCAAAACGGTCATCTGTGATTGATACCGTTCTCCCGCCACCTGTCCGAGGGGCGCTGCAGCAGGCCCTGGCCTGTCAGGCTCGGATGGGGCGTTGCCCAGCCGGGTTGTCCTGGTTGGATACTAAACGCACAACGGCGCCCATTCGCACACTACGAATGGAGGCTCTTCATGAGCGCTGTAATCACGCCTGCAGGTTTTACCGACTACAAAGTCGCCGATATGTCCCTCGCTGCCTGGGGCCGTCGCGAAACCTTTATCGCCGAATCCGAAATGCCTGCCCTGATGGGCCTGCGCCGCAAGTACGCCGCTGAGCAGCCGCTCAAGGGCGCGAAGATTCTCGGCTGCATCCACATGACCATCCAGACTGCCGTGCTGATCGAAACCCTGGTTGCCCTGGGTGCCGAAGTGCGCTGGTCGTCCTGCAACATCTTCTCGACCCAGGACCAGGCCGCTGCTGCCATCGCCGCTGCCGGCATCCCTGTCTTCGCCTGGAAAGGCGAGACCGAAGAAGAGTACGAGTGGTGCCTGGAGCAAACCATCCTGAAAGATGGCGCGCCTTGGGATGCCAACATGATCCTCGACGACGGCGGCGACCTGACCGAGCTGCTGCACAAGAAGTACCCGCAGATTCTCGACCGCGTCCACGGTGTGACCGAAGAGACCACCACCGGCGTACACCGCCTGCTGGACATGCTGGCCAAGGGCGAGCTGAAAATCCCGGCCATCAACGTCAACGACTCGGTGACCAAGAGCAAGAACGACAACAAGTACGGCTGCCGTCACAGCCTCAACGATGCGATCAAGCGCGGCACCGACCACCTGCTGTCGGGCAAGCAAGCCCTGGTGATCGGCTACGGTGACGTGGGCAAGGGTTCGTCCCAGTCCCTGCGCCAGGAAGGCATGATCGTCAAGGTCTCCGAAGTCGACCCGATCTGCGCCATGCAAGCCTGCATGGACGGTTTCGAAGTGGTCTCGCCGTTCATCGACGGCCAGAACGACGGCACCGAAGCCAGCATCGACAAGGCCCTGCTGGGCAAGATCGACCTGATCGTGACCACCACCGGTAACGTCAACGTCTGCGATGCGAACATGCTCAAGGCCCTGAAAAAGCGCGCCGTGGTGTGCAACATCGGGCACTTCGACAACGAAATCGACACCGCTTTCATGCGCAAGAACTGGGCATGGGAAGAGGTCAAGCCTCAGGTACACAAGGTTCACCGTACGGGCAGTGGTGATTTCGACCCACAGAACGACGACTACCTGATCCTGCTGGCCGAAGGCCGCCTGGTTAACCTGGGCAACGCCACTGGCCACCCAAGCCGCATCATGGATGGCTCGTTCGCCAACCAGGTACTGGCGCAGATCTTCCTGTTCGGCCAGAAGTACGCCGACCTGTCGCCAGCCCAGAAAGCCGAGCGCCTGACCGTGGAAGTACTGCCGAAGAAACTCGACGAAGAAGTGGCCCTGGAAATGGTCCGCGGCTTCGGCGGCGTCGTGACGCAACTGACCAAGACCCAGGCCGACTATATCGGCGTGACCGTCGAAGGCCCGTTCAAGCCGCACGCCTACCGCTACTAAGTAACCGGCTCTCTCCCTGCTGGGGCGGGCTTGTGTGGGAGCGGGCTTGCTCGCGAATGCGCAGTGTCAGTCGAAGCAGTAACGACTGGCACACCGCTTTCGCGAGCAAGCCCGCTCCCACATTGACGGTGTATGTCTTCCGGTTTTATGAGTTTTCAAGGGTATTACCATGTCCCAAGACCGTCGCTACAGCTTCGAGTTCTTCCCGACCAAGACCGATGCTGGGCATGAAAAGTTGATGGCGACTGCCAAGCAGTTGGCCAGCTACAACCCCGATTTCTTCTCCTGCACCTACGGCGCAGGCGGCTCGACCCGTGATCGTACGATCAACACCGTGCTGCAGCTGGAAAGCGAGGCCAAGGTGCCTGCCGCGCCGCACCTGTCGTGCGTGGGCGACAGCAAGGACGACCTGCGCGGCCTGCTGACCCAATACAAGGCCGCCGGCATCAAGCGTATCGTCGCCTTGCGCGGTGACCTGCCGTCCGGCATGGGCATGGCCAGCGGCGAGCTGCGCTACGCCAATGACCTGGTGAGCTTCATCCGTGAAGAAACCGGCGATCACTTCCATATCGAAGTGGCTGCTTATCCGGAAATGCACCCGCAAGCGCGCAACTTCGAAGACGATCTCAACAACTTCGTGCGCAAGGCCAATGCCGGCGCCAACAGTGCGATCACCCAGTACTTCTTCAACGCCGACAGCTACTTCTACTTCGTCGAGCGCGTGCAGGCCCTGGGCGTGAACATCCCGATCGTGCCGGGCATCATGCCGATCACCAACTACAGCAAGCTGGCGCGCTTCTCTGACGCCTGCGGTGCAGAAATCCCACGCTGGGTACGCAAGCAGCTGGAAGCCTACGGCGATGACGTCAAGAGCATCCAGGCCTTCGGCGAGCAGGTCATCAGTGAAATGTGCGAAACCTTGCTGCAAGGTGGCGCACCGGGGCTGCACTTCTACACCCTGAACCAGGCTGACCCGAGCCTGGCGATCTGGAACAACCTCAAGCTGCCACGCTGAGGCTGCCCCCTTTGTACCGCCGGCCAGGATTCCTTCCCGGCTCGGCGGCGCAATAAAAGTTCAGGTTTGCCGCCTGAAGATCCCCGATCCAGAGCTTCTCTTTAACCTGAGACAGTCGTAACCTCAGGGTATGCCCGTCATTCTCCAGCTGTTGAGCGCTGTTCTTTTCACTTGCCTGAGCCTGACCGCCCACGGCGAGAAACTGCGCATTGTCACCGAGCCCTGGGCACCTTACGTCTACGAAGAAAACGGCCAGATGCGCGGGCTCGACTACGAGACTACCGTCATCGTGTTCCAGCGCCTGGGGATCGAGGTGCAGTGGCAGTTCCTGCCCTGGAAACGCTGCCTGGCCATGCTCGACCAAGGCCTGGCGGACGGCGCACTGGATATTTTCCACAGCCACGAACGCGACGCCGCGCTGCTTTACCCCAGCGAACCGTTGTCCCAGGTTGAGTTTGTGATGTTCTACGCCAACCAGCGCCCGCATCCGTTCCAGACCCTGGATGACCTCAAAGGGCTGACCATCGGCACCTCCCCCGGTTACCTGTATAGCGCCGGGTTCAGCGAATCCACGCTGTTTACCCGCGAACCGGCCCCCAGCCATGAGGCTAACTTCGGCAAATTGGCCCGTGGCCGGATCGATCTGGTGATCACCGACCGCCGGGTCGGCCAGCATGTGCTCAAGGAATTGGGCCTGGAGCACCAGGTCACCCAGGCGCCGCCGGTGATCAGCAGCCAGAAACAATTCCTCGCCGTACGCCGTGGCGCGGGCATGGACCTGCTGGTCCAGCGTTTTGGCGCCGAGCTCAAACGTTTCAAGCAAGAGCCCGCTTACGCGGCCCTGAGTGCCAAATATGCCGGCGCCGGGACCCAGATAGCCCCGTCGCCGCTGCTGGACGACACCGTTGAGCAGCAGGAAAGCAGCGCGCAGTGAATGCTCTGTTATACTCCGGCCTTTCCGCCAGGCTTACGCCCGGCCGCTGTGGTCGTATCACAGGCATCCAACCCCGCTACTGCGCAGCTTTGCAGCCCGCGCGAGCCATTGGAGTGCCTGCCAGCCCCAGCAGGACCGGACGGGGTTGCGTTCCTCTAAACGCCATTCGCGCCCGGCAAGATTATCCCTTTGGGCCAAGCCCTAACTACAAACAGGATTACTCATGTCCTTTGCTTCCCTCGGTCTCTCCGAGGCTTTAGTCCGCGCCATCGAGGCAGCGGGCTATACCGAGCCTACTCCGGTGCAACAGCGGGCTATTCCCGCCGTGTTGCAAGGTCGCGACCTGATGGTCGCGGCTCAGACAGGTACTGGTAAAACCGGCGGCTTCGCCCTCCCGATTCTGGAGCGGTTGTTCCCCAACGGTCACCCGGACAAATCCCAGCGTCACGGCCCGCGCCAACCCCGCGTACTGGTCCTGACCCCTACCCGCGAACTCGCCGCACAAGTGCATGACAGCTTCAAGCTGTACGCTCGCGACCTGAAGTTCGTCAGCGCCTGCATCTTCGGCGGCGTCGGCATGAACCCACAGGTTCAGGCCATGTCCCGCGGGGTTGACGTGCTGGTCGCCTGCCCTGGTCGTTTGCTCGACCTGTGCGGCCAAGGCAGCGTCGATCTGTCCCACGTGGAAATCCTCGTGCTGGACGAAGCCGACCGTATGCTCGACATGGGCTTTGTCCATGACGTGAAGAAAGTCCTCGCGCGCCTGCCGGCCAAGCGTCAGAACCTGCTGTTCTCGGCAACGTTCTCCAACGACATCACCGCCCTCGCCGGCAAGCTGCTGCACAACCCCGAGCGCATCGAGGTCACGCCGCCCAACACCACGGTCGAGCGTATCGAGCAACGGGTATTCCGCTTGCCGGCCAGCCACAAGCGCTCGCTGCTGGCCCACCTGATCACCGCTGGCGCCTGGGAACAGGTGCTGGTGTTCACCCGCACCAAGCACGGCGCCAACCGCCTGGCCGAGTACCTGGACAAGCACGGCCTCACCGCCGTCGCCATCCACGGCAACAAGAGCCAGAACGCGCGGACCAAGGCCCTGGCCGACTTCAAGGCCGGCTCCGTACGGATCCTGGTGGCCACCGATATCGCCGCCCGCGGCCTGGATATCGACCAACTGCCGCACGTGGTCAACTTCGAGCTGCCAAACGTCGATGAAGACTACGTGCACCGTATCGGCCGTACTGGCCGTGCCGGTCGTTCGGGCGAGGCCATTTCCCTGGTCGCCCCGGATGAAGAGAAACTGCTGAAAAGCATCGAGCGCATGACCAAGCAGAAAATCGCCGACGGCGACCTGATGGGCTTCGATGCCAGCACCGTAGAAGCCGAAAAACCGGAAGTGCGCGAGCGGCCGGATGTGCGTAACCCACGCAACCCACGTGGTCCCAAGGGCGATGGCCCGAACGGCGGCGGTGGTGGCGGTGGTCGTCGCGACAAAGGCAAGGACAAGGGCGGCAAGGACAAGGCGCCTACCAACGGCCGTGGCGAACGCCCAGCCCGTGAGCAAAAGCCCCGTGAAGGCACCCCGGCCCGCGAACAGCGCCAGCCGAGCCAGCCGCCACGCGCCGCAGCCGACCGCGCACCGGACGAGTTCCTCGACGACGACGTGGATAACTTCGGCAACCGCGTCGACTACGTGCCCCAGGCCAAGCCGGCCCAAGGCCGTGGTCGCCGCCCAGGTGCCCCGGCACCGGGCGCTGGTGCAGGTGCTCCGCGCACCGGCGGCCAGCCGCAGGGTCGCCAGAACGGTCCACGCAGCAGCAACGGCGCCACCACTGGCACCCCGCCTGCCAAGCGCAATGGCCCGCGCAACGGCGCTCCGCGTGACGGCCAGGCCCGTCGCGAAGAGTCGCGCAACCGCCGCCCTGCGCGTGATGAGCAGCCACGCGCCTCGGAACCTGCCGTGCAGAACCCGCGCAGCGGCACCACGCCGAAGATCATCCACAAGGAGTCGAAAAGCGATCGCTTCCCGACACCTGAGCAGTTGGATCAACTGCCAGGCCGCCCTCGTGGTGAAAAACCAGCGTTGCTGACCCGCAACCGCTGATTTTCAAAGCGCCATAAAAATGCCCCGAATCGAAAGATCCGGGGCATTTTTTTGGACTCGACATCGATCAACTGTGAGAGCTGGCTTGCCTGCGATGACGGGATTTCAGCCTGCATCGCAGGTGGCTGACCTGCCGCTATCGCAGGCAAGCCAGCTCCTACATTGACCGTATTCCAGGCTGAAAAAAACCGGATCTCACGATCCGGTTTTTTATGCAGCCTGCGAATTTACTTCGCTTTGACACCTTCCAGCGAGATGTCCAGGTCCACGGTCTGGGAAGTCGGGCCTGGGCCTTTGATGCCGAAGTCATTCAGGTTCAGCGTAGTCTTGGCGTTGAAGCCAGCACGTTCGCCGCCCCACGGATCCTTGCCTTCACCGTTGAACGTGGCCTTGAAGGTCACAGGCTTGGTCACACCGTGGAAGGTCAGGTCGCCGGTCACGTCAGCAGTTTTTTCGCCGGTTGGTTTAACTGCGGTCGAAACGAACTTGGCATCGGCGAACTTGCCAACGTCCAGGAAGTCCTTGCTGGCGATGTGCTTGTCACGTTCAGCGTGGTTGGACCACAGGCTGGCGGTTTTCACGTCGACGGCGATTTTGCTCGCTTCAGGCTTGGCGGCATCCCAGCTGAACGTACCATCCCAGTCCTTGAAGGTACCGTGGATGTAGCTGTAGCCCAGGTGGCTGATTTTCCAATCGATGAAGGCATGCTGGCCTTCCTTGTCGATCTTGTAATCAGCAGCCATCACCTGACCAGCAGACAGCAGAGCAGAACCAATTGCCAGAGCGGCGAGAGTCTTTTTCAACATGCTTTCTATTCCTTGTGAGTCGAGGTTGAACATCAGGCTTTGCGCCCCAGCATACGAACCAGGGTCGCGTCACGATCAATGAAGTGGTGCTTCAACGCGGCCACGCCATGCAGGCCGGCAAACACCACCAGTACCCAGGCCAGGTACAAATGCACCAGCCCAGCTACGTCTGCCTGGTCCGGTAGACCGGAAACCACGGCAGGAATTTCAAACAGGCCAAACACCGGGATCCCGACACCGTCTGCGGTGGAAATCAGGTAGCCGGCAATCATCACGGCAAACAGCCCGAGATACAGGAACGCGTGGCCAAACGCCGCGCCGATCCGGGTCATGCGGCTATAGCTGGCCAGTGGCGGCGGTGGTGGGCTGAGCAGGCGCCAGACAATGCGCACCAACATCACCGCAAACAACGTAATACCAATGCTTTTGTGCAAGTCCGGTGCATCTTTGCGCCATAGGCTGTAGTAGTCGAGGCCGACCATCCACAGGCCCAGCGCGAACAGGCCAAACACCACCAGGGCCACACTCCAGTGGATAACAATGCTGACCCAGCCGTAGCGGGCCGATGTGTTTCGTAGTTGCATTCCCCAAATCCTGTAAGAGCCGTGTCCAAGACTAGCGTGTTACCTATCGATATAAAGCCGAAAATTTCGCTTTGAAATATCGATTTATCCGATGTTGAGCCTATGAACAGTAAATTAACTAGGGATTAAGGACTATTGAGCACAAACGTGACAGACCGTCCTGCATTTACTGCCAATTCACCGTTCATGGGTTGTGACACAGCCCACCATTGCATAGGCTTGCGCGATTGTTTTGCCTGCGCGGGTCACGGCAGCGCTTCGAGGAGACTAAAAGATGGGCTTGAACAACCAGTGGATGCAACGCGATCTGGCGGTGCTGTGGCATCCCTGCACCCAGATGAAAGACCACCAGCAACTGCCGCTGGTACCGATCAAGCGCGGTGAAGGCGTATGGCTGGAAGACTTCGAAGGCAAGCGCTACCTCGATGCCGTCAGCTCGTGGTGGGTCAACGTGTTCGGCCACGCCAACCCGCGCATCAACCAGCGCATCAAGGATCAGGTGGACCAACTGGAGCACGTGATCCTCGCCGGCTTCAGCCACCAGCCGGTGATCGAGCTGTCCGAGCGCCTGGTCAAGATCACCCCCGAAGGCCTGACCCGCTGCTTCTACGCCGACAATGGCTCGTCGTGCATCGAAGTCGCGCTGAAGATGAGCTTTCACTATTGGCTCAACCGCGGCCAGCCGAACAAAAAGCGCTTTGTCACCCTGACCAACAGTTACCACGGCGAAACCATCGCCGCGATGTCGGTCGGTGATGTGCCGCTGTTCACCGAGACCTACAAGGCGCTGCTGCTGGACACCATCAAGGTGCCAAGCCCGGACTGCTACCTGCGCCCCGCAGGCATGAGCTGGGAAGAACACTCGCGCACCATGTTCCAGGCCATGGAACAGACCCTGGCGGAAAACCACGACAGCGTCGCCGCCGTGATCGTCGAACCACTGATCCAGGGCGCCGGTGGCATGCGCATGTACCACCCGGTGTACCTCAAGCTGCTGCGCGAAGCCTGCGACCGGTATGGCGTGCACCTGATCCACGATGAAATCGCCGTGGGTTTCGGCCGCACCGGCAGCATGTTTGCCTGTGAGCAGGCGGGCATCCGCCCGGATTTCCTGTGCCTGTCCAAGGCCCTCACCGGTGGCTACCTGCCGCTGGCCGCCGTGGTCACCACCGAAGATGTGTACAGCGCCTTCTACGACGACTATCCGACCCTGCGCGCCTTCCTGCACTCCCACAGCTACACCGGCAACCCGCTGGCCTGTGCGGCAGCCCTGGCGACCCTGGATATCTTCGAAGAAGACAACGTCATCGAGAACAACAAGGCCCTGGCCCAGCGCATGACCACCGCCACCGCGCACCTGGTAGACCACCCCCATGTCTCGGAAGTGCGCCAGACCGGCATGGTGCTGGCCATCGAGATGGTACAGGACAAGCCCACCAAGACCGCCTACCCCTGGCAGGAACGGCGCGGCCTGAAAGTGTTCGAGCATGCCCTGGAACGCGGCGCGCTGCTGCGCCCGCTAGGCAGCGTGGTGTATTTCCTGCCGCCGTATGTGATTACCCCGGAGCAGATCGACTTCCTCGCCGAAGTGGCCACCGAGGGCATTGATATCGCCACCAACAGCAAAGTCAGCGTGGCCGTGCCCAAGGACTTCCACCCAGGCTTTCGCGACCCCGGCTAACCCTCAGCCCCCTGTAGGAGCCGGCTTGCCGGCGAAAAACGTGAGAGCGCCGCGTTCATCCAGGCCCCCTCGTTATCGTTGACCTCCATCGCCGGCACGCCGGCTCCTACAGTACGCCGTCGCTCCCGCTGCATAGCAACACACACATTATTTGCAGAGAACAGAAATGAGACTGTCGCGTTTTTTCACCGATACCCCGCTAAGCCTTGGCGACCACGAATTGCCCGAAGCCCAGGCGCACTACATCAGCCGCGTGCTGCGCATGAACGAAGGCGATGCCGTGCAACTGTTCGACGGCTCTGGCCAGGAATTTCGCGGCAGCCTGCTGGAAGTCGGGAAAAAACGCGTGACGGTGCAACTGACCGAAGCCTTCGCCGGCCAGGTCGAGTCGCCACTGCACATTCATCTGGGCCAGGGCCTGTCCCGTGGCGAGCGCATGGACTGGGCCATCCAGAAAGCCACCGAGCTTGGGGTCAATGCCATCACGCCGATCTTCAGCGAGCGCTGCGAAGTGCGCCTCAAGGACGAACGTGCCGACAAACGCCTGCTGCACTGGCGCCAGGTCGCAATCAGCGCCTGTGAGCAATGCGGCCGCTCTACGGTGCCGGTGATTCACCCACCGCTGTTGCTGGCCGATTGGTTGAAACAGGCCGAGGCGGATTTGAAGCTGGTGCTGCACCCGGTGGCCGAGCCGCTGGTGAGCCATGCCAAGCCATCGAGCCTGGCGTTTTTGATCGGGCCGGAGGGTGGCTTGACCGATGGTGAAGTCCAGACCGCGCAAGGCGCTGGCTTCCACGCCGCACGCCTGGGGCCGCGGGTGTTGCGCACCGAGACGGCGCCCGTAGTTGCGCTGGCCGTCGCACAACAGCTATGGGGCGACTTCTAACCCCACGTTGCAAACCCAATCAAACTGTAGGAGCTGGCTTGCCTGCGATGGCGGCATCAAGGCCTGCGCAAGACTTGCGGGCCTCATCGCCGGCAAGCCGGCGCCTACACGCTGGGTGTTTTATTCCACCGGATCACTCACCGGCTTGGCAATGATCGCCTTCAGCTCGCTGGTCATGGGGAACTCCAGGTTCAATCCCTTCGGCGGGATCGGCTGTTCAAACCAGCGCTGGTAGATCCCGTTGATTTCCCCCGAGCTGTACAGCTCGCCCAACGTTTCGTTGACCACCGCCAGAAACTGCGGGTCGTCCTTGCGCACCATGCAGCTGTAGATTTCCCGCGACTGCTCCTCGCCCACCACCACCCACTTGTGCGGGTCCTTGGCCTTGGCACGCTCGCCGTAGAGCAACGCATCGTCCATGTAGAACGCCACGGCCCGGCCCGATTGCAACATCTGGAACGCCTCGCCGTGATCCTTGGCGCTGATCACCGACATATCCAGCTTGTGCTCGTGGTTGTAGCTCTTGAGGAACCGCTCGTTGGTGGTGCCGGCAGTGGTCACCACGTTCTTGCCGCGCAGGTCGGCGAAGCGCTGGATACCGCTGTCGTTGGCGGTGAGCAACTGGCCCTTGACGTAGATAAAGCCATAGGAAAACGCCACCTGCTTCTGCCGCTCGGCCGTCACCCCGGTGGAGCCGCACTCCAGGTCGACGGTGCCGTTGATCACCAACGGAATACGGGTCTGGGAGGTGACCAGGTTGTACTTCACGTTGAGCTGGGGCACGCCGATCTTCTGTTGGATGCGCTCGACAATCTTGCTCGCCAGGTCCACCGAGTAGCCCATGGGTTTGCCGGTGTGGTCGCCGACATAGGAAAACGGCACCGACGCATCGCGATAGCCCAGGGTGATGCTCTTGGCATTCGCGACCTTGGCCAGGGTGCCCACCAGCGGCGCTTCATTGGCCTGGGCCTGGGCCGCCAGTAACAGCCCGAGGGCCGTGCCGATCAACGTGATTTTTTGCATTGTTATTCTCCGTTGGTTTTCTTGTTATGGACGGCGTACAGCGATGACGCTGATTTCCACCAGCACACTGGGGCGTGCCAGTTCCGCCTGCAGGGTGGTACGGGTCGGTGCCTGGCCGGGCGTGAGCCAGGCGGACCAGACATCATTCATCGGCGCAAACCCCTCCTGAATGTTCTTCAGGTAGATCGTCGCGTTGAGCAGATGATCCTTGTCGCTGCCGGCTTCGGCCAGCAGCGCATCAATCTTGGCCAGCACCTCGTGGGTCTGGGTACTGACGTCCTGGCCGTCGCCCGGCACCTGGCCGGAAAGGAACACCAGGTCCTGGAAAGTCACGGCGCCCGACAGGCGACTATTGCTGTTGATCCGGGTGATGGTCATTGCGCTGTCCTATGCGGCGCGGGGCGCTAGGCCCTGCATATCAATGGAAGGAGTGTGCTGGCCGATCAGTTCGGCCAACACCTGGCCGCTGCCGCAGGCCAGGGTGAAACCCAGGGCGCCGTGGCCGAGGTTGAGCCACAGGTTGCGGTACACGCTGGCACCAATCAGCGGCACGCCGCTGGGGGTGGCCGGGCGCATGCCGGCCCATTCGATGGCCTGGCTGTAATCGCCGGCCAAGGGGAACGTCTCACTGGCCTGGCGCTTGATCAGGGCCAGGCGCTTGGGCTCAAGGCCCTTATCGAAGCCGACGATATCGACCATCGCCGCCACCCGCAGTTGTTCGCCGATCCGCGCGTAAACGATCTTGCGGTCATAGTCGGTGATGCTGATGTTCGGCGCGGCGTGCTGCGCGCCAATCGGCACGCTCAGGCTGTAGCCCTTGAGCGGATACAGCGGCAATGCGATGCCCGGCAAGGCCAACTCGGGGCTGCGTACTCCCGCCGCCAGCACCAGGTGCTGCACCGGCATCACCTCGTCACCCAACTCAATCGCCTGTACGGTGCCGTTGGCATGGCGGATGCCCGTGACCTTGCGCCCCAGCACAAACCGGCACCGGCCCGACGCTTGCAGGCGCGCCGCCAACTGCTGGCAGAAGCCATGACAGTCCGCCACTTCTTCATTGGGCGTGTAGATACCTCCGACAAAATCCCTGGCCCCCAGGGTCGGCTCCAGCCGCGTGCAATCGGCCGCCGACAGCACTTGCTGTTGCAGGCAATCGAGCACCTTGTTGCGAGCGTGCTCGAAGGTGTGATGGCTGCGAAATGTCACCAGCTTGCCGTTCCGTTTCCAGTCGAAGCCGTCCAGCCCGTCTTCTTCGCGCCATTGCTGCAAGGTGCCCTGGCTCAGGGTGGCCAGGCGCAGCAAGTGCCCGGCGTTGCGCTTGTTGACCGAAGCCCGGCAGGCACCAAGGAAGGAGGCCATCCAACGCCATTGCGCCGGGTCCAGGCGCGGGCGCAGCTTTAACGGCGAGTCACCGCGCAGCAGCCAGCCAATGGCTTGCAACGGCACGCCTTTGTCCGCCAGCGGCGCAACGTAGCGATAGGACAATTGGCCGCCATTGGCAAAGCTGGTCTCGCTGCCCAGGCTGTCGCGGGCTTCGACCACCGTCACGTCCATGCCGGCGCGCACCAGGGCATAGGCGCTCGCCAGACCGATGACCCCACCGCCAATGATGCAAACCTGCTCAGCCATATCGATTCCCAAGCGTTGTGATGAGCGTCCAAGGGTAGGGGCAGGTGACAGGCGCCGGACAATGAATAAAGATGGGCCACCTATAAACAAAGGTTATGGACTCGTCATGCGCTTGCGTCATATCGAAATCTTCCAGGCCATCCGCCAGACCGGCTCGGTCAGTGCCGCCGCGCAGTTGCTGCATGTCTCGCAACCGGCGGTGACCAAGGTGCTGCAACATGCCGAGCTGCAACTGGGCTTCCCGCTGTTCCTGCGCATACGCGGCAAGCTGCAGCCCACCCCGGAAGCCCTGGCCCTGGAGCGCGAGGTCGATAAGGTCAGCGAAAGCCTGCAAGGCGTGCGGCGCCTGGCGCAGAACCTGCGGCGCGCGCCCGGCCAAAGCTTGCGCATTGGCGCCACGCCGGCCCTGGCCTTGTCACTGCTGCCGCCGGCGATTGGCGAGTGGACCCAACGCTACCCGGACATCGCCTGCGAACTGTCCAGCGCCCACAGCCGTGAGCTGGTGCAAAACCTGTTGATGCGCGAGATGGATGTGGCGCTGACCCTCAAGTCCCCGGACCATCCGGGGCTCAAGGCCCAGGCATTGGCCCACGGCGTGTTGGTGGCCCTGGCGCCACGGGGCTTCTGGCCGGCGGCGGAACTGGGCAAACCCCTGCCCTTGATGGCCCTGGCGGGCACGCCGTTGATTGGCCTGTCGAGTGCCGACCCGCTGTCGGCGCGGCTCGACAGCTACCTGGAAGCGGTCGAGCCGCCGCCGCGCGTGCGGATCTCGGTGCAGACCTACTCCCTGGCCCGGGCCATGGTGGAGTCCGGCGCCGGCCTGGCGGTGATCGACCCTTTCACCGCGCTGGGCGCCTCCACCGACAGCACCTGCATCCGCCCCCTGGCCCCGCCGCTGCCCATCACCCTGTATGCCCTGACCCGCGCCGACGAGCCACCGCCGCATATGTTGGCGAGCCTGCTGGAGATCTTTGGCAGCCGTGCCCAGGAGCAGCTAGACCGCCTCTAAACCTGTAGGAGCCGGCTTGCCGACGATGAGGCCATCAAGTCTTGCGCCAACCTTGCTGACGCCATCGCCGGCAAGCCGGCTCCTACAGAGGTGCGTCAGAGCACGTAGCGCATGATCGCCACAAAATGCAGCAGGCTGCCGCCAATCACAAACAGATGCCAGATCCCGTGGGAGTGCCTTAAACGGTGTTCCAGGGCAAAGAAGATAATCCCCACCGTGTACAACACCCCACCCGACGCCAGCCAGATAAACCCATCCATGCCCAGCGCGGCAATCAACGGCTTGACCGCCACCAACACAATCCAGCCCATCACCGCATAAATCACAATTGACAAAATGCGCGCCTCGGAACGCGGCTTGATCTCCTGCAAGATCCCGATCACCGCCAGCCCCCAGACAATCCCGAACAGCGTCCAGCCCCACGGCCCGTTCAGGGTCACCAGGCAAAACGGGGTGTAGCTGCCGGCAATCAGCAGATAGATCGAAAAGTGGTCGACCTTCTGCATGATCGCTTTCTTGCGCCCGCGCACGCTGTGATACACCGTCGAGGCGCTATACAGCACCAGCAGCGTAAAACCGTAGATCGCCACGCTGACGATCTTCCACGGGCTGCCGTCCATGCTCGCCACCACCAGCATCCACACCGCGCCGATAAAGGCTGCCACGGCGCCGAGCAAATGGCTCCAGGCGTTGAATCGTTCTCCGTGATACATGTGTTGCCAACCTCCAAAACTGCTGCATCTACCCCGTAAGGCTCAGGCCTGACAGGCGAGAGTGCAAGACCGTTATGACGGTTGCGGCGCTTTAAGGGCACAATCGAATGCATTCGAATAAGAGTCATCGCCATGCTGATCGACGAAGAATTTACCCTCAAGAAACTGGAAATCTTCCTGGCCTTCATGCGCACCGGCAACCTGGCCCGCGCCGCCGCCGAGTTGCAGACCAGCAATGTCAGCGTGCACCGGGCCATCCACTCCCTGGAAAACGCCCTGCGCTGCCCGCTGTTCAAGCACGAAGGGCGCAACCTCACCCCCCTGGAAAGCGCCTACGTCCTCGAAGAACGCGCGCAGAAGCTGGTACAGGATGTGGTCGACAGCGTGCGCCTGACCCGCGAAGCCGCCGGTTTCTCCGCCGAGCGTTTCAAGCTCGGCGCTCTGTATTCGCTGACGGTCAAGACCGTGCCGCAACTGATCATGGGTCTGAAAATCAGGCGTAGCGAGCTCAATATCGACCTGATCCTGGGCTCCAACGTCGACCTGATGTACAAGCTCAAAAACATGGAAGTCGACGCGATCCTGATCTCCCTCGACGACCAGGCCGTCGAGCCGGATTGCGCGCAGATCCAGCTGTTTTGCGACGATATCTTCCTCGCCACCCCCGCCGACTCGCCCCTGGATCGCGAACAGGAAATCGACCTGGCCCAGGTGCGCGATGCCACCTTCATCACCCTGACCCAAGGCTTCGCCACCCACCAGGACGGCGCACGGGTGTTCAAGCAGGCAGGCTTCGAGCCGAAGGTGGCGATGCAGGTCAACGATATCTTTACCCTGCTGAGCATGGTCAGCTCGGGCGTTGGCTATGCGCTGCTGCCGGGAAGGATCGCGGCGGTGTATGAGAACCGGGTCAAGCTGATCCCGCTGCAACCACGCTACCGGTTGCAGCAGCACATTGGCGTGGTGTTCTTGAAGGCCAAGGAGCGCGATCCGAACTTGCTGGCGTTGTTGGCGGAGTGTCGGATGTATGCCAATCGGCAACGTTGAACACTGCCCCTGTAGGAGCCGACTTGCCGGCGATGAGGCCATTCGCCTTGCGACACATCCAAGGCAGCCATCGCCGGCAAGCCGGATCCTACAAAGGGTCGATCAGCCCACCAACCCGCGCATGATCAAAAACAACAACGAAGGCCCCAACAAACAACCCAGCGCCGTATAAAACGCCGCCGTCAGGCAGCCATAAGGCACCAGCTTCGGATCAGTCGCCGCCAGCCCACCGGCCACGCCGCTGGAGGTGCCCATCAACCCGCCGAAGATCACCGCACTGCGCGGGCTGTTCAGGCCAATCAGCGGCGCGACGAACGGGGTCATCACCATCACCAGAATGGCCTTGATCAACCCCGCCGCGATGGACAGCGCCATCACCTCGGAACTGGCGCCAATCGCCGCCCCGGTCACCGGCCCGACGATGTAGGTCACGGCCCCGGCGCCGATGGTGGTCAGGCTCACCGCATCGGTATAACCAAACGCCATGGCCACTCCGACGCCTGCGATAAACGACGAGCCAACGCCGACAAACAACGCCAGCACCCCCACATATCCAGCACGCTTGAGCTCATCGACGCTCACCCCAAACGCGGTGGCCACGATGGCAAAGTCCCGCAGCATCGCCCCGCCCAGCAGGCCGATGCCCGACAGCAACGGGATATCCACCACGCCCTTGGCCCCGCCGGTAAACGCACCACCCACATAGGACAGCACCAGCCCCAGCAGGATCGCGATGGCCGAACCATGCAGGCGGCCTTTGGTGAAGGTGTCGCTGATCCAGTAGGACACCCACATGGTCAGGCCGATCACCGCAAAACCGCTGATCAGGCCGTAGCCGGTGATGACTTTCATCAAGGATTCGTACATGGCGCTCACCCTGCCGACTTGGGAGTGACAACCGCTTCCGGCTCACGCTTGCCGATGCGCACCAGCACCGGCACCAGGGCAAATGCCACCACCACCGCGCTGGTGCCGGCGAGGATCGCCATCGGGCCGCCACTGATCGCGCCATACACGTTTTGCTGGGCCGCCATGGCCACCACAATGGGAATGTACACCGCCGCCCAGAAGCTCACGCCCTGCTCGGATTTGCCGGTAAACAGGCCACGCTTGGCGAGGTAACTGCCCAGGCCGATCAGCAGCAACATCGCGATCCCCACCCCGCCGACGTTGGCCGGGATGCCCATCCATTTGCCCAATAGCTCGCCGACGAACAGGCCCGCCAGGGTACACAGGGCCAGAAACGCCACACCGTAAATAATCATGCTGGTAGTCCTCTTGATGCTTGATCGAAATTGTTGTTTTTGTGCTTCGAAAGCCAAGCTCACGCTTTATCGGTGGTGGCGGCCCTCCTGTTCCAGCAAGGCCTGCAAGGTGTCCAGGCGCGCACCTTCGAAGGCAATCACGGTGCCTTGCTCAAACACCCGCCGCGCAAGGCCGGTGAGGACTGTGCCCGGAGGCAGCTCGATGTGCAGGCGCACGCCGCGCTCATAGGCGCTTTGTACGGTGCCGCGCCAATCGACGAGGCGGCACATGTTGAACGCCAGGTCGTCGCGCAACTGCGCCGGATCGCGGATCGGCCGCGCCCGGCTGCTGCTCAGGTAAGTGATGGCCGGCGCCTTGAGCGCGACCTTGGCAAACGCTTCAGCGAGGGCCTGGGCCGGTTGCTCCAGCAGTGCGCAATGGGACGGCACGCTGACGGCCAGGCGCTTGGCCACGCCCTGGCCTTTGACGCGGTTGGCCACCCGTTGCATGGCGGCATCGCTGCCGGCGATCACGCACTGGTTATCGGCATTGATATTGGCCAGGTACACCGGGGTTTGCGCGCTGTGGATCTCGGCGAGCACGCTTTCGACGGTGGATAACTCCAGGCCGATCAGCGCTGTCATGCCGTAGCCCTGTGGATAAGCGTGCTGCATCAGTTCACCGCGCAGGCTGACCAGCCGCAGCGCATCGGCAAACGCCAGGGCCCCGGCGATCACTGCCGCCGGATAAGCGCCGATGGACAGGCCCGCCACATAGTCCGGTGTGTGTTGCAACTCACGGGCATGGGCCACGCCGGCGATCAGCAGGCACAGTTGCACGGCGCGGGTGCTGGCCAGGGCCTGCGCCGAATCGAGCTGGCGCACCTCTTGTCCCAAGGTATCGCTGGCTTCATCGAGGACATTGGCAGGCAATTGCTGGAGCATGCCCGGGCGTTGGGCACCCTGCCCCGGAAACACCAGGAGGCTGCTCATGCCACGGCCTGCCAAGGGTCGATCACCAGATGCGCACCGCTGGCGTTTTTCAGCAGCACCCGCAGCGATGGGCCGGCCCATTCGCGCAAGGCCACCGCGCCATAAGGGGTTTGCAATTGCAGGTCCACGGCACACGGTGCGGTGTCCAGAATCGCCAGCAGCGCCTCGGCATCACCGCGATCAAGCCGCTCGGGCGCGCGCAGCAGCAAATCCAGATCGCTCTGGGCATGCAGTGCCTCAATGCCCGTGGCCAACTCGAAACCCGCGCTGCCCGTCACACCCCAAACCTCTTGCGCCAGCACCGGCCGCAGTTGATCGAGGGCGCGCAACGCCGGTAAATCCCGCGGCGAGATCACCCCGCACAGGGCCTCGGGTGTCACTCGCCGTTGCACAGCCGCCACGGGCATCACGGCCGCAAAGCGCTGCTCCCGCAAACGTCCACGCACACCCACCGCCACATAGCCCGGTTCGGCCAGCGCCCGGCGCACCACCACTGGCTGCCCCGCCCCGATCACCGCCAGTACCCAGGCCGGTGCGTCAGCGGGCACGTGCGCCGGGGCCATGCCCCAGAGCAAGTCGTGGGCGTTCACCATTGCTCCCGCAACAGCTGGCGTACATGGCTGGACGCGGCACGATTGACGGCGCCCAGGCGCCCGCGTAAATCGCGCACGCCGCTGTTCTGCACATCCTTGATCGCCTGCACCAGGCAATCCCTGACCCGCGCCAGGTCGTCGGCGGTCGGTTGTTCGATCTGGCTGACCGTGAGGGTTTCCCAGAGCAAGCCGAGGCTGGCATAGCTGTCGATGTCATAGGCCATGGGCGGCACGCTGGCGGCCAGGGCTTCGAGTTCTTCGACGCTACGCAAGGTGACCCGCGCCGCCGAGGCCTTGCCCATGGCGTGCACCATCACCCCAGGGTCGCGCAGGGCAATCAGGCGGTTGGCCTGGTAGCCATGGGCGAGAAACGCCCCGGACATGGCCTTGCCCACCAGCAACCCGATCACCGGATGCCCGGCCAGGCGCGCGCGGGCATAACTGTCCGCCGCCGCCGCCAGGGCCTGATGAATGCCCAGGGCTTCTTCGCGACGGCCATAGGCCTGGCTCGGCACGTCGACAATAGCCACAATCGGGCGTTGATCGCCGCGGGCGATGGCTTCATCCACCGCCTTGGCCAGGCCCCAGCCTTCCAGCAACCCAACCTCACCTTGGCGGGCGCGGGGGAAGCGGTTGGTAGCATCCGGCACCACCGCGATAAACCGCACGGCCTGCTCGCCGAGCACGCCATCAGCAACTTTCAACGAAGCCGGCAAACCCGCCACCGGCGCTGCATCCGCGCGCAATGCGTTGAACCAGTGCAAGCCTCTCATGAGCGTTCTCCCTGATACAGGTCACGAACCGTGGCCGGCTCGATCTGCGGTTCGGCGTCCAGCGCAGCCAGGCGCGCCAGGTAATAGTCGGCTTGGCGGCTGCGCGGCGCTGCCGGCAAACCTTGCTGCAACAGTTCGCTGATCTGCTGGCGGATCTGCGCCACATCGTCCGCCACATAACGGTCGGCCAGGCCGCTGTTGAAGCGCTGCTCGCCGCCGGTCAGGCTCCAGATGAAGGGCCGGTCACGGGAGTCGTATTCTTCAAGGCCGGCTTCCTGTTCGATCACTTGCGGGCCGTTCAAGCCCAGGCGCGCTTCGCGGGTCACCACCAGGTAGCTGCACAGGCCCGCGGCAATGGACATGCCGCCAAAACAGCCAACGCTGCCGGCCACTACGCCGATCACCGGTTGGTACTGGCGCAGGTCGACAATCGCGGCGTGGATATCGGCAATCGCCGCCAGCCCGAGGTTGGCCTCCTGCAGGCGCACGCCGCCGGTTTCCAGCAACAGCACCGCACGCGTCGGGATGCCGTTGCGGTTGTCCTCGGCGGCCAGCTCCAGGGCGCCGGCGATTTTCGCGCCGCCCACTTCACCGAGGCTGCCGCCCTGGAAATTGCCTTCGATGGCGGCAATCACCAGCGGCACGCCATCGAGGGTGCCCTTGGCGATCACCACCCCGTCGTCAGCCTGCGGCACCACGCCCTGGCGGCTCAACCACGGCGACATCACGCGCTGGAACGGGTCGATCAATTCACGGTAGCTGCCGGCATCGAGCAAGGCCTTGGCCCGCTGGCGGGCGCCGAGTTCGACGAAGCTGTGCCGGTTGAGTAAATCAGTCATGGCCAAGCTCCTCGAAACCTTGCTCCAGGCGCAAACGCACCACGCCGGGGGTGGCGCCAAAATCGTGGATCTGAATGTTCAGCGCCGGTGGGGTCTGCTCCTGGAAAATCCGCTGGAACAGGTGCTGCCAACGCTGCTCGGCGCCGTTGACCGAGGTTTGCACCTGGATGCTCAAGGTGCCCGCCGTGCCCGGTTCCAGCAGCACTTCAAGGTCGCCGGAACCGACGCAGCCCACCAGCGCGCGGCCTTTGGGCGGCTGCCCGGCGGGGAATTCAAAGGATAGGGTTTCCATCAAAACGCTCCGTCGCAAGACTCGATGCGGTCGATAAACAGGCAGGCGGCCAACAGGTCGGCGGCGCCACCGGGGGAGGCATTCAGGGCCAGCAGTTGCTGGTCCAGCTCATTAAGGCGACGCCGCCCGGCCAGGCTCGCGCTGCCGCCCGCATCCAGCACGGCCTGGGCGCCCCGTTGCATCGCCTGCAAGCCATCGGTGCCGGCGCGGTAGAGCACGCAGGTGTCGGCCAGTTGGGTCATGATCGCCAGCAGCGCATCGAGGCGCGCGTTCTGCTCGCCGTGTTGTTGCAAACGGCTTGCGTGCAGTTGCGGCAGGCCCCGTTGCAGCACTGCGGGGAAGCCCAGTTGCGCTTCTTCGCGGGCGCCACGTACGCCATAGCGCTGCGCGACTTGCGCGCCATGGCTCAGCGGTTGCGGTGCAAAACGGTCATGGAGCAGGGCCAGGCGCGCAGCCCTTAAAGTCAGCGCATTGGCCGTGCGCGAGGCAGGTGCCAGCGCGGCGGCGGCCACCAGCAGGCCAAGGGCCCAGATCGCGCCACGGTGGGTATTCACGCCCTGGGTGGTGGCGAGCATCGCCTGTTCGCCTTCGCGGCCGATCCGGCCGAGGGCTTCGCGCAGCGGCAGGCCGATCTCGCCCAGGGCAATCGCCGCTTCGGCCATTTCCTTGAAGGCCGGCCACAAGGACAGCGCCGACGCGTGCATCAAGCCCAGATGTAGATCCAGATGGGCGCCATTGCCACGCCGATCCACCAGCGCCGGCTTGGGCGACAGGTCCGCTTCGTCGATCAGTGCATCGACCGCCAGGTCCGCCAGTTGCTCGGCCAGGGTCAGTGTGTGCAGTTTGAGTGCGTGCATTTACCAGCTCCTGAACTTGGCGGGCGGGTTGTACAGGCCACCGGACCAGTCCACCAGGTCGGCCACGCTTTTGGCCGCCAGCAGTTCGCGGGTGGCGTCGGTGCGGCGGATGCCGAGGTCTTCGGGCAAGGCGATCAGGCCTTCGCGGCGCATGCGCGCGGTGTCCTTGGGGTTGTGGCGCAGGCCGATGGCGGTCACCCCGGCGACCGCCGCGATCATCGCCTGGCGCTCTTCCAGGGAGCGCGCCTTGTACAGGTAGGCGATGCCTTCTTCGGTGAGCAAGTGGGTCACGTCGTCGCCGTAGATCATGATCGGCGCCAGGGGCATGCCGCTTTTGCGCGCCACTTCCACCGCGTCGAGGGTGTCGACGAAGGTCGGTTTGCCGCCCTCCTGGAAGGTCTCGACCATCTGCACCACCAGCTTTTTGCCGCGCTCCAGCAAGGCTTCGGGGGCATCGTCGTGGCGCATATCGAGCCAGGCCGGGGTGCCGTGGCGGCGCCCGCGTGGGTCGTGGCCCATGTTCGGCGCACCGCCAAACCCGGCGAGCCGGCCTCGGGTCACGGTGGACGAATGACCGTCACCATCCACCTGCAAAGTGGCGCCGATAAACAGGTCCACCGCGTATTGCCCCGCCAGTTGGCAGAACATCCGGTTGGAGCGCAACGAGCCGTCGCGACCGGTGAAGAACACATCCGGGCGCGCGGCGATGTAGTTTTCCATGCCCAGTTCGGTGCCGAAACAATGCACGCTTTCAACCCAGCCGCTTTCGATGGCGGGGATCAACGTGGGGTGCGGGTTGAGGGTCCAGTTGCGGCAGATCTTGCCTTTAAGGCCCAGGGACTCACCGTAGGTCGGCAGGATCAGTTCAATGGCGGCGGTATTGAAACCAATGCCATGGTTCAGCGACTGCACGTTGTGTTTTTCGTAGATGCCACGGATCGCCATCATCGCCATCAGCACATGCACCGGCTTGATATGCCGGGGGTCGCGGGTGAACAGCGGTTCGATATAGAAGGGCTTGTCGGCCACCACCACGAAATCCACCCAACTGGCCGGGATGTCCACGCGGGGCAAGTCGCTGACGTCGTCCACCAATTGGTTGACCTGCACGATGACGATGCCATCGCTGAACGCCGCCGGCTCGATCAGCGCCGGGGTGTCTTCGGTGCTGGGGCCGGTGTAGATATTGCCGGCGCGGTCGGCCATGAAGCCTGCGGACAGCACCACGTTGGGGATCAGGTCTACGACCAGTCGCGCATAGAGTTCGATGTAGGTGTGGATCGCGCCGACTTCCAGCAGGCCGTCTTCAAGCAGCTGGCTGATGCGCAGGGATTGGGTGCCGGCAAACGAGAAATCGAGCTTGCGGGCGATGCCCTTTTCAAACAGGTCCAGGTGCTCGGAGCGCCCGACGCTGGGCATGATCATGTGCAAATCGTGGAGCACGGCCGGGTCGGCCTTGGCCAGGGAGCGCGAGAGAAAGTCGGCCTGCTTCTGGTTATTGCCTTCCAGCACCACGCGGTCGCCGGGCAGGATCAGGGCTTGCAGGGCCTCGACGATCCTGTCGCTGGGCAGCACGGCCCCGTCGGCAAACGCCTGGACCAGCCCGAGCCGCCGCTGCTTCTCGTCGCGGCGCCGCGTCCAGCGCGAGTCGGGGGTTATTGTTGTTGTCATGATCGCTCCACGGGTTCGCTGTCGTGGGGCTCACCATAGGAGTGAATCGGGGGGGTATCAATCAAGCTCGGCGGTGGATTGTTACGGTTGGAGTAATGGTCAGGAGCGCCGCCATTCCATGCGCTGGCGCCACACGGTCCAGCCCAAGCCAATGCCCGCCACGCCATGAAACCCCAGCACCGCCGCCAGGCTCCAGCTCACCAGCCCCCAAATCGCCTGCACGTACACGGGCAGCAGAAACAGCAACAGCCCAAACAACACGGCCACGCCCCATTGCTCCCACTTCATCAACCGACGCAGATAGGAGACGATCGCACAGCCTGAAGCCGCGCCCAGGAAAGCCAGCAGCAGGCCGGTGACTTCATGCCCCGACACCACGGGCCAATCCAGGCGCCACAAGGGCAGGCAGAAAACAGTCAGCACCAGTGAACACATCAGGATAAACACGAACAGGTATTCAAAGACCGCCAGGCCCCAGCCACGAATGCTGGTGCGGGTCTGTTCAATCTCGGCCTTGCTTGGTCTTTTCGAAATGGCCACCCCAAGCAAGCACGAGCCCAAACCGCCGAGGCTCATGACCACCAGGTTGATCACAACACCCTTGATTTCTTTGCCTGTGGCGTTGAGCACGAGGGTTTCCAGGTACCCCAAGATAAACACCGCGCCCACCACCGAAATCCCGAAGCCAGCGAGCTTGCCGCGCCGTGTCGGAAAATTCATCGTCGCGCTGGCAGTGAACACCAACACCAGGAACCACAACAGCAAAGCACCGGTAAACGGGGTGAGGTTGTACAGCCAGGCAAATACGTCAAATAGCCACATTGTGTTGTTGCTTCCACCGAAAGACTCGTCGGGTTATCGGCGGGTTTACGTGGGGCTTTACCCGAGCAGGCATCAGTCCCAAAAAGGGAACGAACGGTCCCTTTCTGGGACTGATCAAGTTTTACGCAGCGGCCGCAGGCGATAGTTGCTCCAGCGCACGCTCGACCAGCAGTTGGCCCAGTTCGGTCATTTGTTGGATGGCCAGGAGCACGCCGCGCTGGGCGCCGTTCAGCTCAAAGGCCAGGCCGCAGGTCAGGGCGTTGAGGGACGCGAGGGTTTCACTGGCGTTGACCAGCAGGGTTTCGGTGTTCTGGTGTGGGTTGACGGTGAAGATACTGGATGAGGTAGGTCGGTTGGGGGTGGGTTTGATCATGGTGAACATCTCCGATATGTGAAGGAGACTGACACCGCTTGCTTGCACGCAAATCGGGTGGCAGCTGTGCGCAGGTGTGCAAGACCGGGCATATCGGACCCCGGCAGACCCGAAGGTCTCCCACGCACAGCCGCCATAACAAACACAGCAGGCATAAAAAACGCCCGTTGAAAGGCTATGGGCGTTGGTGCGCCGATATGTAACCGGACTTGCACGTCCGTGTCACCGTTTTTTGCGATGACCGACCAAGCCTAGGCGCGCAGGCGGCGAGCGACAAGTTCATGGGCGGCGCGAAAATGTGCGGGAAAAATCTGAAGGCATCATGCCGCATGATCATTCCTACAGATTTTTAGGGTTGTTGCTCGGATGGCACCTCTCTAGCCTTTGGAATTTGAATCATCTCACCAGCAGAACATTATGAAACAGGATCAACCAAAGGCATCAACGCGGGTCACGCGAAACGCTTGCGTCGTGTGCTGCTGATTCTGGATAGCGCAGGACACCCGGGCGAATTGAATCTCCCAGGATGGCGTTTTCATCGACTCAAAGGCGATCTGCTCGACTACTGCTCCGTCAGCATTAGCGGTAACTGGCGCATCATTTTTCGTATGCTTGATGATCACGTCGAACTGGTTGATTACCTTGACTACCATTGAACAGGGGCACGTACATGGGTATGCACAACCCGCCACATCCCGGCGAAATCCTGCTTGAGGATGTGATGCCCAGCTTGGGCATCACCATTACCGAAATGGCCCGGCGGCTCGGCTTTGCCAGGGAAACATTCTCCAGGATCCTGCATGGTCACGCGCCAGTCAGCCCAGACCTTGCCGTGAGGTTGGAGCGGGCAGGCATCAGCAAAGCGCGGTTATGGTTGTCGATGCAAAGTACCTACGATCTTTGGCAAGCAGAGCACCGTGAACAACCGGTCATTGAGCGTTTTGCGCAGATTAAGTAAGGTTTGGCGCCAAGCGCACTCCAATGTGGGAGCTGGCTTGCCTGCGATGCAGACGCTTCGGTGTGTCAGTTAAACCGAGGTGATGCTATCGCAGGCAAGCCAGCTCCCACATTGGGTCTTCAGAGGTGTTGATAACGGCTGTTCAGGCCAACCCAGCCTCGACCAGCAGCGCTTCCAACCCCATCAGGTCCGGCACTTTCGCCACATGCTCGCCGACCTGTACCGCCGCCAGTTCCAGCGGCGACAGGGGGACGTCCACATAACTCAGTTGGCTGTCGAGCTTGTACGAGCGGGGAATGCCCTGGATCACCAGCGCGATGAACTTCAAGGTCGGGCGCCCGCCTAGGGCGTTGAGCACGACGATCCGTGCGCGTTCGCTGACAACGCTGGTACCACCGCAGGCCGCTTCGAAGCTGATCAGGGGCAGTTGCTGGTCGCGCCAGGTCACTTGCCGCAGGTACCACGGCGGGGCGTCGCTGGCCGGTTCGCCGCGCTGGAAGTCGATCAGCTCGGCCACCGCCACGTTGGGCAGCAGCAGGTGGCGGTCGGCCAGGGGCAGCAGCAAGCCGGTGAGTTGGCTGGTGCGGTGGTCAAGCATGTTTCGGGCTCCAGTAGGCGATGCTTTCGAGCAACACCGACTCTTGATAGGGCTTGCCAAGGTAGTCGTTGACCCCAATCGCCATGGCCCGATCGCGGTGTTTCTGGCCGGTGCGCGAGGTGATCATGATGATCGGCAGGCGCGCGAGCCGTGGATCGTTGCGCACCTGGATCGCCACTTCGAAGCCATCCATGCGCGGCATTTCGATGTCCAGCAACATCAGGTCCGGGGTGTGTTCTTCGAGCAGGGCGATGGCGTCGATGCCGTCCTTGGCAGTCAGTACGTTCATGCCGTTGCGCTCGAGCAGGCGGCTGGTGACTTTGCGTACGGTCACCGAGTCGTCTACCACCAGCACCAGCAATCGCTGTTTTTTCTGCGGCTCGTTGACCGCCAATGCCGTGTCCGCCGCCTGGGCCGGCAAGGCCGGGGCCAGGGCGCGGATATGTGCCAGCAGGTCGATGATCAACACCACCCGGCCATCGCCGAGGATGGTCGCCCCGGACAGCCCCTGCACCGCCGCAAACTGCGGGCCCAGGCCCTTGACCACGATTTCCCGGGTGCCGGCCATGTCGTCCACCTGCACCGCAATATATCGCTCGTTGCATTGCATCAGCAGCACCGGCAGCGGCTGGCTTTGCCCCAGTAGCTTGGGCCGGGCCACGGTGTGCAGCAGCTCGCCCAGGTAATACAGCTCATAGCGCTGGCCGGCGTATTGATACACCGGCGGGTCCAGTTGGTAGTGCCCTTCCAGCTCATTGGGCAACACGCGCACCAGGCCCTGGATGGTGTTCAGCGGGATCGCGTACTGGTCTTCCGCGCACTGCACCATCAACGCCCGGTTGACCGACACGGTGAACGGCAGGCGAATGCGAAAATGCACGCCCTGCCCCGGCGTAGAGTCGATCACCATGCTCCCGCCGAGTTGGCGCACTTCTTCATGCACCACGTCCATGCCCACGCCGCGCCCGGAAATCTGGGTGATTTTTTCGGCGGTGGAAAAGCCCGGCTGCAAGATGAACTGCAACACATCGCGATCGCTGATCTCCATCTCCGGGTCCAGCAGGCCACGCTTGATCGCCTTGCGCCGCACCGCATCCAGCGGCACGCCAGCGCCATCGTCGCGCATGTCGAAGATGATGTCGCCACCTTCATGGCTCAGGTCCAGGGTGATCCGGCCCTTCTGCGGCTTGCCCGCCAACAGCCGTGCATCCCGCGATTCCAGGCCATGGTCGACGGCGTTGCGCAGCATATGCTCCAGGGGCGCGGCCATGCGCTCCAGCACGTTGCGGTCCATCTCGCCCTCGGCATTGCCGACCACGAATTCCACGTCCTTGCCCAGCTCGCCGGCCACTTGCCGCACGATACGCTTGAGGCGCGGCAGCATGCGCTCGAACGGCACCATGCGCGTGCGCATCAGGCCTTCTTGCAGCTCGGTGTTGATCCGCGCCTGTTGCTGCAACAGGTTCTGCGCGTCCTGGTTGCGCTGGTCGAGGGTTTCCTTGAGGTCCAAAAGGTCCGAGGCCGACTCGGACAACGCGCGGGACAGCTGTTGCAACTGGGAATGGCGATCCATTTCCAGTGGATCGAATTCTTCGTAGCCCAGGCGCTCGGTCTCGGCGTGCTGGCGGCTGAGGATACGGCCCTGGGTCTCGGTATCGAGGCGGCGCAGTTGGTCGCGCATGCGCTCGATGGTGGTTTCCACCTCACTGAGGGCGGCGCGGGCGTCGTTGACCTGCTGCTCGATGCGCCCACGGAAAATCGAGGTTTCGCCGGCGAGGTTGACCAGGTCATCCAGCAGCTCGGCAGAGATTTTCACCATGTCCGCGCCCGGCTCGCTAGCGGCCGGGGCTTCGGGTTTGCTGGCGGCCATGGCGACCGGTGCGGCCTGGTCTTCGCTGGGCTGGACCAGGCTTTTGATGCGCTCGATCAGGCGCTCCACCGAACCGACCGGCAACCCCGCCGCCACTGCCTCGACCATCTGCGCCAGGCGGTCATGGCAGCCCTGCAGCAGCGCAAACAGCTCGCTGGTGGGCGCCAGCAAGCCCGCCGACAGGCCTTCGTAGAGAAACTCCAGTTCGTGGGCCAGGTCGCCAATCGGGCCGATCTCGACCATCCGCGCGCCGCCCTTGAGGGTGTGCAGGTCGCGCAGCAGGGTCTCGACTTCCTGGCGGCCCTGGGGCTCGGCCTGCCAGCGCGACAGTGCGGCGCCGGAGCTGTCGAGGATGTCGGCCGCTTCCTCCAGAAAGATGTCCAGCAGCTCCGGATCACTGCCGCCGCCCTGTGCATCGGGCGGTGTGGGTAGCGCCACCGGCGCGGCGTTCTGGCGCACCTCGCGCAAGCGGCCAATCAGGGCGCTGGAATCACTCAAGGGTTGCTGCTCTTGCAACTGCTCCAGTTGCAAGGCCAGGTGTTCATGGCTGTCCATCAACACTTGCGCCATTTCAACGGAGTAGTTGTAGCGCCGGTCCACCAGGCCTTCGTAAAGGCTTTCCAACTCTTGGGCCAGATCGCCCACCGGGCCGATTTCGGCCATGCGCGCACCGCCGCGCAGGGTGTGCAGGTCGCGTTGCAGGGACGACAGCGGCGCCACGCCGTCGGGGTCCAGCAGCCAGCGCTTGAGGGACTGCCCGGCGCTGTCGAGGATATCCACCGCTTCTTCAAGGAAGATCTCGACGATCTCATCGTCCACCGCCCAGTCCTGCTGCAACTGCGAGGTGGCCGCGCCCAGTTCGGCAATGCTCAAGGCGCGGCTGCCATCGGTTTTGATCAGGCCGGTGGCGCTGGGGTCGAGCCCTTCATCGAGTAACTCGCGCAAGGCTTTCATGCGCGCCGGCGCCGGGCTGACCTCCTGGCCGGCGGCCAGTTGGTCGAGCATGTTGATCAGGGCTTCATGGGCCTGTTCGGCCTCCTGGAAAAATCGCTCGCTGACCGCCAGGCTGCTTTCTTCCACCGCGCCATACAGGTCGAGCAAGGCTTCGCACAGTTCATCCATCGGATGCAGTTCGGCCAGGTGCGCGCCCTCGCCCAGGGTGGTCAGCTCGTCCAGCAACGCACTGAGCTCCTGGCGCTCGCCAGGGTGTTGTTGCCAGCGCCGCAGCAGGCTTTCGGCATCGAGCAGGATGTCCATGCCCTGGGCCAGGAAGTTGCTGATCAACTGTGGGTCGCGCTTGACCCGCAGGCCGGCGCTCGGCGCATTGAGGAAGGCTTCGAGCTGGCTGTCGAGGCGCGCCTGGGTGCGCTCGATCAACGATTGCGCACCGTCGATGGGCGCCAGGGGGTCACTGTCCAACTGGCGCAGGCCGCGCTGGAACAGGGCTTCGCCCTCCAGCAGCAAGTCGATTTCATCCAGGTCCAGGGCCAGGCGATGGGCCTTGTATTCGCGCGTCAGGTGGTCCAGCGGCCGCGCCAGTTCGGCGATGGGCAAGACGCCCGCCATGTAGGCACTGCCCTTGAGGGTATGCAGGGCACGTTGCAGCTCATCGCTGACAGGCAGCGGCATCTGCTCGGTGGCCTGGTGCAAAAACCGATTGAGGCTGTCCAGGTGACTCTGTGCTTCGTTGCGAAAGATCTCCAGCAGCAGTGGGTCGAGCGCGCTGTCATCCTGAGCCACGGCTGGCGGTAACGGCGCGCCACTGGCCAGGGCATGGGCGCGTGCGGCAAGGTGGTCGACATCATCGCGCTGGCGCTGGGTGTCGGCGGCGAACTCGGCGATCAAGGCCGGCAGCAGCACCAGCACGTCATCCAGCACCGCCTGGACCTCGGCGCCCGGCGCGACCACCCGCTCGAGCACGCGGTTCAGCAGGTTTTCCACGGCCCACGCCAGTTCCGCCAACACCAGGGCACGCACCATGCGCCCGCTGCCCTTGAGGGTATGGAAGGCGCGGCGCATGTCGCTCAGGGCGGTTTTATCTTCAAGGCTGGCGGCACCTTGGGGCACCAGGCGCTGCAACACGTCCAGCACTTCGGCGGTTTCTTCCAGGAACACTTCGCGCAGTTCATCATCCACCGACTCTTCATCGGCTGGCGGCGGCAGCAGGCTGCCCGGGCGTTGCAGGGCCGGTGGGTTGAGACGTGGGGTCGGGCTGGCCAGGGCCTGCGCCAGGGTCTGGGAATCGACCGGCAATTCATCGTGCGGTGCCGAGGGTTCCTGGCGCCAGGCTTGCTGCGCGGGCACTGGCGCATAACCTAGCGCCGCGAGCCCTTCAAAAGCGATATCCAACACCCGCTCGCCCGGTGCATCCGGGTCCTGCAGCATGCGCTCCAGGTAGTGTTCCAGGCTGGTGAGCACATCGGCGCAATGCTCCAGCTGCGCCGCCGGCGGCGCGGTGTCATGGCCCATCCACTGTTCATCGACGTAAATCTTGAAGCCACGCACCAGGCTCGCCGCGCGCGGCAGCGGGATCATCGCCAGGGCGCCACGCACCTGGGTCAGCAGCTCTGGCAGGGACTCCAGGCGCTGTGTATCCCATTGCGCCTCAAGGCAGTCGATGACCAGCTCTCGCGCCTGCTTGAGGCACTGGCATGACTCCTTGATCACCAATTGGTGGATCTGGGTCAGGTCGGTGGTGGGCAGGCGGCTGTCTTCACGGTTTTGCGGTTCGACGGTGCCGACCATCCCGGCCAGCGTCGCCTCGACATACAGCAACGCCCCGGCTACATCCATCAACACCGCGTCGTTGGGCTCGCGCTGCCCCTGGGCCAGGCCCTGGACCACCGCCAATTGGTCGATGATCACTTTGCGCGGCTGGCCAAAGCCCAATACCGCCAGGGTATCGGCGATCTGCCGCAACGGCGCCAGCAGGCTGTCCAGGCCAGAGATGTGTTGGCGGTCGCTGCGCACGAACAGGTCCAGGCGCTCCTTGACCCGCACCAACTCCTCACACAATGCGCCGAGCACCGAGCCCATGGCGTTGCGGTCCGGCCCGGCCAGGCGCGCGCGCTCGGCATCGACCACGGTGCTGTCGGGCAAGGCTTCATCCAGGCCGTAGCGTTCCTTGAGGCTTTGCATGCGCGGTGTCGGCCGGGTGACTTTGGCGATGTAAAACAGCAGGCTCTTGAGCAGTTGGTCGGGCGCCGGGGTGTTGATCCCTTCGATGCCCTGGATTTGCAGGCGCTTGAGCACCTTGTCACAGCTCTTGAGCAGGCTGCGCAACGCCGGGCTATTGGCGATAACGCCGGTGAGCATGCCTTCGGCCAGCGCCGAGGTGACTTGCCACAACGCCAGCAACGGCGCGCCGTGACACAGCGCTTCCAGTTGCGCGAAGACCCGCGCCATGTCTTCCAGGTTGCTCGGGCCGTGGTCTTCACGCAGCAGCCCGGCCAAGCCCTGTTGCAGCATTTGCCGCCATTGCTGCAGTTGCTCGGCAAAATCAGCCGGCGCTCGTTGGGCCAGGGCATCATCGGGCAGCGGCGCGATCACCAGCAGTTGCGGGCTGAACAGGCTGGTTTCCGAGAGCAGGCTTTTGCCGTGCACGCTGCGCAGGTCGTTGAGCAGTGGCAACACCACCAGGGGCAGGTCGCGCCGCGCGCTGTGCACACGGTCCAGGTACAACGGCAGTTGGCCGAGGGCTTGCTGCAGCAGGCGAATGCCTTCTTCACGCTGGCTGACACGCCCGGCTTGCAGGGCCAGGGCCAGGTGCTCCATTTCTTCGGCGAGCAGTGCCGCGCCGTAGAACTCGACCATTTGCAGGGCACCGTGGACCTGGTGAATGCCCTCCAGGCACTGCGCCAGGGCTTGCTCGCTGGCGTCGTCGGCAAAGGCGTCCAGCGCCGCACGGGCCTGCTTCAGGGTGTCGGCGATCTCGCCCTTGACCCATTCGAGGGCGACGTAGTCGTGCCGGTCAACCATAACGACTCCCGTCTGAATGGGTGAAAAGTGAGAATCCATGTGGGAGCGGGCTTGCTCGCGAAAGCGCTGGGTCAGTCGGCACATTAGGTGACTGATACACCGCTTTCGCGAGCAAGCCCGCTCCCACATTTAGATTGCGGTGGCTTTGGGGAGGCATGTCATTCATCGGTCTTGCGCACGGGCGGCAGGGTGAAGCCCGATACCGAGCGGCGCAACTGGCTGGCCATTTTGGCCAGGTTGCCAATGCTCTCGGCGGTGGCCGTGGAGCCCGATGAGGTCTGGCTGGTGATCTGCTGGATCACGTTCATGGTCAGGGAGATCTGCCCCGCCGACGAGGTTTGCTGCTGCGCGGCGTTGGAGATGCTCTGGATCAGCGCGGCCAGGGTCTTGGACACCCCCTCGATTTCTTCCAGGGCCACCCCGGCGTCCTGGGCCAGGCGCGCGCCACGTACCACTTCGGTGGTGGTCTGCTCCATGGAGATCACCGCTTCGTTGGTGTCGGTCTGGATCGCCCGCACCAGGTTCTCGATCTGCCGGGTAGCCGCCGACGAGCGCTCGGCCAGGCGTTGCACTTCATCGGCCACCACCGCAAACCCGCGCCCGGCGTCACCGGCCATGCTCGCCTGGATCGCGGCATTGAGGGCCAGGATGTTGGTCTGCTCGGCGATGTCGTCGATCAGGCTGACGATGTCGCCGATTTCCTGGGACGACTCGCCCAGGCGCTTGATGCGCTTGGCGGTGTCCTGGATCTGCTCGCGAATGTTGTCCATGCCGTGGATGGTGTTGTGCACCACCTCGTTGCCCTTGTTGGCGATCTCCACCGAGCGCTCGGCCACCGCCGAAGACTCGGCGGCGTTGGCCGATACCTGGTCGATGGATTGGGCCATCTGGTTGATCGCCGTCGAGGCTTCGGCAATCTGCTGGGCCTGGTGTTCCGAGGCCTGGGCCAGGTGCATGGCGGTGGCCTGGGTTTCCTGCACGGCGCCGGCCACTTCACCGGCGGTGAGGTTGATGGTCGCCACCAGGTCGCGCAACTGGTCCACCGAATAGTTGATGGAGTCGGCGATGGTGCCGGTGAAGTCTTCGGTCACCGAGGCGGTCACGGTGAGGTCGCCGTCAGCCAGGTCTTCGATTTCGTCGAGCAGGCGCATGATCGCGTTCTGGTTGCGTTCGTTTTTCTCGGCGGTTTCGCGCAGCTGGCGATTGGTCTCGCGCACCATCACCAGGCCAATCAGGATGATTGACGCCAGCGCCAGCAAGCCCAGGACATAGCCGCCGATGGTGTCGAGGGTGCGCCCGCCGGCCAGGTTTTCAAAACCGGTGGCCAGGTGCGAGGCTTCATCGAGCAGGGTTTGCGACAGGCTGAAGATGTTGCTTGCCGAGGCGCGCACCTGGAACAGTTGCGGCGAGGTTTCGAGGATTTCATCCACGGAGCCGGAGACAAACTCGAACAGCTCGGCAATTTCCGCCAGGCGCGCACGGGCGTCCGGGTCCTGCACTTCGCTGATTTTCAGGCCTGCGCTGCCCTGGAGCATGCCGGCCAGGACCTGGCCAAAGCGGTTGGCATCGCGGCCAAAGGCGTCGGCGGCCTTGACCGCCGTGTCATCCCCCGCCAGCACCGTGTTGACCGCCCCCAGGATGCGCTCGGCCAGCAGCGATTGGCGCTGGGCCACGGCCACCTGGCTGGCGGGCGCGCCGCGCTGCAGCAGGATCTCGACGACCTTTTCCGACTCCAACTGCAATTGCGGCACGGTTTCGGCCAGGGTCGCCGCCACTTGATGCAGGGACAGCACCGTCTGCTCGCTGGCCAGGATCACGTCGGTGTTCTTCAGCAAGGCTTCCCAGTCATGCTGCACGGCGCGCATTTCGCTGCGCACGGCGCTGGGCGCAGCGGGCAGGCCGGTGGCCGGGTCGCCTTTTTTCAGGTAGCTCCAGCGCTGGGCAAAATCATTGCGCGCCTCGCTCAACAGCTTGAACGCGGCGGCCTTGCCGGCTGCGGCCTCGGTGGCGTTCTTGGCAATGCGCTGGGACAGCACGCGCAGCTCGCCGGCGTGGCCGATGTACTGCTTGTCGTAGGTGGACTGGGTGTTGAGGTACGCGAAGTTGGCGAACAGCAGCATGATGAAGATGATCAGCGCGATAAACAGCACGATGATCTGCGAGCGGCTACGGGAGGCTTCCTGCGGTTTGACGGGCGTGGCGGTGCTCATGCGGCAACATCCAGAAAGCCCGGGGCCTGGGCCAGGGCGAAGGGGCTGAAGACCTGCCACAGCGGGTCGCCGCTGAACTGGCCTTGGATAAACGCGGCGCTGGCCGCGGGCACGCTGGCCGATACCGGGCGCAGCTGGTCCTGGGCGAAGTGCTGCAGGCCGACCACCTCATCCACCAGCAGGCCGACGAAGGTGTCTTCGTGTTCGATCACCAGCACCCGGCGCTGCTTGCGCGCCGTCGACAGCTCATAGCCGAAAAACCCGCACAGGTTGATCACCGGCAGCAAGCGCCCACGCAGGTTGGCCACGCCCCTGACCCAGGGCTTGACCCCGGGCATCAGGGTGCAGCGCGGTTCATGCAGTACCTCGGCGACTTCGCCCATGGGCGCCACATACCAATGCCCGCCCAGGCGAAAGCCAATGCCGCTCCAGCTGTGCGAGCGAGTTTCCTGGGACGGCAAATCAGCGGCCAGCAGGCGGCAACGGCGGTCGATGTCCAGCAGCAGCTCAAAGGCGGTTTGCGACTCGGTCATGGGAACGTGCCGTCAGGACTTGAGCACCGAGTTCAGCACTTCGATCAGCTTGTCTTCTTCCACCGGCTTGGTCAGGTACGCCTTGGCGCCCTGGCGTGCGCCCCAGATCTTGTCGGTTTCCTGGTCCTTGGTGGTGACGATGATGATCGGGATACCGTTGGTTTCCGGCTCCTTGGACAACTGGCGCGTGGCCTGGAAGCCATTGAGGCCGGGCATGACGATATCCATCAGGACGGCGTCGGGTTTTTCCTGGCGGGCCAGGGCCACGCCATCGGCGCCATTCTCGGCCTTGAGGACTTGGTGGCCGTGCTTTTCCAGCATGCCGGTCAGTTTGTACATTTCAGTCGGCGAATCGTCGACGATCAGAACGCGTGCCATGGTTTTCCCCACTACATTGGTTGACGCAAGCCCAGGGGGCTGGGTCAATGTGCTTGTTCTACTGCGGCGAAACCCGGCACATAGGCCTTGATCGCACTGAGCAGTTCTTCCTTGCTGAAAGGCTTGGTCAAAAATTGATCGACGCCGACGATGCGCCCCTTGGCCTTGTCGAACAGGCCGTCCCTGGACGACAGCATGATCACCGGGATGGCCTTGAACGCCGGGTTGTTCTTGACCAGGGCGCAGGTCTGATAGCCATCCAGGCGCGGCATCATGATGTCGACAAAGATAATGTGCGGGTGATGGTCAACGATCCTGGCCAGGGCATCAAAACCGTCGATGGCCGTGATGACTTCGCACCCCACGTTCTTCAACAGCGTTTCAGCGGTGCGGCGAATCGTTTTCGAGTCGTCGATCACCATCACTTTCAAGGCGTTGGAATGCTGTTCCATATCTGCTCTACCATCGCCACAGCGAATCGGGTTTCGGCGTGTACTGCCGGATGCTGCCTGGGAGGAGCGCCAAAACCCTTGCCATGCAAGGGCCGACACGCCATGGCAGCCTTTTTAGCACAGACTGGGGAGGCAATCTATCGGCCGACCGGCAAGGTGGTTTTTCCTTGACCCACAACAGCCGCAGCGCCACTCTGACGCCACTTTTATGCGCCCTTATTTGCTAGAGGAATTCCCCATGAGCGTTCGCGTCGGCATTGTCATGGACCCTATCGCCAGCATCTCCTATAAAAAGGATAGCTCGCTGGCCATGCTGCTGGCCGCCCAGGCCCGCGGCTGGACCCTGTTCTATATGGAACAGCGCGACCTTTACCAGGGCGATGGCGAGGCGCGGGCGCGGATGCGCCCCTTGCAGGTGTTCGCCAACCCTGAGAAATGGTTTGAGCTGCAAGACGAGATCGACAGCCCCCTGAGCGACCTGGACGTGATCCTGATGCGCAAGGATCCGCCGTTCGACATGGAGTTCGTCTACTCCACCTACTTGTTGGAGCAGGCCGAGCGCGCCGGCGTGCTGATCGTCAACAAGCCGCAGAGCCTGCGCGACTGCAACGAAAAACTGTTCGCCACCCTGTTCCCACAGTGCACGCCGCCGACCGTGGTCAGCCGCCGCGCCGATGTGCTGCGTGAATTTGCCGCCAAGCATGGCGATGTGATCCTCAAGCCGCTGGATGGCATGGGCGGCACCTCGATCTTCCGTCACCGCGCGGGCGACCCGAACCTGTCGGTGATCCTTGAGACCCTGACCGCCCTGGGCACCCAGCAGATCATGGGCCAGGCCTACCTGCCGGCAATCAAGGACGGCGACAAGCGAATCCTGATGATCGACGGCGAGCCGGTGGATTATTGCCTGGCGCGTATCCCGGCGGCCGGCGAGACCCGTGGCAACCTCGCGGCCGGTGGTCGTGGCGAAGCCCGCCCGCTGAGCGACAAGGACCGCTGGATCGCCGCCCAGGTTGGCCCGACCCTGCGGGAAAAGGGCCTGCTGTTTGTAGGCCTTGACGTAATTGGCGAGCACCTGACCGAAATCAACGTGACCAGTCCCACCTGTATCCGCGAAATAGACAACGCGTTCGGCACCAATATCGGCGAAATGCTCATGGCGGCAATTGCCGACAAGCTACAAGCCAAGTGACATAGAACAGCCAGATGTAAACCAACATTGCGCTATCATGCGCCACCCGTGAGACGCGCGATGTTGGTTTTCCTGTTATGACGCTTCCGTCCGACCTGCCCCCCGAACTCAGCCACAGCGGCGTACGCCCGGCTGATCGGCTCGGATTTACCCTATTCCTGGCAGCGCTGATTCATTTGGCGTTGATCCTCGGCCTGGGCTTCACGTTCGTCGAACCCCAGCAAATCAGCAAAACCCTGGAAATCACCCTCGCCACCTTCAAAAGTGAGAAAAAGCCCGAGAAGGCTGACTTTCTGGCGCAGGACAACCAGCAGGGCAGCGGCACCCTGGATAAAAAGGCAGTGCCCAAGACCACCGAAGTGGCGCCCTTCCAGGACAACAAGATCAATAAGGTCACCCCGCCTCCAGCGGCCAAGCCCGAGGTCAAGCAGGCCGCGCCCAAGGCCGCCGTCGCCACCATTGCGCCAAAACCCCAGAAGGCCGTGACCCAGCGCGAAGCCGTGAAGACCGAGCCTGTGCCGAGCAAGCCCGCACCGACATTCGACAGCTCGCAACTTTCCAGCGAAATCTCCAGCCTGGAGGCCGAACTGGCCAACGAACAACAGTTGTATGCCAAGCGCCCGCGCATCTATCGGCTCAATGCCGCCTCTACCATGCGCGACAAAGGCGCCTGGTATAAGGACGAATGGCGCAAGAAGGTCGAGCGCATCGGCAACCTGAACTACCCGGACGAGGCCCGGCGCCAGCAGATCTACGGCAACCTGCGCCTGCTCGTATCAATCAACCGCGACGGTTCCTTATATGAAGTGCTGGTGCTGGAGTCGTCCGGCCAGCCATTACTGGACCAGGCGGCACAACGCATCGTGCGCCTGGCCGCACCGTTCGCCCCGTTTACCGGCGACCTGAACGATATCGACCGCCTGGAAATCATCCGCACCTGGCGCTTTGCCAAGGGCGACCGGCTTTCCAGCAATTGACTACCCCACGCTCGCTCCTACACGGGCAACAAATCCGCTAACCGTATTCCTACACATCCCCAGCTTGTCAGTTCGCCCCTCCAACGCCACACTAGCGGACATGAAAAATGTCAGCCCGACTTACCTCAAGCACCAATTCCTGATCGCCATGCCCCATATGGCCGACCCGAACTTTGCGCACACCTTGACCTATATCGTCGAGCACACGGCCAATGGCGCCATGGGGCTGGTGGTCAACCGACCGCAAGACCTGAACCTGGCGGATATCCTTGAGCAACTGCGCCCGGAGATCGATCCACCCGCCAGTTGCCAGGCGGTGCCGATCTACTTCGGTGGCCCGGTGCAGACTGACCGCGGCTTCGTGCTGCATCCCAGCGGCCCGACGTTCCAGGCAACCGTCGACCTGGAGGGCGTGTCGTTGTCCACTTCCCAGGACGTGCTGTTTGCCATCGCTGATGGCGCCGGCCCGCAGCAGAGCCTGATCACCCTGGGTTACGCGGGCTGGGAGGCCGGGCAACTGGAAGAAGAGCTGGCCAACAATGCCTGGCTGACCTGCCCCTTCGATGCCGACATTCTGTTCAACACCGCCAGCGAACTGCGCCTGAATGCCGCGGCCAAGCAGTTGGGGGTCAACCTCAACCTGCTGACCAGCCAGGTGGGGCACGCCTGATGGCCTTGCGACTGATCCTCGGGTTTGATTACGGCACCAAGCAGATTGGCGTGGCCGTGGGCCAGGTCATTACCGGCCAGGCCCGCGAGCTGTGTACCTTGAAGGCGCAGAACGGCATACCGGACTGGAATCAGGTCGAAGCCCTGATCAAGGAATGGAAGCCCGACGCAGTGGTGGTCGGCCTGCCGCTGAACATGGACGGCACCCCCAGCGACATGTGCCTGCGCGCCGAAAAGTTCGCCCGCCGCCTCAACGGCCGCTACAACCTGCCCTTCTATACCCACGATGAACGCCTGACGACCTTCGAGGCCAAGGGTGAGCGTCGCGACCGTGGCGGGCAGAAAGGCAGCTACCGCGACAACCCGGTCGACGCCATTGCCGCCGCCTTGCTGCTGCAGGGTTGGCTGGATGAAAACACCGCTTTATTTGAATCCTGACTGACGCGGCTTGCCGCGTCTTCTTACGTTTGAGCCCGGACTTTGCCAGCGTCACGCTGCCCAAGCCCTTGAAGGAGCCACCATGAGCCTGCCCAATCCCGCCGAACTGATCCGTCAGATGGCGACGAGCCTCACGACCCACCTGCAACACCGCGCCATCAGCGAGCCGCGTTTCATCGGTATCCGTACCGGTGGCGTGTGGGTCGCCCAGGCGTTGCTGCAAGAGCTGGGCAGTGATGCGCCCCTGGGCACCCTGGATGTGTCCTTCTACCGCGATGACTTCAGCCAGAACGGCCTGCACCCGCAAGTGCGCCCGTCAGCGCTGCCCTTTGAAATCGAAGGCCAGCACCTGGTACTGATCGATGACGTGCTGATGAGCGGGCGCACGATCCGCGCCGCCATGAACGAGCTGTTCGACTACGGCCGCCCGGCCAGCATCACCCTGGTCTGCCTGCTCGACCTCGAGGCTGGCGAACTGCCGATCAGCCCGGATGTGGTGGGCGCGACACTGTCGCTTTCGGCCCAGCAGCGGGTAAAATTGTCCGGTCCCACGCCGCTCGAACTCGAACTGCAAGACCTCGCCCTTTAAACCGCCTTGTAAAGAGTCCCCGCGATGACGCCTCTAGATGCCAAGCGCCCGCTGCAGCTCAACGCTCAGGGCCAGCTGCAACACTTCCTGTCCCTCGACGGCCTGCCCCGCGAATTGCTCACCGAAATCCTCGACACTGCCGACTCGTTCCTTGAAGTCGGCGGCCGGGCGGTGAAGAAAGTCCCGCTGCTGCGCGGCAAAACCATTTGCAACGTGTTCTTCGAGAACTCGACGCGCACCCGCACCACCTTCGAACTGGCGGCCCAGCGCCTGTCAGCCGACGTGATCACCCTGAACGTCTCCACCTCGTCGGCGAGCAAGGGCGAAACCCTGCTCGACACCCTGCGCAACCTGGAGGCCATGGCGGCCGACATGTTCGTGGTGCGTCATGGCGACTCGGGCGCGGCGCACTTTATCGCCGAGCACGTGTGCCCGCAGGTGGCGATCATCAACGGTGGCGATGGCCGCCACGCCCACCCGACCCAGGGCATGCTCGACATGCTCACCATCCGTCGGCACAAGGGCGGCTTTGAAAACCTCTCTGTGGCCATCGTCGGCGATATCCTGCACTCGCGGGTGGCACGCTCGAACATGCTGGCCCTGAAAACCCTGGGCTGCCCGGATATCCGCGTGATCGCGCCGAAAACCCTGCTGCCGGTAGGCATCGAGCAATACGGGGTGAAGGTCTACACCGACATGGCCGAAGGCCTGAAGGATGTCGACGTGGTGATCATGCTGCGCCTGCAACGCGAGCGCATGGCCGGTGGCCTGCTGCCCAGCGAAGGCGAGTTCTACCGCCTGTTCGGCCTGACCACCGCACGCCTGGCCGGCGCCAAGCCGGATGCCATTGTCATGCACCCAGGCCCGATCAACCGGGGGGTGGAGATTGAGTCGGCGGTGGCCGACGGTCCGCACTCGGTGATTCTCAACCAGGTCACCTACGGCATCGCGGTGCGCATGGCCGTGCTGTCCATGGCCATGAGCGGGCAAACTGCCCAACGTCAATTCGAGCAGGAGAACGCCCAGTGAAGCTCAGCATTCTCGGCGCCCGAGTCATCGATCCGGCCAGCGGCCTGGATCAAGTCACTGATCTGCACCTGGAAGCCGGCAAGATCATCGCCATCGGCGCCGCCCCCAGTGGTTTCAGCCCGGTTCAGAGCATCGATGCCAAAGGCCTGGTGGCCGCGCCCGGCCTGGTAGACCTGAACGTGGCCCTGCGCGAGCCGGGCTACAGCCGCAAAGGCAGCATCGCCAGCGAAACCCGCGCCGCCGCTGCAGGCGGTGTCACCAGCCTGTGCTGCCCGCCGCAGACCAAACCGGTGCTGGACACCTCGGCCGTGGCCGAGCTGATCCTCGACCGCGCCCGCGAGGCCGGCAATTGCAAAGTGTTCCCCATCGGCGCCCTGAGCAAAGGCCTGGATGGCGAGCAACTGGCCGAGCTGATTGCCCTGCGCGACGCGGGTTGCGTGGCCTTCGGCAACGGCCTGGAGAGTTTCCGCAGCACCCGCACCCTGTGCCGTGCCCTGGAGTACGCGGCCACCTTCGACCTGACGGTGATCTTCCACTCCCAGGACCACGACCTGGCCGAAGGCGGCCTGGCCCACGAAGGCCCCACCGCCAGCTTCCTCGGCCTGGCAGGCATCCCGGAAACCGCAGAAACCGTGGCCCTGGCCCGTGATCTGCTGCTGGTGGAACAAAGCGGCGTACGCGCGCACTTCAGCCAGCTGACCAGCGCCCGCGGCGTAGCCTTGATCGCCCAGGCCCAGGCCCGTGGCCTGCCGGTGACCGCCGATGTGGCGCTGTACCAGTTGATCCTGACCGATGAGGCATTGATCGACTTCTCCAGCCTGTACCACGTGCAACCGCCACTGCGCACCCGCGCCGACCGTGACGGTTTGCGTGCGGCGGTGAAGTCCGGGGTGGTGTCGGCGATCTCCAGCCACCACCAGCCCCACGAACGGGATGCCAAGCTGGCACCGTTTGGCGCGACAGAGCCTGGGATCAGTAGCGTCGAGCTGCTGCTGCCACTGGCAATGACCCTGGTGGAAGATGGGTTGCTGGACTTGCCAACGTTGCTGGCACGCCTGAGCTCAGGCCCGGCGCAAGCGCTGCGCCTGCCGGCGGGCAAGCTGGCGGTGGGTGCGGCGGCGGACCTGGTGCTGTTTGACCCGGCCAGTTCTACTGTCGCCGGCGAGCAGTGGCTGTCCCGCGGTGAAAACTGCCCGTTCATCGGCCATAGCTTGCCGGCGACTGTGCGTTACACCCTGGTGGATGGACGGATCAGCTACCAGGCCTGATCCGCTAAAGTGTGGGAGCTGGCTTGTGTGGGAGCTGGCTTGCCTGCGATTGCATCACCTCAGTGTCACTGACATACCGAGGTGCCCGCATCGCAGGCAAGCCAGCTCCCACATGCGCCCAGCGACGCTTACCGCCCGCCCAGGCGCTCGGCATTGCGCACCGAAATCTGCGTGTTCAGTGTCCAGAAGTCATACAGCACGCCAATCAGGAACAAGCCGCCGGTCACCAGGTACAACAGGCCGGTGAGCCATTTGCCCTGATACATGCGGTGCAAGCCAAATACCCCAAGAAACGCCAACAGAATCCACGCCACGTTGTATTCAATCGGCCCGGCGGTAAAACGCAGGTCGGCTTCACGGTCCATTGCCGGGATCAGAAACAGGTCGATCAACCAGCCAATCCCCAGCAAACCAAAGGTGAAGAACCAGATCGTCCCGGTCACCGGCTTGCCGTAGTAGAAGCGGTGCGCCCCGGTAAAACCGAAGATCCAGAGCAGATAACCGATCATCTTGCTGTGAGTGTCCTGTTGCGAAACATCCTGTCGATAGGTGTTCATGAATGACCTCTTTTGCCTCGATAGATAAATATTTCTGGTTTCTTTGTGACTTTTTTACAGGCACCCGACGTACGGCAAATGCTATCGTCGCTTCCCTCAAAGCCTTATGCCGCCTGACTTGTGTAGGACAATTGCGACAGTTCGTCGCGGTTTTCCTGATTTTGACGTCAAGGTTCAGTCGACAAACGGCCTGAGAAAGACACTAAAAGCTGTTATAAAGTTGCGCGCAAACCAACAAGAGCCTGCCTTATGCGACCATTTTTAAAGACATGGCTAACCATTTGCCTATTGATGCCACTGGCCGCCCACGCCACCAATCGTGAGCAACGACTTCCGAACGTTAATGGTTTCACCCCTAAAGTTCACGCCACTACCAGCTCCGCCAAATCGGTAAAGCTCAGCGTCAAGCGCCCGGCTCAACTGAGCAAGGCCAACGTTAAAGCAGTTCCCGGCCTGGTCGCGAGCAATAACCAGCAAAGCAGCAAAGTCTTGAGCCGTGCGGTCAACGTGCTCGGTACCCCTTATCGTTGGGGCGGCAGCAGCCCAAGTAAAGGCTTTGATTGCAGTGGTTTGGTGAAATACGCCTTCAATGATGTAGCTGCGGTGGACTTGCCACGCACCTCCAATGCCATGGCCAGCGGCCACGGGCAGAAGGTTGATCGCAAGGATTTGAAGCCCGGCGACCTGTTGTTCTTCAAGCTCAAGAGCCGCCAGGTCAACCATGTAGCCATTTACCTGGGCAACGACCGTTTTATCCACGCACCGCGCCGTGGCAAGTCGGTCAGTATCGACACCCTGAAAAAACCGTTCTGGAACAAGAACTACGTGATTGCCAAGCGCGTGCTGCCCAAAGAGCAGAACAACCTGCGGATTGTGCAGCGCTGACAGTAAATGCAAATGTGAATGCTGGCTTGTGTGGGAGCTGGCTTGCCTGCATCCCAGGCAAGCCAGCTCCCACATCCTATATATCTGCTGGCACCCGCGCCTGCCCCCGCGCCTCTTCGCGACTAATCAGCCCCTGACCGACCAACCCCTTCAAGCTCATATCCAACGTTTTCATCCCCAACGCCCCTCCTGTCTGGATCGCCGAGTACAACTGCGCCACCTTGTCCTCGCGGATCAGGTTACGGACCGCCGGCGTGCCGAGCATGATTTCATGGGCCGCCACGCGCCCGCCGCCGACTTTGCTCAATAACACCTGGCTCACCACCGCCTGCAGCGACTCCGAGAGCATCGAGCGGACCATGGCCTTTTCCCCAACCGGGAACACATCCACCAGCCGGTCCACGGTCTTTGCCGCCGAACTGGTGTGCAGGGTGCCAAACACCAGGTGCCCGGTTTCAGCCGCTGTCAGGGCCAGGCGGATAGTTTCCAGGTCGCGCAACTCCCCCACCAGGATTACATCCGGGTCTTCGCGCAACGCCGAACGCAGGGCCGCCGAAAAGCTGTGGGTGTCGCGATGCACCTGGCGCTGGCTGATCAACGCCTTGCGCGGTTCGTGGACAAACTCGATGGGGTCCTCAAGGGTCAGGATGTGCTGCTGGCGGGTGTTGTTGAGGTAATCGACCATCGCCGCCAGGGTGGTGGACTTGCCCGAGCCCGTGGCACCTGTCACCAGCACCAGTCCCCTGGGCAGCTCGGCGATGCGCCGGAATACATCGCCAAGCCCCAAGGCTTCCAGGCTTTGGACCCGCGAGGGGATCGCGCGAAACACCGCGCCCATCCCCCGGTGCTGGCGGAACACATTGGCGCGAAAGCGCGCGACACCCGGCACTTCAAAGGAAAAATCCGTTTCAAGAGATGTTTCGAAATCCTTTTGTTGGTGTTTATTGAGGATCGGGCTGAGCAGGTCGGCCAGTTGGGCAGCACTCAGCACCGGCCAATCCAGCGGCAGAACCTCGCCATCAACGCGCACCCTCGGCGCCAGCCCTGCCGACAGATGCAGGTCGGAGGCGCCCCGGCTGACACTTGCGGCCAGCAGTTCAGTGATGTCCATAGGGCTATCCATTTCCAGTAGAATGCCGCGGACTCCATATCCACGGGCGCAACTTGAATGTCGACCATAGCAGACAATATCGGCCTGGTTAGTGAGCGCATCCGTGCCGCGGCCCGGGCCGTGCAGCGCGATGAAAGCAGCGTCCACTTGCTGGCCGTGAGCAAGACCAAACCCGCGCAAGCCGTGCGCCAGGCCCATGCCGCAGGGATACGCGACTTCGGCGAGAACTACTTGCAGGAAGCCCTCGGCAAACAGGCGGAATTAACCGACCTGCCCTTGAGTTGGCACTTCATCGGCCCCATTCAATCGAACAAGACGCGCGCTATCGCCGAGAACTTCGCTTGGGTGCACTCCGTGGACCGCCTGAAAATCGCCCAACGCCTGTCCGAACAACGCCCGGCCGACCTGCCACCGCTTAATATCTGCATCCAGGTTAATGTCAGTGGCGAAGCCAGCAAATCCGGCTGTACACCCGCCGATTTGCCAGCATTGGCCGAGGCGATCCAGGCCCTGCCCCGCTTGAAGCTGCGCGGCCTGATGGCGATCCCCGAGCCCACCGACGACCGCGCGCAGCAAGATGCCGCGTTTGCCGCCGTACGAGACTTGCAAGCGAGCCTGAACCTGGGGCTCGACACACTTTCCATGGGCATGAGCCATGACCTTGAGTCGGCCATTGCCCAAGGGGCCACCTGGGTGCGGATCGGTACCGCCCTGTTTGGCGCCCGCGACTACGGCCAGCCATGAAATGGCTGACTTCCATCTGAGTAAGGACCTGTCATGAGCAGCACGCGTATAGCCTTTATCGGCGCCGGTAACATGGCGGCCAGCCTGATCGGCGGCCTGCGGGCCAAGGGCCTGCAAGCCTCGCAGATTCGCGCCAGCGATCCGGGCGCCGAGACCCGTGCCCGGGTGAGCGCAGAACACGGTATCGAAACCTTCGCCGACAACGCCGAGGCCATCCAGGGCGTCGACGTCATCGTGCTGGCAGTCAAGCCACAGGCCATGAAGGCCGTGTGCGAAGCCCTGCGCCCAAGCCTGGCGCCGCAGCAACTGGTGGTGTCGATTGCCGCCGGTATCAACTGCGCCAGCATGAACAACTGGCTCGGCGCCCAGCCCATCGTGCGTTGCATGCCCAACACGCCATCATTGCTGCGCCAAGGCGTCAGCGGCCTGTACGCCACCGCCCAAGTGAGCGCCGCCCAGCGTGAGCAGGCCCAGGAGCTGTTGTCGGCCGTGGGCGTGGCCCTGTGGCTGGAAGAAGAACAGCAACTGGATGCCGTCACTGCCGTGTCCGGCAGTGGCCCGGCGTATTTCTTCCTGCTGGTCGAAGCCATGACCGCCGCCGGTGTGAAACTGGGCCTGCCACGGGAAATCGCTGAGCAACTGACCCAACAAACCGCCCTCGGCGCCGCGCATATGGTGGTGTCCAGCGATGTGGACGCGGCCGAGTTGCGCCGGCGCGTGACCTCGCCCAATGGCACCACACAGGCGGCCATCGAATCGTTCCAGGCCGGGGGCTTTGAAGCCCTGGTCGAAAAAGCACTGGGTGCCGCCGCGCACCGCTCGGCCGAACTTGCCGAACAACTGGGTCAATAAGGAGCCAATATGATTGGTTTGAACACCGCCGCCGTCTATGTACTGCAAACCCTCGGCAGCCTTTACCTGCTGATCGTGCTGTTGCGTTTTGTCCTGCAACTGGTACGCGCCAACTTCTACAACCCGCTCTGCCAGTTCGCCGTGAAGGCCACCCAGCCACTGCTCAAGCCGCTGCGCCGGGTGATCCCGAGCCTGTTCGGCCTGGACATGTCTTCGCTGGTCCTGGCGATCCTGGTCCAACTGGCGCTGATGGCCCTGACGCTGCTGCTGACCTACGGCACCATGGGCAATTTCCTGCAACTGCTGGTCTGGGCCCTGATCGGCGTAACCGCGCTGTTCCTGAAGATTTTCTTCTTCGCCCTGATCATCAGCGTGATCCTGTCGTGGGTCGCACCGGGCAGCCATAACCCAGGTGCCGAGCTGGTCAACCAGATCTGCGAACCGGCCCTGGCGCCATTCCGCAAGATCCTGCCAAACCTGGGCGGCCTGGATATCTCGCCGATCCTTGCGTTCATGGTGCTCAAGCTCCTGGACATGCTGGTGATCAACAACCTGGCGGCAATGACCATGATGCCGGACATCCTGCGCTTGCTGATCTGACCTTTGGAGGAGCCGGCTTGCCGGCGATGGCACCCGCGAAAACGCCATCGCCGGCAAGCCGGCTCCCACAGAAACAAGCCGTCATCAGCCAGGACAAGGTTCGCTTGCCGCTGGCCCCCCCGCTCTTTAGACTTACGCCTCATTTAAACGAGAGCAGGGTCGATGCCAGCTGCCTTCCCCCCCGATTCTGTTGGACTGGTCGTGCCCCAAGTGGCGCACTTCAGCGAACCCCTGGCCCTGGCCTGCGGTCGATCGCTGCCGGCCTATGACCTGATCTATGAAACCTACGGCGAGTTGAACGCCACGGCCAGCAATGCCGTGCTGATCTGCCACGCCCTGTCCGGCCATCACCACGCCGCTGGCTACCACAGCGCCGACGAGCGCAAGCCCGGCTGGTGGGACAGCTGCATCGGCCCCGGCAAGCCCATCGACACCAACAAATTCTTTGTGGTCAGCCTGAACAACCTTGGCGGCTGCAATGGCTCCACCGGCCCCAGCAGCCTCAACCCGGAAACCGGCAAGCCGTTTGGCGCCGACTTCCCGGTACTGACCGTCGAAGACTGGGTGCACAGCCAGGCACGCCTGGCCGACCTGCTGGGCATCCAGCAATGGGCCGCGGTGATCGGCGGCAGCCTGGGCGGCATGCAGGCCCTGCAATGGACCATCACCTACCCCGACCGCGTGCGCCATTGCCTGGCCATCGCCTCGGCCCCCAAGTTGTCGGCGCAGAACATCGCCTTCAACGAAGTGGCGCGCCAGGCGATCCTCACCGACCCCGAGTTCCACGGTGGTTCGTTCCAGGAAGCCGGGGTGATTCCCAAGCGCGGCTTGATGCTGGCGCGGATGGTTGGGCATATCACCTACCTGTCGGATGACTCCATGGGCGAGAAATTCGGCCGTGGGCTCAAGAGCGAGAAGCTCAACTACGACTTCCACAGCGTCGAATTCCAGGTCGAAAGCTACTTGCGTTACCAGGGCGAGGAGTTTTCCGGGCGTTTTGACGCCAACACCTACCTGCTGATGACCAAGGCTTTGGACTACTTCGACCCGGCGGCAAACTTTGACGACGACCTGGCGAAGACCTTCGAGGGGGCCAGCGCCAAGTTCTGCGTGATGTCGTTCACCACCGACTGGCGCTTCTCGCCGGCCCGTTCGCGGGAGCTGGTGGATGCGCTGATGGCTGCGCGCAAAGACGTCTGCTACCTGGAGATCGACGCACCGCAAGGCCACGATGCCTTCCTGATCCCGATCCCGCGCTACCTGCAGGCCTTCAGCAATTACATGAACCGCATAACTTTGTGAGAACGCCATGAGAGCCGACCTGGAAATCATCCAAGACTGGATCCCCGCCGGCAGCCGCGTGCTCGACCTGGGTTGCGGCGATGGCGAACTGCTGAGCTGGCTGCGCGACAACAAGCAAGTCACTGGCTATGGCCTGGAAAACGACCCGGACAACATCGCCCAGTGCGTGGCCAAGGGCATCAACGTGATCGAGCAGGACCTGGACAAGGGCCTGGGCAACTTTGCCAGCAACAGCTTCGATATCGTGGTGATGACCCAGGCCCTGCAGGCCGTGCACTATCCGGACCGGATCCTCGACGAAATGTTGCGCGTCGGCCGCCAGTGCATCATCACCTTCCCCAACTTCGGCCACTGGCGCTGCCGCTGGTACCTGGCCACCAAGGGCCGGATGCCGGTATCGGACTTCCTGCCGTACACCTGGTACAACACGCCCAACATTCACTTCTGCACCTTCGAGGACTTCGAAGCACTGTGCAGCGGGCGCGAAGCCAAAGTGATCAACCGCCTTGCCGTCGATCAACAGCATCGCCACGGCTGGGCGAGTAAGCTATGGCCTAATCTTTTGGGTGAAATCGGGATTTATCGGGTCAGCAGCCCTGGCCTGACCGACCACCAGATTGCCGTCTAACCATTTTCGAGGAGGACGATCATGAGTCGCCTGGCTATTTTTCTACTCACCGCCTGCCTGGGCGCCAGTGCCATGGCCGCCGGCCCTATCGACAGCAATCGGCAGAAGGCATTTGGTGATATCACCGTGCACTACAGCACCTTCACCTCCAGCTTCCTGCAACCCGAGACAGCCCAGGCCGTGGGCGTGGTGCGCAGCAAGAACAAGGGCATGATCAATGTTTCGGTGATCAAGGGCGTGGAGCCCGTGGCGGCGCAAGTGACCGGCACGATCAAGGACCTGACCGGCAAAAGCGAAATGCTGACCTTCAAGCAAATCACCGAAAAAGGCGCGATCTACTACCTCGCCCCCTACTCGGTGCCGCAGCAGGAATTCCGCACTTTTACCATCAATGTTGAAACCGGCGGCAAGGCCCATGGTTTCAGTTTCACCCAAGAACTGTTCCCGGCCGAATAATGAACCTGACACAACTCGTACTGGCCAGCCATAACGCCGGCAAACTCAAGGAACTCCAGGCCATGCTCGGCGAATCGGTGCAATTGCGCTCGATTGGCGAGTTCAGCCAGGTGGAGCCGGAAGAGACCGGCCTGTCGTTCGTCGAAAACGCCATCCTCAAGGCCCGCAATGCCTCGCGCATTTCCGGCCTGCCGGCACTGGCCGACGATTCGGGCCTGGCGGTGGACTTCCTCGGCGGCGCTCCTGGAATCTACTCGGCGCGCTATGCCGACGGCAAAGGCGACGCGGCGAACAACGCCAAGCTGCTGGACGCCCTCAAGGACGTGCCGGACGCGATGCGCGGCGCGCAGTTTGTCTGCGTGCTGGCGCTGGTGCGGCATGCCGACGACCCGCTGCCGATCCTCTGCGAAGGCTTGTGGCACGGGCGCATCCTGCATACGGCCAGCGGCGAGCACGGGTTTGGCTATGACCCGCTGTTCTGGGTGCCGGAGCGCAATGTGTCCAGCGCCCAACTGAGCCCCGCCGACAAGAACCAGATCAGCCACCGCGCCCGCGCAATGGATTTGCTGCGCCAGCGCCTGGGCTTGAAATGACCCACAACACCTCCGCGCAGCCCCTGATCCTCGGTGGCGCGCAAACACCTCGGGCGGCCTTGCCAGTGCTGCCGCCCCTGGCGCTGTACATCCACATCCCGTGGTGCGTGCGTAAATGCCCCTATTGCGACTTCAACTCCCACACCGCCAGCAAGCTGCTGCCGGAAGAAGAGTATGTCGACGCGCTGCTGGCGGACCTGGATCAGGACCTGCACGCGGTGTATGGCCGCGAGTTGAGTTCGATCTTCTTTGGCGGCGGCACGCCAAGCCTGTTCAGTGCGGCGGCGCTGGGCCGGTTGCTGGAGGGCGTGGAGCAACGTATCCGGTTTGCCAGCGATATCGAAATCACCCTGGAAGCCAACCCCGGCACCTTCGAGCAAGAGAAGTTCGTCGCCTACCGCAAGCTGGGGATCAATCGCCTGTCGATTGGCATCCAGAGCTTCCAGCAGGAAAAGCTCAAGGCCTTGGGCCGCATCCACAACGGCGACGAAGCCGTACGCGCCGCCGGCATGGCACGCCAGGCCGGGTTCGATAACTTCAACCTGGACCTGATGCACGGTTTGCCCGATCAATCCCTGGACGACGCCTTGGGCGACCTGCGCCAGGCGATTGCGCTCAAGCCGACCCATCTGTCGTGGTACCAACTGACCCTGGAACCCAACACCGTATTTTGGAACCAGCCGCCGACGCTGCCGGAAGACGACACCCTGTGGGATATCCAGGAAGCCGGCCAGGCCCTGCTCGCCGAACACGGCTACGCGCAATATGAAGTCTCGGCCTACGCCCAGCCGGGCCGGCCCGCGCGGCATAACCTCAATTACTGGAGTTTTGGCGACTTTATCGGCATCGGCGCCGGCGCCCACGGCAAGCTCAGTCATCCAGACGGGCGCATCGTGCGCACCTGGAAGACCCGCGCACCGAAGGACTACCTCAACCCGGCAAAAAGCTTCCAGGCAGGCATGAAAGAGCTGACCAACGAGGAACTGCCCTTCGAGTTCCTGATGAACGCCCTGCGCCTGACCGAGGGCGTGGAAGCCAAGCTGTATGCCGAGCGCACCGGCCTGGACCTGGCCAGCCTGGATCAAGCCCGCAGGGATGCCGAACAAAGTGGCTTATTGCAGGTCGAACCGTCACGCCTGGCGGCCACGGACCGTGGGCAACTCTTTCTCAATGACCTGCTGCAGAAGTTTTTGAGCTGATCGCTCTAAGGAAATCGAATGGATCTGGTACTCGACCTGCTCGCCACCGTATCCCGCTGGAGCCGTAGCAACCTGTCGGAAATCTCCCTGGCGCTGGTAGGCTGCCTGTTGGTGCTGTTCGGCGCCGACATCAAGGGCTGGGTCGAAGCGCGCCTGGGCAGCATCGCCGGCGCCTTGCGCGTACCGTTGATGGCCCTGCTGTGCATGATCGGCAGCGGTGCTGCGCTGATCTACGCCACGCCGTGGATTGTGCGGGGGTTGAGCCAGTTCAATAACTACAGCCTGGCACCGGTGCTGTTGGTGGTGCTGGTGTTGATTGGCGTGGTTGCCGACCGCCGCTGACTCAAAGCCCACCACAAAACAACTGTAGGAGCTGGCTTGCCTGCGATAGCATCACCTCGGTGTATCAGTGATACCCAAGTGACGCTATCGCAGGCAAGCCAGCTCCTACAGTTGGTCGCATTCCAGTTTTCTAGCTGATCAAGCCAGCTTTTCGAACTTCAAATCCCAAACCCCATGCCCCAACCGCTCGCCACGGCGTTCGAACTTGGTGATCGGACGTTCGGCCGGGCGTGGCACGCACTGACCATCTTCGGCCAGGTTGCGGTAGCCAGGGGCGACGTTCATCACTTCCAGCATGTACTGCGCATACGGTTCCCAATCGGTGGCCATGTGCAGGATGCCACCCACCTTGAGCTTGCTGCGCACCAGTTCCGCGAAGGACGCCTGGACGATACGGCGCTTGTGGTGACGACTCTTGTGCCATGGGTCCGGGAAAAACAGCATCAGGCGGTCGAGGCTGTTGTCGGCGATGCAGCGGTTAAGCACTTCGATCGCGTCGCAGTCATAGACCCGCAGGTTTTTCAGGCCCTGGGTCAGCACGCCGTTAAGCAGCGCGCCCACGCCCGGACGGTGCACTTCCACGCCGATAAAGTCTTGCTCGGGCGACGCCGCAGCCATTTCCAGCAGGGAATGGCCCATGCCGAAGCCGATTTCCAGGGAGCGCGGGGCCGAACGGCCAAACACCTGGTCGAAGTCCACCGGCGCATCGGCCAGGGGCAGGACGAACAGCGGCGTGCCCTGGTCCAGGCCCTTTTGCTGGCCTTCGGTCATGCGCCCGGCACGCATCACAAAACTCTTGATGCGGCGGTGCTTGGACTCGTCGCCTTCTTCCACGGGGTTCGGCGTTTCGTTTGATTCAGTCATCAATGGCTCTTACTTGATCAGACCATCCAGCGGCGAGGAGGCGCTGGCGTAAAGTTTTTTTGGCATACGCCCGGCGAGGTACGCCAGGCGGCCGGCGACAATCGCGTGTTTCATGGCTTCGGCCATCATGATCGGCTGTTGCGCATTGGCGATGGCCGAGTTCATCAGCACCGCTTCGCAGCCCAGTTCCATGGCGATGGTGGCATCGGACGCGGTACCGACGCCGGCATCCACCAGCACCGGGATCTTGGCTTCTTCGAGGATGATCTGCAGGTTGTACGGGTTGCAGATCCCCAGGCCAGTACCGATCAGGCCGGCCAGCGGCATCACCGCGATGCAGCCGATCTCGGCCAGTTGGCGGGCGATGATCGGGTCATCGCTGGTGTAGACCATCACGTCGAAACCTTCCTTGACCAGGGTTTCGGCGGCCTTGAGGGTTTCGATCACGTTGGGGAACAGGGTTTTCTGGTCCGCCAACACTTCCAGCTTCACCAGGTTGTGGCCGTCGAGCAGCTCACGGGCCAGGCGGCAGGTGCGCACAGCTTCGATGGCGTCGTAGCAACCGGCAGTGTTGGGCAGGATGGTGTAGCGATCCGGCGGCAGGATATCCAGCAAGTTCGGTTCGCCCGGGTTCTGGCCGATATTGGTGCGGCGCACAGCCACCGTCACGATTTCGGCGCCCGAGGCTTCGATAGCCAGGCGGGTTTCTTCCATGTCGCGGTACTTGCCTGTGCCTACCAGCAAACGCGACTGGTAGGTACGACCGGCCAGGACGAAGGGCTTGTCGCTACGAACGATGCTCATGGGAAATCCTCGAGTAGGGGTGAGGTTCTGCAGAATCCGGGTAGTTGCCGCAGGGCTAGCCGCCGCCGATGGCGTGGACCACTTCAACCTGATCGCCTTCGGTGAGGGCGGTTTCGGTGTGCTGGCTACGCGGGACGATATCCTGGTTGAGCTCCACTGCGACGCGACGTCCGGTCAGTTCCAGACGGGTCAGCAGGGCCGCGACGGTTTCACCGTCGGGCAGTTCATAGGATTCGCCGTTCAATTGAATGCGCATGCCACGGGCCGCCATCGTTTTTAGGGGCCAGCATTCTAGCCTGATCGTGACCTGAAGGTCAGCTACAAGCGTCAGGCGGTCAGTTGCAGGCGCCAGGCGGCGAGCCCCAGGCACAGCCAGCCAATCAGGAACGCCAGGCCGCCAAACGGCGTGATGATCCCCAGCTTGCCAATGCCGATGGTGGTCAGCAGGTACAGGCTGCCAGAGAACAGCAAGATGCCGATGCTGAACGACACACCGGCCCAGAGCACCAGGCGCCCGGGCACATGCGCGGCCAGCAAGGCCACGCCAAACAACGCCAGGGCGTGCACCAGTTGGTAGGTCACGCCGGTGTGGAATATCGCCAGGTATTCAGCCGTCAGGCTTTTTTTCAGGCCATGGGCGGCGAACGCGCCGAGGGCAACACCGGTAAAGCCGAAAAAGGCCGCCAACATCAGAAAGCCACGCAGCATGAGGAACTCCAGTCAGACTCAAAGGGCCGGGTCTGTATAATGGCCCGCTCAACGGGTTCGGCCAAGCCATCTCTATGCTGCGTGTCCTCTTCAGTCGTTTTCTCAAAGTCGTGAAATGGTTTGTCATCGGCAGCGTTTTGCTGGTGCTGCTGTTTCGTGTCGTCCCGCCGCCGTTTACCGCACTGATGGTCGAGCGCAAGATCGAGTCCTGGGTCGATGGCGAGCCCATTGACCTGCAACGTACCTGGGTGCCGTGGGATGAGATCTCCGATGACTTGAAAGTCGCGGTGATGGCCGGCGAGGACCAGCGCTTCCCACAGCATTGGGGTTTTGACTTCGGGGCGATCCAGGCTGCGCTGCTGCATAACGAGCGCGGCGGCTCGATTCGCGGCGCCAGTACGCTGAGCCAGCAGGTATCGAAAAACCTGTTCCTGTGGGCCGGCCGCAGTTATGTGCGCAAGGGCCTGGAAGCCTGGTTTACCGGGCTGATCGAAATCCTCTGGCCCAAGCAGCGGATCCTTGAGGTGTACCTCAACAGCGTGGAATGGGACGAAGGTGTGTTTGGCGCAGAGGCGGCAGCGCGGCATCATTTTGGCGTGGGTGCCAAGGGGCTTTCGCGGCAGCAGGCCAGTTATCTGGCAGCGGTACTGCCCAATCCAAGGGTGTGGAGTGCCAGCCATCCGACGGCGTATGTGGCGCGGCGGGCGGCGTGGATTCGCCAGCAGATGGGGCAGTTGGGTGGTACTGGCTATTTGAATGAGCTGAACAGTACGCGAAAGGCGCCGTGGGCCAACTGACGCAACATAAAACCTGTAGGAGCCGGCTTGCTGGCGATGGCGCTGTATCAGCCAATCATTGAGAGCCGGTAGATCGCCATCGCCGGCAAGCCGGCTCCTACAGGGGCGCGGCACGAACAAAAATGCCCCGAGCTTTCGATCGGGGCATTTTTTTGCTCGTTCGTTGCGTGTTAGGCGGCGATCGACAGTTTCAGCTTATTCATCGCGCTCTTCTCAAGCTGACGAATACGCTCGGCCGACACATTGTACTTTTGCGCCAGGTCGTGCAGCGTGGCTTTTTCTTCTGCCAGCCAGCGCTGGTAGAGGATGTCACGGCTGCGGTCGTCCAGCACTTCCAGTGCTTCGTGCAGATTGTGATTGGAGTTGTCGCTCCAATCGGCATCTTCCAGTTGACGCGCCGGGTCATACCGGTGGTCTTCCAGATAGTTGGCCGGCGATTGGAAAGCACTGTCGTCGTCCGCTTCAGCGGCCGGGTCAAAGGCCATGTCATGGCCGGTCAGGCGACTTTCCATCTCGCGCACTTCCCGAGGCTCCACGCCGAGGCTTTCGGCCACACGATGGACTTCCTCGTTGTTCAGCCACGCCAGGCGTTTTTTCTGGCTGCGCAGGTTGAAGAACAGCTTGCGCTGGGCCTTGGTGGTCGCCACTTTCACAATGCGCCAGTTGCGTAGGATGAACTCGTGGATTTCCGCCTTGATCCAGTGCACGGCGAACGACACCAGGCGCACACCCATTTCCGGGTTGAAGCGTTTCACAGCCTTCATCAGGCCGACGTTGCCTTCCTGGATCAGGTCAGCCTGGGCCAGGCCGTAGCCGCTATAGCTACGGGCGATATGTACGACAAAACGCAGGTGGGCGAGCACCATCTGCCGAGCCGCCCCCAAATCCTGCTCATAGTAGAGACTCTCGGCCAGTTCACGCTCCTGCTCGGGCGTCAGCAATGGAATGCTGTTGACCGTGTGCACATAGGCTTCCAGGTTCGCACCCGGGACCAGAGCATAAGCAGGTTGCAAAGAAGTGGTCATACGAAAAAACCTCCGACTCACATAACTCGTGCAGTTCAGCACTGCGAAAATTGACCGGAAACCGTAGGACAAGTTCCCTAAACCACTGATACGGTCAATACAAACGAAACCACATTAATCTGACATTAACTACTTCGGCGCCAGCTCACGTAAATGCCGTGCGACCGCAATCCAAGCACCGATATACCCCAACAACACCGCGCCAAGCAACAGTGATAGACCATCGGCAGCGGGTACGCCAGCCAGGGCAAAATCACTGCCATACAAACCGGCCAGGCCGACTACCGCGTCGTTCAGCCAATCCAGGCCAAACGCCAATACGCCCCAGGACAGAATCCCCGCACCAAAGCCATAAAGCGCGCCCATGTACAGAAAAGGACGACGCACATAGCTGTCTGTGCCGCCGACCAGTTTAATCACTTCTATCTCGGTGCGGCGGTTTTCAATATGAAGACGAATGGTATTGCCTATCACCAAAAGTAATGCAGAAACCAGCAACACCGTCAGACCAAAGACAAACCGGTCGCCCAGCTTGAGAATCGCCGCCAGACGCTCGACCCACACCAGATCAAGCTGCGCCTGCTGTACCTTGGGCAATTCAGCCAATTTTTGTCTTAATGCTTCAAGGGCCGTCTTGTCGATTTCATTGGGCGTGACCAACACAACCCCCGGCAGCGGGTTCTGCGGCAGCTCCTTGAGCGCCTCACCCAGGCCGGACTGTTGCTGGAACTCTTCCAGCGCCTGGTCGCGGCTGATGTACTCGGCATCCGCCACGCCCGGCAGGTTCTTGATCTGCTCGCGCAGGGCCTCGCCTTCGGTGGCGCTGGCATCCAGTTGCAGATATAGGGAAATCTGCGCCGCGCGCTGCCAGGAACCGCCCAGGCGCTCGACATTATTAAGCAGCAACGACAAGCCCATCGGCAGGCTCAACGCCACGGCCATCACCAGGCAGGTGAAGAAGCTGCCAATCGGCTGCTTGCCCAGGCGGCGCAGGCTGTCCACCAGGCTGGCGCGATGGCTTTCGATCCAGGCGTGCAGCAAGGTGCTGAAGTCAGGGCCGTCATCATCGTCGCGTTTCTTTTTCTGCGGTTGCGGGTCGGCCGCTTTCGGCGCTACGCGCTCGGAAACTTTAGGGCTGCGTGTGGCACTCATACGCCAGCCTCCCCGTCACCGATCAGGCGGCCGCGCTGCAGGGTCAGCATGCGATGGCGCATGCGCGCGATCAATGCCAGGTCGTGACTGGCAATCAGCACGCTGGTGCCCAGGCGGTTGATGTCTTCAAAAACACCCATGATTTCTGCAGCCAGGCGCGGGTCGAGGTTACCGGTAGGTTCGTCCGCCAGCAGCAAGGCCGGGCGATGGACGATGGCGCGGGCAATGCCGACGCGCTGTTGCTGGCCGGTGGACAGGTCGCCGGGGTACAGGTCGGTCTTGTCCGACAGCGCCACCCGCTCCAGGGCCGAATCCACACGCTTGACGATTTCGGCCTTGGACAGCCCGAGGATCTGCAATGGCAGGGCGATGTTATTGAACACTGTGCGATCGAACAGCAACTGGTGGTTCTGGAACACCACGCCGATCTGCCGGCGCAGGAACGGGATCTGTGCATTGCTGATGGTGGCCAGGTCCTGGCCCGCCAGCAGCAATTTGCCGGTGGTCGGACGCTCCATGGCCAGCAACAGGCGCAGCAAGGTACTTTTGCCGGCGCCGGAGTGACCGGTGACAAACAAAAACTCGCCACGACGCACCCGGAAACTCAGCTCATGCAAGCCGACATGCCCGTTGGCGTAACGCTTGCCCACCTGTTCAAAACGAATCATGAACGCTCCCGCTCGGCAAACAGTGCCTGGACAAAGGGTTCGGCCTCAAACGTGCGCAGGTCATCAATGCCTTCGCCGACACCGATATAACGAATCGGCAGCCCGAATTGTTTAGCCAGGGCGAAAATAACCCCACCCTTGGCCGTGCCATCGAGCTTAGTCAACGCCAGGCCAGTCAGCTGGACTGTCTGGTTGAATTGCTTGGCCTGGCTGATCGCGTTCTGCCCGGTCCCGGCGTCCAGCACCAACAGCACCTCGTGGGGCGCGTCGGCGTCGAGCTTGCCTATCACCCGGCGGACTTTCTTCAACTCTTCCATCAAGTTGTCTTTGGTATGCAGGCGACCGGCGGTATCGGCGATCAGCACATCGATGTTACGGGCCTTGGCGGCCTGCACGGCATCGAAGATCACCGAGGCGGAGTCGGCGCCGGTGTGCTGGGCGATCACCGGGATCTTGTTGCGCTCGCCCCACACCTGCAATTGCTCCACGGCAGCGGCGCGGAAGGTATCACCGGCGGCGAGCATGACTTTCTTGCCTTCCAGTTGCAGCTTCTTCGCCAACTTGCCGATGGTGGTGGTCTTGCCGGCGCCGTTGACGCCAACCACCAGGATCACAAAGGGTTTTTTCTCGGTAATCACCAGCGGCGCTTCCACTGGCTTGAGCATGGCGGCCAGTTCGGCCTGCAATGACTTATAGAGCGCGTCGGCGTCGGTGAGCTGCTTGCGCGCGACCTTCTGGGTCAGGCTCTGGATGATCACGGCGGTGGCTTCGACGCCCACGTCAGCGGTCAGCAGGCGGGTCTCGATATCTTCGAGCAGCTCGTCATCGATGATCTTTTTGCCGAGGAACAGGCTGGCCATGCCTTCGCCGATGCTTGCGCTGGTCTTGCTCAGGCCTTGCTTGAGTCGGGCAAAGAAACCGGTCTTGCTGGTTTCGGCAGGTGCGGTGGCAGGCTCGGCAACAACGGCTACGGGCTCGACAATCACCGGTTCGACCACAACGGGCAGGGGCTCGGCGACCACCTCGACCGGCTCCACAACCACAGGAATCGGTGGTGCCACATGTTCGGCCTGCACATCCTCGACCAGCGCGACAGGCTCTTCAGCCACCGGCAATGGCGGCCACGGCTTGTGCTCTGGCTCTGGCTCTGGCTCTGGCTCTGGCTCTGGCGCAGCCTCCACCACCGGCTGCAAGACCGGCTCGGCGATAGGCAGCACCACAGGCGCCGGCGTCTCGACGACAGGCTCGGCCACCGGTTCAATCGCAGGTTGCGCCTGCAAAACAGGCTCGAATACGGGCTCAGGTTGGACTTGCGGCTGTTCGACGACGGTTTCCTGCGGCTTTTTGCGCAGCCATCCGAACAGGCCTTTTTTCTCGCCAGCCGCAGCTGGGCTCTTCTTGTCGTCGTTGGAACCAAACATGGAGGACGGCTATCTCACGGTAGCGACGCGCCAAGGTGGCGCCTCGGTAAATAATATTCGATGCGCAACAGACTGTTTTTTAGCCAGCTTGTTCATGCGCAGTATTTTGTGAGGCGTGAATACAGCCTCAACAAATCGATTCAATATAGGACTGAAGCGATAAAATCGGCGAAAAGCGGATTAAAACCGGGGAAACCCACGGATAACTCCATCTTCACGACGACTGGATCCGAAACGATATGACAGCCGCAGTGGCCGCCGCTAATACGGATCAGTATCCTAGCACCTCCTCGCCCGCCGACGCTAAGACCAAGCGGGCAGCCCAACAGGTTTAAAAACGAATGAATGCTCTAGCCCGCCGCGCCGCAGGCCTGCTGCTCAGCACAGTTTGTCTGCCCCTTTCAGCCTTGGCTGCCGACCCTCAACCCACCCATGAATTCACCCTGGACAACGGCCTCAAGGTCGTCGTGCGCGAAGACCATCGCGCTCCGGTGGTGGTCTCGCAGGTCTGGTACAAGGTCGGCTCCAGCTATGAAACCCCTGGCCAGACCGGTTTGTCCCATGCCTTGGAACACATGATGTTCAAGGGCAGCTCCAAGACTGGTCCAGGCGAAGCTTCGTTGATCCTGCGCGACCTGGGCGCCGAAGAAAACGCCTTCACCAGCGACGACTACACCGCCTATTACCAAGTGCTGGCCCGCGACCGCCTGGGCGTGGCCCTGGAACTGGAAGCCGACCGCATGGCTACCCTGCGCCTGCCGGCCGACGAATTCAGCCGCGAGATCGAAGTCATCAAGGAGGAGCGCCGCCTGCGCACCGATGACAACCCGATGTCCAAGGCCTTCGAACGCTTCAAGGCCATGGCCTACCCGGCCAGCGGCTATCACACGCCGACCATCGGCTGGATGGCCGACCTGGACCGCATGAAGGTCGAGGAACTGCGCCACTGGTACCAATCCTGGTACGTGCCGAACAACGCCACCCTGGTAGTGGTCGGCGACGTGACCCCGGACGAGGTGAAAACCCTGGCCCAGCGTTACTTCGGCCCGATCCCCAAGCGTGACGTGCCACCGGCGAAAAAGCCCCTGGAACTGGCCGCGCCGGGCGAACGCCTGCTGACCATGCACGTGCAAACCCAATTGCCGAGCGTCATCCTGGGCTTCAACGTACCGGGCCTGGCCACTGCCGAAGACAAGCGTTCGGTCAACGCCCTGCGCCTGATCTCGGCACTGCTCGATGGCGGCTACAGCGCGCGCATACCGAGCCAGCTGGAACGCGGTGAAGAACTGGTGTCCGCTGCCTCGACCAACTACGACGCCTACACCCGCGGCGACAGCCTGTTCACCTTGAGCGCCACGCCCAACCAGCAGAAGCAGAAAACCGTGGCCCAGGCCGAAGCCGGGCTCTGGCGCCTGCTGGACGAACTCAAGGCCAAGCCACCGACCGCCGAGGAACTGGAGCGTATTCGCGCCCAGGTCATTGCCGGCGTGGTCTACGAGCGCGACTCCATCACCAGCCAGGCCACGGCCATTGGCTCCCTGGAAACGGTCGGCCTGTCGTGGAAGCTCATGGACACAGAGCTGGCCGAACTGCAGAGCGTGACGCCCGAGGACATCCAGAAAGCCGCGCGTACGTATTTCACCCGCGAACGCCTGAGTGTCGCCCATGTCATGCCCGAGGAGACCACTCATGAGTGATCGCAAAAACAACCGCCTGGTGCTGCCTGGCCTGATCGTCGTGACCCTGGTGGCAGCGGTCGCGGTGTATATCGGTCGCCCGGATGATTCCGTGGCCAGCCCAGCGCTGGAGCAGGCCAAGTCCAGCAAGACCCTGCAATCCCTGGCGGAACTGGACGGCAAGAACCCGACCAATCGCCAGCTCAACGTGCAGACCTGGAACACCGCCGAGGGCGCCAAGGTGCTGTTCGTCGAGGCCCATGAGCTACCGATGTTCGACATGCGCATCCTGTTCGCCGCCGGCAGCAGCCAGGACGGCAACACGCCGGGCCTGGCGCTGCTGACCAACGCCATGCTCAACGAAGGCGTGCCGGGCAAGGATGTGGGGCAGATTGCCGCCGGTTTTGAAGGCCTGGGCGCGGATTTCAGCAACGGTGCCTACCGCGACATGGCGCTGGTGTCGCTGCGCAGCCTCAGTGCCGCCGACAAGCGCGAGGCCGCCCTCACGCTGTTTGACCAGGTGATCGGCCAGCCGACCTTCCCTGCCGACTCCCTGGCGCGGATCAAGAACCAGTTGCTGGCAGGCTTCGAGTACCAGAAACAGAACCCGAGCAAGCTGGCGAGCATCGAGCTGTTCAAGCGCCTGTACGGCGATCATCCCTATGCGCACCCAAGCGAAGGCACACCAGAGAGCGTACCGGCCATTACCCAGGCACAGTTGAAGGCATTCCACGCCAAGGCCTACGCCGCCGGCAACGCGGTGATCGCGATGGTCGGCGACCTGTCCCGTGCCGACGCCGAAGCCATGGCAGCCAAGGTGTCCGCGTCCCTGCCCAAGGGCCCGGCACTGGCGAAAATCGCCGAGCCGACCGAGCCCAAGGCCGGCCTGGGGCACATCGAGTTTCCCTCCAAGCAGACGCACTTGCTGTTCGCGCAACTGGGCATCAACCGTGCCGACCCGGACTACGCCGCCCTGTCCCTGGGCAACCAGATCCTTGGCGGCGGTGGCTTTGGCACCCGCTTGATGAGCGAGGTGCGCGAGAAGCGCGGCCTGACCTATGGCGTGTACTCCGGCTTCTCGCCGATGCAGGTACGTGGCCCCTTCATGATCAACCTGCAGACCCGCGCCGAAATGAGCGGCGGCACCTTGCGCCTGGTGGAGCAAGTGCTGGCCGACTACCTCAAGACCGGGCCGACGCAAAAAGAATTGGATGACGCCAAGCGTGAACTGGCCGGCAGCTTCCCGCTGTCTACCGCGAGCAACGCCGATATCGTCGGGCAACTGGGCGCCATGGGTTTTTACAACCTGCCGCTCAATTACCTGGAAGACTTCATGAAGCAATCCCAGGCCCTGACCACCGAACAGGTCAAGGCTGCACTGAACAAGCACTTGAGCAGCGATAAAATGGTGATCGTGACCGCTGGTCCCACCACCGCGCAAAAGCCACTACCGCCCCCCACTGATAAACCTGCCGAGCAGCCGCTCGGGGTTCCGGAGCATTAATGGCTAGTCCATCGCGCCCTAAAAAACCTGTCCACAACGTTCATAACGGTGTGGGCCAACTGCGCATCATTGGCGGCCAATGGCGCAGCCGCAAGCTGAGCTTCCCCGATGTCGTGGGCCTGCGCCCGACCCCGGACCGGGTCCGCGAGACCCTGTTCAACTGGCTCGCGCCGTACATCGAAGGGGCCAAGGTGCTTGACCCGTTCGCCGGCAGCGGCGCGCTGTTCCTCGAGTCGCTGTCCCGTGGCGCCGCCCTGGGCCAGGCCCTGGACGCGAGCAACGTGGCGGTTTCCAGCCTGCGTGAACACCTGGGCACCCTGCGTTGCACCACCGGTCACGTCCAAACCGCCGATGCCCTGCGCTACCTGGAAACCCAGCCGGCCAGTGCATTCGACGTGGTGTTCCTCGACCCGCCGTTCAACCAGAACCTGCTGCCGACCGTCTGCACCCTGCTGGAAGAGCGCCAATGGCTGGCCGATGACGCCTGGGTCTACACCGAAAGCGAAACCGCGCCATCAACCCTGGGCCTGCCGGGCAACTGGCGCCTGCACCGCGAGCAAAAGTCCGGGCGGGTGTATTACGCGTTGTGGCAACGTACGGCTCTGACCCACTGAAAACGCTGTAGGCGCGAGTTTGTCTGCGGGCAGGCCCGCGCCTACAGGACAGGTATTCATGACATCGCCAGCAAACCGCTTCACCCCCGCCTTCGGCCTCGGCAACCCACATCTGCAAACGCTGTGGGGCCCGCTCTGGCGCCCCACCACCCACCTCGAGCGCCAGCGCGAGCGCCTGTGGCTGGAAGATGGCGATTTTCTCGACCTCGACTGGCACGGCCCCCACGACCCGCATGCGCCCTTGGTGCTGGTGCTGCATGGGCTGACCGGTTCATCCAACTCGCCCTACGTTGCCGGCCTGCAAAAAGCCCTGGCCAGCCAGGGCTGGGCCAGTGTCGCGCTGAATTGGCGTGGCTGCTCCGGCGAACCCAACCTGTTGGCCCGCAGTTACCACTCCGGCGCCAGTGAAGACCTGGCCGCCGCCATCGCGCACCTGCGGGCCAAGCGGCCGTTGGCGCCGCTGTATGCCGTGGGTTACTCCCTGGGCGGGAATGTGCTGCTCAAGCACCTGGGCGAAACCGGCGACCACTGCGGCCTGCAAGGCGCGGCGGCGGTATCGGTGCCGTTTCGCCTGGATCAGTGCGCCGACCGCATCGGCCTGGGCTTCTCACGGATCTATCAGAAGCACTTCATGCGCGAGATGCTCAGCTATATCCGGGTCAAGCAGCGCCAATTCACCCAGGACGGGCGCGAAGACGCACTGAAGACCCTGGCCGAGCTGGGCTCGCTGGAGAAGATGCGCACATTCTGGGATTTTGATGGGCGCGTCACCGCACCGCTGCATGGCTATCTGAGCGCCGAGGACTATTACCGGCGGGCGTCGAGTCGTTACTTCCTGGGGGAGATTCGCACGCCAACGCTGATCATCCAGGCGGCGGATGATCCTTTTGTGTTTGCCCACAGCTTGCCCCAGGCCAGCGAACTGTCGGACTGCATCGAGTTTGAACTGCAGGCCAAGGGTGGGCATGTGGGGTTTGTCGAGGGTTCGCTGAAGACGCCTGGGTACTACCTGGAGCGGCGGATCCCGCATTGGTTACGGGTAAAACACGGTTAATCATGTGGGAGCGGGCTTGCTCGCGAATGCGGCGTTTCAGCTAATAAATTCGGTGGCTGGCACACCGCATTCGCGGGCAAGCCCGCTCCCACATTTGATCGGGGATTACTCGCTTAGTCGCCGCTAGCAATTTCCCGCTGCGGATCAGTGATCCACTCACTCCACGACCCCGCATACAACTTGCCCAACGGATACCCCGCCAGGCTCAAGGCAAACAGGTTGTGGCACGCCGTCACACCCGAGCCACAATACGCCACCAATTCCTGGGGCGAGCGGCCTTGCAGCTTTTCTGTAAACCGTTGCTTGAGCTGCGACACCGGCAAGAAGCGCCCGTCACTGCCCAGGTTTTCGCTGAACGCCGCACATTGCGCGCCGGGAATATGCCCGGCAATCGGGTCAATGGGTTCCACTTCACCGCGAAAGCGCGGCAAGGCACGGGCGTCGATCAAGGTCAGGCCCGGCTGGCCCAGGCGTTTTTGCAGGTGCTCGGCGTCCAGCAGAAGATGGTTGTCCGGGCTGCCGGCAAAGGTGCCAGGCTCGGTGCTCGGCGCATCCAGGCTCAAGGGGAAACCGGCGCTGTGCCAGGCCTTCAGGCCACCATCGAGGATCGACACACCGTCACGCTTGCCCAGCCACACCAGCAGCCACCAGGCACGGGCGGCAAACGCGCCAGGACCGTCGTCATACAGCACGATTTCGCTGTCGGCATTGACGCCCCAGGCCTGTAACTGCTGGACCAGCACCTGGGGCGCCGGCAGCGGATGGCGACCAGTCACGCCCTTGGTCACTGGCCCACTGAGATGGCGCTCCAGGTCCGCATACTGCGCCCCCTCGATATGCCCTTCGGCATAGCTGCAACGCCCGTAATCCGGGTCTTCCAGGGCAAAACGGCAATCGAGGATGACTAAGCCTGCGTGCTGCTGGCGTTCGGCCAGTTGTTGCGGGCTGATCAGTTGCGCAAGCGGCATGACGGACTCCTGGAAATACGTTCGGGAAAGGGCCTACTTCACTTCTTCCAGTGCCTGACTTAGAGGCACGTAAAATTCCTTGAACAACGCGTCCACGGCTTCTTTGGCCTGGGGCGTGATAAACCCCGCCTCCAGCACCAGCACCTGATACACCCCGCGCTTGATCGCCTCGGCACTCAGGTGTGCGGAGTTCTCGTTGGTGGTGCACAAAAAGCGCACCCAGGAGGTGAGGATGATCCAGGCGTTGAGGGTCAAGGCTTCGGTCTGCACCGGGTCCATGTTCAGGATCCCGGCCTCGACAAACCCCCGGTAAATCGCGCCGCCCTGGATCAGGCAGCGCTGGGAAAAGCGCCGGTAGCCGGTGGCCAGTTCCGGGTCGCTTTCCAGCAGATGCTCAAGGTCGCGGTGCAAAAAGCGGTAGCGCCACATGCCGGCCAACACCGCCTGCAAGTAGAAGCGCTTGTCCTCGACCACCATGGCGCGCCCCTGGGGCGGGCGCAGGAAGCTGTCTACCAAGGCTTCGTACTCGCGAAACAGCACGGCGATAATCGCCTGCTTGTTCGGGAAGTGGTAGTACAGGTTGCCGGGGGATATTTCCATGTGGGCGGCAATATGGTTGGTGCTGATGCTGCGCTCGCCCTGCTGGTTGAACAGCTCCAGGCTGGTTTGCACAATGCGTTCGCTGGTCTTTACTCGTGGTGCCATGGGGTATCGGCTTCTAAAATCCTGATGCAAACATCTTACGGTCTATCCTTGCCAGGATAAAACTGCATGTTGCCGCGAAGTCATTTGACAAAATAGAGCAATAACTCTAAAAACGCAGGTATTCCAATAACAATCGGGAACTGCGCCATGTCTGCCAACGTTGCCTACCTGCAAGATTCCCAGGCGCTGGACCAACTCCAGGACCTGTTCGCTGCTCAGCGCCGCGCCTACGCGGCCAACCCGATGCCAACGGCGGCGCAGCGCCAGCAGTGGCTCAAGGCCTTGCGCGACCTGCTCAGCGATGAGCGCCAGGCGCTGATCGAGGCCATCAGCAGCGATTTCAGTCATCGCAGTGCCGACGAAACCCTGTTCGCCGAACTGATGCCCAGCCTGCATGGCATTCACTACGCCAGCAAACACCTCAAGGGCTGGATGAAACCGTCGCGCCGCGCTGTAGGTATAGCCTTCCAGCCGGCATCTGCCAAAGTGATCTATCAACCCCTGGGCGTCATCGGGGTGATCGTGCCCTGGAACTACCCGTTGTACCTGGCCATCGGCCCGCTGGTCGGCGCGTTGGCGGCGGGCAACCGGGTGATGCTCAAGCTCAGCGAATCCACCCCTGCCACTGGCCAGTTGCTCAAGACCCTGCTGGCGCAAATCTTCCCCGAAGACCTGGTGTGCGTGGTGCTCGGCGAAGCAGAAGTGGGCATGGCGTTCTCCAAGCTGCCGTTCGATCACCTGCTGTTCACCGGTGCCACCAGCATCGGCAAGCATGTGATGCGCGCCGCCGCCGAGCACCTGACCCCGGTCACCCTGGAGCTGGGCGGTAAATCCCCGGCGATTGTCTCGGCCGATGTGCCGCTCAAGGATGCCGCTGAACGGATCGCATTCGGCAAGGCGCTGAATGCCGGGCAAACCTGTGTGGCGCCGGACTACGTGCTGGTTCCCGAAGACCGTGTGGACGGCTTCGTCGAGGCCTACACCCAGGCGGTACGTGGGTTTTATCCGACCCTGGCCGACAACCCGGACTACACCGCCATCATCAACGAGCGACAACTCGCCCGACTCAATGCCTACGTCAAGGACGCAACCGACAAGGGCGCGACCCTGGTGCCGCTCTATGACCAGGGCCAGGCACGGCGCATGGCCCATAGCCTGCTGCTGAATGTCAGCGATGAAATGACCGTGATGCAGGACGAGATTTTCGGCCCGGTGTTGCCCATCGTGCCCTATCGCGGGATCGACCAGGCCTTTGCCTACATCAACCAACGCCCTCGCCCACTGGCGCTGTATTACTTCGGCTACAACAAGGCCGAACAGAATCGCGTACTCCACGAGACCCATTCCGGCGGCGTGTGCTTGAACGACACCCTGCTGCACGTGGCCCAGGACGATATGCCTTTTGGCGGCATCGGCCCGTCGGGCATGGGTCACTATCACGGCCATGAAGGGTTCCTCACGTTCAGCAAGGCCAAGGGGGTGCTGATCAAGCAACGCCTGAATGCGGCCAAGCTGATTTACCCACCGTATGGCAAAGCCATCCAGAAACTGATCCAGAAGCTGTTCGTGCGCTAAAACCGTTACCACCGGGACCACAATAAAAATGAACCCTAGCCTGACTGAATCACCCGCGCTGTCACGGCGCGGCGTCTTGAAGATCGGCCTGTGCGCCAGCGCCTTCCTGGCCACCGCAGGCCTTGGCGCCAGCCTCAGCGGTTGCTCCAGCAGCACCCCCGCCAGCGGCTTTGCCATGCTGCGCAACAGCGACCTGCCGTTTTTGCGCGCAGTGATCCCGGTGTTACTCGAAGGCGCGGCCAGCGCCGAGGTGGTGGCGGCAGGCATTGAAGACACCCTGAAAAAACTCGATTACAGCCTGCTGCACCTGTCGCCGGAGATGTTCAAGCTGACCCAGCAGTTGTTCGACGTACTGGGCATGGCCGTCACCCGTGGCCCGCTGACCGGCATCTGGGGCAGTTGGGAAAATGCCAGCAGCGAGCAGATCCGCAACTTCCTGCATCGCTGGGAGAACAGCTTCCTCAACCTACTGCGCATGGGCCAGGGCTCGCTGCTCAAGCTGGTGATCATGGCCTGGTACTTTCGGCCCGAGTCCTGGGCCCATTGCGGGTACCCCGGGCCACCGAAGATCTGACCTTGGCAACCCACTTTGATAGCCACTCCGTAGCCAAAACAATAAGAGAACAAGCTAATGCCCGTACCTGATGTGTTCCGCGATGGCATGGCCCGCGGCTGGAAAACCCATAACGGCGCCGCCCTCGACCAGGACCTGGTGCTGGAAGCCGATGTCGCGATCATCGGCAGCGGCGCAGGCGGCGGCACTACCGCAGAGATTCTCAGCGCCGCCGGCTACAAGGTGCTGCTGATCGAAGAAGGCCCGCTCAAGACCAGCAGCGACTTCAAGCTGCTGGAAGACGAGGCCTACGCCAGCCTGTATCAGGAAGGCATCGGCCGCATGAGCAAGGACGGCGCCATCACCATCCTGCAAGGCCGCGCCGTGGGCGGCACCACGCTGATCAACTGGACCTCGAGCTTTCGCACCCCCGACCCGACCCTGTCCCACTGGGCCAGCGAGTACGCGGTCAAGGGCCACAGCAGCGCCGAGATGGCGCCGTGGTTTGAAAAGATGGAACAGCGCCTGGGCATCGCACCCTGGGCCCTGCCGCCCAACCCCAACAACGATGTGATCCGCCAAGGCTGCGAAAAGCTCGGCTACAGCTGGCACGTGATCCCGCGCAACGTGCGCGGCTGCTTCAACCTGGGCTATTGCGGCATGGGCTGCCCGGTCAACGCCAAGCAATCGATGCTAGTGACCACCATTCCCTCGACCCTGGAGCAAGGCGGCGAGTTGCTGTACCTGGCCCGCGCCGAGCGCCTGAAGTTCAGCGGCGACACCATCACCAGCCTCGAATGCGTGGCCATGGATGCGCGCTGCGTAGCGCCTACCGGCCGCAAGATCACGGTCAAAGCCAAGCATTACGTACTGGCCGGCGGCGGCATCAACAGCCCGGCGCTGTTGATGCGCTCGGACGCACCCGACCCGCATTCGCGCCTGGGCAAGCGCACGTTCCTGCATCTGGTGAATTTTTCTGCGGGGCTGTTCGACGAGGTGATCAACCCGTTCTACGGCGCGCCGCAGTCGATTTACTCCGACCACTTCCAATGGCAGGACGGCACCACCGGCAAAATGTCCTACAAGCTCGAAGCGCCGCCGTTGCACCCGGCGCTGGCCAGCACATTGTTCGGGGGTTATGGCACGCAGAACGCCCTAGACATGAGCCAGTTGCCCAAGACCCACGCCATGCTGGCGCTGCTGCGCGACGGCTTCCACCCCGACAGCCAGGGCGGCAGTGTCGGCCTGCGCGGCGATGGCACGCCGGTGCTCGACTATGAGGTCTCGCCCTACGCCTGGGACGGCCTGCGCCGGGCTTTCCACAGCATGGCCGAGATCCAGTTTGCCGCCGGCGCCAAGTCGGTCAAGCCGCTGCACCACGACGCGCGCTACGTCAACACACTGGCGCAGGCCCGCAGCCTGATTGACGGCCTGAACCTGGAACTGCATCGCACCTGCCTGGGCAGCGCCCATGTGATGGGCGGTTGCGCCATGGGCGAAGAGCCGAAAAACGCCGTGGCCGACAGCCTGGGGCGGCATCACCAACTGCGTAACCTGTCGATCCACGACGGCTCGCTGTTCCCCACCAGCATCGGCGCCAACCCCCAGCTTTCGGTGTACGGCCTGACTGCGCAACTGGCGACGGCGCTGGCTGAACGTCTGAAAACAGCATGAAAAAACCAGGTATTCGCGGTGTCTATAGTGCTTTCTTCTGAATAAGTTGACTTGGCCGACCGGGATGGCTGCGATACCATCCGGTTCCCCAACGGACTCCGCCAGGACGACGCGATGAACCGAGTGTTGTACCCAGGTACCTTCGACCCGATTACCAAAGGCCATGGCGATCTGGTCGAACGCGCCTCGCGCTTGTTCGACCATGTGATCATCGCGGTCGCGGCCAGCCCCAAGAAAAACCCGCTGTTTCCCCTGGAACAGCGCGTGGAGCTGGCCCGCGAGGTCACCAAGCACCTGCCCAACGTGGAAGTGGTGGGCTTTTCGACGCTGCTGGCGCACTTTGCCAAGGAACAGAACGCCAATGTGTTCCTGCGTGGCCTGCGGGCGGTGTCGGACTTCGAATATGAATTCCAGCTGGCCAATATGAACCGCCAACTGGCGCCGGACGTAGAGAGCCTGTTCCTTACGCCGTCGGAGCGTTACTCGTTCATTTCCTCGACCCTGGTGCGGGAAATCGCGGCATTGGGTGGGGATATCACCAAGTTTGTGCACCCTGCGGTCGCCGATGCGCTGACGCTGCGCTTCAAGAAGTAAGACCGCTCGACCGGCGCCCGCTCGCACTGCGGGCGCCAATGCGGCACAATTGCGCGCATTAGTTTTTCAGATGCCTTGGCAGAGCGCCCTGGCAGGAGTTTCCATGTCCCTGATCATCACCGACGATTGCATCAACTGCGACGTCTGCGAACCCGAGTGCCCGAACGCTGCCATTTCCCAGGGTGAAGAGATCTACGTGATCGACCCCAACCTGTGCACCCAGTGTGTCGGCCACTACGACGAACCCCAGTGCCAGCAAGTGTGCCCGGTCGATTGCATCCCGCTGGATGAGGCACACCCTGAGACTGAAGAGCAGTTGATGGAGAAGTACCGGTTGATTACCGGTAAGGCCTGAGACCTTGTGGTGGCTGGGAGGGCCTCATCGCGGGCAAGCCCGCTCCCACACTTGAAGGTGTTCACAAGTCAAAATGTGGGAGCGGGCTTGCCCGCGATGACGGCAGCCGCCGTCACACACAATCAGCTCTGGCACTTAGGGCAAAACACACTCGCCCGCTGCCCCAGCATCACATTGCGCAACTCACTGCCGCAGACCTTGCACGCCTCGCCACCCCGGCCGTAGACGAACAGTTCCTGCTGGAAATACCCCGGCTGGCCATCACCCCCGATAAAGTCGCGCAATGTCGTACCGCCGCGCTCGATGGCGGCCGCGAGGATGCGTTTGATCTCGATCGCCAGCTTCAGGTAACGCCCACGGGAAATGCCCTTGGCCTCCCGGCGCGGGTCGATCCCGGCGGCAAACAGCGCCTCGGTCGCGTAGATATTGCCCACCCCCACCACCACCGCGTTGTCCATGATGAACGGCTTGACCGCCATCGAGCGACCACGGGACAGCTGGAACAGGCGCTCGCCGTCGAACAGGTCGGTCAACGGCTCCGGCCCCAGGCGCAACAGCAGTTCGTGGTTGTGCGGGTCCTGGCTCCAGAGCATCGCGCCAAAGCGCCGGGGGTCGGTGTAGCGCAGGGCCAGGCCCGACTCCAGCTCGATATCCACATGCTCGTGCTTGGCTGCCGGCAGGCCGACTTCCACCAGGCGCAGGTTGCCCGACATGCCCAAGTGGCTGATCAAGGTGCCGACTTCGGCGTTGATCAGCAGGTACTTGGCCCGCCGCTCCACCAGCACGATGCGCTGCCCGGACAGCCGCACATCGAGGTCTTCGGGGATCGGCCAGCGCAGGCGCCGTTCACGCACCACCACGCGGCTGACCCGCTGGCCTTCCAGGTGCGGCGCAATTCCGCGCCGGGTGGTTTCGACTTCTGGCAGCTCAGGCATATTCGTCTCGCGATAGAAAGGTTAGTGCGCGCCCAGCTCGCGGATCGACAACTTCAGGCTCTCGAAGTCGTAGTCCGACAGGCCCACGTAATCCAGCACCAGGTGGCCGATGCTGTCCCATTCATGGTCAACCGTCTGGTTGCCCAGCACCCGATAGGACGCGCAAATGTGCTCGGCCATCTTCAGGATCGCCAGCAGGTTTTTCAGCGGGCTGTTACGCGCCGACTCATCGCTGAAAATCGCCAGGGCGTTGTGGTGGTTGGCGATGGCGTTGGTCACATGCTCCGGCAGGCGCCAGGACTTGGCGGTGTAGTAGCCCACCACCGCGTGGTTGGTGTGGAACGCACGGTTCTCGGTGTCGACCACCCGGCAATCGGGCCCTGCCTTGGCGTAGGAGTCTTCCAGCACGCTCATGTAGTCCGGGAAACGCTTGAGCATCAGCGGCACGCCACAATCGTGGAACAGCCCCAGGGCATAAGCTTCGTCCACCGCCTGGGAGCCGGTGCGCTTGGCTAGGGTCAGGCAGGTCATCGCCACATCCTGGGCGGTGTCCCAGAACCGGTTGAGGGTGACGATGGTGTCGTCGCTCATCTCGCCCTTGATCGACTGGGCGTTGATCAGGTTGACGATCGAGCGGCTGCCCAACAGGTTCACCGCGCGCTGGATCGAGGCAATCTTGTTGCTCAGGCCGTAATACGGCGAGTTGACGATTTTAAGCAATGAGCCGGAGAGGCCCGGGTCCTGGGAGATCAGCCGCGCAATCACCTCCAGGTCCGGATCGGGCATGTATTGCTCCATCTGCAAATCCACCATGATTTGCGGTTGGGGCGGCACGCTGATGCCTTGCAGGGCCTGTTGGATCTGTTCGGCGGAAAGCTCTTGGGACATAAATACACACTCTGGGCTAGGCGCGAATTCTAACCTCTAAGCAAAGCTGACCGACACCTCAAAAACCCGATTGGAAACCGGAGCAAAATGTGGGAGCTGGCTTGCCTGCGATGGCATCGTTGCGGTGGCATCGCTGCGGTGCGACAGACAGACCGAGTCGCCTGGATCGCAGGCAAGCCAGCTCCCACATGTCCGGCGGCGCGGCCAACAACGACACAACACGGTATACTCCCGCTCTTTTTTCCGGAGCGACGTCATGTCCCTGCCAAGCCTGCGTCTCAAAGCCAACGCCGATCGTCGTTTGCGCAACGGCCACCTGTGGGTCTACAGCAACGAAATCGATGTGGCCGCCACCCCACTCCACGGCTTCCAGGCAGGCGACCAGGCCATCCTCGAAGCGGTCGGTGGCAAGACCCTGGGCATCGTGGCCATGAGCCCGAACAACCTGATCTGCGCGCGCCTGCTGTCGCGCGATATCAAGTTGCCATTGGACAAGTCGCTGCTGGTGCACCGCCTCAACGTCGCCCTGTCCCTGCGCGACCGCCTGTTCGACAAGCCGTTCTACCGCCTGGTCTACGGCGACTCCGACCTGTTGCCGGGCCTGGTGGTCGACCGTTTCGGCGATGTCCTGGTGGTACAAATCGCCTCGGCGACCATGGAAGCCCATAAAGAAGACGTGATCGCCGCACTGACCCAAGTGCTCAAGCCCAGCGGCATCCTGTTCAAGAACGATTCCGCCGCGCGCGACGCCGAAGGCCTCAACCGCTACGTCGAAACCGTGTTCGGCCTGGTGCCAGAGTGGGTTGCCCTGGAAGAAAACGGCGTGCAATTCGAAGCCCCGGTGATCCAGGGCCAGAAGACCGGCTGGTTCTACGACCACCGCATGAACCGTGCACGCCTGGCCCCGTATGCCAAAGGCAAGCGCGTTCTCGACCTGTACAGCTACATCGGCGGCTGGGGCGTGCAAGCTGCCGCGTTCGGCGCCAGTGAAGTGTTCTGCGTCGACGCCTCGGCTTTCGCCCTTGATGGCGTAGAGCGCAACGCCGCGTTGAACGGTGTTGCCGAGAAAATGACCTGCATCGAAGGCGACGTGTTCGAAGCCCTCAAAGAATTGAAAGCCAGCGAAGAACGCTTCGACGTGATCGTCGCCGACCCACCGGCCTTCATCAAACGCAAGAAAGACATGAAGAATGGCGAGGGCGCCTACCGCCGCCTGAACGAGCAAGCCATGCGCCTGCTCAGCAAGGACGGAATCCTGGTCAGCGCCTCGTGCTCCATGCACCTGCCTGAAGACGACCTGCAAAACATCCTGCTGACCAGCGCCCGCCATCTGGACCGCAATATCCAGATGCTCGAACGTGGCGGCCAGGGCCCGGACCACCCGGTGCACCCGGCGATTGCCGAGACGCGCTACATCAAGAGCATCACGTGCCGGTTGCTGCCCAATAGCTAAGTAACACGCAGATCAAAGGTGGGAGTGGGCTTGCTCGCGATAGCGGTGTATCAGTTACAGATTTTTAATCTGTTACACCGCTATCGCAGGCAAGCCAGCTCCCACCTTTTTTGTGCCGTATCAAAAAGATTTTCCTACCGTCGCAAGCCATACGCCCTCAGGAAATTTCCCTCGACGATTTTGATTGAATTCCACTTTTTGCAGACTAGTATCGGTTTCTGGCTTCACTGCGGAAAACAAAAACAATGTCTGATTCCACCTGCTCGCCCGTCCTCGATGGCCCAGCCAAACGCCAGTATCTTTCCCGCTTCATCCTCATCACCTGCATTTCCCTGATCAGTTTCTTCCCGATCAATATCCTGCTGCCTTCATTTCCGGCCCTCGCCGCCAGGTTCGACACGCCCAGCGCCAATGTCGCGCTGTCCATCAGCCTGTTTACCCTGGTCTTTTCGGTCTCCCAACTGATCGCCGGCCCACTCTCGGATAAATGGGGGCGCAAGGAAGTCCTGCTTGGCTGCATCACACTGTCGATCCTGGGGGCGATAGGCTGCACGTTGGCACAGGATTACCTGACCTTCCTGCTGTTTCGCAGCGTGCAGGCCATGGGCTGTGGCTTCTTCGTGCTGGGCCACGCCCTGGTGGAAGACCTGTTCGACGAACAGGACCGGGCTCGCGTGCGCCTGTATTACATGACCCTGAGCGGCTCGTTCGTCGCCCTTTCGCCGCTGATCGGCTCCTGGCTGCAAACCACCTTTGACTGGCAAGGCAGCTTCTACGGGTTCGCGGTGATGGCATTGGGCATGTTGATCCATGCGCTGTGCATCCTGCCCACCAAGTCCGCCAGCCCCCATCGCGCATCGGTGTCGATCATTGCCACGTTGAAAGCCGTGGCCGGCAACCGGGACTTCCTGCGCTACTGGTGGATCGCCGCCCTGGTGTTCGCCTGCTACTTTGCCTTGATCAGCGTCACACCCCTGATGTTCATGGATGGGCTGAAACTGTCCGAATACCAGTACGCCCTGGTGCTGATGGTCTATGGCGTGGCCTATCTGCTGGGCGGCGTGGTGGCCTCGTTTCTGCAAAAACGCATCTCGCTGGCCCGGCAAATCAATATCGGCCTGGGGTTACTGCTGGTGGCCGGTGTGCTACTGATGCTGATCGTCAGCCTTGACGCCATCACCACCATAACCCTGCTGATCCCGATGCTGATCAGCGCCCTGGCCGTGACCCTGGTGCGCCCGGCGGCCATTTCGGCGGCGATGCTGCTGTTCTCAAGCAGCGCGGGCACGGCCGCTTCGGCGGGCAACAGCATCATGTTCCTGACGGCCGCCATCAGCAGCGCAGCCCTTGCGCAAACCGGAACGCATTTGCTGATGACCATTGCCGCAAGCTTTATCGTCTTCAGCCTCTGGGGCTGGCTGACAAATACGAGGGTCGGGCGATAAAGCCCCGGGACATGCTTCTCGCCATTCCCTCCCGACGCCAGCGGTGTAGAATCGACCCTATTCATCGCCAGTCATCCCCCGGCGGGTTTATGAGCTCAAGGCCAATGCGCACGGCGATCCCGTAACGTTTGCGGCAACTTCCGGACACACGGCTATTTCTGAGTGTTCCAGACGTCAATAGAAGCTCACTCCCCTATTTAGTACCTGATTAGCCGCCCGGAGTGCTCCATGCCAGATTACCGCTCGAAAACATCCACCCATGGCCGCAACATGGCCGGCGCCCGCGCACTGTGGCGTGCCACGGGGATGAAAGATGACGACTTCAAGAAGCCGATCATCGCGATTGCCAACTCGTTCACCCAGTTCGTACCGGGCCACGTCCACCTCAAGGACCTGGGCCAACTGGTCGCCCGCGAGATCGAACGTGCTGGCGGCGTAGCAAAAGAATTCAACACCATTGCCGTGGATGACGGCATCGCCATGGGCCATGACGGCATGCTGTATTCCCTGCCGAGCCGCGAGATCATCGCCGACTCCGTGGAGTACATGGTCAACGCCCACTGCGCCGACGCCATCGTCTGCATCTCCAACTGCGACAAGATCACCCCCGGCATGCTGATGGCATCCCTGCGCCTGAACATCCCGGTGATCTTCGTCTCCGGCGGTCCGATGGAAGCCGGCAAAACCAAACTCGCCTCCCACGGCCTGGACCTGGTGGACGCCATGGTCATCGCCGCCGATTCCAGCGCTTCTGACGAGAAAGTCGCGGAATACGAGCGTAGCGCCTGCCCGACCTGCGGTTCGTGCTCCGGCATGTTCACCGCCAACTCGATGAACTGCCTGGTGGAAGCCCTGGGCCTGGCCTTGCCGGGCAATGGTTCGACACTGGCCACCCACAGCGACCGCGAGCAGCTGTTCCTGCAGGCCGGCCGCACCATCGTCGACCTGTGCAAGCGTTACTACACCGACAACGACGAGTCGGTATTGCCACGCAATATCGCCAACTTCAAGGCGTTCGAAAACGCCATGACCCTGGATATCGCCATGGGCGGTTCCACCAACACCATCCTGCACTTGCTGGCCGCAGCGCAAGAAGCCGAGATCGACTTCGACCTGCGCGACATCGACCGCCTGTCCCGCCACGTGCCGCAGTTGTGCAAGGTCGCGCCGAACATCCAGAAGTACCACATGGAAGACGTGCACCGCGCCGGCGGGATCTTCTCGATCCTAGGCTCCCTGGCCCGTGGCGGCCTGCTGCACACCGACCTGCCGACCGTGCACAGCACGTCCATGGCCGAGGGCATCGCCAAGTGGGATATCACCCAGACTGACGACGAAGCCGTGCACACCTTCTTCAAGGCCGGCCCGGCCGGCATCCCGACCCAGACGGCCTTCAGCCAGTCGACCCGTTGGGACACCCTGGACGACGACCGTGAAAACGGCTGCATCCGCAGTGTCGAGCACGCGTACTCGCAAGAAGGCGGCCTGGCCGTGCTCTACGGCAACATCGCCCTCGACGGCTGTGTGGTGAAGACCGCTGGCGTGGATGAGTCGATCCACGTGTTCGAGGGTCGCGCCAAGATCTACGAAAGCCAGGACAGCTCGGTGCGCGGCATCCTCGCCGACGAAGTGAAAGAAGGCGACATCGTAATCATCCGCTACGAAGGCCCGAAAGGCGGCCCGGGTATGCAGGAAATGCTCTACCCGACCTCGTACCTGAAATCCAAGGGCCTGGGCAAAGCCTGTGCGCTGCTGACCGACGGGCGCTTCTCGGGCGGCACTTCGGGCCTGTCCATCGGCCATGCTTCGCCAGAAGCCGCTGCCGGTGGCGCGATTGGCCTGGTGCAGGATGGCGACAAGGTGCTGATCGACATTCCGAACCGCTCGATCAACCTGTTGATCAGCGACGAAGAACTGGCCGCACGCCGGGTCGAGCAGGACAAGAAAGGCTGGAAACCGGTGGAGAAGCGTCCGCGCAAAGTCACCACCGCCCTCAAGGCCTACGCCCTGCTGGCCACCAGTGCCGACAAGGGTGCGGTGCGTAACAAGGCCATGCTCGACGGCCTGTAAGCCCCGCCCATAAAAATGCCCCGCCACGTGCGGGGCATTTTTTTGCCTGCCTGAATTGCCAAACCACAGGAGATCAAATGTAGGAGCTGGCTTGCCTGCGATCCAGGCGACTCGGTCTGCCTGCCACACCGCAGTGATGCCATCGCAGGCAAGCCAGTTCCCACAGGGTTACTGGATTTCATCGGGCTTGACGATCACCCAGTTCTTGTCCGCCGTCACCGCCAGCCCTTCCTTGGCCTGGGCCGCCGCATGCTTGGCCATCATGCCGTTGAGCTGGGTCATGTACTTGTCCTTGCGGTTGATCCACAAGTGGATGCCACCCTTGGCCACGTCCACATCGTGAAACAGCATGTAGCCGTCGCTGGTAGGGGTGTCGCCGCCGACCAGTAGCGGTTTTTTCCACTCGTCGATGTAGGTGAGGATCGCCGCATGCTTGCCGGCCATCCAGGTCGCCGGGGTCCACAGGTAGGGGGTCAGTTCCAGGCTGAGGTTGGCCTTTTCATCGTATTTGCCGGCGCTGATCTGCTTGCGGGCAGTGGTCAGCTCGCCAGTCTTGCGGTCCTTGAGCAACAGGCTGACCCCGATGACATTCTGCGGCTTGACGTTGTAGCCGTACTTCGGATCGGAGGCGACCATGCGCACCAGCTCTTCAGAGGCGGCGGTCATCACGTACACGTCGATGCCGTTTTCCATCAGTTTGTTGTACAGCTCGGTCTGGCCGGTGAAGATTTTCGGCGGTTGCACCTCCATGTTCTTCACCACATCGCCTTCAAAGTAGGTGACCGGCACCGGTTTGCCGGAGGCCATCAACTCATCCACGTAACCCTTGAGTTCCTTGAGGGTAAAGCCTGAAAACACCTGGGCGACCCACGGGTAGCAGACCATGTCGTCCACTTCGCACAGGCGATAGTAGTAACTGAACAGACTTTCCTTGTGCTCGGCGGTGTCTTTGAACGGCATAAGCTTGAGCGATGGATCGAGACTGTCGCGGGTGATCAGGCCCTTGTTTTCCATGTACGGCAACAGCGACTCTTCGAGGTCGAAGCGGTAGCTGGTGTTGTCCATGTCGAACACCGCGTAATTGCCCTTGTTGGCGTTGGCCGCAATCATTTCATTGAGTTGCTTGGCGGCGGGTGCCGGCCAGTGCTTCAACTCGGTGGCGGCCATGACCTGGCTGGCAAGCCCCAGGCACAGCGCGGCGGCAAACAGTCTCGACGTGAGCTTCATGTGCGTTTTCTCCCTGAGTGAAAGACATCGACGCTAACAAATCCGTGTGACCGTTCCCGGCACCAGCACGACCGTCTGCGTCCTGAAACCGCCACCGGCATATGTCAGGGCGCCAGGCCCTTATTCCAAAAACGACAGTAGTCATTCCATAAAGGTATTAAATCAATATATTTCAAGCTGTTAGGCTTTCCGGTTCGCAGTCGCACGCTCAGGCGACTGGCAGCCATTTACTTGGAGCTTCAATGAATCTGCCGCTGATTCTCAATCTGCTGGTGTTCCTGGCCTTATTGCTAGGCCTGGCCCAAACCCGTCGCACCCACTGGAGCCTGGCCAAGAAGGTCCTGCTGGCCCTGGTGCTCGGGGTGGTGTTTGGTGTGGTCCTGCACACCATCTACGGCGCCGGCCATCCGGTGCTCAAGGCCTCGATCAGTTGGTTCGACCTGGTGGGCAATGGTTATGTGCAGCTGTTGCAGATGATCGTGATCCCGCTGGTGTTCGCCTCGATCCTCAGCGCCGTGGCCCGCCTGCATAACGCCGCGTCCCTGGGCAAGATCAGCTTCCTGACCATCGGCACGCTGCTGTTCACCACCGCCATTGCGGCGCTGATCGGTATCGGCCTGACCAACCTGTTCGGCCTCACCGCCGAAGGCCTGGTGGCCGGCACCCAGGAACTGGCACGCCTGCAGGTGATCCAGAGTGACTACGCGGGCAAGGTCGCCGACCTGAATATCCCGCAGTTGCTGCTGTCGTTCATCCCGCAGAACCCGTTTGCCGACCTGGCCCGGGCCAAGCCGACGTCGATTATCAGTGTGGTGATCTTCGCTGCGTTCCTGGGGGTTGCCGCGCTGCAACTGCTCAAGGACGACGTGGAAAAAGGCCAGAAGGTGCTGAACGCCATCGACACCCTGCAAGCCTGGGTGATGCGCCTGGTGCGCCTGGTGATGAAACTGACCCCCTACGGCGTGCTGGCGCTGATGACCAAAGTGGTCGCCAGTTCCAACCTGCAAGACATCATCAAGCTCGGCAGCTTTGTGCTGGTGTCCTACCTGGCGCTGGGGCTGATGTTTGTGGTCCACGGCCTGCTCCTGTCGCTGGCCGGGATCAACCCGCTGCGCTTCTTTCGCAAAGTATGGCCGGTGCTGACTTTTGCCTTCACCAGCCGCTCCAGCGCGGCGAGCATCCCGCTGAGCATCGAGGCGCAGACGCGCCGCCTGGGCATCCCGCAGTCCATCGCCAGCTTCGCTGCCTCGTTCGGCGCGACGATTGGCCAGAACGGCTGTGCCGGCCTGTACCCAGCGATGCTGGCCGTGATGGTGGCGCCGACCGTGGGCATCAACCCGCTGGACCCGCTGTGGATCGCTACCCTGGTGGCAATCGTGACCCTGAGTTCGGCCGGTGTGGCCGGCGTAGGCGGCGGTGCGACGTTTGCCGCGCTGATCGTGCTACCGGCCATGGGCTTGCCGGTGGCGTTGGTGGCATTGCTGATTTCCGTGGAGCCGCTGATCGACATGGGCCGCACGGCGTTGAACGTGAATGGTTCGATGACCGCCGGGGCGATTACCAGCCAGATCATGCAGCAGACCGATAAAAAGCTGCTCGATGCCGATGAGCATGCTGAGTTGGCGCAGGCCTGATAGAGCGCTATCGCCGGCAAGCCGGCTCCTACACGGTCCTGTAGGAGCCGGCTTGCCGGCGATGCTTTTAGGCCTTTTCCCAGACTTCGAAGTTGTACGCCGGCTTGTCGCCTTCTGCCGGATTCTGCACATTCGACACCAGCGTCCACCGGTTCAAGTCAAACTCCGGAAACCACGCATCCCCCTGCGGGCTCAACGCAACCCGCGTCAGATACAGGCGATCCGCCTGCTCCAGCCCCTGCGCATACAGTTGCGCGCCGCCGATCAGCATCAGCTCGTCCACGCCCTGCTCCAGCGCCCAGGCCTCGGCTCGCTCAATTGCCGCATCGAGGGACGGAAAAACTTCCGCACCTTCGAGCACCAGATCGGTCTGACGGCTGACCACTATGTTCAAGCGACCCGGCAACGGTCGACCCAGGGAGTCCCAGGTCTTGCGCCCCATAATGATCGGCTTGCCCAGGGTGGTGGCCTTGAAATATTTGAAATCCCCCGGCAAATGCCAGGGCATGCTGTTGTCGACGCCGATCACGCGGTTTTCACCGAGGGCTGCGATCAGGCTTAAAGGGAGAGTTTTTTTCATGGCGACGAGAATACCAGAGGCGCGGGCCAGCGGTTATGCTCCAGGCTCACTGACACAACAGGACGGCGCGTGACTGCTCTGAACCCCCTGCACACACTCTGGCTGACGGAAACCGTGCGCCTGCGTGAAGAACACGCCGGCCCCCTGGAAGACCAGGAAGCCAATCGCCTGGCCCGCAGCAACGGCGGCGACCTGCCGACGCGCATTCAAAACCGCGCGCTGTGGCTGGCCGAGCGTGACGGCCTGCGCGCCGCCCTGCTGCATTGGCTGCAAGGCGCACGCCTGGCGCTGATCGTGCTGATGGTGCTGGCCATCGTCAGCGGCGCTGGCCTGGCCTTCGCCGCCCTGGGCAACGGCCTGGCCCCGGTCAATGTGTTCTGGGCCCTGGGCAGCCTGCTGGGCTTGAACCTGATCCTGCTGCTGAGCTGGGCCCTGGGCTTGCTGTTTGCCGGCGAACACAGCGCCAGCCTCGGCCGCCTGTGGTTGTGGCTCAGCGAAAAACTCGCCCGCGATGCCAAGGCCGCGCAACTGGCGCCAGCGCTGTTGTTGCTGCTGCAACGCCATAAGCTCAACCGCTGGGCGGTGGGTGTGCTGGTCAATGGCCTGTGGCTGCTGGCACTGTGCAGCGCGCTGGTGATCCTGCTGACGCTGATGGCCACCCGGCGCTACGGGTTTGTCTGGGAAACCACCATCCTTGGCGCCGACACCTTTGTCAGCGTGACCCAGGCCCTGGGCAGCCTGCCCGCGCTGCTCGGTTTCAGCGTACCCAGCGTGGAGATGATCCGCGCCAGCGGCGATTCGGCGCTGAATATCGAGAGCGCCCGCCAGGCCTGGGCTGCGTGGCTGGTAGGGGTGTTGCTGGTTTATGGCTTGCTGCCAAGGCTGATCCTCGCCGTACTGTGCCTATGGCGCTGGAAACGCGGGCGCGCAGCCCTGGGCCTGGACCTCAACCTGCCCGGCTACAGCCACTTGCGCGAAGCCTTGACGCCCAGCAGCGAACGCCTTGGCGTCAACGATGCCGCGCCGCCGCAGTTGCACCACGTCAGCGGCGGCGCCAGCGACCTGCACAGCGATGGCGCCCTGCTGGTGGCCATCGAACTGGACGACCAGCGCCCCTGGCCGCCCAAGTTGCCGGCCACGGTCAAGGACGCCGGCATCCTCGATAGCCGCGAATCGCGCCACAAACTGCTGGAGCAACTGACCCGCTTCCCGCCGGCACGCCTGCTGATCGCCTGCGATCCACGCCGCTCGCCGGATCGCGGCAGCCTCGCGCTGATCGGCGAGCTGGCCCGCAGCGCCAGCGCTACCCGCGTCTGGCTGCTGCAAGCGCCACCGGGCCAGGCGCTGGATGCCGAGCGCCTCGGCGATTGGCACAGCGCGTTGCGGCAACTGGACTTGCCCTTCGCCGATTGCGCGCCGCTCACCTGGCTGGAGACCGGTCATGACTAAACCCCTGAAACTGGCGGTGGTCGGCCACACCAACGTCGGCAAGACCTCGCTGCTGCGCACCCTGACCCGAGACGTGGGCTTTGGCGAAGTGTCCCACCGCCCCAGCACCACCCGGCATGTCGAAGGTGCGCGCTTGTCGGTCGACGGCGAGGCCTTGCTGGAGTTGTACGACACCCCAGGCCTGGAAGATGCCATCGCCCTGCTCGACTACCTCGAACGCCTCGACCGCCCCGGTGAACGCCTGGATGGCCCGGCGCGCCTGGCGCGTTTCCTCGAAGGCAGCGAAGCCCGCCAGCGCTTTGAGCAGGAGGCCAAGGTCTTGCGTCAGTTGCTGGCGTCCGACGCCGGCCTGTACGTGATCGACGCCCGGGAGCCGGTGCTGGCCAAGTACCGCGACGAGCTGCAAGTGCTGGCCAGTTGCGGCAAACCGCTGCTGCCGGTGCTCAACTTTGTCAGCAGCGCCGAACACCGCGAGCCGGACTGGCGTGAAGCCCTGGCCCGCCTGGGCCTGCACGCGCTGGTGCGCTTTGACAGCGTGGCGCCCCCCGAGGATGGCGAGCGGCGGTTGTATGAAAGCCTCGCCCTGTTGCTGGAAAGCTCGCGGCCACAGTTGGAACGGCTGATCCTCGACCAGGAAGCCCAGCGCCAGGCGCGCCAGCTAAGCGCCGCGCGCCTGATCGCCGAGCTGCTGATCGACTGCGCCGCGTGCCGGCGCAGCGTGGTCACCGAGGATGAACAGCAAGCCATCAGCGATCTGCGCAAGGCCGTGCGCCAGCGCGAACAACGTTGCGTCGAGGCCCTGCTCAAACTCTACGGCTTCCGCCCGCAAGACGCTGCGGCCAGCGACCTGCCGTTGCTGGACGGGCGTTGGGGTGATGATTTGTTCAACCCCGAAACCCTCAAGCAACTGGGGGTGCGAGTCGGCGGCGGGATTGCCGCGGGGGCCGCCGCCGGTGCCGGTGTGGATTTGCTGGTGGGCGGCCTGACCCTGGGCGCAGCCGCCCTGGCCGGGGCGATTGCCGGCGGCGCGCTGCAAACCGCGCGCAGCTACGGCAGCCGTCTGCTGGGCAAGATCAAGGGCCAGCGCGAACTGACCGTGGATGACAGCGTGTTGCGCCTGTTGGCCCTGCGCCAGCGCCAGTTGCTCAAGGCCCTGAACCTGCGCGGGCATGCGGCGCTGCACAGCATCAAGGTCGACACCCCGCAGGACAAGAGCTGGCGCGAAGGCAAACTGCCCGACGCCTTGCACAAGGCGCGCGCCCATCCGCAATGGTCATCGCTCAACCCTCACCCAAGGTTGAGCCAGGCCGAGCGCCAGGAACAGATCGAGGCCCTGGCCCAACGCCTGGACGAGGCCTAGGCCGCCAGCAGTTGCCGGGCCTTGGCCTTCAACACCTCAAGGTCGAGCAGCGGCACGTGCATTTCCTTGGCCTGTTCATCCCAGTGGCGCATGCGCAGGCTCACCGCGCACAGCGGGTCCTGCTCGAACGCGCGGGCCTCGTCGGCCGTCATCACCCCGCCCTGATAACCCAGGGTGCGGCGGCTGGCCTCGCTCAAGCGTGCGTAATAGTCCGGCTGGCTGAAGGTCAGGTAACGCTTGGCCTGCACGTGATACTCCACCAGTTTCGCCAGGCGCTCGCTGAACCCGGCGCGCCGCAAGTAATCGGCGCCCAGGCGTTCGTGGCTGACCACGCCGTAGCCACCCATGTTCGCGCCACCCTGGCCGCAGATATGTCCGATGTCGTGAAAGAACGCCGCCAGCACCACTTCATCGTCGAAGCCTTCGGCCATGGCCAGTTGCGCGGCCTGGGACATATGCTCGATCTGCGACACCGGCTCGCCGATATAATCGGCAGCGCCATGCTGTTCATACAGAGCAAAGACCTCGGCGACTACCTGCTCAGCTTTCATTAGGCCTCTCCCCAGAATTAAGTGATGTAGCGAATTGCAAACCGCTATCGCCGGCAAGCCAGCTCCTACAGGGTGAATTGTGAACACCTTCAAATGTGGGAGCTGGCTTGCCGGCGATAAGGCCATCAGCCCCAACGAATATTATTGACCTGCCACTTTCTCCGATTTGCCGTCATAGCGCTTGCGCCATTCAGCCAGGATGTTGTCACGGTTCTTCGAGGCCCAGGCAAAGTCGTTTTTGATCAGGCGCTGCTCATAGTCCGCCGGCAATTCGGTCTGCGGCTTGGCAATGCCCGGCTGGGCCAGCACCGCGAAGTTTTCCTTGTACAGCTCCATCGCTGCGGGGCTGGCGGAGAAGTCGGCGAGTTTCTGCGCTGCTTCCGGGTGGGCCGTGCCCTTGATCACCGCAGTGGCTTCGATATCCCAGCCCAGGCCTTCCTTGGGCAAGACGATGTCCAGCGGCGCGCCCTGGCGTTTCAACTGTACCGCCGGGTATTCGAAGGAAATGCCGATCGGGAACTCACCCGAAGCCGCCAGCTTGCACGGCTTGGAACCGGAGTGCACATACTGGCCGATGTTCTGGTGCAGATCATCCATGTACTGCCAGCCCTGCTTCTCACCGAAAGTCTGCAACCAGGCGCTGACGTCGAGAAAACCGGTGCCGGACGACGCCGGGTTAGGCATGACGATCTTGCCCTTGTACTCAGGCTTGGTCAGGTCCTGCCAGCTGATGGGTTTGCTCAGGCCCTGTTTCTCGGCTTCGACGGTGTTGAAGCAGATCGTCGCGGCCCACACGTCCATGCCGACCCAGGCCGGTGGGTTGGCGGCGTCTCGGTAGTTCTTGCCAATCTTGTCCAGATCCTTTGGCGCATAGCTTTGCAGCATGCCTTGCTGATCGAGGATCGCCAGGCTGGAAGCCGCCAGGCCCCACACCGCATCGGCTTGCGGGCGGGCTTTTTCTGCCAGCAGCTTGGCGGTGATGATGCCGGTGGAGTCGCGCACCCACTTGATCTCGACGTCCGGGTTGGCCGCCTCGAAGGCTTTCTTGTAGGTCTTCAACTGCTCGGCTTCAAGGGCCGTGTACACGGTCAACTCGGTCTTGGCAGCAAAGGCATTCAGGCTGAACGCGGTGAGCACAGCAGCGGCGAGGGCCAGGGGCTTGAACATGGTGCGTTTCCTTGTGGGGGCAGAGTTATTGACCGGGCGCGGTTTGGCGCCAGGCCTGGGAGCGGCGCAACAAACCGCGTGAGGCCCACGCCAGCAGCAGCGAGACGCTGGCTGAGGTGAACAGAATCAGGGTCGACATGGCCGCCGCGCCGCCTACGTTGCCGGCGTCGTCCATGTTCAGCACGGCCACTGCGGCGAGGATGGTGTCGGGGCTGTAGAGAAAAATCGCGGCCGATACGGTGGTCATCGCCGAGACAAACAGGTAGCGCAGGATGTCCAACAGCGCCGGCAGGCAGATCGGCACGGTGACCCGCAAAAAGTGGCGGTACAGCGGCGCCTTGAGCGACAGCGCGGCGGCTTCGAACTCGGCGTCGAGTTGGCGCAGGGCCGTGGTGGCGGTCATTTGCGCGGTGGTCAAATAGTGAGCAATGGTGCACACCACCAGCAGCGTCATGGTCCCGTAGAGCACATGCAGCGGGTTGCCGTTGAGGTTGAAAAAGAACACGTAGCCCAGGCCCAGCACCAGGCCCGGCACCGCCATCGGCACAAAGCTGAGCATGCGCAGCGCCAGGTTGAGGCCTTTTTGCCCCTTGGTCTTTTCCATCAGATAAGCGCCGGTGAAGATCAGTACGCTGCCGATCAGTGCGGTGCAGATCGCCATGGTCAGGCTGTTGCGATAGGCCAGCCAGCCGCCGCCGGCGGTGTCATTGAACTGGTAGTGGTTGAGCGACAGCGACAGGTTGTACGGCCAGAACTTCACCAGCGACGAGTACACCGCCATGCCGAACACCAACAGCAGCACCGCGCAGATCAGCAGCACAATCGCCAGGTAACAGCCATCACGCAGGCGCGATGGCGCCGGCTGGAACACCTGGGCGCGGCCGCTCATGGAGTCGCCGTGGCGCCGGCGCAGCCAGGTATCCACCGCAAAACTGAGCAGCGCCGGCAACAGCAGCACCATGCCGATCAGGGCACCACGACCGAATTGCTGCTGGCCGACCACGGCCTTGTAGGCTTCCAGCGCCAGCACTTGATAGTCGCCGCCCACCACCACCGGCACGCCGAAGTCGGTGATGGTCAGGGTGAACACCAGGCAGAACGCGGCGAACACCGCCTGGCGTGTCGCCGGCCAGGTGATGCTGCGAAACGCCCGGGCCGGGCTGGCGCCCATGCTTGAGGCGGCATCGAACAGCCGCGCGTCCGCCAGGGACAACGCCGACAGCAGGATCATCAGCGCGTGGGGAAAGGTGTAGATCACTTCACCGAGGACAATCCCCCAGAAGCCGTAGATGTTGTCTGACAGCAAACCGCGCAACATGCCCTGGTTGCCGAACAGGTACACCAGGGCGATGCCCGGCAACATCGACGGCGCCATCAGCGGCAGCAACGACAGGCCGCGCCAGAGGGTCTTGCCGGGGATCAGCGTGCGTTGCAGGGCGTAGGCAAACAGGTAGGCCAGGGGTACGACAATGATTGCGACGCTCAGGGAAACCTTCAGGCTATTGCCCAGCAGCCAATGGAAGTTGGCGCTGGTCAGCAACTCGCGCGCGGCCACCAGGCCGCCGCCCTGGCCGTCTTCGGCGCTGAAACCGCGCCAGAAGATCGCCAGCAGCGGCAGCAGCACGGCGACGCCCAACAGGCACAGCAACAGCAGCTTGCCGCCCAGCACAAAGATGCGGTCGCCGATTTGCGCACGGGAAGCCTGACGGGCCACGCGGCCGGGTACCGGCAGGCTCATATCAACGGCCATCTCAGGCAAACACCTGCAGGCTGCGCGGTGGCAGTGCCACCCAGATGTCCTGGGCGCCCAGGCGCGGCATGGCTTCCGGCGCCAGTTCGGCCAGCAGCGAATGGCCGGGCAACTGGTCCAGTTCAAAGCTCATGCGGCAACGGTTGCCGAGGAAGGTGATCTCGCGGACCTTGGCCGGGAACAGGTTTTCTTCGTGTACCGGCGGGTTGACGCTGATCGCTTCCGGCCGGCAGAACAGGCGGCCCGACGCGGCTTTGCCGCAGTCATCGGCCAGGCGCACGTTCATCCCGCCGACCTGGGCGTGGCTGGCGCTGTTGCGGCTGAACGGCAGCCAGTTGCCCTGGCCGACAAACTCGGCCACGAACGGCGTGGCCGGGCGGTCGTAGATTTCTTGCGGGGTGGCGTACTGCTCGACCTTGCCGTTGTTCATCACGGCGATGCGGTCGGCCATCAGCATGGCCTCGTCCTGATTGTGCGTGACCATCAGGGTGGTGATGCCCAGGCGGCGTTGCAGTTGGCGCAGCTCGGTACACAGGTGCTCGCGCACCCGGGCATCGAGGGCCGACATCGGTTCGTCCAGCAGCAACAACGACGGGGCCGGCGCCAGGGCACGGGCCAGGGCGACGCGCTGTTGCTGGCCGCCGGACAGTTGGCCGGGGTATTTTTTTTCGCTGCCGGTCAGGCCCACCAGTTCCAGCATCTGCGCCACGCGCTTGCGCACTTCATCGCGACCGCTGCCGGTCAGGCCGTAGCCGATGTTGGCCTCGACGCTGAGGTTGGGAAACAGCGCGTAGGACTGGAACAGAATGCCGTAGTCCCGCGCCTGGGGTGCCAGTAGGGAAACATCGCGATCACCCAGGTACAACTCGCCGCTGTCCTGGCGCTCCAGGCCGGCGATGCAGCGCAGCAAGGTGGTCTTGCCGCAGCCCGAGGGACCGAGCAGGCACACAAGTTCACCGGCGGCGACGTCCAGGGACACATGGTCCAGGGCAGTAAAGGCGCCAAAGCGCTTCTGGATACCACGCACCTTCATCGGCGCGCCGGGGTTGAGCTGGGCTGTGTTCATGGTGGCACCTCATCAAACTGATGAAGGCCATGCTAGGCAGCAAATGCGTCCCTGGTGTGGCAGGAAGGCAAAAGCGGGTGATAGTGGTATTGGTGGATTTGGGTAGAGGTATAGCCTTGGGGTGTTTGGTCTACCGCTATCGCAGGCAAGCCAGCTCCCACATTTGAATGTATTCACAGATCAAAATGTGGGAGCTGGCTTGCCTGCGACGGCGATTTCAAAACCATCAAAAATCTTTCAGAGTGGCGACATTTCCTGCGCCAACCCCAGAAACGCCGCCGGCAACCGGGCACCTTTGCGCTCTTTAAGGCAGTACAGGTACTCGGGAATCTGCGGCGCATTCTCGATGGTCAGCACCCGCAGTTGCGGGTCATGGGGCACTTCCTGGCGGGCGATGATACTGATGCCGATGTTGCGCAGCACCGCCTCGCGAATCGATTCGCGGCTGCCGATTTCCAGCAGCGGCCCATAACTCACGCCAGCGCCCTTGAGCATCTCTTCAGTCAGGCGCCGGGTGGTGGACCCTGCCTCGCGCATCAACAGGGTATGCCCCGCCAGCGCACTGAGCGGCACATGCTCCAGCACGGCCAACGGGTGATTGCGATGCACCGCCAGTACCAGTGGATCGGTGCCCAGCACCCGGCGGATCAGGCGCGGGTCGTCCAGCAGTTGCGAGGAGGCGGCGACGTCCACCCGGTAATCATCCAGGGCTTCGAGGACCTGCTGGGAATTGCCGATTTCCACCGCCACTTCCACGTGGGGCAAGCGCTCACGAAAGGTTTTCACCAGGTCGAGGATGTAATAGGGCGCGGTCGCGGCGATCCGCAACGTGCCCTGGACCTGGCCACTGTTGCGCAGGAAAAACTCGATATCCGCTTCCTGTTGCAACAGCGCCTTGACCATCGGCATCAACCGCGCGCCTTCGTCGCTGACGGTGAGGCGGCGGCCACCGCGGTAGAACAGCTCAACTGCGTACTGGCTTTCCAGATGGCGGATCTGGGTGGTCACCGTGGGTTGGCTCAGGCCGAGTTTTTTCGCCGCCTGGGTAATACTGCCCAGGCGGGCAACCATGTAAAACGCCTTCAACTCGGCACTCAGCACACCACCCTCTCATCGACTATTTGCGCAGCAGGCGCAGACCATTGAACACCACCAGCAGGCTCACGCCCATGTCGGCGAACACCGCCATCCACATAGTTGCCATGCCCATGAAGGTGACCGCCAGGAAGATCGCCTTGATCACCAGCGCCAGGGCAATGTTCTGCTTGAGGATACTCGACGTTTGTCGCGACAAGCGTATGAATGCCGGAATCTTGCGCAAATCATCGTCCATCAGTGCCACGTCGGCGGTCTCGATGGCCGTGTCGGTGCCCGCTGCAGCCATGGCAAAGCCAATCTCGGCGCGGGCCAGGGCCGGGGCGTCGTTGATGCCGTCGCCGACCATGCCGACCCGGTGGTTTTTCCCGTACAGGTCCTCGATAGCCTTGAGCTTGTCGGTGGGCAGCAGGTCGCCCTGGGCCTGGTCGATGCCCACCTGGGCAGCAATTGCCTGGGCGGTGTGGGTGTTGTCGCCGGTGAGCATCAGGGTCTTGATGCCCAGCTCGTGCAACTGCTGGATGGCTTCGCGGCTGCTGTCCTTGACCGTATCGGCCACGGCGAACAGCGCCAATGGGCCGGATGTGTCGAGCAGCAGCACCACCGACTTGCCTTGTTTTTCCAGGGCGAAGAGTTTCTCTTCGAGGGCCGGCGAGCACAGGCCCAGTTCTTCCACCAGGCGATGGTTGCCCAGGTGATAGACCTGGCCATTGATCTCGCCGCGCACCCCGCGCCCGGCCAGGGCTTCGAAGTTATCCACAGCCTGTAGCGGGAGTTTTTTATCCACAGCGGCATTGGCGATCGCCAGCGACACCGGGTGGTCGGATCGCGCGGCCAGGCTGGCGGCCAAGGCCGGCGCGCGGTCCTCCAAGTTGGGGAACAACGCCAGGTAGTCGGTCTGCACCGGCTTGCCGTGGGTGATGGTGCCGGTCTTGTCCAGGGCCAGGTAGTCGAGCTTGTAGCCGGCCTCCAGGTACACGCCGCCCTTGATCAGGATGCCTTTGCGCGCAGCGGCAGCCAGGCCGCTGACGATGGTCACCGGGGTGGAAATCACCAGGGCACAAGGGCACGCGACCACCAACAGCACCAGGGCGCGGTAGATCCAGTCAAACCACACCGCGCCCATGAACAGCGGCGGGATCACGGCCACGCCGAGGGCAAACAGGAACACCGCCGGGGTGTAGATTTTCGAGAAGCTGTCGACAAAGCGCTGGGTCGGCGCCCGCGAACCCTGGGCCTGTTCCACTGCATGGATGATGCGCGCCAGCGTCGAGTTGTTGGCGGCAGCGGTCACCCGGTATTCCAGGGAACCGGCCTGGTTGATGGTGCCGGCGAAGACTTTATCGCCCACGGTCTTCTCGATCGGCAGGCTCTCGCCGGTGATCGGCGCCTGGTCGATGGTGGACTGGCCGGCAGTGACTTCGCCGTCCAGACCAATGCGCTCGCCGGGACGTACCCGCACAACAGCGCCCAGTTCAATGGTCTTGACCTCTTGTTCGACCCAGCTACCGTCAGCCTGGCGCACCGTGGCCCGCTCCGGGGTCATCTGCATCAAGCCACTGATGGCATTGCGCGCACGGTCCAGGGACTTGGCCTCGATCAACTCGGCCACGGTAAACAGGAACATCACCATCGCCGCTTCCGGCCACTGGCCGATCAGGATCGCACCGGTCACGGCGATGCTCATCAGCGCGTTGATGTTCAGGTTGAGGTTTTTCAGGGCAATCCAGCCCTTTTTGTAGGTGGTAAGGCCGCCACTGAGGATCGACACCAGCGCCACCAGCGCCACCACCCAGGTCGGGGCCGCGTCAGTGAAATGGATCACCTCTGCTGCCAGGGCGCAAAAACCAGACAGGGCCAGCGGCCACCAGTGCTTCTTGGCCGGTGGTGCGGCGGCCGGCACGCCCTCTTCGATCGGATCGGCCTGCATGCCCAGGGACTTGATGGCCTCGACGATCGGCGCGGTGCTCGGCAGGTCGTGGGTCACGCCGAGGATACGGTTGATCAGGTTGAATTCCAGTTGCTGCACACCGGCCATCTTGCCCAGTTTGTTCTGGATCAGCGTCTGCTCAGTGGGGCAGTCCATGGCCTCAATGCGGAAGGTACTCAGGCGCGCGTTGGCGCTGGTTGCTTGCGTCAACGTCACCAGCGACGGGGCTGCGGCGCCGGAACAGCAGGAGCCGCCACCGTGATCATGCTTTTTCACAGGCGCAAGCTTTTGCGCGTGATCATGATGGCTATGATCATGGCCGTGGTCGTGATGGCTGTGATCATGGTCGTGATCATGATCGTGGCTGTGGTCGTGCTTGTGCGGGGTGCGCAGGGAATCGCTCATTGTGTCGCGTCCATGAAGGTGCCTGTTGCCAAGTAAAGACCCTGTAGCCACTATAGGGTCAAGCACCCTTTTGGAGATTGCTGCGATGAAGATCGGCGAACTGGCAAAACTGACCGACTGCCCGGTGGAAACCATCCGTTATTACGAGAAAGAAGGCCTGCTGCCACCACCGGCGCGCAGTGAGGGCAACTACCGGCTGTACACCCAGGCGCACACCGAGCGCCTGACCTTTATCCGCAACTGCCGCAGCCTGGACATGACCCTGGAGGAAATCCGCAGCCTGCTCGGCCTGCGTGACAGCCCCCAGGACCAGTGCGAGAGCGTGAATGCACTGATCGACGAGCATATCCATCACGTCAAGGCGCGGATTGACGGGTTGCTGGCCTTGCAGACACAACTACTCGACCTGCGCCAGCGCTGTGGCGAAGGGCCGGAGATCGACCAGTGTGGGATTTTGCAGCGGCTGGAGGTCAGTGGGAGTGTGGCGGCCAGTGAGGCGGAGCACTCACATGTGGGCAGAAGCCACGGCCACTAACTCATGTGAACACCAACTAAATGTGGGAGCGGGCTTGCTCGCGATAGCGGTGGGCCAGTCGATTAAGATGTCGACTGATACCCCGCTATCGCGAGCAAGCCCGCTCCCACATTTTTTGACCGCGTTTAGATCAAACCGCCATCGGCGCCGTCATCGGCGCATGGTGCTCATAGCCTTCCAGCGAGAAGTCGCCAGGCTCGATCAGCTCCAGCCACTCCGGCTGGTACACCCCGGTCTTGGCAAACTCCGGCACGCGCTCGCTGATCACCAGCTTCGGCGCGGCAAATGGCTCGCGCTTGAGCTGTTCGCTGAGCATGTCCAGGTGGTTCTCGTAGACGTGCGCATCACCGATGAAATAGGTGAACCAGCGCGGCGTGTAGCCGGTCAGGCGCCCGATCAGGCTCAGCAGCGCGGCGCCTTCGGTGAGGTTGAACGGCGTGCCCAGGCCCAGGTCGTTGGAACGGATGTAGAGGGTCAGGGAGATTTCCTTGGTCTCGACATTCGGGTGGAACTGGTACAGCAGGTGGCACGGCGGCAAGGCCATTTCATCGAGCTGGGCGCAGTTCCAGCCGTGGAACAGGATGCGCCGGCTGCCCGGGTCCTTGATGATGGTGTCGACACACTGGCGGATCTGGTCGATGGCCTTGTACAGCACCACGTAGGCCTGGCCGTCTTCCTCGCCTTCGGCGATCTGGCGATAGCCCTGGGCCAGGGTCTGCTCGATAGCGGCCTGGTTGCTTAGCGGGATCTGCTTGTACGCCGGCCATTTGCGCCATTGCACGCCGTAGATCTCGCCCAGGTCGTCCTCGCCCTGGCGGAACGGGTTGGCCAGCCACTGCGCGTTTTCGTTGGCGTTCTGGTCCCAGACCTTGCAGCCCAGGGCGCGGAATTCGGCGGCGTTATTCACCCCACGCAAAAAGCCGCACATCTCGCCAATCGCCGATTTGAAGGCCATTTTGCGGGTGGTGATGGCCGGGAAGCCTTCCTGCAGGTCAAAGCGCAACATCGCACCGGGGAAGCTGATGGTGTTCACGCCAGTGCGGTTGGCCTGCTTGGTGCCGTTGTTGATGACGTGGGAAACCAGCTCGAGATATTGCTTCATGACATTACCTGTATCGGTGAAGCCGACGCCCTCGGGCCTCGGCGTTCGAATTTATAGCGCAGTGGTCTTGATCGCCTGTGGGCGGTTGTAAGCCCACCAGAGCAGGCCCAGGCCAACAAGAATCATCGGAATGCTCAGTACCTGACCCATGGTCAGCCAGCCGAACGCCAGGTAGCCCAACTGCGCATCCGGCACCCGCACGAACTCGACGATGAAACGGAAAATCCCGTAGAACAGGGCGAACATCCCCGAAACCGCCATGGTCGGCCGCGGTTTGCGCGAGTAGATATAGAGGATCAGGAACAGCGCCACGCCTTCCAGGGCGAACTGGTACAACTGCGACGGATGGCGCGCCAACTGCGCCGGGTCGCTGAACGGCGGGAACACCATGGCCCACGGCACATCGGTCGGCTTGCCCCACAGCTCGGCGTTGATGAAGTTACCGATCCGCCCGGCACCCAGGCCAATCGGCACCATCGGCGCGACAAAATCCATCAGTTGGAAGAACGACTTACCGTTGCGCCGGCCAAACCACCAGGCCGCGAGCATCACGCCGATAAAGCCGCCGTGGAACGCCATGCCGCCCTTCCATACCTCGAAAATCAGGGTCGGGTTGGCCAGGTACGCGCTCAGGTCGTAGAACAGCACATAGCCCAGGCGCCCGCCGACGATCACGCCCATCGACATCCAAAACACCATGTCGGAGAGCTTCTCCTTGGTCCAGGTCGGGTCGAAGCGGTTCAGGCGTCGGGAAGCCAACAGCCAGGCGCCGCCGATGCCGATCAGGTACATCAACCCGTACCAGTGGATTTTCAGCGGACCGATGGCCAGGGCCACCGGGTCGATCTGCGGGTAAGGCAGCATTGCGACTCCTCGTTAAATCATTCGTTATTGCGCACGGACCTTGCCGGTGGACGATTAAGCCTGCGTTACAGCAGCTCGATCAAATGAAGAAGTTCGCACCCGCGCCAAGCAGCCTGGCATGTTAACGGATGGGAGGCATCTGGCCCAACTTCGATACGATGGATAGCCGGCGGTTCTATGGGTAGAGTGAGCAAAACACAAAGGATCGCCTTATGTGCCTGATTGTTTTCGCCTGGCGGCCGGGCCATGCCCAGCCGCTGATCGTCGCGGCCAACCGTGACGAATTCTACGCCCGGCCCAGCCTGCCCTTGGCCCAGTGGCCGGATGCACCGCAGGTGTATGCCGGTCGCGACCAGGAAGCGGGAGGCACTTGGCTGGGGGTGGGCGCCGATGGACGGTTTGCCGCGCTGACCAATATCCGCGACCCGCACCAGCCACCGGCGCGCAAGTCCCGCGGCGAGTTGGTGGCGCGTTTTCTCGGTGGTTCGCTGCCGGTTGCCGACTACTTGACCGAGGTTAACGGCAGATCGATTGAATATGCCGGATTCAACCTGTTGCTTGGCACGCCGCACGAGCTGTGGCACTACAACGCCAATGAATCGGCCCCCACCCAACTGAAGGCCGGGATCTATGGTTTATCCAACGCCGGGCTGGATACGCCCTGGCCCAAGCTGCTCAAGGCCAAGGCGGCACTGAGCCAAGTGCTGGGTGATCCGCAGCCGGATGCCTTGCTGGAAATTTTGAGCGACCCGCAGACCGCTCCTTTTGCCGAGTTGCCGGATACCGGGGTGGGGTTGGCTACGGAGAGTTTGTTGTCGAGTGTGTTTATCGCCAGCCCCAGTTATGGGACGCGGGCGAGTACCGCGCTGATTGTGCATGCCGATGGGCTGCGACATATGCTCGAACGCAGCTTTGGGCCCCATGGGGGGCGGTTGGGCGAGGTGGAACTCAAGATCTAACAGCGCCGCAGGTCAACTGTGGGAGCGGGCTTGCCCGCGATAGCATTGGATCAGTCGGCATCTTAGTTGACTGACCTACCGCAATCGCGGGCAAGCCCGCTCCCACATTTTTTAGAGGGTTTTCGTCGCGGTCGGATTGATCATCCGCGCCAACCCCAGGCTTTTCAGGGCCAACTGCAGCGAGCTGTGGATAACTTGCGGGTTGTCGATGGTCATCAGTTCCGCCAGCAGGTCCTTGGCCTTGCTCAGGTTGATCTGGCGCAGCATCCACTTGACCTTGGGCAAGTTGGTGGCGTTCATCGACAGGCTGTCAAAGCCCATGGCCATCAACAGCACCGCCGCCGCCGGATCACCGGCCATTTCCCCACAGATACTCACCGGCTTGCCTTCGGCATGGGCATCGCGCACCACGTTCTGCAAGGCTTGCAGCACCGCCGGGTGCAGGTAGTCGTAGAGGTCGGCCACCCGTGGGTTGTTGCGGTCCACGGCCAGCAGGTATTGGGTCAGGTCGTTGGAGCCCACCGACAGGAAGTCCACCTGCCGCGCCAGCTCCTTGGCCTGGTACACCGCGGCCGGGATTTCGATCATCACGCCAATCGGCGGCATCGGCACGTCGGCGCCTTCGTCGCGCACTTCGCCCCAGGCCCGGTGGATCAGGTGCAGGGCTTCTTCCAGCTCGTGGGTGCCGGAGATCATCGGAAGAAGAATGCGCAGGTTGTTCAGGCCTTCGCTGGCCTTGAGCATGGCGCGGGTCTGGACGAGGAAGATTTCGGGGTGGTCGAGGGTAACGCGGATACCGCGCCAGCCAAGGAAGGGGTTGTCTTCCTTGATGGGGAAATAAGACAGTGACTTGTCGCCGCCGATGTCCAGGCTGCGCATCGTCACCGGTAACGGATGGAAGGCGGACAGTTGCTCGCGATAAATCGCCAGCTGCTCCTTCTCGCTCGGGAAACGTTGGTTGATCATGAACGGCACTTCGGTGCGGTACAGGCCCACCCCTTCAGCGCCACGTTGTTGCGCACGCGCCACGTCCGCCAGCAGGCCAGTATTGACCAGCAGCGGTACACGGTGGCCGTCGAGGGTCACGCAGGGCAGTTCGCGCAGGGCATCGAGCCCCTGGGACAGCTGGCGCTCCTCCTCGACAACTTCGGCGTACTGCTTGCGCAGCACCTCGCTGGGGTTGGTGAACACCTCGCCACGGTGCCCGTCGACGATCATCGAAATGCCGTCGACCTTGGAATACGGCAGGTCCACCAGGCCCATCACTGTCGGGATGCCCATGGCACGGGCCAGGATCGCCACGTGGGAGTTGCCCGAACCCAATACCGAGACCAGGCCCACCAGTTTGCCTTCCGGCACTTCGCCGAGCATGGTGGCGGTCAGTTCTTCACTGATCAGGATGGTGTTGTCGGGGTAGACCAGGTTGGTGGTGCGGTCTTCCTGCAGGTAGGCCAGCAGGCGCCGACCGAGGTCGCGCACATCCGAGGCGCGCTCGCGCAGGTAGGCGTCGTCCATCAATTCAAAGCGGTTGACGTGATCGGTGACCACCTGGCGCAGCGCGCCCTGGGCCCACTGGCCGGTCTTGATCACGGTCTTGACTTCGTTACCCAGGGACGCGTCGTCGAGCATCATCTGGTACACGTCGAACAGCGCCCGTTCTTCGGGGCGCAACTGGGTGGCCAGCTTGGTCGACAGGTTGCGCATATCGGCGCGCACGCCTTCCAGGGCGGTCTTGAACAGTTTGATTTCCGCGTCGATGTCGTCGACGGACTTGTCCGGCACCACATCGAGGTCGGCCGGCGGCAGCATGACCACCGCAGTACCGACCGCCGCGCCCGGCGAACCCGGTACGCCGACGAACTTGGCTTCCTGGATCCCCTTGCCCTGGCGCCCCAGGCCGCGAATCGAGCCGGTGGCTTCGGCGTGGGCGATCACCCCGGCCAACTGCGCGCTCATGGTCACGAGGAAGGCTTCTTCACCTTCATCGAACTGGCGGCGTTCTTTCTGCTGGATGACCAATACGCCGACAACGCGGCGGTGGTGGATGATCGGTGCGCCGAGGAATGAGGCATAGCGCTCTTCACCGGTTTCGGCAAAGTAGCGATAACGCGGGTGATCGGCCGCGTTTTCAAGGTTCAGGGGTTCTTCACGCGTCCCCACCAGGCCCACCAGACCTTCATTGGGCGCCATGCTGACCTTGCCGATGGAGCGCTTGTTCAAGCCCTCCGTGGCCATCAGCACAAAACGGTTGGTCTCGGGGTCCAGCAGGTAAACCGAGCAGACCTGGCTGCCCATGGCTTCCTTGACGCGCAACACAATAATCCCCAACGCCGCCTTGAGATCCTTGGCGGAGTTAACTTCCTGGACGATCTTGCGCAGCGTATTGAGCATGGCTCGGGGTCGAACTCCGTCGTCAGTCGCGCGCTAAAAGGCGCGGGGCAAGCTCTTTGAGAGCGCGACGATAAACCTCGCGCTTGAATGTCACCACCTGGCCCAACGGATACCAATAACTGACCCAGCGCCAGCCATCGAACTCCGGTTTACCGGTCAAATCCATACGCACCCGCTGCTCGTTGGAGACAAGGCGCAGCAGAAACCACTTTTGCTTCTGGCCGATGCACAGCGGTTGGCTGTGGGTACGCACCAGGCGTTGCGGCAAACGATAGCGCAACCAGCCTCGGGTACAGGCCAGAATTTGCACATCTTCGCGCTCCAGGCCGACTTCTTCGTTCAACTCACGGTACAGGGCGTCTTCAGGGGTTTCATCGGGGTTGATCCCACCCTGGGGAAACTGCCAGGCATCTTGGTTGATTCGGCGAGCCCATAGCACCTGTCCGGCATCATTCGTAAGAATAATCCCGACATTTGGACGGAAACCATCGGGGTCGATCACGGCAACAACCTCGCAAACGCATGTCGCCGCATTGTTCCACAAAGCTTGTTGCAGCGGCAACGAGGCTGCTTACCTTATGTGCACTCTTGTGAAAAGACCGTATTCTGGACGCCTTTTTACAGACTTTTCAGCGAGTAACCGCAATGCGCCTGGCTTTATTCGACTTGGACAACACGCTTTTGGGCGGCGACAGTGACCACGCCTGGGGTGATTACCTGTGTGAGCGCGGCATCCTCGATGCCGTTGCCTACAAGACCCGCAACGACGAGTTCTACCAGGATTACCTGGCCGGCAAGCTGGACAACGCCGCGTACCTGAACTTCAGCCTGGAGATCCTCGGCAGCACCGAGATGGCCCAGCTCGACGAATGGCACCGCGACTTCATGCGCGACTGCATCGAGCCGCTGATGCTGCCCAAGGCGGCTGAACTGCTGGCCAAGCACCGCGCCGCCGGTGACACGCTGGTGATCATCACCGCCACCAACCGCTTTGTCACCGCGCCGATTGCCGCACGTTTGGGGGTTGAAACCCTGATCGCCACCGAATGCGAGATGGCCGATGGCCGCTACACCGGGCGCAGCACCGATGTACCGTGCTTTCGCGAGGGCAAGGTCACGCGCTTGAATCGTTGGCTGGAAGAGACCGGGTATAGCCTGCAAGACAGCTATTTCTATAGCGACTCGATGAATGACCTGCCGCTGCTGGAGCAGGTGACCCACCCGGTGGCGGTGGATCCGGACCCGAATCTGCGGGCCGAGGCCCAGAAGCGTGGCTGGCCGGTGATTAGCCTGCGCGGCTGATAAAGCTTTCGCGAGCAAGCCCGCTCCCACATTCGACTGCATTCCAAAGGTGGAACCCGATCAAATGTGGGAGCGGGCTTGCTCGCGAATGAAGGCGACCCGGTTTCAAGCCTTAAACGGGTTTGGCACCCATCAACCCGGCAATCGCCACAAACCCCACCAGGCTGACAACCGCCAGGGCCAGGGTGAATTTCGCACTGCCCGTACCGCCCAGCCGCAGGCGATTGAGGCGCACCACCAGCCAGAACCAGGCCAGCGCCGCCACGGTGTAGATCACGCTGGAGCCCAGGATCCATGTCTGCCCCAATGGCCAGCCGATCAGGTGCACCAGCCACCAGCCGGTAAACGGCATGCTCACCAGGCTTACGCCCATCAACAACCAGACAAACAGCCATGGCCGGTGCAACGTAACCGCCGGGCCGGCGGCGCGCTTGCGCCAGCTCAGTACGGCCAGCGCCAGGCCACTGGCCAACAGCAGCACTGTTGCCACCATGTGGATCGTCTTGAGGGTCGTCAGATATTCCATGCTCTCGATTCCTTAAAGGCCGCCCAGTCAGCGTAGTCGCTCAACCGAGGAACAGCTGATAGGCCGGGTTGTCACTTTCATCCCAATACGGGTAGCCAATCGCTTCCAATGCCGCTGGCACCAGGTGGCGCTCGTTGGCCGGCACTTGCAGCCCAGCCACCACGCGGCCATCGGCCGCACCGTGGTTGCGATAGTGGAACATCGAAATGTTCCAGCGCCCGCCTAATTTATTCAGAAAGTTGAACAAGGCCCCCGGACGCTCCGGGAACTCGAAGCGAAACACCACTTCATTGCTGACATGCGCCGCATGCCCGCCGACCATATGGCGGATGTGCAGCTTGGCCAGTTCGTTCTCGGTCAGGTCCAGCACCGGGAAACCCTGCTCGCTCAGGCTGGCAATCAGCGCGCTGCGCGGGTCGGTTTCCGGGTGGGTCTGCACCCCGACAAAAATGTGCGCTTCACTGCCGGAGTGGTAGCGGTAGTTGAATTCGGTGATCTGGCGCTTGCCCACGGCCTCGCAGAAGGCCTTGAAGCTGCCCGGGCGCTCGGGGATGGTCACGGCAATGATCGCCTCGCGACCTTCGCCCAGCTCGGCGCGCTCGGCCACATGGCGCAGGCGGTCGAAGTTGACGTTGGCCCCGGAATCAATGGCGACAAAGGTCTGGCCGCTGACGCCACGGGTCTCCACATACTTCTTGATCCCGGCCACGCCCAATGCCCCTGCAGGCTCGGTGATGGAGCGGGTGTCGTCGTAGATATCCTTGATCGCCGCGCAGATTTCATCGGTGCTGACGGTGATCACTTCATCCACATAGTCCTTGCAGATATCGAAGGTGTGCTGGCCGATCTGCGCCACCGCCACGCCATCGGCAAAGATCCCCACGGCCGGCAGTACCACGCGTTCGCCCGCGGCCATGGCGGCTTGCAGGCAGTTGGAGTCGTCCGGCTCGACACCGATGATCTTGATCTCCGGGCGCAGGTACTTCACGTACGCCGCGATGCCGGCAATCAGGCCGCCGCCGCCCACTGGGACGAAAATCGCATCCAGCGGCCCTGGGTGCTGGCGCAGGATTTCCATCGCCACGGTGCCCTGCCCGGCAATGGTGTGTGGATCATCGTAGGGGTGAATATAGACGTAGCCTTTTTCGTCGACCAGTTTCAGCGAGTACGCCAGCGCTTCCGGGAAGGAGTCACCGTGCAGCACCACTTTGCCGCCACGGGAACGCACGCCTTCGACTTTGATCTCCGGGGTGGTCTTGGGCATCACGATGGTGGCCTTGACCCCCAGCACCTTGGCCGCCAGGGCCAGGCCCTGGGCATGGTTGCCCGCCGAGGCGGTGACCACGCCACGGGCACGTTCTTCGGCGCTCAGTTGGGTCAGCTTGTTGTAGGCGCCGCGAATCTTGAAGGAGAACACCGGCTGCAAGTCTTCACGCTTAAGCCAGACCTTATTGCCCAGGCGCTCGGAGAGCTGGCGGGCGGTCTGCAACGGGGTTTCCACGGCAACGTCGTAAACGCGCGAGGTGAGGATCTTCTTGACGTACTGTTCGAGCATCGGAAAGCATCACTGGGCGGGTTGGGCAGGGCCGAGGAGTCTAACCCGCCTCTTGGCCGGACGACCACACGAATCCAGAGGTTTTGTTGGGTTATACTCGCGCCCCTCTTTACTCCCCGCCCGTTCCGGAGCCCGCATGACCCAGGATCAACTCAAACAGGCAGTGGCCCAGGCCGCCGTCGATTTAATCCTTCCTAAACTCGACGATAAAAGCATCGTCGGCGTCGGCACCGGCTCCACCGCCAATTGCTTTATCGATGCGCTGGCCCTGCACAAGGGCGCGTTCGACGGCGCCGTGGCCAGCTCCGAAGCCACCGCCGCGCGCCTCAAGGGCCATGGCATCCCGGTGTACGAGCTCAATACCGTGAGCGACCTGGAGTTCTACGTCGACGGCGCCGATGAAAGCGACGAGCACCTGAACCTGATCAAGGGCGGCGGCGCAGCCCTGACCCGCGAGAAGATCGTCGCAGCCGTGGCCAAGACCTTTATCTGCATCGCCGACGCCAGCAAGCTGGTGCCAGTGCTGGGCAACTTCCCGCTGCCCGTCGAAGTGATCCCCATGGCCCGCAGCCACGTGGCCCGCGAGCTGGTGAAACTGGGCGGCGACCCGGTGTACCGCGAAGGCGTGCTGACCGATAACGGCAACATCATCCTCGACGTATTCAACATGCAGATCACCAACCCGGTGGAGCTGGAGACCCAGATCAATGCCATCGTCGGCGTGGTCACCAACGGGTTGTTTGCAGCGCGGCCTGCCGATGTACTGCTGCTGGGGACCAGTGAAGGCGTGAAAACCCTCAAGGCCTAAGTACACGCAGAACCCCTGTGGGAGCGGGCTTGCTCGCGAATGCGGTGTGTCAGCTAGCAAAATCGGTGACTGGCACACCGCATTCGCGAGCAAGCCCGCTCCCACATTTTTGACCGCGCCCCATCCGATGTACATGTAACAAAAACGCTACTTTTCGCAGCATTCCCTCCCCCGCCTGCCCCAATTTGTGCGCCAGCTCACGGCATCCCCTGCCATATCTGGTATCAAATCCGTTACAACTTATAGCCAGGCGACCCCCACTTCCAACAACGCGCCAATTCGCGACCGCCCCATGGAATGAGGCGCGCATTGTGCAATCGGTCCCGCCGAGCCACTCCCCCAACCACCTCAAGGAAGACCTTGTGATCAAGCCCCTAGCCCTCGCTGTCAGCGTTGCCTGTGCCCTGCTGTCGACTCAATCCAATGCCTACGACTACGGCGAGCACGCCAATGTCACCCTGGAAAAGCTGATCACCGACTACCCCGGCCGCTATCGCGGCACGGCCAACTTTGCCGGGGCCGCCGACTGGATGCAGAGCCAGATGGGCAGCGCCTACAACATCAGCCGCCAGGACTTCACCTGGAATGGCGGCAGCCGCGCCTCGCAGAACGTGGTGGCCTACGCCGCCGGTACCAAACCGCAATACGTGGTGATTGGCGCGCACTTCGACACCTACTTCGGCCGCCCGACCCTGCAAGGCCTGGACGACAACGGCTCCGGCGCCAGCGTGCTGACCGAAGTGGCGAAGAACCTCGGTGGCCTGCAACTGGAAAACGGCCTGCAGATCGTCGGCTTCGGCGCCGAAGAGGAAGGCCTGCGCGGCTCCCGGGCGTTTGTCGACTCATTGAGCGCCAGCCAACGCGCCAATATGCTGGCCATGATCAACCTCGACAGCCTGATCACCGGCGACATGATGTACGCCCACGCCGGCCAGAACAGCACCGCCAATCCGGCCCTGGCGTCGTTGCGCGAACACACGTTCCAAATCGCCAAGGAGTTGAACATCAACCTGTTCACCAACCCCGGACTGGACGCGCAATACCCCGCCGGCACCGGCTGTTGCAGTGACGGCGAGGCCTTCGAGGCGCTGAACATCCCGATCCTGTATATCGAAGCCACCAACTGGGAACTGGGCGCCCTGGACGGCTACACCCAGACCAACAACCCGGCAATCCCCGGCGGCTCGACGTGGCACGACCCCAATGAAGACAACAAGACGGTCCTGACCAACGCCTTCGGCCAGGAACGCATCGACCAGCGCCTGCGCGACTATTCGCGCCTGCTCAGTCGCCTGGTGCTGGAGCTGACCAATGCCGACTTGATGGCGTCGACCACCTCGGGCGGCGCGGTTGCGCGCAATATGCAGGACAACCTGCAGCGCCAGCACCAGGCCATGGTGCGCCTGCACGACCGTCGCTGGCTGACTTTGCAAGCGGCCAGCCGTGAAGTCGGCAGCTTCGATGGCGAGATCGGCGTGGACGGCGAATACAACCCGGACAGCGGCTTCGACACCGCCCCCAACCCAGAGGCCCGGCGCCTGGGCCTGCATGCCCTGGGCGACTATCAACTGAGCAGCAGCCTGAACATCGGCGCCAGCCTGAGCTACCTCAACGGTCGCGACAAGCTGGAACACCGTGGCAAGCTGCAAAGCGACACCTGGCAAGCCGCGGTCTACGCCTTGTTGAACGATGGCGGCCCGACCTGGCTGGCCGGCGACCTGAGCGTGGGCCACAGCAGCTTCGACTCCAAGCGCAACCTGCTGATCCAGGCCAATGGTGGCCCCGTGCTGCTTAACCAGCAGTTGACTGGCGAGACCGACGCCCTGTCCCTGGACGCCCGAGTGCTCGGCGGTTATGACTTCGATCTGGGCGCGATCAAGACCGGGCCGTTTGCCGGGCTCGATTACAGCCACTCGCGCATCGACAAGTTCCACGAGAAGCAGAACCTGCGCACCGCCCTTGAATATGAAGAACAGTCCTTCGATTCCCTGGAAGCCAGCCTCGGCTGGCGCGTGCGCGGTGCCGTGGCCCTGCCTTATGGCCTGAGCCTGATGCCCTACGGCGACATCGCCTGGGTCAAGGAATTGGCCGACGGCCGCCTCGACGACCTCGACCTGACCGCCCGCGCCGACGGCCAGGCCCGTACCGCACGCCTGGGCTCAGTGGACAAGAGCTTTGGTCGCGCACAGGTCGGCAGCCAATTGGCGATCACCCCGCAGCTTGGGGTGTACGCAGAGGTGAACGGCCGCCTGGGCCATGCCGAAGGCAGCCAGACCGGCTATTCGTTGGGTGTGCAGTGGATGTTCTGATCCGCGCTTAGCGCTGCTCGGGCTTTTTCTTGAAGACATAGAACAGGTTCGGCTCACTCACCAGGTACAACGTGCCATCGTCATCCATGGCAATACCCTCGGCCTGGGGCACGCGTTTCTTCAGGCCATTGCGCCCCTTGAGCAGCGACAAGCTGCTCAAGGGGCGACCGTCGATATCCAGTTCCAGCACCAGGTACGACTCATCGGACAGCGCCAGCAAATGGCCGCTGCGCTCATCGTATTGCAGGCTGGACAGGTCGCGTACAAACAGCCCGGCATCGCGTCGGGGGTTGTTGACCACGTGGACCGAGTAGGTTTTTTCCGGTTTGAAATGGGGAAAGCCGTGCACTTCGTAGATCAGCATCGGGTCCCGCTCCTTGGCGACGAACAGGCGCTTGCCCACTGAGTCATAGGCCAGCCCTTCAAAGCCTTTATTGCCCTTCAGGTGCACACCCAGGGTCATCTGCTCGGCCTCGGCCGCGTCGAGAAACTGCGTGTCGTCCTCCAGATGGATCTTGATCAGCCGCTGCTGGCGCTCATCGCTGACCACGTAGGTGTTTTCGCTGATGAACTCCACCGCCTCGGCATCGCCAAACCCCACCAGGTTGATGCGCCGCAGGATCTTGCCGTCCAGGGACAACTCGACCAGTTCGGCGTTTTGGTTGGTCACGGTAAACAGGCTCTTGCGCACCGGGTCGTAGGTCAGCGCCGAGACATCATCATCCAGGCCTTCAATCACCTGGGCTTCCAGCACCACCTCATAGTCCGCCAGGCCAATGGAGCGTTCATCCAGCGGCTGGCGCCAGGTCTGCCAGTTGAACCAGGCGCGCTCGAATAAACGAAACTGCTGGGCGACCACGCCCACAGCAACCAGGGCGATCAACACTAGGATAAGAAGGGCAGGTTTGGGGCGGGCAAATCGGCGCATGGGGGCTGGCTCAAAGTCAAAACTGGCAAATGAATATCACAGCCATCTGAATTTAAACTTAAACGCAGCTCAGTGTCTGGGGAATGCCGCTCATAGAGAAGAATCCGACGTAATCAATCGGCTATTTCTGCTTCTCGAAGCGGTAGAACAAATTGGGCTCGCTGACCATGTACAGGGTGCCGTTTTCGTCCATGGTCACGCCTTCGGCGCGGGGGATGGTGTTTTTCAAGCCGTTGAAGCCGCCCAGCACGGTCATGAAGCTGACTTGCTCGCCCTTCTCGTCCAGTTCCAGCAGCAGATGGGAGTCGGCGGACAGTACCAACAGGTGGCCGGTACGCGGATCGACACTCAGGGCCGAAAGGTTGCGGATATCCAGCTCGGAGCTGGGCAATTTCTGCTTGTCGCCCGCCAGGACCTGGCTGCCGTCGCTGGCCCAGGTAAACAGCTGCGCTGGGCGCTCGATACCCAGCACCAGCTGTTGATTGCGTTTGTCCCAGGTGATGGCCTCGAACGCCTTGTTCTGGTTCTTGGAGGGGCCCAGGTCGTAGCTCGGGTAGTCGGCGAAGGCCAGTTGCCGCGTGTCGGCATCGACCTTGACCAGGGTCACGTTGTGCCTGCGCTCATCCACGATGGCCAGCACGCCGTTTTCCATGACCGTCACACCTTCCGGGTTGCTCCAGCCCACCATCGGAATCTTGCGCAACACATCACCCTGCAGGCTCAGCTCCACCAGGAACGGGTTTCTGCCCATGACGGCGAACAGGGTCTTGGTCCTGGGGTCGTAGGCCAGATCCGAAGCTTCGTCCTTTTCCATGCCAGGCAACGGCTTGGCGTCGATCACCGCCTGGTAATCCGGAAGCCAGATGCTCTCGCGACGCTCCATCGGGCTTTCAAACCGCTCCAACACCCACAACGCGCCCCGGTCATCCCAGTGCATCAACCAGGAAATCCCGTACATGATCGCCCCGGCCAGGAATAGCCAGGAATACCAGCGCATGTTCAAGCGCGAACGAAGAGTGGGTTTCACAGAAGGGAGGGGCACGGCCATGGAGGCATTCCAGATAATCGGCTGTAGGTGATGGCCCAGGCTCAGAGCGCCCGCGTGCCATATGACCGAGGATTATCCGGATGGAGTGTGAAAAAAATGCAAAGCCCCGATGTGCGCAGTACGCACAAATAATCTGTGTACAAGCTTGTGTGGGAGCCGGGCTTGCCCGCGATGCAAGCACCGTGGTGCATCAGGCACACCGCGGTGATGCTATCGCAGGCAAGCCAGCTCCCACAGAAGCCGGCTCCTACAGAGAGATGGGGTTAGCGTACGGAGCTTTCGAAGCGGCTGACACCCGGCAGTTCCAGCACCAGTTCGTCACCTACTTCCAGCGGGCCCACGCCCACAGGCGTGCCGGTCAGGATCACATCCCCGGCCTGCAGCGAGAAGCAGCCCGCCATGTGCTGGATCATCGGCACGATCGGGTTGAGCATTTGCGCGCTGTTGCCGTCCTGGCGCACCTGGCCATTGATGGTCAGGCGAATGCCGATATCGGTCAGGTCGGGAAAGGTGCTGCCCACCACGAACGGCGCAATGACTGCCGCACCGTCGAAGGACTTGGCGATTTCCCACGGCAGGCCCTTGGCCTTGAGCTCGGACTGCTTGTCGCGCAAGGTCAGGTCCAGGGCCGGGGCGAAGCCGGAGATGGCGTCCAGCACTTCTTCACGGCTCGGGGTTTTCGACAGCGGTTTGCCGATCAACACCGCGATTTCCGCTTCGTAATGCACCGAACCGCGCTCGGCTGGAATGGCAAAGCCGCCTTCCAACGGCACCACGCAACTGCCCGGCTTGATAAACAGCAGGGGCTCGGTTGGTACCGGGTTGTCCAGTTCCTTGGCGTGTTCGGCGTAGTTGCGCCCGATGCAGACCACTTTGCCCAGTGGAAAGTGGATGTTGGTGCCGTCGACGTACTTGTGCTGATAGCTCATGGACCGCTTCCTCTTTCGTGATGGTTAAACAGCGAAGATCTTGCCCGGGTTCATGATCCCGTTCGGGTCGAACACGGCTTTCACTGCCTTCATATATTCGATTTCAACCGGAGAGCGGCTGTAAGTCAGGTAATCGCGCTTGGTCATGCCCACGCCGTGTTCGGCGGAGATCGAGCCGTTGTACTTCTCGACGGTCTCGAACACCCACTTGTTGACGGTGGCGCACTTGGCGAAGAACTCGTCCTTGGACAGGTTTTGCGGCTTGAGAATGTTCAAGTGCAGGTTGCCATCGCCGATGTGGCCGAACCAGACAATTTCGAAGTCTGGATAGTGTTCGCCGACGATCGCGTCGATTTCCTTGAGGAATGCCGGCACTTTCGACACGGTGACCGAAATGTCGTTCTTGTAGGGCGTCCAGTGGGAGATGGTCTCGGAGATGTACTCGCGCAGCTTCCACAGGTTGTGCAACTGGGTTTCGCTCTGGCTCATCACGCCATCGAGCACCCAGCCCTGTTCGACACAGTGCTCGAAGGTTTCCAGGGCGTGGTTGGCGACTTCTTCGGTGGTGGCTTCGAATTCCAGCAGGGCGTAGAACGGGCAATCGGTCTCGAACGGCGCCGGCACATCGCCACGGCCGAGGACTTTGGCCAGGGCCTTGTCAGAGAAAAACTCGAACGCCGTCAGGTCCAGTTTGCTTTGGAACGCGTGCAGCACCGGCATGATCGAGTCGAAGTCGGTGGTGCCCAACACCATTGCGGTGAGGTTTTTCGGGGCCCGGTCCAGGCGCATGGTGGCTTCGACCACAAAACCCAGGGTGCCTTCAGCGCCGATAAACAGCTGGCGCATGTCGTAGCCGGTGGCGTTCTTGATCAGGTCGCGGTTCAGTTCCAGCACATCGCCTTTGCCGGTGACGACCTTCATGCCCGCTACCCAGTTACGGGTCATGCCGTAGCGAATCACCTTGATCCCGCCGGCATTGGTGCCGATATTGCCGCCAATCTGGCTGGAACCGGACGACGCGAAGTCCACCGGGTAGTACAGGCCGTTTTCTTCGGCGACGTTCTGCAATTGCTTGGTGACCACGCCCGGCTGGCACACGGCGGTGCGATCGGTGAGGTTCACATCGAGGATCTGGTTCATGTAGTCGAACGACACCACCACTTCGCCATTGGCCGCCACGGCAGCCGCCGACAGGCCGGTACGCCCGCCGGACGGCACCAGCGCCACCTTGTGCGTGTTGGCCCAGCGAACAATGGCCTGCACTTGCTCAATGGTCTTGGGGAAGACGATAGCGGTCGGCGCGGGGGCGAAGTGCTTGGTCCAATCCTTGCCGTAAGCCTCCAGGGAGTCTGCATCGGTCAGCACTTTGCCGGGCTCAACCAGGGTCTTTAGCTCATCAATCAGGGCAGGATGGGTCATCGACAGAACTCTCGAACAATTCATGGTCATCCTGAGAACGCTTCACGTCGCAGGAATGAGTGTTTAGCGGGGCGCGTATGCTAGCATACCGCCCCCGCAGGACAGAGCCCAAGGGCGTTTCTGCGGTGACGGCTTTCCTGCCGTCCGGGTCAGCTTGCGCTGCTCGATTCCCTGCCATTTTTCTCCGGGATACAGGTTTACGCAGATGAGCAAGACTTCTCTCGATAAGAGCAAGATCAAGTTCCTTCTTCTGGAAGGCGTCCACCCATCGGCCGTCGACGTCCTAAAGGCCGCCGGGTACACCAGCATTGAGTACATCACCAGTTCTCTGCCGGAATCCCAGCTCAAGGAAAAGATCGCCGACGCGCACTTTATCGGCATTCGCTCCCGCACCCAGCTGACCGAAGAGATCTTCGACCACGCCAAGAAGTTGGTGGCGGTCGGTTGTTTCTGCATCGGCACCAACCAGGTCGACCTCAATGCAGCGCGCGAGCGCGGTATCGCGGTGTTCAACGCCCCGTACTCCAACACCCGTTCCGTAGCGGAGCTTGTGTTAGCGGAAGCCATCCTGCTGTTGCGCGGTATCCCTGAGAAAAACGCTTCCTGCCACCGTGGCGGCTGGATCAAGAGCGCGGCCAATTCCTTCGAAATCCGCGGTAAAAAGCTGGGTATCGTCGGTTACGGCTCCATTGGTACCCAGCTGTCGGTATTGGCTGAAGGCTTGGGCATGCAGGTGTTCTTCTACGACACCCTGACCAAGCTGCCGTTGGGCAACGCCACCCAGGTGTCGAGCCTGACCGAACTGCTGGGCATGTCCGACATCGTCACCCTGCACGTGCCGGAAACCGCTGAGACCCAGTGGATGATCGGCGAGAAGGAAATCCGCGCCATCAAGAAGGGCGGGATCCTGATCAACGCCGCACGCGGCACCGTGGTCGAGCTGGATGCCCTGGCCGACGCGATCAAGGACAAGCACCTGATCGGCGCTGCCATCGACGTGTTCCCGGTGGAGCCACGCTCCAACGACGACATCTTCGAAAGCCCGCTGCGTGGCCTGGACAACGTGATCCTGACCCCGCACATCGGCGGCTCCACCGCTGAAGCCCAGGCCAACATCGGCCTGGAAGTGGCAGAGAAGCTGGTCAAGTACAGCGACAACGGTACGTCGGTGTCCTCGGTCAACTTCCCGGAAGTGGCCCTGCCGGCTCACCCTGGCAAGCACCGCCTGCTGCACATCCACCAGAACATTCCTGGCGTGATGATGGAGATCAACAAGGTCTTCGCGGAAAACGGCATCAACATCTCCGGTCAGTTCCTACAGACCAACGAGAAGGTCGGCTACGTGGTGATCGACGTAGACGCCGAGTACTCGGACCTGGCGCAAGAGAAGCTGCAGCACATCAGCGGTACTATTCGTAGCCGCGTGTTGTTCTAAGGTTTCAAGCGCGCCACGAAAAAGGGAGCCCCGCGGGGCTCCCTTTTTTTCGTCTGAACAAATCTTACTTCACGGTAACAGTGATCACTTTTGAGGCTACAGTAGGTTCGAACTGACGATGCAGGTTATCGCCCGCCACCAGTTGCAGCGTGTGTTTGCCTGGGGCCAGGGTCAGTTCGGTCTTGGTTTGTGCCTTGCCGAAGTGGATCACAGTGTCGGTAGCCGGAATCGGCTGGCTTGGATCAGGCAGTTGCGCCTGGTCGACCAGCAGGTGGTGATGGCCTGCACCCGGGACTTGTTTGTCGATGGGCTCCAGGTCCATGCCCTTGATGCCAAACTCGACGGTGAAGGTCTTGTCGACGGTGGCGCCATCCTTGGGCGAAACAATGAACACTTCAGCCCCTTTGGGTGCCGGTGTGCGCGGGATATCCGCCGCAGACGCCAGCATTGAAGCCCCCAGCAGCAAGCTGGCCAGGGTTGCACGAGACAAAATGGCTTTCATTAACTTCTCCAGTTTTTCTATGAAATCTGTAGGGTTAAGACAACTTAGTGACGAAACGTTGTCCAAGGCACTCAACACCATAGCAAAGCGAGCCTTAACCGCGTCTCGCACCTTCGAATTCTTTAGGAGTGACCATGCGTTTTTTGCCTGGCCTGTTACTTGTGCTGCCTTTGCTGAGCCCCTTGGCTCACGCCGAACTGTTCGACGAGGTGTTTGACCGTGGCGAACTGCGCATTGCCCTGGAAGCGGACACGCCGCCCTTCAACTTCAAGGAAGGCGACAAACTCACCGGCTTTGAAGTGGACCTGGGTGAGTTGCTGGCTCGGGAAATGGACGTACGCGCCTCCTTTATCACCACCGACGACAGCGACTTGCTGCCCGGTGTGGAAAGCGGCAAGTACGACGTGGCGATCAACCACATCGCTGTGACTCCTGAACTGCGGGATCGTTTCGATTTCAGCGCGCCTTATAGCTATGCCAATGCCCAGATGCTTGCCAACAAGCAGCAAAAACCCCTGTTGAGCGGCCTGAATACACTCACCAGCAGTCAATTTGCCGCCAAGCCCACCGCAGGCGTGGATTTGCGCAGCCGGGTCGATGCCAAGGCCACGTTGACCCTGGCCATCCCCTTCCAGAAGGGCAACCCGGCGTTCAAATCGAGCCTGGACAAGGCACTGGAGCGGATCAAGGCCGATGGACGGCTGACGGCGCTGTCGGAAAAGTGGTTTGAGGCTGACACCAGCAAACCTGCCAAATAACCAATGTGGGGCCAGGCTTGTGTGGGAGCGGGCTTGCTCGCGAAAGCGGTGTGTCAGTCAACAAATCTGGCACTGATAAACCGCATTCGCGAGCAAGCCCGCTCCCACAAAAGGCTGGTCCTACATGGGATTTAAGCGGGGTTTGAGAGCTGGTCCAGGGCTACCGCCGCCTCGGCCAGCTCCAGCTCGCTGAACACCTGCACCCCATGGCGCTTGAGCAACGCCGCCGTCACGCCTTCGCCCGTGACTTTGACCCCACTGAAGGTGCCGTCATACGTCAGCAGGTTGCCGCAAGACGGGCTGTTGGCCTTGAGCACGGCGATGCGGATGCCATGGCGCTGCACCAGGGCCAGAGCCTGGCGCGCACCCTCGACAAAGGCGTCACTGAAGTCTTCGCCATCGGCGGTCAGCACTTGGGCGCGGCCTTCCCACACCGCCATCCCCTGCCCGCCCGGAATCTCGGCAGATGGCCGTGGGGTAGGCAGGCCACCGGCCACCTCCGGGCATACCGCAACCACCCGGCCTTCGGCCTGCCAGGCGGCCAGTTGGTCAAACGGCCCGCTGGCCCCACCGTCGTAACGTACGCGATGCCCCAGCAGGCAGCGGCTGACCAGAATCTTTTGCATGCTCAAAACGGCTCGTTGCCCCGCCGGCGAAACCAGCCTGTCAGGGACAGGCGTTCGCGGTGGGCGGGCAGGACTTCGTGGGGCACTTCCCCCGACAGGAACACCACCAGGCAACCGCCGGTGGGGTCCACGTCGTATTCAACGCCGTCCTTGAGGTACATGCGCAACTGGCCGCCGTGCTCGGGCAGCCAGTCCTGGTTCAGGTAGACCACCGCCGAGACCATGCGCCGGTCATCATCGCGAAAACGGTCGAGGTGCTTGAGGTAGAACGCCCCCGGCGGGTACATGGCGAAGTGGCATTCGAACTCTTCCAGGCCGAGGAACAGCCCGCGGTTCATCGCCAGCCGCAGGTTGTCCATCAACGCCAGATAGCGGTCGCAGATCGCCGCCTGGCCGGGCTCCAGCCATTGGATATGGTCGCCACGGATCCCCTCGCGAATCTCCTGGGCCGGGCCGCGTCCGACAGCGGCCGGGGCCAATTCGCCTTCAATTGCGCGTTTATGGCACTCAGCCGCCAGTTCCAGGGTCAGAGCCTCTGGCAGGAAGATGTTCTGCTGCGACCAGCCCTTCACGGCCAGGTCGTCGACGATGCTTAGCAGCAGCGGGTCATCAGGGGATATTTGCATGGCGCGCATAGTATCCATACGCCTGGCAAACCGACAGCGCCGCCGAGCGCCTAAATACACTTTAGTCAGGCGATTGATAGGACTTCTCGACAAATCCTACGCCCGACACGGACAATAGTGGCCGACTGACAGGAGTCCCTATGCGTCGTTTGTTTTTATCCTTGCTGATGTTCTGCGTGTTGCCCGCCTGGGCAGACAGCCGTGACCAGTTGTACGCGGTCGCCGGCTGGCCGGAACAACGCGCGCATTTTAATGACGCCTTGAGTGCCGCCCAGCAGCGCTACCGCAACAGCTTGCCGCCGGCGGTGTACCAGGCGCTGGTGGACAACAGCAATAAACGCTTCGCCCCCAAGGCCATGGATCAGCGCGCCGAAGCCCAGTTGCGCCAGAACCTGGCGGACCCAAAACCGGCGCTGGCGTTTTTCCAGTCGCCGCTGGGGCGCAAGATTGTCGCCGCCGAGTTGCTGGCGACCCGTCGCGACCAGTTGGCCAAGAACGCCCAGGGCTTGCCGCAGATCCAGGCCGACGCCACCCGCAGCCTGATCATCGGCCATCTGGCCCAGGCCCTGCCTGCCCGCGAAGCCGGGGCCGAAGTCAGCCTGGCGATTGCCGGCGTGGCCGCAGACAGCCTGAGCCAGATGATCCCCGGCCTGTTGGGCGGCGGTCAGGCGCAGAGCATGCTCAATGGCCAGCGCGAGCGGTTGATGCAGCAGATCGGCAATGACCTGAACAACACCTTGTTGTACGTCTATCGGGATTTGTCGGACCCGGAGCTGGAAGAATTCGCCACCTTTGCCGAGTCGCCGCAAGGCAAGGCTTACTACCAGGCAGCGCTGGCGGCGATCCGCGCCGGGCTGGCGGTCGGCCAAAGCACCTCCAGCCTGGCCCCCTGACGCCCCTCCCCCTGTAGGAGCGAGCTTGCTCGCGAAGAACTCAAGGACGCCGCGTCTAACCAGGCAGCACGCGTTATCGTTGACGTTCTTCGCGAGCAAGCTCGCGCCTACAGGGGGGAGGGTTATTTCAGGTGGTCGGTGAGGAACTTGAAGTATTCCTCGCGGATTTGCGGCAGTTCATTGGCCAGATGATGCCGGCCCTTGGGCACCATCAGGATCTGCGGCTGATCAAACTTGCCGCGCAGCACCTGCAAGTTGTGCTGCCAATCCACCGTCATATCTTCCTCGCCCTGCACGATCAGTGGTCGCCGCGTACTGCGCGGCGCGGCCTCGATGCGCTTGATCCAGCGCGCCAGCGCGCCCACCCAGGCGGTTGGCAGTTGCCGGGGCTGCAACGGGTCGGCCTCGAGGAACGGACGGAACGCCGGGTCGTTGCTGTTATCGCTGAAGCGCCGGGCGATACCTTTGACGAACGGCTTGAGCAGGTAATAGCTCAGTTGCGACCAACCCCAGGCACGCGGCCGCACCAGCGGCGACAACAGGAAGGTCTGGCCTTGCGCCGGGCTGCTGGAGCCATGGTTGAGCAGATGGTCCACCACAATCGCCCCGCCGGTGCTTTGCCCGAACAGGTGCCAGGGCTTGGGCAGTTGCAGCGCGTCGGCCTGGTCGAACAAGCCGTTCACCACGTGCTGGTACACCGCAAAATCATCGATGCTGGCACGTTCGCCACTGGACAGGCCATGGCCCGGCAAATCGCAGGCAATCACCACAAAACCCTGGTCCAGCCCCCACTCCACCACGCTGCGATACAGCCCCATGTGATCGTAGAAACCGTGGAACATAAACAGTGTGGCCACAGGTTGCGCCGGCCACCAGACCTGGCTGACCACCTCGAACCCATCCACCTCCATGCGCCCCAGACGGCTGGCCACCGGGGTTTTGCGCGCGGCCAGGTCCAGCCCATAGAAGCGCTGGTAGACCCTGGCCTCGGCCGAAAGCGGCTGCGCGTCCACCAGGGGCCGCAGGCTTTCGCGCAGATGATCGGGGTCAAAGGTAACGGGCATAAGAACTTCCAGACTAGGGCTTCACAGCAGTGAACAGATGAATATTGAGTCGCGATATTCATCTGTCAGGGCAAGCATGGCAAGCTACGCCACCGTCGAGGATTGTTCTGAATGCCAAAGCCCTACCGCAACGCCCTGCTCGCCAGCCTGATCCTGCTGATCTGCGCCGTGGTGCTGTGGGTCGCGTATGACTGGTTCCAGGGCCGCTACCTGCGGGCATTCAGCGAACATACGGCGGTGTTTTCCGGCGACCTGCTACGCCTGCCCGACGACCTCGCAGGCCCCGGCCCGATCCGCCTGGTGCACTTCTGGGACCCGGCTTGCCCGTGCAATGTCGGCAACCAGCAGCACCTGAGCGAACTGATCGAGCAATACGCGCCCCAGGGCGTGGAGTTCTATGCCCTGCAAAAAGCCGGCAGCCACGGCCAATTGCCCGCGACCCTTGGCGCGATGAAAATCATCACCGCCCTGCCCGGCGCCGACCAGGTGCCCGCCAGCCCGGCGGTGGGTATCTGGGATCGCAGCGGCAAGCTGGCGTATTTCGGCCCGTATAGCGAGGGCCTGACCTGTAATTCGAGCAACAGCTTTATCGAACCGATCCTGCAGGCGCTCAACGGCGGGCGGGCGGTGAACGCAACCCACACCCTGGCAGTGGGCTGCTATTGTTCCTGGCCGCAAGGTTCGTAGATTTTCAAGGTAGCCCCACTTCTAATAATAAGGATTGTTTATGAAGCGCGTTTTGTCGGGTCTTGTAGCCCTGCTGGTGTTGATCGCCCTCGGGGCTGGCTGGTACGTCTACAGCAAGCAACCCACCCGCCAGGGCACGGTGGAGCTGGCCAACCTGCAAGGCTCGGTCACGGTGCGCTATGACGACCGGGGCGTGCCGCATATCCGCGCGGAAAACGAGGCCGACCTGTATCGCGCCCTGGGTTACGTGCACGCCCAGGACCGCCTGTTCCAGATGGAAATCATGCGCCGCCTGGCGCGCGGTGAGCTGGCCGAGGTGCTCGGCGTCAAGTTGCTGGACACCGATAAACTGTTCCGCAGCCTGCGTATCCGCGAGCGCGCCACCACCTACGCGGCCCAGATGGACCGCCAGTCCCCGCACTGGAAGGCCCTGCAAGCCTATCTGGACGGGATCAACCAATATCAGGACAGCCACGCCAGCCCCATGGAGTTTGACGTGCTGGGCATCCCCAAGCGGCCGTTCACCGCCGAGGACACCATCAGCATTGCCGGCTACCTGGCCTACAGCTTTGCCGCAGCCTTTCGTACAGAGCCCTTGCTGACTTACGTGCGCGACCAACTGGGCAGCGATTACCTGAAGGTGTTCGACCTCGACTGGAAACCCAAGGGCGACCTCGGCCTGGCCGCCGCCGACTGGCAAGGCCTGAGCGCCATCGCCCGCCTCAGCGAGCAGGCCCTGGCCGACAATGGCCTGCCGCAGTTCGAAGGCAGCAACGCCTGGGCCATCAGCGGCAACCGCACCAAGAGCGGCAAGCCGTTGCTGGCGGGCGACCCGCATATCCGCTTTTCGGTGCCGTCGGTATGGTACGAGGCGCACCTGTCGGCGCCCGGCTTTGAACTCTACGGTTATCACAACGCCCTGGTGCCGGTGGCGTTCCTGGGCCATAACAAAGCGTTTGGCTGGAGCCTGACGATGTTCCAGAACGACGACCTCGACCTGATCGCCGAGCAGGTCAACCCGGACAACCCCAACCAGGTGCGCTACCACGACCAGTGGGTCGACATGACCAGCAGCGAGCAACAGATCGCGGTCAAGGGCCAGGCCCCGGTGACGCTGACCCTGCGCCAGTCGCCCCACGGCCCGATCATCAACGACGTGCTCGGCGCCAATGCCGGCACCACGCCGATTGCCATGTGGTGGGCCTTCCTCGATACCGAAAACCCGATCCTCGATGGCTTCTACCAACTCAACCGCGCCGACACCCTGGCCAAGGCCCGCCAGGCGGTGGCCAAGGTGCATGCACCTGGGCTGAATATCGTGTGGGCCAATGCCAAGGGCGATATTGGCTGGTGGGCCGCAGCGCAGTTGCCGATCCGCCCGGCCGGGGTCAACGCCGGGTTTATCCTCGATGGCAGCACAGCCCAGGCCGACAAGCTGGGCTTCTACCCGTTCAGCGCCAACCCCCAGGAAGAAAACCCGGCCCGTGGCTACGTGGTCTCGGCCAATGCCCAGCCGGTGTCACCTACTGGCATGCAGATCCCCGGCTATTACAACCTGGCGGACCGTGGCCAACAGTTGAACGCGCAATTGAGCGACAACCAGGTCAAATGGGACCTGGACAACAGCCAGGCCTTGCAACTGGGCACCACCACCGCCTACGGGCCACGCCTGCTGGCGCCGCTGCTGCCGGTGCTGCGCGAGGTGGTCAAGGACCCGGCCGAACTCAAGCTGCTGGAGCAACTGGCCGCGTGGAATGGTGACTACCCGGTGCAGTCGATCCCGGCCACGCTGTTCAACCAACTGCTGTACGACCTGACTGACGCGGCCTTTCGTCCCAAACTGGGTGACGAGATGTTCAAGACCCTGATCACCACCCGTGTGATCGACGCCGCCTTGCCACGCCTGGCCGCTGCTGCCGATTCGCCGTGGTGGAACGGCCAGCGTGCCGCGACCGTCAAGCACGCCTGGGACAACAGCCTGGCGCACCTGAGAACCACCTTCGGTGACGACCCGGCGCAATGGCAGTGGGGCAAGGCCCATACCCTGACCCACGGCCATCCGCTGGGCATCAAGAAGCCACTGGACCAGATCGTCAATGTCGGGCCGTTCGCCTCACCGGGCAGCCACGAAGTGCCGAACAACCTGTCGGCAATCATCGGCCCTGCGCCATGGCCGGTGACGTACGGCCCGTCCACCCGACGCCTGGTGGACTTTGCCGACGCCGCTCACGCGCTGACCATCAACCCGGTGGGCCAAAGCGGCGTGCCGTTCGACAAGCACTACGCCGACCAGGCCGAGACCTATATCGAGGGCGGGTACGAGCAGGCGCATTTTGATGAAGAAGAGGTCCAGGCCAATACTCGCGGCACCCTCAAGTTGTTGCCGGCCCGCCCACAACAGCCCTGAAGAAACACCCTCAAAACGGTGGGAGCGGGCTTGCTCGCGATGGCTGAGTGTCAGTCGATACATTAGTTGACTGATACACCGCCATCGCGGGCAAGCCCGCTCCCACCGTTTTAATCTGCGTTGCGCATTCGACCGGGCGCTTGGCCATATGCATCCTTGAATTTCTTGCTGAACGCCGCCTGGGACTGGTAACCCACCCGGGCCGCAATATCCGTCAGGCTCAGCCGTGACTGCTGCAGCAGATTGAACGCCAGCTCCATGCGCAACTGGGTCAGCAGCACCCACGGCGACACGCCGGCCACTTTGACAAATGCGCGCATGAACGTGGCCCGGGACATCGATGCAGCCCCCGCCAGGCTGTCGATGGTCCAGTCATGCCCGGGCTCGGCCAGCATCGCCTGCCAGGCGCGGCCCAGGCGTTTGTCGGTGAGCAAGGCAAAGGTGCCAGCCAGCGGCGCCTGTTGCGCCAACCAGGTGCGCACCAGCAAGGTGAACAGCGCCACCGACAGGGCATCAATAAACGACCGCGCGCCCAGCCGCTCACCGTCAGCCTCACTGCGCATCAGCGCAATCAGTGCCGCCAGTTGCCCATCGGCCGGCCATTGTCGGCTGGACACCACCAGGTACTCGGGCAAGGCCGCAAACAGCAACGACTGGCGGTTGTAGTGAAAGGCGCCACAGAGCATCTCAACCTCCGGCTGATCACCGCCCAAGCGATGCACCTTCAGTACCCCGCTGTCGATCACCGTGGGCAGCCTCGGCGGGGTCTGCGCGCCCTGGCTGCGCAGCAGATGGGTCGCACCACCGGGCATCAACAGGATATCGCCTTCTGCCAGCGTCACCTGCTGCCCACCCGAAAGCTCGGCGTGGCAGGTCCCCCGCACGACAATATGATACGGCGCCACCCCCAGCGATTCGGGCGCATGGTCCAGGGCCCAGTCGCCCTGGAACTGGCAGCGCACGTCAAGGCGGCCGCGCAGGTTGGCCAATGTGATCAGCGTGTCGATAGCGTTCATTTGCGAATATCGGTCAAAAAGATGAGCGGATCGAACAATACCGCCAAATCCGAACGGCACACACTGGCTTCACACCCAACCCGTTCAGGAGTCAACGCAATGTTCAATAACTGGCCCGACTTGCTGCCCACCGTGAAGAACGCCTTTGGCGCACTGGGCAAGAGCAACCCGAAGATGGTCAAAGCCTACATGGCGCTGGGCGAGGCTGCCGAGGAAAACAACGTCCTGGATGCCAAGACCCGCGAACTGATCGCGATTGCCGTGGCCATCACCACCCGCTGCGACGGCTGCATCGGCGTACATGCCGACGCCGCGATCAAGGCCGGCGCCACCCGCGAAGAAATCGCCGCGACGCTTGCCACCGCGATCTCGCTGAATGCCGGCGCCGCCTACATCTACTCGCTGCGCGCACTGGAAGCCTACGACACACTCAAACCAGCGCCGCAAAGTTCAGCCGGAACTGCTGCGGCGTCACCCCCAGCCGGCGATTGAACACGCTGCGCAGGTGCTGGGCGTCGCGAAACCCGCATTGGTAGGCCACGGTCTTCAGCGGTGCGGTGCTGCTTTCGAGCATCACCCGCGCCGCATCCACCCGCGCGCGCTCGACAAACTCTGCCGGGGTGATCCGCGCTTCGCGGGCAAACACCCGCGAAAAGTTGCGCGCACTCATATTGGCCGCGCGGGCCAGGTCGGCGATGCCCAGGTCACCCGTCAGGTTCGCCAGCACGTACAACTGCACTTGCGCCACCGCCGAGGTGGCTTCGGCGTGGGGCGTGAGAAACGGGCTGAACTGCGATTGCCCGCCGCTGCGCTGGGTAAACACCACCAGGCGCTTGGCCACGCTCAAGGCCACTTCCGGGCCGTGGTCCTGGGCCAACAGGTACAGCGACAGGTCGATGCCCGCCGTGACCCCGGCCGAGGTGTAGAGGTTGGCGTCTTGCACGTAGAGGCGGTCGGCGTCGACCTGGGTCGAGGGGCACAGGCGCGCCAGATCAGCCGCGTCGCTCCAGTGGGTGGTGACGGTTTTGCCATCCAGCAATCCGGCCCGGGCCAGCATGAAGGCGCCATTACAGATCGAACCGAAGCGCCGGGCCCTGGCGCTCGCGTCACGCAGCCATTGATGGAACGGCGCGCCGAAATCTTCGAAGGGCAACTGCGGGCCGCCGGCGACCAACAACAGGTCATAGGCTTGTAGCGCATTGCTGTAATGGATATGAGCCTGCAAGGACAGACCGTTGGAACAGGCGATCTGGCCCTGGACCTGGCCGATGACTTCGAGCTGGTAATGATCCGCAGGCGCCAGGAAGCGATTGGCCTCGCAGAACACATCCATGGGGCCGGTCACGTCCAGTGACTGGACGCCGGGGAAGATCAGGATCGCGACGGTCTTGTGCATGGGTAAACCTTCCTCTGGACTGTCGCAAAACCCTGTGGGAGCTGGCTTGCCTGCGATGGCATCACCTGGGTATACCTGATGTACCGAGGCGATGCTATCGCAGGCAAGCCAGCTCCCACATTGCATCGTGTACAACCATGGCGCGATATGAAGGCACATTGGCCGGGATCGCGCCCCTGCGGCGGTGGTTGCCTGGCAGCTGGGCGACCAGACTGGACTGATCAGCGCCAACCGGCGCTTTCTTGAGGATCATGACCATGAGCACCACCATCGCCGGCATCAAAATCCCCGACAGTGCCCTGGCCAAGGCTACCACCGAGTACATCCGCGACATTGAATCCGACCTGCTCTACCACCACTCCCGCCGGGTGTTCCTGTTTGGCGCCTTGAGCGGCGAGCGCCAGCAATTGGCCTACAACCCGGAGCTGCTGTACGTCGGCGCAATGTTCCATGACTTGGGCCTGGTGGCCGGCCACCGCAGCGATGATGAGCGTTTTGAAGTGGACGGCGCCAACGCTGCTGCCGCCTTTCTGAAGCCTTATGGCTTGAGCGACGACGATATCGAGCAGGTATGGCTGTCCATCGCCCTGCACACCACGCCGGGCGTGCCCAAGCACCTGCGCCCTACCGTCGCCCTGGTGACCGCTGGCGTGGAGATGGATGTGCTGGGCATGGACTACGCCGCGTTTACCCACGTGCAGCGCGAGGCGGTGGTGCATGCGCATCCACGGGGTGAAGGGTTCAAGGAGTGCATCATCTGCGCGTTTGCCGACGGGTTGCGTCATCGCCCGCAGACCACGTTTGGCAACGTGAAGACCGATGTGCTGGTGGATCAGGAGCCGGGGTTCAAGCCGATGAACTTTGTCGAGGTGATTCGCCAGTCGCCGTGGACGGCTTAATCAACTTGAAATGCAATTGAATGTGGGAGCTGGCTTGCCTGCGATAGCGGTGGTTCAGTCACATCTTCTGTGACTGACACTCTGCTATCGCAGGCAAGCCAGCTCCCACATTTTTAGCCTGTTCCGGCCGTTAGACCGGTGCTGGCGCCCGGCGTACATCCGGCTGTTTCCAGCCATCCGCCGCGGCTTCTTCGATCGCTTGCTGGATCGCCTTCTTGCGCCGCTCTTCGGCACGGCGGCTGAAGAACCACACCAAAAAGGTCACCAGCGACACCGCCAACAGAATCAGGCTGGCCACGGCGTTGATCTCGGGCTTGACCCCAAGGCGCACCGCCGAGAACACTTCCATCGGCAAGGTGGTCGAACCCGGGCCCGACACGAAGCTGGCCAGTACCAGGTCATCCAGGGACAACGCGAACGACATCATGCCGCCCGCCGCCAGCGAGGGTGCGATCATCGGGATAGTGATCAGGAAGAACACCTTCCACGGCCGCGCACCCAGGTCCATGGCCGCCTCTTCGATCGACAGGTCCAGCTCACGCAAGCGTGCCGACACCACCACCGCCACATACGCCGCACAGAACGTGGTGTGGGCGATCCAGATGGTGACGATGCCACGCTCCTGGGGCCAGCCGATCATCTGCGCCATGGCCACGAACAGCAGCAACAGCGACAGACCGGTGATCACTTCCGGCATCACCAGCGGCGCGGTCACCAGGCCGCCAAACAGCGTGCGGCCCTTGAACTGGCTGATACGGGTCAGCACGAACGCTGCCAACGTACCCAGCGCCACCGCGGCCACCGCCGTGTAGCAGGCGATTTCCAGGGAGCGCGCCACCGAGCCCATCAACTGGGTGTTGTCCAACAGGCCCACGTACCACTTGATCGACCAGCCGCCCCACACCGTCACCAGTTTCGATTCGTTGAACGAATAGATCACCAGGATCAGCATCGGCAGGTAGATGAACAGCAGCCCTACGACCAGCATGAAGCTGGAGAAACTGAAGCGCTTCATACCTTGCCCTCCATCTCTTTGGCTTGGCTGCGGTTAAACAGAATGATCGGCACGATCAGGATCGCCAGCATCACCACCGCCAGCGCAGAGGCCACCGGCCAGTCGCGGTTGTTGAAGAATTCTTGCCACAACACTTTACCGATCATCAGGGTTTCCGGGCCGCCCAGCAGTTCCGGGATCACGAACTCGCCCACCACCGGGATGAATACCAGCATGCAGCCGGCAATGATGCCGTTCTTGGACAGCGGCACGGTGATTTTCCAGAAGCTGTTGAAGGTGCTCGAACCCAGGTCCGACGCGGCTTCCAGCAGGCTCTGGTCATGTTTGACCAGGTTGGCATACAGCGGCAGGATCATGAACGGCAGGTACGAATAGACCACGCCGATATACACCGCGATATTGGTGTTGAGGATCTGCAACGGCTCGTTGATCAGGCCCATGGACATCAGGAAGCCATTGAGCAGGCCGTTGTTGCTAAGGATGCCCATCCACGCATACACGCGGATCAGGATCGCGGTCCAGGTCGGCATCATGATCAGCAGCACCAGCACGGTCTGCATCTCTTTGCGCGCACTGGCGATGGCGTAGGCCATCGGGTAGCCGATCAGCAGGCACAAGGCCGTGCTGAAAAACGCCATCTTCAGCGAGCCCAGGTAGGCGGCGATGTACAGTTCGTCGCCGGCCAGCAGGCTGTAGTTGGCCAGGTTGAGCACCACCTCCAGCTTCTGCTCGATGTAGGTGTAGATCTCGGTGTAGGGCGGGATCGCCACGTCGGCTTCGGCAAAGCTGATCTTCAGGACGATGAAGAACGGCAGCATGAAGAACAGGAACAGCCACAGGAATGGAATCCCGATGACTACCTGCTTGCCGCTGGGAATTATTCGGTGCAATCGCCGTTTGAATTTCTTCATGTTCATGAGCGAAGTACCACGCCGCTGTCGTCTTCCCACCATACGTAGACCTGGTCACCCCAGGTCGGCCGCGCGCCACGGCGTTCGGCGTTGGCGACGAAGGACTGCACCAGCTTGCCGCTCGGCAGCTCGACGTAGAACACCGAGTGGCCGCCCAGGTAGGCAATGTCATGCACCTTGCCGCTGGACCAGTTGTGCTCGCAGGTCGGCATTTCGGTGGTGACCAGCAGCTTTTCCGGGCGGATGGCGTAGGTCACCGACTTGTCTTCCACCGACGTGGCGATGCCATAACCCACGTAGATATCGCGGTCCAGGTCGGCGCACTTGAGCACCGCGTGGCCTTCGGCGTCATCCACCACCACGGTGTCGAAGATGTTGACGTTGCCGATGAACTCGCACACCAGGCGGCTGGTGGGGGTTTCGTAGATATCGATCGGGCTGCCGATCTGCGCGATCCAGCCCAGGTGCATGATCGCGATGCGCTCGGCCATGGTCATGGCCTCTTCCTGGTCGTGGGTCACCATCACGCAGGTCACGCCGACGCGCTCGATGATTTCGACGAGTTCAAGCTGCATCTGCGAGCGCAGCTTCTTGTCCAGCGCGCCCATTGGCTCATCGAGCAGCAGCAGTTTCGGGCGCTTGGCCAGGGACCGGGCCAGGGCCACCCGCTGACGCTGGCCGCCAGACAACTGGTGCGGCTTGCGCTTGGCGTACTGGCTCATCTGTACCAGCTTGAGCATCTCGGCCACGCGGGCCTCGACTTCTGCCTTGGGGATCTTGTCCTGTTGCAGGCCGAAGGCGATGTTCTGCGCCACGGTCATGTGTGGGAACAAGGCGTAGGACTGGAACATCATGTTGATCGGCCGCTCGTAGGGCGGCATGTCGGTGATATCCACACCGTCGAGGAAAATCCGCCCTTCGGTCGGTCGCTCGAAACCTGCGAGCATGCGCAGCAAGGTGGACTTGCCCGAACCAGAACCGCCGAGCAAGGCGAAGATCTCGCCTTTCTTGATTTCCAGGGACACATCGTCCACGGCAATCGTCTCGTCGAACTTCTTCGTGACCCGGTCGATTTTGACCAACACCTTTTTCGGTGTCTGGTCGCCCTCGAGGGCTTTCTTATAGGCGCCGGAGGCAACTGCCATTTACGAAACTCCCAGAAAAAAAGAGTGCAGAACGTCCAATACGGACGAACCTTAGATAGTGTGAGCCTTACTTGCCCGTCTTGACCTTGGTCCAGCTACGGGTCATCAAGCGTTGCACTTTCGGGGGTAGCTCGAAGTTGACAAACGTCCGGTCGAGAACCGCCTGCGGTGGATAAACCGCTTCGTCGGTGCGTATCGATTGCTCCATCAGCGTGTCCGCCCCTGGGTTAGGGTTGGCGTAGCCGACGTAATCACTGACCTGAGCGATCACTTCAGGTTGCAGTAAATAGTTGATGAAGGCGTGGGCTTCCTTGACGTTGGTCGCGTCCTTGGGGATCGCCAGCACGTCAAACCACAGGTTGCCGCCTTCTTTCGGAATCGCGTAGGCGATGTTCACGCCCTTGCCTGCCTCGGCCGCCCGGGCCTTGGCCTGGAACACATCGCCGGAGAAGCCGGCAGCCACGCAGATATTGCCGTTGGCCAGGTCCGAGATGTATTTGGATGAGTGGAAGTAGGTCACGTAGGGACGTACTTTCAGGAGTTTTTCCTCGGCCTTTTTATAGTCGGCCGGGTTGGTGCTATTAGGGTCCAGGCCCATGTAGTTGAGCACCGCCGGTAGCATTTCATCGGCCGAGTCCATGAAGGACACGCCGCAACTGGCCAGCTTCTTCATGTTTTCCGGCTCGAACAGCACGGCCCAGGAGTCGATCTTGTCGACACCCAGCACTTCCTTCACTTTGTCGACGTTGTAGCCAATGCCGTTGGTGCCCCACAGGTAAGGCACCGCGTATTGGTTACCCGGGTCGTTCTTTTCCAGGCGCTTGAGCAGCGCCGGGTCGAGATTGGCATAGTTGCTTAGCAACGACTTGTCGATCTTCTGGAACGCGCCCGCCTTGATCTGCTTGCCCAAAAAGTGGTTGGACGGCACCACCACGTCATACCCGGTGCGCCCGGCCAGCAACTTGCCTTCCAGGGTTTCGTTGGAATCGAACACGTCATAGACCGGCTTGATGCCGGTGGCCTTTTCAAAGTTGGCCAGGGTGTCGGGGCCGATGTAGTCCGACCAGTTATAAATATGCACAGTCGAAGCCGCCTGCACGCTGACTGCCAACGTGAGACCCGCCCCTACCAGCAAGGCTTTGCGAAATAAAGAAATTGGCAAGTGGAGGTCCTCTTAAATAGTTGGGCCCAAAGTTGTTGCCCGACAACAAAACCGGCGCGCAACTTACCCTCGATAAACCGATCCGGCAAAACTTTCTGTCATTTAATTTGTGAGAGCGGGCTTGTGTGGGAGCGGGCTTGCTCGCGAAGGCGGCGTGTCAGCCTGCATATGTCTCTACTGACACGCCGCTTTCGCGAGCAAGCCCGCTCCCACCCAAACCCTCTCCCACACTTATCAAGGCTTATTTACCCGACTTGATCTTGGTCCAGCTGCGTGTCAGCAGGCGCTGGGTAGCGGCCGGCAGGTCGCTGATTGCATACAGCTTGGCTTTCACTGCATCCGAGGGATAGATGCTCGGGTCACCCGAAATATCCTTGTTCACCAGCGGCGTAGCGGCCTTGTTACCGTTCGGGAAACGTACGCTGTTGGTGATGGCAGCCATGACTTCAGGCTTGAGCAGGTAGTTCATGAACTGGTAGGCGGCGTCCAGGTTCTCGGCATCTTTAGGGATGGCGACCATGTCGTAGAAGCTGCCTGCGCCTTCCTTGGGAATGGCGTAGGAAACCTTGACCTTGCCACCGGCTTCAGCCGCGCGGGACTTGGATTGTTCCAGGTCGCCCGAGTAACCCACGGCCACGCAGATGTTGCCGTTGGCCAGGTCCGAGATGTACTTGGAGGAATGGAAGTAGCCTATCGAAGGACGGATCTTGAGGAACAGTGCCTCGGCTTCAGCCAGTTGCTTCTTGTCCTGGCTGTCGGTCGGGTAGCCCAGGTAGTGCAGGGCCACCGGGATCATTTCGGTTGGCGAATCGAGGAAGCTCACGCCACAGCTTTTGAGTTTTTCGATGTTCTCGGGCTTGAACAGCACATCCCACGAGTCGATCTTGTCCACGCCCAGCGCAGCCTTGACCTTGTCGGGGTTGTAGCCGATGCCGATGGTGCCCCACATGTACGGGAATGCGTGCAGGTTGCCTTTGTCGCTGGCGTCACCGACGGCCTTGAGCAGGTCGGTATCGAGGTTCTTCCAGTTAGGCAGCTTGGACTTGTCCAGCTCCTGGTACACACCGGCCTTGATCTGCTTGGCCAGGAAGTTGTTCGACGGCACAACCACGTCGTAGCCGGACTTGCCCGCCAGCAGCTTGGCCTCGAGGGTTTCGTTGCTGTCGAAAACGTCGTACACCACTTTGATGCCAGACTCTTTCTCGAAGTTGGCGATGGTGTCCGGTGCAATATAGTCGGACCAGTTGTAGACATGCAGTACTTTACTGTCTGCCTGGGCCGCGCCCGCCATCACGCCCATCAGGGACAAGGCCAGGAGGGTCTTGCCAGCGTTCTTCAAACCTAATGCCTTCATTCGGTCATGCTCCAATTTTTCTTTTTTGGGCCACATTTTTCTACGTTTCATGGCCCGTCGAAGGGCAACAAAACAGGGCGACAGTCTGGCAAGTTCAGGGGCCGGCTTTCAACCAAAGCCCCGCATTTATCATTGCCCGAATGCAACAGCCGCTAGCCGCTGCATTCTGAGCCTAGCACTTAGCCCTGCAATGCCGCCAAAGTCAGGTCCAGGCACTGGCGAGCCTTGGTGACCAGCTCGTCAATCTCGGCCTTGCTGATCACCAGCGGCGGCGAAATGATCATGGTGTCGCCCACGGCGCGCATGATCAGGCCATTTTCGAAACAGAAGGTGCGGCAGATCATGCCCACGCCCTTGCCTTCATAACGCTTGCGCGTGGCCTTGTCCTGTACCAGCTCGATCGCACCCAACATGCCGACACCACGGACTTCGCCCACCAGCGGATGATCCGCGAGCTCGCGTAGACGCTTTTGCAAATACGGTGCCGTTTCGTCATGGACGCGGCTGACAATTTTTTCATCGCGCATGATGCGGATGTTTTCCAGGGCCACCGCAGCAGCCACCGGGTGCCCGGAATAGGTGAAGCCGTGGTTGAAATCGCCGCCTTCGTTGAGCACTGCCACCACTTCGTCGCGCACGATCAGGCCGCCCATGGGGATGTAGCCCGAGGTCAGGCCCTTGGCGATGGTCATCATGTCCGGCTTGAGACCATAGAAATCGCTACCGAACCACTCACCGGTGCGGCCAAAGCCACAGATCACTTCGTCGGCGACAAACAGGATGTCGTACTTGGCGAGGATTTCCTTGATGCGCGGCCAGTAGGTCTCTGGCGGCACGATCACACCGCCGGCGCCCTGGATCGGCTCGGCGATAAAGGCACCGACGTTGTCCACGCCGACTTCCAGAATCTTCTCTTCCAGTTGATTGGCGGCCCACACCCCGAACTCTTCAGGGCTCATGTCGCCGCCTTCGCCGAACCAGTACGGCTGGGCGATGTGCACGATGCCCGGGATCGGCAAGTCGCCCTGCTCGTGCATATAAGTCATGCCGCCCAGGCTGGCGCCGGCCACGGTGGAACCGTGGTAGCCATTCTTGCGGCTGATGATGGTTTTCTTGTTCGGCTGGCCCTTGATCGCCCAATAGTGGCGGACCATGCGCAACATGGTGTCGTTGCCTTCGGAGCCGGAGCCGGTGAAGAACACATGATTCATGCCGGCCGGGGCGATATCGGCGATCGCCTTGGCCAGTTCCAGCACCGGCGGGTGGGCGGTCTGGAAGAACAGGTTGTAGTAAGGCAGTTGTTTCATCTGCTTGGCGGCGGCGTCAGCCAGCTCATCGCGACCATAACCGATGGCCACGCACCACAGGCCGGCCATGCCGTCGAGGATCTTGTTGCCTTCGCTGTCCCACAGGTAAACGCCCTTGGCGTTGGTGATAATGCGCGGGCCTTTCTCTTTCAACTGCTTGAAGTCGCTGAACGGCGCCAGGTGATGATCGTTGCTCAGGGCTTGCCATTCACGGGTTTGCGGGTTGTTGCTGGACATACCAATCTCCAAAAAGTAGGTGAAGGTGCGACCCATCCTGGCCGCACCCGGCGCATCAGACGGCGAAGAGCAGGAATTCCCGCTCCCACGAACTGATCACGCGCTTGAAGTTTTCATGCTCGGCCCGCTTGACCGCGACGTAGCCAGTGATGAATTTTTGACCCAGGTATTTCTCGATGGTCTTGCTGTTTTCCATGCGCTCCAGCGCATCTTCGATAGTCAACGGCAGGCGCAGGTTGCGTCGCTCGTAACCACGACCGACCACCGGGGCGCTCGGGCTGATGCCTTCGACCATGCCGATATAGCCGCACAGCAGGCTGGCGGCGATGGCCAGGTACGGGTTGGCATCGGCGCCCGGCAGGCGGTTTTCCACGCGGCGGTTCTGCGGGCCGGCATCCGGCACGCGCAGGCCCACGGTGCGGTTCTCTTCGCCCCACTCCACGTTCACCGGCGCCGAGGTGTCGGGCAGGAAGCGGCGGAACGAGTTGACGTTAGGCGCAAACAGCGGCAACAGCTCGGGGATGAACTTCTGCAGGCCACCGATGTGGTGCAGGAACAGCTCGCTCTTGGAGCCGTCCTCATTGGAGAACACGTTCTTGCCGGTGGCGATATCAATGATGCTCTGGTGCAGGTGCATGGCGCTGCCGGGCTCGCCGGTCATCGGCTTGGCCATGAAGGTGGCGGCCACGTCGTGCTTGAGCGCGGCTTCACGCATGGTGCGCTTGAACACCAGGATCTGGTCGGCCAGGGACAGGGCATCGCCGTGACGGAAATTGATTTCCATCTGCGCCGTGCCGTCCTCGTGGATCAGGGTGTCGAGGTCCAGCTCCTGCAGCTCGCACCAGTCGTAGACATCTTCGAACAGTGGGTCGAATTCGTTGGCCGCTTCTATAGAGAAGGACTGGCGACCGGTTTCCGGACGGCCAGAGCGGCCAATCGGCGGTTGCAGCGGGAAGTCCGGGTCTTCGCAGCGCTTGGTCAGGTAGAACTCCATCTCCGGCGCCACGATGGGCTGCCAGCCTTTGTCGGCATAGAGCTTGAGGACTTTCTTGAGCACGTTGCGCGGCGACAGCTCGATGGGGTTGCCTTGCTTGTCGTAGGTGTCGTGGATCACCTGGGCGGTGGGCTCGATGGCCCAGGGCACCAGGAACACAGCGTTTTGGTCCGGGCGGCAGATCATGTCGATGTCGGCCGGGTCGAGCAATTCGTAATAGATGTCGTCTTCGACATAGTCGCCGGTCACGGTCTGCAACAGAACGCTCTCGGGCAGGCGCATGCCTTTTTCGGCAATGAACTTGTTGGTCGGCGAGATCTTGCCCCGGGTGATCCCCGTGAGGTCGCCAATCATGCATTCGACTTCTGTGATCTTGTGGTCTTTCAACCAATCGGTGAGCTGGTCGAGGTTGTTACTCATAAATGCCTCTGGGCTGGGTTTCCTGACATCCATTAAAGGTCAGGCGTTGTTTGACGCGTGCGCGTCTCTTTGTTTCGCCCGCGTTCGGCAGGCATCGCCAAATGCCTGGAAGATCGCGAGGTAGTACGGGTTGGAGCTTACCTGCCATTCAGGGTGCCATTGCACTCCTAATGCAAAAGCGTCTGCAAAAGCCTTGCCCTGTTTGAGCGAAAAAGCCTCGACCAGGCCATCCGGCGCGGTCGCCTCGACCTGCAGGCCCGGCGCCAGGCGGTCGACGCCCTGGCTGTGGATCGAGTTGACCTGGATCGTGTCCGGCAAGCCCAGGCCCGCCAATACCCCGCCCGGGGCAATCGCCACGGCGTGCGCCGGGCCGTACTGGACTTCCAGCGGCTGGGTATCGTCTTCGCGGTGATCGAGCATACCCGGCAACTCATGAACCTTCTGGTGCAGGCTGCCGCCCAGGGCCACGTTCATTTCCTGGAAGCCCCGGCATATCCCCAGCACCGGCACGCCTGCGGCAATCGCGGCGCGAATCAGCGGCAGGGTGCTCTGGTCCCGTGCAGGATCATGGGCAGTCCCGGGCGCACTGGCCGGACCGTCGTAATGGAAGGGTTCGATATTGGAAGGTGAGCCGGTAAAGAGGATGCCGTCCAGACCGTCAAGAATATTGGCCGGTTCGAACAGCTCCGCCAAGGACGGAATAATCAATGGCAGGCCCTTGGCAGCGACTGCCACGGCGCGGACGTATTTGTCGCCACTGATGTGATAAGCATGCAGACCAACCTGTTTGGAGCAGGCGGTGACGCCGATTAACGGCAGGCCAGACATGAAGCACCCCGGTATTATTGCTGTTATGGGTTTGAATCGAGCTTAGCCTTGTTCATTTTTTTACACAACACCCCCGTAAAAAATACAACACGGCCCGCTCAAGCCTGCTAGTCCCAAGCCGGTCAAACTGGCAAAACTGCCCAAAAAAGCCGCAAAAAAGCCCCCCGGGCGCTTTTTTAGGGCAAAAAAGGCCTCGCTTGACTTCGGCAAGCCGTTCGGGTTGACTGAAACCAGAAAAGATCAATGATTGATATTTTTAACAACAAAGGTGTTGCATCATGTCGGTACCCCCGCGTGCCGTTCAGCTTAACGAAGCGAACGCGTTCCTTAAGGATCATCCTGAGGTTCTGTACGTAGACCTTCTAATTGCGGATATGAATGGTGTGGTGCGCGGTAAGCGCATCGAACGCACCAGCCTCCACAAGGTTTACGAGAAAGGCATCAACTTGCCGGCCTCTTTATTTGCCCTGGATATCAATGGCTCGACGGTGGAAAGCACCGGCCTGGGTCTGGACATCGGTGATGCTGACCGAATCTGTTATCCAATCCCCGACACCCTGTGCAATGAACCCTGGCAAAAGCGCCCTACCGCGCAACTGCTGATGACCATGCACGAACTTGAAGGTGAACCTTTCTTCGCCGATCCGCGCGAAGTGCTCCGCCAAGTTGTAACCAAGTTTGACGATATGGGCCTGACCATCTGCGCCGCCTTCGAGCTTGAGTTCTACCTGATCGACCAGGAGAACGTGAACGGCCGGCCACAACCTCCCCGCTCGCCGATTTCCGGCAAACGCCCGCACTCGACACAGGTCTACCTGATCGACGACCTCGACGAATACGTCGACTGCCTCCAGGACATTCTGGAAGGTGCCAAAGAGCAAGGCATCCCGGCTGACGCCATCGTCAAGGAAAGTGCCCCGGCGCAGTTCGAAGTGAACCTGCACCACGTCGCCGATCCGATCAAGGCATGCGACTACGCGGTACTGCTCAAGCGTTTGATCAAGAACATTGCCTACGACCATGAGATGGATACCACCTTCATGGCCAAGCCTTACCCAGGCCAGGCCGGCAATGGGTTGCACGTGCATATTTCGATCCTGGACAAAGACGGCAAGAACATCTTTGCCAGCGAGGATCCCGAGCAGAACGCCGCATTGCGTCACGCGATCGGCGGTGTGCTGGAGACCCTGCCTGCACAAATGGCTTTCCTGTGCCCCAACGTCAACTCCTACCGTCGTTTCGGCGCACAGTTCTACGTGCCGAACTCGCCGTGCTGGGGCCTGGACAACCGCACCGTGGCGATTCGCGTACCGACCGGCTCGTCCGACGCCGTACGTATCGAACACCGTGTGGCCGGCGCCGATGCCAACCCTTACCTGCTGATGGCTTCGGTCCTGGCAGGCGTGCACCACGGCCTGACCAACAAGATTGAGCCTGGCGCACCGGTGGAAGGCAACAGCTACGAGCAGAACGAGCAAAGCCTGCCGAACAACCTGCGCGACGCCCTGCGCGAGTTGGACGACAGCGAGGTGATGGCCAAGTACATCGATCCGAAATACATCGATATCTTCGTCGCCTGTAAGGAAAGTGAGCTGGAGGAGTTCGAACACTCCATCTCCGACCTTGAATACAACTGGTATCTGCATACCGTGTAAGCGGTGGCTGCAATAAATGAACGCTGCAGGCTTATGGCCTGTGGCGTTTTTTTATGGCCGCCTGCGGCGGATCGCTGGCAAGCCCGCGCCTACAGCGATAGCGGTTTGGCAGACAACACACCTTCCTGCTCATACAATGCCCGCTGCCCTGTAGGAGACATCCATGACCCGCCCCGCCGCCCCTCGCAAACCCCGCGCCCGCAGCCAGGCCCGGATCGACGCGATCCTCGACGCCGCCCGCACCTTGCTGGCCGCCGAAGGTGTGGCCAGCCTGTCGATCTACAGCGTGGCCGAACGGGCGCAGATTCCGCCGTCCTCGGTGTATCACTTTTTCGCCAGCGTACCGGCCTTGCTCGAAGCCCTGACGGCAGACGTGCACGCCGCCTTCCGCGCAGCGCTGCAAGCACCCATCGACCACGACCAACTGCACACTTGGCGCGACCTGTCGCGCCTGGTCGAGTTGCGCATGCTGGCGATCTACAGCAAGGACGCCGCCGCCCGCCAATTGATCCTCGCCCAGCACGGCCTCACCGAAGTGACCCAGGCCGACCGCCAGCACGACCTGGAGTTGGGGGACTTGATGCTGCAAGTGTTCAACCGCCACTTTGAGGTGCCGACGCTGCCGGCGGATGTGGACGTGTTTGCCCTGGCACTGGAACTGAGCGACCGCGTGTATGCGCGCTCGGTGCATCAGCATGGGCAGATCACCCCGCGCATGGCGGAGGAAGGGATGCGGGTATTCGATGCGTATGTGGGGCTTTATTTGCCGGTGTTTTTGCCTAAGCGATAAGTTTTACGGTGACTGGGCCGGCCTCTTCGCGAGCAAGCCCGCTCCCACATTCGACCGCATTCCCATGTTCGAATGTGGCAGTAGGCTTGCCTGCGATAGCGGCCTGAAGCCGATCACAGCTTGGCGATCGACACCTCGGTGGACTTCACAAACGCAATCACTTCACTGCCAATCACCAGCTCCAGCTCTTTGACCGAGCGGGTGGTGATCACTGACGTGACGATGCCGGACGCCGTCTGCACGTCGATTTCCGACAGTACGTCGCCTTCGACGATTTCCTTGATGGTGCCTTTGAACTGGTTGCGCACGTTGATCGCTTTGATAGTCATGGTGTTATTCCTTAAGGGACAAGTGAGTTATTGCGCCCAACGCAATTGCGTAGGCAACGGTGAAACAGGTTCCGGCTCAGGCGGCGTGCCGGGCAGTGACAGCACACGGTTGAGCACTTCGGTTTCCAGGGCCGCCAGGCGATGGGAGCCGCGGACCCGCGGGCGTGGCAGTTCCACATGCAGGTCGAGGCCGATTTCGCCGTCCTCGATCAGGATCACCCGGTCGGCAATGGCCACGGCTTCGCTGACGTCATGGGTCACCAGCAACACGGTAAAACCATGCTTGCGCCACAGGTTTTCGATCAGTTGCTGCATCTCGATGCGGGTCAGGGCATCCAGCGCCCCCAAAGGTTCGTCCAGCAGCAACAGGCGCGGCTGGTGAATCAGGGCGCGGGCCAGGGCCACCCGTTGTTTCTGGCCACCGGACAACGCTGCCGGCCACTCATCGGCACGCTCGGCCAGGCCGACCGCTTCCAGCGCTTCAAGGGCCTGGGGCCGCCAGTTGCCTTTAAGGCCCAGGCCGACGTTATCGATGATCTTTTTCCAGGGCAGCAGGCGCGCTTCCTGAAACATCAGCCGCGTGTCTTCGAGCGCTTCGCTCAACGGCGCGGAGCCTGCAAGCAACTCGCCACTGGTGGCGCTATCAAGGCCGGCCAGCAAGCGCAGCAAGGTACTTTTGCCGCAGCCACTGCGCCCGACCACGGCGACGAACTGGCCCGCCGGGATGTGCAGATCGATCTCGCGCAGGACTTCCCGCGCGCCAAAGGCCTTGCGTAGCTTGCGCACCGCCAACGGGATACCCCGCAGCAGGCGTGGAGGTTGTTGAGCGGTCATGCCGCACCTCCTTTATGCACTTGATAGGCCGGATGCCAGCGCAGCCAGACCCGCTCCAGGCCCCGCGCCGCCAGGTCCGCCAGCTTGCCGAGCACCGCGTACAGCACGATCGCCAGCACTACAACGTCGGTTTGCAGGAACTCGCGGGCATTCATAGCCAGGTAGCCAATGCCGGAACTGGCCGAGATGGTTTCCGCAACGATCAGCGTCAGCCACATAAAGCCCAGGGCAAAGCGCACCCCCACCAGGATCGAGGGCAAGGCGCCGGGCAGGATCACCTGGCGAAACAGGCTCAAACCCGACAAACCGTAACTGCGAGCCATCTCCACCAGCGCCGGGTCGACGTTGCGGATGCCGTGATAGGTGTTGAGGTAGATCGGGAACAGCGTGCCAAGGGCCACCAGGAAAATCTTCGCCGTCTCATCGATGCCAAACCACAGGATCACCAGCGGGATCAGCGCCAGGTGCGGTACGTTGCGAATCATCTGCACCGAGCTGTCCAGCAGGCGTTCGCCCCATTTCGACAGGCCGGTGATAAAGCCCAGGGCCAGGCCGATGCCGCCGCCGATCACAAAACCCAGGCCCGCGCGCCAGCCACTGATGGCCAGGTGGGTCCAGATTTCACCGCTGCTGACCAGATGTACCCCAGCCGCAATCACTGCGCTGGGGGCCGGCAGAATACGCGTCGACAACCAACCCGCCGACACCGACAACTGCCACACCGCCAGCAACAGGACCGGCAGCGCCCACGGCGCCAGCCGATGCAGAATCCGTTGACTATTCATGACGGCGCCTCAGCTCTGCGACGCGGCTTTGGGAAGAATGTCGTTGGCCACCATCTCGCCAAACGGGCTGACGTAACCGGCGCTTTTCGGCAGCTCGGGACGTTCGATATCCAGGTGCGGGAACAATAATTCCGCGACCCGGTACGACTCTTCCAGGTGTGGATAGCCGGAGAAGATAAAGGTGTCGATGCCCAGGTCCGCGTACTCCTTGACCCGCGCCGCCACGGTCGGCCCGTCACCCACCAGTGCCGTGCCGGCACCACCGCGTACCAGGCCGACGCCGGCCCACAGGTTAGGGCTGACTTCGAGGTTGTCGCGGCTGCCGCCATGCAGGGCGGCCATGCGTTGCTGGCCCACCGAATCAAAGCGCGACAGCGACGCCTGGGCGCGCGCGATGGTGTCGTCGTCCAGATGGGAGATCAGTTTGTCGGCGGCTTTCCACGCCTCGTCGTTGGTTTCACGCACGATCACATGCAAGCGAATACCGAAGCGCACGGTGCGCCCGAGCTTCGCCGCTTTGGCCCGCACCTGCTCGATTTTTTCCGCCACCGCCGAAGGTGGTTCGCCCCAGGTCAGGACCATTTCCACTTGTTCGGCTGCCAGGTCCTGGGCCGCTTCGGAAGAACCGCCGAAATACAACGGCGGCCGAGGTTGCTGGATCGGTGGGTACAGCAGCTTGGCGCCTTTGACGCTGATGTGCTGGCCGTCGTAGTCCACGGTTTCGCCTTCCAGCACGCGCCGCCAGATGCGGGTGAACTCCACCGAGGCCTGGTAGCGCTCTTCATGGCTGAGGAACAGGCCGTCACCGGCCAGCTCTTCTGGATCGCCACCGGTCACCAGGTTGAACAGCGCGCGGCCACCGGATAGCCGGTCCAGGGTCGCTGCCTGGCGCGCCGCCACCGTCGGGGAAATGATCCCGGGGCGCAGCGCAACCAGGAACTTCAGACGCTGGGTCACCGGGATCAGCGAGGCGGCCACCAGCCACGAGTCCTCGCAGGAGCGCCCGGTAGGGATCAGCACCCCGCCAAAGCCCAGGCGATCAGCGGCCTGGGCGACCTGCTGCAAATAACCGTGATCCACGGCGCGAGCGCCTTCGGCGGTGCCAAGGTAATGGCCGTCGCCGTGGGTAGGCAGGAACCAGAAAATATTGAGGCTCATGGAGTTGTCTCCTGAAGAAGTCGGATTACGGCGCTTTGGCAACGGTCGCAGGTGGCGTCCAGATCACGTCCTTGATGCTCAAGGGCTTGGGAATCAATTTGAGCTGGTAGAAGGTGTCGGCGATTTTCTGCTGGGCGGCGACCACTTCCGGGGTCAGGAACAGCGCTCCGTAGCCTTGGCGTTTCACCGAGGTCAGGGTGATGTCAGCCGGCAGGCCGAGCAATGGTGCGACTTGTTCGGTGACTTGCTGGGGGTTGGCCTTGGACCATTCGCCCACGGCGCGCACTTCTTCCACCAACGCCTTGATCACGTCCGGGTGTTTTTCGGTGTAAGGCTTGGTGGCCAGGTAGAACTGGTGGTTATCGGCAATGCCGGTGGCGTCACGCAGGGTGCGGGCTTGCAGTTGCTTCTCGGCAGCCGCCTGGTACGGGTCCCAGATGACCCACGCATCGACACTGCCACGCTCGAAGGCGGCACGGGCGTCGGCGGGCGGCAGGAACACGGTCTGTACGTCGGTGTATTTCAGGCCCGCGTCTTCCAGGGCGCGCACCAGCAGGTAATGCACGTTGGAGCCTTTGTTGAGCACAACTTTCTTGCCCTTGAGCTCGGCCACCGATTTGATCGGCGAGTCCTTGGGTACCAGGATGGCTTCGCTGGTCGGCGCTGGCGGTTCGTAGGCGACGTAGAGCAGGTCGGCGCCGGCGGCCTGGGCGAACACTGGCGGGGTCTCGCCGGTGACGCCAAAGTCGATGGAGCCGACATTCAGCCCTTCAAGCAACTGCGGGCCGCCGGGAAATTCGGTCCACTGCACGTTCACGCCCTGGTCCGCCAGGCGTTTTTCCAGGGTGCCCTTGGCCTTGAGCAGCACCAGGGTGCCGTACTTCTGATAACCGATCCGCAGGGTTTCTGCGGCTTGGGCTTGAACAATGGCGCCGAAGGACACAGCCGCAGCAAACAGTGCGACCAGGCCCCGACGCAAGATGACAGTGCGCATGGCGCTCTCCAAATTGACGATGAGGGTTGTGGCTGCACCTGCTTGGCCGTTGGCGGCTGAGTAAGGTGAGGGTTTCTTACATTAGGGTTCGGCTTAAATGCTCCAGCGAGCGCTCAACAAACGTTCATTCAACACATGGGGGTCCAGCGGTTGCGGGCGGCGGGCCATGGCGCTGTAGAACTGCTCCAGGGCTTCGCTCAAGCGTTGTTCAAGGATCGGCACCAACTGCGCCTGGGCACTGCCTTCGCCGTAGGCGATCTGGCTGTCTTCGGCGAAAATCCCGTGCAGCAGCTCCTGGGCTTTCAGCGCCGACAGCACGGGTTTCAGGGCGTAGTCCACCGCCAGCATGTGGGCAATGCTGCCGCCGGTGGCCATGGGCAACACCACTTTGTGGGCCAGGGCGCGTTCCGGCAGCAGGTCGAGGACGGTTTTCAATGCACCGGAAAACGAAGCCTTGTACACCGGCGTGGCAATCAGCAAACCATCGGCATTGGCCACCTGGGCCAGCAGGTCGAGGACCTTCGGGCTGTCGAAGCGGGCATACAACAAATCTTCGGCCGGGAAGTCCCGTACCTGATAACTCACCACTTCCACGCCTTGCTGCTGCAACCAGCGCCGGGAATGATCCAGCAAGACCCCGGAGCGGGAACGCTGACTGGGACTGCCACCAAGTGTTACGACCAGCATCTGGAGTTTCCTTGAGCAAGTGTCGGCGGTTCGCGGTGCGGCGATGGCGCCAAGATGGGACAGACCTTATCAGCAGATTTATATATCTATAAATCTTATTTTTTCATTTGTTTATTCTTAAATTGCATATAAGAAAGATCATTCGCCAGGCGAAAAAAAAGGCCGTCGAAACGGCCTGAAAACCCCTGCTATGTGAGTCGGTCCTCATGCAATGTTTGCAGCGTTTGTACTGGCGCTATCGCGGGCAAGCCCGCTCCCACAGGGGAATGCGGTCAACAGTGGGAGCGGGCTTGCCCGCGATGGCGATGTGAGCTTTAGCGGTTGGGCTGTGGGGTCAGCCGCAGATACGGCTTCACCGCCCGATAACCCTTGGGAAAGCGCTTCTTGATCTCTTCCTCATCCTTGAGCGAAGGCACGATCACCACTTCGTCACCGTCCTGCCAGTTGGCCGGGGTGGCGACTTTGTAGTTGTCGGTCAGCTGCAACGAGTCGATGACCCGCAGGATTTCGTGGAAGTTGCGCCCGGTGCTGGCCGGGTAGGTGATGGTCAGGCGAATCTTTTTGTTCGGGTCGATCACGAACAGCGAACGCACGGTAAGGGTGTCGTTGGCATTGGGGTGGATCAGGTCGTACAGGTCCGAGACCTTGCGGTCGGCATCGGCCAGGATCGGGAAGTTGACGATGGTGTTCTGGGTTTCGTTGATGTCTTCGATCCACTTGTGGTGGGAGTCCACCGGGTCTACCGACAGGGCAATGGCCTTGACCCCGCGCTTGGCGAACTCATCCTTGAGCTTGGCGGTGAAACCCAGCTCGGTGGTGCACACCGGGGTGAAGTCAGCCGGGTGGGAAAACAACACGCCCCAGCTATCGCCCAGCCACTCGTGGAAGCGAATCTTGCCGGCGCTGGAATCCTGTTCAAAGTCGGGGGCGATATCGCCCAGTCTGAGGCTCATGGTGTGGCTCCTGATGAGTGCTTATGGAACCCACTGTGCCTGTGCCGATGATATTTTAAAAAGAATAAATATCGATTTATTTAGACGATAAAGGAATATTAAAAATCTGTTCACTGGACCGCAACCAAGGCGCAGGCCAACATGCACCCAAGGTTCGAGAAGGCCTTGAGACGCTGTAGAAAGAGGGGTTCAGGAAGGGCTTGCGGGGGTTGAGCCCGACTTGAAAGCAACAGCACCTTGCCCGGCATTGCGCCGGGCAAGGTTTTACTGCTGGTCTTACAGGATCGGCAGGGTGTAGCTGACGATCAGACGGTTTTCGTCCTGGTCACGCTGGGTAGTAACCTGGGAACGCAGCGAAGCGTTTTTCCAGGCCAGGCCCAGGCCCTTGAAGGTGCCTTCAGGGATTACGTAGCCGAGGTTGAAGTCACGTTCCCACTCGCTTTTGTCACCATTCACGGCGGCAATGTTGTCGCCCTTGAGGTAGACCACAGAAGTGGTCAGGCCTGGCAAGCCGATGGTTGCGAAGTCATAGGCGTACTGGGCCAACCAGGTACGCTCGCCGGCGCGTTGGAACTTGCCGATCTGCATGTCGGTGATGATGTAAGCCGAAGCGCCATCACCCTGGTTGAGGAACGGGAAGTCGCTGGTGCCATTGACACGCTGGTAGCCGGCGCTGATGGCGTGGCCTTGCAGGCTGTACGTGAACTTGGCGCTCCAGGTGCGGTTGTCGACTTCGCCGCCATTCTGGTAGCCCGAAGCACGGTAGCCGGCAATACGACCTTCCTGGCTCGAGTTCTTGCCGTCGGAGTCGCTGTTGAAGTAACGCAGGTCGGACTTGATGCTACCGACTGGCAGCGCCCAGTTGTGGGTCAGGCCCAGGAAGTGCTGCTTGTAGAAGTCGGACAGGTTGCCGTAGTAGTACTGGGCAGTCAGGTCCTTGGTGATCTTGTAGTCACCACCAGCAAAGTAGAACTCGTTGCTGCGGGCGTTGGCGGTAGCGGTGCGGGTTGCACCGTTGGAGCCAGCGATGGTCAGCGAGTCGTTGTTGGTGGAGTTACGGCCTTTGGCGTGTTCCAGCTTACCGCCAACCAGAGTCAGGTTGTCGATGTCGTTGGAGGTGATCTGACCGCCTTCAAAGGTCTGCGGCAGCATACGACCGTCGTTGGACGTCACTACCGGCAGTTTCGGCAGCAAGGTACCCAGCTTCAGTTCGGTCTTGGAGATCTTGACCTTACCGGTCAGGCCCAGGCTGGCGAAGTCGTCTACCGCACGACCGTCGTGGTCGCTAGGGAACACGGTGCCGCCCTTGGAGTTGTTGCCGTTGTAGGCAGTGCCTTTACCGGAGTCCAGCTTGACGCCGTACAGGCCGATTGCATCAACACCAAAACCAACGGTGCCTTGGGTGTAGCCCGAAGCAAAGTTGAAAATGAAGCCCTGGCCCCACTCTTCCTGCTTGGAAGGTTTGGCCGTGCCATCACGGTTGTCGGTATTGATGTAGAAATTACGTGCAGTAACGCTTGCCTTGCTGTCTTCAACAAAACCAGCGGCGCCAGCTTGCTGGGCCAAAACCCCAGCTGCGACGGCGAACGCCAATGTGGACTTCTTCATGTACCGCTCCTCTCGTTTCTAATTTTTGTAGTTCTTTGGTCTCGGGTCTGACGCCCTCGATCCACAGATGCGCGATTAGCGCCAGATCGTGACTGACAAGTCAATCGTAACCTTGTGTGTCTACTACCTTCGTCTAATCGCAGTTGATTTGGTCCCTGCAGGGTAATGAGTTTTTCATACACCCAAAAAGAATTATTTCATCCTTTTTCATACTATTCAGGAATAACACTTTCCATGGCGCGACAATCCCGCAGCGGGGTATCGCTCCATAAGCTAATTCCTAAAGGGTATTTATTGGCCATTTTTTAGATCGTTTAGTGTGAGCAGAATCTCGCACACGTCACTCACGATCAAAAAGGCGACGCCATCATGGCCAAACGCGCATCCTCTAGTCAATTTGTTACAGTTTTACTATCGCTTACACTTTCTTTTGGGGTGCAGGCCGCCAACCTAACCATCGGTTATCAGACCGGCATCGATCCGAGCAAAGTGCCCCAGGCCGACGGTGTTTATGAGCAGGCCATCGGCGAGAAAATCGACTGGCGCCGCTTCAACAGCGGCCCGGACGTGGTCACCGCGATTGCCTCCGGCGATGTGCAGATCGGCAACCTCGGCTCCAGCCCGTTGGCGGCCGCCGCATCCCGCAATCTACCCATCGTAGCCTTCATCGTATCGGCTCAGATCAATAGTTCTGAAGCTTTGGTAGTGCGTAACGGCAGCCAAATTGACGCACCCAAGGACCTGATCGGCAAAACCATTGCCACACCTTTTGTCTCCACATCTCACTACAGCCTGCTCGGGGCCTTGAAACACTGGGGCCTGGACACCACACAGGTGAAAGTGGTGAACCTGCAACCAGGCGAAATTGCCGCAGCCTGGAAACGCGGGGATATCGATGGTGCCTTTGTCTGGTCGCCCGCCCTGGGGGAAATCCGCAAGACCGGCAAGACGTTGACCGACGCCGCCGAGGTGGGCCAATGGGGCGCGCCGACGTTCGAGGTGTGGGTGGCGCACAAGGACTTTGCCGAGAAACATCCGGAGGTCGTGGCCAAGTTTGCCAAGGTCACCCTGGATTCGTTTGCCGAGTACGCAGCGCACAAATCCGAGTGGACGGCGGATTCGGTACCGGTGCAAAAGATCGCCCGGTTGACCGGCGCAAACGCCGCAGACATCCCCGAACTGCTGGAAGGCAGCACCTTCCCCGATGCACAGGCGCAGCGAACCGACGCCTTGCTCAATGGTGGGACAGCCAAGGCCATTGGGGAGACGGCGAAATTTCTTAAGGAACAAGGGAAAGTAGAGACCGTGTTACCGGACTATTCGGCCTACGTGACCGGAAAATTCATCAAAGAATAAACCCTCCCCCTGTAGGAGCCGGCTTGCCGGCGATGGCGGTGGGCCAGTGAACAAAGATGTCGACTGATACACCGCCATCGCGGGCAAGCCCGCTCCTACATTGGATGGGTGGCGCTTATAAGGTCTTTTCGAAGATCTTCGAATTACGCTGGAAGTTGTACAGCGAAGCCCGCGCCGATGGCAGGCGATCGACGCTGCTCGGCACGAATCCGCGCTCGCGGAACCAGTGGGCGGTGCGGGTCGTCAGCACGAACAAGGTCTTCAAGCCTTGGGTGCGGGCGCGGGTTTCGATGCGCTCCAATAGCTCATCGCCACGGCCACCATGGCGATACTCCGGATTGACCGCCAGGCACGCCAGTTCGCCGGCATCCGAGTCGGCAATCGGGTATAGCGCGGCGCAGGCGATGATCATGCCTTCGCGTTCCACCACGCTGAACTGCTCGATTTCCCGCTCCAGCACTTCCCGCGAGCGGCGCACCAGGATCCCTTGCTCTTCCAGCGGGCTGATCAAGTCCAGCAAGCCGCCGACGTCTTCAATCGCCGCCTCACGCACCAGCTCGAACTGCTCCTGAGCCACCAGGGTACCGCCGCCGTCGCGGGTGAAAAGTTCGGTCAACAGCGCACCGTCCTCGACATAACTGACGATATGGCTGCGCCCCACGCCCCCACGACAGGCCTCGGCCGCCGCATCCAGCAGTTCGGCCTGGTAATTGTTGCCCAGGCGTTGCAGGTGCGCCGGCACTTGTTGCGGGCGCAGTTCGCGCACCAGCCGGCCGTTTTCGTCGATCAGGCCCAGGTCTGCGCCGAACAGCAGCAGCTTGTCGGCGCCCAGGTCGATGGCGGCGCGGGTGGCGACGTCTTCACAAGCGAGGTTGAAAATCTCCCCGGTCGGCGAATAGCCCAACGGCGACAGCACGACGATGGAGCGCTCGTCCAACAGGCGATTGATGCCCTTGCGGTCAACCCGGCGCACTTCACCAGTGTGGTGGTAATCGATGCCGTCCAGCACGCCGATCGGCCGCGCGGTCACCAGGTTGCCACTGGCCACCCGCAGGCGCGAGCCCTGCATCGGCGAAGACGCCATGTCCATGGACAGCCGCGCTTCAATGGCAATGCGCAGGTGGCCGACCGCGTCGATCACGCACTCAAGGGTTGCCGCATCAGTGATGCGCATGCCGTCGTGGTAATGCGGGGTCAGGCCGCGAGCGGCAAGGCGGGTTTCGATTTGCGGGCGCGAACCATGCACCAGCACCAGGCGCACGCCGAGGCTGTGCAGCAGCACCAGGTCGTGGACGATATTGCCGAAGTTGGGATGATCCACACCATCGCCCGGCAGCATGACCACAAAGGTGCAGTCACGGTGGGCATTGATGTAGGGCGAAGCGTGACGAAGCCAATTGACGTATTCGGGCATAAAACCTGGGCCTGTAATAAAAAGCAGCCAAAAAAGGATGAATCGCTAAACGCACAGCGGGCTGATGGTTATCGTCGGAACAGGCTTGGCGACACGCTCGCTCTCCTTCTATGTACGGGGTGCAATGGAGTTAATTTATGCAGGTTTGAGGCAGTAGTGTTCAATCAATTCCCGCAATAGACGCACTGTAGGCGTCAAGCGTGACATTTCAAGGTACTCGCCCGGCTGGTGGGCGCAGGCGATATCCCCAGGGCCGAGCACCAGGGTTTCACAACCAAGGCGCTGAAGATAAGGCGCTTCAGTGCCGAACGCTACTGCTTCGGCACGATGACCGGTCAAACGTTCCGCGACCCGCACCAGCTCCGCATCTTCCGGCTGCTCGAAGGGCGGCACTTCGGGGAACAGTGGCGCGTAGTCGATCTGCACCTGATGGCGCTCGGCGATGGGCGTCAGCTTCTGGCGGATGGCGTCGCGCAACACCTGGGGATCCATGCCGGGCAAGGGCCGCAGGTCGAACTCCAGGGAGCACTGGCCGCAAATGCGGTTGGGGTTATCGCCGCCGTGGATGCAGCCAAAATTCAAGGTCGGCTGGGGCACGCTGAACTGGGGGTTGCGGTACTCCCGCTGCCAGGCCAGGCGCAGGCCGCGCAGCTCGCCCATGGCGTCATGCATGGCTTCGAGGGCGCTGTGGCCCAGGCTTGGGTCCGACGAATGGCCACTGCGTCCGAGAATATCGATGCGCTCCATCATCACGCCTTTGTGCAGGCGGATCGGCTTGAGGCCCGTGGGCTCGCCAATCACCGCGGCACGCCCCAGCGGGCGACCGGCCGCAGCCAGGGCGCGGGCGCCGGCCATGGAGCTTTCTTCATCGCAGGTGGCGAGGATCAGCAGCGGCTGCTTGAACGGTTGGTCGAGCAGCGGCAAGACGGCTTCGATGGCCAGCGCGAAAAAACCCTTCATGTCGCAGCTACCCAATCCTACCCAGCGCCCGTCCACTTCCGTCAACTTCAAAGGATCGGTCTGCCATAGCGCTTCATCGTACGGCACGGTATCGCTATGCCCCGCCAGCACCAGGCCACCGGGGCCGCTGCCAAAGCTGGCCAACAGGTTGAACTTGCCGGGGCTGACCTGCTGGATATCGCAGGCAAAACCCAAATCGCCGAGCCAGGTGGCGAGCAAATCGATCACCGGGCGGTTGGTCTGGTCGAGAGACGCTTGGGTACAACTGACAGAGGGCGCGGCAATCAGTGCGGCAAATTGTTCTTTCATGGACGGTAAAGGCATGCGCTGTCTCTCAACTTCCACAGATGAAACCCATCATAGAACCATCCGCGCTGCACAATAAACCCGTTACGGCACGTTGCCCGGCTCAGTCCTGTACACTGCACGGCCTTGGCAGCCACCTATTCTCCCGGCTGCACTCCCGATCCTGGATGTTCCGGCCATGCAAAAAGAAACCGAAATCAAGCTCCGCGTCAGCCGCGAGACCCTCGCCGCGCTGCGTGAGCACCCGCTCCTGAAAAAACGCAACAAAAGTGGCTGGGAACGCCGTGAGTTGATGAACCAGTACTTCGACACCCCCGAGCGCGACCTGGCCCAGGCCAAGGTTGCCCTGCGCCTGCGCAAGGATGGCGACGAAGTGATCCAGACCCTCAAGACCCGTGGCCACAGCGTTGCCGGCTTGTCGGAGCGCAATGAATACGACTGGAAACTGGCCAAGGCCAAGCTCGATGTGAAGAAACTCGACGGCGAATGCTGGCCCGAGCAACTGGCCGAGTTGGACAAAAAGACCCTCAAGCCGATCTTCACCACCGACTTCGTACGCGAACGTGCCGAGATCGCCTGGGGCCGTGGCAAGGCCAAGGTGGTGATCGAAGCCGCCCTGGACCTGGGCCAGGTGATTGTCGGCAAACAGAAGGAAGAAATCTGCGAGCTGGAACTGGAACTGCGCGAAGGCGAGCCCGCCGCCCTCCTGGAACTGGCAGCCGAGCTGGCGCAAACCCTGGCGCTGATGCCGTGTGATATCAGCAAGGCCGAGCGCGGCTATCGCCTGTTCGACGCCAACAGCTACTCCCTGAGCCTGCCGGCCCCGCAACTGCAACCACAAATGCCCCTGGACGACGCCTTCGCCGCGCTGACCTGGCATTTGCTGGGCAGCAGCCAGCGCCTGGCCGAGCAGTACCGTTTCAACGGTCACTGGCGCCTGTTGCAGGACTGGGTAGACAACCTCGCCGAAATGCGCGCCCTGATCGGCAGCCTTGGCCAGGCCGCGCCACGCCAGTCCACCAGCGAACTGCGCAGCGCCCTCGACGCCCTTTTGGAAGACTGGCGCCCGCTGGTCCAGGCCGGTGAAGACGATGAAGACGTGCGCAAGGCCGCGCCGGAACAGTTCCTCGAAGAATTGACCGACGTGCGCTGGGGCCTGTTCTCACTGAACACTTCGCGCTGGCTGCTGGCCCGCACCTGGACCCTGGACCGCAATGTGCGTGGCAACCGCCAGGGCGCCGCCCAGGTCGCCAACTGGCTGCCGCGCCTGCTGGCCGACGAAGCCGTCGCCCTGCGCCTGCCGCGCTACCAGCAACAGCCCGAAGACCTGGCCGAGCAACTGCCGCGCATCGAGCGTCTGCAGGCCTGGCTGCATCACGCCCGCCACCTGCTGGAGATCCCGGAGCTGGATCGTTTGTACGGCGAGTTGAACAAGTTGGCGGCCCTGGCCAACCAGCCGATCACCGATGAGTCGCTGGATGCGCGGATGCATCAGGTGATTGCGGTGTATCAGAACCGTGCCTGGAAGACTTTGTTGCGCATGTAAGATTGCTATCGCGGGCAAGCCCGCTCCCACACTCGAACCGATTTCCTCTGGAACACTCGGTCAACTGTGGGAGCGGGCTTGCCCGCGATGACACCCGCACTATCACCGCAACACTGGCAGGCTGGTGGTGGACTTGATCTCCGACAGCGCCACAATCGAATTGACCTCCTGAATCCCCGGCACCATCGACAGTTTCTCGAAGAAGAAACGCTCATATGCCTCGATATCCGAGGTGACAATGCGCAGTAGAAAATCCACCGACCCCATCAGCACATAACACTCCAGCACTTGCGGGAACCCGCGGATCGCCTCGGTGAATTCCGTGAAGTTGGAGCGCCCGTGGGCGTTGAGTTTGACCTCGGCAAAGATCTGCGTATTAAGGCCGATTTTCTTGCGGTCGAGCAGCGTTACCTGGGCGCGAATCACCCCCTCCTCCTTGAGCCGCTGAATCCGCCGCCAGCAGGGCGACTGCGACAGGCCGACCTGTTCGGCAATCTGCGCGCTGGAGAGCGACGCGTCTTCCTGGAGCAGTGCCAGGATCCGGCGGTCGTAGACGTCCAACTCACTGTGCATAAAAATACCTATTAATCTAGTTTCTGCGAATTACCTTATTCATATATACGGCATATCACTCCAACATAGATAAGAAATACCCCACACCCCATGTAAAAATTTCTCCAGTCAAATTTGGAGAACGGCCATGCATTCAATTCCATCCAGCCCCACCACCCGCGTCGATGCCTGGGCCGTCAGCAACAGCCATTGCCAGGCGCGCTACCAGATCCTCGCCGAAGCCGAGCCCGATGTGCTGTGCCGGATCCTCAATTTCTTCGCCTTGCAGTTTTTGGTGCCGCAGCAGGTGACCGTGATGCGCGACGATGACCTGCTGAACATCGACGTAGTGATGGATGGCCTGAGCTGGCACCGCGCCCAGGTGATCGGCGAAAAACTTCGTAACCTGATCAGCGTGTGCTCGCTGGAACTACAACCCGTTGAATCCACAAGGCTACAAACCGTGCAGGCGGTGGCTCAGTAAAAACCGGCAATAACCCGCTGGGCGACAGCGACCAGGATCGGACTAGCCTTGGCGCTGCTGCTTCAAACCGCCCAGGAAACCGCCATGTCCGCTGTGCCAGAACACCAGGATCGCAGGCTTTGCCTCGACGATCTGCTGCCCGCCCTTACCGCCCACGGTTTGCTCGACACCGCCCTGGCCGAGCGCTTGCGGCGCACATCGGCCGATGGTTTGCATCCGCTGGAGTTTCTCGCCGGCCAGTCACTGCCTGATCCCGCCAGGCCCGGCCTCTCGCTGTGCCTGGAACGGCTGACGGAGTGGCTCGCCCGTCAGGTGGGGCAGCCCTACCTACGCATCGACCCGCTGAAAATCGATGTCGCGAGCGTGGTGCCGCTGATGTCTCACGCCTTCGCCCAACGCCACCATATCCTTGCCGTCGCCGTTGACCGCGACAGCGTGACGGTAGCCAGTGCCGAACCGTACCTGCGTGAGTGGGAAACAGGCCTGGCCCATGTGTTGAAGCGCCCGATCAAGCGCGTGGTAGCCAACCCCGAGGCGATCCGCAGTTGCACCCAGGAGTTCTTCCGCCTGGCCAGGTCGGTCAACGGGGCCGACCAGACCAACCCCACGGCGACCGCTGCCGAGCAACTGCTCAGGCTCGGTGCCGGTGAGCAGGAACCAGACGCCAACGACGCGCACATCGTCAATATTGTCGACTGGCTGCTGCAATTTGCCTTTGGCCAGCGCGCCAGCGATATCCACATCGAACCGGGCGCCGACCAGGGCCGCGTGCGTTTGCGTATCGATGGACTGCTGCACGATGCCTATCAGTTTCCGTCCCAGGTCACCACCGCCGTGGTCAGCCGCCTGAAAAGCCTTGGGCGGATGAATGTCGCCGAAAAGCGCAAACCCCAGGATGGCCGGATCAAGACCAAGACGCCCGCGGAGATCGAAGTGGAACTGCGCCTTTCGACCCTGCCCACGGCCTTCGGCGAGAAGCTGGTGATGCGGATTTTTGATCCACAGGTGCTGCTCCAGGACTTCCAGCAACTGGGGCTTTCGGCCGATGACTTGCTGCGCTGGCGGCAAATGACCGGTCAGGCCAACGGCATCATCCTGGTCACCGGCCCCACCGGGTCAGGCAAGACCAGCACCCTCTACAGCACACTGCGACAGCTGGCGACCCGCACGGTCAACCTGTGCACGGTGGAAGATCCAATCGAGATGGTGGAACCGGCCTTCAACCAGATGCAGGTCCAGCACAATATCGACCTGACCTTCGCCAGCGGCATCCGCGCGCTGATGCGCCAGGACCCGGACATCATCATGATCGGGGAGATCCGCGACCTGGAAACCGCTGAAATGGCGATCCAGGCGGCCTTGACCGGCCACCTGGTGCTCTCGACCCTACATACCAACGATGCCCCCAGCGCGATCAGTCGCCTGCTGGAACTGGGCATCCCCCATTATTTGATCAAGGCCACATTAATTGGGGTCATGGCCCAGCGTCTGGTGCGGCGGTTGTGCCCGCACTGTAAAAGCCCGGAGGCACTGAACCAGGACGATTGGCGCAGCGCCACCCAGTCCTGCACGCCGCCCCCCGCCAGCGTCTACCGGGCCAATGGCTGTGCAGAATGCCGGGACAGTGGCTATCTCGGACGCATCGGGGTTTACGAGATCATGCTGATGAATGACGCTGCCAGGAACCTGGTCTGCGCCGAAACCGACCTGCAGGCATTGCGCCGCCAGGCGCTCAAGGACGGCATGCACAGCCTGCGATTGTCGGGCGCCCACAAGGTTGCGGCGGGGCTGACCACCCTGGAAGAGGTCTTACGGGTCATCCCCTCCAACGAGTAAACCGTTCTTATCTGCGACAAGCCCGTTACAATCGACAGACTTCGCGTACCGCCACCACCAGACAAGGAATCGTTATGCAGATCGGAACAGTGCTTCTCCTCTTCGTAGGCTTGGCCATTGCCATCCTGTTCATGGGCTTCAAAGTCGTGCCCCAGGGCTACCAATGGACGGTGGAGCGCTTCGGCCGCTACACCAACACGCTCAAGCCTGGCCTGAATATCATCATTCCGGTGATGGACCGCATCGGGCGCAAGATCAACGTGATGGAAAGCGTGCTGGATATTCCGCCCCAGGAAGTGATCACGGCCGATAACGCCACGGTGCAGATCGACGCGGTGTGCTTCTTCCAGGTGGTGAATACCGCCCAGGCGGCCTACGAGGTCAACAACCTCGAACATGCGATCCGCAACCTGCTGCAAACCAACATCCGTACGGTGCTCGGTTCCATGGAACTGGACGCCATGCTCAGCCAGCGCGACGGCATCAACGAGAAGCTGCTGCGCACGGTCGATGAAGCCACCGCGCCGTGGGGCATCAAGATCACCCGCATCGAGATCAAGGACATCAGCCCACCTGCCGACTTGATGGCCGCTATGTCCGGCCAGATGAAAGCTGAGCGGATCAAGCGTGCCCAGATCCTCGAAGCCGAAGGCCTGCGTGCCTCCGCTATCCTGACCGCCGAAGGCAAGAAGCAGGCGCAGATCCTCGAGGCCGAAGGGGGTCGCCAGGCTGCGTTCCTGGAATCTGAAGCCCGTGAGCGTCAGGCTGAAGCCGAAGCGCGCGCCACACAGGTGGTATCGGAGGCGATTGCCACCGGTAACGTGCAGGCCATCAACTACTTTGTCGCGCAGAAATACATCGATGCCCTGGGCAAGCTGGCCTCGGCCAACAACAGCAAAGTGATCCTGATGCCGCTGGAAGCCAGCCAGGTCATTGGCGCGGTGGGCGGCATCGGCGAAATCGTCAAGGCCACCTTCGACAACAAGAAAGCCTGAGGCTCGCGCCATGTGGGAATTCCTGCAACACCTGTCGTTCTGGGATTGGCTGGCGCTGGGCACCGTGCTGCTGATTCTCGAAGTGTTTGGTGCCGGCGGCTATCTGTTGTGGATGGGGATCGCGGCGGCAGCGGTTGGCGTGCTCAAGTTCCTGATTCCAGGGCTTGGGCTGGAGCTGCAACTGCTGCTGTTTGCGGTGCTGTCGATCCTGACGGCGGTGTACTGGTGGAAGCGCCAGCGCAGCAGTGCCAAGGCCAGCGATCAGCCGGGCCTGAATATGCGTGGTTCGGAGCTGATTGGCCGCACCTTTGTGGTGCATCAGGCGATTATCGATGGCCGGGGCAAAGTCAAGGTCGGCGATGGCGTGTGGATGGTCACCGGGCCTGATGCGCCTGTAGGGGCTCAAGTACGGGTGATTGGCCAGGAAGGCGTGATTCTGCGGGTCGAAACTGTTTAGTCAGCCATGGAACTAGGCTGGGTTATCTACAATCAAACTGTTCAGATAACCCAGTCGGAGTCACCCATCATGCGTCTCAAATATGCTGTCGCCACCCTCGCCGTGCTTTCCCTCCCAGTTGGATCGGCCATGGCCGACAGCTTCTGGCGTAATGTCATCTCATCGGGCGCCACCACCGGCTCCACGTACCTGACCTTCAAGGACCACAAGCTGGTAGTCGCCGCCCAGGACGACGCCGGTAGCTTCGTCGCCAGCGACGGCGGCATCCGTGGCCCTTACCTGGAAGCCGCCATGCAGAAAGTGCGTGCCGACAACCCAGGCCTGAAGGCCACTGACATGGAACTGGCCAACGCCATCCTGGCGAAGAACGCCATCGCCGCCGAGTAAACCGGGCACAAAAAAGCCGCTTCAAAAGCGGCTTTTTTGTGCCTGTCGTTCGACGATTCGTTCACGGATGACAGGCTATATTCAGTTACCCCGTGCGACGATGCCGGGGTTGATATGAGCTTTTATTCTTAGTTCTTCTTAAAACGGATGCCTTCAACGTCATGAGCCAACTGCCTTTCCTACCGTTTTCAAAACCGACCATTGATGAAGCCACTATCGCGGCAGTCGGTGAAGTGTTGCGTTCCGGCTGGATCACCAGCGGGCCCAAGGTGCAGGCGTTCGAAGCACAATTGTCGGAATATTTTGGCGGCCGGCCGGTGCGCACTTTCAACTCCGGCACCTGCACCATGGAGATTGCCTTGCGCATCGCCGGTGTCGGGCCGGGGGATGAAGTGATCACCACGCCGATTTCCTGGGTGGCAACGGCCAACGTGATTCTGGAGGTAGGCGCCACGCCGGTGTTTGCCGATATTGACCCGGTGACCCGCAATATCGACCTGGCCCAGGTGGAAGCGGCCATTACGCCGCGCACCAAGGCGATCATCCCGGTGTACCTGGCCGGCCTGCCGCTGGACATGCCGATGCTCTATGCACTGGCCAACAAGTACGGGCTGCGGATCATCGAGGACGCCGCCCAGGCATTGGGCTCCAGTTGGGATGGCCAGCGAATTGGCGCCACGGGGGATTTTGTCTCGTTCAGCTTCCAGGCGAACAAGAACATCACCTGTTCCGAAGGCGGCTGCCTGGTGTTGAACAACGCTGAAGAAGCGCGCCTGGCGGAGAAATACCGCCTGCAAGGCGTGACCCGCAGTGGGTTCGACGGGTTGGACGTGGATGTGCTGGGCGGCAAGTTCAACATGACCGATATCGCCGCCGCCATCGGCCTGGGCCAGTTTGCCCATCTCGAGCAGATCACGGCCCATCGCCAGGCCCTGGCCCGGCATTACTTCGAGTGTTTGGGCAGCGATTTCGAGGCAACGTACGGCGCACAACTGCCGCCTGCAGACTTTGAAAACAGCAACTGGCACCTGTTCCAACTGGTTCTGCCCGAGCGTGCGGATGGCCTGCCGGCCCGCGCTACGTTCATGGAGCAGATGCAGGCCCAGGGCGTGGGCATTGGCTACCACTACCCGCCGATCCACCTGCTGAGCCTGTATCGGGCACAGGGGTTCAAGGAAGGCATGTTTCCGGTTGCGGAAAGCGTCGGACGCTTGATTGTGTCGTTGCCGATGTTTACGGCGATGACCAAGGCGGATGTGGAGCGGGCTGTTGCGGCGGTGAAGCAGGTGCTCAAGCCCTGACCGTTGCAGGAGCCGGCTTGCCGGCTCCTGCAGGGGACGGTGTTATTCGCCGATGGCGGCTTTGTAGCCAGCGGCATCCAGCAGTTTTTCCAGTTCGGCGGCATTGCTTGGCTGGACCTTGAAGATCCAGGCCTCGTAAGGCTTTTCATTGAGCGACTCAGGGGCATCGGCCAACTCCTCGTTGACCGCAATCACTTCACCCGAAACCGGCGAGTAGATATCCGAAGCAGCCTTCACCGATTCGACTACGCCTGCGGCGTCGCCCGCGGCGAACACCTTGCCCACTTCCGCCAATTCAACAAACACCACATCACCCAACGCTTCCTGGGCGTGATCGGAGATCCCGACGGTCACGGTGCCATCCGCTTCCAGGCGTGCCCATTCGTGGCTTTCGGCAAAACGCAGTGCGGCAGGGATATCGCTCATAGTCTGTGTCCTCAAAAAGAAATGTCAGCGGCCATTGGCCTGCCGCAAAAGGTTAGATCAAGGTCTTGCCATGGCGCACGAAGGTCGGCTTGACCACTCGCACCGGGTACCACTTGCCGCGAATCTCTACTTCCGCGCGGTCAGCGGTTGCCATCGGTACACGCGCCAGGGCAATGGATTTACTCAGCGTAGGAGAGAAACTACCACTGGTGATCTCTCCTTCGCCAACATCGGCGATACGAACCACTTGATGAGCGCGTAAAACCCCGCGTTCTTCCAGCACCAAACCCACCAGCTTGAGCTGCACTCCGGCGGCCCGTTCAGCCTCCAGGGCGGCACGCCCGATGAAGTCGCGGCCCGCCGGTTCCCAGGCGATGCTCCAGGCCATATTGGCGGCCAACGGTGACACATTCAGGTGGATATCCTGGCCGTAGAGGTTCATGCCGGCCTCCAGGCGCAGGGTGTCACGCGCACCCAGGCCGATAGGCGAAATGCCCGCGCCCACCAGGTCGTTGAAAAAGCCCGGGGCCTGGTCGGCGGGCAGGACGATTTCCAGGCCATCTTCGCCGGTATAGCCTGTGCGTGCGATAAACCAGTCGCCGTCGGCGCGGCCCTCGAAAGGCTTGAGCTGGTGGATCAGCACGCCGCGAGACTGGGTGACCAGCTCGGCAATCTTGTGCCGGGCCTGGGGCCCCTGGATCGCCAGCATGGCCAGGTCCGGACGCTCACGCATCAGCACCTGATAGCTGCCCAACTGGGCCTGCATCCACGCGATATCCTGGTCGCGGGTGGCCGCATTGACCACCAGCCGGTAACCGTCTTCGGTGCGGTAGACAATCATGTCGTCCACCACCCCACCCTGCTCGTTGAGCATGGCGCTGTACAGCGCATGGCCGCAGCCATGCAAACGATCGACATCATTGGCCAGCAAGTACTGCAGCCACTCCCTGGCCTGGTGGCCTGAGATATCGATCACGGTCATGTGGGAAACATCAAACACCCCGCAGTCACGGCGCACCTGATGGTGCTCCTCGACTTGCGAGCCGTAGTGCAGAGGCATATCCCAACCGCCAAAATCGACCATTTTCGCGCCGAGGGCGAGATGCAGGTCATACAGAGGCGTACGCTGTCCCATGGGTTTCTCCTTCCGGGCGTGGCGAAGGTGCGGACGGTTGCCGTTCGGGCTACACACCTTGAAATACAAGGCCTGCAGCCACAATCAGCCACCCTGCCCGGAAGACGGGCCGCACCGAATGCCGCGCATTGTAGCCTCAAGCCGTAGGACTGGCACCTAACCGATTCGTCGCGCCGAACGTCGGATCAAGCCGATGACCGGCAACAGGCCGACCAACACCAGGGTCAGGGCGGGCAACGAGGCACGCGCCCACTCGCCCTCGCTGGTCATCTCGAAGATGCGTACCGCCAGCGTGTCCCAGCCGAATGGGCGCATCAGCAGGGTCGCGGGCATTTCCTTGAGCACATCGACAAACACCAGCAAGGCCGCGCTCAAGGTGCCAGGCAGTAAAAGTGGCAGATACACTTTGCAAAACAGTCGTGGCCCACTGACCCCCAGGCTGCGCGCTGCTTCCGGCAAGGACGGGCGGATGCGCGCCAGGCTGTTTTCCAGCGGGCCATAGGCCACGGCCAGGAAACGCACCAGATAGGCCATCACCAGCGCCGACAGGCTGCCCAGCAGCAAAGGTTTGCCAGCGCCGCCCAGCCAGCTGGAAACCGGAATCACCAACTCGCGGTCCAGATAGCTGAAAGCCAGCATGATCGACACCGCCAATACCGAACCCGGCAAGGCATAGCCCAGGTTTCCCAGGCTGACCCCGGAGCGGATAGCCCGGGTCGGCGCCAGGCGGTTGGCGAAGGCCAGCAGCAACGCCACGCTGACGGTGATCAGCGCGGCCATGCCGCCCAGGTAGAGGGTATGTACGATCAGCCCGGCATAGCGCTCGTCGAGGTCGAAACGCCCGCGCTGCCAGAACCAGGCCAGCAGCTGGAGCATCGGGATAACAAAGGCACAGGCAAACACCAGGGCGCACCAGCCGGTGGCGGCGGCGGCCTTGACGCCATGCAGGTGATAGAGCGCCTTGCCCCGCGGTCGCTCGTTGCTCGGGCGGCTGGCGCCACGGGCCCGGCGCTCGCCGTAGAGCACCAGCATGACCACCAACAGCAGCAGGCTCGCCAGTTGTGCGGCGCTGGACAGGCTGAAAAAGCCATACCAGGTCTTGTAGATGGCGGTGGTGAAGGTGTCGAAGTTAAACACCGACACCGCGCCGAAGTCCGCCAGGGTTTCCATCAAAGCCAAGGCTACGCCGGCGCCGATGGCCGGGCGCGCCATAGGTAGGGCCACCCGCCAGAACGCCTGCCAGGGCGACTGGCCCAGCACCCGCGCCGCTTCCATCAACCCCTTGCCCTGCGCCAGGAACGCGGTGCGCGCCAGCAGGTAGACGTAGGGATAGAACACCAGCACCAGCACGATGATCACGCCACTGGTGGAGCGCACGCGCGGCAGGCGCAGGCCCATGCCGAACCATTCACGCAGCAGGGTTTGTACCGGCCCGGAGAAATCCAGCAAACCCACGAAGACAAACGCCAGGACATAGGCCGGGATGGCAAACGGCAGCATCAACGCCCAGTCCAGCCAGCGCCGGCCGGGGAACTCGCAGAGGCTGGTCAGCCAGGCCAGGCTCACGCCCAGCACCGTTACGCCTACCCCGACGCCCACCACCAGGGTCAAGGTGTTGCCCAGCAGACGCGGCATCTGGGTGTCCCACAGGTGCGACCAGATTTGCGTGTCGATGCTTTGCCAGGACAGCAACAGGACACTCAGGGGCAGCAGCACCAGGGCGGCGACAGTGAAGACCGGCAGGTACCAGCGGCGTTGGGCGGGGTGGGCCAAAAGGAATTCTCAAGCAGTGGATGATTCGCAGGCCTGCACAAAACACTGTGGGAGCGGGCTTGTGTGGGAGCTGGCTTGCCTGCGATAGCATCACCCGGTATCGCTGATAAACCGAGGTGTCTGCATCGCAGGCAAGCCAGCTCCCACACAAGCCGCTCCCACATTAATTAGAACTGCGGCGTGCTACAAATTGTACTCAGTTCCAGCCCGCACGATCCATCAGGCGAATCGCCTCGGCCTGGCGCTTGCCCGCCACTTCCACCGGCAGGGTGTCCGCCTTGAACTTGCCCCAGCTCGCCACTTCAGCCGAAGGTTCTACCGCAGGGTTGGCCGGGAACTCCTGGTTGACGTCGGCAAAGATCTTCTGCGCCTCAGGCGTAGTCATCCACTCCACCAGAGCCTTGGCGGCTTCCGGGTGCGGGGCGTACTTGGTCAGGCCGATGCCCGACAGGTTGACGTGCACGCCACGGTCGCCCTGGTTCGGCCAGAACAGTTTCACCGCCAGTTTCGGGTCCTGCTTGTGCAGGCGGCCGTAGTAGTAGGTGTTGACGATACCCACATCGCACTGCCCGGCGTTGATTGCCTGCAGTACCGCAATGTCATCGGAGAAGACGTCGGTGGACAGGTTATTGACCCAGCCCTTGATGATTTCTTCAGTCTTTTCTGCGCCATGGGTTTCGATCAGGGTGGCGGTCAGCGACTGGTTGTAGACCTTCTTCGCGGTGCGCAGGCACAGGCGGCCTTCCCATTGCTTGTCGGCCAGGGCTTCGTAGGTGGTCAGCTCTGCCGGCTTCACGCGGTCGGTGGAGTAGGCGATGGTGCGCGCCCGCAGGCTCAAGCCCGTCCAGGCATGGCTGGAGGAGCGATATTGTGCAGGGATGTTGGCGTCGATCACCTTGGAGGTGAAGGGTTGCAGAATGCCCATCTGCTCGGCTTGCCAGAGGTTGCCACCATCGACGGTCAGCAGCAGGTCGGCGGTGGCGTTCTGGCCTTCGGCCTTGATGCGCTGCATCAGCGGCGCTTCCTTGTCGGTGATGAACTTCACCTGCACCCCGGTTTTCTTGGTGTAGGCGTCGAACACCGGCTTGATCAACTCGTCGATACGAGAGGAGTAGACCACCACTTCGTCAGCCGCCTGGACGGTGGTGCTGGCGATAAGGGTGAGTGCCAGGGCAGTCAGGAGGCGCTTGGGTGCCAACATAGGTGCGGTCTCTCGTAGGAAAAGTGAGCGCAAATGATAAGGACTCACATTTAGCATCTCAACCAAACACTGGGCGCAGGCGTTACGAGATGTTGCATGGGAAGAATTTACCCTGCGGCAACCGGCCTCATCGCCGGCAAGCCGGCTCCTAGCGGGAACGCACTCAGGGCTTGGCCAGGTCCGGCAGGTCGCCGGTCAAACCCAGCGCCTGACGCACGAACAGCGCCTTGGCCTCGGGCATTTGGTCGACCATTTTCAGCCCGGCATTGCGCAACCAGCGCAACGGCAGCTGGTCGGCCTGGAACAACCGTTCAAAGCCCTCCATCGCCGCCATCAGCGCCAGGTTGTGCGGCATGCGCCGGCGCTCGTAGCGACTGAGCACCTTCACATCTGCCAAGCGTTCACCGCGCTCGCACGCCTTTAGCAGCACCTCGGCCAACACCGCGGCGTCGAGGAAGCCCAGGTTCACGCCCTGCCCCGCCAACGGGTGAATAACGTGGGCTGCATCGCCAATCAGCGCCAGGCCTTCGGCGACGTAGCGCTTGGCGTGGCGCTGGCGCAGCGGTACGCACAGGCGTGGGTCGGCACTGACCACGCTGCCCAGGCGGCCCTCAAAAGCGCGCTCCAGTTCACCACAGAAGCTTTCGTCGTCCAGGGCCATCAAGCGTTCGGACTCGCTCGGCGTGGTCGACCAGACGATCGAGCACCAATCTTCGTGGCCATCGCGTACCAGCGGCAGGAACGCCAGCGGGCCATGGTCGGTGAAGCGCTGCCAGGCCGTACGCTGGTGCGGCTGGCTGCTGCGCACGCTGGTGACGATGGCGTGGTGCAGGTAATCCCATTCGCGTGTGGCGGTGCCGGTCAGGCGGCGCACGGCCGAGTTGGCGCCGTCGGCGGCGATCACCAGCGGCGCGCGCAGGGTGCGGCCATCGGCCAGGGTCAGCAGCCAGTCATCGCCGGAGCGGCGCATCTGCTCCAGGCGTGCGTTGGCCAGCAGGCCCAGGTCGCAGTCGTGCAGGCGCTCAAGCAGGGCGTCCTGGACCACACGGTTTTCGACGATATGCCCCAACACCTCGGCATGCACACTGGCCGCCGAGAAGTGGATCTGCCCGGTGCCGCTGCCATCCCAAACCTGCATTTCGCCGTAGGGGCTGGCGCGGCGACTGGCGATGCCGTCCCACACGCCCAGGCGTTCGAGGATGCGCTGGCTGGCGGCCGACAAGGCGCTCACCCGCGGTTCAAACGGAGCATCGGCGTCAAATGGCTTGACGCTCAACGGGCTGCCGTCGAGCAGCAGCACTTGCAGGCCACTGCCCTGCAACGCCAGCGCCAGGGCGCTTCCGACCATTCCGGCCCCGACAATCAGCACATCTGCGCGCATGTCCATGCTTTATGCCTGTTTCGCTGGCGGCTTGCGCCGCACGTAAAGGGTTTTGTCGACTCGCGCCACCAGGGTGCCGGAACCGTCGTAAATCTGCACCTTGAGGTGCGGCAAGTATTTCTCGCCGCCCTCGGTCTGGCGTCGCACTTCATCGAGCAAGGCCTGGTCGATGGAGAATTCGGCAAACACCGGGCCTTTGCCCGGCGAGATGAAATCGATGCTCGCCGCCTTGTCCCAGACGATGTAGTCGCGGCCCAGGTTCTCCATCAGCATCAGCATGTAGAACGGGTCGACCATCGAATACAGGCTGCCGCCAAACTGCGTACCGACGTAATTGCGGTTGTACCAGCCCAGGCCCATGCGCACCTTGGCGTGACAAAAGTCGGCACTCAGGTGCTGGACCCGCACCCCGGCGCCGAGGTACGGCGGGTACAGGCTCAAGAACCAGCGTAATAACCGCGCCTTGCCCAGGCGCTCCGTCAGCCACTTACGCATCGGGGCGCGTGCCCAGGCCCATGGCCTGCCGGGCGAACCAGCGTTTGGCCGGCGGCAGCAGGTCCAGGCCCAGCAGGCCGAGGTTACGCCCCATGGCGACCAGCGGTTGGCCGCTGCCGAACAGGCGGGTGACCTGGTCGGAGAAGCCCACGGTCAGTTGTTGATCCAGGCGCTGGCGTTCGCGGTAGGCCTGCAAGGTCGCCAGGTCACCCGGCACGGCGGGCCCGGCCAGCAACGCCTCGGCCAACGCATAGGCATCGCGCAGGGACAGGTTGAAACCCTGGCCGGCAATCGGGTGCAAGCTGTGGGCGGCGTTGCCCAGGACCACCAGGTGCGAGCGCACTTGCTCCTCGGCCTCCACCAGCGTCAGCGGATACAAGTGGCGCGCGCCGACCTGTTTCAGGGTGCCCAGGCGATAGCCAAACACGCCCTGCAACTCGCTGAGGAAACTGCGCTCATCCAACTGCGCCAGGCGCTGGGCGTCCATGCCGACGCGGGTCCAGACCAGCGCGCAACGGTTGTCCGCCAGCGGCAGCAAGGCCATCGGGCCTTCGTCGGTGAAACGCTCGAACGCCTCGCCGTTATGGGCTTCGCTGGGGGTGATGTTGGCGATCAGGGCACTCTGGTTGTAAGGCCGTTGCTTGACGCCAATGCCCAACTGCTCGCGCAGCCCGGAGCGGCCACCATCGGCCAGTACCGCAAGGTCGCACTCAATGACGGTTTCATCGTTGAGGGTCAGGCGGTAGCCATCGGCCAGCGGTTCCATGCGGCTGACTTCTGCGGGGCAGCGCCAACTGATCACGTCTTTGTCCAGGCCTTGCCACAGGCACTGCCCGAGCCAGGCGTTTTCCACCACATAGCCCAGGGCCGGTACGCCCTCTTCAAGGGCCGACAAGCGTGCGGTAGAGAAGCGCCCACGGTCGGAAACATGGATTTGCTTGATCGGTTCGGCACGTCGGGAAATGTCTTGCCACACACCCAGGCGCTGGTAGATCTGCCGCGCGCCAAAGGACAGCGCCGAGGAACGCGCGTCATAGCTCGGCTGGTAGCTGTCGCCGGGGGCGAAGGGTTCGATCAGCACGATTTTCCAGCCACGGGCCTTGGCCCCGGCCTGCAATGCCAAGGCCAGGCTGGCGCCCACCAGGCCGCCACCGATAATCGCCAGGTTGACCCGGCTCATCGGGCGGCCGCCATCAGTGCTTCAATCTCGGCCACGGTCTTGGGTACGCCACCGGTCAGAATTTCACAGCCTTGCTTGGTCACCACCACGTCATCCTCGATGCGCACGCCTATGCCACGCCATTTCTTTGCCACGTTCTGGTTGTCCGGGGCAATGTAGATGCCCGGCTCCACGGTCAGGGCCATGCCCACTTCCAGCACCCGCCATTCGCCGCCGACCTTGTACTCGCCCACATCATGCACATCCATGCCCAGCCAGTGCCCGGCGCGGTGCATGTAGAACGCCTTGTAGGCTTCGCTGGCGATCAACTCGTCCACATCACCCTGCAACAAGCCCAGCTTCACCAGCCCGGCGGTGATAACTTGCACCGTCGCCTCATGGGCCTGGTTCCAGTGCTTGTTCGGCGCGATCTGGGCAAAGGCGGCGTCCTGGGAGGCCAGCACAATTTCGTAGATCGCCTTCTGCTCGGCCGAGAACTTGCCATTGACCGGCCAGGTGCGGGTGATATCGCTGGCATAGCAGTCGATTTCACAACCGGCGTCGATCAACACCAGGTCCCCGTCCTTGAGCAGCGCGTCATTCTGCTGGTAGTGCAGGATGCAACTGTTGCGCCCCGAGGCGACGATGGAGCCATAGGCCGGCATCTTCGCCCCGCCCCGGCGGAATTCGTAGTCCAACTCGGCTTCCAGGCTGAACTCATGCAACCCGGCGCGGCTGGCCTGCATCGCCCGAATATGGGCCGCGCAGGAAATCCGCGCGGCTTCGCGCATGACCTTCACTTCTGCGGCGGATTTATACAGGCGCATGTCGTGCAGCAGATGATCCAGGGCAACGAATTCGTTCGGCGGCTGCGCACCGAGGTGCGCCTTGGAGCGGATCACGTTGATCCACTCCATCAGGTGCCGGTCGAATTCGGCATTGCTGCCCATGGCCGAGTACACCCGGTCGCGGCCTTCGATCAGGCCGGGCAGGATGTCGTCGATATCGGTAATCGGGAACGCATCGTCGGCGCCGTATTCGCGAATCGCGCCTTCGGTGCCAGCGCGCAGGCCGTCCCACAATTCGCGCTCGGCGTTGCGTTCACGGCAGAACAGCACGTATTCGCCGTGAATGCGCCCAGGCATCAGCACAATCACCGCTTCGGGCTCGGGGAAGCCGCTCAGGTACTGGAAGTCGCTGTCCTGGCGGTACACGTGCTCGACATCACGGTTGCGGATCGCCACGGCAGCGGCCGGCAGGATCGCGATGCTGTTGGGTTCCATCTGCGCCATGAGCGCCTTGCGGCGGCGGGTGTATTCCGCTTTGGGGATATGGATCATGGGCAGGTGGGTTCCCTCTCTTAGTGCAGCGACGGCTTGGTTGCAGCAGGTTCAGCAGACTTTTTGTTCTCGGTGAACAGCAGCAACGGCGCGACGCGCAGGTATTCCATGACTTCCATATAGTCGCCTTCGCCGTCTTCGGATTCTTCCAGGGCATCTTGCACCTGGGAGATGGCTGCGAGGTCCTGCAACACTTCCTTGGCGTCGGTGCTCAGCTCCAGGCCGCCGGCGTTCACGCCAAAGCCATGGAGGAAACCCTGGCACCATTGGCCCAGTGCAGCGGCACGCTCGGTGAGCGACGCATCGTCGGTTGGCAGCAGCAGGACCACGGTGACGTCATCACCGGTCAGTTCGCCTTTAACCATTTCTTGCAGGCCGATCAACGCGTTGCGCACGTTTTCGGTAGGCTCGGTTTCCAGCAGCTCGGCCACGTCGGCCAGCCAGTTGTCGGCGTCAAAACCGACGCCGGTGCAGCTACGGCCCAGCAGCACGCCATGCAGTTCGGCAGGCGAGCAAGGGTGACCGCTGGAGCTCAGCAGTTTGGAAAAAGCGTCGTACGGGGAGTTCTGAATAGGCATGATGAGCTAGGCGCCAGGCGGCGCGATGTCTAGAATGAAGCGCTGTATCCTAGCACCGGCAGACGCACCCGACTATCAAGGGCGTCAGATCGTTTATCCTGCAGTTGCCATTCATCAGACAAATCCAGTGGAACCCTATGGAAGACGCCGACTTGCAAGCGCTGATGGCCAGACTCGAATTGCTAATTACCCGGGTCGAGCAACTAAAGAGTCAAAACGGACTCCTATTAGCTCAGGAAAAGACCTGGCGCGAGGAACGCGCGCACCTCATTGAAAAAAACGAAATCGCCCGGCGTAAGGTCGAATCGATGATTTCGCGCCTGAAGGCCCTGGAGCAAGACTCATGAGTTCAAGCAATAGCGTCACCGTGCAGATTCTCGACAAAGAGTATTCGATCATCTGCCCCCAGGAGGAGCGCAGCAACCTGGTGAGCGCCGCCCGCTACCTGGATGGCAAGATGCGTGAAATCCGCAGCAGCGGCAAAGTCATCGGCGCCGACCGTATCGCCGTGATGGCCGCGCTGAACATTACCCACGATTTGCTGCATAAGCAGGAACGCCCTGACGTACAGGCCAGTGGTTCGACACGCGAGCAAGTGCGTGACCTGCTCGAGCGCGTCGACCTGGTGCTTTCTACCGACCAGGAACCACCCAAGGGCTGATCGCCGCGTCTATTTCGGGTATACTCGCCTCACTCCCTGGCGTGCTTGCCAGTCGGCGATGTCCCTGAGCCGATTCGCACTACCCTGGAAGTTGCACGTTGGGCTGGTGTGCATGTCCGCTAGACGGAAAGCCTTAAAGCCTACTGCATCTTCCACCTTGAACTTTCGGGTTCAAGGGCTAAGTCGACAGCGGTTCTGTCGGGGAGCCTGATTCCCAAACTCAATGCCAGTCCCCGGACTGGCATTGTTTTATGAGCCGAACACCATGACCGAACCTGCGCCACTTTCCCGTCCGCACCTTCGACGCATGTTGCGCAAGGCCCGCCGCGCCCTGACGCCGAGCGAGCAACGCCAGGCCGCGCTTGGCCTGTATCGGCAACTGGCACAGCACCCGCTGTTTCGCCGGGCCAAACATATCTCCCTGTACCTGTCGACGGATGGCGAAATCGATCCGCGCTTGCTGCTGCGCGCTGCCCAGCGCCGGGGCAAGGCCACCTACCTGCCAGTGCTCAGCGCCTGGCCTCGGACCAAGATGGTGTTCCAACGCGTGCGCCCTGGGGAAAAGCTTGCGCCCAACCGCTTTGGCATTCTTGAGCCACGGGTCAATGTCGGGCGCCAGCGCAAGGTCTGGGCCCTGGACCTGGTGCTGCTGCCGTTGGTGGGTTTTGATGACGCGGGCGGGCGGCTGGGCATGGGCGGCGGTTTTTACGATCGCAGCCTGGCGTACCTGGCGCGCCGCTCGTCGTGGCGCAAGCCGACGCTACTGGGGCTGGCCCATGAGTGCCAGAAGGTCGAACGCCTGGCGCAGGCAAGCTGGGATGTGCCGTTGAATGGCACCGTTACCGATAGAAGATGGTATGTCGCAGAGGGGACGCCGCTGGACTCAACGGCGCCGAAATAGCGTCAACGCTTGAAGGTTTGTTGTTGCTGCTGTGCAAATTCAACCGGGGCTTGGGTCTTGTTCGACCATAGGCTTTGCGCATACCCGGTGGTCACGACGCCCAGACCGAACAAAATAACCAAAATCCATAGTAAATCCGGTTTGCGTTTCATCGATTGCCCCCCTTCAGGCATATCACACACGATGACGGCAACGTTCCAAAGTAGTCCGTTCCAGCTGCGTCAAGCTTAAAATCCCGGCATTCTGCGTTAACGTGAACCAACACGCAAACCTTGGCGTCAACCGACCGTCGGTTTGTCATGAAATTGACAGACAAGCTGCCCAATCCCCTGCAAAGGAGCAAAACCATGGCCTATTGGCTGATGAAATCCGAGCCCGATGAGCTGTCCATCAAGGGCCTGGAAAAACTCGGCGAGGCGCGCTGGGACGGCGTGCGCAATTACCAGGCGCGCAATTTCCTGCGGGCCATGGCCGTGGGCGACGCGTTCTTCTTTTACCACTCCAGTTGCCCGGAACCGGGCATTGCCGGCGTAGGGAAAATCATCGAAGCGGCTTACCCCGACCCGACCGCGCTGGAGCCTGATAGCCATTACTTCGATGCCAAGGCCACCACCGAGAAGAATCCGTGGAGCGCCATCACCGTGGCCCACGTCGAAACCTTCCCCAAAGTCCTCGGGCTGGGTTACCTCAAGCAACAGACAGCCCTGGCCGAATTGCCGCTGGTGCAAAAAGGCAGTCGCCTGTCAGTGATGCCAGTCACAGCGGAGCAATGGGCGGCGGTCATGGCGCTGCGCTAACGCCTAAAGGTATTCATTTGACCGGTATCAACGGCTATCGGTTACGATCCCGGCAAACTAGGACGCTAACACCGCAGGATGCACCCATGTCGACGTCACATCGCAGTTCGCAATTCTTCGCCTTTCTCCTGATTTTGCTGTTGGTGGCCGCCGGCGGCTTCGGTTACTGGAAGTCCACCCTCGACCGCCTGCCGGAAGGCTTGAGCATGGGCAACGGCCGACTGGAATCCACCGAAGTGCAGATCGCCACCAAGATCCCCGGCCGCTTGGCCGAGGTGCGGGTCGATGAAGGCGACAAGGTGCTCAAGGGCCAACTGCTGGCGCGTATCGACACCCGCACCCTGGAAGCCCAGCGTTCCCAGGCCGAAGCCGAAGTACTGCGGGCCAAGGAGAACTTCGCCGCTGCCGAAGCCAACGTGCAATTGCGCCAGAGCGAGAACCTGCTGGCCAGCCAGGAACTCAAGCGCACCCAAGAGCTGTACCGCCGCGGTTTCGCCAGCGCGCAGTTGATCGACCAGCAGCAGGCACGCCAGAACACCGGCAATGCGGCGGTGGTGGCCGCCCAGGCCCAGGTGAATGCGGTCAAGGCCGCCATTGGTGCCGCCGAGGCCCAGGTGACGCAACTGACCAGCGAAATCGACGACAGCAGCCTGCGCGCGCCCATCGACGGCATCATTCAACTGCGCCTGGCCGAACCTGGCGAAGTGCTCGGCGCCGGTGGGCGGGTGTTGTTGCTGATCGATCCGAATGACCAGTACATGAACCTCTACCTGCCCGCCTCCGTCACCGGTCGCCTGACCGTGGGCAGTGAAGCGCGGATCGTGCTCGATGCCCTGCCGGATCAGCCGCTGCCAGCGAAAATCAGCTTTGTCGCGGCCAAATCCCAGTTCACCCCCAAAGAAGTGGAAACCCGCGACGAGCGCCAGAAACTGGTGTTTCGCGTCAAGCTGCGCCTGACTCAACCAAGCGCCGTGCCCCAGGCCAAGCCCGGCATGCCCGGCGCCGGCTACGTGCGCACTGCCGACCTGGACTGGCCGGCCAACCTGCAATGAACGGGCTGGCGCTGCACGCCACGGGCATCAACCACCGCTACGGCAAGCAACAGGCGCTGATCGACATCGCCTTCAGCCTGCCGGCTGGCACCCGCTGCGGCCTGATCGGCCCCGATGGCGCGGGCAAGTCGAGCCTGCTGGGCTTGATCGCCGGGGTCAAAAAGCTGCAGACCGGTGACTTGCAGGTGCTGGGCGGTTCCATCGAAGACCGCCGCCACCGCAACAGCCTGTACCCGTTGATCGCCTTTATGCCCCAGGGCCTGGGCGGCAACCTGTATCCAGAGCTGTCCATCAGCGAGAACATCCGTTTTTTCGCCACCCTGTTTGGCCTGTCCACAGCCGATTGCGACCAGCGCATGCACAACCTGTTGCTGGCCACCGACCTGGCACGCTTCGCCGACCGCCCCGCGGGCAAGCTGTCGGGCGGGATGAAGCAAAAACTGGGGCTGTGCTGCGCGCTGATCCACGATCCGGACCTGCTGATCCTCGATGAACCGACTACCGGCGTCGACCCTTTGTCACGCCGGCGCTTCTGGGAACTGGTAGAAACCGTACGCAGCGAGCGCCCACAACTGACGCTGCTGGTGGCCACGGCCTACATGGAAGAAGCCGAGCAGTTCGAGCACTGCCTGATGCTCGACCGCGGCAAGCTGATTGCCGATGGCCTGAGCCGTGACCTGGCTGCTGTTACGCCCAGTGGCAAGCTGGATGACGCGTTCACCCATTTCCAGGGCGACAGCGCGCACAACAACCAGCCGCTGGTGATCCCCCCTCGGGCTAACGACAACACCGATATCGCCATCGAAGCCCACGACCTGACCCTGCGTTTTGGCGACTTCACCGCTGTCAACAAAGTCAGCTTCGCCATTGGCCGTGGCGAGATCTTCGGCTTTCTCGGCTCCAACGGCTGCGGCAAGACCACCACCATGAAAGTCCTCACCGGGCTGATGCCGGCCAGTGAAGGCAGCGCCACGCTGCTGGGCAACCCGGTGAATGCCAAGGACCTGGCGACCCGCAAGCGCGTGGGTTTCATGTCCCAGAGCTTCTCGCTGTACGGCGAACTCAGCGTGCGCCAGAACCTGGTGCTGCACGCACAGCTATTTGACCTGCCCAAGGCCGACAGCGGCCCACGCATCGAAGAATTGATCCAGCGTTTTGACCTGGGCAGCGTCGCCGAACAACCCTCCGGCGAGTTGCCCCTGGGCTTGCGCCAGCGCCTGTCCCTGGCCGTGGCGGTGCTGCATCGCCCGGAAGTGCTGATCCTCGACGAACCCACCTCCGGTGTGGACCCCGCCGCACGCGACGATTTCTGGCGCTTGCTGGTGGAGTTGTCCCGCGAGCAAGGGGTGACGATTTTCCTCTCCACCCACTTTATGAACGAAGCCCAGCGCTGCGACCGCATCTCGTTGATGCACGCAGGCAAGGTGCTGGCCTGCGACACGCCAGATGCCCTGCAACGACAATTCCACGGCGAGACCCTGGAAGCCGCGTTCGTCACCTGCCTGGAGCAAGCCCAAAAAACCCCGGAAACCGCCGCGCCCAGCGCGAGCGTCAGCACGCCGACCACGCCGCCCGTCAGCAAGCGCGGCTTCAGCCTGGCGCGCCTGCTGGCGGTGGCCAGCCGTGAAGGCAAGGAACTGCTGCGCGACAAAGTGCGCATGGCCTTTGCCCTGCTCGGGGCGATTTTCATGATGGTGATCTTCGGCTACGGCATTTCCCTGGACGTGGAGAAGCTCGCCTTCGCCGTGTATGACCAGGACCAGACGCCGCAAAGCCGCGCCTATCTGGAGGCCTTTCGCAGTTCGCGCTACTTCGCCGAACAGCCGCCGATCACTGATTCGGCCGAGCTGCACCGGCGCCTGCAACGTTCGGAAATCAAACTGGCCCTGGAAATTCCGCCCGGCTTTGGCCGCGACCTCTACGCCGGGCGCCAACCAGCGGTGGCCGCCTGGCTCGATGGAGGTATGCCGTTTCGCGCCGAGACCAGCCGCAATTATGTAGAAGCCGTACACCAGGCCAACCTGCAGCAACTGGCCGAACTCAACAGCACACCGCTGTCCCAACCGGCCGCGGCCAAGCTGGAAACGCGCTTTCGCTACAACCAGGACGTGGTCAGCGTAAATGCCATCGGCCCGGGTGTGATGGCGCTGATCCTGGCGTTTATCCCGGCCATGCTCACCGCCCTGGGCATCGTGCGCGAGAAGGAACTGGGCTCGATCACCAACTTCTACGCCACGCCCCTTACCCGCCTGGAGTTCCTCCTTGGCAAACAGGCGCCGTACCTGGTGATCAGCCTGATCAACCTGGCCTTGCTGGTGGCGATGAACCGCTGGCTGTTCGGCGTGCCGTTCAAGGGCAGCGGCCTGACCCTGGCGTTTGGCGGCCTGCTGTATGTGCTGGCCACCACCAGCATGGGCCTGCTGATTTCCGCGTTCACCCGCACCCAGATCGCGGCGATCCTCGGCACCATGATCATCACCAGCCTGCCGACCATCCAGTTCTCCGGGTTGATCGTGCCGCGCTCGTCCCTGGAAGGGGCGGCGGCGCTGATGGGGATGTTGTTTCCCGCCGGTTACTTCCTGGATGTCGCCGTCGGCACCTTCACCAAAGCCCTGGACCTGCGCCAACTGTGGCCCCAGTGCCTGGCGCTGTTCGGGTTTTTCCTGGGGTTCACCGGGCTGAGCCTGGTCATGCTCAAGAAGCAGGAGGCCTGATGCACAAGTTCGCCCATATCCTGCGCCTGGGAGTCAAAGAGCTCACCAGCCTGCGCCACGACAGCGTGCTGCTGCTGTTTCTGTTCTATGCCTTCACCGTCGCCATCTACATGCCGGCGGCCGGCTCGGTGATTGGCGTGCACAACGCCAGTGTGGCCTTTGTCGATGAAGACCACGGCCAATTGTCGCGCCAGTTGGCCGAAGCCCTGCAGCCACCGGAGTTCCAGCCTGCCGTGCCACTGCCCTACGACCAGTTGGACAAGGTCATGGACAGCGGCCAGTACACTTTCGTGATCAACGTGCCGGCCAATTTCCAGGCCGACCTGTTGGCCGGACGCCAGCCGAGCGTGCAGGTCAACGTGGATGCCACGGCCATGAGCCAGGCGTTTATGGGCGCGGGCTATATAGGGCGGATTTTCCAGCGCGAACTGCTGACCTACGGTGGCCAGTCCGACGCCAGCCAGCGCGCGCCAGCGGCCCTCACCACCCGCGCGTTGTTCAACACCAACCTGGAAGGTGGCTGGTTCCTGGCGGTGATCCAGATCGTCAACAACATCACCATCCTCGCCATCGTACTGACCGGCACCGCCCTGCTGCGCGAACGCGAGCACGGCACCCTCGACCATTTGCTGGTGCTGCCGCTGACCGCCCTGGAAATCATGCTGGCAAAAATCTGGAGCAATATGCTGGTGGTGGTGCTGTGTACCTGGCTGTCCCTGGAAGTGGTGGTCAAGGGCCTGCTCGGCGTGCCGCTGGCCGGCTCGTTGAGCCTGTTCCTGCTGGTGACGGCGTTATACCTGTTTGCCAGCACCGCCTTGGGCATCTTCCTTGCCACCCTCGCCCGCTCGACGCCGCAGTTCGGCTTGCTGGCGATCCCGGTGATCATTCCGATGCTGCTGTTATCAGGCGGCAGTACGCCGTTGGACAGCATGCCCGAATGGTTGCAATGGGTGATGCAGGGCTCGCCGTCCACGCACTTTGTGAGTTTGAGTGCGGCGATTCTGTTCCGGGATGCGGGGGTGAGCGTGGTGTGGCCGGATTTGCTGGCGCTGGCGGGAATTGGGTTGCTGTTTTTTGCGGTGGCGTTGGCGCGGTTCAGGAAGAGTCTGGCGTCTTGAACTATCACTTGTAAATTATAAAAACCACTAAGCCTATTAAAAAACAAAATAAAAAACTGTCATTTATGACAGTAGCCGGCATTCCTCTCCCCTTGTTAGCTTGAACAGCCAACCACGAACTTATCGCCGTAGCACCCCGGGAGAGCGAAAATGGTCAATAAATCAGATTCGGATAACAGTGGCTCCAGCGACGCTGCCACCCCAGAGGTCATAGAGATTAAGATCGACTCGAATAACCCCAACGGAAAAACAACAGTTACAGGGGAGTATTCATTGCATGGATATAAAGGAGCGATAGAGGTTGAATACACCTGGAGAAGTAATGTCTACACGATAACTGCGCTCAGATATCTATTCGAGCGTACTGCGGTAACGGGTAAAAACCCCCGCTTCGAAATCACCAGAGACACCGACGGCCCCAGCGGCCCCACATTGTCAGTCAACCCTCCACAAGATGGCCAATGGCACTCTTGGGGTTCATCAATGAGCTACCAAACAGCCAACACAGCACTATTTTTCACTTTCTACTTTATCTTCGACGCGCCCCCCGAGGGGGTATGGAGAACAGATAGAAAAATACTGAAGCTCACTGTGTACTAACTATTACAACCAGCAACTTAGTTGCTGGTTTTTTAAACCATCAAAAGCTCCCCCACTCTGACCTATTGAATGATCAGGTTGTTAAACAACAAATCCTCAACCACCGGCTTGCCCGTCTCATCGTTCATCACTTGCTGAGCCTGCTTCAGCGCTTCCTGGCGCAACTTCTCCTTGCCCTCGACACTGCCCATGCTCTCGACTGTCTGCTGGGTAAACAACGCCACCAGTTGATTGCGAATCAGCGGCTCATTGGCCTTGATCGCCGCCGCCGCTTCCGGGCCGGTCACGCGCAGGGCCACGTCGGCCTTGTATACCCGCAGTTTCGGGCCGCCATCCAGGGCGTAGTTGCCGACAAAAGGCGGCGTCAGGCTGTAATAGCTGACCTTGGGCGCTTCGCCTTCCTTGGCTTCTTCGGCATGGGCTGCCATCGGCAACGTCAGGGCCAGCATCAACAGGATCCACGCTTTCACAGTTCATTCCTCATATTCGGTGGCCAGTAGCATAACGCTAGCAAGGCAGAGCACAAGCTTATGGCGACTTATCAGGCCGGGGCATGCTCGTTGACCCGTGACCTTACCCACCTACACTTATCGGCCAATACGCCAAAAGGAATAGTCCGATGAAAGCCGTGCTGTGCAAAGCCTTCGGCCCTGCCGAAACCCTGGTGTTGGAAGACGTCGAAAGCCCGGCGATCAAGAAGAACGAGATCCTGCTGGATGTGCACGCCGCCGGGGTGAATTTCCCGGACACGCTGATCATCGAGGGCAAGTACCAGTTCAAGCCACCCTTCCCGTTCTCGCCGGGTGGCGAAGCGGCAGGTGTGGTCAGCGAGGTCGGGGAAAAGGTCAGCCACCTCAAGGTCGGCGACCGGGTCATGGCGTTGACCGGGTGGGGCAGCTTTGCCGAGCAGGTCGCGGTGCCGGGCTATAACGTGCTGCCGATCCCACCGAGCATGGATTTCAATACCGCCGCTGCCTTCAGCATGACCTACGGCACTTCGATGCACGCCCTCACCCAGCGTGGCCATCTGGCCGCTGGCGAGACCCTGCTGGTACTGGGCGCGTCCGGTGGCGTCGGACTGGCCGCCGTGGAAATCGGCAAGGCCATGGGTGCCCGGGTGATCGCCGCCGCCAGCAGCGCCGACAAGCTGGCCGTGGCCAAGGCTGCCGGGGCCGATGAGTTGATCAACTACAGCGAAAGCAACCTCAAGGATGAAATCAAACGCCTGACCGATGGCAACGGCGCCGACGTGATCTACGACCCGGTGGGTGGCGATCTGTTTGACCAGGCCATCCGCGCCATTGCCTGGAACGGCCGCCTGCTGGTGGTGGGGTTTGCCAGCGGGCGCATCCCTGAACTACCGGTGAACCTGGCGCTGCTCAAGGGCGCGGCGGTGCTCGGGGTGTTCTGGGGCTCGTTCGCCCAGCGCCAGCCGCAGGATAACGCGGCGAATTTCCAGCAGTTGTTCAGTTGGTATGCGCAGGGCAAGTTGAAGCCGCTGGTGTCGCAGGTGTATCCGCTGGATAACGCGGCGCAGGCGATCAATGACCTGGGGCAGCGCAGGGCGGTGGGCAAGGTGGTCGTGCAGGTCCGCCAGTGATTTGAAATGCAATCAATGTAGGAGCTGGCTTGCCTGCGATAGCGGTGGGCCAGCTACATCGTTGGTAACTGATCCACCACTATCGCAGGCAAGCCAGCTCCTACAGTGGGTCTGCGGTGTTCTGAAGAATCTGGTTACGACCCATACTTGTCTATTGGCGACATGTTCGTAAAAGAACATGCAATTACTCCGGTTTCCTGTGTTTGCGGATAAGAGGCGATGCTATTTTCGGTAACGAAACTGTAACATTCGCATCCGCAGTCAAAACAAGAAATTTGGAGCTCTTGAATGTTTGCTTTCTTTCGTCCTGCCCCACACCAGGCACCCCTGCCTGAAGAAAAGATCGACAGTACCTACCGACGACTGCGCTGGCAGATCTTCGCCGGTATTTTCTTTGGCTACGCGGGTTACTACCTGCTGCGCAAAAACTTCTCCCTGGCCATGCCGTACCTGATCGACGAGGGTTACACCCGTGGTCAACTGGGCTTGGCCATGTCGGCAATCGCCATTGCCTACGGCCTGTCCAAGTTCCTCATGGGCCTGGTGTCCGACCGCTCCAACCCGCGCTATTTCCTGCCGTTTGGCCTGCTGGTATCGGCCGGGGTGATGTTCATTTTCGGTTTCGCGCCTTGGGCAACCTCCAGCGTGACCATGATGTTCATTTTGCTGTTCATCAACGGCTGGGCCCAGGGCATGGGCTGGCCGCCAAGCGGGCGGACCATGGTGCACTGGTGGTCGCAGAAAGAACGCGGCGGCGTGGTGTCGGTATGGAACGTGGCGCATAACGTCGGCGGCGGCCTGATCGGCCCGCTGTTCCTGTTGGGCATGGCCTGGTTCAACGACTGGCACGCAGCGTTCTACGTGCCGGCCACCGTAGCCTTGGCAGTGGCGGCGTTTGCCTTCATCACCATGCGCGACACCCCGCAGTCGGTGGGCCTGCCGCCTATCGAGAAGTACAAGAACGACTACCCGGAAGGCTACGACGCCAGCCACGAAGACGAATTCAGCGCCAAGGAAATCTTCGTCAAGTACGTGCTGCGCAACAAAATGCTCTGGTACATCGCCTTCGCCAACGTGTTCGTCTACCTGCTGCGCTATGGCGTGCTGGACTGGGCACCGACCTACCTCAAGGAAGCCAAGCACTTCACCGTCGACAAGTCGTCGTGGGCGTACTTCTTCTACGAATGGGCGGGGATTCCCGGCACGCTGCTGTGCGGCTGGATGTCGGACAAGATCTTCCGTGGCAACCGTGGCCTGACCGGCATTGTGTTCATGGCCCTGGTGACCGTGGCGACCCTGGTGTACTGGCTCAACCCGCCAGGCAACCCGATGGTCGACATGATCGCGCTGTTCTCCATTGGCTTTTTGATCTACGGCCCGGTGATGTTGATCGGCCTGCAGGCGCTGGAGCTGGCGCCGAAGAAAGCCGCTGGTACGGCGGCAGGCTTTACCGGCCTGTTCGGTTACCTGGGCGGTTCGGTAGCGGCCAGTGCGGCCATGGGCTACACCGTGGACCACTTCGGCTGGGACGGCGGCTTTGTGCTGCTGATCGGCGCGTGCCTGCTGGCCATCGCGTTCCTGATCCCAACCCTGTGGCACACCAATAGCGTCAGCTCGGCGCGTTAATCGCCGCGACGCCTTTGGCACATCGCTTGAGCCGCGCCTCCAGATTTTTATCTGGCATGGCGTGGCTACGCAGGGCGTTGACGGTCTGCTCGACATAATCGCGAGTGGTGCCGTAACGCCCGCAAGCGCTTTCAAATACCTGGTTCAGCACGCTGTCGGGCAAGTTGCCGGCGTAGCTGGGCAGGTGCCGCTCCAGCACAAAACCCAACGCCTGCACCTGGCTGCCGTCTTCAAGCCGGCAACTGAGCCAATGTGGCCGATACGATGGGTAAGGCATCTCGCGCTGCCACAAGGCATAGAGCGAGGCCTCCAGTTGATCCTCCGGCAGGCGGTAGGCAAAGCCGCTGCACGAGCCACCACGATCCAGGCCAAACACCAGCCCCGGCAACTCCGGCGTGCCCCGGTGCTCGTGGGACCACAGGTACAGGCCCCGGTGATACCCATGGACCCGGGCGCGCAGGCGCTGGGTCGCCGAACACTCGGGACGCCAGATCAGCGAGCCATACGCAAACAGCCAGACCGGCCCACCCTTGTGCAGGCCCATGGTGGCTTGCATCGAGCTCATCAATTGTTCGTGAGTGAGTTGCGGCCCCAGATCGAGCCGCGGTGGGTAAGCCAATTGCAGACGTTCGGATTCAATAACGGTCATGGCAGATCGCTTAGGTCTCCTGTGCATTACCAGTTATAGGCGACTTTACCGTAATAGAACGCGCCGCTGTAACCGTAAGGCGAAAAAGTGCTATAGGCCAGGTTGCCGCCACTGCTGGCGTAGGCATTGAGCTTTTCCGGGTATTTGTCGGTCACGTTGTCGCCGCCCACGGTGAAGGTCCAGTTGTGCAATTTGTAGTCAGCCGACAGGTCCAGCACCCAGGCGGCCTTGAAGGTCTGGTCGTTGACCTTGTCTGCCTGGTAGCTGGTGAATTCGCCATAACGCACCAGGTTGCTGTGCAGCGCCCAGTTGCCGAAGGTGAAATCGTTGGCCAGGCTCAGCTTGTGCTGGGGCGTGGTGTCGCCCAGCAAGCCGATGCGCTCGCGCCGGTCGACCCGCACCAGGTTGGCGCCCAGGCTATCGAGAATGGCCGGGTTGGCCTTCACGTCCGTGACCTTGGTGTGGTTGTAGTTGTAGCCCACAGTGCTGTTCCAGCGGATGCCGTTATCCAGTTGGTAGCGGTAGTTGGCCACCAGGTCGACACCATCGGTGCTGGTGTCGGTGGCATTGGTGAAGTAACGGGCGGTGGTGTAGTCGATGTTGCCGACACCGTTGGCCTGCAGATAAGCGCGAGTCGCAGCGTTGAGCGCGAGGTTGGACGACAGGCTGATACGGTCGCGGATATCGATACGGTACACGTCGACCGTCACCGTCAGGTTATCCGCGGGCTCCAGCACCAGGCCCAGGCTGTAGTTGCGCGACTTTTCGGCCTTGAGGTCTTCGGCGCCGAGCAGGCGGGCGACCTGGCTGGTGGCCGGGAACGTGCCGGCTTCCTGGATAGTGTTGCCGATCAACTGCGACGAGGTGTAGGCAAAGTTCTGCTGGGCCAGGGACGGTGCGCGAAAGCCATTGGAAATGCTGCCGCGCAGGGCCACCTGCGGGGTGAAGTCATAGCGTGCCGACAGCGAGCCGCTGACGTTGGAGCCAAAGTCGCTGTAGTCCTCATGGCGCACCGCCGCCGAAACCCCGAGCTTCTCGGTGAAATTGGTTTCCAGGTCCAGGTATTGCGCCCAGTTGTGGCGCGAGGTGCTGCCGGCGTCGGCATCACGGAAACCGCCGAGGCCCGAACTGCCGGTCTGGTAGTAGGACGCCGGCTCACCCGCTTCAATCTCATAGCCCTGGTGCAGGTATTCGCCACCGAAGGCCACCGACACCGGGTACGGCAACCAACCAAGGTCGAACTCCCGGGAGAGGTCCAGGCTGAGCTGCTTCTGTTCGTTGCTCAGGGTGCCGTTGTCGAACTTGCGCGGCGTCGCCAGGCCCAGGGAGGTGTTGATGGTTTCGGTGCGCAGTTCGTACTGGTTCTTGCCGTAGTTGGCCGACAGGTCGTAGTGCCAGTCATACGCCAACTGCCCACGCAGGCCGGCCACCAGCGAGGTGTCTTCGAGGTTGCCACGGATCAGCGGCAAGTAGCCATTGGGGTTGAGCGCCGGGATGTTGTTGGACGCATTGCTCGCCCGGTAAAACGCCGCCGTCTCGCCGCGCCGCTTACTGTAGCCACCAAAGGTGTAGAACTCGGCAGCATCGTTGAAGGCATAGCCGGCGTTCAACCACAGCTTGCCTTCGTTGGTCGAGGGTTCGCCCTGGCGGAACACTCGCTGGCCGTACGTGGTAGAGCCGACGCTGGCCGGGCGGTAATCGTGGCCGGCGCGATTGGTGTAGTCATTGTCGGCGCCTTCGGCGGAGAGGTTGATAAACCCATTCTCGCCCACTGCCAGGCCGGTATTGCCGCTGATGTTGCGCTGGATCCCGTCGCCTTTCTTGTATTGCCCGAACTTGCTGGAAACCGCGCCTCCATGGTCGGTCTGCTTGAGGATCACGTTGATCACCCCGGCAATCGCGTCAGAGCCGTAGCGGGCCGACGCGCCATCGCGCAGCACTTCGATATGGTCGACCGCCGACAGCGGGATGGCATTCAAGTCTGCCGGGGCCGAACCGCGACCGACCGCCCCGCCCAGGTTGACGAAGGCACTGGTGTGGCGCCGCTTGCCATTGACCAGCACCAGCACCTGATCCGGCGACAGGCCGCGCAGTTGCGCCGGGCGCACCAGTTCGGCGCCGTCCACCAGGCTGGGGCGTGGGAAGTTGATGGAAGGAATCAGCCGCGCCAGTACAGCACCCAGCTCATCGGAGCCGGTACTGCGCAGACTTTCGCCGGAAATAACATCAATTGGTGACAATGAGGCGCTGGCCGTGCGTTCTTGGGCACGAGTGCCGGTGACGATCACCGTGTCGAGTTTTGGTGCGTCCGCAGTCGTCGTTTCAGCGGCGATTACTGGATTGAATCCCACGGCGGTCAGCAAATTGGCTGACAAAATCGCCGTGTACAGCGCGTGTTTGTTGTAGCTCCCCATACCGCTCCCCTTGCAATCAAAAGTCAGAACGTCAATGCCCTGAGTTCATACGATCGATCCGTGTGGCGGACGGTGGCGGTCATTTACTGGTTATTGGCAGAAAGTCGGTGGCCCGATGACATATAGCTTAATGATATTTATCTTGACGAATAAATATCTTTTAAGAATAAGAGAAAGCATAAGCAATGGGCCCCATTCGTCAGGATTGCCCCGGTAAACGTCGTTGTTTCAGCACCGGTTCAGCCTTTACGGGCGACCTGGCCTCAAGATAGGCCCGCGTCACGACCCCACTTAGCCGCGCATTAACCGACTATCGAGGTCGCCCCATGAAAAACCGACTTTCTGGCCTGCTGCTCCTGGCGCAGGCCACCACCGCCCTGGCCGCCGAAACACCCGCCAACGACGACAAAGGCTTCTGGTACGCCCAGACCAGCGTCTACACCCGGCACTTTGCGCCGGACCCCGAGCACAACAACCACCAGGACCTGATCGGCCTGGAGCGCAATGACGCTTCGGGCTGGGTGTATGGCGGTGCGACCTTTCGCAACTCGTTTCGCCAGCGCTCGTATTACGCCTATGCGGGCAAGCGCTATGACATGGCCAACTATCCGGTGTACCTGAAGCTGACCGGCGGGGCGATCCAGGGCTATCGCGGCAAATACCGCGACAAGATCCCGCTGAACCGCTACGGCGTGGCACCAGTGATCATTCCGTCGGTAGGCGCGCACTATGGGCCGATGGCGGCAGAGCTTGTGCTGCTGGGGTTCAATGCGGCGATGGTGACCACGGGCGTGCGCTTCTGAGGCCGCGCACCTGAGTAGACACAATCCGATGTGGGAGCTTGCCCGCCCCCATATTTGATTTGTGGCGGTACCAAAATTCCCTGCCATGCGCAGATCCCCTGTGGGAGCGGGCTTGCCCGCGATAGCGTTGGTTCAGTCAATATCGTCGGTGACTGATACACCGCTATCGCGGGCAAGCCCGCTCCCACAGTTTGATCGGCGCCTCAGGCGCGAGGGGCGTAGGCAAATACGTCGGCGCGCATCTGATGTGCATCCATGCCGGCGTTGACCAGCGCATCCAGCGTGCCATAGATCATCGCCGGCGAACCGCTGGCGTAGACATGCACAGCCTTGAGGTCGGTTATGTCTTCGCACACCGCCTCATGCAACAAGCCACAACGCCCTTCCCAACCGCACAGGTCGCTGACCACTTTGTGCAGGAACAAGTTGGGCAATTGCTGCCACTGCTCCCAATGTTCGACCTGGTAGAAATCTTCGGGACGGCGCACGCCCCAGTACAGATGCACCGGGTGCTTGAAACCGCTGGCCCGGCAGTGCTCGATCAGGCTGTGCATCTGCGCCATGCCGGTGCCGGCCGCGATCAGCACCAGCGGCCCGTCGGGCAGCTCGGCCAGGTGGGTATCGCCAAACGGCAGCTCGACCCGCGCCATCTGGTTGCGCTGCAACTGCTCGATCAGGCTGCGGGCACTGTCTTCGCGCACCAGCACATGCAGCTCCAGCTCGCGCCCGGCATGGGGCGCCGACGCCAGGGAAAACGCCGATTTCTCGCCGTTTTCGCGTTCGATCATCAGGTACTGGCCAGCGTGATAGCGCAGCGCCTTGCCGGCCGGCGCACGCAGGCGCACGCGCCACACATCGCCACCCAGGTCCACGCACTCGCTCAACTGACAGGCAAGCTTGCGCACCGGCAACTCCCCCGGCGCCAACACGCCATCCCATAGCACGATGCAATCTTCCAGCGGCTCGGCGATGCAGGTGTAGAACTCGCCATGATCGCGCACCTCGCCGGCCTGCTGCACCCGGCCCTCGACCAACAGGGCCGCGCACACGTGGCACACGCCATTGCGGCACGCCTGCGGGCATTCGTAGCCCAGGCGCCGCGCACCTTCAAGAATCCGCTCGCCCGGCTGCAAGTCGAGGACCGCACCGGAAGGTTGCAGGGTTACACGCATCAATCTATTCCCAATTCTTTCCACATCGCATCGACACGCGCCGTCACGGCTTCATCCTTGACGATCACCCGGCCCCACTCACGGGTGGTTTCACCCGGCCACTTGTGGGTGGCATCCAGGCCCATCTTCGAGCCCAGGCCCGACACCGGCGAGGCGAAGTCGAGGTAGTCGATCGGCGTGTTATCGATCATCACTGTGTCGCGCTTGGGGTCCATGCGCGTGGTGATGGCCCAGATCACATCGTTCCAGTCCCGGGCATTGATGTCGTCATCGGTGACAATAACGAACTTGGTGTACATGAACTGTCGCAAAAACGACCACACACCGAGCATGACGCGCTTGGCGTGGCCCGGGTAGGACTTCTTCATGGTCACGATGGCCATGCGGTACGAGCAGCCTTCCGGCGGCAGGTAGAAGTCGGTGATTTCCGGAAACTGCTTCTGCAGGATCGGCACGAACACTTCGTTCAGCGCCACACCCAGGATCGCCGGCTCATCAGGCGGGCGGCCGGTGTACGTGCTGTGGTAGATCGGCTTGATCCGGTGGGTAATGCGCTCGACGGTGAACACCGGGAAGCTATCGACTTCGTTGTAGTAGCCGGTGTGGTCGCCATAGGGGCCTTCATCGGCCATCTCGCCCGGATGAATCACGCCTTCGAGGATGATTTCGGCGGTGGCCGGCACTTGCAGGTCGTTGCCACGACACTTCACCAGCTCAGTGCGGTTGCCGCGCAACAGGCCGGCAAAGGCGTATTCGGACAGGCTGTCGGGCACCGGCGTCACGGCTCCGAGGATGGTGGCCGGGTCGGCGCCCAGGGCGACAGACACCGGGAACGGCTGGCCGGGATGCTTCTCGCACCACTCACGAAAGTCCAGCGCGCCGCCACGGTGGCTCAGCCAACGCATGATCACCTTGTTGCGGCCGATCACTTGCTGGCGATAGATACCGAGGTTCTGGCGGTCTTTGTTCGGGCCCTTGGTGACGGTCAGGCCCCAGGTGATCAGCGGGCCGACGTCGCCAGGCCAGCAGGTCTGCACCGGGAGCATCGCCAGGTCGACATCATCGCCTTCGATGACCACCTCCTGGCACACCGCGTCCTTGACCACTTTGGGCGCCATGGCAATGATCTTGCGGAAGATCGGCAGCTTCGACCAGGCATCCTTGAGGCCCTTGGGCGGCTCGGGCTCCTTGAGGAACGCCAGCAGCTTGCCGATCTCGCGCAGTTCGCTGACCGACTCGGCACCCATGCCGAACGCCACCCGATCGGGCGTGCCGAACAGGTTGCCGAGCACCGGGATATCAAAGCCTGTGGGGTTCTCGAACAGCAGCGCCGGGCCCTTGTTACGCAGGGTGCGGTCGCAAATCTCAGTCATTTCCAGGACCGGGGAAACCGGCACCTGAATACGTTTCAACTCTCCGCGCTGCTCAAGTTGCTGCACGAAATCCCGAAGATCCTTGAATTTCATTAACCATGCCACCCGTAAAATAGGCGTACATCCTACCTGCTCTGAGGGCGGCTGGCAGCTTATCGCGGCGTATTTGCGTTTGGAACATGCTTAAAAAACACACGAAAAAAAATGGCGCCCCTAGGGGCGCCATTCTTTCGGACCTGAAACGTCGTATTACTTACGCTTCATCGACAGGAAGAACTCGTCGTTGGTCTTGGTGGTTTTCAGCTTGTCGATCAGGAACTCGATGGCGGCAACTTCGTCCATCGGGTGCAGCAGCTTGCGCAGGATCCACATGCGCTGCAGTTCGTCGTCGGCCGTCAGCAACTCTTCGCGGCGGGTGCCGGAGCGGTTGATGTTGATGGCCGGGAACACGCGTTTTTCAGCGATGCGACGGTCCAATGGCAGTTCCATGTTGCCGGTACCCTTGAACTCTTCGTAGATCACTTCGTCCATCTTCGAGCCGGTTTCAACCAGCGCGGTGGCGATAATGGTCAGCGAGCCGCCTTCTTCGATGTTACGCGCGGCGCCGAAGAAACGTTTCGGCTTCTCCAGGGCGTGGGCATCGACACCACCGGTGAGCACTTTGCCGGAGCTCGGAATCACGGTGTTGTAGGCACGGGCCAGACGGGTGATGGAGTCGAGCAGGATCACCACGTCCTTCTTGTGTTCGACCAGGCGCTTGGCCTTCTCGATCACCATTTCGGCAACCTGCACGTGGCGGGTTGGCGGCTCATCGAACGTCGAGGCAACCACTTCGCCGCGCACGGTGCGCTGCATTTCGGTCACTTCTTCCGGACGCTCATCGATCAGCAGCACGATCAGGTGAACTTCAGGGTTGTTACGCGCGATGTTCGCTGCAATGTTCTGCAGCATGATGGTCTTACCGGCTTTCGGCGGTGCGACGATCAGGCCACGCTGGCCCTTGCCGATCGGGGCGCACAGGTCGATCACACGACCGGTCAAGTCTTCAGTGGAACCGTTGCCGGCTTCCATCTTCATGCGCACGGTCGGGAACAGCGGCGTCAGGTTCTCGAAGAGAATCTTGTTCTTCGCGTTCTCGGGACGATCGAAGTTGATCGTGTCGACCTTGAGCAGGGCGAAGTAACGCTCGCCTTCCTTTGGAGGACGGATCTTGCCAACGATGGTGTCACCGGTGCGCAAGTTGAAGCGACGGATCTGGCTCGGCGAGACGTAGATATCGTCTGGGCCGGCGAGATAGGAGGCGTCTGCAGAGCGGAGGAAGCCGAAGCCGTCCTGGAGAATCTCCAGCACGCCATCACCGGAGATTTCCTCGCCGCTTTTCGCGTGCTTTTTCAGCAGGGAGAAAATCACGTCCTGCTTGCGCGAACGGGCCATATTTTCTATGCCCATTTCTTCGGCCAGTTGGAGCAGGTCGGTAATCGGCTTTTGCTTGAGTTCAGTCAGATTCATATAGGAATGACGTAATCATTTATAGAGGGGGGGAATTAAGCTTTTGGCTTAATGAGGCCGCGCCGCAGAGAAGGCGACAGGATCGCGTACTAATCGAAAGGAATGCGTCGGCGACGGCTTGCAGGGGGCAGTGGAGAAACCAGTGCGGGGCCGAATGTACCACCTGAGTTTGGGAGCGTCTAGCCCTGTTTCACGAAAAAGCCCCGCAATTTGCGGGGCTTTTTGACGACGCTTAGATGTTGGCGTCGAGGAAAGCTTGCAGTTGCGACTTCGACAGCGCGCCGACCTTGGTGGCCTCGACGTTGCCGTTCTTGAACAACATCAGGGTCGGGATACCACGTACGCCATGCTTGGCCGGGGTTTCCTGGTTGTCGTCGATGTTCAGCTTGGCGATGGTCAGCTTGCCTTCGTAGGTAGCTGCGATATCGTCCAGGACCGGGGCGATCATTTTGCAAGGGCCGCACCACTCAGCCCAGTAGTCAACCAGCACCGGGCCTTGGGCCTGAAGGACTTCGGCATCAAAGGTCGCGTCGGTGACGTGCTTGATAAGATCGCTGCTCATGGATGTCTCCGGGTTGTAAGCAAAAAAAACGTTGCCCATCATAGCCGCCCTTCCTTCGTTCAGGAAGCCGCCGCTGATTGACTCTTGCTATGGGACGCCATCATTTTGGATATGGCCGGGTCAGGAGGCTACCGGGGTGATAAAGGCGATCCCCGTACGCAACGCCGCGTTACGCACGTGCTCCTGCATGGATTTGTGCGCCGCCGCGCTGCTGCGCCGGGCCAGGGCACGGAGGATCTTGCGGTGCTCCTGCCAGGTTTCCATCGCCCGTTCCGGTCGGATGAACGGTAGTTTCTGGCTTTCCAGGAACACCTCGGCGCTGGCGCTGAGGATGCTCACCATCGCCTGATTGCCACTGGCCAACAGGATGCGCTGGTGGAAAGCGAAGTCCAGCCGTGCGGCGGCCTCGAAATCACCGGCCTTGAGCTCCCGGCGCATGGCCTGGACATTGTCTTCGAGCCCATCCAGTTCCTCGGTGGTCAACGTCATGGCCGCCAGCCCCGCAGCAAAACCCTCCAGGGCGTAACGCAACTGGAAGATATCCAACGGGCTGGCCTGTGCCGTAAACGGCCAGGCCACACCGCCCATATCACCCGCCAGTGGTGCCTGCACGAACACGCCCTTGCCCGGTTGCACGCTGACCAACCCCAGGGCGCTGAGCGATGACAAGGCCTCACGCAACGAGGCACGACTGACCCCCAGTTGCAGCGCCAGGTCCCGCTGGGAAGGCAATGCATCACCTGGACCGAAGCCCTGTTGCTTGATCAGTTTGCGGATGGCTTGCAAGGCCGCTTCCGGTACGGCTTGGGCGATGGAATTCATAAAAACCCGAGGTTTTAGTCAACAGTAAGCCTAGTTGTAAATCTATTCTCGGCAGCCCGCAAGCCACGCCCCAAAGGGGCTCGTGCGGTTTTGCCAGCGCTCGAAAAGGGTGCGAAACAGCGGCTGACTGTTCAGACCAGTAAGACCGCTGCAAGCCCATTAAATCCTGCCTTGCGACCGTTTCAGGGCGTCATGGCATGGGCTGTGCACTGGGCAAACTCAGAAAGCCCCTTCACCCTTTTCGGAGAGTTGCCATGACCAAGCGTTGCAGCGCCCTGCTCACTGCCTTGTTTGCCAGCCTGATGCTCAGCCAGGCGCCAGCCCAGGCCAATGGCCTGGACGATATCGTCGCCCGTGGCACCCTCAAGGTCGCGGTGCCCCAGGATTTCCCGCCGTTCGGCTCTGTCGGCCCCGACATGAAGCCGCGCGGCCTGGATATCGACACCGCCAAACTGTTGGCCGAGCAACTCAAGGTCAAGCTGGAGCTGACCCCGGTCAACAGCACCAATCGCATCCCGTTCCTCACCACTGGCAAAGTGGACCTGGTGATTTCCAGCCTGGGCAAGAACCCGGAGCGCGAGAAGGTCATCGACTTCTCCAAGGCCTACGCGCCGTTCTATCTCGCGGTATTTGGCCCACCTGACGCGGCCATCGCGAGCCTGGACGACCTCAAGGGCAAGACCATCAGCGTAACCCGCGGCGCCATCGAAGATATCGAGTTGACCGCCGTCGCGCCCAAGGAAGCCACGATCAAGCGCTTTGAAGACAACAACTCGACCATCGCCGCCTACCTCGCCGGCCAGGTAGACCTGATCGCCAGTGGCAACGTGGTGATGGTGGCGATCAGCGCGCGCAACCCCAAGCGCGTGCCGGCGTTGAAAGTCAAACTCAAGGATTCGCCGGTGTATGTCGGCGTGAACAAAAACGAGCCGGCGCTGCTGGAGAAGGTCAACCAGATCCTGGTCGCCGCCAAGGCTGACGGCAGCCTGGAAAAAAACGCGATGCAGTGGCTCAAAGAACCGTTGCCGGCAGACCTGTGAGGCGGAGCTGATCCATGGCCTATCAATTCGACTTTGTGCCGGTGCTGGCCAATACCGACCTGTTGTTGCGCGGTGCGCTGTTCACCCTGGAGCTGACCGCTATCGGCGCCATCCTTGGGGTGGCGCTGGGGATTGTCGGCGCCGTGGTGCGGGCATGGAAAATCCAGCCGTTCTGCTGGCTCTTCGGGGTGTATGTCGAGTTGATCCGCAATACGCCATTCCTGGTGCAGTTGTTCTTCATCTTCTTCGGCTTGCCGTCCCTGGGCCTGCAGATTTCCGAATGGCAGGCGGCGGTGCTGGCGATGGTGATCAACCTGGGGGCTTATTCCACGGAGATCATTCGCGCCGGGATCCAGGCGATTCCCCGTGGGCAACTGGAGGCTGCAGCGGCGCTGGCGATGACGCGCCTTGAAGCGTTCCGCCATGTGGTGTTGCTGCCGGCGCTGGGCAAGGTGTGGCCGGCGCTGAGCAGCCAGATCATCATCGTGATGCTCGGTTCGGCGGTGTGCTCACAGATCGCCACGCAAGAGTTGAGCTTTGCCGCCAACTTTATCCAGTCCCGCAATTTCCGTGCGTTTGAAACCTATGCACTGACCACCCTGGTGTACCTGTGCATGGCGTTGATGATCCGCCAGTTGCTCAACTGGATCGGCCGCCGCTATGTGATGAGGAACAGCCGATGAGTGATTTTTCGTTCTGGGACATCGTGCGCAACCTGCTGACCGGCCTGCAGTGGACGCTACTGTTGTCGCTGGTGGCGTTTATCGGCGGCGGGCTGATCGGCTTGCTGGTGATGACCCTGCGCATCAGCAAAAAGGCACTGCCGCGCAATATTGCCCGCACCTATATCGAACTGTTCCAGGGCACGCCGCTGCTGATGCAGTTGTTCCTGGTGTTCTTCGGCATCGCCTTGCTGGGGATCGATATCTCGCCGTGGCTGGCCGCCGCGATTGCCTTGACCCTGTTTACCAGCGCCTACCTGGCCGAGATCTGGCGCGGCTGTGTCGACGCTATCGCCCATGGCCAGTGGGAAGCCTCCGCCAGCCTGGCCCTCAACCCTTATGAGCAACTGCGCTACGTGATTTTGCCCCAGGCCCTGCGAATTGCCGTGGCGCCGACAGTGGGTTTCTCGGTGCAGGTGGTCAAGGGCACGGCGGTGACGTCGATCATCGGCTTCACCGAATTGACCAAGACCGGCAGCATGCTCGCCAACGCCACCTTCGAGCCCTTCATGGTCTACAGCCTGGTGGCACTCGGTTACTTCCTGCTCTGCTACCCCTTGTCCCTCAGTGCCCGCTACCTGGAAAGGAGACTGCATGCCTCTGCTTAGAATATCCGCGCTGCACAAGTATTACGGCGATCACCATGTGCTCAAGGGCATCGATTTGACGGTCGAGGAAGGCCAGGTGGTGGCGATCATCGGCCGCAGTGGCTCGGGAAAATCCACCTTGCTGCGCACCCTCAATGGCCTGGAGTCGATCAACGATGGGGTGATTGAAGTCGACGGCGAATACCTCGACGCGGCCCGCGCCGACCTGCGCAGCCTGCGGCAGAAAGTCGGCATGGTGTTCCAGCAGTTCAACCTGTTCCCCCATTTGACCGTGGGCGAAAACGTCATGCTCGCGCCCCAGGTCGTGCAAAAAGTCACCAAGGCCAAGGCCGCGGACCTGGCGCGACAGATGCTGGAGCGCGTCGGGCTGGGGGAAAAATTCGATGCCTTCCCGGATCGCCTGTCCGGCGGCCAGCAACAGCGGGTGGCCATCGCACGGGCACTGGCGATGTCGCCCAAAGTGTTGCTGTGCGATGAGATCACCTCGGCGCTGGACCCGGAGTTGGTCAATGAAGTGCTCACAGTGGTGCGCCAACTGGCTAAGGATGGCATGACCTTGATCATGGTCACCCACGAGATGCGTTTTGCCCGGGAAGTCGGCGACAAATTGGTGTTCATGCACCAGGGCAAGGTACATGAGGTTGGTGACCCGAAGGTTCTGTTTGCCCAACCGCGCACCGCTGAGCTAGCCAACTTTATTGGTTCTGTGGAGCAGCCGGGCTGATGCCAGCCCCGTGCGGCACCCACTCGACCTGGACCTGCCCTTCCAATGTGGTTTCACTGCGCACAGAGAACGCATCGACCGGCAGATACGGGTCGACCTCCAACTGCGCCGATAATCGCCGGCCTGTCGCCGGTACGCCCGCGGCCCGGGCGATCAGCACCTGCCCGGGCACAAGCTGATCGCCGGTCGAGCCGTCGACAGCCAGGTCCACGGGGCGGCCATCCAGCTGGGCGTGCCGGATACTCAAGGTAACGACGCCCTCGCCACCAAACCGAAACCCCCGCCCTCCCGCAGGCAACCCGCCAAACCGGATCGCCATGGGCACGGGATCGATGCACACCACGTTCAGCACCACCGTACGCTTGCCCAGTGACGGTGAACTGGCGGGGCCATCGAGCCACTGCGCGTGGCGCAATATGCCAAAGTCAACGCGAGGCTGGCTTAAAACCAACTGGCAATTGGCGACACTGGCTTCACTGGCCAATATTGCGATAACGAACAACAGGCGCTGATAAAACCTGCTCACCGATTTACAACCCTTGGCAGGTGGCCGAGGCGGTTTCATAAAGTTTGTCATTGGAGGGCTCTGGCTCAAGGTTCAGTTGCAACAGGCAGGGTTTGGTCGAATCCGGCAATTGGACACTCAGGGTTTGCGGGGGCTGGCTGTCATTCAGGAAGATCAGGCCTTCGCCCACCACGCTGGTCACAAAGGCCTTGTCGGTGCCAAACACAGCAGCTCCCTGGGGTAACGTGCGCCCATGCTGATCACGGGCAGTCAATAGAACACGGCGGGCACTGACCACCTGGAATTCCACGGTATTGAACGAGCCGCGTGCAGCCGCCAGGGTTTGGGTGCCGTTCTTGAGGTCGACGCGCTTGGGCAGCGATTGGGTCTGCACTTGGAGGTGGCTGTTGCTGTACGCCGGCAGCCCAGGAATGACCGCTTGGCCGCGATAGTCAGTCCAGACCGGGCCCTGGGGCGTCTCGACCTTGGCGCCCGAGATATTCCCCACCGACAGCAGGCCGAACGTGTCCTGTACCGGGTAGGGCGAAAAAGTCAGCCCTTGCCCATGGGCCACCACGGCGCCCTGCAATTGCCCGGTGTAGCTGGTTCCCGAGGCGTCGCGGTTCACTCCCGCACCTACGCGGGTGTAGCGCGGCATGACATCGACCCGCCCGTGCACCGATTGCTGGCGGTCCGTCAGATCGCGCTCGGCTCCAACCTCATAGTCCACATACTCATTGACCCGTTCCGACAAGGATGTGCCGATATCGGAGCGGCCATTGCGCCGACTGGCGTAGGAGGTCAGGCGACGGCTCTCGCCAAAGGGCAGGCTGACCTGCAGGCGCAGGGACATCCCTTGCGAGGGAAGCTCCTCATTGGCGGCATAACGGCGTTTTCGGCGGCGCGACGGGCCGGTTTGCGAGTCGGCGATCAACGCGACATCAACCTCACTGAAACGCCTGTTCCACGACGCGAATACGTGTTCGGCACCCTGCCCGTCAAACTGGGTGCTGCGCGAATAGCTGAGAGATAGCGCGCCAAACAGCGGCTCGGCCCAACTCAGCCCGGCGGTGTACTGGCGCTGGAAACGCGCATCCAGAAAGTCCTTGTTCGAGACGGCGCCTGCCTCCAGGACATCCCGATAACCTCGGCTCTGGGTGGTAGCACTCAGGTTCACTTCAACCCCGGCGCCCAACGGGCTGCCCAGCGACACGGCATTGCGCGTGCCGCCCACGCCACGGACCTGGTCACGCGACATGTTGTGCCTTGCCGTCAGCGAAACCCGCTGGAAAAACACCCGGCTCAACGTACCACCGGCCGCATGATATTCATCTGTCCCCAGCACGCCGAACCCCAGGGCCGTGCCTGCGCCCAGGCCCCAGGTGCCACTGCCCATCGCCACCACCGGTTGCTCCCGGCCACTGACGAGCGTTTCGCGCACCTTGCCCAGGGCAAAGTCGAAGCCCGGCGCCACAGGCACCTGGGCTCCGAACGACGCCGCCGGCACCACGAAACTGCGCTTGCCACCCCGGGTCCCGATGACACTCACGTCCAGGTCACTGGTGCCATTGAGCAGCGGCAGACCGGTCAGGCTGAAGGGGCCTTCAGGCACCAGGGTCGAATAAATCAGTACCCCGGACTGGCGCACCTCAACCCTCGCCTGGCTATGGGCCAGGCCTTCGACCACTACACCGTTGGCGCTCCCAAGGCGCGCCACACCATCGGGAAAGAATTGGAAGCCCGAAAGCTGGAGCCCACCAAACACCGGGCTGCGGCTGGAAATCTGGCCTGCCTGGAAGGTCGATTGCAGGGCCGCGAAATCGCGCTGGGCGTAGGCATACACATGCTCGCTGCTGCCCCTGCCATTATCGGAAATGTAGAACTGCCGACTGCGCACAACCCAGTTGCCCAGGTTGAACCCCGCCTCGGTATAGGCCGAGACAAACCGGCTGGAGCCATCACGTGCATGGCTGTCGAACCCCAGCACATCGTAATTGAGCATGGCGGCCGTACCGCCCTGGCTGAAGCTGCCCGCCTCCCACTGCGCCTCGCGCAACGATTGCGTGGGCACCACCAGGGATACTTCGTCACTGCCGGGGCGCAACCGCACTATCGTTGCCGGATACTCACCAATAAAGTCATGGCATGCCTGATCGGCCGTGACACCGGCCTGCAAGATCGCCGATGGCACCCGCAAACCGGCCTTGTCCAGTAGCCCTCGGGTAAAGCACAGTTGGCCCTGATAGTCGAAACGAGCGTCGACCAGCCCCAATGCGGCGCCATTGACCCGCAGCCCGACCACCTGGACACCCTCGCGAAAACGCGCGGCACTGCGAAAGTATTCCGAGACTTTTGGATCAATGCCATGGGTGGTCAGGGCCGCCAGGTCGAACCCCGTCCCCAGCTCGATGGCCACCACCTCCCCATGCCCCCCGAAAAGGCTGGCCAGGCCCATGAACAGCCCCGAACAACGGGCACCACCCGTCATCTTGCCCACCGCCCGGTCAATTCCCATGATCGGCCACATTGGCTTGGTAACTGTCGACGCTGAACCCGTAGACAGTCGCCGGCTGCAGGACCACCGAGCTGACGGCGGAAAGGGCGCCCTGGGTCGCGACCGCCAGGGTCTCACCCGGCAGGATGTAGCTGCGCGGCAGGGTCGCCAGCTGTTTGCCCGGCAGCAGTTGCAACTCCAGCGCCAACCGCACCACATACGCACTGTCGTTGTGCACGACCAGGCCACTGCCCTGGCGCTTCCACTTCAGCAGTTCCCAGGGTGCCTGGTGCCTGGCCAGCCCCTTGGGATGCAGGATCAGCGGCAGGTTCTGGCGCAGCGTGATGCCAATGGTCGCCCCGCCGGGGCTGCGGGCCTGGGGGATGCCTTCAAAGGACACTCGTTTCAAGCGCTGGGTCTTGAGCGGCGCAGCGGCGGTGCTGATAAAACGCACCAACTGGGTTTCACCGGCTTCGACCCGGCTAATCGGCGGCGTGACAACCAGCAGCGGCTCTTGATCTTCCGGGATGTTTTCAATCACCGAGTGAAGTAACGCGGGACCCGGATCGGTGTTCTTGAGATTGATCGTCGCTTCACCGTCTTCTTCATAGAGCACGACCACCGTTGTCTCGGGCTGCATGCCATCGGCGAAGGCCATGCCACTTGCGCAAAACAGTAAAGCTGAACAACTCAACAGCGTCACACTTGCTTTCAAAAAACAACTCACAGTGTTTTCTCCGCAACGACCCAAACAAATAACAAACAAGTGCCCACGCAAAAGCAGCCGACAAGTTCCGGAAGTACCAAGAAAACTTCCGTTGCAATATCGGCTGTTTTTATAAGTGCTTAGATGTAACTAAGTACTAAAGTAGCCCGCCCATCCAGCGTGACATCCCGGGTGAGGTCCAGGTCCTGCGCCTTGTTGATGACCGCCTTGACCGCAATCACACCGGTCAGTTGGGCAACGGCTGCCGGAGTAATGGTCGCGCCATTGCGCCACGAATACTGGCTGGGGGATTGCGCGACTTTGCCATCACTGACCTGCCAGGCACCGGTGCCCGACCGCATGATCGGGTTCAACACCACCCCTGACGACCTCAGGTCGCGCAGGGTGACCGAATAACCGCCGGTACGCCGGTTCGATACGGCCCCCAAGCCGAAGTTCTGCGCCTCGGTATAGCCGGCACCGAGGATCCCGGTGACCTTGCTGCTAGCCTGTAGGTCGGTCAGGGCCAGGGCGAACTTGGCCGGGGTGCTGCCGCAGTTGACGGACACCGAGGTGGTTCGCTCCTCGCGAGGGTTGAAGGCAGTCTGGGACAACTCGCCGGAGCGGATGGTCCCGTAGTCGATGATCCCACCACCACCCAGGCTCAGGTTGCAGGAGGTGGGAGTGATCGTCCCCCGCACCACCAGTTGCGCTACGTTTGTTGCCTGGGCAGCGATACTGGCTGCCAGGCAGATAATGCCCATCGTCAAACCCAATGCTTTTTTCATGATCAACCTGTCGTTAGAAAGTGTCAGGCGTTATTTATTTAAACCGGGCAGTTTACCGCCCACCTTTAGTTCCTTATTGAAACACAAAGCCATAAATAAATAACACCACGGCATCATTGCCGAAAGACAGTTTCACCCTGGCCACCACCTAATAAATATAAGACAACACCTTAAACCCTGTGAGACCTGTTAAATACAACCGTCCCTTTTAACAACTATAGAAGTAGTCCGGAGCAAACTAAAGATCAGCATAATTAACGCCGCCATGTAGGAAACCGCATAAGCACTTCAACTTTTGAAAAACTTTATAACCCCCTACATACCACTAGGGAGATGTCATAGGCCGCCCGGGAATTTGCCCTACATTTCCTACAAAACTTGATCGAGAGCAGGGGTAAGACAAATCACCGAGCACTACGCGTTGGCGCCAGCGTTTGATCGTGGCACGATGGCAAGGTTATCGACCGAGATCCCCTACCCATGCCGCAATCCCAAGCCAAGAATCTGTCCCTGATCGCCGCCATCGACCTGGGCTCCAACAGCTTTCACATGGTCGTGGCCAAGGCCCAGAACGGTGAGATCCGCATCCTTGAGCGGCTCGGCGAAAAGGTACAATTGGCGGCCGGGATCGACGATGAGCGCAAGCTCAACGAAGAATCCATGCAGCGCGGGCTCGATTGCCTCAAGCGCTTTGCCCAACTGATCAACGGCATGCCCCAGGGCGCCGTGCGTATCGTCGGCACCAACGCCTTGCGCGAAGCGCGTAACCGTGGCGAATTCATCCGCCGCGCCGAGGAGATCCTCGGGCACCCGGTGGAAGTCATCTCCGGCCGTGAAGAAGCGCGCCTGATCTACCTCGGCGTTTCCCACACGTTGGCCGATACCCCCGGCAAGCGCCTGGTGGCCGACATTGGCGGCGGCAGCACCGAGTTCATCATCGGCCAACGCTTCGAGCCGCTGCTGCGCGAAAGCCTGCAAATGGGTTGCGTCAGCTACACCCAGCGCTATTTCAAGGACGGCAAGATCACCCCGGCGCGCTACGCCCAGGCGTACACGGCGGCGCGGCTGGAGATCATGAGCATCGAACACGCCCTGCACCGCCTGACCTGGGATGAAGCCATCGGCTCATCCGGCACCATCCGCGCCATCGGCCTGGCCCTGAAGGCCGGCGGCCATGGCACTGGCGAAGTGAATGCCGAAGGCCTGGCCTGGCTCAAGCGCAAGCTGTTCAAGCTCGGCGATGCCGAGAAGATCGACTTCGATGGCATCAAGCCCGACCGCCGCGCCATCTTCCCTGCCGGCCTGGCGATCCTGGAAGCCATCTTCGACGCCCTCGAGTTGCAGCGTATGGACCATTGCGATGGTGCCCTGCGTGAAGGTGTGCTCTACGACCTGTTGGGCCGCCATCATCACGAAGACGTGCGTGAGCGCACCCTGGGCTCGCTGATGGAGCGTTACCACGTTGACCTGGAACAGGCGGCACGGGTCGAGCGCAAGGCGCTGCATGCCTTTGACCAGGTCGCCGAGGATTGGGACCTGGAAGACGGGGTCTGGCGTGAACTGCTGGGCTGGGCGGCCAAGGTCCATGAGGTGGGCCTGGACATCGCCCACTACCATTACCACAAGCACGGCGCGTACCTGATCGAGCACTCCGACCTGGCGGGGTTTTCCCGGGAGGACCAGCAGATGCTGGCGCTGCTGGTGCGCGGCCATCGCCGCAATATCCCCAAGGACAAGTTCGCCGAGTTCGGCGCCGAGGGTATCAAGCTGATTCGCCTATGCGCCCTACTGCGCTTTGCGATCCTGTTCCATCACATTCGAGGCACCCAACAGATGCCGCAAGTCACCCTGCGCGCCAATGGCGACAGCCTGGATGTGGTGTTCCCCAAAAACTGGCTGGACGAGAACCAACTGACCCAGGCGGATTTCGCCCAGGAAGCCGAGTGGCTGACGCGGGTGGGGTTCAGCTTGAACGTGCACTGACACCTAGACCCTCTCGGACGACAGCGGTACGCCAGGCCGGAACGCCGGCTCGCGGATGGCCTGCGAGGCCTGTTCATAACCGTGTGCAACCGAGAGCAGCGTGGCTTCACTGTTGCCCGTGCCGCAAAAGTGCAGCGCGGTCGGCATACCCTCCTCATCCATGCCCGAGGGCACCGAGATGCCGGGGTAACCGGCTGCGGCGGCAAAGTAGTAACTGTCGGAGCGGAAGTTCGACACGATGGCATCGAGCCTGTGCTCGCTCAACGGCTTATCGAGGGTGTCCTTGAAAGTCGGCAGGACGGCCGCCCACAGTTGCTCGCGCTGCTCATGCGTCACGTCCAGGCTGTTGATGTGCTCCAGCAACGCCTGGTCCGGCTCCCCGGTTTTCCTGTCACGCTCGTTGAACGCAATCAGCTCAGCCAGCGACTTCACGGGCAACCCTTCCCGGCCGGCCAAGTAGCCTTCCAGGCGTTGCTTGATCCCAGCAAACAGCGCGTCGCTGTATTGATCGTACGTCTCATTCGATACATTCGCGTCCAGCCTGCCTATGGGCACCATGACTGCACCCTTGGACGCGAGCAATGCGAGCGCGTCCTCGTAGTGCTTTCTGTCTGCGCGCAGGGCCGGATTCTGGGCGGCCTGCGGCGACAGCTCAGGCAGCGGGGTGTAGCCGATACGCTTACCCTGCAAGGCATTGGCCGTCAGGCCGGCGGTGTAGCCGGTGGTTTCGGTCATGGCATTGAGCGCTTCGCCAGCATCCCGCACGCTGCGGGTAAACGTGCCCACCGAGTCCAGCCTGGAACTGGTGATGACGCCCTCGGTACTCACCAGCCCGACCGAGGTTTTCAAACCAACCACGCCGTTGTAGGCCGCCGGGGCAATGATCGAGCCGTTGGTCTCGATGCCCAGTGCCAGCGGTACCAGGCCCTGGGCGACCGCCACCGCCGAACCCGAACTGGACCCTGCCACCTGCCCTCCCAGCCGATGGGGATTGAGGGTCTGCCCGCCACGGGAGCTCCAGCCATCGACCGCCACGCTGGAGCGGAAGTTGGACAGCTCGCTCATATTGGTCTTGCCCACGATCACGGCGCCAGCCTTGAGCAGGTTGTCCACAACCTTGGCGTTTTTGGTCGCCGGTGAACCGACCAGCGCACGGGAACCCGCACTGGTGTGCATTTTACCGCTGGTTTCAAAGACATCTTTCAGGGCAATCGGCACGCCGTGCAAAAATCCGCGCACAGTACCGCCGGCACGCTCCTGATCGCGCGCCCGCGCCTGTTCACGTGCATCGGGGTTGACCTGCAGGAACGCATTGCCACCCTGCAAACCCTGGTCGATGTTGGCGATACCTTGCAATGAATCGCGCACCAGCGACTCTGAAGTGACTGCCGCCCGAGCCATGTCGGACGACATGGCCTGCGCACTGCGGTAGCCCTTCGGCGGTGCGGCCAGCACCTCAAAAAAACCCGAGGCTTCAAGCCCGATTCCTACGCCCGATCCGATCATCGAAAACTCCTCAACTGCGCTATACAGGCTATCGCCTGATAGCCCGAGGTCAGTCTAGGAGCGGGAGCCTGGGCTCCCCAACCTGGGAAATCTGACGGTGCTGTCCGATTTCTCAGTGGGGGGTGTAGGCCTGGCCGATATCAGCGGACCGTCAGCACCGGGCTGCCCAAGCGCTCCAGCAAGGTTGCCTGGGCACTGCGCGGGTTCTGGTTGCCGGTCGGCGTGTTGCGCACATAGCGCCCGTCCGACTGTAGGCTCCAGCTGTGGGTGTTGTCGGTCAGATAACTCTCAAGCTCTTTCTTGACCCGCATGATCAGCTTCTTGCCTTCCACCGGGAAGCAAGTCTCCACCCGCTTGTCGAGATTGCGCTCCATCCAGTCGGCGCTGGAGAGGAACATCTGCTCCTCGCCGCCGTTGAGGAAGTAGAACACCCGCGTGTGCTCCAGGAAGCGCCCAATGATCGAACGCACGTGGATATTGTGGGACACGCCCGCGATGCCCGGACGCAGGCAGCACATGCCCCGCACCACCAGGTCGATCCGCACGCCGGACTGGCTGGCCTTGTACAGCGCGCGAATGATCTTCGGATCGGTCAGCGAGTTGAACTTGGCGATGATATGCGCCGGCTTGCCGTCGAGGGCGAACTGGGTCTCGCGGGCAATCATGTCGAGCATGCCCTTTTTCAGGGTGAACGGCGCATGCAGCAGCTTTTTCATGCGCAGCGTCTTGCCCATGCCGATCAACTGGCTGAACAGTTTGCCGACGTCTTCGCACAGCGCGTCGTCGGACGTCAGCAGGCTGTAGTCGGTGTAGAGCTTGGCGTTGCCCGCGTGATAGTTGCCGGTACCAAGGTGCGCGTAACGCACGATTTCACCGGCCTCGCGGCGCAGGATCAGCATCATCTTGGCGTGGGTCTTGAAGCCGACCACGCCATAGATCACCACCGCGCCGGCCGCTTGCAGGCGGCTGGCCAGTTGCAGGTTGGATTCTTCGTCGAACCGCGCACGCAGTTCGATCACCGCCGTGACTTCCTTGCCGTTACGCGCGGCGTCGACCAGTGCATCGACGATTTCCGAGTTGGCGCCGCTGCGGTACAGGGTCTGGCGCACGGCCAGGACATGAGGATCCTTGGCGGCCTGGCGCAACAGGTCGACCACCGGGGTGAACGACTCGAAGGGGTGCAGCAGCAAGATGTCCTGCTTGCTGACCACACTGAAGATGTTTTCGCTGTTTTGCAGCAACTTCGGAATCTGCGGGGTGAACGGCGTGTATTGCAGTTCCGGGTGGCTGTCCAGGCCGGTGATGCTGAACAGGCGCGTCAGGTTCACCGGGCCATTGACCTGGTACAGCTCGGTCTCGGCCAGGTTGAACTGCTTGAGCAGGTAGTCCGACAGGTGCTTGGGGCAGGTGTCCGCCACTTCCAGGCGGACCGCATCGCCGTAGCGCCGCGAGAACAGCTCGCCACGCAGGGCGCGGGCCAGGTCTTCGACGTCTTCGGTATCGACCGCCAGGTCAGCGTTACGGGTCAGGCGGAACTGGTAGCAACCCTTGACCTTCATGCCCTGGAACAGGTCATCGGCGTGGGCGTGGATCATCGACGAAAGGAATACATAGTTATCGCCAGCCCCCCCGACCTCTTCCGGTACCTTGATGATCCTTGGCAACAGGCGCGGTGCAGGAATGATCGCCAGGCCCGAATCACGGCCAAAGGCATCGATCCCTTCGAGCTCGACAATAAAGTTCAGGCTCTTGTTCACCAGCAGCGGGAACGGGTGCGTCGGGTCCAGGCCAATCGGGGTGATGATCGGCGCGATCTCGTCACGGAAATAGCGACGGACCCAGGTCTTGAGCTTGACGGTCCAGTTGCGGCGGCGGATGAAGCGCACCTGGTGCTTTTCCAGCTCCGGCAAGAGGATGTCGTTGAGGATGGCGTATTGGCGATCCACATGGCCGTGCACCAGCTCGCTGATACGGGCCAGGGCCTGGTGCGGCTGCAGGCCATCGGCGCCGGCTTGCTCGCGGGCAAAGGTGATCTGCTTCTTGAGGCCGGCGACACGGATCTCGAAGAACTCGTCCAGGTTGCTGGAAAAGATCAGCAGGAACTTCAAACGCTCGAGCAGCGGGTAGGACTCATCCAGCGCCTGTTCCAGCACGCGGATATTGAATTGCAGTTGCGACAGCTCGCGATGGATGTACAGGCTGCTGTCGTCCAGGTTCGGAATCACGATAGGCGGTGCCGCCACCACCGGCTCCGCGGTCACGGCAGGCTGCTCGGGCGCAAGCTCCGGCGGGGTTTCGGCCACCTGTTCAACCACCGGGTGCGCATCTTTTACGGCAACTTCTGTGAGTCCTTCGGTATTCATCGAGTGTTCCTGTGAGGGCTATTGTTGCTCTCTAAGCAATTGGGCGGCACGGGCGGCAAAGTAAGTCAGGATGCCATCAGCACCCGCACGTTTAAAGGCGGTAAGGGACTCAAGGATCACGCCTTCACCCAACCAGCCATTTTGAATCGCGGCCATGTGCATGGCGTATTCACCACTGACCTGATAGACAAAGGTTGGCACCTTGAATTCCTCCTTGACCCGATAAAGGATGTCCAGGTACGGCATGCCAGGCTTGACCATCACCATATCGGCGCCTTCGGCCAGGTCCGCCGCCACTTCGTGCAAGGCTTCGTGGCTGTTGGCCGGGTCCATCTGGTACGAGGCCTTGTTGGCCTTGCCCAGGTTCAATGCCGAGCCGACCGCATCGCGGAACGGGCCGTAGTAGGCGCTGGCGTACTTGGCCGAATAGGCCATGATCCGCACGTTGACATGCCCGGCCAGCTCCAGCGCCTCGCGGATCGCCTGGATCCGACCGTCCATCATGTCCGAGGGGGCCACCACCTGGGCGCCCGCTTGGGCATGGGACAGCGCCTGCTTGACCAGTGCGTCGACGGTGATGTCGTTCTGTACATAACCCTCTTCATCCAAGATGCCATCCTGCCCGTGGGTGGTGAACGGGTCCAGCGCCACGTCGGTGATCACCCCAAGCTCGGGGAAACGCTCGCGCAGGGCGCGGGTTGCGCGCTGGGCAATGCCTTCAGGGTTCCAGGCCTCGGCGGCGTCCAGGGACTTGAGCCCGGCCGGCGTGACCGGGAACAGCGCCAGCGCCGGGATCCCCAGTTCAACCCACTGCGCCGCCTCTTCGAGCAGCAGATCAATGGTCAAGCGCTCGACACCCGGCATCGACGCCACCGCTTCCCGGCGATTTTCGCCGTCCAGCACAAACACCGGCAGGATCAGATCATCCACCGTCAGTACGTTTTCACGGACCAGGCGGCGAGAAAAATCATCACGACGGTTGCGGCGCAGGCGGGTAGCGGGAAACAGGCGTTGGGCGGGGGTAAAGCTCACGGCAGACTCCTGAGCCCGGCTTGACGGGCGAGCGTGACAGTTATAAGCGGCCATTATGACGAAGGAATGACAGTTGTGCTTACTCATCCAACTGGCATGCGACCTGTAGCCGCATTCATGCTTTACGTAGGAAATGTTCACTTCGTGACACATCTCGATACTTTCATGAATGTTCACGAAGGCGTAGGCTGCGCGTTCATTTCGCCAGCACCCAGACAATGCTCCAACAATTTCTGAATGACTTTGGCTACTTTGCCCTCTTCCTGGGGACGTTCTTTGAAGGTGAGACCATCCTGGTTCTCGCAGGCTTCCTTGCGTTCCGCGGATACATGGATATCAACGTGGTGGTGGTGGTCGCGTTCTTCGGCAGCTACGCCGGCGACCAGCTCTGGTACTTCATGGGCCGCAAGCACGGGCGCAAATTGTTGGCGCGCAAGCCACGCTGGCAACTGCTGGGCGATCGGGCGCTGGAGCATATCCGCCGGCACCCGGATATCTGGGTACTGAGTTTCCGCTTCGTCTACGGCTTGCGTACGGTCATGCCCGTGGCCATTGGCCTGTCCGGCTACCCGCCGGGGCGCTACCTGTTGCTCAACGGTATCGGCGCGGCGATCTGGGCGGCAGCGCTGGGTGCTGCGGCCTATCACTTTGGCGCCGTGCTCGAAGGCATGCTGGGCAGCGTCAAGAAGTACGAGCTGTGGGTCCTCGGCGCCTTGCTAGTGCTCGGCTTGGGCTTGTGGCTGCGCCGGCGCATCCGCAACGCCCGCCTGACCCGGGAAAACTGTGCGGCCGAAAAAGCCCGGCTGGAGCAGGAACAACTGGCCGAGCCGAAAAAGCCCGAGCCTACGACGCCAATCGAGTAAGCCGGCCCCGGCAACAGTAAAGGCCGATGACACTGAGCAGGCTGTAGCTGGCCAACCCCAGCCAGCCCAGCACGCTGGCGGGCCACAACCCGACCAGCGGCGCCAGCCACACCAACGGCACATTCAGCCCCAACCGCAGCAGCTCGGCCTTCAAGGCCCACGGGCGATTCTCCAGGGCCACGCCCAGGCTAAACAAGCCCAGTGCCATCACACTCCAGCCCAACACAAGCGCAGCGATCGGCATGCCTTCGCCGACATTCATCAAATAGCTGCCAAAACCCACATACGCGGCAAATTGCAGGGCGATGTAAATCTGCTGGCGCGTGTCCAGGGGCACCTCGAACTTCCGGAACTGGCTCAGGTCCGGCTTGGCCAGCGGGTACCTGGCCTGGACGTCCGCCGGGCGCCAGCCGGTGCGCATGAACCAGATACGCAGTTTGTCCCACCCATTTTCGGTACGCCGGGCGTCACTCCACAGCTGTGCATAAAACTGCAGGTTGGCCCACAGCGGATTCCAGCTGGCCAGAGGCGTGGTCACGCCAAAGATCACCGGCTCGTTTTCGTCTTCTTCCTGGAACGAGCCAAACAAACGGTCCCAAATAATGAACACCCCGCCGTAGTTGCGATCCATGTAGAGAGCGTTCTGTGCATGGTGGGCCCGATGATTGGACGGTGTGACGAAGAACCATTCGAACCAGCCGAGCTTGGGCACATGGCGGGTATGCACCCAGAACTGGTACAGCAGGTTGAGCGACGCCACGCTGATAAACACCAGCAGCGGCACGCCGACGACAGCCAGCGGCAGATAGAAGACCCAGCTCAGCAAAAAGCCGGTGCTGGTCTGGCGCAAGGCGGTGGTGAGGTTGTAGTCCTCGCTCTGGTGATGCACCGAGTGCGCCGCCCACAGGATATTGCGCTCGTGGCCGCAGCGATGCAGCCAGTAGTAGCAGAAGTCGTAGAAGACAAAGGCGAACACCCAGGTCCAGACGCTCTGGGCCGGCAGCTCGAACAGCGCCAAATGCTTGAGGGCGAAGGCATAGGTCAGCAGCCCGACGCCTTTGGTCAACAGCCCAGTGGTGGTGGACAATACACCGGTGCTCAGGCTGTTGATGGCGTCGGCCACCCGGTAGTTGCGCTCGCCGCGCCAACGGTCAGCCAACAGTTCGACCACAATCAGGGCAATGAAAAACGGTACCGCGTAAGGGACGAAGTCCATGGGCCAGTCCGGTCAATTATTGTTACACCAAGATTAGTGCAGTGGCCGGTTGTCCCATTGGCAATGCGCGACAAATAAGTAGACATTTAACGCCATAAATCAGGAGAAATGCCCATGAGCAAAAAGATTGCAGTGATCCTTTCCGGCTGTGGCGTGTACGACGGCGCTGAAATCCATGAAAGTGTTATCACGCTGCTGCGCCTGGATCAGCGCGGCGCCGATGTCCAGTGCTTTGCCCCGGACATCGCGCAGTTGCATGTGATCAACCACCTCACCGGCGAAGAAATGCCTGAGTCGCGCAATGTCCTGGTGGAGTCGGCGCGCATCGCCCGGGGCGAGGTGAAGGACATTCGCGAGGCCCGCGTGGAAGAATTCGATGCGCTGATCGTGCCCGGCGGTTTTGGCGCGGCGAAGAACCTGTCGAACTTTGCCGTCGAAGGCGCCGGTTGCAGCGTCAACCCGGACGTACTGGCACTGGCCGAAGCCTTTGCCGAAGCGGGCAAGCCGGTGGGGTTGATCTGCATTTCGCCGGCCCTGGCGGCAAAAATCTACGGCCCAGGCGTGACCTGCACCATCGGCAACGACGCCGACACCGCCGCCGCCCTGGACAAGATGGGTGCGACCCACCAGGAATGCGCGGTAGACGAAATCGTCGAAGACAAGGCGCGCAAGCTGGTGAGCACGCCGGCCTATATGCTGGGCAAGAACATCAGCGAAGTGGCATCGGGGATCAACAAGCTGGTGGACCGGGTATTGGAACTGACCCACGAGAACGACTGAACGAGCGAAGCCGATCAAACAGGTGGGAGCTGGCCAGCTCCCACAATTTGACCGCAAGTACCTTCAGGAAGCCGCCACCCGGCGCTTCTCGGCCAAGCGGCTGCGGCTGTACAGCACCACAATCGCAATGATCGCCACGGCCTGGGCACTCAACGAGTACGCATCGGCATGGATGCCCAGCCAGTCGAAGTCAAAGAACGCCACCGGCCGGGTACCGAAAATGCCGGCTTCCTGCAATGCCTTGACGCCATGCCCGGCGAACACCACCGACAGCGCACACAGCAACGCCGCGTTGATGCCGAAGAACAGCGCCAACGGCAACTTCGCCGAACCGCGCAGGATGATCCACGCCAGGCCCATCAGCAGCACCAGCGCCGTGGCGCCACCGGCCAATACCGCGTTATGCCCGGCAGGACCGGCCTGCAGCCACAGGGTTTCGTAGAACAGGATCACCTCGAACAGTTCGCGGTACACCGAGAAGAACGCCAGGATCGCAAACCCAAAACGCCCGCCACCACCGACCAGGCTGCTCTTGATGTAGTCCTGCCAGGCGGCCGCGTGGCGCCGATCGTGCATCCATACCCCCAGCCACAACACCATCACACTGGCAAACAGCGCCGTGCAGCCTTCGAGCAATTCACGCTGGGCGCCGCTGACGTCAATCACATACGCCGCCAGGGCCCAGGTCGCCGCGCCAGCGACCAACGCCAGCGCCCAACCGACGTTGACGCTGCGCACCGCCGACTGCTGGCCGGTGTTACGCAAAAAGGCCAGGATCGCCGCCAGCACCAGGATCGCTTCCAGCCCTTCACGCAGCAGGATCAGCAAGCCCGAGATATAGCTCAACGACCAGCTCAGGCCGTCGCCGCCCAACAGGCCGGCCGCTTCAGTGAGTTTGCCCTTGGCCACATCCAGGCGCTGCTGGACCTGCTCGATTGGCAATCCGTCCTGCAACGACTGCCGATACGCCATCAGGGCTTTCTCGGTGTCCTTGCGCACGTTGGCATCGACGTTATCCAGTGAGCTTTCCACCAGCTCGAAGCCTTCCAGGTACGCCGCTACCGACAGGTCGTAGGCCTGCTCGTGCTCACCACTGCGGAACGCCGCAAGGCTCTTGTCCAGGGTCGCCGCGGTGTACTCCAGCAACTGCGCCGGACCACGCTGGACCTGCGGCGGCTGCGCGCGCTGGGCGCGGAACACCCGGACGGCGTCCGGCCCTTCGGCGGCCAGCACCTCTTCCGGGGCCTGGCGCGCCAGGTCGGCCAGGTTGAAGGATTTTTCGCTTTTTGCAGCGGCCGGGTCGGCGGTGAAGCCGGCGATGTAGGTCGCCAGGTCCCAGCGCTGACGGTCATCCAGCTGGTCGGCGAACGACGGCATGTCGGTGCCTTCGACGCCCAGGCCCAGGGTGTTGTAGATGCCATACAGGCTCAGGCGGTCCAGGCGCTGCGCATCGCGCAGGTTGGCCGGCGGCGGGGTCATGCCGACACCGGCCGGGCCATCGCCCGCCCCGGCGTCACCGTGGCACACCGAGCAATGCTGGGCGTACAGCGGCGCGCCACGTGTCGGGTCCGGGGTAATGGCCGGCGCCTGGCTGACTTCATAGGCTACCGCCAGCTGCGCCCCCAGTTGCCGGGCCTGGCGTGCTACCGCGTTACCGTCCTGATGGCTGGTAACGGCGGCCAGCAGCTCATCGACGCCTTTGACCAGCGCCGCACGCTCGGGCTTGTCCGGCAGTTCTACCACCAGCCCCTGCAACACGCCGAGAAACTCCACCTGTTCACGGTATTCAGACTCATCGACCACCTTGCCCGCCTGCACCGTCGGCGGATAGTCGGCGCCAATGTAGTCCAGCAAATGCAGGGCCTGGGGCGCACCTTCTGCGGTGGCAGCCAGCAGATTGAAGCTGCACGACACCAACGCTGGCAACAACAGCCAGGCGAGAAAACGGGAGGGGGCAGTCATGAATGAATCTCAGATGGAAACAAGAAGTAACATATTGTCGAATGTTAATGGGTTTGACTCAAGGCGTTAGTGATTGGCGGCTGAAATCTGTGCCCTGGGTAGTGGCACAAACCTTAAACAATGCCGCTGAAAAGCCATTGTTTTGCCAGTAACGAGGCCTATAATGCGCCGCCTTCGTTATCGCGAATCGGCATTTAGGCTCCTCTTTTTATGAGGAATAGGTAGGAAAAAGCTTCCTGCGATTGGTTATTCGACCCGACCAGCCCCTTCGGCCGATTACGCTCAGGGAAGCAGCACCTCAATGGCATCTCGCGCTTTTACCTCCCTTGCCCTCGCGGCAGTCACGCTGCTGTCGGGCTGTTCGATGTTCCGCAGCTACGACACGGAACTGCAAGCCACCAACCAGCAGTTGGCCAGCGGCAACGTGGATGCCGCGCTGACCCTGCTGGAAAAGAACAACAGCAGCGAAGACAAAGACCTTCTCTACTACTTTGAAAAAGGCGAGTTGCTGCGCGCCAAGGGCGACCTGGCCGGCAGCCAGGCGGCCTGGCACCGCGCAGACGTGGTGGTGTACAAGTGGGAGGAGTCGGTCAAGTTCGACACCGAGCGCTATCTGGCGCAGTTCGGCAGTTTCCTGGTCAATGACAAGGTGCGGCGCTACGAAGGGTATGACTATGAAAAAGTCATGCTCACCACCCAGATGGCGCTGAACCTGCTGGCCGTCAACGACTTTGACGGCGCGCGCACCGAAATCAAGAAAACCCACGAACGCGAAGCGGTGATCGCCGAGCTGCGGGACAGGGAATACCTCAAGCGCGAAAACGAAGCCGAGCGCCAGGGCGTAGCCACCCAGTTCAAGGATTTGCGTGGCTACCCGGTAGAAAGCCTCGACGCGCCGGACGTGGTGGGCCTGAAGAACAGCTACCAGAGCGCGTTCAGCCATTACCTGGCCGGTTTCGTCTACGAAGCCCTGGGTGAAAAAGACCTGGCCGCGCCGGGCTATCGCAAGGCCGCCGAACTGCGCCCCAACACACCGCTGCTGGAACAGGCGCTGCTCGATCTGGACGCTTCTGCCGTGGCGGCTGACGAAAGCGACGTGCTGATCGTGGTCCAGAGCGGCCTGGCGCCGGCCCGCGACTCGATCCGCCTGCCGTTGCCGATTCCTATCGACGGGCATTGGGTGATCACACCGCTGTCGTTCCCGGTGATTAAGCCAGACACTTCGACGGCCACCTTTGCGCAGATCGGCGTCGATGGCCGGCAGCAGAACCTCACGGCCCTCAACAGCACGACCGCGATGTCACGCCGCGCCCTGCGCGACGACATGCCGGGGATCATCCTGCGCACGACCGTGCGTGCCATCAGCCGTGGCGTGACGCAAAAAAACCTCAACCAGACCAACCCAATGGCCGGCCTGGTGCTGGGCATCGCCTCCGCCGTCACCGAGGGCGCCGACACCCGCACCTGGCGCACCCTGCCGGACGTCACCCAGGTCACGCGCCTGCGCCTCAAGCGTGGCGAGCACCAGGTGAGCCTGCCCAATGCCCTGGGCGGCAGCCTGGTGACGGTCAAGGCCGAACAACGCCACCAGGTGATCACCTTGCGGGTGGTCGGCAACCAGGTCTTCGCCAGCAGCCTGGCGGCCCATGTGGTCGCGAGCAACCCGGCCCAGGCCGTCGCCAGCCTCAAACAACCTTAAGGAGCACGCTATGCGTCATTTCATCCTCGGCGCCCTGGCGCTGATCTTCCTCGCCGGCTGCGCCACCCCGCCGCCGGCACCTGGCAGCGCCGCGAGCAAAGTCGTGGTGATGGGCAAGTTCAAGGGCATCGCCGTCGGCGCCATTCGGGTGGCCCGCGAAAACGGCTTCCTGACAGCCAAAGTGCAACTGAGCAACATCACCAGCAGCAATCAGATGATGTACTACCGCTTCGCCTGGCTGGGCGCCGATGGCTTCCCGGTGGGCGACGAAGAAACCTGGAAAGTGCTGAACCTCTACGCCAACCAGGCCACCTTCCTGCCGGCCATCGCCAACCTGCCCCAGGCCGCCGACTTCCGCCTTGAAGTCAAGACGCCTTGAGCCTGGCCCCTATTCAGTTTTCGAGAGACCTTCCCATGTTTGCACGCTTTTCGTTCCTCGCCGTGATCGCCGTCCTGGCCAGCGGCTGCGCCAACACCTCGCCGGTCATCGGCGGCAAAAACATCAGCTATGGCGACACCAAGGCCGTGGAACTGGTGACCAACGAGTTCGGCTCCACCGACCTGCAGATGATCGCTGAAAGCATGACCCGCTCCCTGGCGCAGTCCGGCATCCTCCAGGGCCGCCCGGTGGTGCAGGTGTATGACGTGAAGAACAAGACCAGCGAGTACATCGACACCCGCGAGATCACCACCTCGATCAAGACCCAGTTGATGAAGACCGGCACCGCCCGCTTCGCCAGCGACAACACCGATATGCAAAGCCAGGTCGACCAGCTCAAGCTGCAAAACCAGAGCGGCCTGTACAAGAAGTCCACGGTCAGCAAGACCGGCAACATGGTCGCCGCCAAGTACCGCCTGGAAGGTTCCATCAGCTCCATCGTCAAGCGCAGCGCCGACTACAAGGACGTGTTCTACAAGTTCAGCCTGCAACTGGTCGACGTCGAAAGCGGCCTGGCGGAATGGATGGACGAAAAAGAAATCCGCAAGACCACGGAGCGCTAAGCCATGGGCCCATGGATCGGCATCATCGCCCTGCTGTGCAGCTTTGGCGCCTGGGCGGCGCCGAAAATCGCGGTCACGGACCTGGCCTACGAGGCGCGGGTGGAGCAATACATCCACGCCGTCGCGGCCAGCAATAACTTCCAGGCCAGCCCGTACAACGCCAGCGGTGCGTCCAGCTACACCGAGTTCGAGAGCCGCAACAGCTACATCGAACAGAGCGAGCTGCGCAAATTCAGCGGCGATATCAAGGGCGAGATTCTCAAGTCGCGCCAGTTCCAACTGGTCCAGGGCACGCCCTACACCAGCGAGGCCAAGGGCGATGTGTACGACGTGATCAAGCGGATCAAGGCCGGCCACTTCAAGGGCGCCGACTATGTGTTGTTTGGCACCTTGTCGGATATCGACTTCACCCAGGACATCAACGCCCTGGATCGCACCAACAGTTATTCAGCGGTACTGGGGCTGGCGGTCGTGGCGGACTTCAGCCTGATCAACACCCGTACCTACGAGATCACCTCGGCATTTACCGCCATGGGTGAAGGCCAGGACACCAAGTTGGTGAGCAGTCGCGACGTGCGCGTGAGCCTGAGCCGGCCACGGGTGGTGAAGGAAGTGTCGAAAACCCTGGGTGAGGACGTGGCACGCCAGCTACAAGAGCAGTTGGGCGGAGGCTATCAAGAGCCCGGCCAGCCTGCGTTGCGCAATAACCTGCCAAGGGACGAAGCGCCGAAAATCCTGCGCTGAACCCAAAACCAATGTAGGAGCCGGCTTGCCGGCGATAGCGATGGGTCAGTGCAATATATGCTGGCTGATACACCGCTATCGCCGGCAAGCCAGCTCCTACAGTTTTGATTGGGTTTATTCAGTCAGGCTGTTGCGCGATGCAGGCTGGCGAGGAAACCCGCCGCGCCCACGAACAGCCCGGCAAACGTACGGTTCACGCGTTTTTGCTGCTTGGGCGTGCGCAACAGGCGCAGTACCTTCGACGCCAGCCCGGTGTAGCCGGCCATCACGATCATATCCACGCCGATCATGGTCACGCCGAGGATCAAGTACTGGATCAGCAGCGGTGCCTGCGGGTTCACAAACTGTGGCAGCACCGCCAGCATGAAGACCAGGGCCTTGGGGTTGCTGGCATTGACCAAGAAACCACGGAACATCATCGCCATCGGCTTGCCGATCGGGCGTACGGCCGCGTCATCGCTCATGTCCATGGGCAAGGCGCGCCATTGCTTGACGGCCAGGTACACCAGGTATGCCACGCCAAACCACTTGATCGCATAGAACGCGGTAGAAGACGCCGCAAGAATGGCGCCCAGGCCGCCCGCCACCACGGCAATCTGCATCGCCAGGCCCAATTGCAGGCCGATGGCGTTCCAGTAACCGCGCAGGAAACCGTATTGCAGGCCGCTGGACATGGAGGCGATGGCGCCCGCGCCGGGGGAGAGACTGATGATCCAGCTGGCCAGGAAAAAGGCCAGCCATGTGTCGAGCGCCATTACACACCTCGTAGCAAATTCGTTGTGAGCACTAAGCTAACTCCGAGGGCCGAGGGCTGGCTAGAGAATTTTAAGGCAAGGGGCTGATATCACTACCGCGCCAGCGGCGTACCGAACGCTGGAAGAACAGGCTGTTGGGCACTTGCACCACCGCGCTGTCGGTGCCCGCCTCGGCCACTTCGATCAGCGTGGTGTAAAGCAGGTTGATCGCGATCACCCGGCCTTTGACGCCAGGCTTGTCGACGGTGTCCACCAGCTCGACCACATCGCCCAGGCGAAACGGCCCGACGGTAAAAATCAGGATCGCGCAGAGCAGGTTGGACAGCACCGACCACATGGCAAAGAACGCCACCGCCGCCACGGCCACAAAACCCGACAGCGCAGTCCACAGCACGGTGGCCGACACGCCCAGGCGTTCGAGGACGAAGATCAGTGCACTGCCCATGATCAGCCAGCGCAGGCCACCACGCAGGGGCATCAGCAGTTGCGGCGGGAACGGGTAGCGCTCGCCCAGGCGCGTCAGGCCCTTGGCGACGAAGCGCTGGGCCAGGTAGCCGGCCAGCAGGATCAGCAGGATTTGCACGCCGACCCACACCGGTTCGATCCATTGCGCTGGCAGCGGCAGTTGCAAGGCTTCCATCAGGACAGCGCCTCCAGCTCCGCTTGCAGGCCTTCGAGCAATTCGAGGGCTTCCATCCAGGTTTCCTCCAATTGCCCTTCACGCACCTTGAGCTTGGCCTGTTCGGCCAGCAAGTCGCGCAGTTCATCCTTGCGGGCCGCTTCGTACACCGCGCTGTCGCCGAGGCTGGCTTCGATCTTGGCCAGGCGCTCGTGGACCTTGCCCAACTCGGCTTCGAGCTTGTCGGCTTCGCGTTTGTGCGGCGCCAACTGCTGGCGCAGGGCAGCGGCGGCCTGGCGCTGGGCTTTCTTGTCGGTCTTGTCCGGGTTGACCGGGGTGTTGCTGACCGGCGCGTTACGCAGGCGATAGTCAGTCAGCCAACGGGCGTAGTCGTCCAGGTCGCCGTCGAACTCTTCCACCTTGCCATCGGCCACCAGCAGGAAATTGTCGGTGGTGCTCTTGAGTAAGTGGCGGTCGTGAGACACCACCAGTACCGCCCCGCTGAACTCCTGCAAGGCCATGGTCAGCGCCAGGCGCATTTCCAGGTCCAGGTGGTTGGTCGGTTCGTCGAGCAGCAGCAGGTTGGGCCGGTCCCAGGCGATCAGGGCCAGGGCCAGGCGGGCTTTTTCGCCGCCGGAGAAATTCAGCACCGGCTCATCGATGCGTGCGCCACGGAAGTCGAAGCCACCGAGGAAGTCACGCAGGGTCTGTTCGCGCTCGGTTGGCGCCAGGCGCTGCAAGTGCAACAGCGGGCTGGCCTTGGAGTCGAGGGAGTCCAGTTGATGCTGGGCGAAGTAGCCCACCACCAGGTTCTCGCCACGGGTCAGGCGCCCGGCCAGGGGTTGCAGCTCGCCTGACAGGTTCTTGATCAGCGTCGATTTGCCCGCGCCGTTGGGGCCGAGCAAACCGATGCGCGCACCCGGGGTGAGCTGCAGCTTGACCTTCTCCAGGATGGTTTTGTCGCCATAACCCAGGCGTGCATCCGAGAGATCGAGCAAGGGGCTGGAGATTTTCAGCGACTCGCGAAACACAAAGTCGAACGGCGAATCGACGTGGGCCGCCGACAGTTCTTCCATGCGCTCCAGGGCCTTGATCCGGCTCTGGGCCTGGCGGGCCTTGGTGGCCTGGGCCTTGAACCGGGCGATGTAGCTTTCCATGTGCGCACGCTGCGCCTGCTGCTTCTCGAAAGCCTGTTGCTGCTGGGCCAGGCGTTCGGCACGGGCCCGCTCGAACGCGGTGTAGCCGCCGCGATAGAGGGTGATTTTCTTTTGCTCGACATGGGCGATGTTATCGACCACGGCGTCGAGGAAATCCCGGTCGTGGGAAATCAGCAACAAGGTGCCGGGGTAGCTCTTGAGGAAATCCTCCAGCCACAGGATCGCATCGAGATCCAAGTGGTTGGTCGGCTCATCGAGCAGCAACAGGTCCGAGGGGCACATCAGCGCCTGGGCCAGGTTCAGGCGCATGCGCCAGCCCCCGGAAAAGTCGGCGACCGGGCGATCCATCTGTTCGTTGGTAAACCCAAGGCCGGCGAGCATCTTGCGCGCGCGGGCGTCGGCGGTGTAGCCGTCGGCGCTGTCGAGTTCCGAGTGCAGGCGGGCCTGGGCGGCACCGTCCTGGGCTTTCTCGGCCTCGGCCAGGTCGTGTTGCACCTGGCGCAGGCGCAGGTCGCCATCGAGCACGTAGTCGATCGCGATGCGGTCCAGGGTGTCGATCTCCTGGCGCATATGGGCGATACGCCAGTCGGCCGGCAGCAGGCAATCCCCGGAATCCGGGGTCAGCTCACCGAGCAACAGGGCAAACAACGTGGATTTGCCGGCGCCATTGGCACCGATCAGGCCGGCTTTGTGACCGGCGTGCAGGGTCAGCTCGGCGTCTTCAAGAAGACGTTGCGGGCCACGCTGTAATGTTAGGCTTTGAAGTCGGATCATAATGGCGGCGGAGTCTACCAGCTTCGTTGACCGCTGGCTTGGGTGTGAACATGTGCGCTGACCTGTGGAGCTTTGCCCTCTCGACCTACGCCCGTGCGGGCGCTGAAGATGCCTGCCTGCGCTTGCAGGAACAAGGGGCGAATGTGTGTCTGTTGTTGTGCGGGCTGTGGCTGGAACAGCGTGGCGTCGCACCCGAACCTGCGCGTGTGCTGGCACTACGGGAAATTGCCGACCCCTGGCAGGCAGATGTCGTACAGCCCTTGCGCATGGTGCGCACGCAATGGCGCGCTATGGCGCAGCAGGATGTGGAACTGGGAGCTTTGCGCGAGCGGGTCAAGGCCCTGGAGCTGGAAGCCGAACGGCAGTTGCTGTTACGCCTGGAGGCGCTGGCGAAGGGTTGGCCAACAGGGGAACGAGCCACGGATCAAACATGGCTTGAAGGACTGGCGACCGAAGCCGCCAACCTTGACCACGACGCGCTGCATCAGCTGCGCGCCGCGGCCACCGGCACTTAGGAAGCGCTGGTTGGGGTGGTGACGGGTGCTGCCGGGGCAGGCGTGTTGCTGGCCGGTGCGGTGGTAGCGGCTGGAGCGGCAGGGGTAGCAGGCTTGGCGGCTGCTGGAGCTGGTTTGGCGGCTGGCTTTGCAGCAGCTGGCTTGGCAGCAGCAGGTTTAGCCGCTGATTTTGCAGCAGCAGGTTTGGCAGCTGGTTTTGCGGCAGCAGGTTTGGCAGTTGGCTTGGCGGCTGGTTTTGCGGCAGCAGTTTTAGTAGCTGGCTTAGCGGCCGGCTTTGCAGCAGCAGTTTTGGCAGCTGGCTTGGCGGCTGGTTTCGCAGCAGCAGTTTTGGCAGTTGGTTTAGCGGCAGGCTTTGCAGCAGCAGTTTTGGCAACTGGCTTAGCGGCTGGTTTCGCAGCAGCAGGTTTGGCAGCTGGCTTGGCGGCTGGTTTCGCAGCAGCGGTTTTGGCAGCTGGCTTGGCGGCTGGTTTCGCAGCAGCAGTTTTGGCAGCTGGTTTAGCGGCTGGTTTCGCAGCAGCGGTTTTGGCAGCTGGCTTGGCGGCTGGTTTCGCAGCAGCGGTTTTGGCAGCTGGTTTAGCGGCTGGTTTCGCAGCAGCGGTTTTGGCAACTGGTTTCGCAGGCGCTTTTTTAGCAGCAGGCTTGGCCGCAACTTTGGCCGGCGCCTTGGCCGCAACGGCCTTGGCCGGTGTACGAGTGCTCAGCACTTTGGCCACCGCTTCTTTCACACGACCAACACCCTGCGCCAATTTCAGGCTCTCTTGGGCATCGCGCTTGAGTTGAAGGATGTAGGTGCGGGTTTCGGATTGACGATCCTTGAGGGCATCGAGCAAGTCCTCAAGTTCTTTCACGGCGCCCTTGGCTTTGGTTTGCGCCTTGGCTTTGCCGGCGGTTGCGGCGTCTTGCAGTTTGGTACGGGATTTATGCAGTTTTTCTTGCGCCTTGCCGCGTTGCTTTTCCAGCTTGGCGAGCAATTTTTCTGCATCAGCCAAGGCTTGGGAGCAAGCGCTTTCCAAATGTTCGAGCAGGCTGCCCGAGAGTTGTTGGAGCAAGTGCAACGGGGTATTAACAGGCTTCTGTTTGGCCGACATGGTTTACCTCCTGGCTGACGTGGGTGCGGCTCATACTAGCCCTCTGCTCTTACCGCCGCTAGGGCATGTTGACAGTATCGAATGCGTTGCGTTGCACCGCACAAAAATTCTTATCGATATAACGAAAAACCACTCCATTCTTTACCCCCTCACACTGGCATAATCCACCGCACTTTCGGCTGGAGAATACCCATGTCGCGTTACCTTTTTTTCATCCTGGGTTTGTCGATTTCAGTGGCCAATGCAACTGAACCGGCGGCGTCCAAAGACAGCCACGACCTGGCCTACAGCCTGGGCGCCAGCCTGGGTGAGCGCCTGCGCCAGGAAGTCCCCGACCTGCAGATCCAGGCCTTGCTCGACGGTCTCAAACAAGCCTATCAAGGCAAGCCCCTGGCACTGGATGAGGCACGCATCGCACAGATTCTCGCCCAGCACGAAGCGCAGGCCAGCCACGAGACCCAAGTGCCGCAAAGCGAAAAGGCTCTCGCCGCCGAACAACAATTCATGACCACGGAAAAAACCCGGACCGGCGTGCGTGAATTGGCCGACGGTATCTTGCTCACGGAACTGACCCCCGGCAGCGGGAAAAAGCCGGGCGCCCATGATCGGGTTCAAGTGACGTATGTGGGGCGATTGCCCGATGGCACGATTTTCGACCAGAGTGCCCAGCCCCAATGGTTTCGCCTGGACAGTGTGATCAACGGCTGGCAAAGCGCGTTGCAGCAGATGCCGGTGGGCGCGAAGTGGCGCCTGGTGATTCCATCGGCACAAGCCTATGGCGCAGACGGCGCAGGTGAGTTGATCGCACCTTACACGCCACTGGTTTTCGAGATTGAGTTGCTCGCAACCGGAGCCTGACCCCAACGAAAAACGGTGCGCCATGCGCACCGTTTTCTTGTCTCGCCGCGAAGGCTCAAGCCTGGGTTGCAGGCTCTTCCTTGTGGGCGTTGTGCAGCACTTCGATCAGGCAGTCTTCCAGCTCGAAACGCTCATGGAGCAAGCCGCCCAGCTCTTTGAATTTTGCGGCAACGCACTCACCCTTGTCGCAGAGGTCGTTAAAAGCCAGGAGCTTTTCGGTGATGACGTCGATGCGCGGGTAAATGGTCTTGGCCAAGTCCAGGCCACGCTGGTCGTCAAAGGCCTCGGCCTCCTTGGTCAGTTGCTCATACACCCCGAAGTGCCCTGCCGAGACGTAGTCCACCAAGACACCACAGAACTCCTGCAGAGGCTTGCGGTTCTCAGCCAGAGCCTCGGGTTTCTCACCAAGAGCATCAAAGGCCCGAACCAATTCGTGACGTGCTTTCAACCAGCTGTCGATCAGCTTATGCACACCACCCCAGCGTTCCTGAGCATTCTGACAACTTTCCAACATGATGATCTCTTCCCTTATGGGCGGTGCCGCTTTTGCCCGCGCAATACGTCGAGGATAAGCGGCAAGCGGACAACGCCGCATCGAACAAACTGTTTCAATAACGCGTGCGGGCCAGATTATGCCCGCGTGACTATGGCTTCAAGGTACGCAGACCAGAAAGTTCATACAAGTGTTTAATCCCATCCTACGAGCCAACACACCCAATCAGTGCTTCACGAACCGCAAACCCGGGCCGGGCAACAAACGCGAAAACTGCGTTGCCCCCAGGATGAGCATGGCCACGAAGAACAGCAGGCTCCACTCCGGGATGCTCAAGTCGAACAGCGTCCAGTTGATTTCCACACAATCGACGGTGCCCTTGAATGCCAGTTGCAAGGCTTGCCCCAGCGACAGGTTTTCGATCATGTATTCCAGGCTCGGCCAGCAGTTGGGCATCTGGTCAGGCGGGATGTTCTGCAACAGCACCTGGCGCACCGCTGTCACTGCGCCGAGCAGCGCACAACCCATGCTCGCCGCCCAGTACAGGTAAATGCCCACGCGCCTGGGGCCATGGAGCGTTGCTATCAGGGTAATCAAGGTGAACACCGCCAGCAGGCTGCGCTGGATCAGGCACAGGAAACAAGGTCGCAGCAGAGCCCCGTATTCCAGATAAAAAGACGCGCCCAACGTCAGCACACCGGCCATGAACGCCAGGAAGAACAAGGAGCGTGAGGGGGCCAAAGACATTGTTTATCCGCAACGCAAGAGATAGGTAGTTACGGTAGAGGAAAGACCTTACCCCTTTCAATACGCGCTGGAGCAGACGCTTCCGCGAGATAGCAGGGATATCCCGTCAGAGGGCAGGCGACTTTACGTGGCCCGGTGTGGGAAACCACCTCAAGCCCCTGAAATCGAGAAAACCCAGGGATTTTGAAGGGCTGGTTACCAGATGCTTCCGAGCCAACCCTTCAAAACATCCTACGTTAAACCCGTGCAGGCACCGGTAGCGGCGAAGCCAGCAGGCGACTATCCAACAACCCCAGGCCTTCCTGGAACAGTTGATTACTGCGCTCGGTGTCACCCAACTGCGCCAGCAATCGCGCCAATTCGGCGCAGGCCTCGGGGTTGCGCTGCACTTGCAGGCTGCTTTCCAGATAGTCCCGCGCCTTGCCCCAAAGACTGTTTTGCAGGCAGAGCCGGCCCAGCGTCAGCAACAGGCTGGCGTCCCCCGGATGGTCCTTGAGCCAACCTTCGGCGAATTTCAGCTGGCGTGCCGGGTCGCTACCGCGCAGCAGGCCATACAACCTGATCAAGTGACTGTCGTAACCACGCTTGAGCGCAACACGCAACGCCTCTTCGGCCTTGGCATCGGCGCCCAATTGGCGCAATTGCTCGGCATAGGCCAACACCAACTGGGGCTCCTGGCGCTGGGCCGAGGTCAATTGTTGCCAGGCCCGTTCAAGGGACTGCAGACCCGCCTCGCCTTGTTCTTCACGCTGTACCGCCAGGCTCAGGTTTTCACCCCAGGCCCGGCGCTCCAGATCCGCCAGCTCGGGGGCGGGCAGCACTTTGTCCTTGCGCAGCTCCGGTAACAGCCGGATCACCGAGGACCAGTCACCGCGCTGCTGGTGCAGGCGCTGGAGCTGGCGCAAGACCTGGGCGTTGTGCGGATGGCGCTCATGCATGGCCTGCAGCGTCACGAGGGCCGCATCCGTGTCGCCACGGTCCATCTGCAACTGCGCGTGGCTCAAGGCGATGGCGAGTTCGGCCTGGGGCTGACGCTCCAGGGCTCGTTCCAGCAGGCTGTCGGACTCTTCATAACGCCCCTGCTCGTTGGCCGCCCGGGCTGCGCCAAGGTAATACAGCAATGGCTGGCGTTCGGCTTCCGCCGCGCGGTGCAGGTGCCGCTCGGCACTGGCCCAGCGGCCTTCCGCCAGGTCCATCTGCCCTTGTTCAATAGCGACTTGCACCCGTCGACTGCGATTGCGCCGCGACCACGGGTTGACCACGCCACCGGAAGTCGTCACCAGGCCCAGCAGTACCCGCAGCAGATAGATCGCCAGGCCGACGACAAACACCGCCACCAGGGTCGACCACAGGCCGGACTCATAATGCAGCACATGGGGGTAGCTGATCAGCACATAGCCGGTGTGTTTCGAGATGCCCACCGCCAGCGCCAGGGCGAGAGCAATCGCCAGCACCAGGATCACATAGAAACGCTTCATCGGCTTTACTCCTGGGTCGCCGGCTTACCGGCTGAAGCCTTGGCTTCATCGGCAGACAGGTGGCGGCGTTCAAGGTAAGCCTGCACCGCAGACAAACTCGCGGCGAGGTCCGGGGTCACCACCGAGACGGCCTTGGGCTCAAGCTCGGTGATACGCGCCAGCATGGCCTGGCTTTGCGGATTGTCCTGGTTGAAGTTGCCCTGCAACACGCTGCGCGCCTCGCCCAGCGCCCGGGCGTATACCGCCGGTTCGCCATTGAGTGCGGCCCATTGCGCCTGCTCCAGCGCCAGGCTCAGGGCCAGGCGCACCTGGTTCAGGCCTTGGCCTGCCAGCAATGGGCGGATGTTATCGTCGGGATTGAAGTCGATACGGAAGTAGCGGGAAATCTGCTCCCACCATTGGCTCCAGCGATTGTCAGTGTCGGTAGTCGCAAGGCCTTGCGGGCTTTCTTGCAGCTGATATTCCGGGGACACGGCCGCCAGTTGCACCACCTGGTCACGCAGCGCCGCCAGTTGCAGGTACAGCCCGGTACGATCCGGCTGCTCGACACTGCGCAATGCCGCCAAGCTCTTGGCCAATTGCTCACGGGCGGCGTACGAACCCGGATCGCTCTGCTCGCGCAGGATCTCATCGGCGCCCTGCACCAACGCCTGGGCACTGTTGATGTCCTGCAACGCGGACAAACGCAGGCTGGCCAGGCGCAGCAGATGCTCGGCCTCGGCCAGGCGCCAGTCCTTGCGGCTGGCACCCAGCACGGTTTCCAGACGCTGGTTCAGGCGCTGCTGGTCGCCCTGTAATTGCGCGACCAACCGGCGGCGTTCTTCCAGCTCATCAGCACCGGGCAATTGTGCCAGGCGTGCGGCCAACTGCTGTTGCGCCTGCGCGATGCCCTGGGATTGTTCATCCAGGGTGCGCACCTGCCCCAACTGTTGCTGGCTGCTCGCTTGCAGGGCCCGGACCTGCCAGAGCCCCCAGCCGCCAGCCGCAACACCGGCGGCACCAAGCAGCAGAGCGAGGATCGCCAGGCCATTGCCACGGCGAGGCGCAGTGATCGGGGTCTCAACAGGCGCATCGAGCGCGGGCTGAGCTTCATCTTTAGGCAAGGCTGTTTCGCTCACGTGTCCATCCTTTGCGTTATTAGAGAGTGGGAACGGGCTGGCTCCGTAACGCCACTAGCAAAGCCGCGGCACTGGCACCACGGCAATCCACAACTTTTTCCGCGCCCGCCGCCCGCGCCATTTCGGCGACTCGTGGGCTGGGCACGAACAACGGCAACTGGGCCACGCGTGGCCAATGGGCACCGGCGAGGCCTTGCAGATGCAAAAAACCCTGCCCACTGCTGACCACCAGGCCGTTCAAGCGTTCCACTGCAATGCGTTGGGCGAGCACATCCGGGTCGTAGGCCGGCAGAAACCGACGATACAACTCCAGATAATCGACACTAGCACCTTGGCCGCGCAAACGCTCAGCCAGCAGCTCTCGCCCACCCTGCCCGCGCAGGATCAATACCCGCGCATGGTCAACAGCGACAGCCTCGCGCAACCTGGGCAATGCAAGCAAGGCCTCACTGTCATCCCCAAGCTCGGGGTAGCTCACGTTAAGGCCATGCTCAGCCAGGACCTGGGCCGTTGCCGCACCAACGCTGAACCACGGCAAGGCCGGCACTGCTGGCGCGTATTGATCAAGCAAGTGCAACGCCCGGCGTGCGGCCGGCTTGCTCACGACGATCACCGCACAATAGCGATCCAGGCCCTGAAAAACCGCCCGGTGTTCAGCAGTGATGGGCAAGGGCTGGGTTTCCAGCAACGGCAGGCTGCTGCTGAAGATACCGGCTTCGGACAACGAGGCCGCCAAGGCTGCCGAATCCTCGGCAGGCCGCGTCAGCAGCACACGCCAGCCGGTCACTGCGGACCGGCCTCGCCATAGACTTTTTGCAGAATGGCGCCGGCGCCTTTTGCCAGGAGCTCTTCGGCTACCTGCACGCCCAGGCTCGCGGCTTCGGCTTGTGGCCCGCGGATTTGCGCGGTGAGCAGCAAACCACCGTCAGGGTCGCCCACCAGGCCGCGCAGCCACAGGTTCTCACCCTCAAGTACCGCGTAGCAGGCAATCGGCACCTGGCAGCCACCATTGAGGTGTTTGTTCAGGGCGCGTTCGGCGGTGACACGAACCTCAGTGTCGTGGTGATCCAGAGGCTTGAGCAGCGCCTGGATTTCCCGGTCTGCGGTGCGGCATTCGATACCGACTGCTCCCTGGCCACCGGCCGGCAGGCTGTCCTCGACACTGATGGCCGAGGTGATGCGGTCTTCAAAGCCCAGGCGAATCAGGCCAGCCGCCGCCAGGATGATCGCGTCGTACTCGCCGGCATCCAGCTTGGCCAGGCGGGTATTGACGTTGCCCCGCAGGAAGCGGATCTGCAGGTCCGGGCGACGGGTCAGCAACTGGGCCTGGCGACGCAGGCTGGAGGTGCCGACGATACTGCCCTGCGGCAATTCATCGAGGGAGGCGTAGGTGTTGGACACGAAGGCATCGCGCGGGTCTTCACGCTCGCAGATGCAATACAGGCCCAGGCCCTCGGGAAAGTCCATCGGCACGTCTTTCATCGAGTGCACGGCGATGTCGGCTTCGTTCTCCAGCAGAGCGGTTTCCAGCTCCTTGACGAACAGGCCCTTGCCACCGATTTTCGACAGCGGCGAGTCGAGCAGCTTGTCGCCGCGACTGACCATGGGCACCAGGGTCACCGTGAGGCCAGGATGGGCTTGCTCAAGGCGGGCTTTGACGTATTCGGCCTGCCACAAGGCCAGGGCGCTTTTACGGGTGGCGATGCGGATTTCGCGAGAGGACATGGATCAATCCGTACTGAATAGATACGGCAGATAATAACAGCTCAGGCAGAACCGCCTTGATTTGAATCAGCAAGTGCGGGGCCTCCCTGGCCGCAGCGCACCGCAATTGGGGCATGCAGGTCGCTACAGCCTTCGGGCTAAAGCTGCTGCATCATCTTGCGCACGCCTGCGACGTGGCGCCGGCTGACGATCAATGCGTCGCCGTTGAGCCCTTTGAGGAACAGCTGGAAATGGCCCAGGGGCGTGCGCTGCAGACGCTCGATGCGTTCGCGGGCCACCAGCGCGTTGCGGTGGATACGCACGAAACGCTCGCCAAATTCGTCTTCCAGGGCCTTGAGCGGCTCATCGAGCAGCACTTCACCGTGCTCGTGACGCAAGGTCACGTACTTGTGATCGGCAATGAAATAAATCACCTGGTCCACGGGAATCAGCTCGATACCCTTGCGAGTCCTGGCACTGATATGGCTGCGGGGGCCGTTGCCACTTTGCGCCGCGGGCTGGGTCAGGGCGGCAAGTTGCACGCGATTGGGCCGCTCGGCTTTCTTCAAGGCCTTGAGCAGGGCATCGGCTGATACCGGCTTGGCCAGGAAGCTGACACCGCTGGCCTCCAGGGCCTCGGCAGAAAACTCCTCGTCGCTGGCGCATAACACCAGCGCCGGCGGCGACTCGCGCTCGCTCAAGCGGGCGGCGACCTGCAGGCCATCAAGGCCCGGCATGCGGATATCGAGGAGCACCACGTCCGGCTTCAGGCTGTCGATCAAGGTCAATGCCTCGTCGCCACTGGACGCGCTCGGTTCAAGGGCAGTGTATCCCTCGAGTTCACTGACCATACGGCTCAGTCGCTCGCGGGCTTGGGGTTCGTCATCAACGATCAGGACATTCATATTGCGCTGGATTCCTGCGTGAGTCTCGCACAAGGATAGCGTAGACAGGTGCGGTGACTTCCGTCACGGCGATCCACGCTAAGACTAGCGTGAGCGGCAAAAAGTGCCCCGAGAGCGACACCAATATTTACCCGGACCTGTTCAATACCGCCCAAAACCCGATACCGCAGGGCATCGTCATAGGGTTTGCTGATACTCAATATGAACACCCCCTCTACTTTAAGGTTAGCCTGGAGTTCGACCTCATCGCCTGGCATTGGTGCACTGCACCCCTGTCAGTGCAACTGTAGACGCTCACGAAGGCGACATTGCTCAATCGTCAAATATCGTCTCAATAAACACCCTTTGTTTACCTCAGGAACCGACCGGTTTAAACCCCCGCGTTCACTCCCGCCTCCAGTCTCATCCCGGACGCGGCCAACGGCAAGGCACTTTGCCACCCATCAAACAAATAAAAATGCCGACGCGGCGTATCAACGCCTCCACGGACAACCCTGTTATTATCGGCGGCACACTTTCATGCCCTCTTTTAAGCAGATCACGAGCGAATCCATGAGCACCGACAAGACCAACCAGTCCTGGGGCGGCCGCTTCAGTGAGCCCGTCGACGCCTTCGTCGCGCGCTTCACCGCCTCCGTCAATTTCGACCAGCGCCTCTATCGCCACGACATCATGGGCTCGATCGCCCACGCCACCATGCTGGCCAAGGTCGGCGTGCTGACCGATGCCGAGCGCGACAGCATCATCGATGGCCTGACCACCATCCGTGGCGAAATCGAGGCTGGCACCTTCGACTGGCGCGTGGACCTTGAAGACGTGCACATGAATATCGAGGCGCGTCTTACCGACCGCATCGGCGTGACTGGCAAGAAGCTGCACACCGGGCGCAGCCGCAACGACCAGGTGGCCACCGATATCCGCCTGTGGCTGCGCGATGAAATCGACCTGATCCTGGCCGAAATCACCCGCCTGCAAAAAGGTCTGCTGGAGCAGGCCGAGCGTGAATCGGACACCATCATGCCCGGCTTCACCCACCTGCAGACCGCACAACCCGTGACCTTTGGCCACCACCTGCTGGCCTGGTTCGAAATGCTCAGCCGCGACTACGAGCGCCTGGTCGACTGCCGCAAGCGCGCCAACCGCATGCCTCTGGGCAGCGCGGCCCTGGCCGGCACCACCTACCCGATCGACCGCGAGTACACCGCGCAACTGCTGGGTTTCGACGCCGTGGGCGGCAACTCCCTGGACGGCGTATCGGATCGCGACTTCGCCATCGAGTTCTGTGCAGCAGCCAGCATCGCGATGATGCACTTGTCGCGTTTCTCCGAAGAACTGGTGTTGTGGACCAGTGCACAGTTCCAGTTCATCGACCTGCCGGACCGCTTCTGCACCGGCAGCTCGATCATGCCGCAAAAGAAAAACCCCGACGTGCCGGAGCTGGTGCGCGGTAAAAGTGGCCGTGTATTCGGCGCACTGATGGGCCTGCTGACCCTGATGAAGGGCCAGCCCCTGGCCTACAACAAGGACAACCAGGAAGACAAGGAACCGCTGTTCGACGCCGCCGACACCCTGCGCGACTCGCTGCGCGCATTTGCCGACATGATCCCGGCGATCAAGCCCAAGCACGCGATCATGCGTGAAGCGGCGCTGCGCGGTTTCTCCACCGCCACTGATCTGGCGGACTACCTGGTGCGCCGTGGCCTGCCGTTCCGTGACTGCCATGAAATCGTCGGGCATGCCGTGAAGTACGGCGTGGACACCGGCAAGGACCTGGCGGAAATGAGCCTGCAAGAGCTACGTCAGTTCAGCGACCAGATCGAGCAGGATGTGTTCGCGGTGCTGACCCTGGAAGGCTCGGTCAATGCCCGCAACCATATCGGCGGCACGGCTCCGGCCCAGGTCAAGGCAGCAGTGGTGCGCGGCCAGGCCCTGCTCGCCAGCCGCTAAAAGCATCGCAGGCAAGCCAGCTCCCACCTTTGACCAGAGCCTTCAATTTAACTCGGTCAAAATGTGGGAGCTGGCTTGGCGGCGATAGCATCACCTTAGTGTCACTGACACACCGAGGTGCCTGCATCGCGGGCAAGCCCAGCTCCCACACAAGCCCGCTCCCACATTTATGACTTCTTCGCCGCGACCATCGCCATAAAGGCTGGCATCGCCGCCTCCTTGTCCGCCGCCACTCGCCGGGCGTTGGGCAGGTCTTGCAACTTCTTCAGCAAGGCCTTGGCCTTCGGCAACTCAGCCAGCAGATCCAGGCCAAACAGCTTTCCACCGACCGCACACGCCAAGTCCACGCTGTACATAAAATACAGATCGGCAAGCGTAAAACTCTCCCCCGCCACATACGGCGCAAACTTGCCGTGCCGGCCCAGCGACGCAATCCCCAACAGCAACTCGGCCTTGGCCTTGTCCTTGATCGCCTGCGGTACCGTCATGCCAAAGAACGCCTCGCCATAACAAGCGCGGGCCGGCAGTTCGATGTACAACTCGATTTCCCGGCACAGCGCCAACACTTGGGCGCGCTGGAATGCATCGCCTGGCAGCAGGGCCGGGCCCGACTGGGTCTGTTCGAGGTATTCGAGAATCACGCTGGTTTCGTTGATAAAACCTCTCTCGACCTTCAGCACCGGCACCTTGCCGCGCGGGCTCACCACCAGGGCTTCAGGGGTTTGCCCGGCATAAAAAGCCACTTCCTCGAAGGGCAGGCCTTTTTCCAGGAGCGCCAGCTTGACCATGTTGTAGTAGTTACTGACCGAAAATCCGTAGAGCTTGAGCATCACAAAGCCTCCAGGCCGTGCAGGGGGTTGGCTGGGTAGGTTATAGAACGTGATGCGCCGCCTGACCAGCAGCATCACCTGGCTGAATGGAGGTAGACTGGCGCCCTTTCCTGACAGGAGGCAGCCATGAGCGAGCCAACCGATATCGACAACGACGACGAAGAGTTCGCCGAGTCCACCCTGACCCAAGCGATCGAAAACCAGATCGAAAGCGACAACCCGCCCGCGGCCAAGGCCACGTTCAACAAGCTGACCCTGGTGGGTTACGAGCGCGAAGACATCCTGAACCTGATGGCCCATGTGCTGGCCGTGGAAATCGACGCGATGCTGGAAGAAGACCGGCCGTTCAACACCGACTGGTATGAAACCGCCCTGCGCGCACTGCCAGAGCTGCCGCCGGAAAACCAGTAGGCCCCTGGAACCGCCATCGCCGGCAAGCTGGCTCCTACAGGAGTGCGGCTTGCCTCCCCTGTGCCCATATCGCACTGGACAGTTCGCCCAAGTACGTTCACCTTAGGGGCTGCTAGCGTCTGACAATTCCTAGAACGTCTGGAGTCCTTATGTCGTATACCCCTGAGTTGGTTGCCGAACTGGAAATCCTTGCACTTTTTAACCTGGGCAATATCCAGGAAGGCCTGAAAGTCCATCAGACCGCCGCTCCCACTGCCATTGCTGCTGCCAAACGCCTGTTCGAGAAAAAACTGATCGACCAGCCAGATGGCGGCTACCTGACCAGCCTGGGCCGCGACGCGGCAGAACAAGCGCAAACATTGCTGACGATTCTGACTACCGCTACCACCAAAGAAGCCGCCTGATCCACCGTATCGCCCACGGGATCCTCTGTTCACGGATTCCGCGGGCATTCCTGTGTGCACGATAAAATTCTGACGTCAAAAACAAATTCCCCTTAAGCCTCCTACGATTCTGTCTGTAAACTCCTACACGGCTGCCCACGCCGGGCCCTGCGAGCCGTTGAGTTCGACATGACCAGTACCCATGAAATCCGCCCTGACTTGGATGAAGGCATTGACCGCAAGGTACTGGCCCAACTGCGCTCGCGTTTCCTGACCCTCAATGCCGGCCGCATGGCCCGCGCCGTCGAAGGCCTGACGCCGCGCCAGCAAAGCGTGCTGGCGCTGCTGCCGCTGTTTTTCCACGTCAATCACCCGCTGCTGCCGGGCTATGTCTCGGGCAGTACGCCGGCCGGCTTGGCGAATTTTGAACCGGATGCCCAGGTCCTGGCCGAAGCCCAGCGCCTGACCCGCTCGTTTTCCTACAAGCCACGCCACGGCAACCCGCCCACCCCGATCCACGGCCTGTTCCTGATGGGCAGCCTCGGCACGTTGGCCCAGGCTGACCAGAGCGATATGGACGTGTGGGTGTGCCACGCCGCAGACCTGAGCGAGGCCGAGCTGGGCGAGCTGCGCAAAAAATGCCAACTGCTGGAAGCCTGGGCCCTGGGCATGGGCGCCGAAGCGCATTTTTTCCTGATCGAACCGAGCCGCTTTGCACAGGGCGGGCGCGATACCCAGCTCAGTTCAGATGACTGTGGCACCAGCCAGCACTATCTGTTGCTCGACGAGTTCTACCGCACCGCCATCTGGCTGGCCGGGCGCACGCCGATCTGGTGGCTGGTACCGGTCTACGAAGAAGCGCGCTACGCCGAATTTACCCACACGCTGATTTCCAAACGTTTTATCCGCGCCGACGAAACCCTCGACCTCGGGCACCTGGCCCATATTCCACCTGGGGAATTCATCGGCGCCGGCCTGTGGCAACTGTTCAAGGGCATCGAGTCACCCTATAAGTCGGTGCTCAAGCTGTTGCTGACCGAGGTGTATGCCAGCGAACACCCCAAGGTGCAGTGCCTGAGCCTGCGTTTCAAACGCGCAGTGTTCGCCAACCAGTTGGATCTGGATGAGCTGGACCCGTATATCGTGGTCTACCGCCGCATCGAGGAATACCTGCGCAGCCGCAACGAACCCGAACGCCTGGAACTGGTGCGGCGCAGCCTGTACCTGAAGGTCAACCGCAAGCTCACCAGCGGCCAGCGCACCATCGGTTGGCAGCGTGCACTGCTGGAGCGCCTGGCCAATGAATGGGGCTGGGACCAGCGGCAACTGGCCCTGCTCGACAGCCGCAGCCAGTGGAAAGTGCGCCAGGTCGCGTCCGAGCGCCGGGCCCTGGTCAATGAGCTCAATTACAGTTATCGCTTCCTGACCCAGTTCGCCCGCACCGAACAGACCGTGAGCCTGATCAACAAGCGCGACCTCAATGTGCTGGGCCGGCGCCTGTACGCGGCCTTCGAACGCAAGGCCGGCAAGGTCGAGTTCATCAACCCAGGGATTGCTCCGGACCTGGCCGAAGACACCCTCACCCTGGTTCATTCGCCCAATCGCAAGGAGCCGGGTCAGTTTCACTGGGGCCTGTACAACGGCAGCCTGACCGCCCTGGAATGGGAGCACTTTGCGCCGATCAAACGCAGCCGCGACCTGCTGGAGATGCTCACCTGGTGCCATCGCAACGGCGTGATCGACAGCAGCACACGCCTGGCCCTGCACCCCGGCACCAGCGACTTGAGCGAATTCGAGCTGTTCAACCTGCTGGGCAGCCTGCAACAGACCGTCGCCCTGCCCCTGGCCACGGTCGATGAAGAACGCCTGCTGCGTACGGCGATACCCGAGGAGGTGCTGTTGCTGATCAACGTCGGCGTCGACCCCCTCAAGCATCATCGTGACTTGAATATCCTGATGACCACCGAGCGCACCGACTCCCTGAGTTACGCCGGCGTCAGGGAAAACCTGGTGCTGACCCTGGACCAGGTGACGCTCAACAGCTGGAACGAGGTGATGGTCAGCCGCTACGAGGGGCCCCACGCCCTGCTCGATTGCCTGCGCGATTACCTGAATCAGTTACCGCATGATCGATTGCCGCGGCTGCGGGTACGTTGTTTCTGTCACAACCGTGCGCAGTTCATTGCCCAGCGGGTCGAAGAGATTTTCGATACCGCGCAAAACCTGATGCTCAGCCAGCTCAACCACCGCTATCTGATCCAGGTACAACAGCACTATCACGTCATGGAGCTGGCACCGGGGCAAGCCAATCACGTGTCATTGCCCAGCCAGCAGGCGTTGGTGGACTACCTCAGCGAGGAGCTGGCCAGCTACAGCCCGTTGCACCTGGATGCCATGGCCCTGGAAGACCACGACCTGGCAGCACTGCTGCCCATGGGCCAGGCCGATTGTGTGCAGGTGTTCTACCGCATCAACGACGGCTTCGCCGAGCTGTACGTACTCGACGAGTTCAACGCCCTCTGGCAACAGCGCCTGCCGTTTCATGATGAGCAGAGCTTGCTCGCGCCTTTGCAGCGCTTTCTGCAATCGATCATTTATCGACGGGACGCGCTGTCACCGCTGGACCCGCAGCAGCCACTGGGGGCGGTGCAGACGCTGTATTACCAACTGCTGCCATCGGCAGGCGGCCGTACCCGTCGGGTCGAGCCACGGCCTGCGCCGCAGACTCCGGCCAACAAACCGTTCTACGACGTGCAGGCGATTATCGGCAAGGGCGCGCCAGGCCAGGTGGGGATTACCCTGTACTGCAATCAGCGGGAGTTTTGCGAACTGGAGTTTGGCGACCAACTGTTTGCTGTGGTCGCCCAGGAGATCGTCGGGCAGCGCCGGGAAACCGAGCGCTATCGTTGCTACATCACCGATTTGGACCTATCCGGCCTACTCGGTGATGTTCAAAGCCCAAGCAATCTGTACCTGCGCTACAAAACCGAGTTGGAGCAGGCGCTCAACCAGGCCTTGAATGAGGTTTAGAGCGCGAATGCGCCGCCGTCCTTCGGCTGGCCTTCGACACTCAGCAGCTCAAGCTTGAGGGTCTTGCCGCCCGGAGCAGGCCAATCGATATGCTGGCCGACTTGCAGGCCCAGCAACGCACTGCCCACCGGGGCCAGGATCGAGATCTTGCCTTCGTCGGCATTCGCGTCCTTGGGGTAGACCAGGGTCAGGTGATAGTCCTTGCCGCTGCTTTGCTCACGGCAATGCACGCTGGAGTTCATGGTCACGACACCGGCAGGCACTTCATCGTGGCCAACCACCTCTTCGGCGCGGTCAAGTTCGGCTTGCAGGGCGATGACGCCTGGCAGTTTGTCGTCCATACGGTCGATCAGTTGCTCAAGACGTTGCACATCGAGACGGGTGAGGATGATGGAAGGTGCAGTCATGATTGCGGCAGACTCCTTTTTTTCTGCACAAAAAAGCAAAACCCCGCCAATAAACGGCGGGGTTCTCACGGACCTCGATGAGTTGAGGTATACCCGGACACTACCACAGCACACCAAATAAACAAGATGGGCCGGCCTGAAGGTCAGGCGCCAGCCTTGCGTTGCTCGGCCTGGGCGACGATCACGCGGCGCCGCTGATCGTCGGCGGAGCGCCATTCCCGGATGTCTTCCACATGCCGGAAGCAGCCAAGGCAGACTTTTTGCTCATCCAGCCGACACAAACTGATACAAGGTGACGGCACAGCCGGGCTGACATTGCTGAACAGCGGCTTGGGCGGGCGGACGGGCGCGGGCTGGGTCACGATCAGATCTCGTCGAAGTCCAGCTCGACGCCGGCTTGTTCCAGGGTGATGCGTGCAAGCATTTCGCTCAACAGCTCGTCACTGGTGTCGTTCGACCAGCGCTTCTCTTCTTCGTCGTAGTCGAAGTGAAACCCTCCGGAACGCGCGGCCAGCCACAGCTGGCGCAGCGGCTCCTGGCGGCTGAAGATCAATTGGCTGCCGTTCTCGAACTTGACGGTCAACACGCCTGCAGAATTTTCCAGATCCACGTCCAGGCCACTCTCGTCGAAAATATCCTCCAGCGCTTGCTGGGTCGCATCGACCAGGTCGTGAAAGCGGGCTTCGGTCAAACTCATGGTGGGAACCTCAAAAAGTGTCTACTCACGCTCAAGCGCCGCACGATACGGAGGCGCCATGATGATTGCAAAGGATACCGATTTCATTCCCACCAGCCGTGCGAATTATCCCGACGGGATGTAGGCCACATCACGACATACTCGGCAAAGCCCCGCCGGACGGGTGTCCCGGCGCATAGGCAAGCTGGCGGGTGGTCGGTATACTCGGGCGCAATTAATGCATATTCAAGGATTTAGCCATGAAGCGCCTGATCTCTTCCCTTGCTGCGCTCGTCGCGGTCGCTTGCCTCGTCAGTGCCTGTGGTCAAAAAGGCCCGCTGTACCTGCCCGATGACAGCAAAGACCCGAATGAACAGGCGCAAACGTCGCAATCCAAAGCGCACAAGCACGACACCTACTAAGGGAATTTCATGGACGCTTTTAACTACCGGGACGGCGAGCTGTTCGCGGAAGACGTGGCGCTGTCCGCGATTGCCGAACGCTTCGGTACCCCGACCTATGTGTACTCGCGAGCGCATATCGAAGCGCAATACCGCACCTTTGCCGATGCACTGGAGGGTACGCCAAGCCTGGTGTGCTATGCAGTAAAAGCCAACTCCAACCTGGGTGTACTCAATGTCCTGGCGCGCCTGGGCGCTGGTTTTGACATCGTGTCCCGTGGCGAGCTGGAGCGTGTACTGGCCGCGGGCGGCAAGGCTGACAAAATCGTGTTCTCCGGTGTCGGCAAGACCCGCGAAGACATGCGCCGCGCCCTGGAAATCGGCGTGCATTGCTTCAACGTCGAGTCCACCGACGAGCTGGAGCGCCTGCAAGTGGTGGCCGCCGAGATGGGCGTGCGTGCGCCGATTTCCCTGCGCGTCAACCCGGACGTGGATGCCGGCACGCACCCGTACATTTCCACCGGTCTCAAAGAGAACAAGTTCGGCATCGCCATTGCCGACGCCGAAGACGTGTACATCCGCGCCGCCCAACTGCCGAACCTGGAAGTGCTGGGCGTGGACTGCCATATCGGCTCGCAACTGACCAGCCTGCCACCGTTCCTCGATGCCCTCGACCGCCTGCTGGCGCTGATCGATCGCCTCGGCGAGTGCGGCATCTACCTGCACCACATTGATCTGGGTGGTGGCGTGGGCGTGCGTTATCGCGACGAAGAGCCGCCGCTGGTGGCCGACTACGTCAAGGCCGTACGCGAGCGCACCGAAGGCCGCGACCTGAAGCTGATATTCGAGCCGGGCCGCTACATCGTTGCCAATGCGGGCGTACTGCTGACCCAGGTCGAGTACCTCAAGCACACCGAACACAAGGATTTCGCCATCGTCGATGCGGCGATGAACGACCTGATCCGCCCGGCGCTGTACCAGGCCTGGATGGATGTCAGCGCCGTGCGCCCGCGCGACAGCGTGCCACGCACCTATGACATCGTCGGCCCTATTTGTGAAACCAGTGACTTCCTGGCCAAGGACCGTGAACTGGCCCTGGCAGAAGGCGATCTGCTGGCCGTGCATTCGGCCGGTGCCTATGGGTTTGTCATGAGTTCCAACTACAACACCCGCGGGCGTACCGCCGAAGTGTTGGTGGACGGTGATCAAGCGTTTGAAGTGCGTCGCCGCGAGACGGTAGCCGAGTTGTTTGCTGGCGAAAGCCTGCTGCCGGAGTAAGCCATGCTGCTGCGTTTTACCAAGATGCACGGGCTGGGCAATGACTTCATGGTCCTTGACCTGGTCAGCCAGCACGCGCATATCCTGCCCAAGCACGCCAAACTGTGGGGCGACCGCCATACCGGCATCGGCTTCGACCAACTGCTGCTCGTCGAAGCGCCGAGCAACCCGGAGGTGGATTTCCGTTACCGGATCTTCAACTCCGACGGTTCCGAAGTGGAGCAATGCGGCAACGGTGCGCGCTGCTTCGCGCGGTTCGTGCTGGACAAGCGCCTGACCGCCAAACGGCAGATTCGCGTCGAGACCAAAAGCGGCATTATCGAGCTGGATATCCGCAGCGACGGCCAGATCAGCGTCGACATGGGCGCCCCGCGCCTGGTACCGGCCGATATTCCGTTCGTGGCTGATGCCCAGGCGTTGAGCTATCCGCTGGATGTCGACGGTACCGTGGTCGAGGTGGCCGCCGTGTCCATGGGCAACCCCCATGCAGTGCTGCGGGTCAACGACATCAACAATGCGCCAGTGCATGAGTTGGGCCCGAAGATCGAACATCACCCACGTTTTCCGGCACGGGTCAACGTCGGCTTCCTGCAGGTCATCGACCGCTCCCGCGCGCAGTTGCGGGTCTGGGAACGCGGCGCCGGGGAAACCCAGGCTTGTGGCACCGGTGCTTGCGCCGCCGCCGTGGCGGCGATCAGCCAGGGCTGGATGGATTCGCCACTGTTGATCGACCTGCCTGGTGGACGCCTGTCCATCGAATGGGCAGGCCCAGGCCAACCGGTGAAGATGACCGGCCCGGCATCCCGTGTATACGAAGGACAGGTCCGTCTATGAGAGCGACTCGCTAATGACCGATAAGCCCCAGGCACCCGCCAAGCAGCCCGAAGGATCCCCTTGCGAAAGCCTGGAGGCAGCGGCCGTCGCCGCTTACCTGGAGGCTAACCCGGACTTCTTCGTCGAACACGACGAGCTGCTGCCGGCCCTGCGCATCCCTCACCAGCGCGGCGATACCGTGTCGCTGGTGGAGCGGCAGATGAAGATCCTGCGCGAGCGCAATATCGAAATGCGCCATCGGCTCTCACAGTTGATGGACGTGGCCCGCGACAACGACCGCCTGTTCGACAAGACCCGCCGCCTGATCCTGGCGCTGCTGGATGCCGCCAGCCTGGAAGACCTGACCATTGCCGTCGAAGACAGCCTGCGCCAGGACTTCCAGGTGCCGTTTGTCAGCCTGATCCTGTTCAGTGACAACCCGATGCCGGTCGGGCGCTGGGTCAAGGGCAGCGACGCACAGACCGCCATCGGCGGCCTGTTGTCGGAAGGCAAGACCATCAGCGGCACCCTGCGCGAGCATGAGCTGGACTTCCTGTTTGGCGAAGACCAGCGCGTGCAGATCGGCTCGACTGCCGTGGTCGCCCTCAGCCATCAAGGCTTGCACGGTGTCCTGGCCATCGCCAGCCGTGATCCGCAGCACTACAAAAGCACCGTGGGCACGCTGTTCTTGACCTACATTGCCGAAGTGTTGAGCCGCAGCCTGCCACGCTTCACCAGCGCCCTGCGCGCGGTGCGCTAGCCATGGAACGACAACTGGACGCCTACTGCGCTCACCTGCGCAGCGAGCGCCAGGTGTCTCCCCATACGCTGGAAGCCTACCGGCGGGACTTGAACAAGGTCCTGGCGTTCTGCCAGAAACAACAGATCGGCAGTTGGAAGGCCCTCGATATCCAGGGCCTGCGCAGCCTGGTTGCGCGCCTGCACCAGCAAGGCCAATCCTCCCGCAGCCTGGCGCGCCTGCTGTCAGCGGTGCGTGGCCTGTATCACTACCTCAACCGCGAAGGCCTGTGCGATCACGACCCGGCCAACGGCCTGGCACCGCCCAAGGGTGAGCGCCGCCTGCCCAAAACCCTGGATGCCGACCGCACCCTGCAATTGCTCGATGGCGCGGTCGAGGATGACTTCCTGGCGCACCGCGACCAGGCGATCCTGGAGCTGTTCTATTCCTCGGGCCTGCGGCTGTCGGAGCTGACCAGCCTCAACCTCGAGCAGTTGGACCTGGCCGATGGCCTGGTGCAAGTGCACGGCAAAGGCAGCAAGACCCGCGTGCTGCCCATTGGCAAAAAAGCCCGCGACGCCCTGCTGGTATGGCTGCCCCTACGAGCCCTGGCCAACCCGCCGGACGATGCGGTGTTTGTCAGCCAGCAAGGCCGACGCCTCGGGCCACGGGCCATTCAGCTGCGGGTCAAGGCCGCCGGCGAGCGGGAACTGGGGCAGAACCTGCATCCGCACATGCTGCGCCACTCCTTTGCCAGTCACCTGCTGGAGTCATCACAAGACTTGCGCGCCGTGCAGGAACTGCTCGGCCACTCGGATATCAAGACCACCCAGATCTACACCCACCTGGACTTCCAGCACCTGGCGACGGTGTACGACAGCGCCCATCCACGGGCCAAACGCGTTAAAGGCGGCGACTCATGAGCATCAAGCTAATCACCTTCGATCTGGACGATACCCTGTGGGACAACGTCCCCGTCATCATCAGCGCCGAAGCGTCGATGCGCCACTGGCTGGCGACCCATGCGTCCAAGGTCGGCGACCTGCCCCTGGAGCATTTCGCCAGCCTGCGCCAGCACGTACTGCAACGTCATCCCGAACTCAAGCACCGGATCAGCATCCTGCGCCACCGGGTGCTGATGCACGCCTTTGAAGAGGCCGGTTATCCACAGCCGCAGGCCACGGAAATGGCCGATGTGTGTTTTGAAGCGTTTATTCATGCGCGGCACCAGCTCACGGTCTTCCCGGAAGCTGAGCCGATGTTGCAAGCCCTGCGCCAGCACTTCCTGCTGGGGGTGATCACCAATGGCAATGCCGATGTCCAGCGCGTGGGCCTGGCGGATTACTTCCACTTTGCCCTGAGGGCCGAAGATATCGGCATCGCCAAGCCGGATGCGCGCTTGTTTCAGGAAGCGTTGCAGCAAGGTGGGGTGGATGCCAGTGCGGCGGTACATATTGGCGACCATCCGGGCGACGACATCGCCGGGGCGCAGCAGGCGGGGTTACGGGCGGTGTGGTTCAACCCGGCGGGCAAGGTTTGGGAAGGCGAGAAATTGCCGGATGCGCAGATTCGCAGCTTGAGCGAGCTGCCTTCGCTGCTCCACAGCTGGAAATAACGCGACCCGACAAGCCAGCTCCCACATGGGTTTGCGGCACTGGCCATTTGTCTCAGGCATGAAAAAGCCCGCAGCGACGGCGGGCTTTTTCAGCAAGCAAGTAACCGGCCTCAGATAGGCCGACTGCCGTACTTGTTGTCCGGCTTCTTCGGTGGGTCTGCCACCACGTTGGCCTCGACTTCCTGCACTTTGCCGCCCTTGGCGAGGAATTCTTCCATCGCGCGGGCCAGCGCATCGCGCTCTTTGTTCTTGGCTTCAACGCTCGGCAACTCATCAACCGACACAGCAGCCTTGGCCTTGCCCTTGGCGGTCGGGGCCGGCGCGTCATCGCCGCCGTCGTCGTCAGCTACGTCTTCGGCAGCCGCCTCAAGACCTTCTTCGGTTTCGTCGTCACCTACTTCGAGGTCGTCGTTTTCCAGATCATCGTCGCTCATGTTCTACCTCATGACTTGCGAAAAGCAGATTAGTTATAGCCCAGCTTCACCATCTGTCGAAGGCTACCGGAAAAAAATCAACGTCCACCGGATAACCAGTGGCTTATGCCCCGTCACCGTGCAAGGTGCCGAGGACGTTACGAGCACCGCCATGATCACGCTGCTCGCCCAGATAAACGCCTTGCCATGTGCCCATTGCCAAATGGCCGGCCGTGACCGGCAAACTCAGTTGGCGAGCCGAAAGGCTGCCCTTGAAATGACCCGGGGCTTGGCCCGCAGGGTAATCAGGGTCTGCCGATGTATACAGTTCTGCGCCCATCGGCGCGCATTCTAGCGCGCTCTGGGAAAAAACAAAGTGCCGAATACGCCTACATGCCTGTAAGACATTCGCACACTGAAAAGTACCGTGTGGATCCGATCACAAACTCGACACAAAAATTCTCACACGCTTTCACCACAGGCAAATACCAGACAAAAAAATGCCCGGCAAGCCGGGCATGTTTTTTTCATAGGTTCTTACAAGTTGTAGCCACGTTCGTTGTGTTCCGCCAGGTCCAGGCCAACGGCCTCTTCCTCTTCGGTCACACGCAGGCCGATGGTCAAGTCCAGCACCTTGAGAATCACAAAGGTCACGATACCGGTGTAGATCACGGTAAAGCCTACGCCCTTGGCCTGGATCCAGACCTGCGCGGCAATATCGGTCACCGTGCCGAAGCCACCCAGGATCGGCGCCGCGAATACACCGGTGAGGATCGCCCCGACAATTCCGCCAACACCGTGCACGCCGAAGGCATCCAGGGAGTCATCGTAGCCCAGCTTGCGCTTGAGGCTGGTGGCGCAGAAGAAGCAGATCACGCCAGACGCCAGGCCGATCACCAGGGCGCCCATTGGGCCTACGGTACCTGCGGCCGGGGTGACGGCCACCAGGCCGGCGACCACACCCGAGGCGATGCCCAGGGCGCTTGGTTTGCCGTGGGTAATCCACTCGGCGAACATCCAGCCCAGCGCCGCAGCCGCGGTAGCGATCTGGGTCACCAGCATCGCCATGCCCGCCGTGCCGTTGGCCGCAGCAGCAGAGCCGGCGTTGAAGCCGAACCAACCGATCCACAGCATCGCCGCGCCGATCAGGGTGTAGCCCAGGTTATGCGGGGCCATCGGCGTAGTCGGGTAGCCTTTACGCTTGCCGAGCACGATGCACGCCACCAGGCCAGCCACACCGGCGTTGATGTGCACCACGGTGCCGCCAGCGAAGTCCAGCACGCCCCAGTCCCACATCAGGCCGCCGTTGCCGCTCCAGACCATGTGCGCGATCGGCGCATAGACCAGGGTGAACCAGATGGCCATGAACAGCAGCATGGCGGAGAACTTCATACGCTCGGCAAACGCACCGACGATCAGCGCCGGGGTGATGATCGCGAAGGTCATCTGGAAGGTGATGAACACCGCTTCCGGGAACAGCGCTGCAGGCCCAGTGATGCTGGACGGTGTGACACCCGCCAGGAACGCCTTGCCCATGCCGCCGAAGAACGAGTTGAAGTTGACGACGCCTTGCTCCATTCCCGTGGTGTCGAACGCAATGCTGTAGCCGTAGACGACCCACAGGATGCTGATCAGACCGGTAATGGCGAAGCACTGCATCATCACAGAAAGAATGTTTTTGGAGCGGACCATGCCGCCGTAGAACAGCGCCAGGCCAGGGATGGTCATGAACAGCACCAGTGCGGTGGCTGTCAGCATCCAGGCAGTGTCGCCGGAATTGAGGACTGGAGCCGCCACTTCGTCTGCCGCCATGGCCAGGCTGGGCATTACGATGGACAACAGGGCTCCTAGCCCTGCGAATTTACGCAGAGTCATATTGTTTTCTCCTGGGGCGTTGGGGTTTGGCGGCTTAGATTGCGTCGGTATCGGTTTCGCCGGTACGGATGCGAATAGCCTGTTCCAGATTGACCACGAAGATCTTGCCGTCGCCGATCTTGCCGGTGTTGGCCGCCTTGGTTATCGCCTCGATAACCCGATCAAGATCCTTGTCGTCAATGGCGACATCAATCTTCACCTTCGGCAGGAAATCGACTACGTATTCCGCGCCGCGATACAGCTCGGTATGACCCTTCTGCCGACCGAAGCCTTTGACCTCAGTGACGGTAATGCCCTGCACGCCGATCTCGGACAGTGACTCGCGTACATCGTCCAACTTGAACGGCTTGATGATGGCAGTGACTAGCTTCATGAAAACTCTCTCCCGAATTGGTGGACTTGCCCCAGGAAAACAAACCCGTCTCAAGTCTAAGCGCAGTGCCTGGCTTTGTAACGCATCGTCGCCTCGGCAATTGCCTTGTCGACGCCAGCTAACCGTTGGTGACGAAACATGTACCCTGGTCCGTCAGCGCACTGCATTCGTCACAGCGACTGCATCAGTGCATGGGTCATGATCGTCTAAGCAGAAACCTTGCCAGCTCCGTAAAAATCACTGAAATCAATCCGTTGCCCGCTCACACCGAGCAGTGGGCCGGTGTAGCAGCCCACATACGCACAAAAACAGTGCATCCGCATTCGGGCCAATGCGCGAAAAGCGTGCGCAGAGCACTGGGAAAAGACTATAGGCGCTGCGTGATACACTGCCGGCCAACTGTTTTCCGGAATGTTTCCCATGCTCGCGCCCAAAGACCTCCTCGACGCCCTGAGCGGCCACGCCTCTCGCCTGTTCAGCGGCGAGACCCCGCTGCCTCGCAATGAAATCGAAAGCCAGTTCAAGGCACTGCTGCAAAGCGGGTTCAGCAAACTGGACCTGGTCAGCCGGGAAGAATTCGACAGCCAGATGGTAGTCCTGGCCCGCACCCGAGCACGCCTGGAGAGCCTGGAGGCGAAGGTGGCAGAGTTGGAAGCACGGTTGAATCCACCCCAGGAATAACCACCCTGCCCCCTGTAGGAGCCGGCTTGCCGGCGATGGCTGTCTACCTGACACACCAAGCCGGCTCCTGCAATTTCAACGCCCGGATACGTTCAGTAAAACCTGCGCAAGGCGCCTCCCCCTCTCTCGTCTACCCTTGAAAAACCGCAAAGCGGCCCTCCCTTCAAGGAACGAACATGTCCCTCGCCATCGTCCACAGCCGCGCCCAGATCGGCGTCGAAGCCCCCGCCGTCACGGTCGAAGTGCATATGGCCAATGGCTTGCCGTCCCTGACCCTGGTGGGCTTGCCGGAGACTGCGGTCAAGGAAAGCAAAGACCGCGTGCGCAGCGCCATTCTCAACAGTGCGCTGCAATACCCCGCGCGCCGCATCACCCTTAACCTGGCGCCCGCCGACCTGCCCAAGGACGGCGGGCGTTTTGATCTGGCGATTGCCCTGGGGATTCTCGCGGCCAGCGTACAGGTGCCGGCACAGGCGTTGGATGGCGTGGAGTGCCTCGGCGAACTGGCCCTGTCTGGCGAAGTGCGTGCCGTCAAAGGTGTGTTGCCAGCCGCATTGGCCGCACGCAAGGCCGGGCGCAGCGTGATCGTGCCCAGGGCCAATGCCGAGGAGGCATGCCTGGCCTCGGGGTTGAAGGTGATTGCGGTGGATCATCTGCTGCAAGTGGTGGCGCACCTGAATGGGCTGGTGCCGATCGAGCCTTACACGTCCGACGGATTGCTGTACCTGAACAAACCTTACCCGGACCTGAGCGAGGTGCAGGGCCAACTGGCCGCCAAGCGCGCACTGCTGATTGCGGCAGCGGGTGCCCACAACTTGCTGTTCAGCGGGCCACCCGGCACCGGAAAGACCTTGCTTGCCAGCCGCCTGCCCGGCCTGCTACCGCCCTTGAGCGAACAGGAGGCGCTGGAAGTGGCGGCGATCCAATCAGTGGTCAGCCTGGCGCCGTTGAGCCACTGGCCTCATCGGCCCTTTCGCCAGCCGCACCATTCCGCGTCCGGGCCGGCGCTGGTGGGCGGCGGCTCGAAACCGCAGCCTGGGGAAATCACCCTGGCCCATCACGGGGTGTTGTTTCTCGATGAGCTGCCGGAATTTGATCGCAAGGTGCTGGAGGTGCTGCGCGAACCGCTGGAATCGGGACATATCGTGATTTCCCGGGCACGCGACCGCGTCAGCTTCCCGGCACGCTTTCAACTGGTGGCGGCGATGAACCCCTGCCCTTGCGGTTACATGGGTGAGCCCAGTGGACGTTGCCGGTGTACGCCGGAGCAGATCCAGCGCTACCGCAACAAACTCTCCGGGCCGTTGCTGGACCGGATTGATTTGCACCTGACCGTGGCACGTGAAACCACCGTGCTGAACCCCTCCCAAAAGGTCGGTGATGACACGGCGAAGGCATCCGCCCAAGTGGCCGAGGCCCGGGAGCGCCAGCAAGGGCGCCAGGGTTGCGCGAATGCCTTCCTCGACCTGGCGGGATTACGCGAGCACTGCGCACTGGTAAACGCCGATGAAAGCTGGCTGGAGAGCGCTTGCGAGCGGCTGACGTTATCGCTGCGCGCAGCCCACCGACTGCTCAAGGTCGCGCGTACCCTGGCAGACCTTGAGCAAGTGGAAGGCATCGCTCGCCATCACTTGGCGGAGGCATTGCAGTACCGGCCGGCATCAGTTGGCTAGCAGCGTTCAGGAAAAATCCAGCAGCAGCCTCGCCACTTCCAGCACCTCACCCAGTACCGCTTCTGACGACTCGGCGGAAGGCTTGAGCATCAGGTCATCGGCGTAGCCCATCGCCAGGGCGAAGAGCTGCCGTGCAGCGCGTTGGGGCGACTTGCAGCGAAAGACCCCGGCAGCGACACCCCGCTCGATCACCTCGGCAAGCATGCCTTGCCATTGGGCATTGATCACCAGGTAAGCCTGGGCCATTTGCGCGTCATGCATGGCCTCGTCCCAGGCGTCCAGCCAGAGCGCCCAGCCTGCATCGGCGGTGCTGGGCAGGCAGTCGCTCAAGAATCCTACGAGCGCCTCCAGTGGTGGCGCATCGGCCAAGGGCTCGCGCACTTCATCCAATTGCTCATTCGCAAAGCGCACAAAGGCTTCGCGGCGCAATTCATTCCAGTCGCTGAAGTAGTGATAGACATGGCTGCGCGACAGCCCGGCATGTTCGGCCAAGTCACGGGTGGATACATCGGCAAAGCCCTTGCTGCGAAACAGCTCCAAGGCAGCGGCGATGATCTGGTCTTTACGGTCGATACGCGACATGGGCAATTCCTTACGGGCGCCACCAGATAAGCGGCGCTTGCTTTTTGAGCGATCGCTCAAGGATACTTGAGCAGTCGCTCAATAGTAGCGCCTATTACTCCTTTGGTGCACCCATGCCATCCACAACGCCACACATCCTGATCGAAGAAAGCAAGAAAATCGGCCAGCAATCGGCCAGCCAAACCCTCAAGGCAATCGCCAAGGCTTATCCCGGCAAGCTGTTCTGCACGCTGTCGTTGGTTGCGCTGGAGAACGCGTTGCTGCTGGCCTATCCCCTGTTTGCCGGTTTCGCCGTGGACTCGATCCTGCGCGGCGATGCCGGCAGTGCGCTGTTCTATGCGGCCGTGGTGATGGCGTTCTGGGTGGTCGGCGCCGCACGCCGGGCGTTGGATACCCGCACTTTCACGCGGATCTACGCCGATCTTGCCGTACCTGTGATTCTCAATCAGCGTCTGCAGAACCACAGCACGTCCAAGGCAGCCGCACGGGTGGTGCTGGCGCGGGACTTTGTCGATTTTTTCGAAAAACATGTGCCGGTGATCGCAACGGCCTTGGTCTCCATCGTTGGCGCAGCTGCGATGCTGCTGGTGATTGAACCTTGGGTGGGCCTGGCCTGCTTTGCGGCATTGCTGCTTTGCATCATCCTGCTACCGCGATTTGCCCGCCGTAACGAGCAGTTGCACGAACGGTTGAATAACCGCCTGGAGAAAGAAATTGGCCTGGTGGAAAAGGTGGGCGCCCAGACGTTGCGACGCCATTACCAGTTGCTGTCACGCCTGCGTATCTGGCTGTCGGACCGCGAAGCCGCCGCCTACCTGTTTCTCGGCACGCTGGCAGCGCTACTGTTCATCGTAGCGATCAGCCAACTGGCCTTGTCGCCAGCGGTCAAGGCCGGCCATGTCTATGCGGTGATGACGTACCTGTGGACCTTCGTCAGCAGTCTCGACGAAGCACCAGGGATGGTCGACCAACTGGCGCGGCTCAAGGACATTGGCAAGCGCGTGGACCCAGGGCTCGGCGACCACTAAGCCTCAACGAAACCGATCCACCTCATGGCGCAGGCCGGCCGCCAAAGTCTCCAGTTCCTTAGCGGTAACTGCCAGGTTCGACACCACTTCCCGCTGCTCACTGTTGGCCAGGGCAATGCTCTGCAGGTTGCTGCTGAGCAAAGTCGCGGTGCTGCTTTGCTCCTGGGTCGCGGTGGTAATCGCGGCGAACTGCTGCCCCGCCGAACGGCTTTGTTCGTCGATGCGCGCCAGGGCTGACGCGACGTCGGCGTTGCGCGACAGGCCTTCCTGCATCAGCACATTGCCCTGTTCCATGGTGCTGATGGCGTTGCCGGTTTCCTGCTGGATGCTCTGGATCATTCCGGAAATTTCATCGGTGGCCTGGCGGGTGCGTGAGGCCAGGTTGCGCACTTCATCGGCGACCACGGCAAACCCTCGCCCCTGCGCCCCGGCCCGCGCCGCCTCGATGGCGGCGTTGAGCGCCAGCAGGTTGGTCTGATCGGCAATCGAGGTGATCACACCGACGATGCCGCCGATTTCCTGGGAGCGTTGGCCCAGGGTATTGATCACCGTGGCCGTGCTGTTGAGTGCCGTGGCGATATGTTCCAGGGACGACGACGCCTCCTGCATCGAGTTGCGACCGATGCGGGTCTGCTGGGCATTTTCCTGGGCCAGGCGCTCGGTATTGCCCATGTTGTCGGCAATGTTCAACGAGGTGGCGCTGAACTCTTCCACCGCGCCGGCCATGCTGGTGATCTCGCCGGACTGCTGCTCCATGCCCTCATAGGCCCCGCCCGACAGGCCCGACAGCGCCTGGGCGCGGCTGTTGACCTCTTCGGCCGCCTCGCGGATGTGGGAGACCATGGTCGACAGAGCTTCACCCATCTGGTTGAAACTGCGCGCCAGTTGACCGATCTCGTCATGGCTGGACACATTCAGCCGCGCACTCAAATCACCGGCGCCCAGGGCTTCGGCCTGGCGCACCAGGTCACCCAGGGGCTGGAGTTTGCTGCGCAGCAGCCAGACCGCCGCGCCCACGGCCAACAGCATCGCCAGCACGCTGCCGATTACCAGGCGGATACCCACGGCCCAGGTCACCGCCCGGATCTCGGCCTTGGGCATGCTCGCCACCACCGACCACGGGCCGCCGTCAAACGGCACCGCAACGCTGTAGAAGTCCTCGCCCTGGTCACTCCAGAAACGCCCCTGGCCGGGCTTTTGCGCCAGCTCCAGAATCGGCACAGCCGCCTGCTCCGGGGCTTGCACACCAGCGGGCGGCACCAGCCAGTGCTTTTGCTCGTCCAGCAACGCCAGCGAGCCGGTCTGGCCAATGCGAAAACGCTTGAGGTTGGCGAACTGGGCGTTCTGCGCATCGGTGTAGTCAAAACCGATAAACAACACAGCAATCACCTGGCCGCTGGCATCGCGCACCGGGCTGTATTGGGTCATGTAGGAGCGCTCGAACAGAACCGCACGGCCAATGTAGCTCTGCCCGGCAAGCAGGCGCTGGTAGGCCGGGCCCTGGCGATCCAGCACGGTGCCGATCGCACGGTTGCCGTCCTGTTTGGTCAGGGAGGTGCTGATGCGGACAAAGTCTTCGCCACTGCGCACGAACACCGTAGCCACGCCACCGGACATCTGCTTGAACTCATCAACCTCGTCGAAGTTGTTGTTCAACACCTGATCGCCCAGGTACAGGCTCGGGGTCTGTACCCCGGCCACGTTCACTTTCTGCTCGGGATGCACGCGCAACCCGGCGGCGAAGCGCTGCTCAAACAACCCGCTCAAACGCTCGGTGCTCTCGCGCAGGGTGCTGTGGAAGGTATTGAGTTGGTCGGCGAGCAAGCGCGCTTCGCTGGCCAGGTGTTCTTCGCGGGTTTGCAGGTTGGCCGAATCCAGGGAGCGCAGGGCAAATAGGGTGCTGGCGCTGATCACGACAGCCAATATGACCGCCAAGGCAATGCCCAGCTGCGAAGCGATGCGGGCGCGGGGTTGAGACATGACAGCTCCTGGCCGAGGCCCGGATCGTCCTGATCTCATAGCGCTAATCGGCGAATTTCTTGGATTGGGGGGCACGCTGAGCCGCAACTAATGGCGGCTCCGACACACCTACTTCGGCGGCCTGGATCAATACTTGAGCAAATTACAGGGGTATCACTCAAACGCATTGTTTGCGCGCGCTGCATCGATTCAGTCGAGCTGCTCCACGGGCGGCAGTGTCATGGCCCGGACCTCACTTTGCAGGAAGTCCGAGAGCCTGCGCAGGCGCTCGCCGCCGGGGCGGGTCTTGGGCCAGACCAGGTAGTAACTTTCGCCGCTGGCCACCGCAGTAGGCCAGGGCAGGCTCAAGCGCCCCTGCGCCACATCTTCGGCAACCATCAGCAAATCCCCCATGGACACGCCATAGCCCCGAGCGGCGGCAATCATGCCCAACTCCAGCGTATCGAACACCTGCCCACCCTTGATGGCGACACGAGAGGCCAGGCCGGTGCGTTGCAACCAACGGCGCCAATCACGCCGGTCCGGCGTGGGGTGCAGCAGTTCAGCGCCGGCCAGGCGCTCCACATCCCAGGGGCCATCGTTGAGCAGGTTCGGCGCGCCCACCGGGATCAGCAGTTCGGGGAACAGGTAACTGGCCTCCCAATCTATGGGAAAGTGCCCATCGCTCAGTAGGACCGCGCAGTCGAACGGCTCCTGGTTGAAATCCACCTCATCGATGCTCATCCACGCACTGGTCAACTGCACCTCGTTGCCCGGCTGCAAGTGCCGGAACCGACTCAGGCGTGCCAGCAACCAGCGCATGGTCAGGGTCGACGGGGCCTTCATGCGCAGGATGTCATCTTCGGCATTCAAGGTATGGCAGGCGCGCTCCAGGGCGGCGAAGCCCTCGCGCACGCCCGGCAGCAGCAAGCGCGCCGATTCGGTGAGCTGCAAGGTGCGCCCGCTGCGCTGGAACAGGCGACAGGCGAAATGCTCCTCCAGGGTGCGGATATGCCGGCTGACCGCACTTTGCGTGATGGACAGTTCTTCGGCGGCACGGGTGAAGGAGTTGTGCCGTGAGGCGGCTTCAAATGCACGCAAGGCATACAGCGGAGGAAGGCGACGAGACATGAGGAAAACTCAGACGGCACGATCCGCAAACCTTACCAGAATCATCCTAGCATGAGTTTTAATCATGCCAATGATCGCATTTATCCCTTTGTGAAAAGCGCTGAGAGCGCCGAGAATCAACCCTTCTACCCTTTGTGCAAATATTGAGCGTGATGATCATGCAGCATCCGGCGCGTACCGAACTCTGGGCCATTCTGCGGTTGTCAGGGCCGTTGATTGCCTCACAGCTGGCGCACATGCTGATGGTGCTGACCGACACCCTGATGATGGCCCGCCTGAGCCCCGAAGCCCTGGCCGGCGGTGGGCTCGGCGCAGCGAGCTATTCGTTTGTGTCGATCTTTTGCATCGGCGTGATTGCCGCCGTGGGCACCCTGGTCGCCATTCGCCAGGGCGCCGGTGATATCGAAGGCGCTACCCGCCTGACCCAGGCCGGCCTGTGGCTGGCCTGGCTGATGGCCCTGGTGGCGGGCCTGCTGCTGTGGAACCTCAAGCCGGTGCTGCTGATGTTCGGCCAGACCGAGACCAACGTGCAGTCGGCCGGCCAGTTCCTGATGATCCTGCCGTTTGCCCTGCCCGGCTACCTGACGTTCATGGCCCTGCGCGGCTTCACCAGCGCCATCGGCAAAGCCACCCCGGTGATGGTGATCAGCCTGTGCGGCACGGTGATCAACTACCTGCTCAACCATGCATTGATCGAAGGCATGTTCGGCCTGCCCAAACTGGGCCTGATGGGCATCGGCCTGGTCACGGCGATTGTCGCCAACTGCATGGCCCTGGCGCTGTTGTGGTACATCAAATACAACCGCGCCTACGCCGCCTACCCATTGGGCAAGGGCCTGTTGCGGCCCAACCTGCATTACTTGCGCGAGCTGTGGCGCCTGGGCCTGCCGATTGGCGGCACCTATGCAGTGGAAGTCGGCTTGTTCGCCTTCGCGGCGCTGTGCATGGGCACCATGGGCAGTACGCAGTTGGCGGCCCACCAGATTGCCCTGCAAATCGTCTCGGTGGCGTTCATGGTCCCGGCGGGCATGTCCTATGCGGTCACCATGCGCATCGGCTTGCATTACGGCGGCGGACACCTGCTCGGCGCACGGCTCGCCGGGCGCGTGGGTATCGCCTTCGGCGCGACGGTGATGCTGGGGTTTGCCATGGTGTTCTGGCTGTTTTCAGACCCGCTGATCGGCCTGTTCCTCGACCATGACGACCCGGCTTTCGCCCAGGTGATCAGCCTGGCGGTGAGCCTGTTGGCCGTGGCGGCGTGGTTCGAGTTGTTCGACGGTGTGCAGACCATCGCCATGGGCTGCATCCGCGGGCTGAAGGATGCCAAGACGACCTTCCTCGTCGGCCTGGGCTGTTACTGGTTGATTGGCGCACCGGCGGCCTGGTTGATGGCGTTTACCCTGGGTTGGGGGCCGACCGGGGTGTGGTGGGGGTTGGCGCTGGGGCTGGCCTGCGCGGCGATTACCCTGACGTGGGCGTTTGAAAGAAAGATGAGGCGGATGATTGCCCAGACAAACTGAAGAAGGTACGCGTTCACTGTAGGAGCTGGCTTGCCAGCGATGGCGATGTATCAGTCACAGTATCGTTGACCGACAGACTGCTATCGCTGGCAAGCCAGCTCCTACAATCATTGGTTTGACCGCACCGGCCTAGATCACCTCGCCCAACAACGCCTGCTGGCTGCTGCCAAACGTCAGGTATTCCACCAATTCCGCCAGCGGCAACGGCTTGCTGATCAGGTAACCCTGGGCCTGGTCGCACCCAAACAAGCGCAACAACGCCAGTTGCTCGGGGGTTTCCACGCCTTCGGCCACCACTTCCAGGTTGAGGTTGTGGGCCAGGTTGATCATGGCATGCACCAGCTTGCGGTTTTCCTCGCGTTCCTCCATGCCGCCGACAAAGCTCTTGTCGATCTTGAGCAAGGCAATCGGCAGGCTGTTGAGGTGTACGAAGGACGAGAAACCGGTACCAAAGTCATCCAGGGAGAAACGCACCCCCAGGCGGCCCAGGGCATCCATGGTCTGCTTGACCAGGTCGCTGCGGCGCATCACGGCGGTTTCGGTCAGCTCGAACTCCAGCCACTGCGCCTCCACCCCGCGCTCGGCAATCAAGCGGCTCAAGGTCGACAGCAACTGGCTGTCCTGGAACTGACGGAACGACAGGTTGACCGCCATGTGCAGCGGCGGCAGGCCGCGTTCGCGCAGGTCCTGCATATCGCGCAGGGCCCGGGAAATCACCCAGTAGCCCAACGGCACGATCAGGCCGCTCTGCTCGGCCAGCGGCACGAACTCGCTAGGCGGCAACAACCCGCGCTCACCATGGCGCCAGCGCACCAGGGCTTCGAGGCCGACGATATGCCCATCGTCCAGGTCCAGACGCGGCTGGTAATGCAGTTCCAATTCGTCACGGCGCAGCGCCCGGCGCAGTTCGCTTTCCAGGTCCGCGAGGCTGCGGGCGTTGCGGTTGATGCGTTCATTGAAGATATGAAAGGTGCAGCCCTGGGTGCTCTTGGCCTGCTGCATGGCGATATGCGCGTGCCACATCAACGGGTCGGCGCCGGCCTTGGCGCGGGCATGGGCCACACCCAGGCTGCAACCGATCAGCAGGCTCTCGCCATCGACCCAATAAGGTTCCGCCATGGCCTCGGTAATGCGCTCGGCCATCCACTCGGCGCGCTGCGGCGCACGGCGGGTGTCGATCAGCAAGGCGAATTCGTCACTGCCCAGGCGTGCCAGTTGGTCGCCGACTTCCAGTTGGCTCTTGAGCCGCGAGACCACTTGCAGGATCAGCCGGTCGCCCGCCTGGTGGCCGAGGGCATCGTTGGCGTGGCGGAAGTTGTCCAGGTCCAGATGGCCGAGGGCCAGGCCACGCCCGTCGTTTTCGGCAAGGCGCGCGGCCAGCAGGGTCTGGAAACCCTGGCGGTTGGCGATGCCGGTCAGCGGATCCTGTTCGGCCAGGCGTTGCAGGGTATTTTCCAGCACGCCGCGCTCGCGCACGTGGCGCAGGCAGCGGCGCAGCGTATCCACGTCAAACGCACCACGGATCAACCAGTCGCTGGCGCCCAATGGCGCAACCAGCGGTTCCTGCTCCAGCAGCAACACGGTGGGCAGGCTACAGCGGCCAGGGCCGGGTTGCAGGCTGGGGGTGGTCAGCAATACAGCCGTGCGGTCGTCGTCGAACAGGCTGCTCACCGACTCCCAGTTTGGCGCACTGATCAGCACAGCCCCATCGCCCATCGGCGTCAGGCACTCGCGCAACAACGCTGCCCACGCAGGCTCATCGGCCAGTAGCAGCAAACGCAAGGGTTCGACAGGCGTAGACAAGCTAGCTCCCTAGACTTTGCAAAATTTCGTTGGCGGCGGGCATTATGACGTGCAGCCTGATAATGACCAATGATATTGGTTATCAAATACGTGCTGTGCGGCTCTAGATCGAACAATAGACCCAAAAACCCCGCACATCCTGCGGCAAAGTAACAAAACCGGCAAATTTAGATCGAGTGGTACGTCACACTGTCGTTCAGAGGCGGCAGAATCTTGCCAGCCTGTTAAAATGCCCGCCCTTTTCGCTCAAAGACTCCCAAAACCCTGTATGTCCCGACTCAATCCCCGGCAGCAAGAAGCCGTGAACTACGTCGGCGGCCCTCTATTGGTGCTCGCCGGTGCTGGCTCCGGCAAGACCAGCGTGATCACCCGCAAGATCGCGCACTTGATCCAGAACTGTGGCATCCGTGCCCAGTACATCGTCGCCATGACCTTTACCAACAAGGCGGCGCGGGAAATGAAAGAACGCGTCGGCACCCTGCTCAAGGGTGGCGAAGGCCGTGGCCTCACCGTGTGTACCTTCCACAACCTGGGGCTGAACATCATCCGCAAGGAGCATGTGCGGCTGGGCTACAAGCCGGGCTTCTCGATCTTCGACGAGACCGACGTCAAGTCCCTGATGACCGACATCATGCAGAAGGAATATGCCGGCGACGACGGCGTAGACGAGATCAAGAACATGATCGGCTCGTGGAAAAACGACCTGATCCTGCCCGCCGAAGCCCTGGAAAACGCGCGCAACCCCAAGGAACAGACCGCCGCCATTGTCTATACCCACTACCAGCGCACGCTCAAGGCGTTCAACGCGGTGGACTTCGACGACCTGATCCTGCTGCCGGTGAAACTGTTCCAGGAACACAAGGACATCCTGGAAAAGTGGCAGAACAAGGTGCGCTACCTGCTGGTGGACGAATACCAGGACACCAACGCCAGCCAATACCTGCTGGTGAAGCTGCTGATCGGCACGCGCAACCAGTTCACCGTGGTCGGCGACGATGACCAGTCGATCTACGCCTGGCGCGGAGCGCGCCCGGAAAACCTGATGCTGCTCAAGGACGACTACCCGTCCCTGAAAGTGGTGATGCTGGAGCAGAACTACCGCTCCACCAGTCGCATCCTGCGTTGCGCCAACGTGCTGATCTCCAACAACCCCCACGAGTTTGAAAAACAACTGTGGAGCGAGATGGGCCACGGCGACGAGATCCGCGTGATCCGCTGCCGCAACGAAGACGCCGAAGCCGAGCGCGTGGCCGTCGAACTGCTGACCTTGCACCTGCGCACCGACCGCCCCTACAGCGACTTCGCCATCCTGTATCGCGGCAACTACCAGGCCAAACTGATCGAGCTGAAGTTGCAGCACCACCAGATTCCTTATCGATTGTCAGGCGGCAACAGCTTTTTCGGACGCCAGGAAGTAAAGGATCTGATGGCCTACTTCCGGCTGATCGTGAACCCGGACGACGACAACGCCTTCCTGCGCGTGATCAACGTGCCACGCCGGGAAATCGGCTCCACCACCTTGGAAAAGCTCGGCAACTACGCCACCGAACGCAAGATCTCGATGTACGCCGCCACCGATGAAATCGGCCTGGGCGAGCACCTGGACACGCGCTTCACCGATCGCCTGTCGCGCTTCAAGCGCTTTATGGACAAGGTGCGCGAGCAATGCGCCGGCGAAGACCCGATCAGCGCCCTGCGCAGCATGGTCATGGATATCGACTATGAAAACTGGCTGCGCACCAACAGTTCCAGCGACAAGGCGGCGGACTACCGCATGGGCAACGTCTGGTTCCTGATCGAGGCGTTGAAGAACACCCTGGAAAAAGACGAAGACGGTGAAATGACCGTCGAGGACGCCATCGGCAAGCTGGTGCTGCGCGACATGCTCGAGCGCCAGCAGGAAGAAGAGGATGGCGCCGAAGGTGTGCAGATGATGACCTTGCATGCGTCCAAGGGCCTGGAATTCCCCTACGTGTTCATCATGGGCATGGAAGAGGAAATCCTCCCACACCGTTCCAGCATCGAAGCCGACACCATCGAAGAAGAACGGCGCCTGGCCTACGTGGGTATTACCCGCGCGCGTCAGACCCTGGCCTTCACCTTTGCGGCCAAGCGCAAGCAGTACGGCGAGATCATCGACTGCGCCCCGAGCCGGTTCCTCGATGAGCTGCCACCGGACGACCTGGCCTGGGAAGGCAACGACGACACCCCAACTGAAGTCAAGGCGGTACGCGGCAACACCGCCCTGGCGGATATACGCGCGATGCTAAAGCGCTAGAATCGACTACTTTTTAATCTACTTTCGGCGCCCCTTGCGCCACCAGAGGAAGCTTTTGTGGAAGCACTGCACAAGAAAATTCGCGAAGAAGGCATCGTGCTTTCCGACCAGGTACTCAAGGTCGACGCCTTTCTGAACCATCAGATCGACCCGGCGCTGATGAAGCTGATCGGCGACGAATTCGCCGCGCTGTTCAAGGATTCGGGGATCACCAAGATCGTCACCATCGAAGCCTCTGGCATCGCGCCGGCGATCATGACCGGCCTGAACCTGGGCGTGCCGGTGATCTTCGCCCGTAAGCAGCAGTCCCTGACCCTGACGGAAAACCTGCTGTCGGCGACGGTGTATTCCTTCACCAAGAAAGTCGAAAGCACTGTGGCGATTTCCCCGCGCCACCTGACCAGCAGCGACCGCGTGCTGGTGATCGATGACTTCCTGGCCAACGGCAAGGCGTCCCAGGCACTGATTTCGATCATCAAGCAGGCTGGCGCCACCGTGGCAGGCCTGGGGATCGTGATCGAGAAGTCGTTCCAGGGCGGGCGTGCCGAGCTGGATGCCCAGGGTTACCGGGTTGAGTCGCTGGCGCGGGTCAAGTCCCTGGCTGGCGGTGTCGTGACCTTCATCGACTGAAGGTGAGCGAGCACAGTTAAAAATGTGGGAGCTGGCTTGCCTGCGATAGCGCAGTGTCAGGCGACAGAGATGTCGACTGTCAGGCCCTCATCGCAGGCAAGCCAGCTCCCACATTTGCCTTGTGTTACCTGTCAGCGCGCAGTGGCCTGTAGGCCAGCAAGCAATAGACGCTGATACAAATCCTCTTTAAACCCCTCCGGCTTTTCCAGGCGCATGCGCAGCAGGTGCTCGGCAAACGCCTCAGGCTCGGGTGCATCCAGCGCCGCCTTGCCCAGTTCCAGAATCTCCGTCAGCTTGAATTTGCTCTTGAGCCAGTTCAACGCGCGCAACAAATCGCGCTCTTCGTCAGTGAAGTCACTGCCCAGCGGGTACTCCGGGAACAGCCTTGGATGCCGCGCCTGCACGGCCTCCAAGCGCTCGGGCGTGTTGTCGGCAAAGCGCGGGTCGAGCTGGAAGTCCTTGGGCAACTTGCCGGCTTTTTGCGCCTGCTCGATCAGGTCGGCCTGGAATCGCGAGTCGGTGATATTGAGCAGCGCCTCGATCACCTTGGCGTCCGTCTGGCCGCGCAGGTCGGCGATGCCGTATTCGGTGATCACAATGTCGCGCAGGTGCCGGGGAATCGTGCAGTGGCCGTACTCCCAGACAATATTGGAGCTGACATCGCCACCCGACTCGCGCCAGCTGCGCAGGATCAGGATCGAGCGCGCGCCCTCCAGCGCATGGCCCTGGGCGACAAAGTTGTATTGCCCGCCCACCCCGCTGAGCACGCGACCGTCTTCCAGTTGGTCGGCAACACCGGCGCCCAGCAACGTGACCATGATCGCGCTGTTGATAAACCGCGCATCCAGGCGCTGCAAGCGCTTGAGCTCTTCCTGCCCGTACAGCTCGTTGATGTAGCTGATGCGGGTCATGTTGAATTCCAGGCGCTTGGCGTGAGTCATTTCCTGCAAGCGCTGGTAAAAACTGCGTGGCCCGAGGAAGAAACCACCGTGGATCGACACGCCATCCGGCTGCGCCGCATCGTCCAGCAGGCCAGCGTTAGCCTGCTGCTGCGTCGCCACATCCGGGTACACCCTGCGCCGCACAATCCCGGCGTCGGCCAGCACCAGCAAGCCGTTGACGAACATTTCGCTGCAGCCGTAAAGGCCCCGGGCAAACGGCTCGACCCCGCCCTCACGGCTGATCAGCGGTGCCCACTGGTACACATCAAGGTCTGTGAGCAACTGCCGGTAGCCTTCGTTATCGGCCTGGCGCGCCAGCAGCGCAGCGGTCAGGGCGTCGCCCATCGAACCGATGCCGATCTGCAACGTACCGCCGTCGCGCACCAGGGTGCTGGCGTGCAAACCGATGAAGTGGTCCTGCAAACCCACGGGCATGTTTGGCGTGGAGAACAGCGTGGTGCGGTCTTTTTCGTCGATCAGGAAGTCGAACTGATCCATGCCCAGCTCGGCATCACCGGGCATGTAGGGCAAATCTTCATGCACCTGGCCGACCACCAGGATGGTCTCCCCGGCCGCACGGCGCTTGGCGATCATCGGCAACAGGTCGAGGGTGATATCGGGGTTGCAGCTCAGGCTCAGGCGATCCGGGTGTTCGCTGCTGCTGGCCACCAACTGCGCGACCAGGTTCAGGCCGGCGGCGTTGATATCGCGGGCGGCATGGCTGTAGTTGCTGCTGACATAGTCCTGTTGGGCCGAGGCGCTATGCAGCAGGCTGCCGGGCTGCATAAAGAACTGCTGCACGTGGATATTGGCCGGCAGGCTGTCCTTGCGCAGGGCGGCGAGGAAGTCCAGCTCGGGATAATCGCCAAACACCCGCTCGATAAACGGCTCCAGGAAACGCTTCTGCAAGCCATCGCCCAACGGTGGGCGGCCCAGGCTGAGGGCCGTGTAGATGGTCAGCGCCCGCTCGGGCAGCTTGGCAATGCGCCGGTACAAGGCATTGGCAAACAGATTCGGCTTGCCCAGACCCAACGGCATACCCATGTGGATATGCGCAGGCAAGCGCTCCAGTACGTCATCGATCGCTTGTTCGATTGAACACAACTGCACCATCCGACCCTCCTGAACATTCCGTGATTAGGGGTTGGACCGAGCTTGCCGGGTCTTTGCTGCAATGAACAGCCTTGGCCGCCAAATTGCGCCCACAAAAAAGCCGCTGGTCAGCGGCTTTTTGGCGAAGATCGGTTTATTTCAAACCAGACATCTTCTCGATCGCAGCCTTGAGGTCGTCATCCGAGCAATCGGAGCAGGTGCCTTTAGGCGGCATGGCGTTGATCCCGGTGATGGCTTTGGCCAGGATGCCGTCGAGGCCGCCCTGGTGGTCGGCGCGTTCTTTCCAGGCTGCGGTGTCACCGATTTTCGGTGCACCCAACAGGCCCGTGCCGTGGCAAGCATTACAGTGTTTGGCAATGACTTCGTCCGGCGTTTTCGCACCGCCGCCGCCTGCTGTCACAGCGACTTCCATCCCCTTGCACTCTTGCCCCTGGACACACACCTGTCCGACAGGCGCCAGGCGCTTGGCAATATCATCATTGGTCGCAGCTTGAGCGCTGGCAGCCCAAAGGGCCAGTACGGTTGCTGGTACGGCCAGCATTTTCATAATTAGGTTCACGCGTTCACCCTCATGGTGGCTATTCACGCCTGCGGCCACGGTTTCGCAGGCGGCGAAAGTATAACGGTTAGGCCGCCTCACTGAAACAACCCTATTATCCAAGGGGAGATTCAGTAGGGCGAAATACAACGATGGGCACCTCTGCAAGGTAGGCAGGGCGCCTCTTCTGTTAAAAGTTCGCGGGCGTGGCTGCGCTGATTAGTCGCGCCGGCACATCGAACGGATTACGAAAACGGTGCGGCTTGGTGCTTTCAAAGTAGTAGCTATCGCCGGCTTCGAGCACAAAAGTTTCGACGCCCACGACCAACTCCAGACGACCTTCCAACAAGATCCCGGTTTCCTCACCGTCATGGGTCAGCATTTCCTCGCCGGTATCGGCGCCTGGCGGGTAGATTTCGTTGAGAAACGCAATCGCCCGGCTGGGATGCGCCCGGCCCACCAGTTTCATCGTGACCGCGCCATCGGAGATGTCGATCAGCTCATTGGCTTTATAGACGATCTGCGTCGGTTTTTCCTGGAGGATCTCCTCGGAAAAGAACTCGACCATGGACATGGGAATGCCGCCCAGCACCTTGCGCAAGGAGCTGATGGAGGGGCTGACACTGTTTTTCTCGATCATCGAAATGGTGCTGTTGGTGACGCCCGCACGCTTGGCGAGTTCACGCTGGGAAAGACCTTTCAGTTTACGGATGGATTGCAGTCGTTCGCCGACGTCCAATGCAGGAGCCTCCTAGGATTCAGGCTTTGTTGTAATTGAGCGTTATCATGGCGACAGCGTTCAGTATTTACAACACTTTGGTCTGAATCCTGGTGGGCGTGATCGGCGGCCTGCGGCTATATGCCGGAATAGAGCCGTGGCACGCGGCGCAGGTTGCAAAAAATCTGGTAGGGAATGGTATCGGCGGCGCTCGCCACATCGCTGGCGAGGATGTTTTTGCCCCACAATTCCACGGTCGAGCCCAGGCCGGCCTGGGGCACGTCGGTCAGGTCGATACACAGCATGTCCATCGACACCCGCCCCAGCAACTGGCTGCGCTGGCCGGCGACCAGCACCGGTGTGCCGGTCGGCGCGTGCCGTGGATAACCGTCGGCATACCCCATGGCAACCACACCGATACGCATCGGCTTGGGCGTCACGAAGCGCGCGCCATAACCCACTGGCTCGCCCGCTGGCAGCTCGCGTACGCAGATGACTTTCGACTCCAGGGTCATCACCGGCTGCAAACGCGCGGCAACTGCCTGGTCTTCGCCAAAGGGCGTCGCACCGTAAAGCATGATGCCCGGCCGTACCCAATCACTGGAAACGCTCGGCCAGCCCATCACCGACGGCGAATTGCGCAGGCTGACCTGGGCCGCCAGGCCCTGGCGCGCCGCCTCGAATACCGCGACCTGCTCATCGCTGCTGGCGCAGTCCAGCTCATCGGCACGGGCGAAGTGGCTCATCAGCACAATCTTTGCGACTTTGCCGCTGGCCAGCAGGCGCTGGTACGCATCGTGATAGTCCTTGGGATGCAGCCCAACCCGGTGCATGCCCGAATCCAGCTTCAACCACACCGTCAGCGGCTTGCTCAGGCGCGCCTGTTCAATCGCCTCCAGTTGCCACAGCGAATGCACCACGCACCACAAGTCATGCTCGATGATCAGCGGCAGCTCGTCGGCCTCGAAGAATCCTTCGAGCAACAACACCGGCCCACCAACTGCAGCGGCGCGCAGCTCCAGCGCTTCCTCGATGCAGGCCACGGCAAAACCGTCGGCCTGGTCTTCCAGGGCCTGGGCCACACGCACGGCACCATGGCCATAGGCATCGGCCTTGATCACGGCGAGGGCCTTGGCCCCGGTCAGTTCGCGGGCCAATTGGTAGTTATGGCGCAGGGCTTGTAGGTCGATCAGGGCACGGGCAGGACGCATGGCGGCAGGCTTCTAGGCGGCGGTGGGAAGAAAAAACCGGTACCGGCCAATAGCGCCGGCACCGGAAGAGGGATCGTTTATGGCAGAGCAGCCACGACAGACAGCTCCACCAGGATTTCTGGCTCACACAGCTTCGACTCGACCGTGGCACGGGCCGGGGCCACGCCTTTTGGCAGCCACTTGTCCCATACCGCGTTCATGCCGGCAAAGTCGGCGTCGATGTCTTTGAGATAGATCGTCACCGACAGCAACTTGGTTTTGTCGGTACCGGCCAGATCCAGCAATCGCTCGATATTGGCCAGGGTTTCTCGGGTCTGCTGTTCAATCCCGGCACTCATGTCGTCGCCGACTTGTCCTGCCAGATACACGGTACCGCTGTGGACAACGATCTGGCTCATGCGCTCATTGGTGAGCTGGCGCTGGATTGACATGTTTTGTGGACTCCTGAGGGTTGCCGTAACGGGAAATATCAAGGCCTGCGGCACTGATCTGCGGGGTTTTCTTGGCCATCAGGTCCGCCAGCAGGCGACCAGAGCCACAGGCCATGGTCCAGCCGAGGGTGCCGTGGCCGGTATTCAAGAACAGGTTCTTGAAGGGCGTGGCGCCGACGATCGGCGTACCGTCCGGGGTAGTCGGACGCAGGCCGGTCCAGAAGGTGGCTTCGCTCAAATCACCGCCCTGAGGATAAAGGTCGTTGACGATCATCTCCAGGGTTTCGCGCCGGCGCGGGTTCAGCGACAGGTCAAAACCGGCTATTTCAGCCATGCCACCGACCCGGATGCGGTTGTCGAAACGGGTGATCGCGACCTTGTAGGTCTCGTCGAGAATGGTCGAGGTCGGGGCCATCGCCGGGTTGGTGATCGGCACGGTCAGGGAGTAACCCTTGAGCGGATACACCGGCGCCTTGATCCCCAGCGGCTTGAGCAACTGCGGCGAGTAACTGCCCAGGGCCAGCACGTAGCGGTCGGCGGTTTCCAGCTTGCCGTCGATCCACACGCCGTTGATGCGGTCGCCGGCGTGGTCCAGGCGCTGAATGTCCTGTTCAAAGCGGAACTCCACACCCAACTGCTTGCACATATCGGCCAGGCGCGTGGTGAACATCTGGCAGTCGCCGGTCTGGTCATTGGGCAGGCGCAGGGCACCGGCCAGGATATCCGTGACACTGGCCAGGGCCGGCTCGACGCGGGCAATGCCGGCGCGGTCAAGCAGCTCGAACGGAACCCCGGACTCTTTCAGCACGGCGATATCCTTGGCCGCGCCATCGAGTTGCGCCTGGGTGCGGAACAATTGCGTAGTACCCAGGCTACGGCCTTCGTAGGCGATACCGGTTTCGGCGCGCAGTTCGTCAAGGCAGTCGCGGCTGTACTCGGACAGGCGCACCATGCGCTCTTTGTTCACCGCATAACGGTTGGCCGTGCAGTTGCGCAGCATCTGCGCCATCCACAGGTATTGGTCGATATCGGCGGTGGCCTTGATCGCCAGGGGCGCATGGCGCTGCAGCAACCACTTGATGGCCTTGAGCGGCACGCCCGGCGCGGCCCATGGCGACGCATAACCGGGCGAGACCTGGCCGGCGTTGGCGAAGCTGGTCTCCATTGCAACGGCCGGCTGACGGTCGACCACGACCACCTCAAAACCGGCACGCGCCAAATAGTAGGCACTGGCCACACCAATGACACCGCTACCCAAGACCAAAACGCGCATTTTTATATCCTCATCACGGCTTGACCGCTGACGTTTGTTGTTCAGCACAAAGATGTGGGCAGTATAAAAAGCAATGGCCAGTGCATTTCACTATATAAGTGCCTATATTTGGCGACAATTCTCGGCAAAAACCCTTTTCACGGAGGAGCATCCCCTATGCGGACCAATACCCAGACCAAGCGGGAGCTGGACAAGATCGACCGCAACATCCTGCGCATCCTGCAGGCCGACGGGCGGATTTCGTTTACCGAGCTGGGGGAGAAGGTCGGGCTGTCGACCACGCCTTGCACCGAACGGGTCCGGCGCCTGGAGCGCGAGGGGATCATCATGGGCTACAACGCCCGCCTCAATCCGCAGCACTTGAAGGGTAGCCTGCTGGTGTTTGTCGAGATCAGCCTCGACTACAAATCCGGCGATACCTTCGAAGAATTCCGACGTGCCGTGCTGAAACTGCCCCATGTGCTGGAGTGTCACCTGGTCTCAGGGGATTTCGACTATCTGGTGAAGGCGCGGATCTCCGAGATGGCTTCGTACCGCAAACTGCTGGGCGACATCCTGCTCAAGCTGCCCCATGTGCGCGAATCCAAGAGCTATATCGTGATGGAAGAGGTGAAGGAGAGCCTGAACCTGCCGATCCCGGATTGACGCCCCTACCGTGTAGGAGCCGGCTTGCCGGCGATGAAGCCCTGGAGTCATGCATTCAATTGAATGACGCCATCGCCGGCAAGCCGGCTCCTACAAGGGGAGCAGTCAGACCAGCACCTGCCGCGTCGTCGCCATGTACTCGTGGATCTGCTTCTCCACCCGCGGGTGAATCAACTCCACCGGGCCACGGTTGTTGGGGCATGGCAGGCTGGGGGTAGTACCAAACAGCCGGCAGATCAGCGGGCGTTCGTCGTACACCGTGCAGCCGTCGGGGCCCAGGTGTACGCAATTGAGCTCATCCATGGCCGCTTCCTGCTCGGCCGCCGTCTTGCGCGGCAGGCGCGACATTTCCTCGGTGGATGTAGTCACCGGCCCACAGCAATCATGGCAACCCGGCACACACTCGAACGAGGGAATCTGCCGGCGCAGCGCGTTGACTTTCTGGCTGTTGCAACTCATCGAAACCCATACCGAACGGCGAATAGGCGTGGATTTTGCCCTAAAAGCCCCGAGTGAGACAGCTTCACCCGACCGCTGTATCCTGCGTCAAATTTTCCAAACACGGATGCTCCCCATGACCGCCAGCGCCCGGCACACCGCTTCCTACTACGCCGCCAGCAGCCTGCCGCAGCCCGATTATCCGGTGCTGGCAGGCGAAGTCGTCGCCGATGTGTGCGTGGTGGGCGGCGGGTTTTCCGGGCTGAACACCGCGCTGGAGCTGGCCGAGCGCGGCTTTAGCGTGGTGCTGCTGGAGGCGCGCAAGATCGCCTGGGGCGCCAGCGGGCGCAACGGCGGGCAGTTGATTCGTGGCGTCGGTCACGGCCTGGATCAGTTTGCCAATGTAGTCGGCACCGAAGGTGTGCGGCAGATGAAGCTGATGGGCCTGGAAGCCGTGGAAATCGTGCGCCAGCGGGTCGAGCGCTTCCAGATCGATTGCGACCTGGCCTGGGGCTATTGCGACCTGGCCAACAAGCCCCGCGACCTGCAAGGCCTGGCCGCCGACGCCGAAGAACTGCACGGGCTTGGTTATCGCCATGAACTGCGCCTGCTGCAAGCCGGGGAGATGCGCAGCGTGATCGGCTCCGACCGTTACGTGGGCGGCATGATCGACATGGGCTCCGGCCACCTGCACCCGCTGAACCTGGCCCTCGGTGAAGCCGCCGCCGCGCAGCAACTGGGGGTCAGGCTGTTCGAGCAGTCCGAAGCCCTGCGCATCGACTACGGCCCTGAAGTCAAAGTCCACACCGCCCAGGGCAGCGTGCGCGCCAAGACCCTGGTGCTGGGCTGCAATGCCTATCTCAATGGCCTCAACCCGCACCTGAGCGGCAAGGTGCTGCCCGCTGGCAGCTACATCATTGCCACCCAACCCTTGAGCCCAACCCAGGCCGCCGAGTTACTGCCGCAAAACATGGCGGTGTGTGATCAGCGGGTCACGGTGGACTACTTCCGCTTGTCGGCCGACCGGCGCCTGCTGTTCGGCGGTGCTTGCCACTACTCCGGACGCGATCCCCAGGACATCGGCGCCTATATGCGGCCGAAGATGCTCAAGGTCTTCCCGCAATTGGCCGAGGCGAAGATCGACTATCAATGGGGCGGCATGATCGGCATCGGCGCCAACCGCCTGCCGCAGATTGGCCGGCTGGCCGACCAGCCCAATGTGTACTTTGCCCAGGCCTACGCCGGCCATGGCCTGAACGCCACCCACCTGGCCGGCAAACTGTTGGCCGAAGCCATCAGCGGCCAGCACAGTGGGCGCTTCGATCTGTTTGCCCAGGTGCCACACATCACCTTCCCTGGCGGCAAGCACTTGCGCTCACCGCTGCTGGCCCTGGGCATGCTCTGGCACCGCTTGAAAGAACTGCTCTGACTCAGCCGCGCCAGAACGGCTTCAAGCCTTCCTGGCGCGCCTGCTCGGCACTCAGGCCGATGTCGCGCAGTTGCTCCCGGCTCAACTCCAGCAAGGCCTTGCGCGTGTGGCGCCGGCGCCAGAACAGTTCCCAACGGCTCGGATTGCCAGGCGCCAGCCCGGCCAGCCCACGCTCCTGCCCTGCTTCCAGTTCCTGACTGTGTAATGCCAGCCGCACGTCGCTCAAGCCACTCATTGTCTTGCCCCTCATTTGCCTGTTGCCATGAGTGACTAGAATGAGCGCCGCAGCAAAACCATTACAGATTCAACCAACCTATATTAAATCCATACAGATACTCCACAGCACACGCTGAATCCTGTATTTTCCAGGCATCTGTACTGGTCCTCGGGAGCAACCGCCATGACGCTTTACGTCAACCTCGCCGAACTGCTGGGCACGCGCATCGAACAGGGCTTCTACCGTCCCGGCGACCGTCTGCCCTCGGTGCGCGCCTTGAGCGTAGAACATGGCGTCAGCCTGAGCACCGTCCAGCAGGCTTACCGGCTGCTGGAAGACAACGGCCTGGCGACACCCAAGCCAAAATCCGGCTACTTCGTGCCTGTCGGGCGCGAGCTGCCGGCGTTGCCCGCCGTGGGTCGGCCGGCCCAGCGCCCGGTGGAGATTTCGCAGTGGGACCAGGTGCTGGAACTGGTCCGCGCGGTGCCGCGCAAAGATGTCATACAGATGGGCCGAGGCATGCCGGATGTACTGTCGCCGACCATCAAGCCGCTGCTGCGCAGCCTGGCCCGGGTGAGCCGGCGCCAGGACCTGCCAGGCCTGTACTACGACAATATCTACGGCTGTATGGAGCTGCGCGAGCAAATCGCCCGTCTGTCATTGGATTCCGGCTGCCAGCTCGACGCCCAGGACATCGTGATCACCACCGGCTGCCATGAGGCGCTGTCCTCCAGCATCCGTGCGATTTGCGAGCCTGGCGATATCGTCGCCGTCGACTCGCCAAGCTTTCATGGCGCCATGCAGACCCTCAAGGGCCTGGGCATGAAAGCCCTGGAAATCCCCACCGACCCGCTCACCGGCATCAGCCTCGAAGCCCTGGAACTGGCCCTGGAACAATGGCCGATCAAAGTCATCCAGTTGACCCCCAACTGCAACAACCCCCTGGGCTACATCATGCCCGAGGCCCGCAAACGGGCGCTGCTGACCCTGGCCCAGCGCTTTGACGTGGCAATCATCGAAGACGATGTGTATGGCGAACTGGCCTACAGCTACCCGCGACCACGCACCATCAAATCCTTCGACGAAGATGGCCGCGTCCTACTCTGCAGTTCCTTCTCCAAAACCCTGGCCCCCGGCCTGCGGATCGGCTGGGTAGCCCCTGGCCGCTATCTGGAGCGGGTGCTGCACATGAAGTACATCAGCACCGGCTCCACCGCCACCCAACCGCAGATCGCCATTGCCGAGTTCCTCAAGAACGGGCACTTCGAGCCGCATTTACGGCGGATGCGCAGCCAATACCAGCGCAATCGCGACCTGATGCTCGATTGGGTCAGCCGCTATTTCCCCGCCGGCACCCGCGCCAGCCGGCCCCAGGGCAGCTTTATGCTGTGGGTGGAACTGCCCGAGGGCTTCGACACCCTCAGGCTCAACCGCGCCCTGGTCGAGCAAGGCGTACAGATTGCCGTGGGCAGCATCTTTTCTGCCTCGGGCAAATACCGGAACTGCCTGCGGATGAACTACGCTGCCAAGCCAACACCCCAGATTGAAGAGGCGGTGCGCAAGGTCGGGGCCACGGCGATCAAGATGCTCGCCGAAGCCGAACAGCGGGTGGACTGACCTTTTGCCAGCAATCACCGTCATATGCCCACCACCGCCCTGATTCGGAACCTGCCTCCTTGATGAGCCAACGGCTGTTAGCGCTTCTTTTGCTGGGGTTCCTGGGCCTGGGCGGTTGCGCCACCCTCAACGTACCCCGCGTACCCAGCGAAGCGCTGCCGGCCACGCAGTCCGCCTTCGGCCGCTCGATCCAGGCGCAGGCCGCGCCCTATCAGGGCCGCTCCGGGTTCCGCCTGCTGCCCAACAGCAGTGAAGCGTTCATGGCCCGCGCCGAACTGATCCGCAATGCCCAGACCAGCCTCGACCTGCAGTACTACATCGTCCATGACGGCATCAGCACGCGCATGCTGGTGGACGAGTTGCTCACCGCGGCCGACCGGGGCGTGCGGGTGCGCATCCTCCTGGACGACACCACCAGCGACGGCCTGGACCAGATCATCGCCACCCTGGCCGCGCACCCGCAGATCCAGATTCGCCTGTTCAACCCCTTGCACCTGGGGCGCAGCACCGGCGTGACGCGGGCCATGGGCCGGCTGTTCAACCTATCGCTGCAACACCGGCGCATGCACAACAAGCTGTGGCTGGCGGACAACAGCATGGCGATAGTCGGCGGGCGCAACCTGGGGGATGAGTATTTCGATGCCGAGCCCAACCTGAACTTCACCGATATCGACATGCTCAGCGTCGGGCCTGTGGCCGAACAACTGGGCCACAGCTTTGACCAGTACTGGAACAGTGCACTGAGCAAACCCATCGCCGACTTTATCTCCAGCGCACCCTCCTCCCGCGACCTGGCCACCGCGCGCGGGCTCCTGGAGAAGTCCCTGGCCGAGTCGCGCCAGCAAAACCATGCCCTGTACAACCGTCTGCGCACCTACCAGACCCAGCCCCGCATGGACATCTGGCGCCGAGAGCTGATCTGGGCCTGGAACCAGGCACTTTGGGATGCACCGAGCAAGGTCCTGGCCAAGGCCGATCCCGACCCGCAACTGCTGCTCACCACTCAACTGGGGCCAGAGCTGGAAGGCGTGCACAGTGAACTGATGATGATTTCGGCCTACTTCGTCCCCGGTCAGCCGGGCCTGGTGTACCTGACCGGCCGCGCAGACGCGGGTGTGGACGTACGCCTGCTGACCAACGCCCTGGAAGCCACCGACGTGCCGGCGGTGCATGGCGGCTATGCGCCCTATCGCAAGGCGCTGCTGGAACACGGGGTGAAGTTGTACGAACTGCGCCGCCAACCGGGCGACGGCGGCGGCAGTGGCCCGCACCTGCTGGGTAGCCGCGCGCTGCATGGCTCGGACTCCAGCCTGCACAGCAAGGCGATGATCTTTGATCGGCAGAAGTCGTTTATCGGCTCATTCAATTTCGATCCGCGCTCGGTGCTGTGGAACACCGAGGTCGGGGTGCTGGTGGACAGTCCTGAGCTGGCCGAACACGTGCGCAACCTGGCCCTGCAAGGGATGGCGCCCGCCTTGAGTTATGAGGCGAAACTGCAGGAGGGCCAGGTGGTCTGGGTGACGGAAGATAACGGCCAGTTGCACACCCTGACCCGCGAGCCGGGTAGCTGGTGGCGCCGGTTCAATGCCTGGTTCGCTACCACCGTGGGCCTGGAGCGCATGCTCTAACCCCTGTAAGAGCCGGCTTGCCGGCGATAGCGGCGGGTCAGGTAAGTTGCTATCGCCGGCAAGGCGGCTCCTACAGGTTTACCTAGGCTGGCTGCTCAACGCCAAACGCTCCTTGGCGCAACAACAGAATCACCAGCCCCAAGGCCCCCGCCGCCATCAACAACGGCAACGCATGCCCGCTGATCCACTGGCTGCCAGCCCCCGCTACCAGTGGGCCGATCAGGCAACCAATACCCCACAACTGCGCGATATGGGCATTGGCCCGCACCAACGCATCATCACGGTAGCGTTCGCCGATCAGGATTAACGACAAGGTAAACAAGCCCCCGGCGCTGGCACCGAACAGCACCCAGATCGGCCAGATCAGCCAGGTATCGAGCAACGGCGCAATCGCCAGGCTCGACAGCAGCAACAGCACCGCGCAGCCCAGAAACAGGGTGCGCCTTGGCAGGTAATCGGCCAGGGCGCCAATCGGCAATTGCAGCAGGGCATCGCCGACGACCACGGTGCTGACCATCGCCAGCGCCACCTCGGCGGTAAAGCCCTGTTGCAGGCAATACACCGGTAAGAGCGTCAGAATCATCGCTTCGAACGCGGCAAACAGCGCCACCGCCCAGGCAATCGCCGGCAGGCCACGGCAAAAACCCCACAAGTCGCCAAAGGTCACGCTGAAGGCTTCTGCCGTCGGCGCCCCGCTGCGCCCCAGGAGCAGGACCGGCGCAACGATCAACAGGCCGACACCAACCCAGAAACCATAGTCATGATCGGTGCCCAGTACACCGAGCAACAACGGCCCCGACAGCTGGCTCAAGGCGTAGGTACAGCCATACAGCGCCACCAGCCGGCCACGCCACTGCTCCACCACCAACTGGTTGATCCAGCTCTCGCCGAGGATAAACACGATGGTCAGGATCACCCCGATCATCAACCGCAGCACCAGCCACACCGGATAGCTGGGCAACACCGCGAGCAAACCGATGGAAATCGCCCCGGCCCACAGGCACAGGCGCATCAGGTTCGCCGTGCCCAACCAGGAGGCCAGGCGACTGGACACCTTGGCGCCCAACAACACACCGAATGCCGGCATGGCCGCCATGATGCCGATGGCAAAGTTGCCATAGCCCCAGCTTTCCAGGCGCAGGGACACCAACGGCATGCTCACGCCCAGGGCGAGGCCGACGCTGAGTACCGACGCCAGGACGGCGAAGTAAGTCGCCCAACGCATTGCCACGCTCCTGTGGGTTATTTCCAGATCACGCAAAATACTGTGGGAGCGGGCTGGCCCGCGATGAGGGAGTACCAGCCAACTCATGAGTGACTGATATACCGCTATCGCGGGCAAGCCCGCTCCCACATTTGGGTCTACTGCAGCTTGGGCCCGGAGTCCGGACTTACAGCTTGATCCAGGTCGCCTTCAGCTCGGTGTACTTGTCGAACGCGTGCAGCGACTTGTCGCGACCGTTGCCCGACTGCTTGAACCCACCAAACGGCGCAGTCATGTCGCCGCCATCGTACTGGTTGACCCACACGCTACCGGCGCGCAGGGCCTTGGCGGTCAGGTGAGCCTTGGAGATATCCGAAGTCCAGACTGCAGCGGCCAGGCCATACGGCGTGTCGTTGGCAATCGCCACCGCTTCTTCAGCACTGTCGAAAGTCAGCACCGACAGCACCGGGCCAAAGATCTCTTCCTGGGCAATTTTCATGGCGTTGGTCACGCCGTCGAAAATCGTCGGCTCGACATAAGTACCACCGGTCTCCTGCAGGGTGCGCTTGCCACCGGCCACCAGCTTGGCGCCATCGGCGTGCCCGGCCTCGATGTACGACAGCACGGTGTTCATCTGCTGGGTATCCACCAGCGCACCGACATTAGTCGCCGGGTCCAGCGGGTTGCCCGGCTTCCAACCCTTGAGGGCCTCGATCACCATTGGCAGGAATTTGTCCTTGATCGAACGCTCCACCAGCAGGCGCGAGCCGGCGGTGCAGACTTCGCCCTGGTTGAAGGCGATGGCGCCCGCAGCGGATTCGGCGGCGGCTTGCAGGTCCGGGGCATCGGCAAACACGATGTTCGGGCTCTTGCCGCCGGCTTCCAGCCAGACGCGTTTCATGTTCGATTCGCCGGAGTAGATCATCAGTTGCTTGGCGATCTTGGTCGAGCCGGTGAACACCAAAGTGTCGACGTCCATATGCAGCGCCAGGGCCTTGCCCACGGTGTGTCCATAACCCGGCAGCACGTTGAGCACACCCTTGGGGATACCGGCTTCAACGGCCAGGGCAGCGATGCGGATGGCGGTCAGCGGGGATTTTTCCGACGGCTTGAGCACGACCGAGTTACCGGTGGACAGCGCCGGCCCCAGCTTCCAGCAGGCCATCATCAGCGGGAAGTTCCACGGCACGATGGCCGCCACTACGCCGACGGGCTCGCGGGTCACCAGGCCCAGTTGGTCATGGGGGGTGGCGGCCACTTCATCGTAAATCTTGTCGATGGCCTCGCCGCTCCAGCTCAGGGCTTGCGCCGCGCCAGGGATGTCGATGCCCAGGGAGTCGCCGATGGGCTTGCCCATGTCCAGGGTTTCGAGCAGGGCCAGCTCTTCGGCATTGGCCTTGAGCAGCGCGGCGAAACGGATCATGGTGGCTTTGCGCTTGGCCGGGGCCAGGCGTGACCAGGCACCGGAGTTGAAGGTGGCGCGGGCGTTTTCCACGGCGCGCTGGGCGTCGGCGACGTCACAGCTGGCAACCGTGGTCAGCAGGCGGCCATCGACCGGGCTGAGGCATTCGAACGTGTCGCCGGAAACCGCGGCGGTGTATTCGCCATTGATGTAGGCGCGGCCTTCGATCTTCAGGTCCTTGGCGCGTTGTTCCCAGTCGGCACGGGTCAGGGTGGTCATGCGAGTGTCCTCCTCTTATTAAATATAAGGGCCCGGCGTTATAACCGCTCCCTTCCAAATGCTTGCCCGGCCAGCCAGCTATTCGGTCCGAGGCACCCGCCACCCTAAACCAGCCGCAAGGGATGTTTCAATATATTTGACATAACCGCGGCAAACGCCCTTGCGATGTTCATTTTAATAAACATAGACTTTGGCTCTCCAACCCCAGGCCTAGACGGGATACGTGCATGAACATTCAGGATGTCGTCGATTTCAGCCAGGCGAACACCGCCGCCGAACGCTACCGCCCCGCCACAGAAAAAGTCCTCAAGGGCGACCCCGAGCAGACGCTCTACAACCACTACAACAGCCCGTGCGGCCAGATGAACGCCGGGGTCTGGGAAGGTGAAGTCGGGCAATGGAAGGTGAACTACACCGAACACGAGTACTGCGAGATCGTGCAGGGGGTTTCGGTGCTACGCGATGCCGAAGGCAACGCCAAGACCTTGCGCGCCGGTGACCGCTTCGTGATCCCGGCCGGGTTCAGTGGCACCTGGGAAGTGCTGGAGCCGTGCCGCAAGATCTACGTGGTGTTCGAAGAAAAGGCCTGATCGGTCGAGCGCGACTTTTCAAAAGGCAAAAAAAACCCGCATCGTGAGATACGGGTTTTTTCACAAGAAAGAAAACCAATTACTTGATTTTACCTTCTTTGTAGATCACGTGCTTGCGAACGCGCGGGTCGAACATTTTCTTTTCGAGCTTGTCCGGGGTAGTACGCTTGTTCTTGTCGGTAGTGTAGAAGTGACCAGTACCGGCGCTAGAGATCATTCGAATCAATTCACGCATGATTTAGCTCCTTAGATTTTGCCGTCGCGGCGCAGTTCAGCGAGCACGACAGTGATGCCACGCTTGTCGATGATACGCATGCCTTTGGCAGATACGCGCAGACGGACAAAACGTTTCTCTTCTTCAACCCAGAAGCGGTGATGCTGCAGGTTTGGCAGGAAACGACGACGGGTTTTGTTGTTTGCGTGGGAAATGTTATTCCCAGTCACCGGACCCTTACCGGTAACTTGACAGACTCTCGACATGCCTCAGCCCTCTAAAACCACATGCCCAACCCGGCATGGGTTGGCCGCTTAATCTCTCAGTCATTTGGCGCCAGGCGCCGCGTTTCTTTAAGGGTCTTACCGGCTACACCTACAGTGAAGGAACCGGGCCCCTAGAAAAGAGCGCTGCTTTATACCAGAAAGACCCCAGTGCAACAACAGCCGGTGTGTTTTTCCCGCTGTAAATCTCGCCCGAACAGCTCTCAAGCGCTGCCAGGGTGGGCCGCCGTGCTGGCGAACCGCTCGTCGCACCAAATGATTTATCGCCGCTGCTTGTAGGCCAAGGCCCCGGGCAAAATGACCTGAGGCGCCATCAAAACAGTATTTGCTGCAAATGCACAGGCAAAAATGGGCTAGTCATTTGTGAATCAGGCCACTACGGTAGGCCTTTTCCAGACTGCACTCGCAGATGGGCCTCCGATCTGCAAAGGAAACCGACCATGCGCCTCGCTGCCCTGCCACTCCTGCTCGCCCCGCTCTTTCTCGCCCCGCTGGCCCAGGCGGCCTCCACGTTGAGCGTCTGCACCGAGGCCAGCCCCGAAGGGTTCGATGTGGTGCAGTACAACTCCCTGACCACCACCAACGCCTCGGCGGATGTGTTGATGAACCGCCTGGTGGACTTCGACGCTGCAAGCGGCAAGCTGGTGCCGAGCCTGGCCGACAGCTGGGAAGTCTCGCCAGACGGCCTGACCTACACCTTTAAATTGCATCCGGACGTGAAATTTCACCGTACCGCGTATTTCAACCCAAGCCGCAGCCTCACCGCCGAAGACGTACGCTTCAGCTTCGAGCGCATGCTCGACCCGGCCAACCCCTGGCACCAGATTGCCCAGAGCGGCTTCCCTCACGCCCAGTCGCTACAACTGCCGGCGCTGATCAAGAAGATCGACGCCCTCGACCCGCTGACCGTGCGTTTTACCCTGAATCACGCCGACTCCACGTTCCTCGCCGCGCTGAGCATGGGCTTTGCCTCGATCTACCCGGCCGAATACGCCGACAAGCTGCTCAAGGCCGGCACCCCGGAGAAGCTCAATAGCCAACCCATCGGCACCGGGCCCTTCGTTTTCGGGCGTTTCCAGAAAGATGCGGCCATTCGCTACAAGGCCAACCCGGATTACTTTGCCGGCAAACCGGCTGTGGATAACTTGATCTTTGCGATCACCCCGGACGCCAACGTGCGCCTGCAGAAACTGCGCCGGGATGAGTGCCAGATCGCCTTGTCACCCAAGCCCCTGGATATCGGCGAGGCGCAAAAGGATGCGGCGCTCAAGGTGGAAAAGACCGCAGCCTTCATGACCGCCTTTGTGGCCATCAACAGCCAGCACCCTCCGCTGGACAAGCCAGAAGTGCGCCAGGCGATCAACCTGGCCTTCGACAAGGCCAGCTACCTCAAGGCCGTGTTTGAAGGCACCGCCGAAGCCGCCACCGGCCCCTACCCCCCCAACACCTGGGGTTTTGCCAAGGAATTGCCGGGTTATCCACAGGACATCGCCAAGGCCAAGGCCCTGCTGGCCCGTGCCGGCTTGAGTGACGGCTTCAAGACCACCATCTGGACCCGGCCCTCGGGCAGCCTGCTCAACCCCAACCCAAGCCTGGGCGCCCAGTTGTTGCAGGCGGACCTGGCCAAGGTCGGCATCCAGGCCGAGATCCGCGTGATCGAATGGGGCGAACTGATCCGCCGCGCCAAGGCGGGCGAGCACGACCTGCTGTTTATGGGCTGGGCCGGCGACAACGGCGACCCGGATAACTTCCTGACCCCGCAGTTTTCCTGCGCAGCGGTCAAATCCGGCACCAACTTCGCCCGCTACTGCGACCCCGCGCTGGATAAGCTGATCAGTGCCGGCAAGACCACCAACGAGCAAGGCGTGCGCAGCAAGCTGTACCAACAGGCGCAGGCGCAGATCCAGCAGCAGGCACTGTGGTTGCCACTGGCCCACCCGACGGCCTTTGCCCTGACACGCAAGAGTATCGAGGGGTATCAGGTCAGCCCGTTTGGGCGCCAGGACTTCTCCAAGGTCAGCGTAAAACCCTGACCCGGCCTCTGTAGGAGCCGGCAGGCCAGCTCCTACAAGAGGTTGCGTTACAGCCAGCCATATTCAGCCATCGACAGCGGGTCACCGTCGCCGACAATGATGTGGTCCAGTACCCGCACGTCCACCAGATCCAGGGCCTTTTGCAGCACTTTGGTCAATTTTCGATCAGCAACGCTCGGCTCGGCATTCCCGGAGGGATGGTTGTGGCACAGGATCAAGGCCGCCGCGTTGTAGTCCAGGGCGCGCTTGACCACTTGTCGCGGGTAGACCGTGGCGTTGTCGATGGTGCCCTGGAACAGCGCCTCGAAACCCAGCACCCGATGCCTGGAGTCGAGAAACAGGCAGCCAAATATCTCGTGGGGCTGGTGGCGCAGCAGGGCCTTGAGGTAATCACGCACGGCGACCGGGCTTTCCAGTACTGACTCATTACGCACATGCTCGGCCAGATGGCGCCGACCCATTTCCAGTACCGCCTGCAACTGGGCGAACTTGGCCGGCCCCAGGCCCAGGTGCTGGATGAATACGGCCTGGCGCGCCTCCAGCAGCGTACGCAGGCTGCCAAACTGCCCCAACAGGTGGCGCGCCAGGTCCACCGCGCTTTTACCCGAGACACCGGTACGCAGGAAAATCGCCAGCAACTCGGCATCCGAGAGGCTCTGCGCACCCAACTCCAAAAGCTTCTCCCGCGGACGCTCCGCCGCAGGCCAATTGCGAATACTCATGGCACCTCCGTGTGCATGTGCGCCGCTGTTGCATGGCGGACGCTGTGTTATCTTAGCCGCTCTTTTTTGCGCGCGATTTCACCCTGGGGAGGGGGGATCGCAACGCCATCACTGAACTGGAAAGGCAAACCAATGCAGCGTCTGTATCGGAAACGCATCGTTCTCGGCGTCGGCGGCGGCATTGCCGCCTACAAGAGCGCAGAGTTGGTTCGCAGGCTCCTGGACCAGGGCGCCGAAGTGCGCGTGGTCATGACCCGTGGCGGCAGTGAGTTCATTACCCCACTGACCATGCAGGCACTGTCCGGCCACCCGGTACACCTGGACCTGCTGGACCCGGCTGCCGAAGCCGCCATGGGCCATATCGAACTGGCCAAATGGGCCGACCTGGTGCTGATCGCACCCGCCACCGCCGACCTCATCGCGCGCCTCGCCCAAGGTATTGCCGACGACCTGCTGACCACGCTGGTACTGGCCACCGACGCCACCGTCGCCATCGCCCCGGCGATGAACCAGGCCATGTGGCGCGACCCGGCCACCCAGGCCAACACCCAATTGCTGCAAAGCCGTGGCCTCAAGGTTTTTGGCCCGGCCTCCGGCAGCCAGGCCTGTGGTGACGTCGGCCTGGGCCGCATGCTCGAAGCCACGGACCTGGCGCTGTGCGCCGCCGAGTGTTTCCAGCACCTGGCCCTGACCGGCAAGCACGTGCTGATTACCGCCGGCCCGACCCAGGAAAACATCGACCCGGTGCGCTACATCACCAACCATAGCTCAGGGAAAATGGGCTTTGCCCTGGCTGAGGCGGCGGTTGAGGCAGGCGCGCGCGTGACCCTGATCACCGGCCCGGTGCATCTGCCAACCCCGGACCGGGTCACCCGCATCGACGTCGTCAGCGCCCGCGACATGCTCGCGGCCTGTGAGGCGGCGATTCCCTGTGATGTGTTTATCGCTTCGGCAGCGGTCGCAGACTACCGCCCGGAAGTGGTTGCGCCGCAAAAACTCAAGAAAGACCCTACAAGCGGCGATGGCCTGCTCCTGCAAATGGTCCGCAACCCGGACATTCTGGCCACCATTGCCACCCGCGCCGATCGTCCGTTCAGCGTCGGTTTCGCCGCCGAGACCGAAAACCTGCTGGACTACGCCGCACGCAAACTGAAAGACAAAAACCTCGACCTGATCGTTGCCAATGATGTTGCCAACCCCAGCATCGGCTTCAACAGCGAGGAAAACGCCTGCAGCGTGATTGACCGCGAGCTGCACGCCACCCTTTTCGCCCAGACCAGCAAGGGCAAGATTGCCCGCCAACTGATCTCTTTTATCGCCCAACGGCTGAACCAGGTTTAATTTCCATGCACGCTTTGCAAGCCAAGATCCTCGACCCCCGCATCGGCACCGACTTCCCACTGCCGGCCTACGCCACACCCGGCTCCGCCGGCCTGGACCTGCGCGCCATGCTCAAGCAAGACACCGTCCTTGAGCCGGGCCAGACCCTGCTGATCCCTACCGGCCTGTCGATCTACGTCGGCGACCCTGGCCTGGCTGCGTTGATCCTGCCGCGCTCGGGCCTTGGCCACAAACACGGGATCGTGCTGGGTAACCTGGTGGGCCTGATCGACTCCGACTACCAAGGTGAACTGATGGTCTCGTGCTGGAACCGTGGCCAGACCGCCTTCAACATCGCCGTCGGCGAGCGTATCGCCCAACTGGTGCTGGTACCGGTGGTGCAGGCGCATTTCGAGCTGGTGACCGAGTTCGACGAAACCCAGCGCGGCGCAGGCGGTTTCGGGCATTCCGGCAGCCACTGACTACGCTCAGGCATGCCGGGCGCAGCGTCCGGTATGCCCCAGTGGCACTTTCGCACTACGAACTCTAGGGCTAAAACGCCGTCTTACCCTTCAGTTTGAGCCTGCCGGTCGCCGCACTCAGGCCTGTCCGCCCCGTATCGATGGAGTTTCCCCAGTGATGAGCAACGCAGCCCCAGTCGCACCGACGTTTCCCGACAGCATTTTCCGCGCCTACGACATCCGTGGCGTCGTCCCGAAAACCCTGACCGCCGAAACCGCCTACTGGATCGGCCGCGCCATCGGCTCCCAAAGCCTGGCCCAGGGCGAGCCCAACGTCTCGGTGGGGCGTGACGGTCGCCTGTCCGGCCCCGAGTTGGTGGAGCGCCTGATCCAGGGCCTGGCCGACAGCGGCTGCCATGTCAGTGACGTAGGCCTGGTGCCAACGCCGGCGCTGTACTACGCCGCCAACGTGCTGGCCGGCAAATCCGGCGTGATGCTCACCGGCAGCCACAACCCATCGGACTACAACGGTTTCAAGATCGTGATTGCCGGCGACACCCTGGCCAACGAGCAGATCCAGGCCCTGCACACTCGCCTCAAGACCAATGACCTGACCAGCGGCCAGGGCAGCATCACCCAGGTCGATATCCTCCAGCGCTATTCGGACGAAATCACCCGGGACGTCAAGCTCCAGCGCCGCCTGAAAGTCGTGGTGGACTGCGGCAACGGCGCAGCCGGCGTGATCGCCCCGCAACTGCTCGAAGCCCTGAACTGCGAAGTGATCCCGCTGTTCTGCGACGTCGACGGCAACTTCCCCAACCATCACCCCGACCCTGGCAAGCCCGAAAACCTGGTGGACCTGATCGCCAAGGTCGCAGAAGTGGGGGCCGATGTCGGCCTGGCCTTCGATGGCGACGGCGACCGCGTGGGCGTGGTGACCAACACCGGCAGCATCGTGTTCCCCGACCGCCTGCTGATGCTGTTCGCCCGCGACGTGGTTGCACGCAACCCAGGCGCCGAGATCATCTTCGACGTCAAGTGCACCCGGCGCCTGACGCCGTTGATCAAGGAATATGGCGGCCGCCCACTGATGTGGAAGACCGGTCATTCGTTGATCAAAAAGAAAATGAAGGAAACCGGCGCCCTGCTGGCCGGCGAAATGAGCGGCCATGTGTTCTTCAAGGAACGCTGGTTCGGTTTTGACGACGGCATCTACAGCGCCGCCCGCCTGCTGGAGATCCTCAGCAAGGAAAAATCCAGCGCTGAAGACTTGTTCGAGACCTTCCCGAACGATATTTCTACGCCGGAAATCAATATCCATGTGACCGAAGAGAGCAAATTCAGCATCATTGACGCATTGCACGATGCGCAATGGGGTGCAGGCGCCAACCTGACCACCATTGATGGTGTGCGAGTCGATTATGCCGAAGGCTGGGGCCTGGTTCGCGCGTCCAACACCACTCCGGTGCTGGTCCTGCGTTTCGAGGCGGATACCGAGGCCGAGTTGCAGCGCATCAAGGACGTGTTCCACGCCCAGTTGAAACGTGTTGCCCCTGATCTCCAACTACCGTTCTGATTATTTGCCCCGGAGCCCTGAATGACCCTCGAACGCGACGCTGCCGCCAATACCGCCAAGGTCCTTTCCGAAGCGCTGCCTTACATTCGACGCTACGTCGGCAAGACGCTGGTGATCAAGTACGGCGGCAATGCCATGGAAAGCGACGAGCTGAAAACCGGCTTTGCCCGCGACATCGTGTTGATGAAAGCCGTCGGGATCAACCCGGTGGTGGTACACGGCGGCGGCCCCCAGATCGGCGACCTGCTCAAGCGCCTGTCCATCGAGAGTCATTTCATCGACGGCATGCGTGTCACTGATGCACAGACCATGGATGTGGTGGAGATGGTCCTGGGCGGCCAGGTGAACAAAGACATCGTCAACCTGATCAACCGTCACGGCGGCAGCGCCATTGGCCTGACCGGCAAGGACGCCGAGTTGATCCGCGCGAAGAAACTCACCGTGACCCGCAAGACCCCGGAGATGACCCAGCCGGAAATCATCGACATCGGCCAGGTGGGCGAAGTGATCGGCATCAACACCGATTTGCTCAACCTGCTGGTCAAGGGCGACTTCATCCCGGTGATCGCGCCGATTGGCGTGGGGGCCAATGGCGAGTCCTACAACATCAACGCTGACCTGGTAGCCGGCAAGGTGGCCGAGGCCCTGAAGGCCGAGAAGCTGATGCTGCTGACCAACATCGCCGGCCTGATGGACAAGGAAGGCAAGGTCCTGACCGGCCTGACCACCCAGCAAGTCGACGACCTGATCGCCGACGGCACTATCTACGGCGGCATGCTGCCGAAGATCCGCTGCGCACTGGAAGCAGTGCAAGGTGGTGTCGGCAGCTCGCTGATCATCGACGGCCGGGTGCCCAATGCGGTGCTGCTGGAGATCTTCACTGATACGGGCATGGGCACGCTGATCAGCAATCGCAAGCGGCCGTAAACACTGAAACAAAAAGCCCCCGTTCAACCTGGTTGAACGGGGGCTTTTTTATGTGCATCGACCTGCAGCATTATGGAGATCCCCTGTAGGAGCGGGCTTGCCCGCGATAGCGGTAGTCCATTCAACACTGATGTTGACTGACAGATCGCCATCGCGAGCAAGCTCGCTCCTACACAAGCTCATCAGCTACAAGGGGTCAGACGCCAAACTGCTCGCGGTACGCACGCACTGCCGGCAGGTGCTGCTTGAGCTGCGGGTCGTCTTCGAGGAACTGCAATACCTGGTTCAGCGACACGATGCTGACCACTGGAATGCCAAAATCACGCTCTACTTCCTGGATCGCCGACAACTCACCGTTGCCGCGCTCCTGGCGGTTCAGTGCGATCAGCACGCCGGCGGCCTTGGCGCCGTCCTGGGATGCAATGATCTGCATCACTTCACGAATCGCGGTGCCGGCGGTGATCACATCGTCGATGATCAGCACATCACCGGCCAGCGGTGCGCCGACCAGGCTGCCGCCTTCGCCGTGGGCCTTGGCTTCCTTGCGATTGAAACACCATGGCAGATCCCGGTCGTGATGTTCGGCCAGGGCCACTGCGGTCGCGGCGGCCAACGGAATGCCTTTGTAGGCAGGGCCAAACAGCACATCGAAGGAAATACCGCTTTCAACAATGGCGGCGGCGTAGAAACGCCCCAGTTGCGCCAGGGCAGAACCCGAGTTGAACAGGCCAGCATTGAAGAAATATGGGCTGGTGCGCCCGGACTTGAGGGTGAACTCACCGAAGCGCAAAACCCCGCGATCGATGGCAAAACGAATGAAATCGCGTTGATACGCCTGCATGAAAAAAGCCTCAGATACCACGGATTTAGCTAAATAGGTAGACGGCGTGTATCATACACGCACGCGATTTTTGGGGCCATTTATGCGGATCATCAGTGTGAACGTTAATGGTATTCAGGCTGCAGTCGAGCGTGGTTTGCTCAGTTGGCTGCAAGCCCAGAATGCCGACGTCATCTGCCTGCAGGACACCCGCGCCTCCGCCTTTGAACTGGACGACCCAGCCTTCCAACTGGATGGCTACTTCCTTTATGCCTGTGATGCCGAAGTCCCTGCCCAAGGTGGCGTGGCTCTGTATTCACGGTTGCAACCCAAGGCGGTCATCAGCGGCCTCGGCTTCGAGACAGCCGATCGCTACGGGCGCTACCTGCAAGCCGATTTCGACAAAGTCAGTATTGCTACCTTGCTGCTCCCTTCGGGGATGAACGGCGATGAAGACTTGAACCAGAAGTTCAAGCTAATGGACGATTTCGCCCGTTATCTGGATAAACAGCGACGCAAACGTCGCGAGTACATTTATTGTGGCTCGTTGTACGTGGCGCAACAGAAGCTGGATATCAAGAACTGGCGCGACAGCCAGCAATCCCCGGGTTTCCTGGCGCCGGAACGGGCCTGGATGGACGAGATTGTCGGCAACATGGGTTATGTAGATGCCCTGCGTGAAGTCAGCCGCGAAGGCGACCAGTACAGCTGGTGGCCGGACAACGAACAGGCCGAGATGCTTAACCTGGGCTGGCGTTTCGACTACCAGTTGCTGACCCCCGGCCTGCGCCGGTTTGTGCGCAGCGCACGTCTGCCGCGTCAACCGCGCTTCTCGCAACATGCGCCGTTGATCGTGGACTACGACTGGACCTTGACCATCTGAGGTCAATATCCAGGCACAAAAAAACCGACATCGCTGTCGGTTTTTTTGTGGGCGATGATTATTTGATCAATCGCCAGGTGAGCGGGTAACGGTAGGCAATGCCTTTGTTCGCCTTGACCCCGCCGATGATGGTCAACACCAGCGCGGCAATTACCAGCACCACCATCAACAGGAAACCGATCACCACGAACCCCAGGACAAAGCAGACCAGCCAGGCGATGGCCACGGTCAGCTGGAAGTTCAGCGCTTCCTTGCCCTGGTCATCGATCAGCGGGTCCATGTCCTTCTTCACCTGCCACAGGATCAACGGCCCCAACACACTGCCAAAGGGGAACACCAGGCCGAGGAACGCCGCGAAGTGACAGAGCATCGCCCACTGACGCACTTCTTTGTTCTGGGCCGACACGGGAAGCTGGTTGTCACTCATGGCGTTGCTCCTTGAGGCTGGTTTCAGTCAGCCAGTGCGGCGTTCTGCAGTTCGAAGATTTCGCTCATGCCTTTCTGGGCCAAGGCCAGCATGGCGTTCAGGTCGGCCGGCTGGAATGGCGCACCTTCGGCGGTGCCCTGCACCTCGATGAAGCCACCGGTGCTGGTCATGACCACGTTCAGGTCGGTCTCGGCAGCCGAGTCCTCCAGGTAATCCAGGTCCAGTACCGGCTCGCCCTGGTACATGCCCACCGACACAGCGGCAATCATCTGCTTGAGCGGGTCGCCACCTTTCAGGCCACCGCGTTTCTTGATCACTTTCAGCGCATCGACCAGGGCGACCATGGCGCCAGTGATGGACGCGGTGCGGGTGCCGCCGTCGGCCTGGATCACGTCGCAGTCGACATATAGGGTCACGTCGCCCAGTTTGGACATGTCCAGTGCAGCGCGCAGGGAGCGGCCGATCAGGCGCTGGATTTCCAGGGTACGACCACCCTGCTTGCCACGACTGGCTTCACGCTGGTTACGCTCGCCGGTGGCGCGCGGCAACATGCCGTACTCTGCAGTCAACCAACCCTGGCCCTGGCCCTTGAGAAAACGCGGCACGCCGTTCTCGACGCTGACGGTGCAGATGACCTTGGTATCGCCAAACTCGACCAGTACAGATCCCTCGGCGTGTTTGGTGTAGTTGCGGGTGATGCGGATCGAGCGGAGCTGATCGGCAGCGCGACCACTTGGACGTTTCATAGGGGATACCTGTACTAAGGACGAAAAACTGCCGAGCATTATAGAGCCGTAGGCCGCTTCTCGGCACTGCTAATAAATTCGGTAACGAATGGACAAGCGCTGCCACCCTTTGTCACAGCCAGCATTTGGGGGCGCTCGCCCCGTTGCGCTACAATCCTGCGCCTTCGCAGCCAGTCGGCTTCAATCTACCTACCAGCCCGCCCGTTTGCGGGACTGTATCGCGAGGTACCTCCATGGTGCACAGCATGACCGCCTTCGCCCGCGTCGAAAAAGCCGGCGCCCAGGGTACCCTGAGCTGGGAACTGCGCTCGGTCAACAGCCGCTACCTGGAGCCGCACCTGCGCCTGCCCGAATCCTTTCGCGACCTTGAAGGCGCCGTGCGCGAAGCCCTGCGCGCCGGCATCTCCCGTGGCAAGCTGGAATGCACCCTGCGCTTTACCGAGGAAACCACCGGCAAGCCGCTGCAGGTTGACCGCGAACGCGCCGCGCAACTGGTCGCCGCCGCCGAGACCATCGCCAGCCTGATCAAGCAGCCGGCAGCCCTGAACCCGCTGGAAGTCCTGGCCTGGCCCGGCGTACTGGTGGCCGACGCCACTGACCCGCAGGCGCTGAATGCCGAGGCCCTGGCCCTGTTCAATCAAGGCCTGAAGGAGCTCAAGGCCGGGCGCGAGCGCGAAGGCGCCGAACTGGCGCGCCTGATCAGCGAGCGCCTGACCGCTATCGAAGCCGACGTGGTGACCCTGCGCGAGTTGGTCCCGCAAATGCTGGCCACCCAGCGCCAGAAGGTCCTCGACCGCTTCGCCGACATGAAGGCCGACCTCGACCCGGTGCGCCTGGAGCAGGAAATGGTCCTGCTCGCGCAAAAAAGCGACGTCGCCGAAGAACTCGACCGCCTGAGTACCCACATCCTGGAAGTGCGCCGCGTGCTCAAGGCGGCCGGTGCCGCTGGTCGGCGCCTGGACTTCCTGATGCAGGAACTCAACCGCGAAGCCAATACACTGGGCTCCAAAGCCTTCGATCCGCGCAGCACCCAGGCTGCGGTCAACCTCAAAGTGTTGATCGAGCAAATGCGCGAACAAGTACAGAATATTGAGTAAGGCAACTCCCATGACCCACAGCACCGGCACCCTCTACATTATTTCCGCGCCCTCGGGCGCGGGCAAAAGCAGCCTGGTCAAGGCCCTGACCGACGCCAACCCGGAGATCCGCGTATCGGTCTCCCATACCACCCGCGCCATGCGTCCGGGTGAGGTGAACGGCGTGAACTATCACTTCGTCGAGCGCAGCGAGTTCGTGAAGATGATCGAACACGGTGACTTCCTGGAGCGTGCCGAAGTGTTCGGCAACCTCTATGGCACGTCCCAGAGCCATTTGCAGCAGACCCTTGACGAAGGCCATGACCTGATCCTGGAAATCGACTGGCAGGGCGCCGAACAGGTGCGCCAATTGATGCCCAAGGCGCGCTCGATCTTTATCCTGCCGCCGTCCCTGGAAGCCTTGCACCAGCGCCTGACCAATCGCGGCCAGGACAGTGACGAGATCATCGCTGGGCGCATGCGCGAAGCCGTCAGTGAAATGAGCCACTATGTGGACTACGACTACCTGATCATCAACGACGACTTTGCCCACGCCCTGGACGACCTGAAGGCGATTTTCCGTGCCAATCAGCTCCAGCAAAAACGCCAGCAGCAGCGTTTTGGCAAATTGTTGGCCGAACTGCTCGGTTGAATGGCTCTTCCCAAAACCGCTGCAAGGGCCTTACATTGGCGCTTGTAGCGTGTTTGCCGGGGCCTGCGGAAAATCAGCGCTTCCCTAAACGCTGGTGATTTTTTAAACTGTTGAGTCCGCTCGCCCAACCGGGCAGCGCGCATCTTGCATTCGCTCCGAGGAATACCATGGCCCGCGTAACCGTTGAAGACTGCCTAGAACACGTGGATAACCGCTTTGAGCTGGTCATGCTCTCTACCAAGCGTGCCCGTCAATTGGCCACTGGCGGCAAAGAGCCGTTGCTCAATTGGGAAAATGACAAGCCTACCGTGATGGCCCTGCGCGAAATCGCTGCCGGCGTGATGAGCTACGAGTTCATCGCCAACGCCGAGATCGTTGAAGACGAACCGCTGTTTGCAGCGTTCGAGGACGAGTCCAACGAGGCCGTCTAAGCCTATGCCTGGTCGACGTAGCACGGCGCGGGGTCAAAGCCTTCGGCAGGAGTTAATACCTTGCCGAGCATAGACGCCCTCGCCGATCGCTTATCGACCTACCTCGGTACCGACCAGGTCAACCTGGTCCGCCGAGCGTATTTCTACGCCGAACAAGCCCACGACGGCCAACGCCGCCGCAGCGGCGAAGCATATGTCACCCATCCTCTTGCGGTGGCCAATATTCTTGCCGACATGCACATGGACCATCAAAGCCTGATGGCCGCGATGCTGCATGACGTGATCGAAGACACCGGCATTGCCAAGGAAGCGCTCAGCGCGCAATTTGGCGAAACCGTGGCCGACCTGGTCGACGGGGTCAGCAAGCTGACCCAGATGAACTTCGAGACCAAGGCCGAGGCCCAGGCGGAAAACTTCCAGAAAATGGCCATGGCCATGGCCCGGGATATCCGGGTGATCCTGGTCAAGCTGGCCGACCGGCTGCACAACATGCGCACGCTGGAAGTGCTGTCCGGCGAGAAACGCCGGCGCATTGCCAAGGAAACCCTGGAAATCTACGCGCCCATCGCCAACCGGCTGGGCATGCATGCCATTCGTATCGAATTCGAAGACCTTGGTTTCAAGGCGATGCACCCGATGCGCTCAGCGCGTATCTACCAGGCGGTCAAGCGCGCCCGGGGCAATCGCAAGGAAATCGTCAACAAGATCGAAGAGTCCCTGAGCCATTGCCTGGCAATCGACGAGATTGAAGGCGAAGTCAGCGGGCGGCAGAAGCATATCTACGGCATCTACAAGAAGATGCGCGGCAAGCGCCGGGCCTTCAACGAGATCATGGACGTGTATGCGTTCCGGATCATCGTCGACAAGGTCGATACCTGCTACCGCGTGCTGGGCGCTGTACATAATTTGTACAAACCCCTGCCAGGCCGCTTCAAGGACTACATCGCGATCCCCAAGGCCAACGGCTATCAGTCGCTGCATACCACGCTGTTCGGTATGCATGGGGTGCCGATCGAGATCCAGATCCGCACCCGGGAAATGGAAGAGATGGCCAACAACGGCATCGCCGCCCATTGGCTGTACAAGTCCAGCGGCGACGAGCAGCCCAAAGGCACCCATGCCCGCGCCCGCCAGTGGGTCAAGGGCGTGCTGGAAATGCAGCAGCGTGCCGGCAACTCCCTGGAGTTTATCGAAAGCGTGAAGATCGACCTGTTCCCGGACGAGGTCTACGTGTTCACGCCCAAAGGCCGGATCATGGAGCTGCCCAAGGGCTCCACGGCGGTCGACTTTGCCTACGCGGTTCACACCGACGTCGGTAACAGCTGCATCGCCTGCCGGATCAACCGTCGCCTGGCCCCACTGTCGGAACCGCTGCAAAGCGGTTCCACCGTGGAAATCGTCAGCGCGCCGGGGGCCCGGCCGAATCCGGCGTGGCTCAACTTCGTGGTCACCGGCAAGGCTCGCACCCATATCCGCCACGCGCTGAAGCTGCAACGTCGCTCCGAGTCCATCAGCCTGGGCGAACGCCTGCTGAACAAGGTGCTCAACGGTTTCGACAGTTCCCTGGAGAAGATTCCCGCCGAGCGCGTGCAGGCGATCCTCCACGAGTACCGCCAGGAAACCATCGAAGACCTGCTCGAAGATATCGGCCTGGGCAACCGCATGGCCTACGTCGTCGCCCGTCGCCTGCTGGGCGAAGGCGAGCAACTGCCGAGCCCCGAAGGCCCGCTGGCCATTCGTGGCACCGAAGGCCTGGTGCTGAGCTACGCCAAATGCTGTACGCCAATACCGGGCGACCCGATTGTCGGGCACCTGTCCGCCGGCAAAGGCATGGTGGTGCACCTGGACAACTGCCGCAATATCAGCGAAATCCGCCACAACCCGGAAAAATGCATCCAGCTGTCATGGGCCAAGGATGTGACCGGCGAATTCAACGTCGAGCTGCGGGTGGAGCTGGAGCACCAGCGCGGCCTGATCGCCCTGCTGGCCAGCAGTGTCAACGCGGCCGACGGTAATATCGAAAAAATCAGCATGGACGAACGCGATGGTCGCATCAGCGTGGTCCAACTGGTGGTCAGCGTGCACGACCGCGTGCACTTGGCCCGTGTGATCAAGAAACTGCGTGCCCTGACCGGGGTTATCCGCATCACTCGCATGCGCGCATAACACCCCCCTATAGCCCGGACATTACAAGGAGTCATTCATGACCAAGACTGTTATCACCAGCGACAAGGCACCTGCTGCCATCGGTACTTATTCCCAGGCGATCAAGGCGGGCAACACCGTCTACATGTCCGGCCAGATCCCACTGGACCCAAAGACCATGGAACTGGTTGAAGGCTTTGAAGCCCAGACCGTACAAGTCTTCGAGAACCTCAAGTCGGTAGCTGAAGCAGCAGGCGGTTCGTTCAAGGACATCGTCAAGCTGAACATCTTCCTCACCGACCTCAGCCACTTCGCCAAGGTCAACGAGATCATGGGCAAGTACTTCGAACAACCCTACCCAGCCCGCGCCGCCATTGGCGTTGCCGCCCTGCCCAAGGGTTCCCAGGTTGAGATGGACGCGATTCTGGTCATCGAGTAATACATTCGGCGCAACCCACGGGGTTGCGCCGACTTCGTTTTAAAAGGATTTCGTAATGCGCAAAGCGCTCGTTGCCTCCACGCTGCTGGCCCTTCTTCTTGGCGGCTGCGCCAGCAGTCCTGCCACCCGGGATATGAGCGGTACCTGGATCAACCAGGTTGCCATCGATGCGGCGTCCAAGGGCGGCCCTTTGCGTGAAGCCCTGCAAGCCTACGGCCCGAACCTCGAATGGGAGGTCAACACCCGGGCCAACCAGGCGCGCTACTTCAACGGTTTTGAACGCCCTGAAGGCACCCTGGCCGGCGAAAAGTCCGGCACCTGGAACGTTGATTTCTACGGCAGCTCGACCACCGAACTCAAGCGCAAGGGCAAACAGCTGCTGCAAGTGGCCAACGACAACGAGCCCGAACAGCTCTTTGATCGCCCCAAGGACCCCGCCCCTGAAGGCGCACCGCTGGGTGCCAACTTCGAACGGGCGCTGTACGCGGCCTACATGGGCGGCAGTTGGAAAATCACCAGCGGCAGCGGCCTGGGCGAGACCGTACAGTTCCAGGCCAACGGCCAGGTTACCGGCCTGCCGGGTGCCGACCAGTATTCACTGTGCCTGGCAGGCGATTGCGCCTCCATGAGCGGTGGCTACGATAGCATCTGGCTGCAACAAGGCGGCCAGGGCAACCCGTGGATCTTCAGTCGCAACGACAAGCAACTGGAGATTTTCCAGGCGATCAATACCTCCCAGGCCGACGAAGTGCCTTCGTTCACCCCTGGGCCGCGCCAGTGGCTGCTGGAAAAACAGTGATACGAAACAAAGGAGCCTACAGGCTCCTTTTTCTTTAGCCAGCAATCCTTTGCCTCGGACTACGCCATGTTCAAACCACTCCTCATTGGCCTGGCCTTGCTGGGCGGCTGCACCCACGTATCGCAACCCGTCGACATCAGCGGGATCTGGATCAACCAGACCGCCATCGATGCCGCCGCCCAGGGCCGGCCGCTGCTCAACAGCCTGCAAGCCAACGGCAGGAACCTGGAGTGGAATGTCGACACCCGCACCGGCCAAGCTCATGCCAGCAGTGCCTTTGAGGTAGATGAAGGCCAACTCCTGCCAAAAGCACCTGGCGCATGGACCGTCGATCACAACGGCCATGGCCGTGACGAACTGCAATTAAAGGATCAGCAACTGCTCCAACTGCCTCGCAAGGATCTGCCCGGCCAGGTGTTCCAGCGTGCCCACCCATCGACCACGGAGGGTGCGCAATGGGAGAGTACATTCCGGCAGGCACTGAACTCAGCTTACATGGGTGGCCCGTGGAAAATCCTTGAGGGCGAAGGCGCCGGCGGCACCGTAGTGTTCAATGCGCACGGCAACCTGTCGGGCCTGGGGAAGAATGACCGATACGAATTGTGCCTGGGCGGGGACTGCGCCACTCAGGGCGCCGGCAATGACACCCTGTACCTGGGCAAAGGCGACGCGGGGGATAGTTGGATTTTCGTGCGCAACGGCAACACGCTGGAAATTTTCCAGGCGATCAATCATTCCAGGCCAGACGAAATTCCTCAGTTGAGCCCTGGGCAGCGCCAGTGGCTGCTGGAAAAACAGTAAGACCACTGTGGGAGCTGGCTTGCCTGCAATAGCATCACCTCTGTTTCACTGACACACCGAGCTGCCTGCATCGCAGGCAAGCCCGGCTCCCACAGGAGAGGTCAGCCCTTGAGGATAGCGGCGTAGCCTTCGCGGTAGCTTGGATAGGTTGGCGTCCAGCCCAGCGCCTTGGCTCGCGCATTGCTGCACTGCTTGCTGCCCGCACGCCGCACGCTGGCGTCTTCGGCCCACTCGGTGACCCCAAGGTACTCGCGCAGCCAATCCACGACTTCGGCCAGCGGCGCAGGCGCGTTGTCGACACCGATGTAGACCTTGTCCAACGTACCGCCCTGCTCCACATGCAGCAGCAAAAAGGCCAGCAGCCCTGCCGCATCATCGACGTGGATGCGGTTGCCATATAAAGGTGGCTCAACCGCCACGCGATAGCCTTGGCGCACCTGGCTCAACAACCACTCGCGACCAGGACCATAGATACCGGTCAAGCGCACAGTCGTGGCCGGGATACCGCTGTCCAATGCCACTTGCTCGGCTTCCAGCATCACCTGCCCGGAGTACCCAACGGCCTGGGTGGGCGAGGTTTCATCGACCCATTCACCATTTTGCTGGCCGTAGACGCTGCTACTGGACACAAACAGCAGGTGCTTGGGCTGCTGACCATAGTCATCGAGCCACTCCAGCACATGCTGCAAACCTTCGACATAGGCTTTGCGATAGCCCGCTTCATCGTGATCGGTCGCAGCCGCGCAGTACACCAGGTAGTCCACGCCACCAATCGGCCAGGTGTCGGGGCAGTCCTTTTTGAACAGGTCGCCGGCAATGCCAATCACCCCTTCCGGCAGGCGCGAGACATTGCGTCGCAGGCCATGCACCTCCCATCCCGCGACCAGCAATTGACTCGCCAGCCGACTACCTACATCACCACAACCGGCAATCACCACAGAAGGCGCAGACATCACAAAACTCCGTTCTCAAAGGTCTAGATTAGCCCTCGCAGGTGACCAGCGGCCAGAAAAAGCACAAATAAAGTTACTGTATTACTTCTGTTAACAAGAATTACTTGCAATAATAACGGCCCATTTGTCCTCGGCCCTTTTGCGGCCTGGCAGGGCAATCCCTTATTTTTTCCTCTCAGGTCCGGCCAGCATGACACGCAATAACCTCCCCGCTTCGCCAACCAAGCTTCACAGCCCGTCCCGCGCCTGGCGCGCGATAACTGCGTTGCTGCTCAGCGTCCTGCTGGCTCCGACCGCCGCGTTCGCCGATGCCACGGCACCGGCCACCCCGCCTGCCGCCGCTGCACCAGCCCCGGCTGCAGCCCCAGCACCTGAGCAAAACGCCGCCGCTCCCGGCGCGCCGGCTGCCGTACCTGCGGCCACCGACCCGGTCGCAGCCGACGGTGTTACCCCGCAAGATGAAACCGGCGTGGTCCTGGAAGAAGACAACACCCTGGGCATGGCCCACGACCTGTCGCCGTGGGGCATGTACCAGAACGCCGACATCATCGTGAAGATCGTGATGGTCGGCCTGGCTATCGCCTCGATCATCACCTGGACCATCTGGATCGCCAAAGGCTTCGAACTGCTGGGCGCCAAACGCCGCCTGCGCACTGAAATCGTCAACCTGAAAAAAGCCACCACCCTTAAAGAAGCCAGCGAAAGCGCGGCCATCAAGGGCACCCTGGCGCATCTCTTGGTGCACGACGCGCTGGAAGAAATGCGCCTGTCGGCCAACACCCGCGAAAAGGAAGGCATCAAGGAACGCGTGAGCTTCCGCCTGGAGCGCCTGGTAGCGGCCTGCGGTCGCAACATGAGCAACGGCACCGGCGTGCTGGCAACCATCGGTTCTACCGCACCGTTCGTCGGTCTGTTCGGTACCGTGTGGGGCATCATGAACAGCTTCATCGGCATCGCCAAGACCCAGACCACCAACCTCGCCGTCGTTGCCCCAGGCATCGCCGAAGCCCTGCTGGCAACCGCCCTGGGCCTGGTCGCCGCGATTCCGGCGGTGGTGATCTACAACGTGTTCGCCCGCTCGATCGCCGGCTACAAGGCCCAGGTGTCGGATGCTTCGGCAGAAGTCCTGTTGCTGGTCAGCCGTGACCTCGATCACCTGCCTACCGAGCGCAGCTCGCAACCGCACATGGTGAAAGTGGGGTAATCGGCCATGGGCCTGCATTTGAATCAAGGCGACGACGAGCTCGTCGAGAACCACGAAATCAACGTCACGCCGTTTATCGACGTGATGCTGGTGCTGCTGATCATCTTCATGGTGGCAGCACCCTTGGCCACGGTGGACATCAAGGTCGACCTCCCCGCCTCCAGCGCGAAACCTGCGCCGCGGCCGGAGAAACCGGTGTTCCTCAGCGTCAAGGCTGACCAGCGCCTGTTCCTGGGCGAAGAAGAAGTCAAATCCGAAACCCTGGGTGCGGTGCTCGACGCGCGGACCCAGGGCAAGAAAGACACGACGATCTTCTTCCAAGCCGACAAAGGCGTGGACTACGGCGACCTGATGAGCGTGATGGATGCCCTGCGGGCGGCCGGCTACCTCAAGGTCGGTCTGGTCGGACTTGAGACGGCAGCCAAAAAATGATCACGACGCGCCACAAACTGACGCGTTATGGCACCAGCCTCGCCGTCGTGCTGGGCGTCCACGCCGTCGCGATCATCCTCGCGTACCAATGGTCGGCACCCCATATGGTGCAGTTGCCACCGGCGGCCATGGTCATCGACCTGGCGCCGATGCCGGCACCACCGCCTCCGGCCCCGCCGAAGGTGGTGACGCCGCCGCAACCGCCGGCGCCGGTGGAAGAGTTGCCCTTGCCGAAACTGGCCGAGGCACCCAAGCCGACGATTTCCGTGCCCAAGCCGGTCAAGCCAAAGCCCAAGCCGCAGCCGCCCAAGCCTGAGAAAAAGGTCGAGCAGCCCAAGGAAAAACCTTCCGAGGACCCGCCGAGCGAAAGCCCTCAGAACAACGCGCCTTCGGAAAAGTCGGCCCAACCGCAACCCGGCCCTTCGCCGGCGCAAGTCGCGGCCAAGGCCACCTGGGAAAGCACGCTGCTCGGTCACCTGGCGAAATACAAGAAGTACCCGCCAGGCGCCCAGGCCCGTGGCAAGGAAGGCTTGAACCGCTTGCGGTTCGTGGTGGATGCCGAAGGCAAGGTGCTGTCTTATGAATTGGTGGGCCGTTCCGGCAACGCCGACCTGGACCGCGCCACTCTGGAGATGATCCGTCGTGCCCAGCCGCTGCCCAAGCCACCGGCCGACATGTTGAAAAACGGCAGCATCGAAATCGTTGCGCCGTTTGTCTACAACATCGAGAAGCGTCGCCGCTAACCCCTGTGGGAGCGGGCTTGTGTGGGAGCAGGCTTGCCCGCGATGACGGTGTAACAGTCAACATCCACAATGACTGACACACCGCCATCGCGAACAAGCCCACCCCCACACAAAGCCGCCAACGCCATTAAGCAAAATCCCCCGCACAAACCGCTCAATCCCCAATCTAGTTCTGATAACGTGCGCCTATCGATTGCAGCCGGTATGCTTGGCCCGCAACCTCATGGACGCCCGCTATGACTCTTACAGAATTACGCTACATCGTGACCCTCGCCCAAGAGCAACACTTCGGCCATGCCGCCGAACGTTGCCATGTCAGCCAGCCGACGCTGTCGGTGGGTGTGAAGAAGCTTGAAGACGAACTCGGTGTGCTGATTTTCGAGCGCAGCAAGAGCGCCGTGCGCCTCACTCCGGTAGGCGAAGGCATTGTGGCCCAGGCCCAGAAGGTACTGGAGCAGGCCCAGAGCATTCGTGAACTGGCCCAGGCCGGCAAGAACCAACTGACTGCCCCGCTGAAAGTCGGCGCGATCTACACCGTCGGCCCGTACCTGTTCCCACACCTGATCCCGCAACTGCATCGCGTTGCGCCGCAGATGCCGCTGTATATCGAGGAAAACTTCACCCACGTACTGCGCGACAAACTGCGCAACGGTGAGTTGGACGCGATCATCATCGCCCTGCCGTTCAACGAAGCCGACGTGCTGACGTTGCCACTCTATGACGAGCCGTTCTACGTGCTGATGCCCGCCTCCCACCCGTGGACGCAAAAAGACACGATCGACGCCGGCCTGCTCAACGACAAGAGCCTGCTGCTGCTCGGTGAAGGCCATTGCTTCCGCGACCAGGTGCTGGAAGCCTGCCCGACCCTGACCAAGGGCAACGACGGCGCCAAGCACACCACGGTGGAATCCAGCTCCCTGGAGACCATCCGCCATATGGTGGCGTCTGGCCTGGGCATCTCGATCCTGCCGCTGTCGGCCGTGGACAGCCATCACTATGCAGCCGGCGTGATCGAAGTGCGTCCGCTCACCCCACCCGTGCCGTTCCGCACCGTGGCGATTGCCTGGCGGGCCAGTTTCCCGCGCCCGAAAGCGATTGATATCCTCGCCGACTCGATCCGCCTGTGCTCGGTGGCCAAGCCGCCCGCTGCGAGCTAAGCCTTGTATGACTGAGTTGTCGCAGGTGTCGGTGACGGCACTCAAGGGTGTCGGTGAAGCCATGGCCGAGAAGCTGGCCAAGGTCGGCCTGGAAAACCTCCAGGACGTGCTCTTTCACCTGCCCCTGCGCTATCAGGACCGCACCCGCGTAGTGCCCATCGGCCATCTGCGCCCCGGGCAGGACGCGGTGGTCGAAGGCACCGTCAGCGGTGCCGATGTAGTGATGGGCAAGCGCCGCAGCCTGGTGGTGCGCCTGCAGGACGGCACCGGTGGCCTGAGCCTGCGCTTCTACCATTTCAGCAACGCGCAAAAGGAAGGCCTCAAGCGCGGCACTCGCGTGCGTTGCTACGGTGAAGCGCGCCCGGGTGCCTCGGGCCTGGAAATCTACCATCCGGAATACCGCGCCATTACCGGCGACGAACCGCCGCCGGTAGACACCACCCTCACTCCCATCTATCCGCTCACCGAGGGCCTGACGCAACAGCGCCTGCGCCAGCTGTGCATGCAGACCCTGACCCTGCTCGGCCCGCAGAGCCTGCCCGATTGGCTGCCGCAGGAGCTGGCCCGTGACTACCAGTTGGCGCCCCTGGCGGATGCGATTCGCTATCTGCACCATCCACCGGCCGATGCCGATGTCGATGAGCTGGCCCTGGGTCATCACTGGGCCCAGCATCGCCTGGCCTTTGAAGAGTTGCTGACCCACCAATTGTCCCAGCAACGCCTGCGCGAAAGCATGCGCTCCCTGCGTGCGCCAGCGATGCCCAAAGCCACGCGCCTGCCCGCGCAATACCTGGCCAACCTCGGCTTTGCGCCGACCGGCGCGCAGCAACGCGTAGGCAATGAAATCGCCTACGACCTGAGCCAGAAAGAACCCATGCTGCGCCTGATCCAGGGCGATGTTGGCGCCGGCAAGACCGTGGTCGCGGCCCTGGCCGCGCTGCAGGCCCTGGAGGCCGGCTACCAGGTGGCGTTGATGGCACCGACCGAGATCCTCGCTGAGCAGCACTTCATCACCTTCAAGCGCTGGCTCGAACCCCTGGGCCTGGAAGTGGCATGGTTGGCGGGCAAGCTCAAGGGCAAGAACCGCACTGCCGCCCTGGAGCAGATCGCCGCTGGCGCCCCGATGGTGGTAGGTACTCACGCGCTGTTCCAGGACGAAGTGAAATTCAAGAACCTGGCCCTGGTAATCATCGACGAACAGCACCGCTTTGGCGTGCAGCAACGCCTGGCCCTGCGCGAAAAGGGCGTGGGCGGGCGGATGAATCCGCACCAGTTGATCATGACGGCCACCCCGATCCCACGCACATTGGCCATGAGTGCCTACGCCGACCTCGACACCTCGATCCTCGACGAGCTGCCGCCCGGCCGCACCCCGGTCAACACCGTATTGGTCACCGACACCCGCCGCGTCGAAGTCATCGAGCGCGTGCGCGGCGCCTGCGCCGAGGGGCGCCAGGCGTATTGGGTATGCACGCTGATCGAGGAGTCCGAAGAACTGACCTGCCAGGCGGCCGAAACCACCTACGAAGACCTCACCAGCGCCCTGGGCGAGCTCAAGGTCGGGCTGATCCACGGGCGCATGAAGCCTGCGGAAAAAGCTGCAGTGATGGCCGAGTTCAAGGCCGGCAACCTGCAATTGCTGGTCGCCACCACAGTCATCGAAGTCGGCGTGGATGTGCCCAACGCCAGCCTGATGATCATCGAAAACCCCGAGCGCCTGGGCCTGGCGCAACTGCACCAGCTACGCGGTCGTGTCGGCCGGGGCAGTGCCGCCAGCCACTGTGTGCTGCTCTACCATCCGCCGCTGTCGCAGATTGGCCGCCAGCGCCTGGGGATCATGCGCGAGACCAACGACGGCTTCGTGATCGCCGAAAAAGACCTGGAACTGCGCGGCCCCGGCGAAATGCTCGGCACCCGCCAGACCGGCCTGCTGCAATTTAAAGTGGCCGACCTGATGCGCGACGCCGACCTGCTGCCCGCCGTGCGCGACGCCGCCCAGGCCCTGCTGGAACGCTGGCCGCACCACGTCAGCCCGCTGCTGGATCGCTGGCTGCGCCACGGCCAGCAATACGGCCAGGTCTGACAGACTGCCAGTAGCCGACACCATCACAAACCGCAGTTAGACACCCCCCCGCCGAACCAAGCTGGTTATACTCCAAGCAAATGTAGGAAATTGGATCCGGCCATGTCAGAAGTTGCCCACGCCACAGCCCCGCCGACTGCCCCATCGGTCATTCGGGACCTGCTCGCGAAACTCGCCATCAGCTACACGGAAGTCACCGAACACCCCGGCCTTAACCCGGCCCGAAAGGTTCAAGCGGTACTGCTCGATGACGCGGTGGGCGCCCTGATGGTGCTGTTCCCCCAGAGCCAGTTGCTGGATCTCAATCGCCTTACCGAGCTGACCGGGCGCAACCTCACCGCCGTCGCACCGGAGCGCCTGGAGCGCATGCTCGGCAAACACAGCCTGAGCCTGCTGCCCGGCCTGCCGCCGTTGACCAGCTCGCCATGCCTGTATGAAGAACGCCTGCTGCGCGAGCCGACCCTGCTGGTGCACTCGGGCGAAGCCACGGTGCTGCTGGAAATCGCCAGCGATGACTTCAAGCGCATGCTGAGCAAAGCCAGCGCCGCCAACTTCGGCGAGCCCTTGAGCAGCATCCGGCCCAACTTCGATCGCCCTAACGATGACCGCGACGAAATCTCCCAGGCCATGCAGGCGTTTACCGCCCGCCGCATCCAGCAAAGGCTGGAAGCCACCATCGAGATTCCGCCGCTGGCCGACACCGCGCAGAAGATCATCAAGCTGCGGGTTGACCCGAACGCGACCATCGACGACATCACCGGCGTGGTCGAGACCGACCCGGCCCTGGCCGCGCAAGTGGTGAGCTGGGCGGCATCGCCGTACTACGCCTCGCCGGGCAAGATCCGTTCGGTAGAGGATGCGATTGTGCGCGTGCTGGGCTTCGACCTGGTGATCAACCTGGCCCTGGGCCTGGCGCTGGGCAAGACCCTGAGCCTGCCCAAGGACCATCCGCAACAGGCCACGCCCTACTGGCACCAGTCGATCTACACCGCTGCGGTGATTGAAGGCCTGACCCGCGCCATGCCCCGCGCCCAGCGTCCGGAAGCCGGCCTGACCTACCTGGCGGGCCTGCTGCACAACTTTGGTTACCTGTTACTGGCCCACGTCTTCCCACCGCACTTCTCGCTGATCTGCCGGCACCTGGAGGTCAACCCGCACCTGTGCCACAGCTATATCGAGCAGCACTTGCTGGGCATCAGCCGCGAACAGATCGGCGCCTGGCTGATGCGTTACTGGGATATGCCGCAAGAGCTGTCCACGGCCCTGCGCTTCCAGCACGACCCGAGCTACGACGGCCAATACGCCGAATACCCGAACCTGGTATGCCTGGCGGTGCGTTTGCTGCGCGGGCGGGGGATTGGTTCCGGGCCTGAGGCCGAGATTCCGGACGAGTTGCTGGAGCGCCTGGGTCTGAGCCGCGACAAGGCCGAGGACGTGGTGAGCAAGGTGTTGGATGCCGAGGTGTTGTTGCGGGAGTTGGCGTCGCAGTTCAGCCAGGGATAAAGCTGGCGCCTGTTGTACTGCTATCGCAGGCAAGCCAGCTCCCACATTTTGAGTGCATTCCAGCGTTGGAACTCGGTCAAAAGTGGGAGCTGGCTTGCCTGCGATGAATGCAACTCGGTCTTTCAGGCCTTCTTTTTCTTCGGCTTCAAATACTTGGTCAAGCCCTGGAACCACATCACCAGGGCCGGGTTGCCCTTGATCTGGATCGACTTGTCCTGAATCCCCGTCATGAACGCCAGTTGCTTGTTCTTCGCCTGCATCGTGGCGAAGCCATAGGCGGCGTCTTTGAAGGCGATGGCGAACGCAGGCTCCGGGTGTACGCCCGAGCGGCTGGTGATGCGCTGGTCTTTGACGATGAAGTGGCGGGCGACCTTGCCGTCGAGGGTCTGCAGCTGGAATGCCAGGTCTTTGTCACCCAACTGCTGCTGGAACGCGGGGTTGTTGCGGCTGGCTTTGGCCATCATCAGGCCCAGCACCCACAGGAGAAAACGAAATTTCATGCACACGGCCTCAGTGTAATTATTGGGTGGCCGCAGCAGTTTAACGATTTGCGCGCGGAACGCCACCGATCTCCCGCGTTAGCCGGAGATCGGATGGCGTTTACCGCTTATAGCAACAACTTGGCTCAAACGTCAGGGCAAGGCATCGGTGCCCACTCGGTCACTCCAAGCGCCACCCACACGACCGTCGTGGCCCAAGAACGCGACCCAACAAAAATGGGCACCCGACCCAGTCGGCGTGCCCATTTTTCATACCTCCACGCCTCCCTTCGAGGCGGTGCCGCGCTTACGGGTTGACGCTGTCTTTAAGCGACTTGCCCGGTTTGAACGCTACGGTGTTGCTCGCCTTGATTTTCACCGGCTCGCCGGTTTGCGGGTTTTTGCCGGTGCGGGCGCCACGGTGGCGCTGCAGGAAGGTGCCGAAACCAACCAGGGTGACGCTGTCCTTGCGGTGCAAGGCGCCAGTGATTTCTTCAAGAACGGCGTTGAGGACGCGGTTGGCCTGTTCTTTGGTCAGGTCTGCTTTTTCTGCAATGGCGGCTGCGAGTTCTGGTTTACGCATAGGTGAAGCCTCTTTGACGGTTTTTTGTTGTTATGTCCGTGCTGCTCTCTGCTGGAGCAGCGCCAAGGCGCCGCAGGCTCTACTCTGCGGCAGACGGGAGTGAGGATGGCATGCCATTGGTGCCTGCGCCAGTCTCGCGGCGACCTTTCTAGGGGGAAAAAGGTGCTTATTCCGACAGAACGACCAGCATTTACGCCAGCAGAGGCGGAAGTTCCTTATTCAGGGCCAGTTTTTCCATGACTGCCGTACCGGTAAGCGCATAGCCCAGCAGGCGACCGCTGGCATCGCGGCACAAGGCCTTGATGTCGCCGCCCTGCCCTTCGACACTCCACACGCCTTCAGTGCCCCGTGGCGGTGGTGAGACCACCAGTGGGCACGCCGGGGTTTTCACCGTGACCGGCATCGGCCCGTAGTTGACCGCCGTGGCGTTGCCCGCCAGGGTCTGGGCCAGGGCGCGGGCGCAGCTCATCAGGGGCATGACGTACAACAGGTTCAGGCCATCGACCTCGGCGCAGTCGCCCAGGGCGTAGATATTGGCGTGGGAGGTCTTGAGGTGGCGGTCGACCATGATCCCACGGCTGATTTGCAGGCCGGCCGCAGCCGCCAGGTCCACCCGGGGGCGCAGGCCGATGGCGGAAACCACAAGGTCGCAATCAATCACCGTGCCATCGGACAGGTGGGCCTCCAGGCCGTCAGCCGTGCGTTGCAGGCGGTTAAGCACCGGGCCCAGGTGGAAGCGTGCGCCCAGGCCTTCCAACCCGGCCTGCACCGCTGCAGCCGCCGCCGGGTGCAGCAGGGTCGGCATGACTTGCTCGCACGGTGCCACCAGGTCGATGGTGTAGCCACCCAGGATCAGGTCGTTGGCAAATTCACAGCCGATCAGGCCCGCACCCAATAGCAACACCCGGCGCTTGCCGACAGCGGCGTGGCGAAAGCGCGCGTAGTCTTCCAGGTCGTTGATCGGGAAAATCAATTCAGCGGCATCGCCCTCGACGGGCACCTGCACAGTCTGGGCGCCCCAGGCCAGGATCAGGTCGCGGTAGGCCACCGCCTCCTCGCCGATCCACAGGCGCTTATGCCCAGGGTCGATCCCACTGATTCGGGTATGGGTGCGCACCTCGGCCTTGAGTTGCTCAGCCATGGCGCCAGGGGTCGCCATGCTCAGGCCATCGGCATCCTTGTTTTTGCCAAAACCGGTGGAGAGCATGGGCTTGGAGTAGGAACGCCCATCATCCGCGGTGATCAGCAACAGCGGGGTTTCGCTGTCGAGCTTGCGAAACTCCCGAGCCAGGTTGTAACCGGCCAAGCCCGTACCGATGATCACGACAGGTGCGCTCATTCCATTCTCCTTGTAGTGCGTTTCTTAAATTCAGCGAATCAACCGATTTCGATCATTTCAAAATCCATTTTGCCGACGCCGCAGTCCGGGCACAGCCAGTCTTCCGGGACGTCCTGCCACAGGGTACCTGGGGCGATCCCGTCATCCGGCCAACCGTCCTTCTCGTCATAGATCAGGCCACAGACTACACATTGCCACTTCTTCATTACTTGCTTCCTCAGGGTCCAGGCTTACTGGCCGACGGTCGATAGATCCAGCATTGCCGTGCGGCTCAGGGCGTTTTGTACTGATCGGGGCGCCCAGATGCAAGCATGTTCGACCCAATGTCCCGGCACACGCCGGCAACAATCCAGGCTGCCATGGTAAGCTCGGCGCCTCATTAACTGCCAATAATGACTCCCCGTGCCGCATTCGATTGCCGTTCCCGATGCCTGCCAATGGCTGAACCAGAGCCTTCTACGCCCTCTGCCCGCCCCCCCCGCCCTTGACTGGCTGTTCGATGAAGGCTCGCTGACCCGCCGCCTGACGCACCTGTCCAACGATGGTTTCAGTGTTACGCCGCTGTACGAAGGCTGGCAGCCCCTGCGAGACGACGAATGCGCCGCCCTCGACCTGCCAGCGGCCAGTATTGGCTGGGTACGCGAGGTGTATTTGCGCGGTCACGGCCAGGCCTGGGTGTTCGCCCGCAGCGTGGCGGCGCGCAGTGCCTTGCAGGGCGATGGCTTGCATATGGATGAGTTGGGCAGTCGCTCCCTGGGCGAGTTGCTGTTTTGTGACCAGGCCTTCACCCGCCAGGCCATCGAGGTCTGCCACTACCCACGCGCCTGGCTGCCGCAAGCCGATCAGGCCAATGGCTTGTGGGCGCGGCGCTCGCGCTTTGATCGCGGCGCGTTGAGCGTGTTGGTGGCGGAAGTGTTCCTGCCGAGCCTGTGGCAAGCCGTGCAGCAATCTGCGGAGGATTGCTGATGTACCAGCGCCTGCTCCAATCCCTGAACCGCTTGAACCCACGGGCCTGGGACTTTGTGCAACTGACGCGGATGGACAAGCCCATCGGCATCTATCTGCTGCTGTGGCCCACCCTGTGGGCACTGTGGATTGCCGGCAAGGGCTCGCCATCGTTGAGCAATATCGTGATTTTTGTGTTGGGCGTGACCCTGACCCGTGCCGCCGGTTGCGTGATCAATGACTGGGCTGACCGCAAGGTCGACGGCCATGTGAAGCGCACCGCGCAACGCCCGTTGGCCAGCGGCAAGATCAGCTCCAAAGAGGCCCTGGTGTTCTTTGCGGTGCTGATGGCCATCAGCTTTTTGCTGGTGCTGCTGACCAATGCCGCCACCATCTGGCTGTCCCTGGGCGGCCTGGCCCTGGCCGTCAGCTACCCCTTCATGAAGCGCTACACCTATTACCCGCAAGTGGTGCTCGGCGCGGCGTTTTCCTGGGGCATGCCCATGGCGTTTACCGCCGAGACCGGCAGCCTGCCGGCCATTGCGTGGCTGCTGTATATCGCCAACCTGCTGTGGACCGTGGCCTACGACACCTACTACGCCATGACCGACCGCGATGACGATCTGAAAATCGGCGTCAAATCCACCGCGATCCTGTTTGGCGATGCCGACCGGATCATCATCCTTACCTTGCAGGGGCTCGCGCTGCTTTGCCTGCTACTGGCGGGCTCACGCTTCGAACTGGGCGGCTGGTTCCACCTGGGGCTGGTGGCGGCGGCGGGGTGTTTTGCCTGGGAGTTCTGGTACACCCGGGATCGGGACCGGATGAAGTGCTTCAAGGCGTTTTTGCACAACCATTGGGCAGGGTTGGCGATTTTTCTCGGGATTGTGGCCGACTACGCCTTCCGATAATGCCCTGTAGCTTGTAGGAGCCGGCTTGCCGGCGATGAGGCCAGCAGCCCTGCGGTGGTTTCAGGGCCGCCATCGCCGGCAAGCCGGCTCCTACAGGGGAGTTCAGGGCTTGGCGACCTTCCAGGCGCCGTCCATTTTGCCGTCGCCGGTCGCATCGCCGGCCTTCTTGTCGGCGATGAAGGTATACAGCGGCTTGCCGTCATAGGCCCATTGGCTGGTGTTGTCGTCACGGGTGATGACGGTCCACTTGCCCATCGGTTTATCGGTGGACTCGGCCTTCAACGGCGGCCAGTTGGTGGCGCACTTGTCGTTGCAGTTGGACTTGCCGTCGGCATCCTTGGCAAAGGTATAGAGCGCCATGCCCTTGTGGTCCACCAACATCCCGTCTTTAGTCATGGCCGGGTCCGCCGCGACAGCCAGTGTCGGCAGCGTCAACGCCGCCGTGACCAGCAGGGCTTTCCAGGAAAAAATACCTTGAGTCATCAGAACCTTCCTTTTGCGGTTGTCAGGATTCGGACTCAAAGCGTAGTTCAGGACTAGGCCGATTGCGCAGGCCAGTAAAATACTGTCACACGACTGCAATAATTCCGTTATCTAATGCGGCGCAAGACAGTTAAATGACAAGAGGACTTAGCATGGTTGGCAGGAGCATTCTGATCGTTGACGACGAAGCGCCCATTCGCGAAATGATCGCCGTTGCGTTGGAAATGGCCGGCTATGACTGCCTGGAGGCAGAGAACTCCCAGCAGGCCCACGCCATTATCGTCGACCGCAAGCCGGACCTGATCCTGCTGGACTGGATGCTGCCCGGCACCTCTGGCATCGAGCTGGCCCGGCGCCTCAAGCGCGATGAGCTGACCGGGGATATCCCGATCATCATGCTCACCGCCAAGGGCGAAGAGGACAACAAGATCCAGGGCCTGGAAGTCGGCGCCGATGACTACATCACCAAGCCGTTTTCCCCACGGGAACTGGTCGCACGTCTGAAGGCCGTGCTGCGCCGCGCCGGCCCGACCGATGGCGAGGCGCCGATTGAAGTCGGCGGCCTGCTGCTGGACCCGATCAGCCACCGCGTGACCATCGACGGCAAGCCTGCCGAAATGGGCCCCACCGAATACCGCCTGTTGCAGTTCTTCATGACCCACCAGGAACGCGCCTATACCCGTGGGCAATTGCTGGACCAGGTGTGGGGCGGCAATGTGTATGTCGAGGAGCGCACCGTGGACGTGCATATCCGCCGCCTGCGCAAAGCCTTGGGCGATGCCTACGAGAATCTGGTACAAACCGTGCGCGGTACCGGCTATCGGTTTTCCACCAAAGGCTGAGCCAGCCCTTCCCAGACTTAACAGCCGACAAGGACGCATGTTCAAGTGAACCAAAACTGGCATGGCACCCTGATCCGCCACATGCTCCTGCTGGTCACCGGCTGCCTGTTGGTCGGCCTGATCAGCGGCTACTACGGCTGGAGCCTGGCCATCGGCCTGGGCCTCTACCTGGGCTGGACCCTCAAGCAATTGCTGCGCCTGCACGAGTGGCTGCGCCAGCACAAACCCGACGAAGCACCACCCGACGGCTACGGCCTGTGGGGCGAGGTGTTCGACAGCATCTATCACCTGCAACGCCGCGACCAGCGGGTGCGGGGCCGCCTGCAAGCGGTGATCGACCGGGTCCAGGAGTCGACGGCCGCGCTCAAGGACGCGGTGATCATGCTCGACAGCGACGGCAACCTGGAATGGTGGAACCGCGCCGCCGAGACCCTGCTGGGCCTCAAGACGCCCCAGGACAGCGGCCAGCCGGTGACCAACCTGGTACGCCATCCGCGTTTCAAGGAATACTTCGAGCAGGATAACTACGAGGAAGCCCTGGAAATCCCGTCGCCCACCAACGATCGGGTGCGCATCCAGCTGTACCTCACGCGCTATGGCAACAATGAACACTTGATGCTGGTGCGCGACGTCACCCGCATCCATCAGTTGGAACAGATGCGCAAGGATTTCGTCGCCAACGTCTCCCACGAATTGCGTACGCCGCTGACGGTGATCTGTGGCTACCTGGAGACGCTGCTGGACAACGTCGAAGGCGTCAACCCGCGCTGGAACCGTGCCTTGCAGCAGATGCAGCAACAGGGCTCACGCATGCAGACCCTGCTCAACGACCTGCTGCTGCTGGCCAAGCTGGAAGCCACCGACTACCCCTCGGACAACCACCCCGTGGCCGTACAGAGCCTGCTGCAGACCATCAAAAACGATGCCCAGGCCCTGTCCGGCGAGCGCGGCCAGATCATTACCCTGGAAGCCGACCCGTCGGTGCTGCTCAAGGGCAGCGAGGGCGAATTGCGCAGTGCTTTTTCCAACCTGGTGTTCAACGCTGTGAAGTACACCCAGGACAAAGGCACGATCCGCATCCGCTGGTGGGCCGATCAGCAGGGGGCGCACCTGAGCGTGCAGGATTCGGGGATTGGTATCGACAGTAAACACCTGCCACGCCTGACCGAGCGTTTCTACCGCGTCGACTCCAGCCGCAACTCCAACACCGGCGGTACGGGGCTGGGCTTGGCGATCGTCAAGCACGTGCTGTTGCGCCATCGGGCCCGCCTGGAAATCAGCAGCGTCCTGGGCCATGGCAGCACCTTTACCTGCCACTTTGCGCCGACGCAGGTCAGTCGTTCGCAAGCAATCGCGACGAAGGATTAATCTGAAAATAACCCCCACCCTCCTGTGGGAGCTGGCTTGCCTGCGATAGCATCACCTCGGTGCATCTGTAAGACCTAGGCGCCTGCATCGCAGGCAAGCCAGCTCCCACATGAGCCCAATGCAGCAGGCATTCACGGATCCGCCCGGCAGCCGCCACTAGGCAAGCGCCCCTTCAGCCGCTACATTGCCTGACTTGTGCCCGCCCTTGAGGCACAGCCATCACCCCTTTTTGAATACACGGAACCCGCAAAACCCCATCATGGACCCTTCCCCTGGTATCACCCTCGCGACACTCTTCGCCGATTTCGGCATGATTCTTTTTGCACTGATCCTGGTACTGCTCAACGGTTTCTTCGTTGCGGCGGAATTTGCCATGGTCAAACTGCGCTCCACCCGGGTCGAGGCCATCGCCCACACCAACGGCTGGCGCGGGCAGATCCTGCGCACCGTACACAGCCAGCTCGACGCGTATCTGTCGGCCTGCCAGCTGGGTATCACCCTCGCCTCCCTGGGCTTGGGCTGGGTCGGTGAGCCGGCTTTTGCGCACATCCTGGAGCCGTTGCTGGGGGCCATGGGCGTCGAGTCGCCTGAAGTCATCAAGGGCGTGTCGTTCTTTGCCGCCTTCTTCGTGATTTCCTACCTGCACATCGTGGTCGGTGAACTGGCGCCCAAGTCCTGGGCCATTCGCAAGCCCGAGTTGCTGTCGCTGTGGACGGCGGTGCCGCTGTACCTGTTCTACTGGGCGATGTACCCGGCAATCTACCTGCTCAACGCCAGCGCCAACGCGATCCTGCGCATCGCCGGCCAGGGCGAGCCCGGCCCCCATCACGAGCACCATTACAGCCGCGAAGAACTCAAGCTGATCCTGCACTCCAGCCGTGGCCAGGACCCAAGCGACCAAGGCATGCGCGTGCTGGCCTCGGCCGTGGAAATGGGCGAACTGGAAGTAGTGGACTGGGCCAACTCGCGGGAAGACCTGGTGACCCTGGACTTCAACGCGCCGCTCAAGGAAATCCTCGCGCTGTTCCGCCGCCACAAATTCAGTCGCTACCCGGTGTACGACCCGGTGCGTGGTGAGTTTGTCGGCCTGCTGCACATCAAGGATCTGCTGCTGGAACTGGCGGCCCTGGATCATATTCCCGAGTCGTTCAACCTGGCCGAGCTGACCCGCCCGCTGGAGCGCGTGTCGCGGCACATGCCGCTGTCGCAATTGCTCGAACAGTTCCGCAAGGGCGGCGCGCACTTTGCCCTGGTAGAGGAAGCCGACGGCAACATCATCGGCTACCTGACCATGGAAGACGTGCTGGAAGTGCTGGTGGGCGATATCCAGGACGAACACCGCAAGGCCGAGCGCGGCATCCTCGCCTACCAGCCGGGCAAACTGCTGGTGCGTGGTGACACGCCGCTGTTCAAGATCGAGCGCCTGCTGGGCATCGACCTGGACCACATCGAGGCCGAAACCCTCGCTGGCTTGATCTACGACACCCTCAACCGGGTGCCGGAAGAGGAAGAAGTGCTGGAAGTGGAAGGCCTGCGGATCATCATCAAGAAGATGAAAGGCCCGAAAATCGTGCTGGCCAAGGTCCTGATGCTCGACTAGGGCACACCCCCTGTAGGAGCGAGCTTGCTCGCGAAGGACGTTAACGATAACGCTGGGATCCTGACACCCGGCAGCGCCCTCAGGTTTTTCGCGAGCAAGCTCGCTCCTACAAAAGCCTTACCGCGTGCCCGACGCAAAGTTGGGCAAGGCCTGTACCGGCTGCGTGAACTCATACGGAATCGACACCCACCCCGCCCCCGTATCGCGCTGCACCACAAAATGCAGGTGTGGCCCGCTGCTGTTACCGGTATTGCCCGACTGCCCCAGCGGGCTGCCCACCCCCACGTGCTGCCCATCCCTGACGCTGACCGACCCTCGTTTGAGGTGCAGATACACACCCTGGGTGCCGTCATCGTGCAACACCCGCACGAAGTTGCCCGACGGGTCACTGCCGCGCCCGGATTGGTTGTTCTCGGTCTTCACCACCAAGCCGGCCCGCGCAGCGATGATCGGCGTGCCCTCGGGCATGGCGATATCCATGGCGTAGCGACTCTTGACGTCAGAATGACTGAACGTGCCGCCAGGCCCCTGGGTCAGGCGGAAAGGCCCGCCACGCCAGGGCAACGGGTAGCGCTGGAACTGCGCCGGCCGCAAGTTACGCCGCGGCTGGGGATCAAGCACCTGGCGCTTCACCGGCACCACCCGCCGTTCCTGGAACACAAACGCCTGGGCGCCGGGGGTCTTCTGCTCGCTGAAAAACACCACGCCACGGGCATCGGTGGAACGATAGAGGGTCATGGCCAGGGTCGATGAAGCGACCGCACACAGGCCACAAAACAACATAAAACGCACAAGCATCGGATAAACCTGCCGGGTATGACTGAACGGCAGGCTAGCAAGGGTTCATGACACTGTTGTGTAGACCGACGCCCCTGTAGGAGCCGGCTTGCCGGCGATGGCGGTTTATCTGTCACCGCGCCACGCCATCGCTGGCAAGCCAGCATCTACAGGGATCAGGGGGTCGGTTCAGGCACCCGGCACAAAATGCTTCTGCGCGGTGCCCCGGGCAATCAGCCGGGAGATGTAGTCCAGCTTCTGCGCGTCCTGGTCGATAAAGCGGAAGGTCAGTTGCAGCCAGTCGCTGTCGGGGCGTGGTTCGTAGGCGACGATGGCGTGCAGGTAGCCGTTGAGGCGGGCGGTTTCGGCGTTCTCGCCTTGTTCAAGGTCAAGCACAGCACTTTCCAGCACTTGCGGCAGGACGTCGCCACGGCGCACCACCAGCAGCGCCTCCTTGATGCTCAGGCCCTTGATCACACATTGCTGGGTGCCACTGGACAGGCGCAATTGGCCCTGGCCGCGACCGCTGGCGGCCGAGGGGGCGGCGGTGGACTGCACGGGCGGGCTGTTGAGCAGGCCTTTGCTCGGCGCGGCCACCGGGGCGGGCTTGACCGCTTCGGGCTTGCCACCGGTCAGGGCGCTGAGGGAGTCGTTGCCGAAAGCCGAGTTCATCTTGGTCGGCGCACTGGCCAGCAAGGCGTCGAGGCGACCGATCTTATTCAGGGCCTGCTTGACCTTGTTCAGCAACTGTTCGTTGGTGAACGGCTTGCTGACATAGCCGGAGACGCCGGCCTGGATGGCCTGGACCACGTTTTCCTTGTCGCCACGGCTGGTGACCATGACAAACGGCATGGACTTGAGCTGTGGCTGCTCACGGCACCAGGTCAACAGTTCCAGGCCAGACATTTCCGGCATTTCCCAGTCGCACAGCACCATGTCGAAGGTTTCGCGCATCAGGATGGCCTGGGCCTTTTTGCCGTTCACCGCATCTTCAATCTTGATACCGGGGAAGTAGTTACGCAGGCACTTCTTCACCAGGTCGCGAATAAACGAGGCGTCATCCACCACCAATACACTGACTTTACTCATCGACCCTTCATCCTCTCAAAACCCCGGCAAGCAAAACGCTTAACTGATGGCATTTTGCCAAAAACTCGTCAGTCACGCCGGGACTTTATGGCTGCCCGCAGCGCAAAACTCATACGCCACAAACGCAAACGCCCGACCAGAGGCCGGGCGTTTATTTCTCGGGCAATCTTACTTATCGTCAGATTCGGCCGGAACATTAGGGATTTGATCGGCCGTGCCTTCAACTTCGGCTTTCATGCGCTTGAGGCCCATGTGCCGCACGTCGGTGCCGCGTACCAGGTAAATGACCAATTCCGAGATATTGCGCGCGTGGTCGCCGATCCGCTCCAGGGAGCGCAGTACCCAGATGATGCTCAATACCCGCGAGATGGAGCGCGGATCTTCCATCATGTAGGTCGCCAGCTCACGCAGGGCGGTCTTGTACTCGCGGTCGATGATCTTGTCGTACTGGGCCACCGACAACGCCAGGTCGGCGTCAAAGCGGGCAAACGCATCCAGCGCATCGCGCACCATGTTGCGCACCTGGTCGCCGATGTGACGCACTTCGACGTAACCGCGCGGCGCTTCGCCTTCTTCGCACAACTGGATGGCGCGACGGGCGATCTTGGTGGCTTCATCGCCGATGCGCTCCAGGTCGATCACCGACTTGGAAATACTGATGATCAACCGCAGGTCGGAGGCCGCCGGCTGGCGACGAGCGAGGATGCGCAGGCATTCCTCGTCGATGTTGCGCTCCATCTGGTTGATCTGGTCGTCGATCTCGCGCACTTGCTGGGCCAGGCCCGAGTCGGCCTCGATCAGCGCGGTCACCGCGTCGTTGACTTGCTTCTCCACCAGCCCGCCCATGGCCAGGAGGTGGCTGCGCACTTCCTCAAGCTCGGCGTTGAACTGCGCGGAGATGTGGTGGGTAAGGCCTTCTTTGCTAATCATGTTGGCGTCCTTGGAGCGTCCGGTAAGGTGCGGAGAACCGCAGCGTCAGTGCAATAAAAACCACAGCTTCCTAGCCGTAGCGACCGGTGATGTAGTCTTCGGTCTGCTTCTTCGCCGGATTGGTGAACAGGGTATCGGTATCGCCGAACTCCACCAGTTTGCCCATGTACATGAACGCGGTGTAGTCGGAAACCCGCGCCGCCTGTTGCATGTTGTGGGTCACGATGACGATGGTGAACTTGGACTTGAGCTCGTAGATCAGCTCTTCGACTTTCAGCGTCGAGATCGGGTCGAGTGCCGAGCACGGTTCGTCGAGCAGCAGCACTTCCGGCTCCACGGCGATGGTCCGGGCAATCACCAGACGCTGCTGCTGGCCGCCGGACAGGCCGAGGGCCGATTCGTGCAGGCGGTCCTTGACCTCGTCCCACAGCGCCGCGCCCTTGAGGGCCCACTCCACCGCTTCGTCGAGGATGCGCTTCTTGTTGATGCCCTGGATCCGCAGGCCATAGACCACGTTTTCGTAGATGGTCTTGGGGAACGGGTTAGGCTTCTGGAACACCATGCCCACCCGGCGACGCAGCTCGGCCACGTCTTCGCCCTTGCGGTAGATGTTGCTGCCGTAGAGGTTGATCGCGCCTTCCACACGGCAACCGTCCACCAGGTCGTTCATGCGGTTGAAGGTGCGCAACAGCGTGGACTTGCCGCAGCCCGACGGGCCGATAAAGGCGGTCACGCGCTGCTTGGGGATGTTCATGCTGACGTCGAACAGGGCCTGCTTCTCACCGTAGTACAGGCTCAGGCCCGGGACTTCGATGGCCACGGTTTCTTCGGCCAGGCTCAGGCTCTGCTTGTCGCGACCCAGGGCTGACATGTTGATGCCGTGGGAATGGGTTTCATGTTGCATGGGATGCTCCCTGTGCTACCAATTCGTTTCGTTGAACCGCTGGAGCGGCTTACTCAAATTCTGTGTCTGTGGGAGCTGGCTTGCCTGCGATGGCATCACTGCGGTCTTACTGATACACCGCGTCGTCTGCATCGCAGGCAAGCCAGCTCCCACATTGGACCGTGTCAGCTATCCAGTGCCTTGTACTTTTCGCGCAGGTGGTTACGAATCCATACCGCCGACAGGTTCAGGGTGGCGATCACCAGCACCAGCAGGAACGCGGTGGCGTACACCAGCGGACGGGCGGCCTCGACGTTGGGGCTCTGGAAGCCGACGTCGTAGATATGGAAGCCCAGGTGCATGATCTTCTGGTCCAGGTGCAGGTACGGGTAGTTGCCGTCCAGCGGCAGCGATGGCGCCAGCTTGACCACACCCACCAGCATCAGCGGTGCTACTTCACCCGCGGCGCGGGCCACCGCGAGGATCATGCCGGTCATCATCGCCGGGCTGGCCATGGGCAGGACGATTTTCCACAGGGTTTCGGCCTTGGTCGCACCCAGTGCCAGGGAACCTTCACGCACCGTGCGTGGGATTCGCGCCAGGCCTTCTTCGGTGGCCACGATCACCACCGGCACCGCCAGCAGCGCCAGGGTCAACGAAGCCCACAACAGGCCCGGCGTACCGAAGGTCGGCGCCGGCAGGGCTTCGGGGAAGAACAGGCGGTCCACCGAACCACCCAGCACGTACACAAAGAAGCCCAGGCCGAATACGCCGTAGACAATCGCCGGGACGCCCGCCAGGTTGTTCACCGCGATACGGATAATGCGGGTCAAGGTGTTCTGCTTGGCGTATTCACGCAGGTAGACCGCCGCCAGCACGCCGAACGGAGTCACGATCATCGCCATGATCAGGGTCATCATCACGGTGCCGAAGATCGCCGGGAAGATCCCGCCTTCGGTGTTGGCTTCCCGCGGGTCATCGCTGAGGAATTCCCAGACCTTGCTGACATAGAAACCCATCTTGGTCAGGGTGCCCATGGCGTTCGGCTGGTAGGCATGCACCACATGGCCGATGTTGATTTCCAGCTCTTTGCCGTTGGCGTCACGGGCCGTGAGGCTGTCGCGGTTGAACTGGGCGTGCAGGTCGGTCAGGCGCGCCTCGACGGCCTGGTAACGCGCATTCAGCTCGGCGCGGTCGGCATCCATGTCAGCCTGGGCGGCAGCGTCGAGCTTGCCGCTGAGTTCCAGTTTGCGACCGTGCAGGCGGATTCGCTCCAGGCCGGCGTTGATCGCACCAATGTCGCTCTTCTCAAGGGTCTTGAGATCGGCAGCCAACCTGTTCACCCGCTCAACCCGCGCCTGCAGCTCGGGCCACGCCGCCTCGCCTTCGGCGATGACTTTGCCATCCTGCTTGACGTTGACCAGGGTGCCGTAGAAGTTGCCCCACTCACGACGCTCGATGGCCATCAACTCGACAGGCGTGGTCTGGTTGGTCAGCCACTCGCCGACGATCCAGGTGAAGTCATTGCCGTTCAAGTCCCGGTTGCCGACCTTGATCAGCTCGCGGGTCATGAACTCCGGACCTTCGTCCGGCACCGGCAGGCCAGCGCTTTTCAGGCGCTCGCGCGGCACTTGTTCTTTCTGTACCACTTCGCCGATGACGATGTGGTTGGCCTGGCCCGGCACGTTGTAGTTGGCCTGGATCAGGTCGGCCGGCCAGAAGTGACCCAAGCCGCGTACGGCAATCACAGCCAGCAAACCAATGGTCATGATGACCGCGATGGCCACCGCGCCACCGCTGATCCAGACGCCAGGGGCGCCGCTCTTGAACCATCCATTCAGGGAGTTCTGTTTCACAGACTTCTACCTTTCTTAAAGCGACGAGTATTTCTTGCGCAGACGCTGACGGATCAGCTCGGCGAGGGTGTTCATGACGAAGGTAAACAGCAGCAGCACCAGCGCCGAGAGGAACAGCACGCGGTAGTGACTGCCGCCCACTTCCGACTCGGGCATTTCCACCGCGACGTTGGCGGCGAGCGTTCGCAGGCCTTCGAACAGGTTCATTTCCATGACCGGGGTGTTACCCGTGGCCATCAGCACGATCATGGTTTCGCCCACTGCACGGCCCATGCCGATCATCAGCGCCGAGAAAATCCCCGGGCTTGCGGTCAGCAACACCACACGGGTCATGGTCTGCCAAGGCGTAGCGCCCAGCGCCAGGGAGCCCAGGGTCAGGCCACGCGGCACGCTGAACACGGCGTCTTCGGCGATGGAGTAGATGTTCGGGATCACCGCAAAACCCATGGCCAGGCCGACTACCAGGGCGTTGCGCTGGTCGTAGGTGATGCCCAGGTCGTGGGAGATCCACATGCGCATGTCGCCACCGAAGAACCAGGTTTCCAGGTACGGGCTCATGTACAGCGAGAGCCAGCCCACAAACAGGATCACCGGGATCAGGATCGCGCTTTCCCAGCCATCGGGAACCCGCAGGCGGATCGACTCAGGCAGGCGGCTGAAAACAAAGCCGGCGACGAGGATGCCAATCGGCAACAACATCAGCAGGCTGAAAATCCCCGGCAGGTGCCCTTCGACATACGGCGCCAGGAACAGGCCGGCGAAGAAGCCGAGGATTACCGTCGGCATCGCTTCCATCAGCTCGATCACCGGCTTGACCTTGCGGCGCAGGCTCGGAGCCATGAAGTAAGCGGTGTAGATCGCCGCGGCGATGGCCAGGGGTGCAGCCAGCAGCATGGCGTAGAACGCGGCCTTGAGCGTACCGAAGGTCAGTGGCGCCAGGCTCATCTTCGGTTCGAAGTCGCTGTTGGCGGCGGTCGATTGCCAGACGTATTTAGGCTCGTCGTAGTTTTCGTACCAGACCTTGCTCCACAACGCGCTCCAGGACACTTCCGGGTGCGGGTTGTCGAGGGTCAACGGCTGCAGCTTGCCGCTGGCTTCGACGATCACGCGGTTGGCCCGTGGCGACATGCCAAAGATGCCCTGGCCTTCGACCACCGGGTCCACCAGCAAAGTGCGGTGCGCGGTACTGTGGAACACCCCGAACTTGCCGGAGGCATCCAGGGCGGTGAAGCCTTTGCGACGCTCTTCAGCGGTGATTTCAACGATAGGCGTGGTGCCCATCTGGAAAGTACGGATCTGCTTGAGGTGTTGCTCGCCATCCGGGTCACGGGCCATGAACCACTGGGCCAGGCCACCCTTGGAGTCGCCGACGATCAGCGAGATACCGCCCACCAGTTGGGTGCTGGCGGTGATTTCGGCGTTGCCATCTTCCAATAATTTGTATCGACCGTTGAGGCTGTTGTCCCGCAGGCTGAACACATCGGCCAGGGCGCGACCGTTGATCACATACAGCCATTGCTGGCGCGGATCGACAAAGATCGCTTTGACAGGCTCGGTCATTTGCGGCAGGTCGATACGCTTCTGCTCGCTGACCACTTCGCCGGTCATCATGTTTTCTTCGCGGCTCACCGACAACACGTTCAGGTGCGAACCGGCGGAACCGGCAACGATCAGCGAGCTGTCAGTGGCGTTGAGGGCGACATGTTCCAGCGGCCGACCGGCTTCGTCGAGCACTATTGGCGTGTCGCCGTAGGGGTATTCGATTTCGGGCGAAATGGTCTTCTTGCCGTCCGGGTACGACACTTTATAAGAGTGACGGAACACCAGGGACTGGCCATTGGACAAGCCAAGGATTACCAGCGGGCTGCCGGGCTGGTCTTCACCGATGGACACCACGCTGGCGCCGGCCGGCAGGGCCAGGTCGACACGCTTGAGTTCAGCACCGGTATCAACGCTGAAGAACAACGCCTGGCCCTTGTCGGAAACCCGCATGGCGACCTGGTTCTGCTCTTCCAGCGAGATCAGCAACGGCTTGCCGGCATCCTGCATCCAGGCCGGGCTCAGGGCCTCGTCCTTGGTCAGGCTGGCACCCTGGAACAGCGGCGCGACCACGTAGGCCAGGAAGAAGAAAATCAGCGTGATAGCGCCGAGGACGGCAAGGCCGCCGACCAGTACATACCAACGGGTCAGGCGGTCCTTGAGCGCGCGGATGCGGCGCTTGCGTTGCAGCTCAGGCGTATTGAAATCAATGCGCTTGGGAGGAGAAGTCGTCGTCATGGTGGAATTGGCCAGATCATTCATGCGCACACCCTAGCGATCCTGTATGACAGAAAGATGACAATGCAGTGACGCAAAAAATCCGCCGCGTAGCAGGGCTGGCAGCGGACCGAAAAATTAGGAGTGTAGACCGGCTTGTCATGGGAGCGGGTTGGCCCGCGATGGCATCAACACGATTTCAATTTTAAACCGCGTCGCCTGCATCGCGGGCAAGCCCGCTCCCACACAAGAGCATGCATCTACACCAGGTAGTGCAGGCTTATTTGCCTTCTTTCAGACCCAGGTCAGCCAGTGCCTTGGCGGCAACTTTGGCTGGCAGTGGGATGTAGCCATCCTTGACTACAACTTCCTGGCCCTGTTTGGACAGAACCAGTTTCACGAACTCGGCTTCCAGCGGGGCCAGAGGCTTGTTCGGAGCCTTGTTGATGTACACGTAGAGGAAACGCGACAGCGGGTACTTGCCGTTCAGGGCGTTTTCTTCGGTGTCTTCGACGAACTCGCCGCCTTCTTTCTTGGCCAGGGCAACGGTTTTCACGCTGGCAGTCTTGTAGCCGATGCCCGAGTAACCGATGCCGTTCAGCGAGGAGCTGATGGACTGCACGACCGAAGCCGAGCCTGGTTGTTCGTTGACGTTTGGCTTGAAGTCACCTTTGCACAGCGCTTCTTCCTTGAAGTAGCCGTAGGTGCCGGATACCGAGTTACGACCGAACAGTTGCACTGGCTTGTTGGCCAGGTCACCGGTCACACCCAGGTCACCCCAGGTCTTGGCGTCAGCCTTGGCGCCGCACAGGCGAGTCGACGAGAACACGGCATCGACCTGAGCCATGGTCAGGTGCTTGATCGGGTTGTCCTTGTGTACGAATACAGCCAGGGCGTCCACGGCCACCGGGATAGCCGTCGGCTTGTAGCCGTACTTCTGCTCGAAAGCCTGCAGTTCGTTGTCCTTCATCTTGCGGCTCATCGGGCCCAGGTTGGCGGTGCCTTCGGTGAGTGCAGGCGGCGCGGTGGAAGAGCCGGCGGCTTGAATCTGGATGTTTACGTTCGGGTATTCTTTTTTGTAGTTCTCGGCCCACAGGGTCATCAGGTTGGCCAGGGTATCGGAACCGACGCTGGACAAGTTGCCCGATACACCAGTGGTCTTGGTATAGGCCGGAATTGCCGGGTCAACACCAGCGGCCACCGCGTGGGCAGTCGCAACGCCAGCAGCGACAAAAGTCATTGCCGCCATCAAACGCTTCAGTTTCATGCCTTACTCCTAGCAGATAGGGATAGTTGGATCGGGGCCAAGTATCGGTAGGCCGTGTGAACACTCTATGTCTGGAATATGACAATTAGATGAAAGGCCAGTATTGGCTAGGAAAGCGGATGCGGGGGGACGCTGAGTAAACGCGGGGGCGAGGCGAGGGATTGCGGTAATTTTAGAAACACTCTGTAAACGTTGCAGGAGCCGGCTTGCCGGCAATGGGCCCTTGAATTGTGCACTGATCAAGGGACGCCATCGCCGGTAAGCCGGTTCCTACAGGGGACTTGCCAGGTTCAGCGCCCGCGTTTCCACAGGTAGGCACCCACCAGCATCCCCATCGTGCAGATCACGGCAACGTAGTACGCCGGGCCCATTGGGCTTTCTTTCATCAGCAGCGACACCACCAACGGCGTCAGACCACCGAACACCGCGTAGGCAACGTTGTAGGAAAACGACAGGCCGCTGAAGCGCACCACCGGCGGGAAGGCCTTGACCATCACGTAGGGCACCACACCGACCACGCCAACGAACAGGCCGGTGAGGGTGTACAGCGGGAACAGCCAGTTTGGGTGGTCCAGCAGACTGTGATACAGCGTCCACGAGGTCGCAAGCAGCAATGCGCAACCGGCGATCAGCACGCGCCCGGCGCCAAAGCGGTCAGCCAGCGCGCCGGAGAGGATGCAGCCCAGGCTCAGGGTGACGATCGCCAGGCTGTTGGCCTGCAACGAGACTGTCGGGCTGAAGTGGTAGATGGTCTGCAGCACGGTCGGGGTCATCAGGATCACGACGACGATACCGGCCGACAGCAGCCAGGTCAGCAGCATCGACAGCACGATGGCGCCACGGTGGTCACGCAGGACCGCACGCAAGGGCAGCTCGGCGGCCAGGGTCTTGCGCTGCTGCATTTCGGCGAAGATCGGCGTTTCGTGCAGCCAGCGGCGCAGGTACACCGAAAACAGGCCGAATACACCGCCCAACAGGAACGGGATCCGCCAGGCGTAGTCCGACACCTGCTCCGGGGTGTACAGGGTGTTGATGGCGGTGGCCACCAGCGAACCCAGGAGGATCCCGGCGGTCAGGCCGCTGGTCAGGGTGCCGCAGGCGTAGCCGATATGGCGTGGTGGGACATGTTCAGAAACAAAAACCCACGCCCCCGGCACTTCGCCACCAATCGCCGCGCCCTGGATCACGCGCATCAGCAGCAACAGGATCGGAGCCCACAGGCCGATCTGCGCGTAGGTCGGCAACAGGCCCATGATCAGGGTCGGCACGGCCATCATGAAGATGCTCAAGGTGAACATCTTCTTGCGCCCCAGCAGGTCGCCGAAGTGCGCCATGATGATCCCGCCCAGCGGCCGCGCCAGGTAGCCGGCGGCGAAGATGCCGAAGGTCTGCATCAGGCGCAGCCATTCGGGCATGTCGGCGGGGAAAAACAGCTTCCCGACCACAGTGGCGAAGAACACGAAGATGATGAAGTCGTAGAACTCCAGCGCGCCGCCCAGGGCCGACAGCGACAGGGTTTTGTAGTCGTTGCGGTTCAGCGGTCGTGCGGGCGGCGCAATGCTTGAAGGCACTGTGGTCATGGCAAGGCTTCTCTTATTAGGTCAGATCAGGAATCCGCAACAGTGCTGGTTTGGCCTGGCAGGTCCGGCAAGATAACAAATTGCCTGGAAAAGCACAGTCTAAACACCTGCACAGCGGTTGGCGCCGACTCGCAAAGTCACCACCTTGCAAGGCCCGCCTCTTCCTTCTTCGAATTATTGTCGGGGACCAAAAACGCCAGCAAATACTGGGGTGCCGGGTTTAAAAGAAACAATGGTCAAACCCCTCAAGTTGCATGACTGTTTTGGCCATTTGCCCGACACCTTCAAAGCCACGCAGATAGATGTACAAAATCCGGCCCCAATGGTCGTCGCGCAGGCTAGCGACCGATATACTGCCCGCCTTGCACCGGCATATCAGTGGAAGTTGCGCGAAAACGTCGTTGGCACCGGCCAGCCGATTTCGCAGAGTTTCCCTCAAGGCGCCTTTCGAAAAACGTGACGAACGTAGTATGTTCGGGGCTGAATCGTTTTTCCAAGACGGCTATTCACCGATTACATAGTCCAAGAGTCACGGGTCAGAGGCACCCCCGGCATGATCGAACTCGAACAAGAAGATCCTATCCCGCAAGGCGATCTCGCCCTGCAAATCACCGCACTGCCCCGTGAAACCAACGGTTTCGGCGATATTTTCGGCGGCTGGCTGGTAGCGCAGATGGACCTGGCCGGCACGGCAATGGCCAGCAAAGTCGCCGGCGGCCGCGTGGCTACCGTAGCCATCGACCGCATGGCCTTCCTGGTTCCGGTGGCGGTGGGCGCGCAGTTGTCCTTCTACACCCAGGCCCTGGAAATCGGCCGCAGCTCGATCCAGATGATGGTCGAAGTGTGGAGCGATGACCCGCTGTCCAGCGAATGGCGCAAAGTCACCGAGGCGGTGTTTGTGTTCGTCGCCATTGATGGCAGCGGGCGCACCCGGTCGGTTCCGTCGCGAGCGCGTTAAACCTCGCGGCGGTTTGACGGTCCATTGCCCCATTGCCTGTCACTAAGAGAGCCTTGTATGCCTACGCCCCACGTTGAAGCCGTGAAAATGGATGAGCTGAACTGCTGGCGCATCCGCCACAACGGCGCCGAAGTGCTGGTGGCCCAACAGGGTGCGCACGTGTTCAGTTACCAGCCCGCTGGCGCTAAGCCGGTGATCTGGCCAAACGAGCAGGCTGTGTTCAAGGCTGGCAAAGGTATCCGTACGGGTGTGCCGGTGTGCTGGCCGTGGTTTGGTGTGTTCGAGCGCAACCCGCAAAGCGTCAAGGCGATGCGCCAGAGTGATCAGCCGGCCGGCGCCCATGGTTTCGCGCGCACAGCCATCTGGACCTTGGCCGGCGTCGAAGACAATCGGGTTGAACTGGTCCTGCCGGCACCTGCTGACGGCTTCCCTGGCTGGCCGCACCAGGTCGATCTGAAAATGAGCATCCTGCTCGACGATCAACTGCATATCCGCCTGACCAGCCACAACCGCAGCACCGACACCGTGACCATCAGCCAGGCGCTGCACAGCTACTTCGCGGTCAGCGACGTACGCAAGGTGCAGGTCGATGGTCTGGACGGATTGGACTATATCGATACCGCCGACGGCTGGGTGACCAAAAAGCAATTTGGCCTCCTGCACTTTACTGCCGAGACCGACCGCATCTACCTCGACACCCCGGCACAATTGAACATCGTTGATAAAGACTGGCAGCGCCAGATCCAGCTCACCAGCGAAGGATCAAAATCGACGGTGATCTGGAACCCCTGGACTGAACGCGCCAAGGCCTTCGATGACATGGCCGACGATGGCTGGCAGGGCATGCTGTGCATCGAGACGGCAAATGTGCTGGACGATGTGGTGGCACTGGCACCGGGCGCTAGTCACACCATGGGCGTGAGCATGGCCAGTCTGCCCCTGTAACCTAACCAAAATGTAGGAGCGGGCTTGCCCGCGATGGCGGTGTTTCAGCCGATACATTCGGCGACTGATACACCGCTATCGCGGGCAAGCCCGCTCCCACCCAAGCCCGGGGTTTTGTGGCGCTGGTTATAGATCCGCTTCCTGCACCACCCTCACCACTCCCGCATCCAGGGCATAAGCCGCATCCGCCAGGTCGCTGTTGACCGTCTCGACCTTCAAGGTGCCGGTCACCCATAGCGGCGTGTAGATGTCATCCAGCTTCAAGCCCTTGGGATAGCGCACCAACACCAACTGGTTTGGCGGCGGCGGCGGCACGTGGATGCACGCGCCCGGGTAAGGCACCAGGAAGAACAAGGTGCTGCGGCCCTTGGCGTCGGTTTCCAATGGCACCGGGTAGCCACCCAGGCGGATATGCTTGCCGTTCAGGGCGGCCACGGTCTTGGTCGAATACATCACCGCCGGCAAGCCCTTGCTCTGCTTCAAGCCACCCTTTTCGGTAAAGGTGCCCAAGGCTTCCGGGGAGTTGTGGTCGATATCCGGCATTTGCTCCAGGGCTTTCTGGTCTGACTCAGGCATCAGTTCCAGCCAGTCGGTTTCCGGCAATTGGGCGGCGTGTGCCAGGCTTGAACCCAGCAAAAGGACAGTCAACAGGAGGCGGCGCATGAAGGGGCTCGGCAAATGAACACAGTGCCGGCATTCTAGCCCTCTGCGCCTGCGCAGCGCAGAGGGCTTGTCGCTAAATCATTTCTTTTTCAGCAGACCGTAGATCACCAGCAACACGATGGCACCGACCAGCGCGCCAATGAAGCCTGCGCCCTGGCCTGCCTGGTAGATACCCAGCGCCTGGCCGCCATAGGTCGCCGCCAGGGAGCCGGCGATACCCAGCAGGATGGTCATGATCCAGCCCATGCTGTCGTCGCCTGGTTTCAGGAAACGCGCCAGCAGGCCGACGATCAAACCGATAAAGATGGTCCCAATGATACCCATGGCATTTCCCTCTGAATGAAAGTTAGCTGAAGCCTAGTCAGACTTTGGCATCCTGCAATCAGAGGATGGCGGTCACCAATGGTTCCCGCCAGCCCGTGGGTTATTGCGCGGCGATCAGTGCCTGGACCTTGGCGATCTGCGCGTCGAGTGTCGCGCGGTCCTTGCAACGCAGGTTGGCGTGGCCGACCTTGCGCCCGACCTTGAAGGCCTTGCCGTAGTGATGCAGGTGGCAGTCATCAATCGCAATGACCTGCTCTACCGGCGGCACCACACCAATGAAGTTGAGCATCGCGCTCTCGCCCACCTTGGCCGTGGAACCCAATGGCAAGCCCGCAACCGCCCGCAGGTGGTTTTCGAACTGGCTGCACTCGGCGCCTTCGGTGGTCCAGTGCCCGGAGTTGTGCACGCGCGGGGCGATTTCGTTGGCCTTGAGGCCACCGTCCACTTCAAAGAATTCGAAGGCCATCACGCCAACATAATCCAGTTGCTTGAGCACGCGGCTGGAATAGTCTTCGGCCAGGGCCTGCAACGGGTGGTCGGTGCTGGCCACGGACAGCTTGAGGATGCCGCTGTCGTGGGTGTTGTGCACCAACGGGTAGAAGCGCGTTTCGCCATCACGGGCGCGCACGGCCACCAGCGAGACTTCGCCGGTGAACGGCACGAAGCCTTCCAGCAGGCAGGCGACACTGCCCAGCTCGGCGAAGGTGCCGACCACATCGGCGTCAGTACGCAGGACTTTCTGGCCCTTGCCGTCATAACCCAGGGTGCGGGTTTTCAGCACAGCCGGCAGGCCGATGCTGGCGACGGCAGCGTCCAGGTCCGCCTGGGACTGGATGTCGGCGAAGGCCGGGGTCGGAATGCCCAGGTCCTTGAACATGCTCTTTTCGAACCAGCGATCACGGGCGATGCGCAGGGCTTCGGCGCTCGGGTACACCGGCACGAATTGCGACAGGAACGCCACGGTTTCGGCCGGCACACTTTCGAACTCGAAGGTCACCAGGTCGACTTCATCGGCCAGTTGGCGCAAGTGGTCCGGGTCGCTGTAGTCCGCCCGCAGGTGTTCGCCCAGGGCCGCCGCACAGGCGTCCGGCGCCGGATCAAGAAACGCGAAGTTCATCCCCAGCGGCGTACCCGCCAGGGCCAGCATGCGACCCAGTTGGCCGCCACCGATTACACCGATTTTCATCAATCAACAACCTCAGGCGATGCGTGGGTCTGGATTGTCCAGGACGCTGTCAGTCTGTTCGGCGCGGAATTTCTTCAGGGCCGCGTGGAACTGTGGATGCTTGGCGCCCAGGATACTGGCCGACAGCAATGCCGCGTTGATCGCGCCAGCCTTGCCGATCGCCAGGGTGGCCACCGGAATGCCGGCGGGCATCTGCACGATGGACAGCAGCGAATCCACGCCCGAGAGCATCGACGACTGCACCGGCACACCGAGTACCGGCAAGTGGGTCTTGGCCGCACACATGCCCGGCAGGTGGGCTGCGCCACCGGCACCGGCGATAATCACCTCGATGCCACGGGATTCTGCTTCATCGGCATACTGGAACAGCAAGTCCGGCGTGCGGTGGGCGGAAACCACCTTCACTTCAAACGGAATGCCGAGTTTTTCCAGCATATCGGCGGTGTGGCTAAGGGTGGACCAATCGGACTTGGAGCCCATGATCACGCCAACCAATGCACTCATCGTCGTGCCTCTTCTCTCTGGGCGCCCGCAGGCGCGTCAAAAAACAACAAGCCACGCGGGAAATCCGGCGTGGCTTGTTGTACGAATTAAGGCCGGTTGGACCGGCCGAAGGCCGCGCAGTATACCGTAATAATGCAGATAAACAGCCCCTGGAATGACCATCTGTCTTACCGGTCAAACCTGCGGTTTTATTGACTTCAGAGTCAGCCAAAACACCCAAAACCTGTAGGAGCCGGCTTGCCGGCGATTGCGGTCAATCAGCACCAAATATTCGACTGGCACACTGCTATCGCTGGCAAGCCAGCTCCTATAGTTAACCGCGTTCGGCCGGCGGATTCTGCGTTGCCCCACCTTCCAACTTGCGCCACAACAACCGCACGTTCGCCTTGCGCACCAACGCGCAGCGATACAGGCGGATCTCCAGCGGCACATGCCACTGCGACCCGCCGCACACTACCAGTTCACCCCGGGCCAGCTCGGCGCGTACGCTCAACTGTGGCACCCAGGCAATCCCCAGCCCTTCCAGCGCCATGCTTTTAAGGCTGTCGGCCATGGCGGTTTCATACACCGTGGTAAAGCGCAGGGCGCGCTGGCGCAGCAGCAGGTTCACCGAACGCCCGAGGAATGCCCCAGCGCTGTAGGCCAGCAATGGCACGCTGCCCTCGCCTTCCAGGTCAAACAGCGGCTTGCCATCGGCATCGGCGGCACACACCGGAAGCATTTCGGTGTTGCCCAGGTGCAGCGACGGGAAAATATCCGGGTCCATCTGCATTGCCGCATCCGGGTCGTAGAACGCCAGCATCAGGTCGCAGCCACCTTCGCGCAGGGCATGCACCGCGTCGCCGACGTTGGTCGCGACCAGCCGCGTGGCGATGTTCAGCCCTTCGTTGCGCAATTGCGCGATCCAGCGTGGGAAAAAGCCCAGCGCCAGGGAGTGCGCCGCCGCGACTTGCATGACTTCGCCCTGGCCGCCTTCAAGGTGATGCAAATGGCGTAGCACTTCGCCCAGTTGCTCGACCACCGTGCGCGCCGTTACCAGGAACAACTGCCCCGCCGCCGTCAATTCGACGGGCGTGCGCGAACGGTTGACCAACGTCAGCCCCAGGGCCGCCTCAAGGCTGCGGATGCGTCGACTGAAGGCCGGCTGGGTGACAAAGCGCCGCTCCGCCGCCTGGGAGAAGCTGCGCGTGGCCGCCAGGGCGCTAAAGTCTTCCAGCCATTTGCTTTCAAGGTTCATCTGATTCTCCAGGGCATGCACCATTTTGGCACACACGCCCGCCATGTTAACCGGGTCACATCAACATTATGCCGTTTGTGCATAGGCCAGCGCTTAATAGCATTGGCCCAAAAACTCCCACAAGCCTAGCATTCACAGCGTTCCGGCCTAGCCCGGGTCCATATCGAGATGATTTCCGTCATGTCCTCCGCTGCATCATTCCGCACAGAAAAAGACCTGCTTGGCGTACTCGAAGTACCTGCCCAAGCGTATTACGGCATCCAGACCCTGCGAGCCGTGAATAACTTCCGTCTCTCCGGCGTTCCGATTTCGCATTACCCGAAATTGGTGGTCGGTCTGGCAATGGTCAAGCAAGCCGCCGCTGATGCCAACCGCGAGTTGGGCCAACTCAGCGAAGCCAAGCACGCTGCCATCAGCGAAGCCTGCGCCCGCCTGATCCGCGGCGACTTCCACGAAGAGTTCGTGGTGGACATGATTCAAGGCGGCGCTGGCACTTCAACCAACATGAATGCCAACGAAGTCATCGCCAACATCGCGTTGGAGGCCATGGGCCACAACAAGGGCGAGTACCAATACCTGCACCCCAACAACGACGTGAACATGGCGCAGTCGACCAACGACGCCTATCCGACCGCGATCCGCCTGGGTCTGCTGTTGGGCCATGACGCGCTGCTGGCCAGCCTCGACAGCCTGATCCAGGCGTTCGCCGCCAAGGGTGTCGAGTTCGGCCACGTCCTGAAAATGGGCCGTACCCAGCTGCAAGATGCCGTGCCGATGACCCTCGGCCAGGAATTCCGTGCCTTCGCCACGACCCTGGGTGAAGACCTGGCACGCCTCAAGACCCTGGCGCCGGAGCTGCTGACCGAAGTCAACCTGGGCGGCACCGCCATCGGTACCGGCATCAACGCCGACCCGCGCTACCAGGCCCTGGCTGTACAGCGCCTGGCCACCATCAGCGGCCAGCCGCTGGTACCGGCGGCCGACTTGATCGAAGCCACCTCCGACATGGGCGCGTTCGTGCTGTTCTCCGGCATGCTCAAGCGTACGGCGGTGAAGCTGTCGAAGATCTGCAACGACCTGCGCCTGCTGTCCAGCGGCCCACGTACCGGGATCAACGAAATCAACCTGCCAGCGCGTCAGCCAGGCAGCTCGATCATGCCCGGCAAGGTCAACCCGGTCATCCCGGAAGCCGTGAACCAGGTGGCCTTCCAGGTCATCGGTAACGACCTGGCCCTGACCATGGCGGCCGAAGGCGGCCAACTGCAACTGAACGTGATGGAGCCGCTGATCGCCTTCAAGATCTTCGACTCGATCCGCCTGCTGCAACGCGCCATGGACATGCTGCGCGAGCACTGCATCGTCGGCATCACCGCCAACGAAGCACGCTGCCGCGAACTGGTGGAGCACTCCATCGGCCTGGTCACCGCGCTGAACCCGTACATCGGCTATGAAAACGCCACCCGCATCGCCCGCATTGCCCTCGAAAGCGGCCGCGGCGTGCTGGAACTGGTGCGCGAAGAAGGCTTGCTCGACGACGCCATGCTCGACGACATCCTGCGCCCGGAAAACATGATTGCCCCGCGTCTGGTGCCTTTGAAGGCCTGAACGCATGTAGCACCGCTCACCAGGTTGAGGGACTAGACACCTCTCACCCTTTTGAGGGCTTGAAGACTTGCTCTTCAGGCCCTTTTTTTTGCCCGCAATTTGCCAACCCCCAACCTTTGTAGGAGCCGGCTTGCCGGCGATGAGGTCCTCAAGGCAGGTACAACATTTCAAGAACGCCATCGCCGGCAAGCCGGCTCCTACATAAACGCAACCAGTCCCTCGAATGCGTTTTACATATAAAACAAATAACGCCTTTCGCAACTTCCCCGCGTTACCCAATAAAGCACCGACTTCTTGCAACTTCCCATTACACGCTCAAGCAGTGTGCAATTTCGTGCCATATAAGAACCAACGCTTCATATATGAAACAACCAACTTCCAACTACTAGAACCTAAATCACTAATATCAAAGGATATTTACTAATAGTTTGTAGGAAATAACCCCCTGGCATTGTTCATGCACTAAACGGCGTATCACCTATAAAACAGACCAGAGTACCTACCTGATGGCTGTGAAAGAGATGTACGCCGTGACGCCCCAATGGAATAACCAAGCTCTCAGGGAAGAGCTGGAGCCGACTGAAATTGAATTTCGCAATGTCGGTAAATGTTTCCCGGCCAAGGGTAAAGCAGACGCGCCCTTCGCCATTCGCGAGGTGAACTTCAAGATTCGCCGGGGTGAAGTGGTGTCGATCATCGGCCCTTCCGGTTGTGGCAAGAGCACCATCCTGAACATGGGCTCAGGCCTGTACCGCCCCAGCGAAGGTGAAGTGTTCGTTGGTGGCGAGCCGGTCACCGGGCCGGTGCCGCAGGTCGCGTTCATGTTGCAAAAGGACCTGCTGATGCCCTGGCGCAGCATCCGCCGCAACGTCGAACTGGGCCTGGAGATCCAGGGCGTACCCGCCGCCACCCGGCAGAAAGTCGCCCTCGACCTGCTCGAGCGCTGCCACCTCAATGGCTACGCCGATCACTACCCGTTCCAGCTATCCGGTGGCATGCGCCAGCGCGCCGCCCTGGCTCGCACCCTGGCCATCGACCCGCAGGTGCTGTTCCTCGACGAGCCGTTCTCGGCCCTCGATGCCCAGACCAAGATGATCCTGCAACAGGACATGGCGCGGATGCTGTTCGACGAGAAGAAGACCGCGCTGTTCATCACCCATGACCTGATCGAAGGCATCGCCATGTCCGACCGCTTGCTGGTCATGAGCGCCCGCCCCGGCACGATCATCGAGGAAATCAGTATCGACCTGCCGTTTCGCGACAACCCCCTGGAGCGCCGCAAGCTGCCGGAAATCGGCCCGCTGGTCGGCCGCCTGATGGAGTTGCTCCAGGTCGGCGCCGACACCGAACTGCACTGATCACCGCCCTTGCGGCCCCCAACCGATTCCGGAGTCCCCATGCTCAAGTCTCTGTTTCAACGTCTTTGCGCCCTCAGCCTGGGCCTCGGCATGGCCTGTGCCGCCCAGGCGCAGCCGACCAAGGTCACCTACCTGCTGCCGGCGCCGCCCAACTCGCCCGCGTTCGCTCCGTGGATCATCGCCAAGGAAAAGGGCTACTACACGGCCCAGGACCTGGACCTGACCTTTATCGCCGCCAAAGGTGGCGTGGACGTGGCCAAGCAGATCGGCGCCGGTAATGCGCTGATCGGCGGAGCCATCGGTGACACGCCGATCGTGGTGCGGGCCAATGGCATCCCGGTGCGCGCCGTGGCGGTGCTGGGCGACGGCGGGGTGACGATGATCGCCACCAACGCCAAGGACAACATCAACAGCGTCAGCGACCTCAAGGGCAAGACCATGACGGTGATGTCGTACTCCGACACCACTTACTACGCCCTGCTCGCCTCGCTGCGCAAAGCCGGGCTGGGCAAAAACGACGTGAACATCCAGGCCGCCGGCCCCGCCGGGGTCTGGCAATTGTTCTCCGCCAACAAGGCCCAGGCCATGGCGGGCGTGCCGGACTGGGTGATCAATGCCGAGGAAGCCGGGGTGCAGATCAAGCTGATCCCCCAGGACCAGATTTTCGAGAGCATGGCCCAGGCGATTCTCGCCTCCGACGACGCGATCAAGAACCAGCCCCAGATTGTGCGCGGCGTGGTCCAGGGCACCCTGCAAGGCATGCGCGACATCATCCAGGACCCGCGCGCCGCCGCCGTGACCTTCGCCAAGGCGGTACCGGCCTACGCCGGCAAGGAAGACTCCCTGGAGAAGATCTTCAAGCTCTACGTCGAACACGTCTACGCCAAGCAGGCCGTGCTCGGGCACATCGATCCGCAGCACCTGGACAAGGTCCTGCAGTTCTATGTCAGCGAGGGCATCGTCACTCAGGCGACTCCGCTTGAAGACCTCTTCACCAACCAATTCGTCGACAGCCCGGTCGCCGCACAGTGAACCACCGGGACATTGAGGTACGTACACGATGAAAAACAACAACTCCGTGCTCGGTAGCGTCGCGCTGCTGATCCTGTTCCTGGTGCTTTGGCAATGGGGCCCCGGCCTGCTCGGCATGCCCGAGTTCGTCATGCCCAAACTCAGCCGCGTGGCCCAGGAAGGCCTGGTGATGTGGCAAACCGGCGGCCTGCTGCAACACACCCTGATCACCGCCCTGGAGATCGTCGTCGGCTTCGCCCTCGGCGCCCTGCTGGGAGTGATGATCGGCGTCTCGCTGGGCCTGTCGCCGGCGGCCGAAGCCATGTTGTCGCCGTACATCCTGGCCTTGCAGATCGCCCCGAAAGTCGCCTTCGCGCCGCTGTTCGTGATGTGGCTGGGCTACACCATCTACCCGAAGATTCTGATCGCGATCCTGATCGTGTTTTTCCCAGTGATGATCAACGTGCTCTCGGCGATCCGCACCGTCGACCCGGACATGATCAACCTGGTACGCACCATGAATGCCAGCCGCTGGCAGATCTTCCGCCTGGTGGAGTTCCCGTCGGCCATGGCCGCACTGTTTTCCGGCCTGCGTATCGCCTCGACCCTGGCCGTGATCGGCGTCACCGTCGGTGAGCTGGTCGGTGGCAACCAGGGCCTGGGCTTCTTGCTGGTAGACGCCGAGGGCCAGGGCAACACCGCTGGGGTGTTCGTCGCCATTGTCGCGCTGACCCTGATTGGGGTGATCGCCTACGGCGCAGTGGTGTGGGCGGAAAAACGCGTCCTGCACTACATGCCCAAAGCCATGTTGAGCACCCAGTGATGAGCCGCCATGACCTTTTGCTTGCAGGCCGCCGCGTGCTGGTCACCGGTGGCGCTCGGGGCCTGGGCTATGCCTTTGCCCAGGCCATCGGCCAGGCCGGCGCCCGGGTGGTGATTGCCGATGTGCTGCACGAGCGTGTACAGCAGGCCGCCGGTGAATTACGGGCGCTGGGCCTGGACGTGCAGGCCGTGGCTGTCGACCTGGCGCAACCCACCTCGATCCAGGCCTGTGTCGACGCGACGATCAGCCTGCTGGGCGGCCTCGACGGCCTGGTGAACAACGCCTCGATCACCAACTCCGGGGGCAAGGGCTGCGAAGAGCTGAGCATCGACACCTGGGACCAGGTGATGCAGGTCAACGTGCGCGGCACCTGGCTGATGACCACCGCCTGCCTGCCGGCCCTGCGCGCCAGCGGCCAGGGCGCCATCGTCAACCTGGCCTCGGACACCCCGCTGTGGGGTGCACCGAACCTGTTGGCCTACGTCGCCAGCAAGGGCGCGATCATCGCCATGACCCGCAGCCTGGCCCGTGAGCTGGGCAGCGACAACATCACCGTCAACGCCATCGCCCCTGGCCTGGTGCTGGTGGAAGCCACCGCCTACGTGCCCGAGGCGCGCCACCGTTTGTACAACGACCAACGGGCCCTGCAACGCCCGCAATTGCCCGAAGACGTCAGCGGCGCCGTGCTGTTCGCGCTGTCCGACCTTGCCCGCTTTATCACTGGACAAACCCTGCCGGTCAACGGCGGGTTCGTCATGCCTTGATCTGGAGACTGTCATGACTGATCTATCTGCCCAAAACGACACCCCAAAAAGCTGGGACCGCCCTGCCGGCGCCAGCCTGGAAAGCTGGATGAGCACGCGCATCGCCCGCTACGAGACGCGCAAGTACGACTGGGATGCCCTGAAGTTCCAGGCCGACTACGACCCCAAGTTCCGCCGTGCGCAAATGCGCTACATCGGCACTGGCGGCACCGGCATCAGCACCGACATGAACACCATCCCGTCGGAGCACTTCACCTTTTCCACCATGGTCATCCCGGCCGGCCACGAGGGCCCGCCGCACCTGCACATTGACGTCGAAGAAGTGTTTTTCGTGCTGCGCGGCAAACTCAAGGTGGTACTGGAAAAGGACGGCGAGCGTTTCGAAACCATCCTCACCGACCGCGACGTGATTTCCGTGCCGCCGGGCGTGTACCGCGAAGAGATCAATATCGGCGACGAAGACGCGCTGATGTGCGTGATGCTCGGCGCGAAAAAGCCGATCACCCCGACCTATCCGCCAGAGCACCCTCTGGCCTCGATCAAGCGCGGGTAAGCCCATGTTGCCAGGACTCACCCAAGCCGCGCCGACGGCCGACCTGCAAGCCCAACTGCAGCGCGACTTCCCCCAGCGCCTGGTCGCCGCCGCCGGTGGCCAGCAGGCCCTGCGCGAATGCGGCACGGGGCCGGCGGTGGTGTTGCTGCACGGCATCGGCTCGGGCGCGGCGTCCTGGCTGCAAGTGGCACAGCACCTGGCGGCCCAGGCCCGGGTCATCGCCTGGGACGCGCCCGGCTATGGCGACTCCAGCCCCCTGGAGTCGGACGTGCCCAAGGCCGAGCAATACGCCGCGCGCCTGGTGCAGATGCTCGATGCGCTGGAAGTGGACGAGTGCGTGCTGGTCGGCCATTCCCTGGGCGCGCTGACCGCCCTGGCCTTGGCCCGCAGTGCCCAGGCCAAGCGGGTGAGCCGCCTGGTGCTGATCAGCCCGGCTCGCGGCTATGGCGCACCCGAGCGCAGCCAGCAGCGCCAGCAAGTACGCCAGCAACGCCTGGATGACCTGCAACGCCTGGGTATCGCCGGCCTGGCCGCACAACGCAGCGCCCACATGCTCTCGCCGCGGGCCCAGCCCGAAGCGTTGGCCTGGGTGCACTGGAACATGGCCCGCCTGAACCCGCTGGGTTATCGCCAGGCCGTCGAGCTGCTGTGCGGCGACGACCTGCTGCGCCACGGCCAACCTGCAATGCCCTGCGAAGTGCATTGCGGCGAAGCCGACGCCATCACCACGCCCGACACCTGCCTGGGCGTGGCCAAGGCCCTGGGTGCCAGCTTCAACCTGATCGCCGACGCAGGCCATGCCAGCCCCATCGAACAACCGCTGGTGGTTGCCGGTCGCCTGGCCTACGCCCTCAAACAATCCCTGACAGGTAGAACCCTATGAACGACTCAGATCTGCTGAAGGATGCTCAGGACAAATACATCGTGCCGGGCCTGGAGCGCGGCTTGCTGCTGCTCTGCGAGTTCAGCCGGCGCAACCGCACCCTGACCGCGCCGGAACTGGCACGGCGCCTGGCGCTGCCGCGCTCGACCATTTTCCGCCTGCTGACCACCCTGGAAACCATGGGCTTCGTCACCCGCAGCGGCAACGAATACCGCCTGGGCATGTCGGTGCTGCGCCTGGGCTTCGAGTACCTGGCCTCGCTGGAGCTGACCGAACTCGGCCAGCCGCTGCTGGCCCGTTTGTGCGACCGGGTTAACTACCCCAGCAACCTGGTGGTGCGCGACGGGCGTTCCATCGTCTATGTGGCCAAGGTTTCGCCGCCGTCGGTGTTCTCCAACGCGGTCAACGTCGGCACCCGCCTGCCGGCCCATGCCACGGTGCTGGGGCGCATCCTCCTCGAAGACCTGTCACTGACCGAACTGCGCGAGCTGTACCCCGAGGAACACCTGGAACAGCACTCCCACTGCACCCCCAAAACCGTGATGGAGCTGTTCGACATGCTCCAGGCCGACCGCCAGCGCGGCTTTGTCAGCGGCGAAGGGTTCTTTGAATCGGCGATTTCCACAGTGGCCGCGCCCGTGCGCGACCAGAGCGGCGACATCGTGGCCGCCCTCGGCGTGACCATCCCGACCACGCAGATCGGTCATGTGAATTTTGAAGAGCTGTTGACCCAGGTACGACGCAGCGCCGACGAGCTGTCGCGCCTGCTCAACTACAACGGCGGCGCCCACAGCAGCCAGCCCCGCGTCACTGCCTTGATGAGAGATTGAGATGAGCCTTTATCCATTGCAGGGCCGCACCGCAATCGTCACCGGAGGCTCCTCGGGCATTGGCCTGGCGTGCGTCGAGCTGCTGCTGGAAGCCGGCGCCGCCGTTGCGTTCTGCGGCCGCGATGCAGAACGCCTGCGCCGTGCCGAAAGCGACCTGCGCCAACGTTTCCCCCAAGGCCAACTGCTGGCCCAGGTGTGCGATGTGCTCGATGGCGAAGCGGTCAACGCCTTTGCCAGCGCCAGCCAGGCCGCGCTGGGCGCCGCCAGTGTGTTGATCAACAACGCCGGGCAAGGCCGGGTCTCGACCTTCGCAGACACCACCGACAGCGCCTGGACCGAAGAGCTGCACCTGAAGTTTTTTTCGGTGATCAACCCGGTCCGCGCCTTCAAGCCGCAGCTGCAAAACCAGGCCGATGCCGCCATCGTCTGCGTCAACTCACTGCTGGCCAGCCAGCCGGAGCCGCACATGGTCGCCACCTCGGCCGCCCGCGCCGGGATCAAGAACCTGGTGCGCTCGATGGCCACCGAGTTCGCCCCGCAAGGCATCCGCGTCAACGGCATCCTGATTGGCCTGGTGGAGTCCGGGCAATGGCGCCGCCGCTTCGAAGCGCGTGAAGAACGCGACCTCGACTGGGCGCAATGGACCGCCCGCCTGGCCCAACAAAAACATATTCCCCTGGGGCGCCTGGGCCTGCCGATTGAAGCGGCCCGCGCGATCCTGTTTCTGGCCTCGCCTCTGTCGGCTTACACCACAGGCAGCCATATCGATGTATCCGGAGGCCTGTCCCGCCATGCGTAATGAAAACACTGTCACCGTGGGCGCTGCCATCACCGCCTTTCTCGAACAATGCGACGTCAAGGCCGCGTTTGGCGTGATCTCGATCCACAACATGCCGATCCTCGATGCCTTCGCCGTGCGCGGCAATATCCGCTTTGTCATGGCCCGGGGTGAAGCCGGCGCCGCCAACATGGCTGACGCCTATGCCCGTACCACCGGCGGCCTGGGCGTGTGCCTGACCTCCACCGGCACCGCCGCCGGCAATGCCGCCGGCGCCATGGTTGAAGCGCAGACTGCCGGCACCCCGCTGCTGCACATCACCGGGCAGATCGAGACGCCATACCTGGATCAGGAACTGGCGTATATCCACGAAGCCCGCGACCAGTTGAACATGCTCAAGGCCGTGTCCAAGGCCGCCTTTCGCGTGCGCAGCGTCGAGACCGCCATCAGCACCCTGAAGCTCGCGGTACAGACCGCCCTCACCGCGCCCACCGGCCCGGTCAGCGTCGAGATCCCGATCGATATCCAGTCGACCTTTATCCCGATGCCTACCGACCTGTCGCCGCTGCCGATCCCGGTCGCCGTGCCGGCACCGGAAGCCCTCGACCTGGTGGCCGCGCGCCTGGCCAGTGCCAAGCGCCCGATGCTCTGGCTCGGTGGCGGCGCACGGCATGCCGGGGCGCAGGTCAAGCGCCTGCTGGCGATGGGCGTGGGGGTGATCACCTCGACCCAAGGCCGTGGCGTGGTCAATGAAGACGACGAGCGCTGCCTGGGGGCCTTTTCGCAGAACAAACGGGTCGAGCAGTTCCTGCAAACCTGCGATGCACTGCTGATCGCCGGGTCGCGCCTGCGCAGCAACGAGACCTTCAAGTACGCGCTCAAGCTGCCGCAGAACACCCTGCGCATCGACGCCAACCCGGCCATCGAAGGCCGCAGCTATGCCAGCGAGCTGTTTATCTGCGGCGATACGGCCCTGGCCCTGGACGGCCTGGCTGACCGCCTGGAAGGCCGCCTGCATACCGATCCGCAATTCCTCGTCGAACTCAAGGCCGTGCGCGAGCAATCGCGCAACCAACTGGTGGCGGACCTGGGCCCGTACTCGGCGATGGTCGAGCAATTGCAGGCCAGCACCGGGCGCAACTTCTCCTGGGTGCGCGATGTGACCCTGTCCAACAGCATCTGGGGCAACCGCCTGCTCAACCTGTACCACCCGCGTGCCGGGGTTCACGCCTTGGGCGGCGGTATCGGCCAAGGCCTGGCGATGGGCATCGGCGCCGCGGTCGCAGCCGCTGAAACCGCGCCCGAGCGCAAGGTGTTCGCCCTGGCGGGCGATGGCGGTTTCATCCTCAACCTGGGTGAGCTGGCGACCCTGGTCCAGGAGCGCGCCAACCTGGTGATCCTGCTGATGAACGACCAGCGCTATGGGGTGATCCGCAATATCCAGGACGCGGTCTACGGCAGCCGGCATTGCTATGTCGACCTGCACACCCCGGACTACACCAAGCTCGCCGAATCCATGGGCTTGCGCCACGGCCTGGTCACCGACCTCAAGGATTTCGGCAAGGTGGTCGACAGCGCCCTGAGCCAACCCGGCCCGTTCCTGCTGGAAGTGGACATGCTCAGCGTGGGCAATTTCGCCACCCAGTTCGCCGGCCCGCCCAACAGCGAAACCAAAGCCCAGAAGGCCACCGCCTGAGGATCGCCGCATGTTGCATATCACCATGATCGGCTGCGGCGCCATTGGCGTCGGCGTGCTGGAGTTGCTGGAGAACGATCCGCAGCTGTGCGTGGATTACGTCATCGCCTCCGAGGGCTCCGAGGCGTTGGTGCGCCAGCGCCTGGCCAGTTTCAAGCGACCGCCGCAGGTGCTCACCGCCTTGCCCGCCGATACGCGCCCGGATTTGCTGGTGGAATGCGCCGGCCACCGCGCTATCGAGGAACATGTGCTGCCGGCCCTGGAGCGTGGGATTGCCTGCCTGATTGTGTCGGTCGGCGCCTTGTCCGAAGTGGGTCTGGTCGAGCGCCTGGAAGCAGCCGCTGAGCGCGGCAAGACCCGCATCGAGCTGCTGCCCGGTGCGATTGGCGGTATTGATGCGTTGTCGGCGGCCAAGGTCGGCGGCCTGGATTCGGTCAACTACACCGGGCGCAAGCCGGCCCGCGCCTGGAAAAACACTCCCGGCGAGCAGGCGTGCGACCTCGACACCATCAGCCAAGCCACGGTGATCTTCCAGGGCAGCGCCCGCGAAGCCGCGCGGCTGTATCCGAAAAACGCCAACGTCGCCGCCACCCTGTCCCTGGCCGGGCTGGGACTGGATCGCACCCACGTCACGCTGATCGCCGACCCCCACAGCGACGAAAACGTCCACCACTTCGAAGCCCGTGGCGCCTTTGGCCGTTTCGAGTTGAGCCTGCGCGGCAAGCCGCTTTTGGCCAACCCCAAGACCTCGGCGCTGACCGTGTACAGCGTGGTCCGTGCGCTGGGCAACCACGCCCATGCCATCTCAATTTAGGAGCCCGTCGATGACTCTCGAACAGACTTTACCGATCTGCATCGCCGGCCACTGGCGCCTGGGCCGTGGCGAACGCTACGCCAGCCGCTACCCGGCCACCGGCGAGGCCGTGGCCTGGCTCAATGCTGCCGACTTGCAGGATGTGGAAGACGCCATCCAGGGCGCACACCAGGCCTTCCTGCACAGCGGCTGGGCCCAGCGCAAACCCCATGAGCGGGCCAGCGTGCTGTACCGCATCGCCGAGCTGATCCGCCTGCACAGTGAAGAACTGGCGCAACTGCAACGCCAGGACAACGGCAAGCCGATCAATGAAACCCGCGCGCTGGTGGCCAGTGCGGCCGGCACCTTCCAGTTCTTCGCCGCCGCCTGCGAAACCCTGGAAGAAACCATCACCCCCTCGCGCGGCGATTTCGTCAGCATGAGCGTGTATGAGCCGATGGGCGTGGTCGCCGCGATCACCCCGTGGAATTCGCCGATTGCCAGCGAGGCGCAAAAGGTCGCGCCAGCCCTGGCGGCGGGCAATGCGGTGGTGATCAAGCCAGCGGAAATCACCCCGCTGTTGGCCCTGCGCCTGGCGCGCTTGTGTGAAGAGGCCGGCCTGCCCAAGGGCCTGATCAGCGTGCTGCCCGGCAAGGGCTCGCTGTTGGGCGACGCACTGACCCGCCACCCGCTGGTCAAGCGCGTGTCGTTCACCGGCGGCACCCGCACTGGCAAGCACATCGCCCATATCGCCGCCGACAAGATGATGCCGGTGTCTTTGGAGCTGGGCGGCAAGTCGCCGACCATCGTCCTTGATGACGCCGACCTCGACCACGCAGTGGCGGGCGTGCTCTACGGCATCTTCAGCTCTTCGGGCGAGGCCTGTATTGCCGGCTCGCGGCTGTTTGTCGCGCGCGCCCTGTACGAACCCTTTATGCAACGCCTGGTAGCCGCCGCCGCGAACCTGCGCATGGGCGACCCGGCCGACGAAAACACGCAGATGGGCCCGCTGATCAGCGCCAGCCATCGTGAATCGGTGGAACGCTACGTCGCCCTCGGCCTGGCCGAAGGCGGGCGCCTGCGCCTGGGTGGGCAGCGCCCCAGCGGCGGCCTGTATGACCAGGGCTACTTCTACCCGCCGACCATCCTTGAAGGCCTGCACAACCAACAACAGGTGTGCCAGGAAGAAATCTTCGGCCCGGTGCTGGTGGCCATGCCCTTCGACGATGAAGAGCAACTGCTGGAGCAGGCCAACGACAGCCTGTACGCCCTCGCGGCAGGCATCTGGAGCCGCGACTACAAGCGCGCCTGGGCCCTGGGCCGGCGCTTGCAGGCCGGCACGGTGTGGATCAACACCTACAAGCAGTTCTCGATTTCCACGCCGTTCGGCGGTTGGCGCGACAGCGGCCTGGGCCGCGAAAAAGGCCGCCTGGGGATCCTGCAATACATGGAACAAAAGAGCCTCTACTGGGGCATGAACCAACAGCCACTGGCCTGGGCCGGTGTGCCACACGAGGTAGCGTGATGAGCGTTTTAGGTATTGATGAAGTCACCTATGGCGTCGAGGACCTCGACACCTGCGTGCGTTTTTTCAGCGACTGGGGCCTGACTCAGGTCAGCGCGCAACCCGATGAGGTGATCTTCGAGACCCTCAACGGCTGCCGCGTAGTGCTCGCCGACCTGAACAAACCCGGCCTGCCGCCCGCCATCGAGGCCGGCTCGACCGTGCGCGAAGTGGTGTGGGGCGTGGCCGACGCGGCGGACCTTGCGCTGTACGCCGAACGCATCGCCAACGACCCGGGGTTTGTCGAGGGCAACGGGCGTATCGGCTGCACCGACCCCAACGGCTTGGCGATCCGCCTGCAAGTGACGCGCAAGCGTGAGCTGGAGATTGAATGCAGCGGCCACAACACCTGGCAGACCAAGGGTCGGATCAACAAGGCGGCGCCGATCTACGAGCGCGCCACGCCGATTGAAGTCGGTCATGTGGTGTTTTTCGTCAAGGACGTAAACGCCTGCGAAGCCTTCTACCACGAACGTTTCGGCTTCCAGGCCTCGGACCGCTACCCGGATCGCGGGGCCTTTTTGCGCACCGCCGAGGAAGGCGGCCATCACGACCTGTTCATGCTGCAACTGCCGGCGCCACGGGCGGGGCTGAACCATGTGGCCTTTACCGTACGCGATGTGCACGAGGTGTTTGGCGGCGGCATGCACGTGTCCCGCAGCGGCTGGCCGACCGAGATCGGCCCTGGGCGCCACCCGGTGTCTTCGGCGTTTTTCTGGTACTTCAAAAACCCCGCCGGCGCGCTGGTGGAGTACTACGCCGACGAAGACCAACTGACCGGCGAATGGCAGCCCCGCACCTTTGAGCCGGGGCCCACGGTGTTCGCCGAATGGGCGATTGCCGGGGGTATCGACGGCAATACCCGGCGCCAGCAACACGTCGAGGCGCCGCAAGGCAAGTTCCTCACCGACAAACCGAAACCTTGAGCAGGAGTCGCACATGCCTTCCTTAAATATTGCTATCGCCGGCGCCGGCATCGGCGGCCTGACCGCCGCGATCGCCCTGCACCGCGCCGGTCACCAGGTCACCGTGTTTGAACAGTCCAAGGCCTTTTTGCGGGTCGGTGCCGACATCAACCTCACCCCCAACGCGGTACGGGCGCTGGATGGCCTGGGAATTGGCGCCGCCGTGCGCATCCCGGCCGCGCGGCCGACCCACCGTATCAGCCGGATGTGGGACAGCGGCGAAGAGACGTCACGCCTGGAAATGTCCGACGCCGCCGAGCAGAAATACGGCGCCCCGCAACTGACCATCCACCGCGCCGATCTGCTGGCGGCCCTGGCCGAAGTGTTCCCGCTGGAGCAGGTGCAGTTCGCCAAGCGTGCCGAACGGGTCGAGCACACTGACGACGGCATCTGCCTGCATTTCAAGGATGGCAGCCAGCACCACTGTGACGTGCTGATCGGCGCCGACGGTATCCACTCGGTGGTGCGCAACGCGCTGTTCGGCGAAGAGCACCCGCGCTTTACCGGGGTGGTGGCATACCGCGCGGTGGTGCCGGCCGAGTTGGTGGCCCATGTGCCGAATATCCAGGCCTTCACCAAATGGTGGGGCCCCAACCCGCAGAGCCAGATCGTTACGTTCCCGCTGAACCAGGGCAAAGATATTTTTATCTTCGCCACCACCGCCCAGGACAGCTGGCACGAAGAGTCGTGGACCAGCGCCGGCGATGCCGACGAACTGCGCAGCCACTACCAGGCATTCCACCCCGACGCCCGTGCCCTGCTGGATGCGTGCAGCGATGTGCTCAAGACCGCGCTGTATGAGCGCGACCCGCTGCCGTTCTGGTCCAAGGGACCCATCACCCTGCTGGGCGATGCGTGCCACCCGATGATGCCGTTCATGGCCCAGGGTGCCGGCCAGGCCATCGAGGATGCGGTGGTGCTCGCCCGTTACCTGCAAGACCTCGACAGCCCGTCCCAGGTCGCCGCTGCCTTGCAGGGCTATCAGCAGGCGCGCCTGGAACGCACCAGCCAGATCCAGATCGGCTCGCGCGGCAACCAGTGGCTCAAGGACGGCGGCAATGCCGATTGGGTCTACGGCTACGACGCCTGGACCATCCCCACCCAAAGCGCGGCCTGACCATGAGCGACACCTTGCTGGTGACCGTGCTGCTCAAGCACGACCAATCAAAAAACCTGGAAGACATTCAGCGGCACATGAAGCAGCAGGACTGGTGGGAGCGCTTTCCACCGCAAGGCGTGGAGGTGGTGAGCTGGACCGTGGCCATGGGCCTGGGCCAGATCGTCACCCTGCGCTTGGCGCCGGGCCTGCTGCCGTCCCTTAACGTGGAGCTTGAGCGCTCGGCGTGGGGCGTGTTCAGCACTGAAGTTTTCCCGACATACGACTTTATCCCGGTGCGCGAAACCATCCGCGAACGGGTACGCAACGGAGGTCAATGACATGAGCACTACCGAACGATTCCTCGAGCCCCATCAGGCGCGCAAACGGCCCAATACCCAGTTTGAAGAGCTGCTGGGCGACTCCATCGAGCGCGCCTTCGGCAACGGCGTTACCGAGTTGGCGGCCCTGCTCGCCCACCTCAACCTGGCCGGCCCGCCCTGCCCGCTGACCAGCGGCGAGTGGACGGCAGATGCCTATCAAACCCTGATGGCCCGGCTGGGCGAATGACCCGGCAGAAGGAATAAAACAATGACTATGCAATTGACCGTCGACCCTGTTGAAAACCATCTGGCCAATGGCCTCAAAGACCTCTGGTTCCCGGTATTACCCTCGGACCTGCTGGGTGAAAAGCCGGTATCGGTACGCCGCCTGGGCTACAAAATCGCCCTGTGGCGCGACAACGATGGCCGCGTGCACGCCCTCGAAGACCATTGCCCCCATCGCGGTGCGCCGCTGTCCCAGGGCCCGGTGTTGGGTGATCGCCTGCAATGCCCGTATCACGGCATCGAAGTGCGCTGTGACGGTACCGTGACCAAGGTACCGGGCAGCCCTGGCTGCAAACTCGAAGGCAGCCGCCCGACCCGCATGTTCCATACCCGCGAAGCGGCAGGCGCGATCTTTTTGTTCAATGCCACCGACCCGCATTTAGCGACCCCGCCGGAACTGGTGCTGCCCGAGCAACTGACGTCCCCGGAGTGGAGCAGCTTCGTCTGCTACACCGAGTGGAAAGGCGACTACCGCTACGTGATCGACAACGTCATGGACCCGATGCACGGCACCTACCTGCACAAGATGTCGCACTCGATGAGTGAAGGCGAAGCCACCGCCAAGTTCGTCACCCGCGACACCGACAACGGGTTCTTTTTCGAGAAGGAAGGCCAGCGCGGGGTGAACTTCGACTGGACCGAGTTCATGGACAACGGCTGCCATTGGCTGCGCCTGGAAATCCCCTACCCGAAAACCGGCGGCCCGGGCGGCAACTTCACCATTATCGGCAGCTACACCCCAAGCAGCCGCGCGCTCTCGGCGGTGTTCCACTGGCGCTGCCGACCGCTGACCGGCTGGCAGCGCGACACCTGGCGCTTCCTCTACAAAAACCGCCTGGAAGCGCGGCACTGGGCCGTGCTGGAGCAGGATCGGGTGCTGCTGGAGTTCATGGAACCGGACGCCAACCAGCGCGAAAACCTCTACCAGCACGACCTGGGTGTGGTGCGCATGCGCCGTTACCTGAAGAACGCGGCCAAGGCCCAGCTCGAACTGATCGACGCGAAGCAACTGCCATGAACCCGGTCGTGGTGGCGCCCGCCGGGGCCAGTTGGTCGAATGCGCTGCTGATCGGTCGCGAGGTGGTGATGTCCGGGATGACCGCACACCCCGCCAGCCGCGAGGCGACCCTGGATTGCTACGCCCAGACCCTGGTGGTGCTGGGCAAGATCCAGGCGCTGGTGACGGCGGCCGGTGGGCATCTGGGCAATATCTACCGGCTGACGGTGTACCTCACCGATATCGCCGACAAGGACCAGGTGGGCCGCGCACGCCGCGATTTCTTCGCCGGGCAGGCCGTATTTCCCACGTCCACCCTGGTGGCCGTCAGCGCGCTGGTGTTTCCTGAACTTCGGGTCGAGATCGAGGCCAGTGCCCGGCTCGATGTCGACCTGCGTACCGTCACAGAGGTGAATGATGTCTAAGCCCTCCCTGCTCAACGCCCGCGTACACACCCTGCGCTATGAAGCCGAAGGCATCATCAGCGTGGAGTTTCGGCCGTTGGGCGATACCGTGTTCCCGCCGTTCGAGGCCGGCTCGCACATCGACCTGCACCTGGCCAACGGCCTGGTGCGCAGCTACTCGCTGCTCAATTCTCCCAGCGACCAGGGGCGCTACACCGTGGGCATCCTGCGTGACCGCAACAGCCGCGGCGGCTCGGAGTATGTGCACAGCCAACTGCGGGTCGGCATGGCGCTGTCGATCTCGGCGCCGCGCAACAACTTCGCGCTGGACCTGAGCGCCAGCCACAGTGTGCTGGTGGCCGGTGGCATCGGCATTACGCCGATCTACTGCATGTTTCGCCAACTGCTGGCCCAGGGCAAATCCGCCGAGCTGATCTATTGCGCACGTTCGCGCCAGGAAGCGGCATTGGTGGAAGCCTTGAACGGCCTGGATGCGCGGGTGGTGTACCACTTCAACGACGAAAAAGGCGTACCGCCGGACCTCGCCGCCTACCTCGCCGGCCAACCTGCGGATACGCACTTCTACTGCTGCGGCCCAACGCCGATGCTGGATGCGTTCGAGGGCACCTGTGAGCGCCTGGGTTATCCCCATGCCCATATCGAGCGCTTTACCGCCGCCGAACTGCCGCCCAGCGAAGATGCGCAGAACCGCTATAGCGTGGAGTTGAAAAAGTCCGGCAAGACGCTGTCGGTGGAACCCGGCTTGAGCTTGCTGGATGTGCTGCTCGAAGCCGGTTGCGACATCGATCACAGCTGCCGCGAGGGGGTGTGCGGCTCCTGTGAAACCCGGGTGGTGGAAGGCCAGATCGACCACCGCGACGGGGTGCTGACCAAGGCCGAGCGCGCGGCGAACAAATCGATGATGGTGTGTGTTTCGGGCTGCAAGAGCCAACGGTTGGTGCTGGACCTCTAGCCCCCCCTGTAGGAGCGAGCTTGCTCGCGAAGAACGTTAACGATAACGCGGTTTATTCTGAATAACCGCGTTACCCTCAAGTTCTTCGCTCGCGCCTACAGGATCACCCGCAAAGTGCCCGTTTCATTGGCAGCGTGCAATAAAGACGCACCTATCACGGGCAACTTTGTTACCGCACTTACGGATTGTTTCAAGGGTTATACACAGCGCTTTGTTTCCCATATAAACAATTGTTTTTAAGCGGTTTTTTATAAAATCAAAACTAATTTACCGCCTGGCACACTTCCTGCTCTACTCCCGTGCATCCACTGATTAAACGGCGTTTCGCCGATAAAACAATAAGAACCAACACTTAAACCCGGTAAGACCCGCTCCCTCCTTAGTTGCCTTTAAAGGCAAGCGGACGAGTGTTGCCGATCACCCGGTAGAGAGGTCTCTATGAAGCGTGTCTTATGTGCAGGATTGATGTTTGCCAGTTTCAGCGGTTTCGCCGCAGAACCCATCCCTTCCGAGCCGGTGCGGGCCAACGCCGCCAATAAACCTTTCCCCCACATTGCCTGGCGCAGTGACGCCGGGGACGCCAGCCTGGACATCGGCGGCGCGCTGCGCACCAACTATCGCGACGAGCATTGGGACACCACCGAGAACAATGGCCGCTTCCTCTTCGACACATTCCGCCTGGACGTGCAGGCCACCTACAAGAGCCTCTATAGCGATATCGGCTACTGGTTCCAGGACGACGGCAAGCGCTCCATCGACCGTGGCTTCGTTGGCTATCGGCTCAATGCCAACTCCAACCTGCAACTGGGCGCACCGTTCAAGCCGTTTGGCCTGGAGCCGTATCCGCAATTTGGCTGGAGTTACCACCTGCCGTTTTTCATGGGCTATGCAGTGAGTGCCGGCACCGGCCTCAAGTACAGCTACAAGGATCAGGATTGGGACGTGCAGCTTGGCTTTTTCCCACGCATGTTGCCCAGCGACCTTCGCTACTCGCCTGAAGTCGGGCGTTACGCCGACCTGAACGACAACGCGATTGCCTTCACCCAGTCGCGCCAGGACAACGAGAAGCGCAACCAGCTCAACGCCCGCGTGGCGCGCACCTTCAACAGCAATGGCTGGAAAACCGAGATCGGCGCCTCGCTGGCCACCGCCCAGCTGTACAACGCCACCACCAAGGACGATGGCGACTATTGGGCCGCCGGTGTACACGCCATCATCAACAAGGGGCTGTGGACCGTCACCACCCAGGCCATCCGCTACGAATACGATCCCGAAAACCCCACCGGCGTCAGCAAGGACTCGGTACTGATGGGCGGCAACGGCCTGACCCCGGCCTACCTGATCGCGTCCAAGGCCAGCCTGGCGTCGATCAACCTCGGCTATGACGTCTACACGCCGAGGCTGGGGCAGTTGAAGAAGGTCAAGCTGTACACCGACTACAGCCGGATGATGAAAGACAAGAGCGACTGGGATGATTCGCAGATGTTCACCGTAGGCGCGCAGTTCCTGGCCATGCCGGTGATGGCCTGGGTCGACTTTACCTGGGCGCGCAACGCCAACCCCTATGGCGGCGCAGAGAATGGCAGTGGTTTTACCAACACCAGTTCGGTGGGCAGCAACGAGTGGTATTACCGCACCAACGTGAATATTGGTTACTACTTCTAACCAGACAACAAAAGTCAAAGGTGGGGGGGAGTACATATCCGTTGCTGCGGTCACGGCGGCTATTGGTTCCGCCCTTACGGCAGGTCACTTTCGAAAAGCGCGAAAGTAACCAAAGCGCTCTTGCCCCACCACTCGGTGCCTCGCCTAGGCTCGGCATGCCCGCAGCCAGGCATTGCTCCGTGGGCCCGCCGCGATCGGCCATCCATGGCCGTGTCGCGGCTACCCCGGCATCCTGCCGGGGTGCCCACTGCGCAATACCTGCCTGCGGCCATCGTGGTTAACGGGGCGCCTAAGATCAAAAGCCAGATCAAAAACAGAGCAACAGCAAAGCCAGAGCGCGAAGCTGCATTCCCCTGTAGGAGCTGGCTTGCCTGCGATGACGGCAGGTCAGCCAACAGATTCATCGACTGATACACCGCCATCGCAGGCAAGCCAGCTCCTACAGGGTACGCGTACGCTTCGACGATCAGGTCGGCTGTCAGGCCGCCTCGCGTTGCTTGTGATTTTGATCCCAGCGCCCCGTTAAACCACGCTGGCCGTCATCCGACATTGATTTGGGGGGTAACCCGGCAGGACGCCGGGTTAGCCGCGCTGGGCCATGGATGGCCCATCGCGGCGGCCCCCCAAATCAATGTCGGATGACGGGCACACCGAGCCTAGGCGAGGTGCCGAGTGGTGGGGCAAGAGCCCTTTGCTTACTTTGGGGCTTTTCCAAAGTGAGCCGCCGTAAGGGCGGAACCCTAAGTGGCCATGACCGCAGCAACGGATATGTACTCACACCCCACAACCAAAAAAGAGCAAGTCGTGTAGATACTCATGCCTAACGCAGCCTCACCAAAGCTCGACAGCCCCCACATCAGGTCAGTGTGACGCTTCGACCATTCCTCGCTCAGTTGCGCTGCTTGCAGACGGCTGGCGCACACCTAGGTATAGTGCCGCCCCTCTTCGCATGCACGATCGTCAACCGCATGCGAACGCCGAACTAATAACAACCCGCGACTTGGAACCGGGACGAGCACTCGCCCCACCTATCGTGCTGCCTGCGCGACGGTGTGTAACGCGATGTTTCGACCCGTCCGGCTTTTGCCTTTACAAAAAAACAGCGAGGAATACTCCATGCTAGAAGTCATCAACGACTTCCTCTCAGGAAAAGTACTGATCGTGCTCATTGTCGGGCTCGGTGGTTACTTCACGATCCGCTCGCGTTTCGTTCAGTTTCGTCACTTCTTTCATATGTTCGCGGTGTTTCGCGACAGCCTCAAAAGCAGCGCCGGGCAACTCAGTTCGTTCCAGGCGCTGATGCTCAGCCTGGCCGGGCGGGTGGGCGCCGGTAACATCGCCGGGGTCGGCATTGCCGTGACCCTGGGTGGCCCGGGCGCAGTGTTCTGGATGTGGGTCACCGCGCTGGTGGGCATGTCGTCGAGCTTTATCGAGTGCTCCCTGGGCCAGCTCTACAAACGCACCGACGCCGAAGGCACCTACCGTGGTGGCCCGGCCTATTACATCCAGCACGGCCTGCAAAAACGCTGGCTGGGGATGGTCATGGCGTTCCTGCTGCTGGTGACCTTCGGGTTCGCCTTCAACGGCCTGCAAGCCCATGCCGTGACCCACTCGCTCAATAACGCCTTTGGTTTCGACACCACCTACACCGGCCTGGCGCTGGCGGTGTTGCTGGGCCTGGTGTTTATCGGCGGGATCAAGCGCATTGCCTCGATTGCCGACCTGCTGGTGCCGGTCAAGACCCTGGTCTATATCGCCGTGACGGTCTACGTGATCGTGCTGCAATTCGACCAGGTGCCGGCCATGCTCGCGACCATCGTCAGGAGCGCCTTTGGCCTGGACCAGGCCTTCGGTGGCCTGGTGGGCAGCGCGATCATCATGGGTGTGAAGCGCGGCGTGTTCGCCAACGAAGCCGGCCTGGGCAGCGCGCCCAACGTGGCCGCGGTGGCCTCGGTGGAACACCCGGTCGCCCAAGGCGTGGTGCAAGCGTTCAGCGTGTTCCTCGACACCTTCATCATCTGCACCTGCACCGCCCTGCTGATCCTGCTTTCGGGCTTCTACACCCCAGGCTTTGAAGGCGACGGCATTGCCCTGACCCAGAACTCCCTGGCAGCGGTGGTCGGTGACTGGGGGCGGATGTTTATCTCGGTGGCCCTGGCGTTGTTCGTGTTTACATCGATCATGTACAACTACTACCTGGGCGAGAGCAACCTGCGCTTTTTGGTGGGCAACAACCGCAAGGTGCTGATCGGTTATCGCGCGTTGGTACTGGTGCTGATCTTCTGGGGTTCGATCGAGAACCTGAGCACCGTGTTCGCCTTCGCCGACATCACCATGACCATGCTGGCGTTCGTCAACCTGTTCGCCCTGGCGTTCCTGTTCAAGATCGCCATGCGTCTCCTCAACGACTACGACAGCCAGCGCGCGGCGGGCATCAAGACCCCGGTGTTCGACTCCAGCCAGTTCCCGGACCTGGACCTGGACCGCAACGCATGGCCGGCCAACCCGGTGCAGCCTGAGCCAACCGCTCAAGCGACTGCTGAGCTGAACGCCCAAGTGCAACGCTGAGCCTAGATAGATGACACGCCGCCCGGCCTTGGGCATGCTCTGGGCCCGGCGGCGTTTTTCGTTCAGGAGATTGTTCGATGTCCAAAGCTAACACCCTCATGGTGCTCTACACCGGCGGCACCATCGGCATGCAAGCCAGCGCCAACGGCCTGGCGCCCGCTTCGGGCTTTGAAGCGCGCATGCGCGAACAGCTTGCCCACCTACCAGCGCCAGCCTGGCGCTTTCGGGAAATGTCGCCGCTGATCGATAGCGCCAATATGACGCCCGCCTACTGGCAACACCTGCGCAGCGCCGTGGTCGAGGCTGTGGACGAGGGCTGCGATGGCGTGCTGATTCTGCATGGCACCGACACCCTGGCCTACAGCGCGGCGGCCATGAGTTTCCAACTGCTGGGCCTGCCGGCGCCGGTGGTGTTCACCGGTTCGATGCTGCCGGCCGGCGTGCCCGACAGCGATGCCTGGGAAAACGTCAGCGGCGCCCTGGCAGCGTTGGGTGAAGGCCTGGCGCCCGGGGTGCACCTGTACTTCCACGGCGCACTGATGGCGCCGACCCGCTGTGCGAAAATCCGCAGTTTTGGTCGCCATCCCTTTGCTGCACTGCAGCGCAACGGCGGTGTGGCCAAGGCCCAGGCGCTGCCTGCCGCCCTGGACTACCGCCAGCCCAAGGCCCTGGCCAATGTCGGCGTATTGCCGCTGGTGCCGGGCATTGATGCCGGGCAACTGGATGCCCTGGTCGACAGCGGCATCCAGGCACTGGTGCTCGAATGCTTTGGCAGCGGCACCGGGCCCAGCGATAACCCGGCGTTCCTCGCCAGCCTGCAGCGTGCGCAGGCTCGGCACATCGTGGTCGTCGCGATCACCCAATGCCATGAAGGCGGTGTGGAACTGGGCGTATATGAAGCGGGCAGCCGCCTGCGTGGGGTCGGTGTGTTGTCCGGTGGCGGCATGACCCGCGAAGCCGTGTTCGGCAAGCTGCAAGCCTTGCTCGGCGCCGGGCTGCCCAACGACGAAGTACGGCGCCTGGTCGAACTGGACCTGTGCGGCGAACTGAGCTGAGCGGCATATAACTTGCTCCACTTCCAGCCATCCCCTGGCTGGAAGTTCCCATGCTGCACTCCCACCTCACCACCCTCAACGCCGTTTCCCTGGTGCTCAGCACCTTCAAGGCCGAAGGCTTGCCCGCCGAAGCGCTGCTGGCCGGCAGTGGCATCTGTGCGGCGGACCTGAGCCGCGCCGACACACGCATCGCCACGCACCAGGAAATGCAAGTGTGCGCCAATGCCGTGGCCTTGCAGCGCGATATCGGGCTGATCGTGGGGCGACGGATGCACGTATCGGCGTACGGCATGCTCGGCTATGCCCTGCTCACCAGTGCCACTTTCGGTGACGCTTTGCGCCTGGCCCTGCGTTATCCGGCGCTGTTGGGAACACTGTTCGAACTGAGCCTTGAGCAAGACGGCGAGCGTATCTGGTTCACCGCCAGCGATTACCGCGAGAGCCCGGCGCTGACCGCCTTCAACGTGGAACTGTGCCTGGGGTCGCTGAAGGTGATCTGCGACGACCTGCTCGGCCATCCGCTGCCCTTGCTGGGCGCGCGCTTTGAGCATGCTGCGCCGGATTACCAGGCGCGCTATGCCGAGTGTTTTGACTGCCCGTTGCAGTTCCAGGCCACGGCCAATGCGTTCGCCTTCGACCAGCGCTGGCTCGCCCAACCCTTGCCCCTGGCCGACACCGTGACCCACCGGGCCATGGCCGAACGCTGCCGCAAGCAGAACACCGAATTCACCGGGCGCGAGGCCTGGCTGGGGCGGGTCCGCCAGTTGCTCGCGGCACAACTGCACGCCGCACCGGGGCTCGATGGCCTGGCCCAGCAGATGAACTGTTCGCCGCGCACCCTGCGCCGGCACCTGCACGACCTGGGCTGCAGCTACCAGGAACTGCTGGACGAACTGCGCTTCGAGCGCGCCAAGCAGTTGTTGGCGCAAGACCAGTGGCCGATCTACCGCATCGCCGAGCAGTTGGGTTTCAGTGAGACCGCAAGCTTCCGGCATGCCTTTGTACGCTGGAGCGGTGTAGCGCCGAGTCAATTTCGAGCATGACGCCCCATGCAGGGGCGAATTTCGGACAGACAATTTGGCCATATTTATCCCCTTTTGGCCGCTCCTGCCGTTCTCCAAACCTGCGCGCACCGCAACACTGCAAGGCATCCCAACCTGCCTGCGGAGAACAATAAAAATGCTGACGATCTACTCGCACGATCACCACCTGCACCATGGCCGTTGCGAATTGATGGACGGCCAGTTGATGCCCTGCTTCGAAATGCCTTCGCGCGCCGACCATGTGCTGCAACGGGTCAAGGACCGTACACTGGGCCCGGTGCAAGCGCCCCAGGACTTTGGCCTGGCGCCGCTGCAGCGCATCCACAGCCGCGACTACCTGGAGTTCTTCCAGGGTGCCTGGGCCCGTTGGGTCGAATTCGGCCAGGACGGCGACCTGCTGCCCTACACCTGGCCCGCCCGGACCTTGCGCCGCGTGCTGCCCACCAGCCTGCACGGCCAACTGGGCTATTACAGCTTCGACGGCGGTGCGCCGATCACCGCCGGTACCTGGCAGGCGGCCTACAGCGCGGCGCAGGTCGCGCTGACCGCGCAGCAGGCGATCCAACAAGGCGCCCACAGCGCCTTCGCCTTGTGCCGGCCACCGGGGCATCACGCCGCTGGCGACTTGATGGGCGGTTACTGCTACCTCAACAACGCCGCCATCGCCGCCCAGGCTTTTATCGACCAGGGCCACAAAAAGGTCGCGATCCTCGACGTGGATTACCACCACGGCAACGGCACCCAGTCGATCTTCTATGAGCGCAGCGATGTGCTGTTCACTTCGATCCACGGGCACCCGCAGGCCGAGTTTCCGTTTTTCCTCGGTTATGCCGACGAGCTGGGCGAGGGTGCCGGCGAAGGCTTCAACTTCAATTACCCGCTGCCGGCTGGTGCCGCCTGGGACACCTGGAGCGCGGCACTGGAGCAGGCCTGCCGGGAGATCGAGGGCTATGGCGCCGACATCATCGTGGTGTCCCTGGGCGTGGACACGTTCAAGGACGATCCCATCTCGCAATTCAAGCTCGACAGCCCGGACTACCTGGCCATGGGCACGCGTATCGCCCGCCTGGGCAAGCCGACGCTGTTTGTGATGGAAGGCGGTTACGCGGTGGCAGAAATCGGCATCAATGCCGTCAACGTTCTCGAAGGTTTTGAAGGGGCAGCCCAATGAACATGCTCAAGTCGCTTGTACTCTGCGCCGCCGTGCTCAGCAGCGCCGCCCACGCCGAAGAAAAAACCCTGCGGGTCTACAACTGGTTCGACTACATCACGCCCAAGGCCCTGGAAGATTTCAAGGCGCAGAACCCGGCGATCAAGCTGGTGTACGACATCTTCGACACCAACGAAGCCCTGGAAGCCAAGTTGCTGACCGGCAACTCCGGGTATGACGTGGTGGTGCCGTCCAATGTGTTCCTGGCCAAGCAGATCGAAGCCGGGGTGTTCCAACCCCTGGACCGCAGCCAGTTGCCCAACTGGAACCACCTCGATCCCAAGCTGATGAAGCTGATCGAGGCCAACGATCCGGGCAACAAACACGCGGTGCCCTACATGTACGGCACCATCCTCATCGGCTTCAACCCGGACAAGGTCAAGGCCGCCCTGGGCGCCGACGCACCGGTGGACAGCTGGGATTTGATCTTCAAAGAAGAGCACATCAGCAAGCTCAAGCAATGCGGCGTGGCACTGTTGGACTCACCGTCGGAAATCCTGCCCCTGGCCCTGCAGCACCTGGGCCTGGACCCCAACAGCAGCAACCCCAAGGACTATGTCAAAGCCGAAGCGTTGCTGATGAAGATCCGCCCCTACATCACCTACTTCCACTCATCCAAATACATGGCCGATATCGCCAACGGGGATATCTGCGTGGCCGTCGGTTACTCCGGCAGTTTCTCCCAGGCCGCCAACCGCGCCTGGGAGGCCAAGAACGGGGTGATTGTCGACATGCGCCTGCCCAAGGAAGGCGCGCCGATCTGGTTCGACATGCTGGCCATTCCCAAGGGCGCGAAAAACCCGCAGGACGCCTACACCTTCATCAACTACCTGCTGCAACCCCAGGTGATCGCGCCCATCAGTGATTTTGTCGGCTACCCCAACCCCAACAAGGATGCGACCGAGCACGTCGACCCGGCGATTCGCAACAACCCCAACCTGTATCCCACCGAGGCGGCGATGGCCACGCTCTACACCCTCAAGCCCCTGGAGCGCGACGCCGAGCGTGCGCGGACCCGGGCCTGGAGCAAGATCAAGTCCGGCACCTGATTGACCTTGGCCTGGGCGCACCGGCCCCGGCCAGGGTATTTATCTACCGTCTTCGCCGCCGCCGCAGAAACTACCGTGCAGCTCTTCAAGCCTTCCACTGGCCAAGGAGCTGCAAATGCCCAACGACTCACCCGCCCCCCATAACCGTCCGCCAAGTGCCTATGAGCTGCTGATGCAATTGAGTACCGGCCCCTCCATCCGTGAAGTCGCCGCGAACCTGCTACGTGCAGCCCTCAAGGAGCAATACCCGACACTGAACATCGAGCCGGACCTGGCCATGGTCGTCACACCGCATTGGCGCATCGTCGGCGATGCGATCCAGGCAGCGCCGGCGTCTACCGAATCACTGACCTCGGTCCTGGCCAACCAGGCCCTGTCGCCTGAGCCGGTGATCTATATCGACGGCGAGCATTTCCTCACCCTGGAGCCCGCAGCCCAGCCCCCCGACCACCTGCCCGTGAAAATCGATGCTATCGCACGGCTGGTCAACGAGCTGTCGGCCCTGATCTTCAGCGCTTTCCAGGAGCAGCAGTTGGACTACTGGAATGCCTCCAACGGCCTGGCAGGCCCCCGCTGGCAGACACTCGCCCATTCCTTGCGCAACGTATGGAACGTTACGGCCCAGGAAGGCTGGGATGAACAAGATTGCGCCATGGCCAGGACGCTGTTCCACTTCCCGCAGCTGGCCAGGCGCAAAACCTCCGATACCTTCCAGACCCACGCTTACCTGGTCGACATTGATGCCAGCCACGAAAACCAGTCCATTCACGTTGGCCTGTCGGATATCGCGGTGCTGATCGGCGTACACGAGCAACAGCAGCGCATCCTCACGTATTCGCTGAGCACTGGTTATGCGAAATTCGACTCCCTGGACGCCTTCGGCCAAGCCCTGCCCACAGGCCTGACGCAAAGTGCGGCGCAGGTGAACGTGCAATGGCGCCTGTACGAACCGCAGGGGGATTTCTTCGAGAGCCAGGCGTGTAACCTGGTCGCCCTGCAACTGGAGGCCATCGGCTCGGTGGGCTCGTCCGGCATCGAAGCACCTCCCGCAGCAGCGGTCGGCGGCCAGGCGGTCGCTCGCATCCTGCCGGTGATTGAGGACCTGAGCAGCCACTCACTGTCGAACATCCGCCAGATACATGAAGAGCTTCCCGAGTGGCTGACCGGCGCCTCAGACCTCGACATCTCGACCTACAGCCGCTACCTGATCGACCTGGCCGAACTGCACACCCACAACCACGGGCGCACGTTCCAGGACGGTATCCCGGCAATCCGCGACTACGCCCGGGAGCAGTTGCAAGGCACACTCAAACAGCAACCCAATGGCGCGAGCCTGAACCTGGACAAGGTCGAGATCAGCATCGAGAGCCCGGTGGTCTGGGGCACTTTTGTGCTGCCCGGGGCCAGCGACATCACCCGGCGCAGCCTGATCGACCTGGCCCTGGAAAACCTCACCGGGCTGCCCACAGGAACAACCAGCGTGCTCTACAACGGCGGCAAGAGCCCGACCTGGCTGACCTACACCTACCTCAAGGACCTGATCGAAACCCTCGATATCGGCGAACACTACCCGGCGCTGATCAAACGCACCCTGCTCGACGACCCTGCTGAGTCGAAGAGCCGGCAGACCCTCTACACCTCGCACTTGCGGGTGCAACTGCCGCTGCTGGCCTTGCAGTGGAAAATCCAGCGCCTGCATGGCATCGACGAGCGCGGTTATCGCTATGTGGCGGCGGCCGTGCAGGCAGAGGCGCACGAGCGCCAGGTGGAAGGGCAAGAGATCGTGTTCCGCCGCCTGGCCTTTGTCCCGACCTTGCGCCCCAGCAAGGAACAGGATGGGGTGGCGAATATGTTCGTGATCGGCCCCCGCGACCACACCCAGGGCCCGTGCCTGCTGTATCGCCCGTTGCTGGCTCCGGTGCTGATCCAGTTCCCGTCCCGGCAAAACCTGCTGTATGCGATCAAGCATCAGCGCACCCTGCGCGATTCGGTGCTGGCCTGGCTGGCCGAAGACATACGCTTTAACTACGAGCAGTACGTGTTCCCCGCCGCCCTGCCCTCGCCATGGACGGTGGTGCGCGCGCTGGTGGAACCGCAAGTGGTGCTGCAAATGAGTGGCCCCATGGCCCTGAGCGACGAAGTGCTGGGCAATGATGCCCTGGCGACGTTGTTCACGGACAACGCCAATGCGCTGGTGGAGCTGGCCAACCGCCAATCGGTGTCCAATGTGCAGAAGCGCTGGGCCAGTTACCGGCAGGCCGGCTGGATGATCTTCGGCGCGGCGCTGCCCTTTTTGGGGCGCACGGTGGGGATCGCCGCATGGATCTGGCAAATCATGGACGACCTGCAAGCCACGGCCCAGGCCGAACCGGGGCCCGATGGGGAGGTTTCCTGGACGGCTCAGGTCGACCTGCTGCTCAACCTGGGCATGGCCCTGGTGCTGCACGTGACCTTGCGCCACCCACCTGAGCGAGCAGCGCAAAAGGTGGCGCTGGTGGAGCCTGAACCCACACCGGTAGAACCTGAAACCACGGTTCTGGAAAAGACGCAAAAAGCACTGCCGCCGTCGCCCAAAGTCCTCATCAGCCAGCAAGCCAACGTGTCCGAGAGCGACCTGGCCGCACGTCATCAAGGCCCCCTGCACAGCAGCGGCGCACTCAGTCGTGCGCCCTCAAGCCTGGGGGCGACCCTGGATCGCTTCAAAATTGACAAACCCGAGGGGCTGGGGGAGCCGATCACGGAGGCCGGGGTGCACCTGCATCTCTATGCCCTTGCCGATAAATGGTACGCACCGGTCGGCCCACGCTGGTTCGAGGTGACGGTGGATGAGAACGACAACGTCATGATCATCGACCCCAAACGCCCCACCCACAACGGCCCCTTGCTGCTAAGCAACCTGGCCGGCCAATGGTTTGTCGACACCCGCCTGCGCCTGCGCGGTGCCGGGTTCAGGAACCGCCGCAAAGCCGCACAAGCCAAAGCACCTTCGCGCATCCTCGACCTGCGGCAAAAACTCAACGCGTTCAACGCCGACCAGCGACGCGGGCAAACCGAAATCACCCAGGCACATGCGGCGATAGAGCCAAAGCCAGGCCCCTCCTCCGAGCGCCAGCGCGAGGCGTACATCGACAAGGTCGACGCCCGCATGGCCGAATACGACGTGCCCATCCGCCAACTGCGGGCACTGAACATCATCGACACGGTGCCCAATTACCAGGGCAACATGATTGACTATTTGAGCCAACAACTGCTGCTGACCCGTTCAGCCGTTGCGCAACGCCTGCCCATGTTTCGCACCAAGCTATTGACCACGCTCCAGGAGCTGGAAACGATCACCTCGCGGGACGCCAAGCTTCAGGCGCAGCTCGCCGGAACGGTATCAAAGCTCAACCTGGACATGATCAAGCGCCTGCAATACGCCGAGTCGCGTTATCGCGAGCTGGAAAAGCTCGGTATCGAGGGCACAAAAATCATCCAGACCACGCTGCGCGCCTTGCCCCACTTCAAGCTGTACGACCTCAAAGCCCTGCAAATCACCCTGACCCGCTACCTGTGCATCACGCCAGGCACCGGCGAAGCGTTCACCGATGCGCACCGCCAGCTCGATGAAATCGTCAACTGCGCCGATATCAACATCCTGACCTGGGTCGAGACCCTGAGCGAATCGACCATCAGCAACCCGGACGAGCGCCTCGATGTGCTCAACAGCCTGGTAGAACAGTTCGCCATCATTGACCAGCGCTTGCTGGACCTGCACGCCGAATACCCTGAACACGTGCAGCGAGAGCCCCTGGAAGACCTGCGCCAGCGGATCGACGAATTCAACCAGCAGGCGACTCACGAACTGGTGCTGCTGCTGCGTGAGCGCAAGCCCCCGGAACCCAAGGCCGGCTCGTCCAGAACGCCGCAGACGCCGAAAAAAAAGGTTATCAAGACCCGTTTCAGCGGCGTGCTGGTGGGGGAGTTGCGGCCTGACGAGGCAGGCCTGCTGGATGTCAGGGCGCCGGTGACGGGCAAGGTCATTGCCACCTTCCACGAAAAAAGCCCCGGCGTGTGGGTGGAACGCGCAAGGCCTGCCGCAAAGCTGCCCAAGCCACAGGCTGCCGACCTCAATACCAGCATGAACGATGGTCAGCACCTGCTGGATGAGGAACCCGCCGCCACGCAGCGGGTGCTAGCGCATGCCAAAAAAGCCGGACGCATCCCGGTAGAGATCGAAGAAATGCTGCATCAGTACGCGGCACGCCTGGAGCAGGCGGTTAACACGGTCGAGGAGGCGCTGACCCAGCGCAACCTCACCGAAAGCGATCGCCCCTCTGCTGCCACACTCAACCGCAAACTCAACGAGGCGGCGCAACGCCTCTACCAATTGGGCACCAACACCCGTATCAGCATGACCAAACAGCAACTGCCCACCGCCGAACGGGTGGAATGGCTGCACAGCCTGGGGCAGGTAAACATCGTCAAGGTGGTCACCCGCCGACGCCTCAAGGGGCCCGGCAAAAACTATCTGGATGAGTACGCCATCCGCGATCACCAAAGCCAGGAAGTGCTGTGGTATGCGCACTTCCACTACGAATCGCCGCAAGCCGAACTCGACAACTACACCGCCGGCCACCTCAAGACCCGCGACCAGCAAAAGCTCGGCGGCGCGATCCACCGTACGGGCTTGAGCGAGCGCGACCAGATCGCGATTTATCGCAGTGAAATCCGCCCGCCACTGGCGCGTGCCCTGTTCTTCCAGAACTGAGGCTCAACCGGCCTGCCAGGCCCGGCGCAACCGGGCCAGCGCCTGGGCAATAGCCTCTTCGGGCACGGCGGCAAACCCCAGCACCAGGCCGGCACGCAGCTCCGGTGCCGGCCCGGTATCGGGCAGCCAGTAGCTGCTCAGGGCGTTGATCTCCACATCCGCGGCCAAGGCCTGGGCCACCAGTTGCGCTTCACGGGCCAGGCCCTGCACCCGCACGGTGAGGTGCAAGCCGGCCGCGACACCGGGCAGGCTCCCCACGCCCGGCACATCGGCCGGCCAGCCGGCCAGCACGGCATTGCGCCGGCTCAGGGCGGCGCGACGCATGCGGCGGATATGCCGCTGGAAGTGCCCCGCTGCCATGAACTCGGCCATCACTGCCTGGGTGCTGACCTCAGAGTGCCGCACATCCACGGCGCGGCGGCGGGTGAAGGCACTCACCAGCGCCTGGGGCAAAACCAGATAGCCCAGGCGCAACGCCGGGAACGCCACCTTGCCGAAGGTGCCCACGTAGAGCACCCGGCCACTGCGGTCCAGGGCGGCCAGCGGGGCCAAGGGCGCGCCGCTGTAGCGGTACTCGCCGTCGTAGTCGTCCTCGATGACCCAGCCACCGGTGCGCTCTGCCCAGGCCAGCAGCTCCAGGCGCCGGGCCAGGCTCATCACCACTCCCGTCGGGTATTGGTGCGAGGGCGTGACGTAGGCCAGGCGGCAATCGCTGAGCGCGTTCAACGCGGTGCAGTCGATGCCGCCAGCGTCCACTGCCACGCCTTGGAGTTTCGCCCCGGCAATGGCGAACGCATGTCCAGCCGCCCGATAACCGGGATTTTCAATCGCCACTCCATCCCCGGGCTCCACCAGCAGCTGTGCACAAAGGCTGATCGCCTGTTGCGCGCCACTGGTGATCACTATTTGCTCAGCAGTGCACTGCATGCCTCGCGAGCTACGCAAGTAGGCGGCGATCAGCCCGCGCAGGCGCGCGTCCCCTGCCGGGTCGCCGTAGCACAACTGCTGCAGGTTCGGCTTGCGCCAAAAAGCCGCATTCAGCTTGGCCCACACGTCAAACGGGAACAGATCGAAGGCCGGCACACCCACGCGAAAAGCCCGTGGCGGGCCAGCCGGCGGCAAGGGTAAATGGTTGCTTTCCAGACGACCCAAGGCGCCGCTGTGGATAACTGCACTGGATGAAAATCCAGGCAGGTCGGCGTGAATTGTGGATAAAGCTGGGGATAAGCCTGTTGATAACCCTGTGGACACTTTTGTGGATAGTTTTTTTTCCAATTGCGCCACATAGGTCCCGTCACCCACCCGCCCTTCGATAAAGCCTTCGGCATACAGCTGGTCGTAGGCCCGCACCACGCTATTGCGGGAAATCCCCAGGGCCGCTGCCAGGTCGCGGCTAGCCGGCAGGCGAGTGCCACTGGCCAGTCGCCCATCCAGCACGCGCTGGCGCAGCGCCTCGTACAACTGGCGTGTCAGGCCTTGGCGACGATCAAGCTCGATACCAGCAGGGTTAAACGACATGGGCGACATATTGGACCTATGAAATTGGTCTGAGATGGCTCTTACAACAGACCATTAGCCTGCCTAGGATGCACGTATTCGCCAAGGAAAATATTCATGTACACACCGTCCGCCTTTGCTCTCGACGATTTGCCCGAACAGCAGCAACTGATCCAGCACACGCGCCTGGCGCAACTGGTGACCTTTGGCGAACAAGGCCTGCAAGCCAGCCACCTGCCGCTGCTGCTCAACCCCGACGAGGGCCCCAACGGCACCCTCTACGGGCACCTGGCCAAGGCCAACCCTCAGTGGCGCGACCTACAAAATGGTAGCGAAGCGCTGGTGATCTTCGCGGGCGCCGAGGCCTACGTCAGCCCGGCGTTCTACCCGGCCAAGGCCGAACACGGCAAAGTGGTACCAACCTGGAACTACCTGGCGGTACACGCCTACGGCAAGGCCCAGGTGTTTACCGATGCCGAGCGCTTGCTGGCGGTGGTCAGTGCGCTGACCGATCGCCATGAAGGCCGCCGCGCCCAGCCATGGAAAGTCAGCGACGCCCCGGCCAGCTACATTGACGGCATGCTCAAGGCCATCGTCGGCTTCGTCCTGCCAATCGAGCGCCTGATCGGCAAACGCAAGCTCAGCCAGAACCGCAGCGCGGCCGACATTGCCGGGGTGCGCGAAGGACTGGCCGCCAGCGTTGATATGCGTGACCAAACCCTCGCCCGATTCATTCCCAAGGACCGCACATGAGCCAGATCGAAATCCGCCGGGTAGCAGCCACCGAGCACGCCGCCTGGTTACCGCTGTGGCAGGCCTACCTGCGCTTCTATAACACCGAGTTGCCTGACGCAGTCAGCGCCAGCACCTGGCAACGCCTGCTCGACCCCAGCGAACCGACCCATTCGGCCCTGGCCTGGCAGGATGGCAAGGCGGTGGGCATGGTCAACTTTATCTATCACCGCTCCAACTGGAGCATCGAAAACTCCTGTTACCTGCAAGACCTGTTCGTGGAACCCGGCCAACGCGGCACCGGGGTTGGTCGCCAACTGATCGAGTTCGTCTACACCACCGCCAAGGCCGAGGGGTGCGCCAAGGTCCACTGGTTGACCCATGAGAGCAACGCCACGGCGATCCAGTTGTATGAACGCATTGCCGAACGTCCCGGCTTTATCCAATTTCGCAAAGGCCTTTAAGGAGTACCCCATGTCGACCTCACTTGCAGATTGGAAAGGCGCCCCCGCGCCCACCGCCCAATTGATCGAAGGACGCTTTATCCGCCTGGAAAAACTCGACCCGGCCCGCCACGCCGATGGCTTGTGGCAAGCCCTCCAGGGCCCCGGCGCCGACCCCAAGCTGTGGGACTATTTGCCCTACGGCCCGTTTCCCGAGCGCGCCGCGTTCGACGCGTGGTTGAACAACCACGCGGCCAACAGCGACCCATACTTTTTCAGCGTGATCGACCGCGCCAGCGGCGACGTGCAGGGCATCCTCAGCCTGATGTCGATCGTCCCGGCCCAGGGCCGCATCGAAATCGGCCACGTCACCTTCGGCGCACCGATGCAGCGCTCGCCCAAAAGCACCGAGGCCGTGTACCTGCTGGCCCGGCACTCGTTCGAGCAGGGCTACCGCCGCCTGGAATGGAAGTGCAACAACGGCAACGCCCGCTCCAAATACGCCGCCGAGCGGCTGGGATTCAGTTTTGAAGGGGTGTTCCGCCAGCATATGGTGGTCAAGGGGCAGAACCGCGATACCGCGTGGTACTCGATCCTCGATGGGGAATGGCCGAAGGTAGGCGCGGGGTTTGAGGCGTGGCTATCCGAGACTAACCAGACAGCGGATGGGCAGGCGAAAAGCCTGGCGCAATGCCGGGGCTGACGGTCAGTTCAGCGACCGCCGGACCTTGACCACACCCATCTGCAAACCGAACGGCCGGAACACCGCGTTCAACAACTTGAGCGTCTGATTGCCCTCGCCATGCTCGATATGCACCAGGGTGCGCAGGGAAATCTTGCACATCCTGGCGCATTGGCTCTGGTGCACTCCGGTGGCGTCCACGCCCAGCCGACGCACGGCTTCGCCGATCTGCAGGGTGCCTTCGGCCAGGCCCTGCTTTGCGCTCTGGATCAACAAAGCGCGTGTCCAGGCCACAACCCGCACGTATGTATTCGCCCCGGACTAAAGACATCTCCCTCCCACCTAAAACGCTGCTCCTGACAGTTATCCCTCCGCCGCCTCGCTAAATTCCCCGCCTCACATATCAGAGGTCGGACCCTATGCACTGCACATCCAAGCGACTCGCCCTTGCCATCACTTTCATGCTGAGTGCCTTGAGCATTCAATTGGCCGCCGCACGCGGGGATATGGGGCCACCGCCCAGCGAACCGGACCCGGCCAGCCCTTTTTATTTCATTGACTACGCCACCACCGGCAATGGCCGGGGCGTCGCCCAGGTGCTGGACCGTGCAGTGGATGCCTTGCTGGAGTCAGGCAACCTGAGCGTGCGCGAGCAGTATCTGATTGCAGATGACGCCCGCTATATGGGCAACCTGGCCCCCGGAAGAATCGGCGCGGTGCTTGAGCAACTGGCCGGCAGCCAGAACGCCAACCTGGGCAACGCCACCCAAAGCAGCCTCAAGCCACTGCAAAGCAGTTTGCTGTCGGCCATGGGCGAGATGAACGGCGACGCCAACAGCCGCGTCTGGCTGCAAGGCCTGGGCAACGCCGGCAGCCTGGACGGCCAGCACGGCGGTGGTGATTTACAGCAGCGTAACCAGGGCCTGGTGCTGGGCGCCGATTGGGCCGTGGACCCCGCTTGGCGCGTGGGTGTAATGGGGGCCAAGACGACCAGTGACCTGAGCGCCAAACGCTTCAAGGCCGCGCTCGACAGCTGGCACCTGGGGGCATACGCGGTGCGCCAGGACGGGCCGTTGGCGTTGCGCCTGGGGGCAATCCACAGCAACCACGCCGGGCTGAACAAGCGCAGTGTCGATTTTGATTTCATCGACCATCAAGAGCAGCTCAAGGGCAAGTATTCTGCGCAAAGCCAGACGCTTTTCAGCGAGCTGGGCTATCGCGTGGACCACGGCAGTTTCACCGTCGAACCGTTCGCGGGCGTCGGTTATCAGCGTTACCAACGCGAGCGCTTCAAGGAAAAAGGCGGCCTCAGCGCCCTCAATGTCGGCGAGCAGACCCAGGCGAACCTCAACAGCATCTTCGGCCTGCGCATGACCAGCCTCTATACCCTGGACAACCAGATGACCCTCAAACCCCACGCCAGCGCCAGCTGGAAACACCTGTACGGCGACGTCGACAGCCGCGTGCGCCAATCGTCGGCATGGGTGAACAAGGACGAGTTCAACAGCACCTTCACCATCGAAGGCACGTCCCTGGACCGCGACAGTATGGCGCTGCAAGCCGGGCTGGGCCTGGGCATCTCCAGCAGCCAAAGCGTCGGCCTGACCTACACCGGCGATTTTGGCGCCCGCAGCAACAGCCAGGCCGTCATGGGCCAATGGACCCTGAGCTTCTGATTGGCGCTTTATTACAGGCAAAAAAAGGGGGCAACATGCCCCCCGAGGATTAAGCGGTAGTGTCGAAGGCTGGATATCAGCCTTCGATTTCGATCAGGATTTCGCCCGGGTTGACCCGGTCGCCCTTGGCTACGTGAACGGCGGTGACTTTGCCGGCGATGGCCGCCTGCACCTCGGTCTCCATCTTCATCGCTTCGGTGATCAGCACGGCCTGGCCGGCCTTGACCACGTCGCCTTCCTTGACCAGAACATCGACGATATTGCCCGGCATCGCCGTGCTCACATGGCCCGGCGCGCTGGCCTGCTTGCGCTTGCTGGTGCCGCCGCCGACAAACTCGTTGAGCGGTTCGAACACCACTTCTTCCGGCATCCCGTCGATGGACAGGTAGAAGTGGCGCTTGCCTTCGGCCTTGACGCCAACACCGGTGATATCCACGCGGTAGCTTTCACCGTGTACGTCGATGACGAACTCGGTCGGCACACCTTCACCGCCAGCACGGGCTACACCACCGGCTTCAGGAATCGGCAGCAGCACTTCAGGGGACAAGGTGCCGGCATCGCGCTCTTCCAGGAACTTGCGCCCGATATCGGGGAACATGGCGTAGGTCAGCACGTCTTCTTCGGACTTGGCCAATGCGCCGATCTCGCCGCGCAGCTTGGTCATTTCCGGCTTGAGCAGGTCGGCTGGGCGCACGTCGATCACGTCTTCGCTGCCGATGGCCTGGCGCCGCAGTTTCTCGTTCACGGTGCCCGGCGCCTTGCCGTAGCCGCCTTGCAGGTACAGCTTCACTTCATTGGTGATGGTTTTGTAGCGCTCGCCAGCGAGCACGTTGAAGAACGCCTGGGTGCCAACGATCTGCGAGGTTGGCGTGACCAGCGGCGGGAAGCCGAGGTCTTCACGCACCCGTGGGATTTCCGCCAGCACTTCGCTCATGCGGTTGAGGGCGCCCTGCTCTTTCAACTGGTTGGCCAGGTTGGAAATCATCCCGCCCGGCACCTGGTTGACTTGCACGCGGGTGTCGACGGCGGTGAATTCGCTTTCGAACTGGTGGTATTTCTTGCGCACGGCGTAGAAGTACAGGCCGATTTCCTGCAGCAGTTCCAGGTCCAGGCCGGTGTCGAATTCGCTGCCTTTGAGGGCGGCGACCATCGACTCGGTGCCCGGGTGGCTGGTGCCCCAGGCGAAGCTGGAGATGGCGGTGTCGATATGGTCGGCACCGTTTTCGATGGCCTTGAGTTGGCACATCGCGGCCAGGCCAGCGGTGTCATGGGAGTGGATAAAGATCGGCAGGCTCTGCTCGGCCTTCAGCGCCTTGACCAGTTCACCGGTGGCGTACGGGGTCAGCAGGCCGGCCATGTCCTTGATCGCGATGGAATCGCAACCCATGGACTCCAACTGCTTGGCCTGGGCCACGAACGCCTCGATGGTGTGCACCGGGCTGGTGGTGTAGGCGATGGTGCCCTGGGCGTGCTTGCCCGCAGCTTTCACCGCTTCGATGGCCACCCGCAGGTTACGCACGTCGTTCATCGCGTCGAAGATGCGGAACACGTCGATACCATTCACCGCGGCCTTGGCGACGAAGGCCTTGACCACATCGTCGCTGTAGTGGCGGTAGCCCAGCAGGTTCTGCCCACGCAACAGCATTTGCAGGCGCGTGTTAGGCAACGCGGCGCGCAGTTTGCGCAGGCGCTCCCACGGGTCTTCTTTCAAGAAGCGCACGCAGGCGTCGAAGGTCGCGCCGCCCCAGACTTCCAGGGACCAGTAGCCGACTTTGTCGAGCTTGTCGCAGATCGGCAGCATGTCGTCGGTGCGCATGCGGGTGGCCAGCAACGATTGGTGGGCGTCGCGCAGGATGGTGTCGGTTACGAAGATTTTCTTAGACATTGGAATGTTCCTCACAGGCCTGCGTGGGCGGCGATGGCGGCGGCGATGGCCAGGGCCAGCTCTTCGGGTTTGCGCTTGATCGAGTAGTTGGTCAGCTCAGGGTGGCTTTCCACAAAACTGGTGTTGAACTGGCCGCTGCGAAATTCCGGGTTGCGCAGGATTTCCTGGTAGTAGGCGGCGGTGGTCTTCACGCCTTGCAGGCGCATGTCGTCCAGGGCACGCAGGCCGCGGTCCATGGCTTCTTCCCAGGTCAACGCCCACACCACCAGCTTCAGGCACATGGAGTCGTAGAACGGCGGGATGGTGTAGCCGGTGTAGATCGCCGTGTCGGTACGCACGCCAGGGCCGCCGGGGGCGTAGTAACGGGTGATCTTGCCGAAGCTTGGGAGGAAGTTGTTCTTCGGGTCTTCGGCGTTGATACGAAACTGCAACGCAAAGCCACGGTGCTGGATATCTTCCTGTTTTACCGACAGCGGTAGGCCGGAAGCGATGCGGATCTGCTCGCGGACGATATCAATGCCGGTGATTTCTTCGGTGATGGTGTGCTCCACCTGCACCCGGGTGTTCATCTCCATGAAGTACACCTCGCCCTCGGCGAGCAGGAACTCCACGGTGCCGGCGTTCTCGTAGCCCACAGCCTTGGCCGCACGCACCGACAGGTCGCCGATATAGGCGCGCTGCTCGGGGGTCAACTGGGGGCTGGGGGCGATTTCGATGAGCTTCTGGTTACGGCGCTGGATCGAACAATCGCGCTCGAACAGATGCACCACGTTGCCAAAGCTGTCACCGAGGATCTGCGCCTCGATGTGCTTGGGATTGACGATGCATTTTTCCAGGAACACTTCCGCCGAACCAAAGGCCTTGGTGGCCTCGGAGATCACGCGGGGGAAGGCTTGTTCGAGTTCTTCACGGCTGTTGCAGCGACGAATGCCGCGCCCGCCACCACCGGAGGTGGCCTTGAGCATCACCGGGTAGCCGATGCGGTCGCCTTCGGTCAGCGCCTCGGCGATGTCGGCGACGTTGCCTTCGGTGCCCGGCGTCACCGGCACGCCGGCCTTGATCATGCTGCGGCGCGCTTCGGTCTTGTCGCCCATGCGGCGAATCACTTCGGCCGATGGACCAATGAACTTGATGCCGCGTTCGGCGCAGATATCCGCCAGTTCGGCGTTTTCCGACAGGAAGCCGTAGCCTGGGTGCAATGCATCACAGCCGGTTTCCACCGCCAGGTTCACCAGCTTGCGCGGGTTCAGGTAGCCGGCCAGGGGCTCGGCACCAATGCTGTGGGCCTCGTCGGCGCGCTTGACGTGCAAGGCATGCCGGTCTGCGTCGGAATAGACCGCCACCGAACGGATACCCATTTCGGCACAGGCCCGCACGATGCGGACGGCAATCTCACCACGGTTGGCGATCAGGATCTTTGTTATCACTTGGAAATTCCCTTGAGCCGATTGCTGCGTTCATCGACCTGCTAGACCAGGTCGGCGCGTGACCAAATGTTTCAAGCCAGTCGCGAGACACACACTATGCGCACTTAGGGATTAACAAAAATCAATAATTATTGGGTTGTGTATAAGTAAAGACTTATAGTTGGCCGTACAAACCCAGCGAGCCGTCTTGAATTATGCGTAAGTCATTGATGCGTATGACATTACGCCAGTTGCAAATCTTCAATGAAGTCTGCGACTTGCGTTCCTACAGCCGCGCTGCCGAGGAAATGTCCCTCACGCAACCCGCCGTCAGCCTACAAATTCGCCAGCTTGAAGAGCTGATCGGCCAGCCGCTATTCGACTACGTCGGCAAAAAGCTCTACATGACCGAAGCCGCCGAAGCCCTGCAACGGGCCAGCCGGGACATTTTCGGGCGCCTGGAAAACCTCGATATGCAGCTCTCGGACATGCAAGGCTCGCTGCAGGGGCAATTGAAGCTGGCCGTGGAATCCAGCGCCAAATACTTCGTGCCGCACTTGTTCGCCGCCTTCAAGCGCCAGCACCCGGAGGTGCAGTTGCACCTGACGGTGGTCAACCGCGCCCAGGTGATCCGCCGGCTGTCGGACAACCGTGATGACCTGGTGATCATGTCCATGGTGCCCCAGGACATGGGCCTGGAATTCCTGCCGTTTCTCAATAACCCGATTGTGGCGGTGGCCCCGCCGGACCATCCGCTGAGCCTGCAAGGGCCGCTGCGCCTGCAGGACCTGGAGCCTTACACCTTGTTGCTGCGCGAGCCGGGCTCAGGGACACGGCTGGCCTGCGAGGAATACTTCAAGGAAAAGCGCGTGCACTTTACCCAGACGGTGGAAGTGGCCTCGGCCGAGGCGCAGCGCGAGTGCGTGGTGGCGGGGTTGGGCGTGGCACTGCTGACGCGCCACGCCCTGAACCTGGAGCTGGCCACCGGTGGGCTCAAGGAGCTGCCGGTGGAAGAGCTGCCGCTGTACCGCAGTTGGTGCCTGGTGCAGGCCAAGGCCAAGCGCCTGTCACCGGTGGCCCATGCGTTCCTGGGCTTTATCCGCAGCGAACGGGTGCAGATCAGCGCGCTGGCTGAACGTTTCGCTGGGCAGCCGCGGGTGCCTGCCAATGCAACTCCGGGTAGTCACTGATGCTTTGCAGCAGTTGGCGTTGTTCACAGCGATCTTCAATTGCACGTCGGAACGCCATGCGGCGCTGGTCTTCCTTCTGACGACGGGTCTTGACGGTGCTGGTGCTGTCTTCGTAGTGCCGGGCCATTTCGAGTCTCCCAATGCGAGTACGGGGAGTTCAGGATGGGCACGGGGGATGACGGTTTGGCGGCGCGGGGGTTACAGGACGATGAATCTTGCGGATGCAACACCGGCCAAAACTGTAGGAGCCGGCTTGCCGGCGATGGCGGTGCCTCAGGCGATAAGTGCGGGGCTGGCAGACCACTATCGCAGGCAAGCCAGCTCCTACAGTTGATCGAGTGCGACCTTGGGTCAGTCGTCGAGGGCTTTGACCGATTTGGGCGAGAGACGCAGGCTGCGCAAGCTGCGCTTGACGCTCTTGAGGTGGTTGACCAGGCTCGGGCCACGCGCCATCGCCACGCCCATCGCCAGCACGTCGATCACCACCAGGTGGGCGATGCGCGAGGTCAGTGGCGTATAGATCTCGGTGTCTTCATGCACGTCGATCGCCAGGTTGACCGTGGACAGCTCCGCCAATGGCGTCTGGCTCGGGCACAAGGTGATCAGCGACGCGCCGCTTTCACGCACCAGGTTGGCGGTGATCAGCAAGTCCTTGGAACGGCCGGACTGGGAAATACAGATCGCCACGTCGGTAGGCTTTAACGTCACCGCCGACATCGCCTGCATGTGTGGGTCGCTGTAGGCCGCCGCCGTCAGCAGCAGGCGGAAAAATTTGTGCTGGGCATCCGCCGCCACCGCGCCGGAGGCACCAAAGCCATAGAACTCCACGCGCTGGGCCTGGGACATGGCGGTCACGGCTTTTTGCAGTTCGATCGGGTCGAGCTTTTCCCGCACTTCCATCAGGGTGTGCAGGGTGGTATCGAAAATTTTCAGGCTGTAGTCGGCGACGGAGTCGTCTTCGTGGATCGCAAACTGCCCGAAGCTGGCGCCGGCCGCCAGGCTCTGGGCCAGTTTCAACTTCAAGTCCTGGAACCCCGAGCAACCGATGGCGCGGCAGAAGCGCACGATGGTCGGCTCGCTGATCCCCACGCTGTGGGCCAGGTCAGCCATGGAACTGTGCATCACGGCCGCAGGGTCAAGCAGCACGTGATCGGCAACCTTGAGTTCCGATTTGCGTAACAGGTGGCGCGACTGGGCGATATGTTGCAACAGGTTCAAAGGGCAGGACTCTTGTTATTGGCAGGCGCCAGGGATGTAGCAAGCTTGTAGTTATACTACAAGAATTGCGGATTTGCCCGTTCGATGCATCACTAAATCGCCCTACTACCCCCTGAATCAGCGGGCATATGCGATGTAGCACCCGATGGCGCCTCGCTAGCAGCCAGGAAAATCCGCATTTTTCCGTAACAAATCCGCCAGCCCTTCGGCCTCGATCGGTCGACTGATCAAATAGCCCTGTACCTCATCGCAGTTTTCGGCGCGCAGGAAATCCAGCTGCTGCTGATCCTCCACACCCTCGGCCACCACCTTGAGCGCCAAGCCATGGGCCATGGCGATGATGGCCCGGGTGATCGCCAAGTCTTCGCGCCCCTGGCCCAGGCCCCGGATAAAGGTCTGGTCGATCTTCACGTAATCCACGGGGATGCGCTTGAGGTAGCTGAGGGACGAATAGCCGGTGCCAAAGTCGTCAATCGCCAGCTTCACCCCCAGGTCGCGCAGTTGCTGGAAGGTGGCGATGATGTGCTCGACGCTGTCGAGCAACTGGCTTTCGGTCAGCTCCAGCTCCAGGTACTGCGGGGCCAGCCCGGTTTCGTCCAGCACCTGGCGCACCAGGCTGACCAGCTTGCCCTGGCGCAACTGGTGCACCGACAGGTTGACCGACACGCGGATCGGCGCCAGGCCCTGGCGCTGCCATTCACACGCCTGCCAGCAGGCCTGGCGCAGCACGAACTCGCCCAACGGCACGATCAATCCGGTTTCTTCTGCCAAGCCAATGAAATCACCGGGCGGCACACTGCCCCATTGCGGATGATCCCAACGCACCAGCGCCTCGGCGGCGTTCATCTTGCCAGTGGCCAGGCACAGCTTGGGTTGGTAGAACACCTTCAATTGGCGTTCATCGATGGCTTTGCGCAGTTGGTTTTCCAGCTGCAGGCGCTCAAGGGTGCTGGCTTGCAGGCTGTCGGTGTAGAACTGGAAGTTATTGCCGCCCAAATGCTTGGCGTGCTGCATGGCCATGTTCGACTGGCTGACCAACGCGGAAATTTCCCGCGCGTTATCCGGCAACAGGCTGACACCGATTGAGGCGCTGACTACCAACTCATGCCCCTCCACCGCCACCGGCACCCGCAACTTGGCCAGCAGCCGGGTGGCCACTCGCGCCAGGCTCGACAGGCTGCCATAAGCGTCGAACAACACCGCAAATTCATCGCCGGACAACCGCGCAATGGTGTCGGCCTCCGGCAACGCGTTGATCAGGCGCCGCGCCATTTTTTGCAGCAATTGGTCGGCGACTTCATGGCCCAGGCTGTCATTGAGCAGCTTGAAGCGGTCCAGGTTGATATGCAGTAACGCCAGGCTGCGGCCACCCTGGCGCACCCGCTGATGGGCCTCGCGCAGGCGCTCGCGAAACAGCGAGCGGTTGGCCAGGCCCGTCAGTTCGTCGTAATGGGTGAGGTAGCGCATGCGCTCCTCGGATTCGCGGCGCGCCGACAGATCGGCGAAGAAGCCCACGATGTGACTCACGTTTCCCCGAACATCGCGCACTACGCTCAGTTGCAGCCATTGCGGGTACAGCTCGCCGTTCTTGCGCGCCTCCACCAATTCGCCCTGCCAACTGCCGTGGCTCAACAACGCCTGGCGGATCACCGGGAAGTGTCGGCGGGCATCGCGGCTGCACGGCAACTCCACGACGTTGCGCCCGAGCATGTCGTCGATATCAAAGCCGGTCACGCGACTGAAGGCCTGGTTGACCGCAATCAGCACGTACTCCGGGTCCAGGATCACGATGCCTTCGCTGGCCGCCTCGAACACCGTGGACGCCAGCCGCAGCTGTTCTTCCACCGCCTTGCCGGCACTGATATCGCGCCGGGTACCGAGCATGCGCGTCACGCGCCCGCTGGCCGCACGCTCCACGGCGCGCCCACGGTCTTCGATCCACACCCAGCGTCCGTCGCCATGGCGCACGCGGTACTCCACCTGGTAGTCCTCGCTGCGCCCTTTCAAGTGCTCCACCAGCGCGCGCTTGAGCAGCGGCAAGTCGTCCGGGTGCAGGCGAGGCGTGAGGTCGCGCAACATCGCCGTGACGTATTCCGGCTCCAGGCCGAACAACTCCTTGAGCTGGGTGTGGTGGACCTCGTCGGTTTGCAGGTTCCAGTCCCACAAACCCAACTCACTGGCCTGCAATGCCATCGCCAGGCGCGCTTCGCTTTTGCTCAGGGCCAGGCTGGCGGCGTCCAGTTGCTGGCCGCGTTGTTCGACACGGTGTTGCAGGCCGACCTGGGCTTCACGCAACTCCTGCTCGACCTGGCGCCGCTGCTCAACCTCGCGCACCAGGTCCTGATTCAACTGCTCGCTGCGCTGACGGGCCTGCTGCAGGTGCTCGATCAGGGCCTGGTTCTGGAACCGGCGCAGCAAACCGCGCTGGATCAGGCGGTTGACCTGCCATGCCACCAGGCTCAGGGATGCCAGCAGAATCAGGCCCAGGTAACTCCAGCCCTGCAGTTGCGGTTCGCCGCTCCAGAATAAATAGAGGATGGTGGGCACCAGGCAGGGCAAGGCAAACGATAAGAACGCCGGCACGCTCACCGCGTAGGCCACGCTGGCCGATAAGGTGGCCACGCCAATCAGGCCGAAGATCCAGGCCTGCTGCACGAAACTGTCTAGGGGCACCAGGACAATGGCCGCGCTCGCCAGGGTCAGGCCGCTGGCCGCCGAGCCCAACATGAACATGCGCCGCCAGACCGGCTGCGCCTGCCGGCTGGGCAGGGCGCTATCGAAGGCCGCCACCTGGATCACGCGCATCGCCACCAGGGCCAGCAACCACACCAGCCAACTGCCGACCAGCACGTAGCGCTGCGGGCTCCAGAGCAACCAGGCGCAGACCAGACCGTTAATCAACATCAATAAAGTGGGCAGCAACGAACCTTGGTACAACAGACGCGTGCGCTCGACCGCCATCTCCATGGCGTAGTGCTTGCGGATAACTTGCGCCGGCGCGACAGAAGGGCCAGGCAAGTCGGTGCTGAGGGTCATAGGCAGTGTTCTTATAATGGTGAGCCCGAAACGTCGACGGAGCATACACAAGCGGGCGGGCAGACCAAACTGCTCTGGATCATAAAAATCGGCGAATAAACCATCGCAAACCTTGGGCCCAGAGGGGCTGAACAAGACAGGGCGCGGGCTACAGGCGATGACTTACCGGTCATCACCGTGGATCGATTATTTGCCGATTGAAGATCGCCGCGGATTTTTTTGTGCCGACCACCCGGCAATGGGATTTGCCCCCCTTCCCCCGGCACCCTAGAATGCGCCGATGCGCGATGATCTCTCCCTTTTGCTGAATTCCCTCAACGATGCCCAACGCCAGGCCGTAGCAGCCCCCGTTGGCCGTCAGTTGGTCCTGGCCGGTGCTGGCTCCGGTAAAACCCGAGTGCTGGTGCACCGTATCGCCTGGTTGATCCAGGTCGAGAACGCGTCGCCGCATTCCATCCTGTCGGTGACCTTCACCAACAAGGCCGCTGCCGAGATGCGCCACCGCATCGAGCAGTTGATGGGCATCAGCCCGGCCGGAATGTGGGTCGGCACCTTCCACGGCCTGGCGCACCGCTTGCTGCGGGCCCACTGGCAGGAGGCGGGCCTGGCCCAGACCTTCCAGATTCTCGACAGCGATGACCAGCAACGCCTGGTCAAGCGGGTGATCCGCGAGCTGGGCCTGGATGAACAACGCTGGCCGGTGCGTCAGGCCCAATGGTTTATCAACGGCCAGAAAGACGAAGGCCTGCGCCCGCAACATATCCAGGCCAGTGGCGACTTGTTCCTGGCCACCATGCGCAGCATTTATGAAGCCTATGAAGTGGCCTGCCAGCGTGCCGGCGTCATCGACTTCTCCGAACTGCTGCTGCGCGCCCTCGACCTGTGGCGCGACAACCCCGGCTTGCTGGCCCACTACCAGAAGCGCTTCCGGCACATCCTGGTGGACGAGTTCCAGGACACCAACGCCGTGCAGTACGCCTGGTTGCGCCTGCTGGCCAAGGGCGGCGACAGCCTGATGGTGGTGGGCGACGACGATCAGTCGATCTACGGCTGGCGCGGCGCGAAAATCGAGAACATCTACCAGTATTCCGACGACTTCCCAGACGCCGAGACCATTCGCCTGGAGCAGAACTATCGCTCCACCGCCGGGATCCTCAAGGCCGCCAACGCCTTGATCGCCAATAACACCGGGCGCCTGGGCAAGGAATTGTGGACCGACGGCGGTGAAGGCGAGGCAATCAACCTGTACGCGGCCTTCAACGAGCACGACGAAGCGCGCTACGTGGTGGAAACCATTGAAAGCGCCCTGAAAACCGGGCTGGCCCGCAGTGATATCGCCATTCTGTACCGCTCCAACGCCCAGTCACGGGTACTCGAAGAGGCCTTGCTGCGCGAGCGCATTCCGTACCGCATCTATGGCGGCCAGCGCTTCTTCGAGCGCGCAGAAATCAAGAACGCCATGGCCTACCTGCGTTTGCTGGAAGGTCGCGGCAACGATGCCGCGCTGGAGCGGGTGATCAACGTACCGGCACGGGGCATCGGCGAGAAAACCGTCGAGGCGATCCGCGAACATGCGCGTCACAGCGATGTGTCGATGTGGGAGGCCATGCGCCTGCTGATCGCCAATAAAGGCCTGACCGGCCGCGCTGCCGGAGCGTTGGGTGGGTTTGTCGAGTTGATCGACAGCCTCGCCGCCAAATGCCTGGAAATGCCGCTGCACCTGATGACCCAGACCGTGATCGAACAATCCGGCCTGATCGCTTATCACGAGGCGGAAAAGGGTGAGAAAGGCCAGGCTCGGGTAGAAAACCTTGAGGAACTGGTCAGCGCCGCCCGCGCGTTCGAGAACAGTGAGGAAGATGCCGACCTGTCGCCACTGGCGGCGTTCCTCGGCCACGCCTCCCTGGAAGCCGGCGATACCCAGGCCGATGAGCACGAAGACAGCGTGCAACTGATGACGCTGCACAGTGCCAAGGGCCTGGAATTCCCCTACGTGTTCCTGGTGGGCATGGAAGAAGGCCTGTTCCCGCACAAGATGAGCCTGGAAGAGCCCGGCCGCCTTGAAGAAGAACGCCGCCTGGCCTACGTGGGTATCACTCGGGCGATGCAGAACCTGGTGATGACCTACGCCGAGACACGACGCCTGTATGGCAGCGAGACCTACAACAAGGTGTCGCGTTTCGTACGGGAAGTGCCCAAAGGGCTGATTCAGGAAGTGCGCTTGTCCAATAGCGTCAGCCGGCCGTTTGGTGGCGGTCAGCAGCAGAACTCCAGCAACATGTTTGCCGGCTCGGAAATTCCCGAGACCCCGTTCAGCCTTGGCCAGCAGGTCCGGCATGCGATCTTTGGCGAAGGGGTGATCCTCAACTTCGAAGGCGCCGGAGCCCAGGCCAGGGTGCAGGTGAACTTCGCCGAAGGCAGCAAGTGGCTGATGATGGGTTACGCCAAGCTCGAAGCGGTCTGACTGAGCGTTCCCACGCTCTGCGTGGGAACGATCGGGTGCTCTGCCTCGGTGTGATAGGTCGCCTTGCCCTTGTTTTTAACCAGTACGGGCCAATATCTGTAATTAGTCCTACAGACCATTCGCAAAGGTCTTACGCAAAAGCCCGAAACATTATGCCGCTAGCCACTGCCTCTGCACCTGTGCAACATGGCGCGCGTGCAATCCACAAATGGGAATTCCCTTTATGAAACGTTTTCTTAGCATCGCCATGGCGTTGTGCATCGGCCTGACGATGAGCCTCGACGCCAACGCCAAACGCTTCGGTGGCGGTAAAAGCTCCGGCGCAGCACCTAGCCACCAGACCAGCCAAATGGCCCCAGCCGCTGGCGGCATGGGCGGAGCGGCTGCCACCGCAGGTGCAGCCGGTGCCGCTGGCGCTGCTGCCAAGGCCGGCGGTGCTTCGCGCTGGTTGGGCCCTCTGGCCGGTATCGCTGCCGGTGGCCTGCTCGCTTCCATGTTCATGGGCGGCGGCTTCCAGGGCATGCAGATCTTCGACATCCTGATCATGGCGGTCATCGCTTTTGTGATCTTCCGCTTCATCGCCGCCCGTCGCCGCAAGCAGCAGGAGCACCTGGCTCCAGCCGGCGCGCCGATGCAGCGTGAAGTGTTCGAGCAAAAGCCTGCCATGGGTTCGATCTTCGGCGGCTCGGCAGCACCTGCTGCCGCTCGTCCGGTGATCAACGCGCCAGCCTGGTTCAACGAAGAGCGTTTCGTCGAAGCAGCCCGCAACCACTTCCAGTCCCTGCAGCAACACTGGGACGCCAACGAAATGGACAAGATCGCCGAGTTCGTGACCCCGCAACTGCTGGAGTTCCTCAAGCGCGAACGTGCCGAACTGGGCGACGGCTTCCAGTCGACCTACATCGACGACCTGCGCGTGCAGTTGGAAGGTGTGGATGATCGCGCCGACAAGACCATCGCTACCCTGACCTTCAGCGGTACGTCGAAGACTTCGCGCTTCGACCAGGGCGAAGTGTTCAGCGAAAGCTGGAACATGGAACGTCCACAGGGCGAAAACCAGCCTTGGCTGGTAGCCGGTATCCGCCAGAACGGCTGATCCGCAAAGGCCTACAGCCTGCTGTAAGAAACACCCCGGTCTTGTGCAGTGCTTTAAGAAGCCTGCACAGCCGGGGTGTTTTTTTGCCTGTGGAAAAGTCAGCATGGGGTTTTGCTGGATTAATGAGAACGACTCTCATTATACTCGCCCTCCCCGGTTCTGCCCGAGCATAGGAAAGTGCCGCCGTGCTGGAAAAACTGTTCACTCAACATGCACCCGCGTTGCATCGGTATCTGTTGCGCAAAAAGTGCTCCCCAAGCCTGGCCTCGGACCTGGTACAGGACACTTTCCTGCGCATCGCCCAATTGGAGAGCCTGGAGCGCGTGCTGTGCGCGCCGTCCTATCTGTTTCGGGTAGCGCACAACCTGATGATCGACCATCACCGCCGCTATGGTGAAAAGCGCTACGACAACGACCCCAGCGCCTTCTTCGCCACCCTGGTAGACGAAACCAGTTGCCCTGAAGAACAGGCCCTCGGCGCGTTGGAACTGGAGCACCTGGAAAGCCTGCTGCAACGCATGCCACCGCGTACCCGCGATGTGTTCATGCTGTGCCGGGTGGAAGGCATGACGCACAAAGAGACCGCGCGCTATTTACGGATATCCACAAGCTCTGTACAAAAACACATGGCAATGGCCCTGGCCAGGATTGGCCGGGCGCTTGAGCCGGACCAAGAGGGCTGAGCCTTGTGTACGACAAAGAGCCAAAAGGTAAATAGACCGAACCGTGAACGCCTCCCCACAGACTATCGACCCGGTAGAGCGCAAAGCTGCCGACTGGGTGATGCGCCATCGCCAAGGACAGCTTTCGGCACGTGAACTCGAGGCGTTTCAGCGCTGGCTGGCCGCCGACCCTTTGCACGCCGCCGCCGCCGAGCGCGCCAATCGTGCTTGGCTGGCCACCGCGCAGCTCAAGCAACGTCCCGGCTATGTAAAACCCCAACGCCCGCCGCGCTCTGCCTGGCTGCGCATGCCGGTGGTCGGCGGTAGCGCCGTGGCGGCGCTGGCGTTGGGCTGCTGGATGCTGCTGGCACCACCTTTCTGGGTCCAGGCCCTGAACAGCGACTATCACACCGGGTTTGGCGAAGTGCGCCAGATCACCCTGGCCGACGGCAGCCAGGTGCAACTGGGCAGCCACAGCATCCTGAGCCTGGCCTACGACGATCAGACCCGTCGGGTGCGCTTGAGCCAGGGCGAGGCGGTCTTCACCCCTGCGCCAATGAATGAACAGGAGCGGCGGCCCTTCACCGTACAAGCGCCCGGGGCCGATATCACCGCGCGAGGCACACGTTACCTGGTCGGTGTCGGCAAGGATCGCGAAGGCTGGGTGGGGGTGCTGCAGCATCGGGTCGAGGTCAACCTGACCCAGCACGGGCGCGATGAAGCCGCAGGTTCCGCGCTGCTGGAGCAGGGCAACAGCCTGCACTTCAGCCCCAGAACGGGCCTGGTGCCGCTGAACACCAGCCCCGAGGAACTGGCCAGTTGGCAGGAAGGCCGGCTGGTATTCCAACGCGAATCCCTGGCCGACGCCGCCGCCCGCATCAACCGTTACCGACCGGGGCTGGTGCTGGTCAAGGGCGAGGCCCTGCGCAACGTGCGGGTCAGTGCGGTAATGCGCCTGGATAACCTCGACGCCGCGCTTGAACACCTGGTGGCGCAAGTCCACGGGCGCATGTTCGAGCTGCCAGGACTGACACTGATCTACTGAGCCGCCTCGCACGGCGTCAATTTCAAAAAAATATAAATAATAATATTTATAGATCATAACGATCTATCGCGTTTTTGCAGCTGGGCCGTTTCTACTACATGTGAATAAATCTTATTTACTTTAGTGAGGCCGGTTTTGCAGACGCAAGAGAACAACAACAAACGCCAGGCAACAAAACGCACCCGACTGAGCCTGGGAATTGCGTCGGCCGCCATTGCGCTGGTCGCCAATGCCGCCACCATCAGCCCGGTGCTGGCAGCACCAAGCGCAAACCACGCCCCGGCCACTGACGTGCACAACTTCGACGTGCCCGCCCTGGCGCTGGATCAAGCCTTGGTCCTGCTGGCGCGCCAGGCCGGTGTCGAGTTGTACCTGGGCAGCAACGACTTCACCAACAGCTACGGCAACCCGGTCAAGGGACGCCTGTCCCTGGACACCGCGCTGCAAACGCTGCTGGCCAATCAAGGGGTCAGCTATAGCCTCACCGGCTCAGCCGAACGCCCGATCATCCAGGTGCAATCGGCACCGAACTCGGCGGGTATCCAGGCCGGCGACTTGCACCCGACCTACGTCATGGGCATGGAAGGCAAGCAGTCCCGGGACGAAAAGGGCTACAACGATATCTACGATCAAGACATCTCCTCGGTGTATGCCGGCAAGGAGCAGATCGAACGCTACAAAGGCGCAGCCCCCGCCGATATGTTCAAGGGCATGCTCAACGTGTACAGCGGCGACTCGCGCAACAGCGGCGCACTGGACCCAAACATCCGCGGCATCCAGGGCCCCGGCCGCGTGCCTGTGACCATCGACGGTACCGAACAGGCAATCACCGCTTACCGCGGCTACATGGGCGCCAACAACCGCAACTACATCGACCCCAACCTGATCGGCAGCATCAAGGTGCTCAAGGGGCCGAACCTGGAGCGTAACGTCTACAGCGGCATTGGCGGCGCGGTGGTGGCCAGCACTCTAAACGTCGACGATGTGCTCAAGCAGGACCAGGAATATGGTGGCGAACTTAAAATCGAAGGCAGCAACAACTCGGTGTCACCCAAACTGCCGACGCTGATGACCGGGCAAATGCCCAGCCCCGGTTATGAATATTCACCCATCAGGGGCTATTACGATCACTCGCTGTACAAACACCCACGCACCAGCAGCAGTAACAAACTGCTGTCCAGCGATGACTCCGCCTACCGCCTGGCACTGGCCACGCGCCAGGAAAAATTCGAACTGCTGGCAGCCTACGCCTTCCGTGAAAAAGGCAACCACTACGCGGGCAAGAACAAGAGCGGCTTCTATTCCAGCGGGAAGAAAGTCAACGGCGAGTTTGACTACATTCCCAACCTCGCCACTATCTACAAACCGGGCGATGAAGTGCCCAACACCTCCAGCAAGATGGAGTCCTGGCTGGGCAAGGCCAAACTCAAGATTGATGAAAACCAGTCCCTGGAATTCGGCTATCGCGACACCGATGCGCTGTACGGCGAGATCCTGCCATCACGGATCTCGTTCTTTAAACCCGGCACGACTTACGACGCCGCCACCAACGGCGTGCCGCAATGGCCGTTGAGCCATGTACAAAGCAAAGCCTACAACCTGGAATACAACCTCAAGCCCGAAGGTAACCCGTGGGTGGATTTCTATTCCAACCTGTGGATGACCAACACCCGCAGCGATACCTACAGCAGCGGTGGCGTCCCCAATCAAACCACCATTGCCGACCCGGTGTACCGCAATACCGCCCTGGCCAATGCCAAGCATGATCGTATCGGCCTGACCGCAAGCAATAAGTTGAAGTTGCTCGACAGCCTCGACCTGACCCTGGGTGGTAGTTATCAGCATGAAAAGTTGGGATCGAACGACAATTATTACGACCCTATCATCAGCGACACGTTGCGCATGTACCCTCGGGCCGGGCGCCGCGAGGAACAGGAGTACAACTTCAAATTCGACTGGCGGCCCGTAAGCTTTGCCAAATTTGAGGCGGGGATGCGTTATTCGTCTTATTGGGCATTTGATGATTACTTGAAAAGTGCCCAGGACAAGAGTGGGATAACAACACAATTTGAAGATACCGGGCGTCGGGTGGATTACACCACGCGAAAGACGCTGACCGACTCTGAGTTGCAAGCCGACATCGATCGACAAATTGCAAGCAACAAAGTTTTCTGGGATATGTTTGATACCCCGGAGTCGGAGCGTCAGGAGCTAATTGACGTAATCAAACAACAAACGCCACGTGTGCAAGACACTCAGCACAGGGCGGATTGGGCGAGTGACGGAAAAGGTCGTTATTCACGCTATAACAATCCATGTATCAATGGATTGAGTGCAGGCGAAAATATTATTTCCTGCAGCTCTTCCGGAAACGGCAAGGGCTACGAAAAAGATATCAAAGCCAAACACCAGAAAGACAGTGGCTGGACACCTTCGCTTTCTGCAACCTTCTATACCTCGGAAAATGGCCGGGTCTACCTGCGCTACAGCGAGGCCATCCGTTACCCAAGCATGTTTGAAAGCACCATGGGCTTTTCCTCATCGGTCAACCCCTGGGGGCTTGAGCCAGAACATGCGCATAACTACGAAGCCGCCTACATCCATAACCTGGCCGGCTGGGGTGGCAGTGAAAGCGCCGACATCAAGCTGAGCTATTACTACAACACGACAAAAAACGTGATCGAACGCGACCCACAACTGCGCTTCAGTAACCTTGAGAAGCAAGTCACTTCCGGCGTGGAGTTCCAGGGCCGCTACGATAACGGACGGTTTTTCACCGACATGAGTATCGGCCACGTCCTGAAAAACAGAGTCTGCGATGAAAACTCGGCTGTCTCCGTCAGCACCGACGGCAGCACCCCCAACTGCGTGGAAGACGGTTTTGTAGGCGGATACCTGGTGAGCATGGCAATGCCGGAGTGGACTGCCAACCTCGGGTTAGGTGCGCGCTTCCTTGATCGCAAACTGGAAGTGGGCGGACGGGCTATTTATTACCGCCAACATGAAAACAAGTTCTATGACAACTACCCCAACAGCGCCATGGTCAGTTATTACCTGAATACGCCCATGTCATGGGACAAGATCATCACTTATGACGCCTACGTTAACTATAAATTGACCGATGACGCATCCATCGAGTTAACCGGCACCAACTTGAGCAACCTTTATTACATCGACCCACTCACGCGTTCGGCCATGCCCGCACCCGGTCGAACGTTGAAACTCGCTTTCACCACTACTTTTTAACTTGGGAGGTACTGCATGGGAGGCTAAAGAAGAAATTGGCAAACGCTTGACGTGTTGACTTAATTTAAATCACTCAATGGATGATGAAATGAAATCTTTCAACTACACAGTATTGGCAGTGGCACTTCTGGGTCTGGCTGGCGTTGCTCAAGCAGCCACTTCTTCTGGTCAAAGTTACGATGGCACGATCGTCGTCGACGGCTCCAGTGGTTCAGGCTCAACTAACCACCCAGGTTCCGCAGGCCAGCCAGCCATTGGCGTTAACGCTTTTTACAACGGCACGAAAGTCGCTTTCAGCGGTTTGAAAGGTATGGCTGCCACCGATGCCAATGGTGTCTCCACCATTACCACCGCGATGATGCCACCCTCTCACTCCACACTGGGCAACTTTGACTTCAAACAAGTCGCCAACCAGCAGGTGTACTACGGAGAGTGGTCGCAGACCGGCGCCAACAATGATCCAACCCGCGTCGTGTACTACTCCGGCGACACCGCTGGCCGTGTACTGCCAACAGCCAACGTGACCTACGCGGTACAGGGCATCAACAACTACTCCGGGGCGAACGTGCTGTCTGGCGACCTGACCGCCTCGTTCGGCAACGCTACACCAACCTTGACCGGCTCGCTGAGCAACAGCGCGCTTAAAGTTCAAGTCACCGCGGCCATCGACACCGCCACCGCAGGCTTCGCCGGTACTGCCCAGGCGCGTAATACCGCAACCAACGCACTGCTTTCGTCCGGCACCTCACAAGGCAGCTTCTTCGGCGCAGGCGCCACCGCGTCGCTGGCCGGTATCGCCAAGTTCACCGACCGCAACTACGACACCGCCTTCGGTGGTGTCGCCAAGTAATCGCACGTTGAACCTGTTGTAGCACCACCCAAGCAAGTGCCTGCCCCCAGGCACTTGCTTTTGGCGTTTTGAAGCGATCCCGAGAGCCCGGTAATGCCCCAGCCCTATTGCATGCGATCCCTCACGCTCCACGCTTTACCCTTTTCCCTGCTGCTGTGCATGACCCCGGCGGTATTTGCCGCCGACCAGGACACCAGCCTGCGCCTGAACCAGACCATCGAGTACCGCGCCAATCAGCAAGAGCGCGAGTTGCTCAAGGATGAACTGCCCAGCGACGGCGCCCCGCCGCTGTTGAATATCGATGGGCAAACCTACAGCGTCGGCAACAACCTCGATGAACTGGGCCGCGCGGTGTACCTGTCCATTGAGCGCCAGCAGTGGCCACAAGCCAGGGATTACCTCAAGCGCTACACCGCCCTGCCCGGCCACGACCCGATGCTCACCGCCTATGCCAACGGCGGCCTGGCCCGCGCCGATGGCAACCTTGAACAAGCAGAAAGCTACTACCGCCAGCTGCTGGCGTTGCAGGGCGACTTCCTGCCGGGGCGCCTGGAGCTGGCGCGGGTATTGTTCGAGAACCGCAAGGATGGCGAATCCAACGCCGCGTTCCGGCAGATCAGCAGCAGCCTCAGCCCAGCGGACGCCCAAGCCATGGGCGTGGGCAAGACCGTCGACAGTTTTATCCAGGCCCTGGACCACCGTGAAGACTGGCAAGGCTCCCTGGCCATCGGCCCGACCTGGGGCTACAACCTCAACCAGTCCCCGGAAAGCGAGGTGACTTATCGCTACGTCACCCCCGACGAAACCATCTACGTCAAACGCTCACTGCCCAAGGCCGTGTCTGCCCACGGCGCGGACTACGAGGCCACGCTCAACAAACGCGTGGCCATCAGCGGCCACCACGGGGTGTTCATGCGCTCGCTGCTCTATGGCCAGGCCTATGAAAAACAGAGCAAGTACAACGAAGGCACCCTCATCAATAACGCTGGCTACAGCTACCACGACGCCAAAAACCAGTACGCCCTCGGGCCGTCGTTTGAATTCAATACGATTGGTGACAACGCCATGTACAGCGCCTGGGGGCTGCGCGGCGAATGGATTCATACACTGTCGGCCACCCGCATGTTCAAGCTGGAAGGCGAATACAAGGACATGGCCTACAAACACCAGATCAATAGCAACCTCGACGGCGGCATCAGTTCGGTCTACGCCACCCTGTGGCAGGCCCTGCCCCAACGGTGGACGCTGTTCGGCGGCGTAGACCTGACCGAACGTAATACCCAGGACCGCACGGCGGCCTACCTGCAAAAGGGCGTGCGGCTGGGGGTGGCGAAGGATTTCGAAGTGGGCGTCAGCGCCGTGCTGTTCGCCTCGTACCGCAAGCGCCAATACGATGCCTACAGCGCTATCGTCGATGACCGACGCAATGAGAAAGAACAAGGCTACACCTTTATCCTGCGTGCCCCACGCCTGGCGGTGCTGGATGCGGTGCCCAGTCTGACGGTCAAGTACAACAAGGTCGTCAGCAATGTCGACTGGCTTTATTCCTACGACAAAAACAGCATCAGCCTAAAGCTGGAAAAGCAGTTTTAACCGACAACACCGGGTTTTCTATTTCGCGGTTGCACTTATAGCGAGCTACTGTATAAAACGCCCCTATAAACCGCGCCATCTAGCATGAGGATCCCGGCCGTGGAAGAAGTTATCGAACAATTGCGTGAAGCCAACGAACCGGTACCGGTTCCTCTGGAACTGCCCGACGAAGACCAGTTGGTGGAAGTCGAGGAACAGCTGTTTATCAACATCCCGTTTGTGTTCAAGGAATTCCTGCTGACCGTCAGCGATGTGGTGTATGGCAGCCTGGAGCCGGTGACCATCACCGACCCCCAGTCTCACACTTACCTGCCGGAAGTCGCCGCCAATGCCTGGGATATCGGCGTGCCTCGCGAACTGATCCCGATTTGCCAGGATGGCGACGACTACTATTGCGTCGAAGAAGACGGCACGGTGGTGTTGTGGTCCGGCGAAGAAGAACTGGTAACCGAAGAGTCCTGGGAGTCGGTGTGGCACTGGGCGCGGGACGTCTGGCTGGAAAGCTGATGCCTTTGTAGGCGCCGGCCAGCCGGCGCCTACGGTGGATCGCTCAGTTGAGGGTGGTGGTCAGTGCTCCGGTGTGTCCTTGTGATTGTCCAGGGTCTCCAGCAAAGCCACTTGCATGCGTGTATGGATGCGGATGAACCAACGCCAGAGCACGGCGGCCACCGCAGCCGTGACCACGGCAATCAACACCAGCAACTTGTTGGTCGGCAAAATACTGGCCGACAAGGCTGCCAACAGCAGGAAGATCACCAGTAGCGAGAGAATCGGGATCAGTTCGGCAATCACCCGCCGCACGCGCTGGGTATGGCGCCCGGCCATTTCCGGCTTCACGCTCATCTCCGCCAGCAACATCGACAGCGCCTTGAGCTTGCGATATGCGGCAATCAGAAACGGCAGCGACAGCAACAACGCACCGCCCCAGATCAATGCCTTCTGCCAACTCGGATCACTGATCCAACCTTCCAGATACCCACCAATGCGCGCGGCAAAAAAGCTGCCGGTGAAGAAGATCGCCACCACCAGCGCCAGGTTCACCCCCACTTGCAGGATGATCTTGCGGATCATCGACGCCAGCATCGCGCCTTCGCCCTGGGGCGAAATACTGCGCAACCATTCGCCATACATGCCAAACACCCGGCTCAGGCGTTGGGGCATCACCGCCGCGATCTTCAAGGACAATGGGTCGGCGCCACGAATCAGGTAGGGCGTGAGCAACGTCGTGATGGCGGAAACGGCCACCGCCACCGGGTAGAGAAAGTCGCTGGTCACCTGCAAGGTCATCCCCAGCGCCGCAATGATGAAAGAAAATTCGCCAATTTGTGACAGGCCCATACCCACCCGCAACGAAGTGCGGCCGTCATTGCCGGCGATAAACGCGCCAAGGCCACAGGACAGCATCTTGCCCAACACCACGGCCACGGTGATCACTGCAATCGGCCAGGCGTATTGCAGCAGGATCTGCGGGTCGATCATCAAGCCAATGGCAACAAAGAAGATTGCGCTGAACATGTCGCGAACCGGTTCGATCAGGCGCTCGATTTTCAGCAACTGCCGGGATTCGGCCATGATCGCACCGATCAGGAAGGCGCCCAGCACCATGCTGTATTCGAGCTTGACCACCAGCAGGCAGAAGCCGAAACACAGGCCCAGGACGGTGATCAGCAGCATCTCGTTGCTTTCGAACTTGGCCACGTAGGCCAGCAGCCGTGGCACCAGCAAAATGCCGATCACCAGGGCCACGATCATGAACAGCGAGAGCTTGCCGACCGTGGAAAACACCTCGCCGGAACTGACCGTACCGCTGACGGCGATGCTCGACAGCAAGGCAATGATGCCGATACCCAGGATGTCTTCGACAATCAACACGCCAAAGATCAGTTGGGCAAAGCGCTGGTTTTTCATCTTCAGGTCATTGAGCGCCTTGACGATGATGGTGGTCGAGGAAATCGCCAGGATCGCGCCGAGGAACAGCGAGTCCATGGTGTTCCAGTCGAACCATTGGCCAATTTCATAGCCAATCCAGATCATCAGGATGATTTCCAGGAAGGCCGCGATAAACGCCGTGGCGCCCACCTTGAACAGCTTGCGCAGGCTGAACTCCAGGCCCAGGCAGAACATCAGGAAGATCACCCCCAGCTCGGCCAGGGTCTTGATAGTGTCTTCGTCGTGGATCAGGCCGAATGGCGGGGTGTGCGGGCCAATGATGAAGCCGGCGACGATGTACCCCAGGACGACCGGCTGCTTGAGGCGATGAAACAGGATAGTCACCACCCCTGCCACCAGCATGATCACGGCCAAATCCTGGATAAAGCTGATGGCGTGCATGGCGAGGGGCTCCTTGAGGGTACTGGCGCTGTCCCGGTTTCCACGCGGCCGCTACAACGGCGCGCAATGTGCGGAAGGAGAAGTCTGCCTTAATCGTAAGAAATGCCCTTGAAATGGGCTTTTCAAGGGTAACACCACGACTTCCGGCAGAAAGCCGGTGCAATATATGGAAACAGATCGCCTTGGGCGTGACGGCAAGGCCCGTCCCGGCGTCCCGTAAGGGATGACGCCGCAATGATTCCAGCATCCGCAGAGGTGCCCCCCCAACCAATGCCTACAACCGTGAGTGTGCTATGGAACCCGGAAACGCCCAGCTGTCGATGACGGTATTGATGACCCCTGACATGGCCAACTTCTCAGGCAATGTCCACGGTGGCACCCTGCTCAAGTACCTCGACGAAGTGGCCTACGCCTGCGCCAGCCGTTATGCCGGCCGCTACGTAGTCACGCTGTCGGTGGACCAGGTGATTTTTCGCGAGCCGATCCATGTCGGCGAGTTGGTGACGTTCCTGGCTTCGGTCAACTACACCGGCAACACCTCGATGGAAGTAGGGATCAAGGTCGTCACCGAGAACATCCGCGAGCGCTCGGTGCGCCATACCAACAGTTGCTTCTTCACCATGGTTGCCGTCGATGACGACCGCAAGCCGGCCGCCGTGCCCGCATTGCAGCCGCAGAACAGTGAAGACAAGCGCCGGTTTATCCAGGGCAAGCAGCGCCGGCAGATTCGCCAGGAGCTGGAGAAGCGCTACCAGGAAATCAAGGCCGACGTGTAACCCCAATCAAAATGTGGGAGCGGGCTTGCTCGCGAAGACGGTGTACCAGTCAGCACATGTATTGACTGATACACCGTCTTCGCGAGCAAGCCCGCTCCCACATTGGGTTGGTGGTGTCAGAGGCTGATCGGCGTGGCTTCGAAGCGCACGCGCGGATGGGCGATGCGGTCCTGGGCCCGCACCAATTCCAACTCGTAGCTGGCGCACGCCTGGGTTTCCAGCAGCACTTCATGCACAGCCGCCGCCGTAAATTCGAAGGCCGCCAGCAGGCTGTCACCCAGTAGCACCCGCGCCAGGAACAGGCCCGACGTCAAGTCGCCCACCCCCACCGGCTGGCGTGGAAACGCCAGCAATGGCCGACGCAGGTGCCAGCTGCCTTCTGCCGTCACCAGCAGCATCTCGAAACCGTCCGCTAGCTTGCCCGGGTAATCCAGGTGCTTGACCAGCACCGCCTTGGGACCACGCGCCAGCAGGGCCCGCGCCATGCCCAGGCAGTCAAACAGCGACTGCGGTTTACGCCCGCAAAAGCTGTCCAGCTCCAATTGGTTGGGGCACAGGAAGTCAGCCATGGCCACGGCTTCGTCGAGCAAGAAATCACTGACTTCCTGGGGCACGATGCAGCCTTTTTCCGGATGCCCCATCACCGGGTCGCACAGGTACAGGGCCTTGGGGTTGATGGCCTTGATCCGCGCCACACCGGTCAGGATCGCCCGGCCCTGGGCGGCGCTGCCCAAGTAACCGGACAACACCGCATCGCAGTTGCCCAGCTCGCCAATCGCCGCGATCCCCTCCACCAACGCAGGAATTTGCTGGGGCGCCAACACTTCTCCCGCCCACTGGCCATACTGGGTATGGTTGGAGAACTGCACAGTGTTCAGCGGCCAGACATTCACCCCCACCCGCTGCATGGGAAACACGGCGGCGCTGTTGCCGGCATGGCCGAAGACCACATGGGACTGGATCGCAAGCAGATGAGGCGTACGTTTCATGCAGGAAACTTCCGTAAAACCGTTAAATTCTGGCCGCGCAGTATGCGACTAAAAGCAGCCTGTACGACAGACCGGAGACGCAGTTAAGCTGGCCTTACTTTGTTGGAGCAAATCGCATGCTGACCCTGGGAAATATCTTTGTGCTGATGCTACTGGCGGCGGCTGCCGCCTGGGTGTGGCACAACCACGGCCTGCGCGAGCGCGCGCTGGAGAGGGTCAAACAGCATTGCGCCAAGCTCGACATCGAACTGCTCGACGGCGCCGTGGCCTTGAAACGCATCGGTTTCGTCAAGGACGCCAGCGGGCGCCGGCGTTTGGCACGGGTCTACAATTTTGAGTTCACGGTGACCGGCGAAGCCCGCCATCCCGGCACCATCACCCAATTTGGGGCCCACAGCGCGCAAATCGAACTGGCGCCCTACCCGTTTGAAATAAAGACGCCGCCGCCCAGCGCCGAAGTGATTGAACTGAGCCAGTGGCGCCAGGAGCACGGCAAAAGCCGTCACTGACGGCAAGCGGCCAGGGCTTTTTGCAGTTTTGCCACATCCTGCTCTTTGCCAAAGATCAGCTCGATACGCGAGTCCCGACGCCATTCGCTAGGCTGCCAGATGAGAGTGGTGTTATCCACAGCGTTGGCCGAGACCCAACCGTCGGCGCTGTGGATAACCAATTTGGCGCGACGCCACTCCAGGTTCTGCAACCATTGGCACAGCCGCGTGGGGTCGAACTGCAGGCTTGGGTGCCAGCGCCAACCGATGCTCCAGCCGCCGGCCTGCGCCTGATGCAGGCAAATCGGCACGCACGGATCGCTCCAGATTGCCGGGATTTGCGCCAGCCCCTGGGGCACTTGAAAGTTATCCACAGCCGACCCGGCCTGTGCGCCAAACCCCGGTAGCCGAACCAATGGCAGCTGCGCTTGCCGCGCCCAATAAATCTCGCAGGCCGGCAGGGTCCTTTCGATTGCGCTACGTTGCGCAGCGTCCAATCCTTCAGCCTTGTTCAGCAGCAGCAACCCGGCACTGGCCAATGCTTCGCGTTGCGCGTCAGGCAACGGTCTGCCCGCCGCCAGTGCCTGGGCGTCGAGCACCAGCACACAGGGCTGGACAGCGAGCACGGTCTGCCAGGGCGCCTGGCGCAACTGCGCCAGCAATTGCGCCGGGTGCCCCAACCCCGAGGGCTCGATAAACAGCCGGTGCGGCTTGGCCTTACGCAGTAGGCGGCCTAGCCCTACCTGGAACGGCGCACCATTCACACAGCACAAACAGCCACCGGCCACTTCGCCGATGGCAATGCCGTCGTCATCCAGGGTCAGCAGCGCAGCATCCAGGCCAATCTGCCCGAACTCATTGATCAACACCGCCCATCGCTCATTGGCCGGGCGCTGGGTGAACAGGTGCTTGATCAGGCTGGTCTTGCCAGCACCCAAGGGGCCGGCAATCACATGCGTGGGAATATTCTGCAGCATCGTGGACATTATTCAGGCCGTGTAGAGACGCTGATCCTACCCGGTTATGCCAGCCAATCCAGCGTCAGAATCAGCCGCCGTTCGTTGGCGGCCAGGGCCGGCGAGCGGTGAATCAGGCCATGGCCCTCGTTGCCGCGCCACTTTTCGCCCTTGAGCAGGGCGACTTCGCCACAGTGGATCTGTTCGATGCGCTCGGTGGGCTCCGCGTCCGCCTGACTCAATTGACTTCGGTCCATCACCCCTTCGCGCAGCCATTGGCTGCCGATACCGGCATAGGTGGTAATCAAACGCACAGGCACGTGATCGACGTGAAAGCGCGGGCACATGGCCTTGTCCAGTAGCCTCAGCCGCGCGCCAATGCGCTTGGCGCCCAGCAGGCAGGCAAAAGCGCTGATCAGCCAGGCAACATCGGCGATAAAGCCTTCGTAGCCCTCAAGGTCACGACAGCCTGCGGCCAGCCCCTGCAAGTCGGGTTCGGCGTCTTCGCTGTCCAGCTCCACCACCAGCGACTCCGCCAGCGGCTCGCCCAGCGAGACCAGCAACGCGCCAAACTCGGCGATGTGCAGCGGCAACTGGCGCTGCCACAGCGCCAGGTTGACGCCGTTATCCAGGATGTCGGCGAGGGCCAACGGGGTTTCCCCACGGGTCTGGCGAATCACCGGGCGCAGTTGAATCACAGGTGCCAGCATCAGGCGGCTGTCTCCTCGTACCAAGGGCCAAAAGGATCGACCAGCAGGTGCCAACCTTCAGCGCCCAAGGCCATTTCATCGTCGGTCAGCAGGCATGCGTCCAACTCGGCGCGCAGGCGCACGAAGTCGATGTTCTGCCCGATAAACACCAGTTCCTGGCGGCAATCCCCGGTGCTCGGCTGCCAGTTGCCCATGATCGCCGCGACACTTTCCTGATCCTCGGGCCATTGACTCTTGGGCACAAAGCGCCACCAGCGGCCGGCAAAACCATGGCGCATCAGGCCGCCGGCCTGGGACCAACTACCGGCATCGCGGTGTTTGCTGGCCAGCCAGAAAAACCCCTTGGAGCGCAGTAGCTTGCCGTTGCTCCACGGGCGGTCGATAAAGTCGAAAAAGCGTTGGGGATGGAATGGCCGGCGCGCCCGGTAGGCCGTGGAGGCGATGCCATATTCCTCAGTCTCCGGCACATGCTCGCCGCGTAGTTCCTGCAACCAGCCCGGTGCCTGGGCCGCGCGCTCAAAGTCAAAACGCCCGGTGTTGAGGATCTCGGCCAGCGGCACCTCGCCCATGACCATGGGAATAATGCGCGCCTGGGCATTCAGGCGTTCAAGGATGGCCACCAGTTCTTCACGTTCGTGGCGGCTGATCAGGTCGATCTTGCTGACCAGGATGACGTCGGCGAACTCGATCTGTTCGATCAACAGGTCAGTGATGGAGCGCTCATCGTCCTCGCCCAGGGTTTCGCCGCGGGACGCGAGGCTTTCGGCGGCCTGGTAGTCGAGCAGGAAGTTCATGCCATCGACCACGGTGACCATGGTGTCCAAACGCGCAATGTCGGCCAGGCTCTGGCCGTTTTCATCGCGGAAGGTGAACGTTTCCGCCACCGGCAGCGGCTCGGAAATGCCGGTGGATTCGATCAGCAGGTAATCGAACCGGCCCTCCCTGGCGAGCTTTCCTACCTCGACCAGCAAGTCTTCACGCAGGGTGCAGCAGATACAGCCGTTGCTCATCTCCACCAGTTTTTCTTCGGCGCGATTGAGGCTGACGTCGCGCTGGACTGCGGCGCCATCAATGTTGATTTCGCTCATGTCGTTGACGATCACCGCCACCCGCAGGTTTTCGCGGTTGCGCAGGACGTAATTGAGCAGCGTGCTTTTACCGGCGCCGAGAAATCCGGACAGCACGGTAACGGGTAAACGGTCGGTCATCGGGTGTTCCTCATCAGGGTGGCCGGTCAAATCGCCCGTTGATGGCGTTCGCGCAGCTCTTCACGTTCTTTGGCTTCAATACACAGGGTGGCCGTGGGCCGCAGCAACAGGCGCTTGAGGCCAATCGGCTCGCCCGTCTCGCGGCACCAGCCGTATTCACCACGGGCGAGGTGCTCCAAGGCTTCGTCGATCTTGTCCAGCAGCTTCTTTTCTCGCTCCAGCAGGCGCAGTTGCCACTGGCGCTGTTCTTCGGCGCTGCCCACATCGGCGGGGTCGCTGTTGGGCTCCTGCTCGCGCAGCACGATGAATTCGGCTTCGATGCGCGCTTGCAGGTCATAGCGCTGGGCCAACAACAGCTCGCGGAAAAAGGCTTGCTGGGCCTCATTCATGTAATCAGCGGGCGGCTGGGCAAGCAGGTCTTGTTCAGTCATCGGGACGATTCACGGGTCAGGCTGTGCATTGATGTTATATTATAACAATACAAATAAGCCAACGCCCTCTTGCTCGACACGACGAAGGGCGTAATCCTTGATTCTCTCCAGGCCCCGAGAAGCGCGATGAAATACCTGATATGCAGCGTGTTGCTGCTGGTGGCGACCCAGGCCAGCGCCCAAATGCCCGGCACGCTGGCCACCTGCACCCGCAGCGCCACCCTGCTGGCCTGCATCGATGCCCAAGGCAATGCCTACAGTGTCGCGACCGCAGGCAACACCACGTATCTGCGCGGGTTCGAGGTGATCGGCAAGCGCTATTGGGCGCAGACCAACAGCCGCTACGGCCAACTGACGTTCTTTACCGGCCTGGCTTCCGACGGCGAGGCGTGGGTGGGCTACACCCGGCGTGTGGGCTGGACCACGATCAACCGGTTCTCCAGTTCCGGAGGCTCCAGCGCCAAGTTCACCTGCAGCCGTATCAGCGGGTGCTAGGGCGGTCGTAGAAAAATCATCGTAGATCCAATTGTTATACTATAACATGTCAGATTATTTCCAACGATGGACCTGCTCATGAATGCGCTGACTCTGCCGGATATCGCCGCGCAGGCTTCTCGCCAAGCCTTGCCTCTCGACTGGGTGGGCATGTGCGGCATTGCCCTTCCTATCCTGATCGACGGCCAGCGCTTGAGTGCCAAGGCCGATGCCGGCGTGAGCCTGGATGACGGCGAGGCGCGAGGCATTCATATGTCGCGCCTGTACCTGGCGCTGGAGATGCTCGAGCAACAAGACCTGCAACCCGTGTTGCTGCGCCAGGTTTTACAGCGATTCCTTGATAGCCATGAAGGGTTATCGAGCAGCGCCTACCTGCGGATTCACACCGACTTGCTGCTTAAACGCCCGGCATTGGTCAGCCCGCTATCGGGCTGGAAGACTTATCCGGTGACCATCGAAGCGCGTCTGGAAAAGCAGATGTTCCACGTGGAACTAAAAATTGACGTGACCTACTCGTCCACCTGCCCTTGCTCTGCGGCCCTCGCCAGGCAGTTGATTCAACAGCAATTTGTCGATGACTTCGGCAATAAGTCGTTGCAGCACGAAGATGTACTGGCCTGGCTCGGCAGTGCCAATGGCATCGTCGCCACGCCCCATAGCCAACGCAGCAGTGCGCTGTTGCAGGTCCAACTGCAACCCGGCGTACAAACGTTGCCCCTGACCGACTTGATCGACCAGGCCGAAGCCGCCCTCGGCACCGCCGTCCAAACCGCCGTAAAGCGCGCCGATGAACAGGCGTTTGCCCTGGCCAACGGCCAGAACCTGATGTTCTGCGAAGACGCCGCGCGCCGTCTGAACCTGGCGCTAAAACGCTCGGATGCAGTGCAAGCCATTCACCTCAAAGTCATCCACGCCGAAAGCCTGCACGCCCATGACGCCGTAGCCGAAAGCCATTGGACGAGAACCGTCTCGGGCACCCCATGACGCTGACAATGCTCGACCTCGAAGCCGCCAGTGTAGGCAGTCGCTTTGCCCTGGCCCCGGTACTGAATGCCTTGCCGTGGAACCGCGACGGCCTGATCGCCGCCATCGCCCAGCAACACGGCAGCGGCGAGGTATTGATGCTGGCCTGGATGAATCGCCAGGCCCTCGAAGAAACCCTCGCCAGCGGCCAGGTCTGCTACTGGTCACGCTCACGCCAGCAGTTGTGGCGCAAAGGTGAAAGCTCCGGCCACCGCCAGCAGTTGGTCGAAGCACGCCTGGATTGCGACGGCGATGCTGTGTTGCTGATCGTCGACCAACAGGGCCCGGCCTGTCACACCGGCCGCCCGAACTGTTTTTACAACGCTATCGAAGACAACCACGTGCATATCCTCACCGCGCCCCTCAAGGAACCTGCAGCATGATCCGCAAGAACCCTTCCGGCGATCTGCCGGTCATTGCCGAATCGGCCTACGTCGATAAAACCGCGATCATCTGCGGCAAGGTGATCATCGGCGAGAACGTATTTGTCGGCCCCTATGCGGTGATCCGCGCCGATGAAGTGGACGCCACCGGCGACATGGACCCGATCACCATCGGCGCCAATTCCAATATCCAGGACGGCGTGGTGATCCACTCCAAATCCGGTGCGGCGGTGACTATCGGCGAGTTCAGTTCCATCGCCCATCGCTCGATTGTCCACGGCCCCTGCACCGTCGGCGACCGGGTGTTCATCGGCTTCAACAGCGTGCTGTTCAACTGCGTGGTTGGCGACGGCTGCGTGGTGCGGCACAACTCGGTGGTGGATGGCCGCGACTTGCCCGCCGCCTTCTATGTGCCGTCCACCACGCGCATCGGTCCCAACACCGACCTGTCGCAGTTCCCGCCCGTGAGCGTCAGCGCCTCGGAGTTTTCTGAAGATGTGGCGCGTACCAATGTCGACCTGGTGCTTGGCTACAAAGCCCTGCAAAACGAGTTCTGAGCATGAGCCGCCTGCTGATCCGCAACGCCCGCCTGGTGAATGAGGGCCAGGAATTCGACGCCGACTTGCTGGTCGCCAACGGCCGTATCGAGAAAATCGCCAGCAGCATCCACGGGCAAACAGCCGCTATCGAGATTGACGCCCAAGGCCAATGGTTGCTGCCAGGCATGATCGACGACCAGGTGCACTTTCGCGAACCCGGCGCGCCGGACAAAGGCAGCTTCTACAGCGAGTCCCGCGCGGCGGTGGCAGGTGGCATCACCAGTTTCATGGACATGCCCAACACCCAACCGGCGACCCTGACCCTGGAAGCACTGGCCGACAAGAAACGCCGCGCGGCGCTGCACTCGGTGGCCAACTATGGCTTTCACTTTGGCGTCAGCAACAACAACCTCGACACCGTGGCGGCCCTTGATCCGCGGCAGGTCGCCGGGGTCAAAGTGTTTATGGGCGCCTCCACCGGCAATATGCTGGTGGATGATCCACGCGTCCTGGAGCGTTTATTTGCTGAGGTGCCGACCATTCTCCTCGCCCATTGCGAGCACACGTCGAGCATCCACGCCAATGAACAACGCTTGCGAAACCGGTTTGGCGAGGCGATCCCCGCTGTAGCCCACCCGCTGATTCGCGACGCCGAAGCCTGCTATCGCTCGTCATCCCTGGCGGTGGAGCTGGCGCGCCGCCATGGCACGCGCCTGCATGTGCTGCACCTGACCAGCGCGCGGGAATTGCCGCTGTTCGAAGACAAACCGCTGGCAGAAAAACGCATCACGGCAGAAGTGTGCGTGCATCACTTGCTGTTCGATGACCGCGACTATGCCCGCCTCGGCCACCAGATCAAATGCAACCCGGCGATCAAGACCCGGGCCGACCGCAATGCCCTGCGCCTGGCACTGCTGAGCAACCGGTTGGATGTGATTGGCACCGACCACGCCCCGCATACCTGGGCGCAAAAACAGCAGGCGTACCGTGAGGCACCGGCAGGATTGCCCCTGGTGCAACACGCGTTGCCTGCATTGCTGGAATTGGTGGCCGACGGCTTGTTGCCACTGACTACGCTGGTGGCAAAAACCAGTCATCGCGTCGCCGACCTGTTCGCCATTCCCCAGCGGGGTTATCTGCGCGAGGGCTACTGGGCCGACCTGGTGCTGATCAAACCCGAGCCCGAAGGCAAGCCCGTGAGCAGCCAACCGATCCTCGCCCGGTGCGGCTGGACGCCGTTTGCCGAACGCAGCTTTCGCCATAGCGTCAGCACTACCCTGGTGTCAGGCCATGTGGCCTGGCACCAGGGGCAGGTGGTGGACAGTTGCCAGGGGCTGCCCCTGCATTTTCTGCGCTAAACGCAGGGGCCGGCTTGCCGGCTCCTGCAGGGCGTGTGATCAGGCGCGGGGCTTGACCGTGCCGCAGTCGTTGCCCAGCCACTGCGCCTGGGTGTCGAGGCTGCCGTTCTGCTGCACGCCGGTGGCATTGAAGGTGCCGTTGACCGTGGTGGTAAATGCCTTCTGGCTCTGGAACGTGGCCACGCCAGTGCCCTGGGCTTTCGGGCAGCTGAAGCGGAATTTCCACTGGTTGCCGGTCTTGTCTGTCACCTCTTGCTTGCAACCCGATTGCGGGTCGGTCAGCGGGATGGAGTCGGAGGCCACCTGGGCCGGTGTCAGGCACACCTGCACGCCCTTGCCGGCCATGGTAATGCCTTGTTTTTCCAGCATGGCGCGCTGTTCCGGGGTCATCTGTTGTTTCAGCTGACCGAGGATCAACGACAAGTCCGGCAGGTTCTGGTTATCGACTTTCATGTTGCTGGTGGTCAATTCCCACAAGCCCGGCGCCAACATCTGCGCCTGCGCTGCCACCGGCAGCGTCAAACCAACAACCATGGCCAAACCAAGCAGACGAGCATTCATCGGGTAACTCCTGGGTAATTGTCGGCGTTAGACGTCGTAAAGTGGTCGGCGTTGCATGCTCAATAAAATAGCGACAATCGCCGCCGAACATGGTCTGTTACGCATTGGATTGTCAGGAGTAATGTTGTCCATGGATTTCTTCGGCCCGCACTTGCTTGGTTACTTCATCGCCACCCTGCATTTTCTCGGCTCGCTGGCCGCCCTGCACGCGGTGCTGACCGTACGTACCGCCCAAGGCTCGATTGCCTGGGCGCTGTCGCTGATGTTCATGCCGTACCTGACCCTGATCCCCTACCTGATCTTTGGCCGCAGCAGCTTCGATGCCTATATCCAGGCGCGCCGCCAGGCCAACCAGGAAATGCACAAGGCCATCACCGAGTTGAACTGGCGCCCCTGGGTCGAAGAAGCCCTGGCCGCACGCAACTCCCACGCCTACGCCTCCCTGCGCGCCATGCCCAAGCTGGGGCGCATGCCGTGCCTGGCCAATAACCAGGTGCGTTTGCTGGTCAATGGCGACGCCACCTTCAGCGCCATCTTCGACGCCATCCGCGCCGCCAAGACGGCTGTGCTGGTGCAGTTTTTCATCATTCATGACGACGAACTCGGCCGCCAGTTGCACAACCTGCTCAAAGCCAAGGCCGCCGAGGGCGTGGCCATCTACGTGCTGTATGACCGCATCGGTAGCCACTCCCTGCCCCACCGCTATGTGCAATCGCTGCGCGACGCCGGGGTGCAGATCAAGGCGTTTGCCACCCGCAGCGGCTGGCTCAATCGTTTCCAGGTAAATTTCCGCAACCACCGCAAGATCGTCGTGGTCGATGGCCTGAGCGGGTTTGTCGGTGGGCATAACGTCGGCGACGAATACATGGGCAAGAAACCGCCGCTGGCGCCCTGGCGCGACACCCATGTGCACGTCAGCGGCCCGGTGGTGGCCTGCCTGCAGGAGTCGTTTGCCGAAGACTGGTTCTGGGCCGCGCGCGAACTGCCGCCGCTGATCCTGCCCGATACCTACGCCGACGACGGCGTGCTCTGCCAATTGCTGGCCAGCGGTCCGGCGGACCCCTATGAGACCTGCTCGCTGTTTTTCGTCGAAGCCATTCATGCGGCAACTGAGCGAGTGTGGATCACCAGCCCTTACTTCATCCCCGATGAGGCAGTATTCGCCGCGTTGCGCCTGGCGGTGTTGCGTGGCGTGGACGTACGCCTGCTGCTGCCGTCACGCCCCGACCATCGCATTGTCTACGCCGCATCCAGCCTGTACGCGATTGAAGCGGTGCGCGCCGGGGTTCGGGTATTCCGCTTCAAGCCGGGCTTCCTGCATCAGAAAGTGGTGTTGGTAGACCGCGAAATCAGCGCCATCGGCAGTGCGAACCTGGACAACCGTTCGTTCCGCCTCAACTTTGAAGTGATGTTGCTGACGGTCGATAAAACCTTCGCCAGCGAAGTGGAACACATGCTGCTGGACGACTTCGCCCAGGCCCACGAAACCAGCCAGGAAGAAAGCCAACAGACCCGCCGCCTGCAGCAACTGGGCATGCGGGTGGCGCGGTTGATTTCCCCGATCCTATAAATTGCACCGGACAAAATGTGGGAGCTGGCTTGCCTGCGATGCAGACTCCGCGTTCTTGCAGTTACAGCACGGTGATGCAATCGCAGGCAAGCCAGCTCCCACACAAGCTCAGCTCCCACATTTAGTATTGCAGCGTAGCCAAGACCTCAGCGATAGAGATCTTCCCGCGTCCACGGCAACTCATGGCTGCCATCGGCATGGGGCTTGACCGCCAGGATCTGATGCAGGTTGATCCACCCGCGGGCAAACGCATACGCACATCCTGCCAGGTACAGGCGCCAGATACGCAGTGCCTGGGGCGGGACCATTTTCGCCGCCGCTTCCAGGTTGTCTTCCAGGCGTTCGCTCCAATGGTCCAGGGTGCGTGCGTAATGCAGACGCAGGCTTTCCACGTCGACCACTTCCAGGCCGACTTCGCTGATCTCGGCGCTGATCATCACCAAGTGCGGCAACTCGCCATTGGGGAATACGTAGCGCTCGATAAAGTCCCCCGCGCCACGTCCCACCGGGCGGCCATCGGTATGTTTGGCGGTGATGCCATGGTTGAGCACCAGGCCTCCTTCGCGCACGGCGCCGAACAGGGTCTGACAGTACTGCGCCAGGTTGGCGTGGCCAACATGTTCGAACATGCCGACGCTGACCACTTTATCGAACCGCCCGTCCTGAGGCAGGTCGCGATAGTCGAGCAACGCCAGTTCCACTTGGTCTTCCAGGCCCTCGGCGAGCACGCGTTCCCTGGCCAATGCCAGTTGTTCCTTGCTCAGGGTGATGCCGAACACCTTGACCCCGAATTCGCGCGCCGCATAACGCGCCAGCCCGCCCCAGCCGCAACCGACGTCCAGCAGATACTCCCCAGGCTGCAGGCGCAACTTGCGGCACAGGTGGCGGAATTTGTCTTGCTGGGCCTGGTCGAGGGATTCGCTGCCGGTCTCGAAGTAACCGCAGGAGTAGGCCATGTCACGGTCCAGCCAGAGCTGGTAGAACTCGTTCGACAGGTCGTAGTGGTAGGAAATCGCGGCGGCATCCGTAGCCTTGTCGTGGATCGAGCGCACCGGTCCGGCGTGCTCATCTTCATCCACCAGGGCGTGGCTCAGCTCATCACACACCCGGATCACATCGCTGATGGAGCCTTCCAGCTCCAGTTTGCCTTCGACGAAGGCAGCGCCCAGGGAATCGAGCGTAGGATGGGTCAGTTGCGTCACCATCACCGGGTCCTTGACCACGATCGTAACGCTGGGCTCCGGGCCCAGGTTGAACTCATGGCCATCCCAGAGTCGCAGACGCAGCGGTAGCTGAAGATTCCGTAAGGCCGGTGGAAGTTGCGCGAGCATGAGTAGTCCCCCCTGTTTCAGACGTCTGGAATGAGGGTAGACCATCCACGAAAAAGTAGCTGGCTATCGATTCAATAGCCGCCTTCTATGGTGCCCGACGTTGCAGCAAACCGTCCTCAACCCACTGTTTCAACCACGTGACAGCTTGTAGCGGCGCGCCCTCTTGATAAGTGACTGCCAATTCGGCGCACAGTTCTGAAAAACTCCAACCGCCGTCGGCCATCCCGGCCAGGGCGTAAGCCTCGGCGGGCTCCAGGCTACGGTAGCGGCACACCTGCTGGTCACGCCAGATCAGGCACACCTGGGCCAACGACAACGGCTGGCTGCCGGGAAACGTCGCCTGTGCCTTGACCCCGCGCCAGATCTCCAGGCTGTTGAAGCGACACAACACTTGTTGTACCGCCGGCACCCACTCGACCTGCAACACTGGCCAATCTTCAGGCGCCAGTTGCGCCATGTCGTGCAGGCTCAGGGGTTGGCCGGGGGACGCATCAAACGCCAGGGTAAAGGCCCATTCCAGGCACGCCAGCTCTGCCAGCGGCGCGCTTTGTTCGGCGACCAGATGCTCGCCGATAAAGCCTGCAAACCGTTGCCCCAACCAGCGCAAGCTGAAATGCGCCGATGGATATCGCTGCACATAGGCCGCAACCAGCCCGGCAAACTCCTCATCCCCCAGCCAGTGCCACACAGCCGGGAAATCCCCCTGCATCACTTCCAGTAAACGGGCCCGATAGGCGTGGTGATAGATCGCCAGGCCCGTGTCGACATCCAGGGTCGGGCCACCGATCAAGGTGCTGGCAAAGCCGCTGGCGTCGGTGTCTGCCAATAGATGCCGTTCAAATGCCAGTTGCCAATCGATCAAGCGCATAGCGACCTCCGGGCCAGGGCGCCAGCCCCCAGCTCACGGGCCTTGCCCAGTTCGTCGAGCAACTCGGCAAACGGCGGGAAATGGTCATCGCGCTCCAACAACGTCGCCACCGGCCCCAGGTGTTCCAGGGTCTGTTGAAACAGCTGCCACACCGGATCGCATACCGGGTGGTCATGGGTATCGACCACGTAGTCGCCGTAGTCCATATGCCCGGCCAAATGCAGTTGGCGGATGCTGTGCGGCGGCAGGTTGCGGATAAAGGTCCAGGCATCGAAGCCATGATTGCGCGAGCTGACATACACGTTATTCACGTCCAACAGCAGCTCGCAACCACTGAGATGGCTCAAGGCGCTGAGAAATTCCCACTCGGTAAACTCATCGGCCTTTGAGCGCACATAGCTGGAGACATTTTCCAGCACCAGCGTCCGCTGCAGCACCTCCTGCACCTGCCGCACGCGGGTAGCAACGTGGTAGAGGCTTTCTTCGGTGTAGGGCAGCGGCAACAAGTCATGCAACTGATGAGCGTTGCCCCGGCTCCAACACAGGTGATCGGACACCCACGCCGGCTTGACCCGGTCGGCCAATTGCTTGAGTTGCGTGAGGTAGTCCCTATCGAGGGCATGGGGCCCGCCGATGGACAGGGACACGCCATGCATCACCAGCGGATAGCGCTCGGCGATGGCGTCCAGGTAGTACAGGGCTTTGCCGCCCTGGACCAGATAATTCTCGGAGACGATTTCGAACCAGTCCACCGCCGGCGACTGCTCGATAATCTGCTGATAGTAAGTGCTGCGTAGTCCCAGGCCGTAGCCCAGGCAAGGAACCGATGCCGACATGACGAACTCCTGGAAAGTGTCCGCAGCGACGTGCACACCGCTGCGGGATCACGTATTCGCGGTTATTCGCCGACTTTGCCGCCAGCTGCATCACAAGCAGCCTTGGTCATGGCCTTGAAACCATGGCCCTTGCAGACAGCCTGGCCTTTACAGGCGTTTTCAGCGGTCTTGCAATCGTTCATGCCTTTGCAGGAGGTCACGCCATAGCAGTGCACATTCGCTTCATCGGCGGCTTGTGCCTGGGTCGCGACACCGGCAAACAGCGTGGCGGCAGCGATGGCCAGGGCAGCACCGGAAACAGCGTTCTTGAAGTTCATTGTGGTATTCCTCATGGGTCTAGGGGGTCGGCTAAACGGTTTGTTCAGTCCCGACACAGCACTAGAGTGAGGTGCCGGAGGGGCGTTACAGCGCTGTGAAAATTTTCCTGGTTTCCTGAATCCTTGTAGGAGCCATCACTAGTGCGCACCGCGATTTGTCGTCACACTCGCAGCAGCTTTTTCGCGGGATCACGGACAAGGAAGCGTCACTCTCATGATTTCGATCTATCAGCTCAAACCGCGCTTTCAGAACCTGCTGCGGCCCCTGGTGCAGCGCCTGTATGACAACGGCACCACCGCCAACCAGATCACCGTGCTGGCGGGCATCGTGTCGCTGCTGGTGGGCCTGCTGATCGCCGGTTTCGCCCAGCACGCCTGGGTGTTCGTATTGATCCCGCTGTGGATGATCCTGCGCATGGCCCTCAATGCCATCGACGGCATGCTCGCCCGGGAATTCGGCCAACAGTCACGCCTGGGCGCCTACCTCAATGAACTGTGCGATGTGATCGCCGACAGCGCGCTGATCCTGCCGTTTGCGCTGATCCCCGGGGTCGGCCTGGCGCCGGTGTTGCTGGTGACGCTGCTGGCGGTGTTCAGCGAGTACGCCGGTGTGCTCGGGCCGATGGTCGGCGCATCGCGGCGCTATGACGGGCCCATGGGCAAGAGTGATCGGGCGTTCGTCCTCGGCGTACTGGCCACTGGCGTGGCCCTGGGCTGGCTCGGTGCCGGCTGGGTCGACGGGGTGATGTGGCTGGTGGCGGCCTTGCTCGCCTACACCCTGGTCAACCGTGTACGCCAGGGCCTCAAAGAACAACCAGACATCCCTCCGACGGCATAAGGATCTTGCGATGCGCGAACAGCAACAGCACACCTTCAGCACCCACGACAGCGTAGCGCTTTTTTATCGGCATTGGCCCGCGACCAGCGCCGCCGGGCCCGAGCCACGCCAGGCGATCCTGCTGTTCCATCGAGGCCACGAGCATTCGGGGCGCATTGCGCACCTGGTGGATGAACTGGACCTGCCGCACTTCGATTTCTTCGCCTGGGACGCCCGTGGCCACGGCCAGTCCCCCGGCGAGCGTGGCGACAGCCCGAGCTTTGCCACCAGCGCGCGGGACGTGCAGACCTTCTGCGACCATATCGGCGCCACCTATGGCATCGAGGCAGAAAACCTCGCGGTCATCGCCCAGAGCGTCGGCGCGGTGATCGCCGCCACCTGGGTCCACGACTACGCGCCAAACATCCGCGCCCTGGTGCTCGCCTCCCCGGCGTTCAAGGTCAAGCTCTACGTGCCTTTCGCCCGCCCGGGCCTGGGTTTGATGCGGCGCTTTCGCGGCAACTTTTTCGTCAACAGCTACGTCAAGGCCAAGTTCCTCAGCCATGACCCAGAGCGCGTTGCGTCCTACGACACTGACCCACTGATCACCAAGGCGATCTCGGTGAATGTGCTGCTGGGCCTGTACGAAGCGGCCGACCGCGTGGTCGCCGATGCCCAGGCAATCCAGGTGCCGACCCAGCTGTTGATCTCCGGCTCGGACTTCGTGGTGCATCGCAAACCCCAGCAACAGTTCTTCGAGCGCCTTGGCAGCCTGAAAAAGGAACTGCACATCCTGCCCGGCTTTTTCCACGACACCCTCGGCGAACGGGATCGCGCCGTGGCGTTGGCCAGCGCCAGGCGTTTTATCCTGCAAAACTTTGCCCACCCGCTGGACCGCGCCAGCCTGCTGGACGCCGACAAGATCGGCGCGACCTGCGCCGAATCCGAATCCCTCGCCGCGCCGCTGCCGCGCAACTCCCTGCGTGACCTGTACTGGCGCATGACCCGCGCCAGCATGGGCCTGGGCCGCAAGTTGTCCGAGGGGGTGAAGCTGGGCTTCGACACCGGTTTCGACTCGGGCAGCACCCTGGACTACGTGTACCGCAACACCCCCACCGGCAAAGGCGCGCTGGGGCGGATGATCGACACCAACTACCTGAACTCCATCGGCTGGCGCGGGATCCGCCAGCGCAAACTGCACGTTGAAGAGTTGCTGCGCCTGGCCATGGCCAAGCTGCGCGACGACGGGCGCGAAGTGCGCATCGTCGACATCGCCGCTGGGCACGGTAGGTACATTCTGGAAGCCTTGCAGGGCGTTTCTCCACTGCCGGAATCGATCCTGTTGCGCGACTACAGCGATATCAACGTGCGCGACGGTGGCGCGCTGATTCGCGAGAAAGGCCTGGGGGATATTGCGCAATTCGTCAAAGGCGATGCCTTCGACCGGGCCGACCTGGCGGCGCTGGCGCCCACGCCGACGCTGGCGGTGGTGTCTGGGCTGTATGAGCTGTTTGCCGATAACGCCATGGTCGGCGGCTCCCTCGCCGGCCTGGCCGAAGCCGTGGAGCCCGGGGGCTACCTGGTGTACACCGGCCAACCGTGGCACCCGCAACTGGAACTGATCGCCCGTGCCCTGACCAGCCATCGCCAGGGCCAGGCCTGGGTGATGCGCCGTCGCAGCCAGGCAGAGATGGATCAACTGGTGGCAGCGGCAGGCTTTCGCAAGATCACCCAGCGTGTGGATGAATGGGGCATCTTCAGCGTGTCGCTGGCGCAGAAGATCTGACCATGCGCGAACCGGGCCTCTTCAAACCAGCGTTGCTGTGGCTGCTGCTTCTGGCGCCGCTGTTTTTCAGCACCTACGGCTTTGCCACCTGGGTCACCAGCCAGCGCAGCGATGTCGGCACCCTGGTGTTCGGCTGGGAAACCCATATGCCGTTCTGGGCCTGGACCATCGTGCCCTACTGGTCGATCGACCTGCTCTACGGCTTCTCCCTGTTGCTGCCCAACAGTCGCCATGAGCTCAAGCAACATGCCCTGCGCCTGCTCAGTGCCCAAGTGATTGCCGTGAGCTGCTTCCTGCTCTGGCCGTTGCGGTTCACCTTTGAGCGCCCGGAAATGGACGGCGTGTTCGGCTGGCTGTTCGCGGTGCTGGCGGGGTTCGACAAACCGTTCAACCAGGCGCCGTCGCTGCATATCGCTTTGCTGGTGATCCTGTGGGTCATGTACCAGCGGCATAGCCAAGGCCTGTGGCGCTGGCTGGTGCATGGCTGGTTCGCTTTGATTGGTGTTTCGGTGCTGACCACGTACCAACATCACTTTATCGACTTACCCACAGGCGCCCTGGCCGGCTGGCTGTGCGTGTGGCTCTGGCCGGTGGATCATCCAAGCCCGCTGTTGCATGCGCGCCTGGCCAAAGACCCGAAACGCTGGCGCCTGGGTGTGCGTTACGCCGTGGGCGCCCTGGTGCTGGCGATAGCGGCCTTTACCGGGGGCGGCGCCTGGTTATGGCTGCTGTGGCCTGCCGTCGCGGTGTTGCTGGTGGCGCTCAACTACTGGCTGCTGGGCGCCGCAGGCTTTCAGAAACGCGCCGATGGCCGCCTCAGCCCGGCAGCACGCTGGCTGTATGCGCCTTATCTCGCGGCGGCGTGGCTCAACTCGCGGCTGTGGACGCGCAAGCATCCACAGCCTGACCGGGTTGTGGATAACGTGTGGTTGGGGCGAATTCCGACGCCAGCGCAGCTGAGTTCATTCAATGCGGTGGTCGATCTGTGTGCCGAGTTGCCTGTTTATCCACAAGGCCGCGCGTACCATGCCCTGCCCGTCCTCGACCTGACCGCACCCACACCGGCACAGTGCCTGGAGGCGGCCCAAGCCATTGAGCGCTTGCGCGAACACGGGCCGTTGCTGGTGTGCTGCGCCCTCGGCTACTCGCGCAGTGCCAGCGCCGTGGCGGCATGGCTGCTGCACAGCGGGCGGGCGAGCACGGTAGACGAGGCACTGGCTATTATTCGTACAGCACGACCGGATGTGGTCCTGCACGCCAATCACCGTCAAGCCTTGGGAGCACTGCCTTATGCCCGCTGACATGCACCTTCAGGTAGTCGCCAGCCTGCTGCGCCGCGGCCGTTCGCTGGATCAGTTATCCACAGGCCTGACCTTGCTCGGGGTGCTGTTTGGCCTGGCGCAATTGTTGATGGTCAGTATCACGCCGATCTGCCTGCTGCTCAGTCTGTGGATGATTATCCTCGGGCTGCTGCAAAAGTACTGGGCGCTGCGGGTGGCCTTCGACGCCGACCTGTTTGCGCTGATGGCCAAGGACATAGAACGTACCGGCGAACTGGACCAGACCCTGCAGGCCCTGGGCCTGCAACCTGCCAATCGCCCCAGCCGCCCCTGGACCGAACGTCGGCGTGGTGCCCTCAAATTGCTGCGCAAACAGGCCTACCTGCTGGGCGCGCAAGTGTTACTGACATTGGCCGTCATCCTGGCCAGCCCGTGGCTGCCCTTCGCCGGATAAGGAATCCTCATGTTCGAACCCGTGGTCGCGACCCTGATTACCTCCATGGCCCGCACAGTGACCGGTGCCCGCAGCCTGTGGCTGGGCTGCGCCCCGGAACCGGTGCAGCGCATCTATTTTGCCAACCACAGCAGCCACGGCGACTTCGTGCTGCTGTGGGCGTCGTTGCCGCAGACCCTGCGCAAAGCCACACGCCCGGTGGCCGGCACCGACTACTGGAACAAGAGCGCCTTGCGCCGCTACATCATCAACCGGGTGTTCAACGGCGTGCTGATCGACCGCGAGCGCAAAGACCCTGTGGATAACCCCTTGCAACCGATGCTCGAGGCCCTGGAACAGGGCGATTCGCTGATCATTTTCCCTGAAGGCACACGCAACCTCGAAGATGGCCTGTTGCCCTTCAAGAGCGGCCTGTATCACCTGGCAAAAAGTTATCCACAGGCGCAATTGATCCCAGTGTGGATCGCCAACCTCAACCGTGTGATGCCCAAGGGCCGGGTGCTACCGCTGCCGCTGCTGTGCACCACCAGCTTCGGCGCACCGCTGCAATTGCAGGACGGTGAAGACAAGGCCCTGTTTCTCGCCCGCAGCCGCGACGCCCTGCTCGCCCTCGCCCCGGAGCATTCCTGACATGGATAGCCAAACCCTGATGTTGTTCGGCGGCATCGGCATGATCCTGGTGCTCGCCTCGCTGATCGGCCTAATCCTCAAGCTGCGCACCCGTGGCACAGCCAACGCGGTGATCGACAACCTCAACGCCCGCATCAATGCCTGGTGGGTGATGGTGGTGGTGATCGGCATCGCCTTCTGGCTCGGCACCGGCGCGGTGATCCTGCTGTTCTACGCCGTATCGTTCTACGCCCTGCGCGAATTCCTCACCCTCACGCCCACCCGCCGCAGCGACTACCCGGCACTGGTCGCCGCGTTCTACCTGGCGCTGCCCCTGCAATACCTGCTGATCTACTTTGACTGGTACGGCCTGTTCTCGATCTTTATCCCGGTCTACGTGTTCCTGCTGCTGCCCATCCTGGCGTCGCTGGGCGGCGACAGCACGCACTTCCTGGAGCGCGCATCGAAAGTGCAATGGGGGCTGATGATCGCGGTGTTCTGCGTGTCCTTCGTGCCTGCGCTGCTGACCCTCGATATCGTCGGCTACGAGGGCCGCAACCTGCTGCTGATCGCCTACCTGGTGATCGTGGTGCAGCTCTCGGATGTATTGCAGTACGTGTGCGGCAAACTGTTCGGCAAACACAAGATCGCGCCCAACCTGTCACCGTCGAAAACCGTCGAAGGCTTTGTCGGCGGGATCCTGCTGTCCTCCCTGATCGGCGCAGCGCTGTGGTGGACGACCCCGTTCAACCCCTGGCAGTCCTTCCTGATTGCACTGCTGATCAACCTGCTGGGCTTTGCCGGCGGGATTGTGATGTCGGCGATCAAGCGCGACCGAGGCGTGAAGGATTGGGGACATATGATCGAAGGACACGGCGGGATGCTGGATCGGTTGGATTCAGTGTGTTTTGCGGCGCCGATTTTCTTTCATCTGGTGCGGTATTGGTGGACCTGAGCAGCACCCCACAGGACTGAAACGACAAGACCCGATGTCCGCCAGGGACATCGGGTCTTGTGGGTTGCGAGCACCTTACATCAGTGCTGTCGCTGGTAGAGCCCCAGGTTATCGACCTTGAAACTGCTGCAAGCGCCGGCATTGTCCAGATCAATCCGGATGCCCTTCACATGCTGCAACGTCAACCAGCGCGGTGACGCATCCAGTGGCACGATCAACGTCCCGTCCTCTGCATTGAAACGAACGCTGGAGGCCTCGAACGGCCCCTGCTGCCCATCCCCCCACCAGAACACCTGCATACGCGGCTCGGCGGCGCGGCCGGAGCAGCGGAACTCGAACTTGAGCAGGCCAGCGTCGTGACCAGACAGATTCAACGCCGCAAGATCGAAACTCATCGACGGATCACCGCCATCCACTCGGTAGCTGCTTTCTTGTGCCACCAATTGATTGAGGCTCGGCTTTACGTCATCCAGACTGTTGATCAGTGCCATCTTGTTGTTCAGGGAGACTTGGGAACGGCCCCAGGCAACCGGGATTTTCTTCAGGTCCGGTGATGCAAAAGCGCGCTGCAGCAAGGCTGCCTGGTACTCGGCTATCGCTTCGGGACGAGGTTCGATCAAGCGTGGGTGGCTGATCGGGTCAGCGTCGGAAACCTGCAACGCCGGGCCCTCCAGCCATATGCTTTGACCCGCGGCACGTATCTCGCGAATCCGGCGAATCTCGCTCTGGTTGACCTGAATCTGATCACCCACCTTCAACGCCGCCAACATACCCGGATCGGACACATAGAGCGCTGCGACAGTGCGATTGATGCCGTGGCTCCAGTTCGCATCGGTGAAGTCCATCAGGGGTATTTCGATACTGGTGACTGGCGCCGAGGCGCTGCCCTTTTTACGCCCGAGAATGAAGCCATCCACATAGACCGGGTCGTAGTGATCGACAACGAACCGATACAGGTACGGATTACGCAGCGCCAGGCCGCCGCCGTCGTGGATGATGTTCATCCCTTCCAGCAAGGCGATGGTCGGCAGGTCTTGTTTGAGGGTCTCGATAGCCCGCAACTGCTGGGATGGCGACACCATGTTGTACGCCGCAGTGACCGGCAGCAGGGGCCGATAACCCAGGTAGAAGTACTGGGCGTTGCGGGAAGTCAGGTCCAGATAGGTTTCGCCAGCCGGAACATTGTCCGCCAATACTCGCGACAAACGGGTCAGCCTGTCCCAGTGAAAAGGCTGTACAAAGGAGCGGCCGATATTCGGCAGGCCTGCCGCGGCGCCATCACTGATTCCCAACCCTTGAGTGCTGATAACAGCCGTAGTGGATTTGACCAGGTTATTGATCGATACCGGCGAGAACCCCAGGGATGCGCTCATGCTCGCAGCCAGGACAACCATGACCACTTTATTGCGCGCACTGAGCATGCCCCAACACGCGACAGGCAACAGGATCGCCCAGCCGAAACTCGCCGCCAACCCCGGACGAGACATACCACCTGGGTCGACGCGTCCCATCGAATAAGGGATCAACAACAGCGCAAAGAGGAACACCACCAGCAATGGCAGCAAGGTGTCGAGACGACGCTCGGGTGTCTGGAACCAGCGATGTACCAAGATCAGGCACGCCAGAGGAATAGCGATCCAGGACATGCGTAAGGCTTCAAACACAAAGCCTTTGCGCGCGCCCTCCCAGCTCAACGCCCATGGCACGCCGTAGGCAACCTGGTTGATAGGGCCATTTTCCAGGACATAACGGATAGCCCCCAACAGCATGATCCCTGCGGGCGTAACCACCGCCAACACCAGTAGCACTACGCCTGTAATCAGAATGCCCTTCAGCTTGCGGGGGCGTGGAGCTTTCCAGAGGTGCCAGGCGTAATAAGCAGCCATCACCCCAGACGCCGCCGCAAGCAGCAGCCCTTGTGGCGGGATTCCGAGGACTACCAGCGGCGCCGTGATCATCCAGACCAGCAGCCAGCGCTCGGGACGCTGGCGCAACGACGGGCTCAACCACAGGCAGAGAAACGGGATCAGAAACAGCCAGATAATATTGGCCGTCAGGAAGAAGATGGCGGCAAACGCCAACCCGATACTGCGCGAAAAATAGTAGAGCGACAGGAAGGCGGCAAAAGACAACAGCGCGATGCTGAGGTTACCGACATGAATAATGCTGCCGGCAGAACCGTCATAAAACACAAATGATAAGAACTGGGTCAGGTCATCGCCGATGATGCCGTGGGCAGGAACGTAGTCAATATAGGGAATAGCCCCCTGCATATAGGACCACCAGCCCAACAAGCTTTCACCGAAGTGATAGTCGTCGGCGCTGATGTTGGGGAAAATGGTCGTGCCCATTTTCAAGCCCACCAGCAAGCCGAAAAACGCGATAGGCGAAAGCAGCGTGGCTATGTCGCTGGTTGATGTATACCGACGCAAACGCCGCAGTACATCCACCACGCCCCAAACCAGCATTCCGATAACCAGTATCTTCAACCAGACCGTGGTCTCGTATTTGGAAATACTGCCATCTGGCTCTTGTATGCGAGCGGGATACAGCGCCAGGTAAAAGGTCGACAGACCCAATTGACCAGCCATCAACAGCCATGGGGCAATTCGCGCAAAACCCTTGGGGCTCCACACGATGTATGCCATACCCAGGATCCATCCGACGATGGCTATCCCATAGGTGGGCTTGGCGTATCTGGACAACTCAACCCCATCGCTCCAGGCAGCTGGCGCGCGGCCCAGCGCCAACACCACCTCCAGCTGTACCAGCGCCAGCAACAGGATACCGAGCGCCCCCAGGCCGAATATCCGAGGGTCCACATTGATTTTTTTGACCGCGCCAACCGTGGCTGCCAAAGCGATAAACGAGACACCAAACACCGAGCAGTAGAGGACTTTCGGCTCGAAATCCGTGCCAAGCACCATGCATGCAATAGCGGTAATCGCAGGGAGCGACCACCACAACCATTGGTTGGATAAAACCAGTGCGCTGTCGCTACCGAATTGTTTCTTCTGGCGCCCCATCAAGGAGGTAAAAAACAGCAACGCACAGAAAAGAACGGCGATGAATACTGGAGCAACCACCTGGTCCTGAAACTTGGTATCTGCGGTCCAACTGATGTAGCCCACGATGAAGTCGGCATACTTGGGTGCGGTCGAGATACCCAGACATAACAACAGTGCAAACGCCGTGATAACCACGCACGCCAGCACTGAAGAAACCCTTTCATTCATTTCCAGATGCTTGAACATTTCACTACCAGATCTTTAGTTGTACTTGCCAAAACAGGCACGGAACAATACCGCCAGCACCGAAAGATTGCCTTTTACGCTACTGATCTTGGTAGGTACTTCACCTTGGGGGTAGCGGCGCACGGTCGCCAGTTCTACGCAGCGATAGCCCAGTTTCGGCGCGCGATACGACAGGTAGGCAAGCAGCTCGTAGGTATCGAACACATCACGGAAGATCGCCATCTTCGGATCAATCAGCATCTTGCGGCTGTAGGCACGAAAGCCCTGGGTGGTATCTGTCCACTTGAAGCCGGAAAACAGGCTCAGCATCGGCGCATGGATAAAACGGATAGCAAAATCGCGGGACTTGGGGGTGTTCTCGGCAACACCGCCCTGGACAAAACGCGAGGCCTGGACAAAATCCACACCCTGCTGCAGCGCTTCGATAAAGCGCGGGATGGCCTCTGGGTCATCCTTGTCGTTGCCATCGATGGTCACGATACCTTCGTAGCCCTGGTCCAGGGCGAAGGCGTAGGCGCAGCGCAACTGCGCGCTCAACTTGCCCGGGGCAGTCTTGACCAGCAGGCCGCGCACACCCACCTGTTGCAGTGATTGCAACTCGAGCGAGCCATCAGAACTGCCACCATCGACGATGATGATGTCGGCCATGTCTGCGATGTTGAACGCCGCCATACGGGCGAGCAGGTTCTTGATCCGGTCACCTTCGTTGATGACCGGAATGACCACGCACCAGGGGTGCTGGCGACCTAGCCAGAGTGGCGTGTCATAGGACGGTACCTGCCAGCCGGCACGTACATCGGGAGCAATATCAGAAGAAGTCATTTTAATTTCCATCAAACGACGCGAGCTGTGATCAGCCCTACGCCAGCAATAACCAGGGCGATGCCGACTCCCGTGGTCCAGTGGAAGGACTCACGGAAAAACAGCAGGGAAAACAGGGCGACCGTCGCGATAGCCCCGGCCGTAAGGACCGGGTGTGCCACGTTCAGCGGCAAACGGGCCAATGCTGCGGCATAAAGCAGGAACGCAGCACCATACAGGACCAGCCCGACCCAGAACGGCCAGTTGCTGAGTGCCGCCATCGGGTCGCTCAAGGAAGGGAATTTGCGCGGGGGCATCATCGCCATCTTCACCAGGACGCTGGCGGAGGCGTTCGACAAGATACCTAGGATCAAGATGATCCATTTGATGCTCATGCCGTCACCTCGTCGCAGGCGCGGTAATGCTGGCGGGCAACCTGCAGCGCACGCTCGATCGATTGCGCATGGGCTTCGGTCTTGGTCGCCACCATCTCAATGGTGACCACATGCCCGGGCAAGTAGTGGGCTACGGCACGTGCCATTTTTTCATGGTCAGTACCGCCGTCACCCAGCGGGAGCAAGTCTGGTTCACTGGCGTGGATATGCCCGATCAACTCGGCACAGTCCTCAAGCACGGTGAATGGGTCTTCACCGTTGATCGCAAGCGCCCCGGTATCCAGTTGCATGCGGATCGCCGGGTGGTCGATTGCCCGCACCACCACTGCGGTTTGTGCACTGGTGGTCATGAAGTTCGCCCCGTAGCAGGTGGGGTTGGGCTCCAGGCAGATCGTCACACCGCTCGCCTGGGCGATATCGCCCAATTGCCGGAAGAACGCCACAGCGCCATCCTGCGCCTGCTGGTCGGTCAAACCACTGCGATCTCGGTTCTTTGGCGAGCCAAATACAATCCGTGTTGCACCCAGGCCTGCGCCAATGCGGCACACGCCCGCCAGGTGTTGCAGCAAGGCCGCCTGGCTTTGTACGGAGCCGAAGACATTCAGGCCCGTCGTGCCAAACAACAGTGCCTGCATGCCGGTCAATGCAATACCACGTTGCGCCCACCAGTCCTTGACCCGCGCAATCTCTGCGTCCGTGGCCTTGGCAGGCTCGGGGAAGTATTTGCCCGGTGCAATATCAATCGCATCCACGGCAAAGCGCGCAAGCAGTTCAGCGATGACTTCGTCCTCGGTGGTTTCCCACGCGATATTGGAAATCGCCAGCCTCATGCCTGTGCTCCCGATGCGGCCTTGAGCGGCTCCGACTGCGCATAGGCCCGTACGGCCTGCACGGTTTCGCGAGCGCTGTACTGATAGCGCCCAGTGCCGCCAAACAGCTGCGCATGCTTGGTCTGCATGTCATAGGTAGCAGCCGCATTGGCCAGGGTATTGGTGAAAGGCTTGCCGAAGCCCTTCTGCGAAATGTCGGCGACACTCACTGCCTGGGCAGTCAGGTGGACCAGCTTGAGCCCCGCCTCGAGTGCGGTCTGGATGTCGTACCACAAGTTGATCATCGGGTAGAACTGGAACACGCCCCGGCTATCGATCGCCTGCAGGTTGTTGTCGTTGAGGAAGTCAAAAATCACGTTTTTACGCAATCCAGGCCCGACGAGCCCCGGCAGGCGAACGATCAAGTGATTCGGAAAATGACTTTCAACGAAGGTTTCCAGCAGCCGACGGTGCAGGCCATAGGCATGCAGGCCGGACTCATCGACCGGGGTGTCTTCATCAACGCCGATAGGGCTTTTGAACACATCCACTGTGCTGATCAGCACGAAGGTCTTGCACTGGATGGTTTTCAGATGGGCGATCAGTGCTTCGATCTTCTGGCGGTCCGCCTCAGGCTCGCGGTTGGCAATCCATTTTTGCGCCGGGGCGCCGGCACAGACCACGAGGTCGAAGGATTTGCCTTCTATCTCACCGATGTTGGTGGACCGGTACAAGTCCTCGAAGCAAGCCTGCTTAAGAAGCGTGCCCCCGACAAACCCGGAGAAACCAATAAGCGAATTCATCTTTTTCCGCTCCAAACCTGAAGTTTTATTGACCTTGATGGGAAAAACTCTCGGTATCCAGTTTTTCAAGCACATCGTAAATGTTGTCTATCTTGCCACCCAGCACGGAAAAGCAACCTGGCAACTCGGCGTGCTTTTCGAAAAGAATCGGGCGTCCATCATCCCCTTCGTTCTTCACCAGGATGGTCTTGACCTCGAACAGCGAATCCTTGTGTTGGGCCTTGAGCACTTCGGGGATATACCGCCCGACGTCCCTGACCATGCGATCGACCCGTGTATCGCGCTCATAAAGCCGTAGCTTTTCGTAGGGGTCGAGGCCTTTTTCATCGTTCCAGTGCAAGTGCGGCGTATAGCGTACATGGGACAAGGTATGCAGCCCACGGGCCGGGAATGGCATCAGTGAAAAGAACGGGCCGTCCATCACCGTGACGCCCAAACCCTCGAGGGATTCGGGCATCTGCATCAAGGCCATTTCCGTGATCTCTTGCTTGAGGCCGGTACTGACCCCCGCGAAATCACCCGCAAACTGATTGAGGCCACTGTACGTACAGTTGAAGACGTAGCGACAAGTCGTCAGCGCTTCCTCGCCCTGGGAGGTTTGGGTGACCACCTGCAAAGGCGCCTCGGCGCCCCTGGAAATTGAAGTGACCCGTGTCTGGTAACGGATCTGCACAGCGCTTTCTGCCAGCTCGCGAGCCGCCCAGGCTGCCAGGCGAGTGGTGTCGAACGCATATTCTTCGACCAGGAATACTTCTTCGATCAAACGTGGTTCGAACAAGTCGCGCAGCGCTGGATCGGCGGGTTTGAGGTCCGCACCGATGTCCCGGCAAAAACGCTCGAACTGCTTGGCCGTGACCTTGGAGTTGCGCCGGGCAATGGCGTACAGCTTGGTAAAGTCCTGCTTGACCACCTGCGGCCAGTCCTGCACAAACTTGGGCAGGTTGACCCGGCTGCGATAGGCCGTGGTGAAGCTGCGCGGATAGTGATAGCCGTTATGCACACGTGCCTGGTTGTTGTAACTGGCGCGCATCATCAGTGCCGGCTCGCGCTCTACCAACAGGATCCGTTTCAAGCCCCGTTGCTTGGCCAGGTAGACCGCAATGGCTGCTCCGTAAAACCCCCCACCGATGATGACGGCATCCTGCTCAGGCTGGCTGGCTTGGGCGCTCGACATCAGGAAACTCGTTCGCTGGGCTGAGCCTTGGGCGCGACCGAAGCTGGTGCTACCTCTTCAATGTTCAGCTTCTCGCGCCGGGTCATGCGCGCGCTGGTGAACTCCTGGCCTACATGGTAAAGCGGCCCTTCATTCGACAGGCTGGCCATGTTGAGGATGTATTCACCCAGCACCAGCAGCACCAGTGAGATCAGGAAAAACATGCCCGACTGCTGGAGCGAGAAACTGATCCAGCCAGGCGCTACATCAGCCTTGAAGATACCCACCGAGATCACATAGGCGCAGTACACCAGGTTGGCAACCGCGCCAAACAGCGAAAGGTAGGTCACCAGGCGCATAGGCGCGCGCGTGGTGGAAACCAGCAAGCGCACGCCACGATCAATACTGTCGCCCAGCCGCTTGGGGCTGGAGGCCTGGGGCACGGCGCTGTACTTGAGGTAGGCCCGGGCAAAACCACCGGTGGCCGGCAGATGCCGATACGTCATCGAAGGCTGGGGGTGTTGCAGGATGAAATTGATCACGCGCTTGCTGAGAATGCGGTACTGAGGCGCTTCCTTGGCAAGATGAACCCCGTTGAAGCGGTTGTACATGCTGTGGAACACCGCGTTGGCCCAACGATAGGCCAGGCTCTGGGTGCTCTTTTGTTCGTTGTGGGCAAAGACCACATCGGCACCGCTGACGGCTTGATCAAGCATCTGGGGGACGAAGTTGATGTCGTCCACCAGCGGATCGATGACCGCGACATAGTCACCCAAGGCGTTTTCCAGGCCGACCCAGGACGCTGTGTCGGTGTCCACTTCCTTGGTCAGCGCATAGACCTGCAAGTTGGCCAGGCCCTTCTCACTTGTCAGGCCCTTCAAGACCATGACACTGTCATCATCGGACGCGTTATCAACAACGATCAGCTCATAGTCGCTGACTGTTTTCGCAATGACTTCGGCAGCTTCGGACAGTATTTTTTCTATTTTATCGCCCTGATTACGAACGACAAAAACGACAGATAAAAAACAGGGAAAATAAGCCATCACCAACTCTCGCAAAAATTAATTAAAAGACTGGATGAGTCGTTTATCCGAGATCGCCATAGATAGCCGGAATACCTCACACCACTGACCGAGAGTTTCAGAGCCGCAGGGTCATCACTGCCGGGAAGGGGTAGCCATTGCCAAACGTTCAAATCGCTCTTCCTTGAAGCAGTTGGCTCAAAGCACGCCCGAAACAGCGGCCAAGCCAGGAAAACCTGGGGCGCGGCAAAATAGACAATCGCTATCGAACCTGGTGCCAGCCCAAAGTTGCGCAGGATCATAACACAAAAAAAGGCGCCTCAACGACGCCGAACTGGCGTTATGCCAGCCTTGAAACCGGGATAATGAACATCATGAGCCGTCCACTAAACCATCGTTTCAAAACAGTTAATTAATTAAAAAGTTTATTCATTTCTATTGTTCAAGTCGGTCGGCGGTATTCCGTCAGGATAGCTGTAAGTAGTTAATCTCAGATCAAGCACCAGGACTTATCGGGATGACCAGCGCAAATAAAACATCCCGCAAAGACATGGCACTCGCAGGGTATGGGGAAGATCAACTCACCGAGACTTCTGGAAGACTTGATGGAGCCGCTTACGGCGAGCCTCAGGGTAGGACCAAGGGACAGGGTTCGGCAAAAGATGATTTGCTCGACCTCTCCAGGCTGTTCGGCATTGCTCGCGTTATGTCTTAACATGGTCGGTTGCCCAAAGAGCCGTCATGGCCAAAGCCATGACGGGCTTCCATCCTTTACAAGTAAGTGTGATGAAGATGAACAAGCCTTTCATTTCGCTGTGCCCTGAAATTACTCGGGCCCACGCGCTGACGCTGATGGATTGGTTGGAGGATGAGCGCGTCACCTGCTATCTGAGCGATTCGCGTCATGTCTCCCGCTCCATCGAGCAAGCCATCGATCGGACTCAATCGCCGATCCTGACCCATCTATTCAACCAGGGCGGGCGATTCTTCATGGCCTATGACCGGCATGACGCCCCGGTGGGCTTTGTCCGTCTAATCAAGACCGGCTCAGATTGCGAGATAGTCCTGGTCATCGGAGACAGCGACAAGTGGGGCCAAAACCTTGGTGCCCGCACGATCCGCGAAGGCATGAAACTGGCCTTCCTCGACATGCGGGCCAAGAAGCTCATCGCCAAGATCCACCCGGACAACGCGCGCTCGCTGAAAGCCTTTCTGCGCAGCGGCTTTGTGCTTGAGAGCGAAACGCCGGCATTGAAGTCATTTTCCATGACGGCGGGGCGCTATCTCCAGCTCTTGCGCGAAGGTGCCGCTGGCGACTCCACCAGGATCTACATTACTGAAATCGACAAGGCCAGGCTCGAGAGCCTGATCGCGCTCGAGCAAGGCCCGACCGTTGTTGAACTCGAACATGAGCTTGAGCGAGCCATTGTCGTCAAACCGCAGCAGGTGGCGTGCAATGTCGTCACGATGAACTCCAGGGCCTTGCTGCAACTGGACGAAGAAGAGATCGAAGTGGCCCTGGTTTACCCTGAAGACGCGGACAGCACCGCAGGGAAGCATTCCGTGTATTCCGACATCGGCGCTGCCATCCTGGGCTATCAGGAGGGGGACGCCATCGACTGGCGAATTTCTGATCGGACCCGCCGAATTGAGATCAGGAAAGTGCTTTACCAGCCGGAGGCCGCGGGCGACTTCCACCTGTAATTGCGTGTTTTGCTAGGAGGGATAAGCACAGAAGGACGTCGTTTGGAGCCCCGAGGGGCCCCAAACGGGACCGTTTTTAATCCTGAAGACCGTGCCATTGGTCTGGACGTCGATCAACGACGATGGTTGGAAGCAAGCCTTCAGCCGGGCGCTCCAGGATGCTGGATACGAAATTGATTGGAATAAGGTAATGCGCAGCTAGGCAGGCTGGGCTACAGCACGGCATCGCGCAGCAAATCAACCCGCTCGACAGCATTGAAATGACCGGAGGGACTCCCTCTTTATAAGCCATTTCCCTTCAAATCACTCTTACGACTCCGGTAAATCTTCTCTGCCAACTCAATGAATGCTTGAGCTGCAGCAGTAGTCTCGCTGCAATCCAGCACCGCGATTCCGACTTGGCGCCTGACTGCCGGATCGAGTGTCCTGACCACATAAAGCTTCTCGCTATCGTCGGGCAACGAAGACTCAGCCACAATCGTTACCCCATCTCCGCGAGCCACCGCGGCCAAGGTACTCATCAACTGAGAGGTCTTGTAGCGAATACGCGGCTTCAATTTGACAGCAGCAAAGAGCTGCGAGACCAGTTCGGCTGAACCAGCCTCGGTTAGTACAAACGGATCAGAACATAAGTCCTCCAATGTCACTCTTTCGTTTGAAGCGAGAGGGTGCGCAATCGGTAGCAAGGCAACCATTTGGTCCTCAAGTAAAGGCCAGGTATCAAACTGGGCTTCAGGTAAGGTGACAAACCCTACGTCCACCTCTCTGTCTAACAACCATTCCGTCACTTGGCGATCAGGCCCCTCACTCACATGAACTTCAATATTGGGGTAAAGGCGGCGGTAGTCTGTAAGAATCCGCGGCAACAAAAGCTGGGATGAGGTTGGGCCAAATGAACCAATTCGCAGGGTGCCAAGTTTCATGCCGCGGGCATCGCTGGCATCCTGCCTAATTGCATCCGCCAGACCAAGCATAGGTTGCACACGTAGAAGGATTCGCGCCCCTATGTCTGTCAGTTCAATCTGGCCTTGATGCCGAAGTAGCAGTTCAACACCCCACTCCTGCTCCAGAGCCCTTATTGCGTGAGAAACCGCAGATTGGGATATTTTCAGTTGGGCGGCTGCGAGGGTGAAGCCACGCCGCTCTGCGACAGCGACAAAAATTTCCAATTGGGTCAGCGTCATTTTTCATCCATGAGTAATCGCTCATTTTCATATGACCATGATTTTGCGTAAGCATAGATGAAACAGGCATAACGAGATAGGCCAGCCCTTTTCGCCAACTTATATCCAAGGATTGTTTTATGGTCGCCCAATGGAAGACTGATGGGATTTCGGCACTGTGGCCTGAAATCAACGGCCCATTCCTGTCCCTGCGAGGTATACCCGAGCATCTGATGCCGGTCACCCAGACTCAGGAACTGTACAAAGACCTTCTATTAGGGTTCGATGCAATCACGAGTTGCGAGATGAAAGAACTTTACAAGTTCAAACTGTTTCTCAATCGGATGCATCAACGATCGAACTTACCCCCGGAGTTGTTACTGATCCATAAGGCATTTATAGCTTGGGTAAACTTTGAATATGAGCGAGCACGTACACTCTTTACGCAACACCTGAAAGCGTACCCCTCCGACATCATCACAATTTTTTTTGTGCACATGCTCGACTTCTGTACTGGTAAGACGCCTAGATTAACGGCAGAATTTTCGTTTTGCGAACCACACATACCGCACACTCATGCCTTGTACTCCTACTACCTGGCAATAAAATCTTTTGTTTTGTGTGAAGACCAGCGCTTCCAAGAAGCCCTTGAACTGGGCCTTGAGGCGGTTAGGCTGATTCCCCATAACATCTACGGCATCCATGCTACTGCCCACGCATTGCATGAGATGGGCCGCTGGCAGGAACTTTCGAGTTTCCTGATCGACTGCAAGCCTGACTGGATCGAAAATAGCGGCATGCGCATGCACGTCTATTGGCACATGGCTATAGCCCACGAGCGATGCAACGAGGTCGATCAGGCACTCCAAGCATTCGAGGAACTGTATGAATTAAAGGACAGCCCCTTCGCGAAGCAGGATCTGGATGCGGTGGGTTTTCTCTGGCGCCTGCGTTTGAAAGCCACAGACAGCAAGTTCGCCGCTATCTGGGAACGTCTCGCTCTTTTGTGGACCGGCAGCGTCTCTGGATCAACCTCTTACTTTCACAACATCCATGCTGCGCTTGCCTTTTCTGCGACCAATCAGACTCTCCTCATCGAGAAGCAAATCGCCGAAAGCGACGGCTTTGGCATCGAGCCCGAAGCGCACCGAGCAGGCTTAGACGTGCTCAAAGGCATTCTACTGTTCACCTTGAAGCGTTATCACGAAAGCCTGGCGCTCTTGCGTACCAGCCGAGACCAGTGGCCGTTGTTAGGAGGGAGCCGTGCCCAACGCGAAGTCCTTGATCTGACTCTCGAATACATAGAACTCAAGACCCGACCGATCGTTGAGGAGAGGGCACCTGCATGACCAGCCATTCTCATCCACTGGTCCTTACTTCAGACAGCCTTACCTATCTTAAGCTTTCTCTGGTAGCAATGATCTGGGGAGGTACCTTTGTCGCTGGTCGGTATCTATCCGCAGACACACCCGCGCTATTAGCCGCCAGTGTCAGATTTATATTCGCCGGAATCACACTCGGACTGTTCCTAGGTTTCTTTTTAAAAAAGAGCTTTGTCCGGCTTGATCGGTCGCAACTAGTCAAGATCGTAGGATTGGGATTTTGCGGAATTTATACTTATAACCTCTGTTTTTTTTATGGCCTACATTACACAGCAGCCTCCCGCGCGTCATTGATCGTAGCCCTGAATCCCGCCGTCATGGCTCTTTTCTCTTATGTGTTTTTCCGAGAAAAAATGTCTGCAATGAAAACCGCAGGCATTTTTCTTTGCCTGATAGGGGCGGCTGTCGTAATTCTCAATAAGTCGTCAGGCACATTAATCGTGGATAAAAGCGACTGGCGCGGAGACCTTTTGATCTTTGGTTGCGTACTCAGTTGGGTCGCCTTCAGCGTATTCGGTAAGTCGGTAGTCAAAGAAATCGGCGCCCTACATACGGTGACCTACTCCATCTTCGCGGGGGCCGCGATGCTGACGGCGACCGCTATCGTCACTGGTCAATTCAATCAGGCATCACTGCGGGCTCTAACCCTTGCCGACTTTTCCAGCTTGCTGTACTTGGGCGCCATAGGCTCAGCGCTGGCATACATCTGGTATTACAAGGGAATCGAGCAGATCGGCGCAACACGTGCCGGAGTGTTCATCGCGCTCAATCCGCTGACCGCGGTGTTACTGGGTGCTATTTTGTTGGATGAGCAGCTCAGCGCTCCCACATTTATGGGGGGCGCACTGATTATAGTGGGCATCATGATCTGCAATAGGCCAGCCCGCCCTCAATATAACTGCGAGATGAAGAACGTGCGTACGCCATAATAGACTGAGTAAGTTATTTACCGTTTTAATTATCGAAACAGCCAGAGGTTCATCAACTAAACGACGTTTTAGATCATCTGTTTTTCGGACCAATCCACCTTTTCTACGCAGGCTATCTAGCAAACCTGCGAAGGTCCCATGCGCAGTTGCTATGACGCCTATAATATCCAGGCTGTACATGAAGATATTCACGATCAACCGCAATATACGACTTGCCAATCTCCGCGAATTTTTTTTGTAAATCTGAATCTGGAAGGTGAGCCGCAACGTGGAGCACTCGGCACAAAAGGAGCGGGAGAGAAGATCGTCGCTTGGAGCCCACGGAGGCTCCAAGCGAGACAGACTTTAATGTTTACGATCACCCTTGAATTTAGAGAATTAAAACTGTCGCAGCCGCTGCTGATTCCTCGGGCTCTCCAGCCATCTTCGGAGGAAACGCAAAACTGTCGCAACAGTATAAATCGCGACTTAAGCCTCATGCTCTAGACAATTAAAACTGTCGCAACCAGAAACGACACGGCTTTCACGCGCGTTCAAGAGGACCGGCGGCAGGTGGCCGCCGGTCGTAGAATCATCGACGAGGGATGAAGTAGGCAACGAGACCGATGGTCATCAACCAGACGTGGGTTGAACTGTCGACTGGGGTGTCACCTGGGAAAAGGATCATGGTAAACATGGCCGATTCTCCGGCCAGGGGAAGGGTCAAAGTCGGAATTGACTCGTGACTGTCCTGACTTTGTATTTAGTGGTGTTGATCATCGAGTTGACGAATTCGGACAAAAAAACACCTTGGCTGAGTCTGAGCGCTCCTAACTTGCCGACGCCTTGGTCCTCAGACATTACTGACGTCACAGCCTATTCCTGCAGGTGTTGTCGCCGACGCCGAATTGCCCCACCCACATAGCGTGGCAAGACTGACCCACCTCAAAAACTGCACGAATCCAGCACAGACAATGATTCGCGAGGAGTCAGACTGGATCGGTGAAGTCTCGGCAAGGCGGCTGCTTTTTCAGTTGATGTGGACATTACTGCTCCTTTGCATCAAGGCAGTTGGGCGACATAGCGCTTCCGGGCGTCAACAGCTTGGCGCGCCGACCATACGGCATTGCGGAGTCGCTCGCCCCGCTCTTCGTGGCGACGGTCCTGGGCGCCGCTGCCGTCCCTCCGGTTAAAGTCGTACTCTTGCCACTGCGCCAAGGCTTCCTCGGCTTCCTTCAGTTCCTGCTCCAACTGCGCCAACTGTTGCAGCGCAGTGACTTTTTCAGGTGAATCGGACATAACTACTCCTTGGTTCTCAGGGATATCCATGGGTTTTCGCCTTCTCAATCAGGTTCACGAGGTCGCCCCGGAAGCGCTATATATACCTGCGTCAGGACCGTGTAAAACTGGATGCCGACTCATAAGGCCAGTAAGATTGCGCAGCTTTTGCCGCAGCAATGGATGCCAAACTGACCTTCGCAAGGTGTCTTTGCCAGTCGCGCCGGTGCCCCCACAACGAGCACCTACCTGTCAGCTAAAATCTTGTCCGATTGCCTCCGGCTGTTATCAATCTTCATCTGGATGTACGCGTCGGCGTGTTGAACAGCTACATCCGCATCCATCGAACGAAACATTTCCACGACCATCCTGATTTCTTCGCTTGCGCAGTAGTTGCAGTCAAGCCATACCTCCTCGGCCCTCAAAGCACGATGCACAATCAGACTGTATCTTTGTGCCCAGAACTCTCGGTAGCCATAAGGGACAGTGTCAATCACACTGTCTATAGCGCTCTCAGACAAGGCCTCCACTGCACTAGTGAGATAGAACCAAGGTCTCTGGCTAATCGATTTGTAACCTTTCCACCAGATTGGATACTCCAGTTCTTGCACCCTGGTGCCTGATACTGCTGCCAACGCCGAAAATCGCTCCACCAGAGAAATTTCCTCGCTCACCCTGAGACTCATCGCCAGCACCAAGCTAGAGCAATTCCAGTAAAACTGCCGTTCCTGTCGCTCTATATGGATGCCAGTAATGCTTTCGAGCCCATCGAAGATCTGATGAGCATCGATTTCATTTTCGTCATACAGCAGCTCACCACTTGGTTCCAAATTAGTAAGGACTGGAATGCTGCTATCCGTGCTCAAGAACTCTACCAGCGCATCGGTCGCATGGAGCTTGTGTTCGATCTCCAGGAGCGTGAGATAGATGTATAGCGCCTGATCAAGCCTACCCGCCGCTTTGGCACTGCCTTGAGGCAGCCATGTGGTTAGCTCTTGGATCACCTGAGCCTTCATCGGTCGGTAGCCTTTCAGGGTGCTGAATACGTGAGGAAAGCTTCGGGTTTCGAACTGGCATTGCAGTACCAGCAGGACTTGCCTCATGTGATCATGGTCACTCCCCATCTGGAACGTCATCATGGCCTTGAGATCCGCGACGACAGCAACGATCTCTCGGGCCTTCCTTGCGGATTCACCATCAGACGTAAACGGCCAGGCGCTTCTGAATTCAGAAGAAAAACTCCTAGCGGGCTCGAGGCGTTGCAGAAGGCTAGTCAGTGTCGGACGATTCCACGCTCTAAATTCGTAGAGACCACACAGCACCTTGGTGGCAATGCTCCGATCAAACTCCCAGTAGGCCCTAAATTCATGGCCTGTCCACTGCTTGATGTCATCCTTGACAGATTTCAACAGGGGTTTTGGGGCGCGACCGGTAAAGAGCACCTGCAAGTACTCCGAGATACGAGCTGGACGAGTGCTTTCCGAATCAAGTATCTGCCGGTTCCCCATATCATAGGCCGATGGGAATACCATGCCACGCTCGTCATCGGTCAGCAGATAGTTGACGATGAGCTCGACCAGCGATTGAGAGTTCTTCGGCCATTTGTATGCCATCGTATCTAGGGTGCGTACACCAATCCTTGCGTGTCCCCGCAGAAAAGCCCGGCTAAAAGGCCCTTCCGGGCACTGCTGAACCTCCGGCTGTTCTTGAACCTGCTCACGAAGCTTTTCTAAATCCACATGTGTCTCCTGGATCAGAGTGTGCCGCCCCATTAGTTCTTGAGGCGGCAATTGAGGTTCTTAAGCCAACAAACCGGGGGCAGGAATCGCCTGGGTAGTGACATTTGCTGACGCCGCTCGCTCACGAATCGCTTTGAAACGCTCCTCACCGGACTCAAGCCGTTTCATGACCTTGAATTCAACTGCAGCAGCAAAAGCCGCGTCCTCGAAGGAAAGCTTTTGGTTCTTCAGGATGTCCTCCTGCATTGCAGCCAGCATGCGGGGCTCACCCTGTTCCATGCATCCCATGTTGAAGTGGTAATGCTCACTCCCAGCCTTGTAGACAGACTTGGACGCCCGTGCCGCACGACTCAATTTTTCTTTCATGACTCACCTCTTGGTTGATTGCGTTGATCGCAAGGTGAAAGGTACTGAACAGGCCGCTTCTCAACTAGGGTAGGTTTTTTCAATGGCTACAATTCGCTGGCCCCCACCACTGTAGTGGTCAACTAATCTCGGACGCCGCGTTAAGTTTTTCCTCGGCCACAGCGGGCGTCAGCTCGCTGTTCGTTGATGCCGAGGTGACCCAGTTGCCGAGATTTCACTGCCCCAGCCTGACTCCTCGTGAGTCACTGTCTGTGCTGGATTTTGCAGGTTTGGAGATGGTGCAGTCTTGCGTTGGCAGCTGGGTCAATCCAGGGGCAGCGCCAACAGCCGGGTTTGCTGAGTATTAAGCACAGCGCATATCTCGCGTAATTGAGGCATAGGTTTCCGCTGGACGGGGGCTGAGGAGCTCAAATCTGACGCCATCATTCTCACCTACGAGCCAGAGTCCCGTCTGTGCCAATTAACGATTCCAATCGCCTACTCCCCACTTAACCACCCCTGTACGCGGATGCGTACCATCGGTGTAAACTTGAGAAGAAAGCCTACCAGAGTCGGGAGCGATTTCTTCTCTAGGGCCAACTAGTAGCCCTGCCGGCGAAGGTAGGGGCTTGCCGAGTTTAAGTGCAAGCGAGGTGCTGCTCGCGACGATATATCTGGCCGGAGAAATTGCACTAAGATGCTTCTAAAAAAGTTTCCAGGTGCATCAGCAGATCAAATATCAACATTGGCAGGTTGTGGTGTCGCAACAGTCTATCGGGTGAAAAAATAGCTTAAAAATAAGGTGTAAAAGGTATGGAATCTAAAAGCTTGAAAGTATTAGCAAAAGCGATCTAAAGCATAATTTCAATTGCGCGATATAACAGATAACAGTCGAATACTATTTTTATAGCTCAAGCGAAACTACACAAATGCACTGATAATCTGCTCATCAACAAGTCCGAGAAAATCTTGATGGCATTTACTCAGGTAAGCTTTCTTCACCTTCGCATATTTGTTTTCGGGTTCGATTTGGAGAAGGTAATTAATTCGACCTATTAAACGCTCATAAATTAACGGATCAAAATCTGGCAGCCGCGCTAGACTACCAATATTTTTCTCCAACTCATAAATCTGAGCCCTGAGCTTTCTCTTAAATGATTTCGGAGCCCTAACTTGCCCAGAAGATATTGAGATACCCGTTACGATCTTTTTCCTACCAGCCAACTTTAGCTGCGTTTTTTTATGATTTAGATGAAAATCATACTCCAATAAAATCTCGCCTACCAATGACGCCAAATCCCTAGGTATAAACTCCCCTGAAAATGCTAGATCGTCTGCATAACGAGAATATTTTAAACCAAAAAAATTTGCCAGTCCGGCAAGTCTGACATCTATCGGGATGAACACTAGATTACTAAGTGCGGGACTTGTACATGCGCCCTGTGGAAGGCCATTATTCAAGATACAAATAAGTGAAGTATAAAAACACACATCAGCTTTAGCCCCATTTCTCTGAAGAGCTTCGAAGACCATTTGCCTAGAAATACTAGGAAAAAAGTCTTTTATATCAAGCTTCAATAACTCACTACCATTGACATGAATACGAGCATGGTCAATCGCGCTCTTACCTTTCACATATGCATAGGCAGAGGAGTTGGACTCAAAAGAAAAAAACAAATTATTCAGAATATTACTCTGTATAATCGCTAAGGAAGTGTATGGGGAACTTATTGTCCTAGTTCCACCACTTTTTTTTGAAATTTTGAATTCTCTATAGAAGCTCGATGGGCTTGCTATAATACGTGACAATACAGAAAGCTCCTCCTCGGTTGAAATACCAAGGAGCAGATGTAAGTGCGAATCTATCTGCATAGAAAACCTAACTAGTGTTGAAGGCCGACCCTACCAGCTTGCTCTTTTCACTTAAATTCATTCACGTAGTGAATGGATTTAACTCTATCGAGGAGCGAGCGAAGCGAGTGGAGCGATAGAGTTGAATTCATTCGTGGCTAAAATCAGCCTGAATGATAAAGGCGGATACACCTTCGATTACTAGAGCCGACCCCAACGGGCGCATTATACATAACGATGTGCTCCGGTCAAGGCTTTAGGAGTGTACTCATCCAACACACTAGGACGTTGAGTTTTACGGAGCCTGTTTAGCAACGCGATCTTAGCATTAGATAGATCTGGTGAAAGTCGAACGCTTCGACCCTCCCTAACAATTAAATCATTACGGACCATAAAATCCATGACTTCTATAATTAGCAGAGGGGAGACGCCATACTGAAAGTGAAAATCATAAATTTCGTGCCACTTCCGATCGGAAATAAATTCAATAAACTCTTTAAGCGCTGTTCTTTTTGAGCTCATCGATCAGCCCGCCCGCCTCAAGAGGGTTCTAAAGCTATCCCCGCTTTTCAACTTTGCCCACCAAAACACAGGGAAGACATTGTTAGGGCAATTATCATTTTCTACGCAGTACAGCGCTTCACTTTTGGAAAACCCAAAGCTGTAGTCTTTTATTTTTTTATTTTTATAGTTATCGTGCAGTTTCTGCTCCAACCCAAGCATAAGTAGCTTATATTCATCAGCCACTTTAGGCTCATACTTGTCTGAAATAGCTCGATCTAGAGATATTGCTGTAAATACTTCGCATCCGGTTTCATCCGCAATCCGATCGCATCCAAACCGCATGCCTGCAACAGACATATAATAAAGGGTAAAATCTACAACTCCTCTTTTCGAAAGAAGTTTGGTCAGCCACTTTGCCTTTGTAATTAGCTTACCACCGCTACCAATGAAGTCATCAAAAAGCACGACGACGTCACCGTTTTGTATAGACTTCGCCCCACTAGGAATGCTAGGTAACATCCGAAGGTGCCAATCATCATAGGGATCTAACTTATTTTTAAGCTTTTGCATGGCTGCTACAGAGCCATCAATTTCCATATCGTTACAGGCTGCAACTATCCACGTGGTTTCTGGACTCAACGCCCAAGCTGTGATTTTAGCACTGAGATCTCTGTATGCATTTCGCTCTTTTATCGAGTCCAGCATCACAAATTCTTTTATCAGCTCTTTCAAAAATACTTGTTCGCTTCGATGATCACAGATATTCCAAAGATCTGAAAACTCATCTAAATACGCTTTGACCCAAGTCTGAGCCTCAACTATTTCAAACATGTCATATAATACATCCGCTGAGACTTTTGTTGCGACCAAGCTCAAAGAAAACTCCTTGCAAAATAAACATTTGCCTGAGGATGAAACGCTAGAATCACACTATAAAAATCTTCTACCGTCTTTCACATCAAGCATAATTCAAAGATAATTTGATATCAACAACAATGAACCACCTTTGAAAGCTTTATACTAGTGTCGTGAGCGGTTAGTTTATTTTCTAACGTACAACGATCTACTGTGCACCCCTCGCCCCGAGATGGTTCCAGGCATGCCTCGTCCAATTTCTCCCTTCGCACTGCAGCGCGCCGACGTTCTTACGCTTCAAGGTTGGCTGCGCATGAGTACGCTGGAGCAGAGCCTTGCTCAGCGGGCGTGGATACTGCGTTTGCTCAATGAAAGGGTGTGATCCTGGATAACAGTTCGACCCACAAAGCGGGCGTGCAACATCACCTGATATCAGGTCGATGTCTTTCATCACCGACCGCTCATTTTCGTTAAGGGCCGAATCAAAAACCTTCGCGATCACACGATTAACTGAGAGTCATCGTAGCTAGCAGGACGGGCCATCTGCTATCAAAAACTAGATACGTTGTTGAAAAAGCTAAACTCGAGGTATGCCCAGCAAACCAGGGGCCAGGGGCCATTTACATGCCTTTCACTTTTCAGCCCTTTCCATACATTCCCTGAACCTGCAAGCGTGCCTTGATGCCCATCTGAGCAATGCCGCTTGATCCTGGCTACTTGCGGGCCGGAAACTCTTCAAAACCAGCGGCAATCAGATTCGGGCGAAGTGCTTTCAAGCAAGTATGTGGCACGGCCAGCCAGAACAGGTTCCGCGCTCTGGTCACCGCGACATAGCCGATGCGACCTTCCTCGGTAAGGGTGCCGGCAAGCAAGGCGTCAACGTTCGGCTTTTTGGTTACGTACAGAACCGCACCGATAGACTCGCCCTTCACCTGGTGGATGGTTTCCACTCTAATCCCGGGGGCCCGATCCTTTTCCTCTACCGCACCAGTTAGGGGAAGATCCAACAACCCGGTTTTAGCCAGCTTGTTGCCCAGCTTGCCTGCAGCCTTCAACCCAAATTGCCCTTCGGTGGTCGAGAGAAGCTTTTTGATATTGGTCAGTAATTGGGGATGCCACTCGGTTTTAGCCAAAAGCGTAGATGAAGGTAGCCCGGCCTTAGCGTCGCGGATGAAACCCCAAAGCAGTCGTCTAAGCCCAAACATCCACGCATCCTGCGGGGCACCCTGAAGGTGAGTGCTGAGGCCATGCGGTGGCTTCTCCATCAAACCCTCCACCGCTCGGCACACAAGCTTGAAGCAATCTTGATAGCGGCCCTGCTGGTCTCGGACCAATGCTGCTTTGGTGAAAAGAGCGACCGTACCTTGACCTGGGGGAGCAGCTTTGCCGGATAGCACTGCCGCCCGGTCAGTCCCCCGGCTGAGGATCACCGCATCTTGATATTGCATGCCCAAGTCATCAATTTGCGCTTTGAACGATTCAAAAAGCTTAGGAAGCTCGGAGTCCTTGTATCCGACGAAGTACGCCCCCCCGTTTCCAGGCTCCCGATCGGCCTCATCCTCGCGGCCACAGAGTGAATTAGCGATGCTGATGATTGGAGGCAGTGAACGATAATTGCGCGAGAGCTTGTAGTCATTCACCCCCGCACGATTGTAATAGGTGCTCAGGAATGAACCGTCAGCTCCTGCGAAGCCGTAAATGCCCTGGTTTACGTCACCTATGAGCGAGACTTGAACTCCAGCCTTGATGAGCAATTCCAAAATAGCCTGATGCAAGGTGCCCAGATCCTGGGACTCATCGACCAAAATCTGCGGGTAGCGTGCGGCAAGCGCTCGCAAGACTGCTGGTTGCCCGATCAACGTACGGTACACCCAATACCGGCCAAGCTCGTGCGTGTAGGCCCCAATGCGGCCCAGACGCCTGATCGCATCTAATGCCTTAGCGGTATCGAGCTTCACCAAATCATCGAGGGTGCCGGTAAAGAAGTAGAAGTTCCCATGCTCCAGCCCCACTTTGACGTCCTTGATGTGGGTCGGACGTCCTTCCTCAGGCCAGTATTTAAAGTTTGCTAGGAACGGCTCGGTACCGGATACAAGGTACGCAGCTTGGTCTGAGGACATTGTTCGATAAGCGTGGGGACGCAGCACATGCTGGGTGAAGAAGCCGTCTAGCGTGTCCACTTCCACGCGTTTGCGGTTGGCATCATCTGGAAGGTCTGAAGCGAGCTGGGCGTAGCCTTTGTTGAAGGTATTGACCGCAACATTCGAGAACGACAAAAGTACAACCCGACCCCGACTATTTTCCATTTTTTGCCGGACGGCAATCAGCCGCCTGATCGCCGTGGACGTCTTGCCGCTACCGGCGCAGGCTGTAACAGCGATAGGTCCAAGAGGCGCATTGATTATTTCCTTCTGCTCATCGGAGAGCTTCATGGCTTGATCGCTCCCTGACAGACATGTTCAATCGCTTTGCGGAGATAGTCAGGTACTTCGCACTTTGGCGTGCAGGCAATCTGTTCAGCCAAAGCCTGGGCAAACCGCCCCTTTTGCAGATTACCGCTACTCGCCTTACGCTCGAACATGCCACAAAACAGCGCCTTTGCCTTCGCAGTGTTGTCTGGCTGAGCATCGACGATCTTGCGTAGCGCTGCAGAAATGATCGGATGAGGGTCAGCCAAGGCCTTGAGCATCGAGTCGCGGTTCGCCTCAAGCAATGCAAGGTCGTATTCCAGCGTTTTCAAACCGTGGAACACTTTGACGAAAGCGTCGTCCGATTCCTTCATCTTGACGGTGTTGCTCGATAGCCTCACTTCGTCTCCAAGCGACGGGTAGACTTCTTTCCGTTTTAGCTTCTTCTTTTTCTTGGCAGGCTCAGCTAACGGATCATCCGCGTCAGGACCATCGGCGACAGGGGCATCCGTTTCTTCGAGATACGCAGCCTCGGCAAGAATGTCTTCGATGTCAGCTGCATCCAGCGCACCTTCCGCAAGCTCGTTGGCCTCTTCCTCCTCGAAAGGATCGGCGTCGGTTACGACAGCAACCGGGATCCGAAGTCCGTTTTCACCGAACAAAGGTAGGAAAGAATCGAAATTGAGTCCTTCGACACTGATCAGGCTGACCCCGAACTCTCGCAGGTCTAGCCCCATGAGCGTGGCCAGAGCATCGACGAGCATGAGCTCGGCGGCGCCTTCCACGAATATTACCCGACGAGCAAAAAAAAGTTCGGCTCGGGTCACGTCCAGATAGCGTTCCAGCTTTTCGCGTTTTCCCTTACCAAACTTGATATCGCGCGGGAAGAAGGTCTCTACGCCGGCATCGTTCTCAACCAAACACACCAGGGATTCGAGCTTGGAGTTGCTGGCAAAATTGGGGGAGTGACTGGTGACAAACAGCTGCACCGCCTTTTCACCTTCGCTCGTTGGCACGCCTGCGAGGTAGCGCAACAACACGCGCTGCAGCTGAGGATGCAAATGGGCTTCCGGCTCTTCAACAATCAAGCTGCGATACGCGGCGTCCGGATTCTTGGCCAGCTCGCTTAGCACTACCGCCATGAAAATCAGGTTGTTGAAACCCAGGCCATTCTGCTCAATGTCCATTGCTTGAGCCGTGAGGGAGAGCCGAGCAGATAACCGCTGAAAGTCCGTCGCGCTAAGCCCAACAGCGAGTGTCTGTGCCAATTGATCGCCCATCATAAGACCGTGTCGGGACGAAATCGCGGTATGGGTGTTCTGGATCGCTTCGGTCTGTTGGAGCTTTTCGTCCAGTTCCTTCAATGCTTGGTTAATCGCGTCACGGCCAGGTTCATCCGTGAGCAAGTGAAGCAGGTGTGCCAGCTGGCTGTTGCGGCTGGGTCGAAGTCCCTGAGCGGCATCTCGTAGGGGTTGGAGATAAACGCCCCTAAGGTTTTCCATCATGTCTGAGGTAAGCGCCACATCTTGATGATCGCCACACCAACGCTTGACCCTGAAGCGTCCTGTCTGATCTGCGTCGGTATATCGGACGTGGATATGGGCGTCCATGGTCTCATCAGCAGCGGGCTTGAGCGCAGCGATAAAGTCCGCTTCATCATCGTGGCTTAAATCACGAAAGACAAAATGGAAGGAAATGTCACCACCCGGCTCGCCCTCAAGCGGACGATGCCGGTCGGCGATATCAAGGCGGGGATACGGTTCGTCATGACCGGCGAGAAGGGTCCGAAGCGCATCCACTACAGCGCTTTTGCCAACATTGTTTGGACCAACCAGCACATTCAACCCAGGCTGAAATTTCAGCTTGGCGTCACGTAGCTTGCGGAAATTCTTAATAGTCAGCTCAGCGAGGTACATGAAAGTCTCCATCCGTGTTGTGCGGATAAGAGCCTATATGAGCTGAAGTGCGCAATAGGGCTTCCTCTCTACGACTTCCAAGGTCCGATATAGATGAAGGCGATCGTGCCCTAAGGTACGAAAAAAGGATGCCACCCCCACCTAGCCATGCCCCTCTTCCCACACCCTACACCCAGCAGCACGGCGAGCACACTGAGTACGCCGAGTACAATCAGCACAACTGAGCACCGAAAATCAAAAATAAAAACATGAAATTCATAAGGTTATAAATATTTTATGCGCGATATCGCGCAACTCGATTATCTGAACTAGCCTCATATCAGGAATTTGAGTGGTCTGTAACGTTCATTCACGTGCATAGAAATGCGCGATATGAGCGTGTAATGACGGTTTGCCATCGTCAACAGATGCCTTGAAACTGGACTCAACAGAAAACGGATAAGGGCTGCACAATGGCCAACGCAAAACAGTCAGCAAAACGCCGCTTAACGATGGCAGAACGTGCCCAGCAACTGATGCTGGTCCACTTTCCCAACATTCCCGATGCGTTGAAATGGACGCGAAAAACCCACGACGGCTTTAGCACGATTCCACGAACCCTGCCCATTGCCATGCAGATTATTGACGCCGACTCGAAGGGGCAGCCTGCCGGGCACGTGCTGTTTTGTCTATGGGCGCGTATGCCCGATCATCCGGTCATAACGATCGAGAACCCCAGCACGTTTGCGGCTGAAGCCGGGTTTCTCGGGGAACGGGCCGTGGACACCTGGCGTCGCCGGATGAAGAAGCTCCGGGAGCTAAACTTCATCATGACCAAGCCTGGCGCATCCGGTGAATTTCATTACGTGATGCTCACTAATCCTAACGCTGCGGTCGAGTGGATGCGCGGCCACGGCAAGGTTCAGGATGGCCTTTATAGCCGCTTCATCGAGCGACTTCCTGAGATCGGTGCCTATGGCGACATAGAAGCGCTCCATGCCTATTGGGCTGCGCTCAAAGAAGCGGAAAGGGTGGCTGCTGAAGTTGCTAAGCAGGCATCGAGCCCCTCCGTATTGGACGAGCCGGCCCCCGCTCCACCAACCAAACCAAAGCGGACCAGGAGGACGAATGCTAATGCGTAGGAGAGAGCGGGGCGCTAAGTGCTAATCACCCACCTCGGCGCCCTCAAAAATAAAGTCCTGGACTAACTGAGGGTCGAATCTGACTGGTCAGGGATGTGGTGGTGCAACGCTTAGCTGATCGATACAACCTAGAGGAGGCCGAAAATGCAGTTACTAAGGAGAAGAGTCGCGGGCGCCGAGTGCCAATCCACCCACCTCGGCGCCCTCAAAAATAAAGCCCTGGACCAGCTGAGGGTCGAGTCTTGACTGGTCAGGGCTGTGGTGGTGCAAGGTTAGGGGGACTAGACCTCGCAACGAGTCTAGCACCCCTTTTATCTTTTCACGGCGTGGAGAAGGCCTTTGAATTTTCATAGATTAACGAACACTGGTTGGATGTCAGTATCTGGCTCGTGGTTGTACCCTATTGGTCGTAACAAGAGCCACAGCTGATACTCACCCCTCATCCCCTGTTGCCAACGAGGATGGCTGTTTGAGAGAAAGTGATACGAGAGGGCTCCAATACTTCCTCTAGCGTCCCGCTACGCAGTTTCTCGCGATTCGTGCATGCTCTACGGCTAGACCACTCTTGGCGCTTATCGCCAAAATTCAACGGACGAAGCAGGTTTTTCCATGAGCGGACTCGCAGATGAACACATCCCCATTGCTCGCACTTTTCATGAGATTGAGGTGAAAGCCAAAGACTCTGACGAGTCGGACATTTCTCACTGGTTTTCTGGTACGGGAAAACTTCGCTGGTCAGAACTGCTGAACGAGCACCGAGTGATTTTGCTATCCGAAGCAGGATCAGGGAAAACCGCTGAAATCCGTCACATCACCAAGTCCCTTCGTGCTGAGGGCAAACATGCTTTCTTCATGCGCATAGAAAATATTCGTCCGCAGATTGAGGAGGCATTCGACGAAGGATGTTATGAAGAGTTTATCGACTGGGTTAAGAGCGGAAAGCAAGGCTGGCTGTTCCTCGACTCAGTAGATGAGGCAAAGCTGCACGACCCGCGAGATTTTGAGCGCGCCATAAAGGCAATTTCAAAACAGCTCAAAACCGTTCTTCCGACAGTTCACATTGTCATCACTGGCCGTGCAACAGCATGGCGTGTGAAAACAGACCTAATTCTCTGTGAAACGCTGTTCCCTTCCCCGCTGGCTCAGCAAGCTCCTGAAGAAAGCACAAGTGTTGGCGAACCCGGCGAATCAGCAACAAAGCTCCACAGCGGCTCGCTGGGCTCTTCGAGTGTTTTCAAGATAGTTGCTCTAGACGATCTGCACGATGACCAGATTGACCAGTTTTTGCAGGCAAAAAACGTCAACAACATTAAGGCATTCAAAGACGCTGTGGCACGAAAGGAAGCGTGGAGGCTGACTACCCGGCCCATTGATCTGACAGAGCTTATTGAGTTTTGGAAAGCGTACGGGCGCATTGGGTCAAGCTCCGAGCTGATGCAAAATAGCATCGACCGTAGGCTGAAAGAGCATGACTCAAACCGCGATGACCTACTTCCGATAACGCCTGATCAATTGAGAAAAGGGGCTCGCCTGCTAGCAGCTGCCGCTACCTTGGGACAATGCTCGTCCATCGTCCTGCCAGACATAGAGATTCAAATCAAAGGAATCCAGGCCGCTGACGTTCTGCCAGACTGGACGTCCAAAGACGTCAAAACGCTGCTGAGCAGGCCCATCTTCGAACCAGGTATTTACGGAGCGGTACGCTTTCACCACCGATCCGTAAGAGAGTATTTGACAGCAGAATGGCTGCATAAACTGATCATGAATAATGCCTCGCGACTACGGATCGAAAGTCTTTTCTTCCGTAGTCAGTACGACATTGAAGTGATCATTCCAACGATGCGGCCAGTACTGAGCTGGCTCGCTGTCATGGATACCCGAATCCTTGAGCGGGTGCGCCGCGTAGCTCCGGAAGTTGTGTTCGAAGGCGGGGATCCTAGCCTGCTACACAAAGACGTCAGGATCGAAATCTTGCGGCAAGTATGTGCCGAGCTCGTCTCTGACTCGGGCAGTCGCTCATTGATTGACTCGATGTCGGCACGAAGATTCGCCAGCGCAGATCTCGCCGACGAGATAAATGCGTTGCTCGAACAATATCGCGACCATGAGACAGTTAGTTGGTTTCTCCTGATGATGGTCTGGCAGGGGGAAGTTGCAGGATGTTTGGCCCAGGCCAAGACCTTCGCGTGTGAATCTCGGGACAAGCAAACTCGACTGGCCGCGATCTCCGCACTGGAAGCGCTGGACGCGAAGCTTGAGTTGGAGGTGGTCCGCAACAGATTTCTCGAAGAGGCTCCAGAGCTGGATCGCACTTGGCTCGCAGAACTGATCGGTGGGCTACCAGCAACCGAACCTTCCGTGACATGGCTCTTGTCAGCCGCCGAACGTGCCGCACCCGAGGAGCGATACCACCCAGACAGCCTTAGTCGCGTGCTGGTGAGCCATGTAAAGAGATGGCCTTCTCACCTAGTTGGAGCCCTAGCTGGAGGCTACTACGCGTTAATGAAAACACCTCCAATTGATGATACTTACCTAGCACAAATTTCAATACGCTATGAATGGCTGATCCAACCGGCTGCCAGTGCGATTTCTCAGGTAGTGCTGGCGCGTGCCGAGCTATGCCTGGAGACCGAGATGCTTTCTCTCCTCAGAATGATCCCAGTAGCGGACAAGTCAAACGAACACGATATCCAGCCGCTGGTACAGTCGCTTCGAAGCGACATCGCCGATTGGCCGGCGCTTAACCATGCGTTGTTTTGGCACGATGTTCGCGAATGTCGTATTCGGGACGTGAACGGCCGTAACGATGGCCTTGTGAACTTTCATCAAGTGGGTATTTTCGGCTGTTTGTGGAGCTTGCAAGCAATCGGGTTTTTCACCCTCTGTGACGACATAGTTTCTCGCCCTCTGCCACACGATCGACTTGTAGGGCTTTCTGCGGCGTGGACTCTTTATCTGGCCGCGGATAGACCTCGGGCTTGGCTCAAGGATCTGCAGCGCGTTACAGCGGGGGATCCAGCCCTCGAAGCAATGCTCAATAACTACTTGAATCCCCCCGAAGATGAAATGGCGAAATTCCTTCAGCAAGAGTCGGCATGGAAGAAAAAGGCTGCGACGGAAAAGAGTCGGCGCGAAGTGCAGGCGACCGACTGGAAAAACAGACTGAGATCAAACACAGAGTCGCTACGCAGCCCGCCTGTTCTCGGACAGATTACAAATGCGCAGCTCTATCTGTTGGATCAAATGCGACAAAACTCGAATACCCATACCCACTGGAGCGACGCCAACTGGGAAAGCCTGATACCTGGATATGGCATGGACGTCGCCCTAGCATTCCGGGATGGCGCAATCAATTTTTGGAGGCACTACACGCCTCAATTACGCTCCGAAGGAGCCCCCCCAAACAGTATCCCTTACACGGTTATATTGGGGCTGATTGGTTTGTTGATTGAATCACAGCAACCACAGTCCATGTTGGGCCTCTCGGACGACGAAGCGAAGTTGGCTACGCGCTACGCCATGCATGAATTGAATGGCTTTCCGAGCTGGCTGCCCTCGCTTTTTGAATCTCATCCCAATTCGGTAATCGAGATCGTGTTGAACGAGATTGATTATGAGCTCACCACGCCGGTCGAAGGAGCAGAAAATAGTTACGTCTTGTACGACGTGAGCTGGAGCGGAGAATGGCTGTGGCCCGCTTTAGCATCTTTGATCATTCCTTACATGCGCAAGAAAGACCGCAACATCTCTCAGCTCAGGCAGCTGCTAAGCATTGCCCAGGGATCGCCGCTCGGTGATTCTGAGCTGGCCTCGCTGGCTGCGCGAAAAGCTCAGGCAAGTACTGAAAGCGTATATGCAGCTGTGTGGTTTGCAACGTGGGTAGGAGTAGCGCCGCGTCCGGGCCTGGCAGCTGTTTCGGCCCACTTAGCCGCAATGACCTCGGCGCAGGAGCAAACGAGCTTTTCGATTACCTTTATCACCACTCTCGTCGGAGGCAGGTTTGAGAAACACTGCGCGCGCCAAAGATTCAGAACTGTCCCGATCATGAGCGACCTGTTCCTGCTCATGCAGTGTTACATCAGAGAGGAAGAAGACATTAATCGTGCGAACTCAGGGGTTTATTCACCTGGGGAAAGAGACGCCGCTCAGGACGCTCGCAACGCTTTACTTTCTTTCATCAGAGAGACACCTGGCAAAGACGCCTTCCTCGCCCTGATGCACATTTCACAAAGTCACCCAGTGCCGAGTGCCCAACAGTGGGTCGCAAGACAGGCTAAGGACAAGGCGACACTTGATGCTGACTCCGTTCCATGGTCATCAGCACAGCTATTGGAATTCCACAACGGCCTGGAACGAACCCCACACAATGATCGAGAGCTGTGGGAGCTGGCGGTCGATCGATTGCTCGACCTGAAACATGATCTTGAAGAGAGCGACACAAGTAATGCGACCATTCTTCAAAAATCAAGTCAAGAAACCGAAATCCGAAATTACATAGGCGGGTGGCTAAGAGACCACGCTCGAAATCGCTACTCTGCCCCTCAAGAAGAGGAATTTTCAGACGCGAAAAGGGCTGACCTGCGAATCCACGGGCACATGTTCGACGGTCAGATACCTGTGGAGCTCAAACTTGCTGACAACTGGTCAGGTGCGCAGCTACAAGAACGCTTGGAAAATCAACTTTGTGGCGACTACATGCGTGATCGACGTTCGAGTTACGGTGTCTTTCTTCTAGTGTATCAAGGTACCCGATCCAGAAAGTCCTGGACGGCACTACCCAACAAGCAACGGCTGCCCTTTGACAAGCTCGCGGAAGCTCTTCAGAACGCCTGGGTGGGCTTCGCTCACCAATTTCCTAACGTAAATGGCATTAGGGTCATTGGGATTGATCTCACTAAACGAGGCGTGGATGCGAAGACAGCATCACTCCAGCGTAGGGCAAAACCCGGCAAATAGCTGTGAGAAAACCTCGAGCGTCTACGCATACCTCATGGGGCCGAAGCGGAAAACCCCAAAATAGTGGTTGCGCGGCCATTTTCGGTTAATGTTTTCTGAGTGTTCAACGCACATTTTAAGAAAATCTTGGCGCGGTTAAGAAAATCTAGCCAACGACAGGGGAAAAAATGGGAAATCTAGTGGGTTACGCCCATTAGATCAATGCGATGGAGCTACCCACTGGTGCGGCAGCAACTGTCCAATTTCACTGGCCCTCTGTGTCGGCAACCGCGTAAGCACATCCTTGAGATAGCCATACGGGTCATGCTCGTTCAATCGAAGCGCCGGGCTAAGCGCACTCTTGAATGACCGGGGCCTTGAAAGACTTGGAATAGGAACAGCCTGTTGTCTGCATGAAATATCCGCCTAAAAAGGCTAGAGCTGGTGCCCACTTAAAATTAAGTGCACACCATGTCTTGGCTTCGCGGGGCTGAGTAGATGACTTGGCCGGACGGTTACGTTGGATATCAGTTTCTGGCGCGTGCTAGAAGAAGTTAGCCCCGTATTGAGCTAAGCATCAGCTTTGCCATTTCAGTACATTTGAATCGCCCCTGGCTCCCTGGACACGCCGCCCTTCTATTGCAATAGATCTAGGTTTAACAATAGTTTTGCGAAGCGGTCTATGAAGCTCCTCGCATCGCGCATGCCTTCCGACAGCTCAGCCTCACTCACCTCATGAGCGCGATGGATGATGCCATCCCGACGACCAATAAGGGCGCTGATCCTATCGCGATGAGGTAGACGCTGAGGAGCTGTTAAAACCCCAATTCGCTGAAGAGCGTCTTGCAATGCTCGCAATGCCTCTCGGGGCCCTAAAGTCTCAGTTCCGTTCTCTTTGAAGGCTGAAAGGGCCAGGTCTTCGCGCCGTTCGAAGAGTCCGTAAAGAAACATCTCGACAGCGTGAACCGTGGCAATTGCAGCAAGCCGGCGATTATTCGCTCCACCCTCCAACTGCAGTTCTTCCGCTTTTCTGAAGAAGTCTCGGGCCATCAACAGAAACCCGTCTACTTGCGCAAGCATTTGGCCCCTGTTAGCCAAATAATCCAAAATTACCCCAGCCGTAAAATCCTCAGTCCATGGGTCAGCCTCCCACCCCCCGAGAATCGTCTGCCCAGCCACTAACCAGGCCTCTCCAGATTCGAGAACATGAGGAATTTCATCTGCTTGATCCGACCTACGAATTGCTTCCAGCGCCAAAACTGTGCTGATGAGATCGGGCTCGCGGTTGATAGTATCCCGTGGAAAAGCTCCGCTCTCGGGCAAGATTGTGGTCAAGAGCCAAGCAACAGCCTGCCCAATCGCTTGATGATACCGGTCGTCCCCTATGCGCTGTAAGGCAACTGTAGCGAACGCCGTGGCTCGTACGCTTTCAATCGAGTCGCCTCCAGATCGATCCCGCCAACAGCCTAACTGCTCCTGTCGCCTGATCAGCCGATCAGTAAGGACTGCGGTTTCTCGGCGAAGGCGCCCGACAAGCATTCGGTTTCTACTACTTCGCCAAAGCGCATATCCAATCTCCTCAACTAGCCCGTCTCGATCTGACTCATCCCCTCCTAGCTCGATCATTCGTTGCGCGCAATCAGATAGAGCCGTGTTAAGCCGAGCCCTCTCAGTGGCACTACCATAAAGGCTAAGGAACCAAGCAAGGGAAAAGGACCAGTCCTGCGGTAATTGCCGGCCCCTAGCATCTCGGGCGAGTACAGCCATCAATGCATTACGTCCTTCGGCTGTACGAGGTTCAATGCCAAGAATTGGAAAGAGTTCGGGTGTTGGATGCTGGAGAATTCGAGCTGGGAGCAATGCCATCGCTTTCTCTAGCGATGGCGGATAACCCCCAAGCTCTTCTTCGAGGTCGGTCGCTTCAGGTCCACGGCGCTCTCGTTTTGCTTCGGTGAATTCTGCGGCGACAACTGTGACAGGACGCTGTATGCGTTCAGCGACTCCCGTGGCAATTAGTTCGGGGGGAAGTTCACCATCCTTGATTGCCCAGTGAGTACGATGCTTCTCGAATTGATCGATTCCAAGGCGGTCGGCAATGCTGAGAACCTGTGACCTATCTAGGAAGGCATGTTGTTGGTCAGGTTCAAAAGCAAAGGTCAGTTCGTTCGCCCTGCGTGAGATATTCCGTATACGTCCGTGACGAACTACTCGGGCATGAGGCCCGCCGGCCCCCACCTCATACATCAGTAGGGTGGGCACCTCCTCCAGTCGACGCATAGACTCAGGACGAGCCGGATCTATCGCCGCGGCTTCAATGCCGCTGTACTCCTTAAATCGTCCTAGCCCGAATGAATACGGCGGGGTCTCCCACATCTCGCTATAGCCAGCAACCAACAAATTGAACATCCCTATCTCCTCACGGGCCTCTTGACCTGATAGATAGAAAATACGACCCAAGAGTCTACGGCCGATATCTATCAGGCTACACCAATCATCGTAATCAAACGCGAAGCGGTACTCGCACGGGCAATGGTGTGTTCACCCAGTTGGTCTGGGCAAGGGCTCGAAGGCCTGCTGCGCGAACCTGTAGATCTCCATCCAGCGACCGAACTGTGACAATGATATGGACTGGCAATGGCTCTATCAGAGCTGGCTCATATGCACGCAGCAGAGCAGTCGCCTGTAGTCCCCACTGCTCACCTGTGACGCCTCTAGGGAAGCTGTTGCGATGCAACTTTACGGGTGACCATTTGCTACCGCATGTGATCTGCGCAGCCTCATAACCACTTCGTCCCTCATCGCTATCCATAGGAACCATTCCCTTGATTGTCTCGCCATGGATGAGTCCGAAGCTCAACTCAATGTTCGCCCGTACATATTCACTTCCAGCGTTCGGGTCCAGCGGTGGAGCGTAAGCAGCCGTGATGATGATTTCGCCGCGGAATTTGTCCCCATCCATCAGCACGTCTGGCATAGGGTAGTTAGCCTTCCGCCAACGCATGTTTCCAGGAACTAGATTGGCCAGAAACACCAAGGTGAAGCTGTCATCGGAATCGTAGAGCGCTTTCAATACATCATCCGGCCGCCCAGCGCCGAGGTAGCGGCGATGATAGGCGTCGTAATCAGGCGACGAGAGCTGAGCGGCATGGATCATCAGCGCTTTGACCAGCGACGGCGACGGATCAAGCCCCGGCCGACCGGCGATGGCCCGCCAGGCATGAGCAGCCATGCTCGACGCCAACGGTGCCGCATAGCTCGTTCCAAATGAATAATGCAGTTGATCAGTAGGACCAAGAACTAAAAGGCTTGCCTGACCGGCGTTCCACGGCGCGTGCACACCCCCACCTACATGGGTGATGTCGGGTTTCGGTGTGAACACCGGTCCAGGACCAGAGCGCGAGTATGGGGCTGGATGGCCGACAGAAGACAGTGCGCCAACCGCATCAATATGTGAGATTGAACCGACAGTCAGTGACCGCACTGACTCACCAGGACAAGAAATTCTGTCCGCTAAAGTCGTAGGCGTTAACCACTGCCGCCGAGGCTCGTCGTTGTAATTCCCGGCTGCAACCACGAAGAGCACTTGGTACTTGTCGCTTAGCTCATCCATTGTCATGGCGAAGTCGCTGAATAGGCTTTCGTCACATGGATCGCCGCCGATCGAAATGTTCCATATTTTAACGTCGGGACGCCGGCGCACTGCTTGGCTAAGCCGCAGCTCCAAATCCGACATGTTGGATCCACCGATTTCCAGAGCACAAACGTCATGAATCATTGCAGGCGTTGAAGGCAGCCACGCGTGCTTATTGTTGAAATGAGCTCCGGCGGCGACCAGTGATCCAACCGCAGTGCCGTGCTCGTAGTTGGTATCCGGGGGCAGTACGTAAGGGTCGCGCGAAGCCACGTAATGAGCGATCGCTTTGGCCGAGGGACTTACTCCGGTATCGAAGACTCCAACTGTCGGCAGACCGTCCAGATTAGCCGAGGCCTGAGCGGCACTCACTGCGCTTTGAGGTGTTGCGACCGTCTGGCGTGGCCGGAATATCGGCTCGGCGAAGACTGTTCGGATACCGGGAAAATCGAGCAACAACTCCAGATGATTATCTTTGATTTTGTCTAGATCCCGAATGGCGAATACTGGCAAGCCTCGGCCTTGGGCAATCTCAATAAAGGGGAGTGCTAACGACTTCAACGTGCGCTGCACGGTCTCGTAGTTGAATGCATTGAAGGCGTCGTGCGGGTACTGGAAAAGTCGCAACACCGCACGGCCGTGCTCCAACAGTCGCACGCTGCCTTCTGGGTTCCGCCGCTGACGGCTCCAAGGCTGAATTTCTTCTATCACGCTCAGGTTATGAAGAATCTTCTGCGTCCCGCGCTGGAGTATCACCCTGTTCAAATCGTTCAAGCTTTGTGACGACGCACCGACGAGCATTTCGTTGATACGAGCGTGCCCTGCAGGTTGAAGGCTGGCTTCTTCAGCTAACTTGATAGGCCTGTGGGTTTTAGCGATTCCCTGTTCCCGCAGCTTGAGAACCAAATGCGTCAATGCATTGGGATGGAGTGCTTTTTCTCGTGAAAGCGCTGCCATTGCGCTTGCCAAGCCCTTCGAGAGGGCCTGGCGGTAGGCATCATCAACATCCAGCAGCGGTTTAGGACTTCTGGCGTTGCCATCTACAGCGTTGAGATCCCGCGCTTGAAACGGGATATGAATAAAGGGGTTCTCAACCCTAGCATTCAGCGAATGCCCAGGGGGCAAGTTCTTGCGGGCCACTTACGATCTCCTCCTTGAGGATCTTGGTGATTTGCCTAGTCGATAGGTCGTACAGCCTCCCTAATGTTCTTAGGGAGAAGTATCGAGGTGCCCATCCATTAAGCCACCGAATTTCAGACTCTACAGTAGATAGCACCCGGCCATCACTCAGCGCAAGATTTAAACCCAATCTGCGGAACAGTTGGTCTTCATCAATGACCGTTTTGTTGGAAAGCACTGCCGCGCGCTTGGTATCGAGGCAAACCTGTTCGATGTTCGCGCCGGTGATACCTGCGGAAACCTTAGCCAACTTGGAGAGATCCAACTCTTCGGAATTAAACGGTGCCAGGAATTGCTTCCACAGCAGGGTACGCAGCGCCAAATCGGGTTCGCCCAATGGGATCCGGAAGCTAAAGCGACGCCATACAGCAGGATCCAGAAGCTGATCGTGGTTGGTCGCCGCGATGACAATCGTATTTTCCGGAACTGCATCAATGTTCTGAAGCAATGCGATGACGACCCGCTGCAGCTCACCTACGTCGCGTTCATTACCACGGGCACCTGCCAGCGCATCGAACTCATCGAGAAACAAGACGCAGGGCCGCTGTTGTGAGAACTCAAACACTCGACGCAGATTTCGGCTGGTCTGGCCCAGCAGGCTGCTGATCAGAGTGTCGCATCGAACAGTGAGAAGCGGCATCCCGAGGCTGGCCGCGACGTAGCGGGCGAGCCGAGTCTTACCAGTGCCGGGAGGCCCATAGGTCAGCAGTCGACTTGGCATGGCGGCACCGACTCTGGCGAGATCATCATACCGATTGATGTTCGCCAGGAACTCCTGAATCCGGCTATCCACGGCGCTTGAGAGAATCAGCAATTCATGGTCCGGTACCGGATAGCTCACGTCTACCGTATGCAGGTGACTTTCACCGTCGGTAGGCAAATTCGACAGGCTAAGTCCGTTGGCAGCATCTTGCGCGTTGGCTAGAGCGACAGGAGCACGCGCCAGTCGCTCTCGGATCATGCGGGCCTGCTTTTTATCACCATCGTTCTCAAGCTTGTCAGCCAAGAGACCAGCGTAGTTGGAAGCCATGCTGGCATTTGCCTTGAGAGCTCCATCCAGGATCTTTAAGATTTCGGAAAGGTATTCCACGGTTTTGATTCGCTCAAGGAGTAATCTGTTACGGATTTCGGCGAGAGTGTAGCGTATAGATTCATAATCGTTCCGCTTTTGTCGAATTTTGATTCGCCGGACCTTACTGGCGCGCTGGCCAAGGATATGACTGCTCAAAGGTTCCCCGTTGGCGGTCAGCTTCCAGTGAACAGGCTTTGTCGGGGGCCTATGGGGTGAGACTTAATACGGTGCGAACCGCGTTGGACATCGTCCAGAATCTGGGATGGTTATTCCGCTATCCACTGATTTTCCGGTGTTATGAGTCGTCAAGGTGAAGTAGAATATACGACATCATGATGTCACTACGTCGTGATATCATGACGACTCAGATTTTGGGATAAACAAATGAATTTTGATGGTTTGCCGCTTTATGCCATGGTCGCAGCGACCCTGAATGCAGAGATTACAAATGGAATTCTTCTTCCTAATGACCGGCTACCCGCAGAAGACGGATTGATAGAGCGATTCGGCGTTAGTCGAACAACGGTCCGCAAGGCAGTGGAGAGCCTCATAGCTCGCGGCGTGGTTGAAATACGTCGAGGTAAGGGCACTTTCGTAACGCAGCCAAAGCTCACGCAAGACCTCACCACACTCACTGGTTTTGCAGAAGACATGTTGGTCCTTGGACTACATCCTAGTTCGCGCTTGCTGGATAAGCGCATCGTCCCGGCGAGTAGCGAGGTTGCCCGACATCTTAACGTTGCGCTTGGAGCTCACGTTTATCGCATTGAACGTGTGCGCCTTGCCGATGGCGTTCCAATGTCCTTCGATGAAACCTACCTGCCGCTGGAGATTGGCGAAAAGGTTGTGAGTAACGACCTCGATGTAATGCCGATTTTTGATTTGCTCGAAAACAAATACGCTCTACCACTTACGGACGCCTGGTACCAACTTGAAGCGGCGATTGCGAACGAGCATGTGGCACAAGCGCTCGGAATTGAGGTCGGTGCTCCAATTTTTCTGATTGAGCGCACTTCCTATAGTGGTGATCAGCAACCGGTCGATTACGAAAAACTTTACTACAGAGGTGATGCAATCCGGTTTTCTACAAAGTTGTCCCGACGTTTGGGCTCTTAAGCGAGGTTGGCTCGATGGAATTATCAACTACCTTTTTATTATTCATAGCTGCATTTGGTGCTAGCGCTCTGGGGGGAGTACTGGGCATGGCAAGCGGCATCTTCATCGTGCCAATTCTCACTATGTTTTTTGGTATTGATTTTCATGTCGCAATCGGTGCAAGTCTTATCTCTGTGATTGCATGCTCCTGCGGGAGTGCCTCGTCTTTTCTAAAAGAACGACTAACTAATGTGCGGCTTGCTATCGTGCTGGAGTCCGCCACGACTTTTGGGGCACTAACCGGCGCTTTGTTAATCGGTCTCATCCCAACTTCTTTTTTGTACGGATTATTCGCCTTCATTCTAATTCTTTCTGCGCAGCAAATGCTGGCTCAGCGCCGTGAGGTTGTCAGCCTCGTCGAGAAAGGTCAGCAAGATTGGGGCACAACCCTACAGCTGCACTCAAGCTACCCAGATGCAGTGCTTGGTAAGGAAATTCCTTACAGCGTAGGTCGAGTACCCCTTGGTATGTTTCTAATGTACTTCGCAGGTATGATGTCCGCTTTGCTCGGTATTGGATCGGGCGTGTTGAAAATTCCCGCAATGGACAAAGCATTACGCCTGCCTATTAAGGTCTCCTCTGCCACATCAAATTTCATGATCGGTGTAACCGCAGCAGCCAGTGCCGCTGTTTACCTAGCCCGTGGTGATATTGATATGAATATCGCAGGTCCTGTTGCGCTTGGCTCTGTAGTGGGGGCTCTGATTGGGGCACGGCTATTAATCGGAATCTCATCTGAAAAACTGCGTATAGGCTTTGTTATTATCCTCGGAGTTCTCGCGGTCCAAATGTTGATGAGTGCTTTAGGTATTCAAGTATGAGCAACCTCTGAATGAATTTCCGTATAGAAACTAACGAACGCCGTGATCTGATAATTGCGAGATTGCTTTGGTATGGAACATTATTTGCTATAGCTTTTATAACCTTCGGTGTCGCGCTCGGAGTTTTTTATCGATTTGTTGATGATCTTATCATTGCAAAGTTTGGGTACACCCTAGTTAGGATTGGCGTCACAGTTTTTATTGCTCTTCCAGTTATACGTGTTGCCACAGTCCTAATGCTATTTTTTCAAGCTCGAGATTATGTGCTCGCCGCTATTTCAATTTTCATTCTGGCAATTATTGCAATAGGAATATCGTTCGGGCTGTAGCAAATTACAACATAACTTCGTATCACCCTAGCGCCGGTGGGGTTAAAGCTTTTTTATTCGCAAATAAAATACCTATGATTGAAATCTCTTGGGCACAACCTACCTGGCATTAAGCTGTTGCTAGAAAATTTGTCGCCGGCGCTTTCCCCATCATACAACAAACTTTTAAATACTGATAAGACGCGATGCACTCGATCTCATATTCGATTGTCGGTGCACATATTTCAGTCAATGCTATTTAGGACGTTTGGATATCAAATTCTCGCAAACCAAAATGTTTGCTGATCGCTTGAGTCTGAAAACAAGGTTTCTGAAGATCATACTTCGCTAAAAGCAACTTTAAAATCATTAATGATTAGCTCTGAACGATCACCTTCATCCACTGAGGCCCTTGACTGCGGGTCTTTTCCCAGTGACAAGCCCTGCTCCTCGCGCCATACGCTTGGCATCTCTCTAGTCCAGAGGTAGTGATTCTGGAAAAAGAGTTATGTCAGTGTCTCGAAAAACCCTAAATTCTTTATCCATCTTATGTTTGATTTGTTTACTACAAAGCCGCGTAACGCTACATATCTGTATGTCCTTAAGACATATCACAATTTTACGCCAGATATCATTGAACCAGGTTTGCTAGAAATCACTATTAACGGTAAAGCGTTTTTGGATTTACAAGAAATAAAATTACAAAAAAAAGCTGCCTGTAAAGGCAGCTAAAGTCGAGGGGCGTTTGGTATAGCGCTTGAACAAGGTTTAAGCCAACGTTCAAGTTTGAAGAAGGCATACAGCTTCGAATTACTCGTCTATTTAGTTGCACGTACTCCTCAGTTTTTTTCTCAACAGTGTATCGACTGCAAACCGACCAGGACCACCGATGATCAGGGATAGAAGGCCTGCCAAGTACAAAAGATCAGTTTCGTAGCCGGGAGGCCCAAACTGCGCGCCGGCGGAAGTGACGGCCAGAATCTTTATTGAACTGAAGCCGTACTGCAGGTGCACGGTGAAGGTTGCAACCAGCAAGACGATCATCATAGGAATGCTTGCAAGCGTAACAAATGCTCCAACCAAAATAGCCAAGCCACCAAAAATCTCTATGATGATTGTAATGACCGACATTAGGTATGGAGTCGGCGTACCTATCGCATGTAACACGACAGCGAATGATTCAGGCCCTCTTAAGAGTTTAGCAAGTCCGTGAGCCATGAAGCCGTAGCCCACTATTAGACGAATAATCAAAGGAGCAAGCTCCACAATTTTTGTTTGCGCCGGAAGAGCCAAAGACAATTCTAGTATTTTCCGCCATAACGGCATGGGTGTGGGTACTTTCTTCATGCTGATGTGCTCGCTCACAACAATGGAGTTACTATGTACATATATTTCAACCTCCGTACATTAAGGCAGGGTTAAGTTAACGACGATCAAATGTTAAACTTTTTGTTATAACTTTATTAATGCACCCTTAATCTATTTTGAACAATCTCTCTTCACCAACAATCCTGACTGAGGTAGCAATAATGCGTTTCACATCTATAGTGGTTGCGGCGATTTTAGCAATGAGTGTACAGACAGCCTTTGCAGAAAATGCGCCTGAGACACAAGAGAAGCTTGATATTAAAGAAGTGGTACGGGTCGATCCTGCTCCTTATGATGCATGTGGGATCGTCGAAAATACTATGGTTTATAAGAACTCAGCTGGTGAGCTAAAAGAGTTTAAGTACAAAATTTGGGGTAATGGTTGCTCGGGTGGCTAATGGCAAGAGTCAATCACTTGTAATGGGTGAAGAGGTGAACTGCCTCACTAATGGTCAAGGACTTAGATGAGCGGATCAAAAGCTCTAATCAGACATGGCTTTTGATTAATGTTTGATGAAGCTTTCTAGATAAGACGCTGCGCTAATTGGCTGAAGTAAAAGTCCGTGATCTGAGAGTCATCTTGGCGATATTTTAAGCGTTTGTACGAGCTTTCATGGGAAGCTCAATTGATCCAGATGACGCAGACAGGTTCTGGCGCCATGGGGAAACTTCCTGAGTTCCGTAATGAGATGCCGGTGGCATACGACAATGAAAAAGCCGTCGCCACCAAGCAAAACAGTACTACCCATGGAAATTTCAGCGCCCAATTCTTCCCCCTTGCTGAGAATTACGGCCGTGCTTTAACCAATGCGCTCAGGACGTTGGACTTCGCCATAAAGAGTGAAAAAAGATTGTGCATCAGCAGCGTTGGCCAGCTGTTTAAACTAGTTAGCCTCGTTGTTTAAAAAGAATTAAAACTCTCGCGCCACAGGCTTGAGTTACGTCTCCTTCAGCGCAGTAGAGAATGCGCAAAACTGTCGAGACCAGGGCTTACGCTACTTTGAGAAAGCTTCCACGGCTAGAGGCAGAGTTTTGCTATACTTCATCCGGAGTGGCTTTCTATAAGGTGAAGGTGCGATCATGAACTGCTCAGAAGCTGAAAGGCGACAAAATGAGAAGAAAGGTAGATCGACTACCGCTTGGGCTGGGGAATTTTGGCAGTTCAGTTCCAGCCGCCACCTACTCAAGGAATCTGAGCGCCTGCTCCAAATAAAGATCGGCTTCCCTGCTCATCTTTTTCAGGCCATGGTTCTGACATTTAATCTTCCACAGCACTCCGCAAGTGTCTTATTGAATACTTCTGTAACGACGTTTAAACGAAATATACAAGACCATAAAGCTCTTGATGCCGTTACTTCCGAACGCCTAGATCGCATAGCTTCCATTTCTAACTTGGCCGAGTCGACCTTTGGAGACCGGGACGTTGTTGCCCAATGGATGTCGAGGTCAAACAAAGCCCTCGACGGCTTGGCACCGATTCTGCTCTGCGAAACTGAAATCGGCGCCCGGCAAATTCGCCGAGCACTCCATGCTCTAGAGTGGGGAGGTGTGGCTTGATAAGTAAGGGCCGGAACTCATTCGACGCCTACCGATCGGAGCAGAGCCTGCAAAACCTCTCCAGCGTTCCCCAGTAGCATCATTTCATTTGCTCTGTCTAACCCCACATCCTCAAGATTGACATGAATCACCGTAGCCCCAACTGCTAGGGCCATGTCTGGAATATCTGCAGCGGGCGTTACCACACCAGAGGTTCCAACTGAAATTAGCAACTCACAATTTCTCACAAGCCGAACGGCTGATCGCCAAGCCTCCTCAGGCAAGTTCTCCTTGAACCACACCACCCCCGGTCGAAGTCTGCCTTTACAGCGGGCACATCGGGGAGGCTCGACCAGCCTCCCTTCCTCAGCAATCTGCAGCTGCTCAGAAGTCAATTCAACCGGGCGATGACAGGCAAAGCATTTCGCACTCATTAAACTGCCGTGAAGGTGTACCACACCCTTCGAGTCTGCTCGCTCGTGCAAATCATCGATATTCTGAGTGACAACCGAGACGTCCCAGCCAGCTTTAGCCAGCTGAGTAATGGAAAGGTGGGCTGAATTAGGTTTCGCTTGGCTAACCTGGCGTCGCCGCCAGAGATACCATCCCCACACAAGAGCAGGGTTCTCACGGAAAGCCTCCGCTGTTTCTAAGCGTTGTGGGTCATGCTTCTCCCACAGACCGGTGAGTTTGTCGCGGAAGGTGGGTATTCCACTATCTGCTGAGATACCAGCACCTGTGAAGAAAACCACCCTCTTGGACGTCATCAACACTTCTGCCGCTCGTTGTATTCCCACTTCAAGATCCTCATCGACTGTCGCCGAATACGTTCCAATTTAACCCTGAGGCCTCTACCCCCGCTACTGCAACCGGGCGGTTCTGTAAGCGTCGACCAATGGCAGACCAGCCAGGCTATGAGCATCTAAACTTGCTGTGTGCGTTGACGGAGACTTGGATGGGATGAAAATAACTGGTCGTGTAGAAGTCGAAGCCGTGACCGACGTGCGTTGTGACGTATGCGATTGCTCGACGCGTCTAGGAAGCGGCAACTTGGAGTATGGGATTCTCAACGCGCATTGGGGCTATGGTGCGATGCATGACGGCGAACACTATGAGGTACATCTCTGCGAAACCTGCTTTCTAGCAACCCTTGCTTACCTCAAGCAGGAACGACGAACTGCACACATGTTTGAGACTGATCCCACATGGCCGGGAGATGATTTCGGACGGGTCGCCAAGGATGACTTTTTCCGTGATAGTCACTGATCGACATCCGTAGTCAGGTCATCTACTTCGGCTTCTTGGGGCCGGATGGCGGCGACTCCATGTACTGACGGAAGGATCGCATTAAGTCCTCATCAGTCGCCTTTGGGACAGGCACACGCCGAGTGGATTTGGCCGGGGCTTTCTCTTCCGGTAAGACGATATGCTTCAGTATTGAGCGTTCCGCCTCAGTAGCCGACGACTCGAAAACCCTTGCCTGCACACGCTGGTCACGATCTGCCCGGGCAAAGTTCACTACGTTCGACTTGTACTCAACGGGTAAGTCGAATGGACACTGCAGGTCCAAGCGCTTGCTGGATCCTTTGCTGATCGCTTCCAGCTGTAGGTCTTCGACATCTCTCGCGTTGCTGGTGTACGTACTGGATCGATAGGCCTTATGTAGGTCTTCAAGCTCAATCCGTCTCCTACCGGCGGCACGACATTCAATGTAAGCAAGCTTTATCAACTGTACAGCGAGTCGCTTGATGCCAAAGGTGGAACGGTATAGCTCAGCCGCAAATTCATCTTTGCCTACTTTGATGCGGTCGCCACTGACCCTCACGCACTCGTTCACATAGTCAGCCCAATCCTGGCTTTTGGGATCATCGGGCAGCATGATCCGTGGCTCGGAAAGCAGCCTCTGCTTGTCTTCACTGTTACGACGAAACAACCTGTGCACGAGGCTGTAGTTGGACACAAAGATCACAGGGGGGCCGATGGCTGCCATCGTCAGCAGGATATCGGTCACCTTAGAGGCGCCCTCACCAGTATTGATGTGCTGGGTCTCATCCAGAACGACCTGCGTGACGCCGTCCCGGTTGGATAGCCGACGGCATTCCACGAGCAATTTTTTCAGAGTGCCGCCATGCACGTCATGACCGCTGCCCTGAACGAAATCCACGAGAAGCTGCTTACCACTTGCTTTGCCGCGAGCGCTCGCATACCAAAGGGAGCTCAATTCGACGGTTCCCTGATATAGGTCACAAGTGAGTTCTACCGGTGGAGGCAGAGCGCTCCGGAGGGCAGCAATCGTCTGGCTCTTACCAACGCCCGCCAGGCCAGTAAAGCAGACTGGCAAAACCTCAACCTCTGGAGGTTTGAAGATTCTGGCAGCGTACCCAGCCTCACTGCTGAAGACCTTGAGGTTGTGCAAATACGCCAAACCTATCATTTCATGAATAAAGTTGAGGGCGAATTCGGTAGGAAGGTAGATCTCCCTCAGCCTCTCATTGAGTAGTTCAGCACCGATCAATGGGGGAAGAGCCTCTAAATCCGTTAAAGGCTCTGGTCGCAAAATCACTCGTTTACGGATGCTTTCAATGTCCATATAACCGTCGAAACGAGATTCGATGGTTTTGTTCATTTCGTCGCACCCCTGAAACGGTTGAAATCGGCACTGTCACGCAGTGCAGCGCCGCCTTTCGAAGGCCGTCCCGTTTTGCGCTCACCAGCGCCCCAATCCTCGCCTGTACTCTGTTTAAATCTGTCGTCGAAATGTTGCTCATGGGCAGGCCGCTCTTCTCGAAGATCTGCAGCGGTGCCTAGGCGTACCTGGTGAATTTTCTGCAAGTCGCGAAGCGAGATATCTCTGGTGCCCTGCGAAGTACGCACTGACCTCATAAAATCTAACTCATACAAAGCCCCTTTGACCTCAATCCATATATGACGAACACACATGACCTGTACATATGCTGAGGTGTTGATAACACCTTGCCGAGCTACCAAATCAAACACTCCCGTTTCTTCCAAAGCACGGGATCTATATTTCCGTCCGTAGAAATAGACGCCGTCCTTTCTTATCGCAGCTGGGCGCACATCAAGAAACTGTCTTACAGCCGTGTCGAAAGGAACGCCGATCGAGGAGTCTCGACCACGCATGCTCCAGTAGCTGTAGATATCATGTGGCGTCGGCTTAATGCCGGCCAGAATCATTTCCTCGTCCATACGCATTCGCGCGTCAGAGGTGTGATTGTCTTTGAGAACCCGCAGGATCTCCCGTTTGGCCATCTGCACAAAATCCAGCTTGCTATGAAAATAGGTCGGCTGCCCGAGTATTTTCTTATCCCTCGGGTGAGAGGATTCGACAGTGGCCTTGGATTGGCCAGAGTAGATAGGTGTCAGCTCTACCGACTTCAACCAGTGAATCTCTGGCTCTACCTCGTAGCCAGCAGCGGGGCCTCTATCCAGTACCATTCCACCTGAAAGACCCATACTAGGCCATTCTTCCGCGCCGATTTCCACACCATACTGCTCGCAGAATTTAACCTTTTCGCACGCCATGGAATAGATCGCCATGCGATAAGCGGCCATATTTTCGCTGCCTTCCGAAAAGCCAATCCCTAGCACCATCCCTGACAGTGCACAGACAGCTCGGACAACACAGAAACTATCTACAGCACTACCTTCAGTCAGACCTGAAAGCTTTTCGGATATGTAGTAGCCATCAAACTCAATGCGCTGGTTAACGTTGATGAGATTGTCGGCAAAACTTCCTTCGGAGCCTGATTGAGCACGAGCGCCATGCTTTCCTCTCAAAGCGATACGAAGCTCTTTCGCACTAACCATCTTAGATAGCCAATATTTAAATTGGGGGAAGGAAGGGAATGGCTTACCTTGCGGATGTCTAAATTCCACTGTCGCACCACTCTGTTTGACGGCAACACAACCAAAAACCTCCGTGACGATTTCGCTGTAAATCTTGTTTTGAGTCTTGTGGGGAGATTTATAAGTGAGAAAGCCTTTCAAAATCTGCTGCTGCATAACTGCATCACAACGGTAGCCATGTCTTTTCCCTTTGCGAGAGGGCCGACCAAGCTTCTTGGTTCGACCAGGTCCTTCTCGATTCCATGCCCCTATTCGGTGAAGAGGTGGCAACAGGGACCATTTGGTCTGGCCGAACACTACATAGGAATAAAACCAGAGCCTCATCCGGGCAGCGTTCTGATGGGGGCGCAAGGCTTTAGCGTAAGCGTTAATGAGAGCGTCAGGATCTGCACTCGCAAAAATTTCATCCCGCCGGGCGACCAGGCTTGAGATTGCAGCAAAACGCTTATTTACCTTCTGCTCATAACTCTCTTTGAATGAGGCCCGACGGCTTTCCAGATGTTCGATGGCCACACCTTCAAGGGGTATTAGCCAAGGAGGAGTACAATCGGCCACACCATCCTCCAACAACCATCCATTCTCTATCGCTTCCTCAAAATCAAACTGGCTCAGTTGAATCAGATGAGTAGTGATGCTTTTCCCGTTATCCTTGAATTCGACCAGACGAACCCGGTTTCGCCTGCCATCGCTGACGAGAAAATGGTAGACAGTGCCTTGTACAAGGCTGAGAAACCCCTCAGGGGCGATGATCCGTGAACCTGCCCTCATGGAGCTGTCTCTTCGAAAAACGAGCCAAACTCCTGAAGCAGATCGCAGCCACCGGTGATGAGCGGACGATCAATCAAGATAGGTTCGTTGAAGTCGACGAGTATTTTCCTATCCCAAATATCCTGGTAAATCTTTGCGATGAATTGATCTCGGAAGCCCCACCTAACGCTGTGTTCAATCGCCACATAAGCCACTGGTTTTTCAGTTTGTACGGCATCAATCACTGCGCCACTGAAGTCCTCCAGCAGAGCCGCTTCAAGCGAGAAATCAAGATCGTGCATGCCAAACAAGAGATCCAGATTCGCTTGGATCGTAGGCGATATAAGATCACGAGAAACCTCAACTGTTCGGATGCCGGCGCTCGCGTAGTACCGCCGCTCCAACTCGCCTCTTAGCTCTGCGTGCTCACGGTCTTTCCTCTGTTGGACAGGGGTCTTCGCAGACTTGCTGCGGCGTTCACGAAAAGCCAGGGCCTGATCCTTGACAGTCCAGTTTACGGCGTAGGGTTCCCCTTTACTGTTGCGAATGTACAGCAGAAGGTCCCCCTGATAGGGGTATGGCATTTTGTACCTGTTGCCGCTCGCATCCTCCACAACGATTTCATAATGCTTAAAACCAATCTCCCTCGCGATGTCGACAGTGCCGCGCAGAGGGAGCGGGAAGGTCCCTTTCGTCAACGGATGCCCTCTAAGCGGATGGCCTGAGTTAACTGGCCATAGCATTTTCTGCTCGTGAAGCTCAAACAGGTCAGGGTGATAAAGGGCTAATTGCGCAAATGTCTTCTCGGGCCCCGAAAGGAGATGAAGAGTGCGTTTCAACTTTCGACTGCGCAGCCGACTGATTCGAGAGCCCTTCGGCGCCTCGCGTGGAACCGCCAGCGTGGACGGTATGTATTCACCACCCCATTCAAACCGGCTCTGGCGGTTCATAATGAGGTCAAATCGTTCCTGCGGTTTCATCCAAGTATTCCAATCTCATCGGGATTTCCTGAGGCATGCTTGCTGGGGATAAAAACAAGCACACCGGCGAAACCCTTATCCTGCGGGCAGGTCACTGCGCGTCCGACTGTGGATAACACGCAGATTCTTGTGGATGAGCGAAGCCGTGCGAGACTTGACGTCTCACATGCAAGGAATAGACAATGGACAAGTCAGGGTGCTTATCTGACTTATCCACAAGGGCCCAAGGTCGCACTTGGGCCCTTGCTTAATTGAATTCCAGCGCTCTTTTAGCTAGCTGTCATCTGAAACTCCCTCGATAGGGCTTACCTTAGGCATTGCTGCCGATTGTGAACCGTCCACCATCACGTAGCCTGACTCAGGCAATACGCACACAGTGCGTTCTTAGCTATCAGTATGTTTAAAGAGAATATGTTAACGCCGTAAAATCCCGGCTGACAACAAGTTTGCGCATCCACCACGCGTATACTCGCCGATTCCCCCAGCAAAGCAATTTCCGCCTATACGGAGCGCACCCAAGATCCCCGCCTGCCCTAGGGTCCATAGAGCTAAATTTCAGACAGCCCGCGCCAACTTGTGCCTATTAAAATAACGAAATAACGGCTCATCCTTTAATAACTTATAGAGCTTTCACTATCAAAAAAACTTGTTTATGGTGGTCTTTTGAGGAGCACTCAAATGATTTTCATCAATGAGCCAGCGCCATTTCTTAACTGGTTTCCGGACGAATGTTTTTACAGTCTTTGTAGCCGGCAGCATCTTTTTTTGGGGAGCCATTCGCCTGAAGATACCCTAAACTATCTATTTGGAGATGGCGCCAAATCATTCGCGCACGACTTTCCAAGAAATCTAAATTTTCTGAGTAATGAAGCAACATTAGCATGGAGTAATGCGGATGAAATAATCTGCGAGCACACAATCTCGCCTATATTCTTTCCGTTCCAGTCACCTGAACATGTCTGTGCTCTTAAGCAAGCAATGAAAGGCCGTTGGTTGGGCTCTTGTAAATATAGCATTGGGCTTGTCACTGGCCGATTCGGTGGAGCACATCCATTGAAGGCTTGTGTTGAATGTATTAATGCCGACCGATTAATTCATGGTTCAGCATATTGGCATTTATCTCATCAGATTCCTGGCGTAACCATATGTACAGTGCATGGTATTTTACTTTTAGAGTCTAAAGAAAATAGACAATGGACGAGAAGGTTTCAGTGGCTCCTTCCCGATGAGTCAACTCTTGTATCGCCTGATCGAGTAGAAACCAACCATACATCGCTCAAAGCACTCCAAGACATGTCTTCGTTGGCTATGGAGCTATACAAATTCGGGATTACAGGTCAATTTGAGACCAGCGCGGTAGCCCAAGTCTACAAGAGGGCTTTCAGTAATTTAGGGACCTCCCAGAAGTCACGCGAGTCTGCTGCAGACTGCTTTGCTCAATATTGCTCAGAGCTTCAAGCATATCCGCCCTTCTCATCATTACCATGCTCACAGCGGTGTGCAATAGGGTTCATTTCGCAAATGACCCGGAAGCCACGTGGCTATTGCCATCCACTCAAACATTTGACGCTGATTTCGTGGCTATTTGGGCGATTCGAACCATTCGTTGACGCCTATCAACAGCTATCGCAACAAGAAATTTCAGTAACAGGGGAAAACCAGAAGTTATGTCTACCTCAAACTACCGAACAGCAAAGTCCATTAACCTCAGAAAACTCTAATACTCCAAGACCCAAAAAAATCTTCAACTCCATGGTAGAAAAAATCCTTCAAGCGCTAATATCAGGTAGCAGCAAAAAAGAGGTCTGCCTACGTTTTGAAATATCTACAAGCACCGTAAATCGGATTTTGCGGCTCAATCCATTAATCGAAAAAAAAATAACTAATAATGCATACATTAGGAAGCGGGACGAGCAGAGACAGGAATGGATGACCGTTGTCCGTCAGCGTCCAGATGCCAGTACTAACATCATCAAACGTTCAATCCCTCATATTTATGCTTGGCTGTATAGAAACGATGGTTCGTGGCTAGCGTCACAAACTAGCCTGTTACCTAGTGGTAGAGGCGGTAACCATGCGAGCGTTGACTGGGATGCTCGCGATGAAAATCTATGTACATTAGTCAAGCAAGCGCTGATAGAAACTTCTAGCATCTCTAAAAAAGTCCTTAAGCGTGATCTATATCAGAAAATTCCCAGTCTCTTCTCGTCGCTTGAGCAAAAGTCCCACTACGCTAAAGTGAGAAGGCTTCTCTCCGAAATTTCGTAACGACCTCTTTGAATTAGTTTATCACTACCTTCCGTACGTAAATAATCTCTCACATTCACACCTGTTGACTTAATAAAATATGACACTGAAATCTAGTGGGTCGCGCACGGTATTACTTATATCTGCCTTCACAACTTTTGGACTAATTTAATTAGTAAATATATTTATTTAACAGAAGACGGCGCTTTGCTGTGAAGCAACAGTTTTTGGCATATCAAAAAGTACTGAGGAATGCCTGCGGTCGTCCTATGGTCAATCCGCAGTAGGGTGCAGCTTCCACGTCCTCACGTCATTCAACGCCTCAATAGACGCAACATTCGACCCTCATCAGGTGCTAGCAAGCGTAGCCATGGCTGCGGGAACCACCCAAAAGGCCACTGCACATACGCTAATCCAGGCTGAGAACCACCCGAGATAGTCAATCATTCCAGAGAGACAGGCGCCTGCTATACAGGACATACGAAAGGAGCGGACTGGCTGACCCCGCGACGAAGCAGGATAGGAGGAGCTAGACCGAGACATCTACATACTTTTTGCTATCAACACCGCCACGTGTTGTCGTATGGGCGTGTCATGTTATCGGCTAGACGCATCTCGAAGGGGCGTGGCGGTCATTTTTCATCGGACAGCTGCGACCTACGCATGATAAGTGGAGCCCAACCGGTACTTCCAAGCCTGGGTATCTTGGGGAGTGCGTCGCCTACCCTCTCCGGGCTCAATTGATGCCCCTTACGTTGAGGGTAAGCCAGGTTGCAGCAGGGGTATGTGATCGGATGGGGATCTCGCCAGGCCGACCTATAATCGTCGGGATCGCGGCATGTCCATACCCCCACCCCGAGACAATAATTCTCTTCTATATACTGTTCGGAACCGTACGGGGAAATACGATAAGAACTCCAGTAAGAATCAATCGGTTCAGGATCAGATTCGTGACGAAGATAATCACCCAAAAAAATTTCGAACTTCTCATATACTACCGCTAACAACTCAAATAATAAATCTAGGTGATTAGGTTTCACTAGAAACTTGAAAGCTCGATGCTCATAAAACTTCTCAACGCTCAAGTTAACTTTTGGAAATACCCCTCTGAAATCCCACTCAAAATCTTTACCATCTATGCCTTCTTTGAGTTTTTCCTCAATGACACGTAAAGCCGTCTCAGCAGAAATATGATACTGGAGAGTGCAGAGTTTTTTGAAAAATTGAGCCAGCCGTAGCTCCACAGGATCCGTGTTCATCGTAGGTTCAGCATCACCTAGACAGCGCCCTGCACAGCCGCTCCACATCACGTTCACAGCGTGGCCACTAAGGGAAAACGGCTTTGCGCAAAACTGGCAATGCGAGATGAGCTTAACGTTGTGAACAGCACATACAGTAACTATAGAATGAGCACGCCTCCAGTATGAGTACCCTAAGGCGTGAATATCTTCCTGAACGCATAATGGACAATAAGAACGGTTTCTTGTGAGGTCATCAAAGGTGTAGGACTCGAGCAAGAATTCTGACTCCGAGTACGATAGTCTTTTATTAGACTTTAAAACTCCGCGAATAGGGAAATCGGTATGCAAATGTACTAACTTATTAAATCCATAGCTGCCATGCCACCCAAAGATATTAGCGATGGTTTTTACTTGTCTACTTTTCCAGAAACAGTACCGGAGTTCCGGCACCCTAAAAACATTTAAAGTAGGGGTTTTCAAGTGGAGGAATAGATTTCGTTCCACATACGAACGAAGCGATTCATCAGGTTGGATTCGCAACTGCATGGAACGGTCCGTCGGGTTATACGAAAGCGAGGTAGCAGACGTAGGGCTGGAGATCAGCGCAGGAGACGGGGTTGGCAGACCTCACCGGCCCCTGCGACAGTTTTAATTCTCTAGCGACAGTTTTAATTCTCTAAAACCACCCTTTCTCGTTACCGCTAAACATTACTCAACCGTCACCGACTTGGCCAAGTTACGCGGCTGGTCAACGTCCGTGCCCTTGAGCACCGCCACGTAGTACGACAGCAATTGCAGCGGGATGGTGTAGAGAATCGGCGACAGGGTGTCGTGGATGTGCGGCATGTTGATGACGTGGGTGCATTCGCCGTTGGTCATGCCGGCCTTTTCGTCGGCGAACACGATCAGTTGGCCGCCACGGGCGCGAACTTCCTGCAAGTTGGACTTGAGCTTCTCCAGCAATTCATTGTTCGGCGCCACGGTGACCACCGGCATGTCATCGTCCACCAGGGCCAATGGGCCGTGCTTGAGTTCACCGGCCGGGTAGGCTTCGGCGTGGATATAGGAGATTTCCTTGAGTTTCAGGGAGCCTTCCATCGCCACTGGGTACTGCGCGCCACGGCCGAGGAACAGGGTGTGGTTCTTGTCGGCAAACAGCTCGGCGACTTTCTCTACGGTGCTGTCCATGGCCAGGGCTTCGCCCAGGCGGGTCGGCAGGCGGCGCAGTTCTTCTACCAGGGTGGCTTCCACGCCCGCAGCCAATGTGCCGCGCACCTGGCCCAGGGACAGGGTCAGCAGCAGCAAGCCCACCAACTGGGTGGTGAAGGCCTTGGTGGAGGCTACGCCGATTTCGCGACCGGCCTGGGTCAGCAGGGTCAGGTCCGACTCACGTACCAGGGAGCTGATGCTGACGTTGCAGATCGCCAGGCTCGCCAGGTAGCCCAGCTCTTTGGCATTGCGCAGGGCGGCCAGGGTGTCAGCGGTCTCGCCGGACTGGGAGATGGTCACGAACAGGGTGTCGGGCTGCACCACCACCTTGCGGTAGCGGAACTCGCTGGCCACTTCGACCTGGCACGGGATGCCAGCCAGTTCTTCGAGCCAGTAACGCGCGACCATGCCGGCGTGATAACTGGTGCCACAGGCGACGATCTGCACATTGCGCACTTTGGCGAACAGCTCGGCGGCTTGCGGGCCGAACGCGTTTACCAGTACTTGCTTGTCGCCAAGGCGACCTTCCAGGGTGCGTTGCACCACGGCCGGTTGCTCGTGGATTTCCTTGAGCATGAAGTGGCGGAACTCGCCCTTGTCGGCAGCTTCGGCACCGTCGCGGTATTGCACCGCTTCACGCTCGACGGAGTTGCCGTCGACATCCCAGATCGCCACGCTTTCACGGCGGATGTCGGCGATATCGCCTTCTTCCAGGTACATGAAGCGGTCGGTGACTTGACGCAGGGCCAACTGATCGGAAGCGAGGAAGTTCTCCCCCAGGCCCAGGCCAATCACCAGCGGGCTGCCACTGCGGGCGGCAACCACACGGTCCGGTTGGCTGGCGCTGATCACCGCCAGGCCGTAGGCGCCATGAAGTTCCTTGACCGTGGCCTTGAGGGCGGTGGTCAGGTCGCAGTGGTCCTTGAGCTTGTGGTTGAGCAGGTGGGCGATGACTTCGGTGTCGGTGTCCGAGGTAAAGACGTAGCCCAGGCCCTTGAGTTGTTCACGCAGCACTTCGTGGTTTTCGATGATGCCGTTGTGCACCACCGCGATATCACCGGAGAAGTGCGGGTGCGCATTGCGCTCGCACGGTGCCCCGTGGGTCGCCCAGCGGGTGTGGGCGATGCCCAGGCGGCCCGCCAGGGGCTCACCGGCCAGGGCCTGTTCCAATTCGCTGACTTTGCCTGGGCGACGCATGCGCTCGAGCTTGCCCGCGTTGCTGAAGACCGCCACGCCGGCACTGTCATAGCCGCGGTATTCCAGGCGCTTGAGGCCTTCGAGCAAAATGGCGGTAACGTTTCGTTCAGCGACTGCGCCTACAATTCCACACATGGTTTCTCTCCTAGATGACTGCCGCGCAAATCAGAGTAATGCCGCGGGCTTGAATCTGGTCGCGGGCCTCAAGCGGCAGGCGATCATCGGTAATAAGGGTATGGACGCTGCTCCAGGGCAGTTCCAGGTTGGGAATCTTGCGGCCGATCTTGTCGGATTCGACCATCACCACCACTTCGCGGGCGACTTCGGCCATCACTCGGCTCAAGCCCAACAATTCATTGAAGGTGGTGGTACCGCGCTGCAGGTCGATGCCGTCAGCGCCTATAAACAGTTGGTCGAAGTCATAGGAACGCAGCACCTGTTCGGCGACCTGTCCCTGGAACGAGTCCGAGTGCGGGTCCCAGGTACCGCCGGTCATCAGCAGCACCGGTTCATGCTCAAGCTCACTCAGGGCACTGGCCACATGCAGGGAGTTGGTCATCACTACCAGGCCGGGCTGATGGCCCAGTTCGGGAATCATCGCGGCGGTGGTGCTGCCGCTGTCGATGATGATCCGCGCATGTTCACGCAGGCGCTTGACCGCCGCCCGGGCGATGGCGCGCTTATGCACAGAAATCGGTTGGGCAGGATCGCCCACCAGTTCCTGGGGCATGGTGATGGCGCCACCGTAGCGACGCAGCAGCAAGCCGTTGCTTTCCAGCGCGGCGAGGTCCTTGCGGATGGTCACTTCGGAGGTTTCGAAACGCTTGGCCAATTCATCCACGCTCACTTCGCCCTGCTCGTTGAGCAAGGTGAGGATGTTGTGGCGTCGTTGTGGTGTATTTCGTTTCGACATGGTGATGATAAGTTTCGTTTCGAAAGATAACGAAGGCAATCAAAACCTATTGACGAAGGATCGTCAAGCAGAAGAATGAAATTTTATTGAAGCCCAGATCAAAAATGTAGGAGCTGGCTTGCCTGCGATAGCGGTGTATCAGTCGATGAAAACGTGACTGAAATATCGCTATCGCAGGCAAGCCAGCTCCCACATTGATGGGTGGTGCCTGAAGGTTGTGGATAACTCAGGTCTTTTTGATTTTGACCGGGCGTTTCCAGCCGTCGATGTTGCGTTGGCGGGCGCGGGCCACCGCCAATTGCGACTTATCCACATCCTGGTTGATGGTTGAGCCTGCCGCTGTGTTTGAACCATCGCCAATGGTGACGGGCGCAATCAGTGAATTGTTGGAGCCAATAAAGACGTCTTCACCGATCGTCGTCTGATACTTGTTGGCACCATCGTAATTGCAAGTAATGGCGCCGGCGCCAATGTTGCTGCGGGCCCCAATCACTGCATCGCCGAGGTAGGCCAGGTGCCCTGCCTTCGCATCGTCGCCCATCCGTGCGTTTTTCAGCTCAACGAAGTTACCCACATGGGCCCTGGCGCCCAGCACGCTGCCCGGGCGCAACCGCGCAAATGGCCCTGCATCGCTGCCCTCACCCATCACGGCACCGTCGATGTGACTGTTGGCCTTGACCACCACGCCTTTGCGCAGGGTGCTGTCCTTGATCACGCAATTGGGGCCAATCACCACATCGTCTTCGATGATCACGCGGCCTTCGAGGATCACATTGATATCGATCAGCACGTCGCGGCCCACGGTCACCTCACCGCGTACATCGAAACGCGCCGGGTCACGCAGTGTCACGCCCAGCGCCATCAGGCGGCGGCCTTCGCGCAGTTGGTAGTGACGCTCCAGTTCCGCCAGTTGCTTGCGGTCGTTGGCACCCTGCACTTCCATTGGGTCGTGGGGCTGCTCGGTGGCGACCAGCAGGCCGTCGCTGACGGCCATCTCGATGACGTCGGTGAGGTAGTACTCGCCCTGGACATTGTTATTCGACAAACGACTCATCCAGTCTGCCAGGTGAGCCGCCGGCACCGCGAGAATCCCGGTATTGCCTTCGCTTATCGCCCGTTGTGCCTCGCTGGCATCTTTATGCTCGACGATGGCGGCGACCTTGCCGCCGGCATCGCGCACGATGCGGCCATAACCGGTAGGGTCGTCCAGTTCGACGGTGAGCAGGCCCATCTGGCCCGGCACTACGTGCTTGAGCAGGCGCTGCAGGGTTTCCACTTCGATCAGCGGCACATCACCGTAGAGGATCAGCACGGTGTCGGCCTTGATGAACGGTACGGCTTGCGCGGTGGCATGACCGGTACCCAGTTGCTTGTCCTGCAATACGAAATTCAAGTCATCGGCTGCCAGACGCTCACGTACCGCATCGGCACCGTGGCCAATCACTACGTGGATACGTTGTGGGTCCAGTTGCCGGGCGCTGTGGATAACATGGCCAAGCATGGAGTTACCCGCAACCGGGTGCAGTACCTTGGGCAGGGCTGAACGCATGCGGGTGCCCTGGCCAGCGGCGAGAATGACGATTTCAAGAGACATGAATGGCTACCAATCCTGGGCGGTCCGGCTTCAGACCAAAGAAGTGTTTTGCAAAAAAAGAAAAAGGGTAGCCGAGGCTACCCTTTTTAATCAATCGCGCATGAAGCATGACGGCTTGGCCGCTTACTTCTTGCGGATCTGCTGGAGCGTGCGCAGCTGGGCTGCAGCCTCGGCCAGACGTACAGCAGCAGCGCTGTAGTCGAAGTCTGCACCTTTTTCGTGCAGAGCCTTCTCGGCAGCCTTGACGGCTTCCTGAGCGGAGGCTTCATCCAGGTCGCCAGCACGTTGCACGGTGTCGGCAAGAACCTTGACCATGTTCGGCTGAACTTCGAGGAAACCGCCAGAGATGTAGAACACCTCCTTTTCCCCGCCCTGCTTGGTCAGAGTAATCGGACCGGGCTTCAAGCTGGTGATCAGCGGTGCGTGGCCCAAGGCAATACCCAGGTCACCCAACTCGCCGTGTGCAATTACCATCTCTACCAGACCGGAGAAGATTTCCCCTTCCGCGCTGACGATATCGCAATGGACTGTCATAGCCATCTGATTGCCTCAACCTGATGAGCGCCCGTTGCCGGGCGCCTGGATTACAGTTTCTTGGCTTTCTCGATCGCTTCTTCGATGCCGCCGACCATGTAGAACGCTTGTTCTGGCAGGTGGTCGTAGTCACCGTTGAGGATGCCTTTGAAGCCAGCAATGGTGTCTTTCAGGGAAACGTATTTACCCGAGGCACCGGTGAAGACTTCAGCCACGAAGAACGGCTGCGACAAGAAGCGCTGGATCTTACGAGCGCGGGATACCAACTGCTTGTCGGTTTCCGACAGCTCGTCCATACCCAGGATCGCAATGATGTCCTTCAGCTCTTTGTAGCGCTGCAGCACGTACTGAACGCCGCGAGCGGTGTCGTAGTGCTCCTGGCCGATCACGTTCGGGTCCAGCTGGCGCGAAGTCGAGTCCAGTGGATCGACCGCTGGGTAGATACCCAGGGAAGCGATGTCACGGGACAGTACGACGGTGGCGTCCAAGTGGGCGAAGGTGGTCGCAGGCGACGGGTCGGTCAAGTCATCCGCAGGTACGTATACCGCTTGGATCGAAGTGATCGAACCTTCCTTGGTCGAAGTGATACGTTCTTGCAGAACGCCCATCTCTTCAGCCAGGGTCGGCTGGTAGCCTACTGCCGAAGGCATACGGCCCAGCAGTGCGGATACTTCGGTACCGGCCAGGGTGTAACGGTAGATGTTGTCGACGAACAGCAGAACGTCGTTACCTTCGTCACGGAACTTCTCGGCCATGGTCAGGCCAGTCAGTGCTACGCGCAGACGGTTACCCGGCGGCTCGTTCATCTGACCGTAGACCAGTGCCACTTTGTCCAGAACGTTGGAGTCCTTCATCTCGTGGTAGAAGTCGTTACCCTCACGAGTACGCTCACCCACACCGGCGAACACGGAATAACCGCTGTGCTCGATGGCGATGTTACGGATCAGTTCCATCATGTTTACGGTCTTGCCTACACCGGCACCACCGAACAGACCCACTTTACCGCCTTTGGCGAACGGGCAGACCAGGTCGATAACCTTGATGCCGGTTTCCAGCAGGTCGTTGCCGCCAGCTTGCTCGGCGAACGAAGGTGCTGGACGGTGAATGCCCCAACGCTCTTCAGTATCGATCGGGCCAGCTTCGTCAATCGGGTTGCCCAGTACGTCCATGATCCGGCCCAGGGTCGCTTTACCGACCGGTACGGAGATGGCAGCGCCAGTGTCGACAACGTCCAGACCGCGCTTCAAGCCTTCGGTGGAACCCATCGCAATGGTACGAACTACGCCGTCGCCCAGCTGCTGCTGAACTTCCAGAGTAGTTTCCGCGCCTTGTACTTTCAGCGCGTTGTAGATGCTCGGTACGCTGTCGCGTGGGAATTCCACGTCGATAACGGCGCCGATGATTTGAACGATACGTCCGCTACTCATAGCTGGATCCTCTGAATATTTGAACCGTTAAACCGCGGCAGCGCCGCCGACGATTTCCGAGATCTCTTGGGTGATCGCAGCCTGACGCGCCTTGTTGTAGATCAGCTGCAAATCGCTGATCAGATCACCGGCGTTGTCGGTAGCGTTTTTCATCGCGATCATCCGCGCCGCTTGTTCAGCTGCGTTGTTCTCGACCACCGCCTGGTACACCTGCGACTCCACGTAGCGCACCATCAAGCCGTCAAGCAGCTCTTTGGCGTCTGGTTCGTAGAGGTAGTCCCAGTGGTGCTTGAGTTCCTGATCCGGGGTCGCCACCAGTGGAATCAATTGCTCCACGGTCGGCTGCTGGGTCATGGTGTTGATGAACTTGTTGGATACCACGGACAGGCGGTCAATCCGGCCTTCCAGGTACGCATCCAGCATCACCTTCACACTGCCGATCAAGTCATTGATCGACGGCTCTTCACCCAGGTGGCTGATAGCTGCAACGACGTTACCGCCGAAGTTGCGGAAAAAGGCCGCACCCTTGCTACCAACAACACACAGATCAATCTCGACGCCGTTTTCGCGGTTTACCGCCATGTCCTTGACCAGGGCCTTGAACAGGTTGGTATTCAAACCACCGCACAAACCACGGTCACTGCTCACTACCACATAACCTGCACGCTTGACGGCGCGCTCGATCATGAACGGGTGGCGGTATTCCGGGTTGGCGTTGGCCAGATGCCCAATTACCTGGCGGATACGCTCCGCATAAGGACGGCTAGCCGACATGCGCATTTGTGCCTTGCGCATTTTGCTGACCGCCACTTTCTCCATGGCGCTGGTAATTTTTTGCGTGCTTTTGATGCTCGCAATCTTACTGCGAATCTCTTTTGCGCCTGCCATGTAACACCTATCAGGTTAGCAAGCGGGAGCCTTGCGGCTCCCGCTGCGGCTTACCAGGTTTGGGTGGCCTTGAACTTCTCGATACCAGCCTTCAGGCCAGCGTCGATTTCGTCATTGAAGTCACCCTTCACGTTGATCTTGGCCATCAAATCGGCATGATCTCGGTTGAAGTAAGCAATCAGCGCTTGTTCAAAGCTGCCGACCTTGGCGATTTCGACGTCAGTCAGGAACCCACGCTCAGCGGCATACAGCGACAGCGACATGTCAGCGATCGACATTGGCGCGTATTGCTTCTGCTTCATCAGCTCGGTAACGCGCTGACCATGCTCAAGTTGCTTACGGGTCGCTTCGTCCAGGTCAGAAGCGAACTGGGCGAATGCCGCCAGTTCACGGTACTGAGCCAGAGCGGTACGGATACCACCGGAGAGCTTCTTGATGATCTTGGTCTGAGCGGCACCACCCACACGGGATACCGAAACACCGGCGTTCACAGCAGGACGGATCCCGGAGTTGAACATGGCCGATTCCAGGAAGATCTGACCGTCGGTGATGGAAATCACGTTGGTCGGAACGAACGCGGAAACGTCGCCAGCCTGGGTTTCGATGATCGGCAGTGCGGTCAGGGAACCGGTTTTGCCGGTCACTGCGCCGTTGGTGAACTTCTCTACGTACTCTTCGGAAACGCGGGATGCGCGCTCCAGCAGACGGGAGTGGAGATAGAACACGTCGCCTGGGTAGGCTTCACGGCCTGGTGGACGGCGCAGCAGCAGGGAAATCTGGCGGTAAGCCACTGCTTGCTTGGACAGATCGTCATAAACGATCAGCGCGTCTTCACCGCGGTCGCGGAAGAATTCACCCATGGTGCAACCGGAGTACGGTGCCAGGAATTGCAGCGCAGGAGATTCCGAAGCACTGGCAGCCACGATGATCGTGTTGGCCAGGGCGCCGTTTTCTTCCAGCTTGCGAACCACGTTGGCGATGGTCGATTGTTTCTGACCGATCGCTACGTAGACGCAGAAAATGCCGCTGTCTTTCTGGTTGATGATCGCGTCGATCGCCAGAGCGGTCTTACCGATCTGACGGTCACCGATGATCAGCTCACGCTGGCCACGGCCGACTGGGATCATGGCATCGACAGCCTTGTAGCCAGTCTGTACAGGCTGGTCTACCGACTTACGCCAGATCACGCCTGGAGCAACTTTCTCGACCGCGTCGGTCTCGGTGTTGCCCAGTGGACCTTTACCGTCAACAGGGTTACCCAGTGCGTCGACAACGCGACCCAGCAGTTCCTTACCAACCGGAACTTCCAGGATGCGGCCTGTGCACTTGGCGCTCATGCCTTCAGCCAGACTGGTGTACGCGCCCAATACAACGGCACCTACGGAGTCCTGCTCCAGGTTGAGGGCCATACCGTAGACGCCGCCCGGAAACTCGATCATCTCGCCGTACATTACGTCGGCCAGACCGTGAATCCGCACGATGCCGTCAGATACGCTGACGACAGTGCCTTCGTTACGGGCTTGGGAGGTCACATCGAGCTTGTCGATGCGGCCCTTGATAATTTCACTTATTTCGGAAGGATTGAGTTGCTGCATTGCTCTGCTGCCCCTTCAAACTCAAGATTTCAATGCTTCGGCAAGATTCGCGAGTTTGCCGCGAATCGAGCCATCGATAACCAGGTCGCCGGCGCGAATGACAACACCCCCAATAAGGGATGGGTCTTCCGCAACTTGCAGGCGCACTTCCCGGTCGAGTCGTGCACTGAGAACCTTGGCGAGTTTGTCTTGCTGTTCTTGGTTCAATGCAAAAGCACTGGTCACTTCAACGTCTACCGACTTCTCTTGCTCGGCCTTGTACAGGTCGAACAGAGCGGCAATCTCCGGCAAAAGCGGGAGACGGTCGTTTTCGGCAACGACGTGGATGAAGTTCTGCACTTTCACATCAAACTTGTCGCCGCACACGTCAATAAACGTGGCGGCCTTGTCTGCGCTCGTCAGTCGCGGGGCCTTGAGCACGCGCTGCATGGTGTCGTCTTGCGACACTGCTGCAGCCAGGCCGAGCATGGCTGACCAAGAGGCCAGCTGCTGGTGGGCCTGGGCGTGCTCGAAGGCTGCCTTAGCGTAAGGTCGGGCCAACGTGGTCAATTCTGCCATGATCGCCCTCGCTTAAATTTCAGCAGCCAGTTTGTTTACCAGCTCCGCGTGCGCGTTTTGATCGATTGTGGCACCCAGGATCTTCTCAGCACCGCCGACGGCCAGAGCACCCAGTTGGGCACGCAGCGCATCTTTGACACCATTCAGTTCCTGTTCGATCTCGGCCTGAGCCTGAACCTTCACACGGTCAGCGTCGATACGGGCTTTTTCAACAGCCTCTTCAACAATCTGGTTACCGCGTTTCTTGGCTTGCTCAATGATTTCAGCTGCCTGAGCCTTCGCTTCGCGCAGTTGCTGACCCGCTTTATCTTGGGCCAACTCCAGGTCGCGAGCTGCTCGTGCGGCAGCGTCCAGTCCATCCGCGATCTTCTTCTGACGTTCGTGCAAAGCCGCGATGACCGGAGGCCATACGAACTTCATGCAGAAAACAACAAAAATCAAGAACGCTAAGGACTGACCAATAATGGTTGCATTAATGTTCACGCCAATACCTCGCTCGTTCGTTGCACAACACACCAATCACTCAAAAAAACGAGTGATTAACCGGCGAGTTGACCAACGAAGGGGTTCGCGAAGGTGAAGAACAGAGCGATACCAACACCGATCATGGTCACGGCGTCGAGCAGGCCGGCAACGATGAACATTTTGACTTGCAGCATTGGAACCATTTCTGGCTGACGCGCTGCGCCTTCCAGGAACTTGCCGCCCAACAGGCCGAAACCAATGGCAGTACCCAGGGCGCCCAGGCCGATCAACAGTGCAACAGCGATAGCGGTTAGACCAACTACAGTTTCCATCTTTCCTCCCGACTTTTACGTCGTATGGTTTAGGTTTTTTAGATTTTAAAGCGGTAAAACAAATCGTTTCATAGCCCTTTGGGGCCACCTTCCCGTTTCACCGGGAAGGACATCAGACTAGTCGAGACTGGTCTTAATGGTTCTCTTCGTGCGCCATCGACAGGTAGACGATGGTCAGCATCATGAAGATAAACGCCTGCAGGGTGATGATCAGGATGTGGAACACAGCCCACGCCCACTGCAGAACAATGCCCAGGCCGCTAAGCCAGAGCAGGCCGCTGCCGAACATCACAGCGATCAGGATGAACACCAGTTCGCCGGCATACATGTTGCCGAACAGTCGCAGGGCCAGGGAAATCGGCTTGGCGATCAGGGTGACGAATTCCAGCAGGAAGTTCACCGGGATCAGCAGGGCTTGAACGAAGATGTTCTTGCTGCCGAACGGGTGCAGGGTCAGTTCGCCGATGAAGCCGCCGATGCCCTTGATCTTGATGCTGTAGAAAATGATCAACGCGAACACCGACAGGGCCATGCCCAAGGTAGCGTTCGGGTCAGTGGTCGATACCGCGCGGAATGGGATGTGCGGGTCGCCGCTGATCCACATGGCCACTTGCGGGATCCAGTCCACCGGGATCAGGTCGACGGCGTTCATCAGGAACACCCAGACGAAGATGGTCAGTGCCAGTGGTGCAATCACCGGGCTACGGCCATGGAAGCTGTCTTTCACGCTGCCATCGACGAATTCGACCAATACTTCAACGAAGTTCTGCAAAGCACCTGGCTGACCGGAAGTCGCCTTCTTTGCCGCCATGCGGAAAATCAGGACGAAGATCAGACCCAATGCGACCGACCAGCCCAGAGTATCCAGGTGGAAAGCCCAGAAGCCCATTTCTTTGGCTTCTGCTGCGGAGTGGGCAAAGCCCCAGCCGCCGTTGGGAAGCTGACCGAAGGTCAGGTTCTGCAAGTGGTGCTGGATATAGCCCGAAGCGGTTGTTTCTGCCATGGTTGCCTCAAACGCCCTAAGGTTTCGAAAGTCTTGTTTTCATTAGCAGGGGAGCGAACCAGCTGACCAGTTGGGTCAACACGAAGACGCCGAATACAGCTAGCGGCGCCAATGGCTTCACACCTGCAAAGGTCAGTGCAAACAGCACTGCCGTCAAAATCAGTTTCCCTGCCTCGCCGGCATAAAAGGACCGGACGATAGCCTGGGCTGCCCGGGCGCCGGAAAACCGAAAGGCCCTGTGAGCAAAATACATATTGGGCAGCAAGGCTATCAGGCCTCCGCAGAGTCCTGAGTATCCGGCTACGACCCCATGCCAATACCAAAGCGCCAATGCGGCGATCAGCAAAATGACAAATTGGGCCAATAAAACCGGAAAAACGGCCAAGCGATGGAACGGCAACGTGTTTGGCGTGCGGGTTTCCATCACTCTTGCTCCTCAATGGTCGGCTGCCGGAAATCAATAACTTGGCATAATTTGTGCCGACAAAATGCGCGCAGAGTATAGGGGCGGTTCTGCCCCTATTCAACTGCCGGGTAGTGATTTCCGACTGCACGCTACATAAGCAAATGTTTCAACGGATGTGGGAAAGAACGCCCTGAAGCTCATCAAGGGAGTTATATCCGATAACCAATTGCCCTTTGCCCTTCTTACCGTGGCGAATTTGCACCGCAGAGCCCAGCCGCTCGGCCAGGCGCTGCTCAAGGCGCGCAATATCCGGATCAGTTTTGACCGTCTCGACCGGTGCAGGTTTACCACTGAGCCACTGGCGAACCAGGGCCTCGGTCTGACGAACGGTGAGACCTCGTGCGACAACGTGTCGCGCCCCTTCAACCTGTTGATTTTCCGGCAAACCGAGCAAAGCACGGGCATGACCCATTTCCAGGTCGCCGTGGGACAGCATGGTCTTGATCACTTCCGGAAGCGCAATCAGGCGCAACAGGTTGGAAACCGTGACACGGGATTTGCCCACCGCATCGGCCACTTCCTGCTGGGTCAGCTTGAATTCCTGCTGCAGACGCTGCAGGGCAATGGCTTCCTCGATGGGATTGAGGTCTTCACGCTGGATATTCTCGATCAGCGCCATGGCAATGGCCGTTTCATCCGGCACATCACGCACCATCGCCGGGATGGTTTCCTGGCCGGCCTGCTGGCTGGCGCGCCAGCGGCGTTCACCGGCGATGATTTCAAACCGACCGCCGCCAATGGGGCGCACGACAATCGGCTGCATCACGCCCTGGGCCTTGATCGAGTTCGCCAACTCCTCCAGCGCCTGCGGGTCCATGTCCCGACGCGGCTGGTACTTGCCACGCTGGATCAGGTCCAGGGGCAGGTGTTGCAGTTCACGGGAGTCGGCCTGCACCGCTTGCTCTTCCAGCGAAGTAACAGTCGGACCACTCAGCAGTGCATCCAGTCCACGTCCGAGACCTCGTTTCTTGACGGCCATGGGGATTCCTTAAGTTGGCTGGGCTGCAGCGGTGCGTGAGTTGCGACGTTGGCGACGAACCATCTCGCCGGCCAGCGCCAGGTAGGCAATGGCACCACGCGATGACTTGTCGTACGCCAGCGCGGGCATGCCATAGCTTGGCGCTTCGGCCAGGCGGATGTTACGCGGGATCACTGTGTCGTAGAGCTGGTCGCCAAAGTGTTCCTTGAGCTGCGCCGACACATCGTTCATCAGGCTCAGGCGCGGGTCATACATGGTCCGCAGCAGGCCTTCGACCTTCAGGTTCGGGTTGAGCAACTCGGCGATACGCTTGATGTTATCCACAAGGTCGCTCAAGCCCTCGAGGGCGAAGTACTCGCACTGCATGGGGATGATCACCCCATCGGCGGCGACCAACGCGTTGAGCGTCAGCATCGACAGCGACGGCGGGCAGTCGATCAAAATGTAGTCGTAATTCTCGCGGATCGGCGCCAGGGCGCTGCGCAGACGGCTTTCTTTCATCTGCATTTCCAGCAGCACCACTTCCGCCGCGGTCAGGTCGCGGTTGGCCGGCAGCAGTTGATAACCGCCGTGTTCGGAGTAGTGCATAGCCTGGGCCAGGTCGCACTCGCCTATCAGCAAGTCGTAGACCGAGTTTTCCAGGCCGTGTTTATCCACACCGCTACCCATGGTGGCGTTGCCCTGTGGATCGAGATCGATCAACAGCACCCGACGCTTGGTAGCGACCAGGGATGCTGCGAGGTTGATGCAGGTGGTGGTTTTGCCCACGCCACCTTTCTGGTTCGCTATCGCGAATACCTTAGCCATTCTTGCTTGTGTTCCCAATCATGCCGTGCGGCGCAGTATCAGCAGATGGCGTTGGCCTTGGCAACCGGGTACGGCCAAGGCGTGTTCGCTATCGAGGTGGAAGTCTGCCGGCAATGCTAACAGCTCGTCGCTTGGATGAACGCCCTTCATTGCCAGCCAACGGGTGTTCAGGTCGCCCAGGTGGCGGGTCCAGTTGCTGAAGTTCTCCATGCTGCTGAAGGCCCTGGAAACAATTCCATTGAAAGGCAGTTCAGGCGTGAAGGCTTCGACGCGGCTGTGGATAACTTGCAGGTTGTCCAGCTTGAGTTCGAGTTTGACCTGGGTCAGGAAGCGGGTTTTCTTGCCGTTGCTGTCCAGGCAAGTCACTTGCGACTCGGGAAACAGGATCGCCAACGGGATGCCAGGCATGCCACCGCCACTGCCAACGTCCAGCCAGCGGCCGTTTTCGATGAAGGGCATCACGCTCAAGCTGTCGAGCAGATGCCGCGAAACCATTTCGTCCGGATCGCGCACCGCAGTGAGGTTGTAGGCCTTGTTCCACTTGATCAATAGGGCCAGGTAGCCCAACAGCAACTCGTGCTGGGCTGCGGTCAGGTCCACACCCAACTGGCGTGCACCTGTGGATAACTCTTCGGCGTGTTGCGAGGTGACCAACGAACTCAAGCGCTTTGCTCCAACTGACGGCCCGCGCCGCGTTTTTTCAAATGAATCATCAACAGCGAAATGGCTGCCGGGGTGACGCCCGGGATACGGGAAGCCTGGCCCAACGTCTCGGGACGAGTTATCCCCAGCTTGCTTTGAATCTCTTTGGACAGCCCGGAAATCCCGGTGTAATCGATATCCACAGGCAGCTTGGTGTCTTCACTGGCGCGCAGCCGGGCGATCTCATCCTGCTGGCGGTCAATGTAACCGGCGTATTTGGTCTTGATTTCGACCTGCTCGGCCACCTGTGGATCTTCTGCGCCACCGCCGGTTACCGAGACCAGACCAGCGTAGTCGATTTCCGGGCGGGACAGCAGGTTCAACAGGTTGTACTCGTGGGTCAGCGGCGTGCCGAATTTTTCGGCAATGGCATCGCCCTGCTCGGTGCCCGGGCGGACCCAAGTACTTTTCAGGCGCTGCTCTTCCAGTTCGATGCTTTCGCGTTTTTTGCAGAACGCTGCCCAACGCGCGTCATCGACCAGGCCCAGCTCGCGACCTTTTTCGGTCAGGCGCAGGTCGGCGTTGTCTTCGCGCAGGATCAGGCGATATTCGGCCCGGGAAGTGAACATCCGGTACGGTTCCTGGGTACCCAGGGTAATCAGGTCGTCGACCAACACCCCGATGTACGCTTCATCGCGACGCGGGCACCAGCTGTCTTTGCCCTGGGCGCGCAATGCAGCGTTGGTCCCGGCCAGCAAACCCTGGGCGCCGGCCTCTTCGTAACCGGTGGTGCCGTTGATTTGCCCAGCGAAGAACAGGCCGCCGATCACTTTGGTTTCCAGGCTGTATTTCAAGTCCCGCGGATCGAAGTAGTCGTACTCGATGGCGTAGCCGGGGCGCACGATGTGGGCGTTTTCCATGCCGCGAATCGACTGCACGATCTGGATTTGCACGTCGAACGGCAGGGAAGTGGAAATTCCGTTCGGGTACAGCTCGTGGGTAGTCAAACCTTCCGGCTCGATGAAGACCTGGTGGCTTTCCTTGTCGGCAAAGCGGTGGATCTTGTCCTCGATCGATGGGCAATAACGCGGGCCGATGCCTTCGATCACGCCCGAGTACATCGGCGAACGATCAAGGTTGGCAGCGATGATTTCGTGAGTGCGCGCGTTGGTGTGGGTAATCCAGCAGCTCACCTGCTTGGGGTGCTGCTCCTTGGAACCCATGAACGACATCACCGGAATCGGCGTATCCCCGGCCTGTTCGGTCATCACCGAGAAATCCACAGAACGCCCGTCGATACGTGGCGGGGTCCCGGTTTTCAGGCGACCGACACGCAGTGGCAGTTCGCGCAGGCGATGAGCCAGGGCGATGGACGGCGGATCGCCGGCGCGGCCGCCGGAATAGTTCTGCATCCCGATGTGGATAAGTCCACCGAGGAAGGTGCCTGTGGTCAACACCACGGATTCTGCGAAGAAACGCAGGCCCATTTGCGTAACAACACCGCGCACCTGGTCCTGTTCGACGATCAGGTCATCTGCGGCCTGTTGAAATATCCACAGGTTGGCCTGGTTTTCCAGGGTTTCGCGCACCGCGGCCTTGTACAGGATGCGATCGGCTTGTGCCCGAGTAGCACGCACCGCCGGGCCTTTGCGGCTGTTGAGCACGCGAAATTGAATACCACCCTTGTCGGTAGCCATGGCCATCACACCGCCAAGGGCGTCGATTTCCTTGACCAGATGGCTTTTGCCGATCCCACCAATGGCGGGGTTGCAACTCATGGCACCGAGGGTTTCCACGTTGTGCGTCAGCAACAGGGTTTTGACCCCCATGCGGGCTGACGCCAGTGCTGCCTCGGTACCGGCATGACCGCCGCCGATGACGATCACTTCAAAACGGGAAGGGAAATCCACCACGCACCTCGTGCCTGCTTATGTAGGTAATCAGGAATTGTTTGTTGAAAGAGTTTTAGAGCTATGGCGGCAAGTATAGGGACTTAGCCGTTCCTAAAGAACCCTTTGCACAAAATTTAACCAGCTGTGGATGAATCACAGACAATAGAAATTAAAAGAGAGAAATTTATTAAATCTTTGTTTTTATGTTTATTTCTACTGAGACTACTTTCTGTGGATAGATCTCTATAGCCCTTTATTTACGTACTGTACAGAGATTCAAAAGTCTGTGGTTAGGTGCCAATGAGGCCCTTGGATAAGTGCTTTAAGCCTGTGGATTAAACAGGTGGTTATCCACAGAGGGGTTTTTACTCAGGTTTCAAGCCCTGTTATCAACTGGGCACAGGGGCGGTTATTCACAGGGCTTAATCCACAGAAAAGCATCAGCCGCGGCAAATTCCGCCCACGGCAAGGCCACCTCGGGGCGAGGTTATTGTCAGAAAATACGCAGAGGTGTCCTGAAACGGACAAAACAGACAGGCACCAATGGCCTGTCTGTGAACTACGAAGGGTTATTTACCGATGCAGAAACTGGAAAAGATCCTGCCGAGCAGGTCATCGGAACTGAATGCCCCGGTAATCTCCCCCAGAAGCTGCTGTGCCTGGCGCAAATCCTCAGCCAGAAGCTCCCCAGCACCTGCCAGGGTCAACTGCGCCCGGCCATGCTCAAGGGCGGCACTGGCATGGCGCAACGCCTCAAGGTGGCGGCGACGCGCACTGAAGCTGCTTTCCGAAGTCTGTTCATAGCCCATGCAGGCCTTGAGATGATCGCGCAGCAGTTCCAGGCCATCGCCGGCAGACTTGGCGCTGAGGCTGATGGTGACATGGCCATCGTCGCTGACCTCCAGGGCAATCGCCTCACCCGTGAGGTCTGCCTTGTTGCGAATCAGCGTGACCTTGGCCGGGTCCGGCCGTTGCTCAAGGAACTCCGGCCACAGGGCAAAAGGATCCACGGCCTCTGGCGCGGTGGCATCCACCACCAGCAACACCCGATCGGCTTCCCCGATGGCCTTGAGCGCCCGTTGCACGCCGATTTTTTCCACCTGGTCATCGGTGTCACGCAAACCGGCGGTATCGACCACGTGCAGCGGCATGCCATCAATGTGGATATGTTCGCGCAGGATATCCCGGGTGGTGCCGGCAATTTCGGTGACAATCGCCGCTTCACGCCCCGCCAGGGCGTTGAGCAAGCTGGACTTGCCGGCGTTGGGCCGGCCGGCAATCACCACCGTCATGCCATCGCGCAGCAATGCGCCCTGCCCGGCTTCCTTCAAAACTGTGGATAACTCGTCTCGTACCTTATCGAGCATGGCCAGGACATGGCCATCGGCAAGAAAGTCGATTTCTTCTTCCGGGAAATCAATCGCGGCCTCGACATAGATGCGCAAACTGATCAATTGCTCGGTGAGGTTATGCACACGCAGGGAAAATGCCCCCTGCAACGAGCGCAAGGCATTGCGCGCCGCCTGTGCAGAACTGGCCTCGATCAGGTCGGCAATCGCCTCGGCCTGGGCCAGGTCGAGCTTGTCGTTGAGAAACGCACGCTCGCTGAATTCACCAGGCCGCGCCAGACGGCAGCCCAACTGCAGGCAGCGCTGTAGCAGCATGTCGAGGACGATAGGCCCGCCATGGCCTTGCAGTTCCAGCACATCCTCACCGGTGAAAGAATTTGGGCCCGGGAAATACAGGGCCAGGCCCTCATCCAGTACCTCAAGATCCTCGCCGAAAAAAGGCCCGTAATGCGCATACCGGGGCTTGAGCTCGCGGCCGCTGATCGCTTGGGCGGCAATGCCCGCAAGTGGCCCGGAAATACGAACGATGCCGACACCGCCCCGGCCTTGAGCGGTGGCGACGGCAGCGATGGTTTCACGAGGAGCGCTCATCAGCGGTTTCCCAGACAAAAGTGACAGAATGCAAAACGCCCCACGAGGGGGCGTCTTGAGTGGTTATCCACAGAGTAAGTTACGCCTCGGCTTTTTTGGCAGCCGCTTCGATCTTACGTGTGATGTACCACTGTTGAGAGATCGACAACACGTTGTTGACCACCCAGTACAGAACCAGACCAGCCGGGAACCACAGGAAGAAGAAGGTGAAGATGATTGGCATCATTTTCATTACCTTGGCCTGCATCGGATCCGGAGGCGTCGGGTTCAGACGCTGCTGGATGAACATGGTTGCGCCCATGATGATCGGCAGGATAAAGAACGGGTCTTTGATCGACAGGTCAGTTATCCACAGCATGAACGGCGCCTGGCGCATTTCCACGCTTTCCAGGAGTACCCAGTACAGCGACAGGAACACCGGCATCTGTACCAGAATCGGCAAGCATCCACCCAGCGGGTTGATCTTCTCTTTCTTGTACAGCTCCATCATGGCTTGCGACATTTTCTGCCGGTCGTCGCCATGTTGCTCTTTGAGTGCAGCCAGTTTCGGCGCAACGGCGCGCATACGGGCCATCGACTTGTAGCTGGCGGCCGACAGAGGGAAGAAAATCCCTTTGATCAGCATGGTCAGGAAGATGATCGACCAGCCCCAGTTACCGACGATGCTGTGGATATGTTGCAGCAACCAGAAGATCGGCTGGGCAATGAACCACAGGATGCCGTAATCCACAGTCAGTTCCAGACCTGGGGATAACTCCTTGAGTACCGCCTGGCTTTTCGGGCCGGCATACAGGGTGGCGCTGGTTTCAGCCTTGGCACCTGGTGCAACGGTCAACGCCGGGCCAGTGAAACCAATGATGTAGTTACCCTGGTTGTCCTTACGGGTCTGGACCAGGTTGGCTTCGCCCTTATTCGGGATCCACGCGGTTACAAAGTAGTGTTGCAGCCAGGCTACCCAACCACCTTGGACCGTTTCTTTCAGCGCGCCCTTGTCGATGTCTTTCATCGACACTTTCTTGTACGGCTCGTTACTTGTCCACAGGGCGGCGCCCAGGTAAGTCGCGGTGCCGGTGGCAGTGCTGGAAGATGGATCGGAACTGCCATCACGCTTGAGCTGGGCAAACAGGTTGCCAGTCCAGGCCTTTTCGCTGGTGTTATCGATCAGGTAGGTGACTTTCAGATCGTACAAACCGCGCGTGAAGCTGAAGCGCTTGATGTAATTGACGCCGTCGTGACTGAATTTCAGGTCGACGTTCAACTGGTTTTGGCCATCAGCCAGTTGATAAGTCTTCTGTTCGGTCGAATAAACCGGACGACCGGTAGCACGAGCATCAGGGCCATCAGTGCCAGTCAGGCCGCTTTGTGCCAGATAAACACGCTCGCCACCGTTATCGAACAACTGGAATGGAACATCCGGATGGTCTTGGCGACGTGGGTACAGTGGCAATTTCAGCTGGGCGATATCGCCGCCCTGTGGATCGATCGCCAGGTCCAACACATCCGTCTTGACGTGGATGAGGTCTTTATTGGTGATGACCGCGTTATCTACAGGGGTGCTGGTATCGGCATTCGCGCTGGGTACATCGGCACTGGCGGAAGCATTGTTACCCAACGGTGCATCTGCAATAGCAGGAGCAGACTGATTGGTAGCAACATTCTGAGTCGGCAGGGCAGCCTGGCCATAGTCCTGGTTCCATTTCAGAACCATAACGTAGGACACGATTGCCAGGGCGACGATCAGGATCGTGCGTTTAATATCCATGATTACTCGGCCATCGAAGAAGAACGGGAGGTAGGGATAGGCGGAACCGGGTCATAACCACCGGGATTCCACGGATGACAGCGACCTAAACGACGAAAGGTCAGCCAGCCACCGCGCAGAAGGCCATGATTTTCTATGGCTTCATACGCGTAGCAGGAACAACTGGGGTAGAAACGACAGTGGCTGGCCATCAGCGGACTAATGGCATAACGGTAAAACTGGATCGGAACGAGGGCCAGTTTACGCATCAGTGCTGTCTACCCCTACAGTTTCGGGGCTGACTGCTGGGGTCGGCTTGCTGGTGCGAGCCAAACGTTTCCAGAGCTTGCCGAAATGCTGAATCAATTCGGGGTTTTCTACGTCCCCCAAGCCTTTGCGCGCGACGATAACAATATCCCAACCAACCAGAGTCTCCTGGTGGAGGCGAAACGATTCGCGCATCAGACGCTTGAGGCGATTGCGCTCAACGGAGAGCTTTACGCTCTTCTTGCCGATCACCAACCCGAGACGGGGGTGATCCAGATCGTTGTTACGCGCAAGGAGCAGGAGATTTTTCCCCGGAACCTTGCCGGTGGGGGAGTCAAAGACTGCCTTGAAGTGCCGGGGGGTTAGCAGACGCTTTTCCCGACTGAAGTCCTGACTCACCACCAGTACCGGATTATCAAACTGCCAGACGCGCACGACCTTTGGCGCGGCGACGCGACAGGACAGCACGGCCGTTCTTGGTAGCCATGCGAGCACGGAAACCGTGGGTACGGGCGCGTTTGATGGTGCTTGGTTGGAAAGTACGTTTCATGGCGTGTTACCTGGTTCGTCCACAACGGGCCGGAATGGCCCCCGTTTTAAGAGACCGGGGATTCTAGAGAAAGCAAGCCTCTAGGTCAATTTCCAACCAGCTATTCCTTCAATTAGATATCTGAGGGCATCGAGACCGATTCCGGGCGGTTCGACTTTGACGAGCAATGCCATAGATATAAAAATAAAGAAGGAAGTTATTTAAAGCTTTTCTGTAAAGCTTATAAAAGCTAGGCACGCGATCTTCTGTGGATAACTACCTTGAGGCCATATTCCACGTGCTGTACAGAGAATGACAACACGGGGGAGAAACGGTGCTCTGCCTGTGCTGCGCTATCGGATAAGCTGTGTGTGGAATGGCTACTTATCCACAGGCCAGTTACCCACAGACTTTCGACCCCACTTGTACAACGAGCTTAGGGGCGCTTATCCACAGAGCTTATGCACAGACCATTTGTCGCCTTTTTTACGGTTAAGGCATTGATTCTTGGCGGCCTGTGAGCAACCTACATGTGGATAAGTGGGCCGCTCGCCGCTACAATGGCGGCTGTTTTTGCCTCACCGGCTTTCAACTTAGGGGATATCCGTGTCAGTGGAACTTTGGCAGCAGTGCGTGGAGCTTTTGCGCGATGAGCTGCCTGCCCAGCAATTCAACACCTGGATCCGTCCACTACAGGTCGAAGCCGAAGGCGACGAGTTGCGTGTCTACGCACCCAATCGTTTTGTTCTCGACTGGGTCAACGAGAAGTACCTAAGCCGCGTTCTCGAATTGTTCGACGAACATGGCAATGGGATGGCTCCAGCGCTCTCCTTATTAATAGGCAGCAAACGCAGCTCCACGCCGCGTGCCGCGCCGAATGCGCCGCTGGCCGCGGCTGCCTCGCACGCCCAGGCTGCGGCAGCCCCGGTTAACCACGCACCAGCCACCGCTGCGCCAGCCCCGAGCAAATCCGTGGCGCAAAAAAATGCGCCAGTGAGCGAAGAGCCGTCCCGCGACAGCTTCGACCCCATGGCAGGAGCCAGTTCGCAGCAGGCCCCGGTGCGCGCCGAGCAGCGCACGGTCCAGGTCGAAGGTGCGCTCAAGCACACCAGTTACCTGAACCGCACCTTTACCTTTGAAAACTTCGTCGAAGGTAAATCCAACCAGTTGGCCCGCGCCGCCGCCTGGCAGGTGGCCGACAATCCCAAGCACGGTTACAACCCGCTCTTCCTTTACGGCGGCGTTGGCTTGGGTAAGACGCACTTGATGCACGCTGTGGGTAACCACCTATTAAAGAAGAATCCGAATGCCAAGGTCGTGTACCTGCACTCGGAGCGCTTCGTGGCCGACATGGTCAAGGCGTTGCAACTCAATGCGATCAACGAATTCAAGCGCTTCTATCGCTCCGTCGATGCGCTGCTGATTGATGACATTCAATTCTTCGCGCGCAAGGAACGTTCCCAGGAAGAGTTTTTCCACACGTTCAACGCCCTGCTTGAAGGCGGCCAGCAGGTCATCCTCACCAGCGACCGTTACCCGAAGGAAATCGAAGGCCTGGAAGAGCGCCTCAAATCGCGCTTCGGCTGGGGCCTGACCGTTGCGGTAGAGCCGCCGGAACTGGAAACCCGGGTCGCGATCCTGATGAAGAAAGCCGACCAGGCGAAAGTCGATCTGCCTCACGATGCGGCATTCTTCATTGCCCAGCGTATTCGCTCCAACGTGCGTGAGCTCGAAGGTGCGCTCAAGCGCGTTATCGCTCACTCGCACTTCATGGGCCGCGATATCACTATCGAGCTGATTCGCGAATCCCTGAAGGACCTGTTGGCGCTGCAAGACAAGCTGGTCAGTGTGGATAACATTCAACGCACCGTGGCCGAGTACTACAAGATCAAGATTTCCGACCTGCTGTCCAAGCGCCGCTCGCGCTCGGTAGCGCGTCCCCGTCAGGTGGCCATGGCGCTCTCCAAGGAGCTGACCAACCACAGCCTGCCGGAAATTGGCGATGTGTTTGGTGGTCGCGACCACACCACGGTCTTGCACGCGTGCCGCAAGATCAATGAACTTAAGGAATCCGACGCGGATATTCGCGAGGACTACAAGAACCTGCTGCGTACACTGACAACTTGATGAACACCAGCGCAGCTTATTAAGGCAAGGGACTAGACCATGCATTTCACCATTCAACGCGAAGCCCTGTTGAAACCCCTGCAACTGGTCGCAGGCGTCGTCGAGCGCCGACAGACCTTGCCGGTACTTTCCAACGTATTGTTGGTTGTCGAAGGCCAGCAGTTGTCGTTGACCGGTACCGACCTGGAAGTCGAACTGGTTGGTCGCGTACAGCTCGAAGAACCCGCCGAGCCCGGTGAGATCACCGTGCCTGCGCGCAAGCTGATGGATATCTGCAAAAGCCTGCCCAACGATGCGCTGATCGACATCAAGGTTGATGAGCAGAAGTTGGTGGTCAAGGCTGGGCGCAGTCGTTTCACCTTGTCGACCCTGCCGGCCAACGATTTCCCGACGGTAGAAGAAGGTCCCGGTTCGCTGACTTGCAGCCTGGAGCAAAGCCGCCTGCGCCGTTTGATCGAACGCACCAGCTTCGCCATGGCCCAGCAGGATGTGCGTTACTACCTCAACGGCATGCTGCTGGAAGTCTCCGAAGGCATCATCCGTGCCGTGGCCACCGACGGTCACCGTCTGGCAATGTGCTCGATGAAGGCCGATATCGGTCAGCCGGACCGCCACCAGGTCATCGTGCCGCGCAAAGGTATCCTTGAACTGGCGCGCCTGCTCACCGAGCCGGACGGTAACGTCAGCATCGTCCTAGGCCAGCATCACATCCGTGCTACCACCGGCGAGTTCACCTTCACCTCCAAGCTGGTAGACGGCAAATTCCCGGACTACGAGCGCGTGCTGCCCAAAGGCGGCGACAAGCTGGTGATCGGTGATCGCCAGGCGCTACGTGAAGCGTTCAGCCGTACCGCGATCCTGTCCAACGAGAAGTACCGTGGTATTCGCCTGCAATTGGCCAACGGCCAGCTGAAAATCCAGGCCAACAACCCGGAACAGGAAGAAGCGGAAGAAGAAGTTGGCGTCGACTACAACGGTGGATCCCTGGAGATCGGCTTCAACGTGAGCTACCTGCTGGACGTGCTGGGTGTGATGACCACCGAGCAAGTGCGTCTGATCCTGTCGGACTCCAACAGCAGCGCCCTGGTGCAAGAATCCGATAACGACGACTCGGCTTATGTTGTTATGCCGATGCGCCTGTAATCATGCTCAGCAGAAGCTAGATGTCCCTCAGTCGCGTCTCGGTCACCGCGGTGCGCAATCTGCACCCGGTGACCTTCTCCCCCTCCCCCCGCATCAATATCCTCCATGGCGCCAACGGCAGTGGCAAAACCAGCGTGCTGGAAGCCATTCACTTGCTGGGCCTGGCTCGTTCCTTTCGCAGCGCCCGCCTGTTACCGGTCATTCAATACGAGCAATTGGCGTGCACCGTTTTTGGCCAGGTCGAACTGGCGCAAGGCGGGCACAGCAGCCTGGGGATATCTCGTGATCGGCAGGGAGAGTTCCAGATCCGTATCGATGGGCAGAATGCGCGCAGTGCAGCGCAGTTGGCGGAAATCCTACCCCTGCAATTGATCAACCCTGACAGCTTCCGTTTATTGGAGGGGGCACCAAAAATTCGCCGGCAGTTCCTCGATTGGGGAGTGTTCCACGTGGAACCGAGGTTCATGGCCACGTGGCAGCGCCTGCAGAAGGCCCTGCGGCAGCGGAACTCATGGCTGCGGCATGGTACACTTGACGCCGCTTCGCAAGCGGCCTGGGACCGTGAACTGTGCCTGGCCAGCGACGAAATAGATGAATACCGCCGCACCTACATCAAAGCCTTGAAACCAGTCTTTGAACAGACCTTGAGTGAGTTGCTGGAACTCGAGGGACTGACGCTGAGCTACTACCGTGGTTGGGACAAAGAGCGTGACTTGAGTGCAGTACTCGCCACCTCTTTGCAACGGGATCAGCAAATTGGCCACACCCAGGCAGGGCCGCAACGCGCTGATTTGCGCCTTAGATTAGGCGCACATAACGCCGCGGATATCTTGTCCCGTGGCCAGCAGAAGTTGGTGGTCTGCGCGTTGCGTATCGCCCAGGGGCACTTGGTTAGCCAGGCCCGGCGCGGGCAGTGTATTTATCTGGTGGATGACTTGCCGTCCGAATTGGACGAGCAACACCGCCGCGCGCTATGCCGCTTGTTGGAAGACTTACGCTGCCAGGTATTTATTACCTGTGTAGACCACGAATTATTGAGGGAAGGCTGGCAGACGGAAACGCCAGTCGCTTTGTTCCACGTGGAACAAGGCCGTATCACCCAGACCCACGACCATCGGGAGTGAAGGCATGAGCGAAGAAAACACGTACGACTCGACCAGCATTAAAGTGCTGAAAGGTTTGGATGCCGTACGCAAACGTCCCGGTATGTACATTGGCGACACCGATGATGGTAGCGGTCTGCACCACATGGTGTTCGAGGTGGTCGACAACTCCATCGACGAAGCGCTCGCCGGCCATTGCGACGACATCAGCATCATCATCCACCCGGATGAATCCATCACCGTACGCGACAACGGTCGCGGCATTCCGGTAGATGTGCATAAAGAAGAAGGCGTATCGGCAGCAGAGGTCATCATGACCGTGCTCCACGCCGGCGGTAAGTTCGACGACAACTCCTATAAAGTATCCGGCGGTTTGCACGGTGTAGGTGTGTCGGTGGTAAACGCCCTGTCGGAAGAACTGATTCTGACTGTGCGCCGCAGCGGCAAGATCTGGGAACAGACCTACGTCCACGGCGTGCCTCAAGCACCTATGGCGATCGTTGGCGACAGCGAAACCACAGGCACCCAGATTCACTTCAAGCCTTCGGCTGACACCTTCAAGAATATCCACTTCAGCTGGGACATCCTGGCCAAGCGGATTCGTGAGCTGTCCTTCCTCAACTCCGGTGTGGGTATCGTCCTCAAGGACGAGCGCAGCGGCAAGGAAGAGCTGTTCAAGTACGAAGGCGGCCTGCGTGCATTCGTTGAATACCTGAACACCAACAAGACTGCGGTCAACCAGGTGTTCCACTTCAACATCCAGCGTGAAGACGGCATCGGCGTGGAAATCGCCTTGCAGTGGAACGACAGCTTCAACGAGAACCTGTTGTGCTTCACCAACAACATTCCACAGCGCGATGGCGGTACTCACCTGGTGGGTTTCCGTTCCGCACTGACGCGTAACCTGAACACCTACATCGAAGCCGAAGGCCTGGCGAAGAAGCATAAAGTTGCCACTACTGGTGACGATGCCCGCGAAGGCCTGACCGCGATTATTTCGGTCAAGGTCCCGGATCCGAAGTTCAGTTCCCAGACCAAAGACAAGCTGGTTTCTTCTGAAGTGAAGACGGCTGTCGAACAGGAAATGGGCAAGTACTTCTCCGACTTCCTGCTGGAAAACCCCAACGAAGCCAAGCTGGTCGTCGGCAAGATGATCGACGCGGCACGGGCCCGTGAAGCGGCGCGTAAAGCCCGTGAAATGACCCGTCGTAAAGGCGCGCTGGATATCGCTGGCCTGCCGGGCAAACTGGCGGACTGCCAGGAGAAGGACCCTGCCCTCTCCGAACTGTACCTGGTGGAAGGTGACTCTGCTGGCGGTTCCGCCAAGCAGGGTCGTAACCGTCGCACCCAGGCGATCCTGCCGTTGAAGGGTAAGATCCTCAACGTCGAGAAGGCCCGTTTCGACAAGATGATTTCCTCCCAGGAAGTCGGCACCTTGATCACCGCCCTGGGCTGTGGCATTGGTCGCGACGAGTACAACATCGACAAGTTGCGCTACCACAACATCATCATCATGACCGATGCTGACGTCGACGGTTCGCACATCCGTACCCTGCTGCTGACCTTCTTCTTCCGTCAGTTGCCGGAGCTGATCGAGCGTGGCTACATCTACATCGCCCAGCCGCCGTTGTACAAAGTGAAAAAGGGCAAGCAAGAGCAATACATCAAAGACGACGACGCCATGGAAGAGTACATGACGCAGTCGGCCCTGGAAGATGCCAGCCTGCACCTGAACGACGAAGCCCCGGGCATCTCCGGTGAGGCGCTGGAGCGTCTGGTAAACGACTTCCGCATGGTGATGAAGACCCTCAAGCGTTTGTCGCGCCTGTACCCTCAGGAGCTGACCGAGCACTTCATCTACCTGCCGGCTGTCAGCCTGGAGCAGTTGGGCGATCACGCAGCGATGCAGGATTGGCTGGCCCAGTACGAAGTGCGCCTGCGCACCGTCGAGAAGTCTGGCCTGGTGTACAAAGCCAGCCTGCGTGAAGACCGTGAACGTAACGTCTGGCTGCCAGAGGTCGAACTGATCTCCCACGGCCTGTCGAACTACGTCACCTTCAACCGCGACTTCTTCGGCAGTAACGACTACAAGACCGTGGTAACCCTGGGCGCGCAACTGAGCACCCTGCTGGACGACGGCGCGTACATTCAGCGCGGCGAACGCAAGAAGCAGGTCAAGGAGTTCAAGGAAGCCCTGGACTGGTTGATGGCAGAAAGCACCAAGCGTCACACCATCCAGCGATACAAAGGTCTGGGCGAAATGAACCCTGACCAGCTGTGGGAAACCACCATGGACCCAGCCCAGCGCCGTATGCTGCGTGTGACCATCGAAGACGCCATTGGCGCGGACCAGATCTTCAACACCCTGATGGGTGATGCGGTCGAGCCACGTCGTGACTTCATCGAGAGCAATGCCTTGGCAGTGTCCAACCTGGACTTCTGATAACGCTATTGCCAAACAAAAAAGGCCAACGTTTAACGTTGGCCTTTTTTTATCGCCCAGATTTTGGAGCCCTTTTTAAATGCTCCACGTGGAACATCGGCTATGCCGTCGCTGCGGTCACGCTCTCCAACCGATAGCCGTACCCATAGATCGTCAGCAGCTGCCAACCCCGCTCCGGCGTCAGCCCAAGCTTGTTTCGTAGCCGATAAATGTGGGTATCCAGCGGGCGCGAAGACACCATTTCTTCATGGGTCCAGAACCGTTCATAGAGATATTCCCGTGACAGCGGCCGGGCCAGGTTGGCGAAGAGGCAGCGTGCCAGGCGGTATTCCCTTTCGGTCAGGTTGATTGGATCACCCGCGCGGCTGACGGTCAGTTCGGCATCGTCGAAGGTCAGGTCGTTGAAAACCAGCATTTCGGTGGCAGCAGATTTCTGCAGGCCGTGACGACGCAGGACGGCACTCACCCGTGCCTTCAGTTCGTTGGGGCGAAACGGTTTGCTGACGTAGTCATCGGCACCGCTGTTCAGGGCCTGGACGATATCGCTCTCGGCATCGCGGCTGGTCAGCATAATCACGGGCGGTGGCGCCTCCATGTGCTCACGGGTCCAGCGCAGGATCGCGATGCCGCTCAGGTCCGGCAACTGCCAGTCGAGTACCAGCAAGTCGAAGGTTTCTCGGCGCAGTTGGCGCAGCAAGTCTTCGCCACGTTCGAAGCAATGCAGCGTCCATGGCTGCTCCAAGGCACTTGGGATTTGTCGCAGTGTCTGTTCCACCCGCCGCAATTCGGCAGGTTCGTCATCCAGTATCGCGACACGCATGGCAGGGTCCTTTCTTCTTGAAGAATGTTGCAGCGGTTGAAGAGAGCGTAATGGTTCACCGTTGAATCTGAACAATTGTGGCCAGTTTCTCAAGCTCCCTGAATCTCTCGGTACGCTGATATCAGATAGCTCTAAGGCCGTTAAACATCGCGTACCCAGCTGGAAAGATACCGGCTCAAGCCCCTCAGGAAAAGGATCAATGCCAATCAGGTTTTATGCGCTGTCGGGACAGGTGTGTCTCGTGCAGAAGGTCAGAGTGTGGGGAAAGATGTTCATGCTGGTGATGGCAACAGGTTTTGGCACAGAAATGGTGGATGCCTGCAGCCCGGCACAGTCTGCCCCACTTGACGAAATGACGGTGTACGCCGAATCCGTAGACGGCCTCGGTTACGCAGGACTCAGGGAAATCGATGCCCCGCAGGCGTTTCAACACGGAAGCTTGCTGGACCAGGATCAACGATGGATCTTCTAAATCTGAACAAATGTTGCACTACTCCCCTATGCACCACTCTTGTAGGTAAATTCTCTTTCGCTGAGTGACACATGGAGGGCGTGCGCGGGAAGCGCTCTCGATACACGGATGTATCATCTGTAGTCCGCGGTTCGCCATGGGCTGCTGTCGGAGGGATGTGAGGGACAGTATTTCTTCGATGTACATCCGGTTCGACGTCGTCGATCCGGCAGACACAGGGATGTGTCACCTTTCTTGGCGCCTCATCCCTGCCACTACGGCTATCGAGTTCGATGCGTCATCGGGTATCGTAGGCGAGATTCAAGGTCCTGCCGCCGCAAGACGCTTTCTGAATGTGCAGTCTGACGGACCTTTAGAACTAGAACCTTGATGAGCGCCATGACCCTCTTTCCTCGTCGCTATTCCCTTTCCTCTTTGTTTGGCTCAAGCCTGGCCCTGGCCCTGGTGGTCACCAGCCCACAAGTCCTCGCCAAGCCTGCACCTGTGCGCGCGCCCTACATTGATGACAACCTGATGTGCCGGGCACAGCCGCTGCCGGCAGTCGTGCAGAACCTTACCGGTGAAGCCTGGAAGCTGGACGCCAAGGGGCGCCCCAGTGTGTTGGAAGAAGGCATGCTGATCGATGAGCAGGAAAGCGTAAAAACCTCGCCATCGGCGTTTGTCAGCCTGTTGCTGGGCGATGGCTCACGCATCGTCCTGCCCTCCAGCTCCGAGGTGCGTTTGCATTTGGTGGAAGAACAGGCGATCCCCCAGGTCATCCTGCAACAAGGCCAGGTCGAGGCCTACGTACTCAAGCGCACCAGTGACTATGACCGTTTTCAGATCGTGACCCCGGTGGGCGTACTGGGCGTGCGCGGTACGCACTTTCGTGTGCGTAACGACGATCAGCAATCGGTGGTCGAAGTGCTCAACGGCCAGGTAGCCGCCAGCCGGACCGAACCGCAGCCGGTAGGCAAACAGCTGAAGAAAAAGCCGCATACGGGCGCGGTGGAAGGTGAACTGAAGGTCGGCGCTCGACAAGGTGTGCTGCTCAAGCCCCAGGGCGAGTTGAAGACAGTCGACCTATTGCCCGCGCCGCGCCTGATGGGCCAGGACGGCCAGAAAGGCGATGCGCCGGTATGGACATTGATCCTGCACCCGCAACCGGGGGCCCAGCGCTACCGTGCGCAAGTAGCTACCGATAAAACCTTCATGAACATCAAGCAGGAAAACTTCTCCAGTGAGCCGCGCTTGAGCTTCACTGGACTCAAGGCCTCGTTCTATCACGTGCGCGTGTCGGCCTTTGATGACCAGGGACTGGAAGGAGAAGCAGGCGTTTATGACATCTTCTATTACCCACCTGCCACCCGTGTGCAGTAGCAGCGCGGCGCTCGCACGGTGAAGTGGTGGCGCCGGGCTGAACAGCGCCAGCCGACCCAGGCCCAACGCCTGTTCAATGGGCTGGTCAGGGAGTGGCTGTGGATCGGTCTGCTTCTGCTGCCGATGACGGCCTTTCTGTCGCTAAGCCCCGGCCTTGCCCTGAATAACCTGCTGTACGACAGCCTGCGGCGCATGGCGCCGTTGCCGGTGGATCCGCGCATCCTGCTGGTGAACATTGACGACATGAGCCTCAAGGAACTCGGTCAATGGCCGTGGTCGCGGCGCCTGCATGCCGACCTGATTGACCAGTTGAGTGCGGCCAAACCCGCCGGGATCCTGCTCGATGTGATCTTCAGCGAACCGGCGCGCGAGCCGGCCAATGATCAACGCCTGGCCCAGGCTATGTGCAATGCCGGCAATGTCCTGCTGCCGTTGATTCGCGAAGGCACGCCGCGCCTGGGGCAACCCATCGCGCAGATCCTCCCTGTGCTGCCACTGCGCGATTGTGCGAGGGGGGTGGGTCATATCAACGTGGAAGCGGACAGCGACGGTATTGTGCGCAGCCTGTACCTGCGTGAGGGGCCGCCGGGGCAACTGGTCCCGCAACTGGCCTGGTTGGCCTTCGAGCTGACCGGCCAGCACACCGATATGCCAGGGCTGTCAGCGTCTTCTGAAGTAACCGATTGGCAGCGTGACAATGCCATCCGCATCCCTTTTATCGCCACCGACCACGGCTTTCCCAGCGTGCCGTATGTCAGTGTCTTGCGCGGTGAGGTCCCTGCCCAACTGTTGCGTGATCGGATCATTCTGGTGGGGGCCACTGCACCGGGCATGGGCGATCGCTATGTGACACCGCTTTCGGCCAGCGTCGGTACCACCCCGGGCGTCGAGATCCAGGCCAATATCCTCAACGGCTTGCTGCAAGGGCGCAGCATTACCGTGTTGCCTGGCTGGCTGGCCACCCTGCTGTCTACCGCGATGGTGGCCTTGTTGCTGGGCCTGCTGCTGTTGCGCCCGCGTTATGCGCTGTGGCTGACCCTGGGCTGCATGGCGGGCGCCCTCCTCGCTTCCTGGGGCTTGTTGCGCCTGGGGCTCTGGTGGTCGCCAGCGGCCACGCTGATCGGCATGCTGCTGGGCTACCTGATCTGGAACTGGCGCCGCCTGAGCGTAATCCTCGCCTACTTCGGCTGGGAATTGGCGCGCCTGGACAGCGAGCCCAAGGTGCTGCCGGAACGCCGTCGCGCGGCCGTCAGCAACGGTGATGTGTTGCAGGGCCGTATCGTGGCCCTGGAGCAAGCGGTCAGCCGCACCCGCGACACCCGGCGTTTTATGGCCGATGGCCTGGAGTGCCTGCCGGTCGCTACGCTGATTACCGATCCCACAGGCGAGATCCTGTTGGCCAATCGGATCGCCCGCGATGTGTTTGGCAACGAACTGATTGCCCAGAACCTGCTGCAGCAACTGGCGGCACTGGGTTACCCGCCCTTGCAAGGCCAGGTACATACGCCGCTATCGGCCCTGGAAATCATCGAGTTCCGCGATACCCAGCAACGCAGCCTGCGCCTGGAACTGGCGCCTCTGTTACCGGCCGACGGTGATGTGGCGTTGGGGTGGCTGTTGAGCCTGACTGACCTGAGTATCGAACGCGACGCCCAGCAGCAACGTGAAACCCTGCTGCGGTTTCTCTCCCATGATCTGCGGGCGCCCCACTCGGCAATCCTCGCGTTGCTGGATGTGCAACGGCATGAAGCCTCAGACGTTCCGCAGGTCTTTACCCAGATCGAACAGCAAGTGCGACGCGCATTGAATTTGACCGAATCGTTCGTTCAACTGGCCAAGGCCGAGTCCGACGGTTATCAGTTTGAGCCCAGCCTGTTTGCCATGTTGGTGCTCGATGCGTTTGACCAGGTCGCGCTGCTGGCCCAATTGAAACATATCCAATTGGTCCACGACCTGGACGAGGCTGGTGAGCAAATGGTCCTCGCGGATCAGTCGCTGCTCACCCGAGCCTTGTTCAACCTGATGGAGAATGCGATCAAGTACAGCCCAGCCGGCACCACGGTGACGGTGCGCCTGGAACGCAACGCCCAATGGCTGGCTTGTCATATCCAGGACCAGGGCCCCGGCATCGCGGCCCAGGAGCTGCCTGAACTGTTCAGCCAATACCGACGTTTTGCTTCGGCTCAGGGCAGCGAAGGCCTGGGGCTGGGCCTGACCATGGTCAAGGCGGTGATGGACCGCCATGGGGGGCGGATCGACTGTGTGAGTGTGGTGGGGCAAGGCACGGTTTTCAGCCTGCAGATGCCGTTGTGGGAGGAGTGAACGGCTGTGCATAAAAAACCGGCCGCAAGGGCCGGTTTTCAACGCTCTAAAAAACTTATGCACGTTTTCCGGTGTTTTATTAGCTTAAGAAATATGTAATAGAATCATAAGCCTACAAGCGAAAAACTGCATTTCGCCAACAAACCGTGCACAGGTTATCCACAGAACGTCAGATCACCGCCTGGTCCGCTGCAATCGGCAGTGGCGGCAGCGAACCCATGGCCCGTTGCTGCGCCTCATTCCACGCTGCAGCGCGGTCATTGAGCGCGGCAATTGCACGCGGTCCTTCCCCTTGCGCATACATCGGCTCGCCGATCACCACGGTGATGGTGCCTTTACGCTTGGCCCAGCCTTCCTTGGGCCAGAACTTGCCGGCATTGTGGGCAATCGGCAGTACTGGAAGATTGGCGTTGACCGCCAATGCCGTACCGCCCCGGGAGAACTTGCCTACAGTGCCAAAGGGTACGCGAGTGCCCTCCGGGAAGATCAGTACCCACACCCCATCCTTGAGCAGCTCGTCACCCTTCTTCGCCACATGCTTGAGCGCGGCCTTGGGGTTGTCGCGGTCGATGGCAATCGGGCGCAGCATGGCCATCGCCCAGCCAAAGAACGGCACGAACAGCAACTCACGCTTGAGCACCTGGCTCAGGGGCGAGAAATACGCGGAAAGAAAGAAGGTCTCCCAGGTGCTCTGGTGGTTCGACAGGATCACGCACGGCTGGTCCGGCACATTCTCGGCACCCTTGACCTCGAAACGAATGCCCAGGAACACCTTGGTCAGCCACAACGCGCAGCGGCACCAATAGACGTTGATAAAGCGATAGCGCGCCTTGAATGGCAAAAAGGGCGCGATAAAAAAGCTCAGGGTGCACCAGAGAAACGAACTGGTGCCCAGCAGCAGGTAAAAGAAGAAGGTTCTGATGGCCTGCAAAATCGACATGGCAGCATTTACCGTTGCGGGACAACGCCCGCCTGTTAAAAGTGCACTCCCGAACAATCCTTGGTCAGGAAGTCGAGGGCGACTAGTTGTTGATAAGTTCTGCGGCAACCGCCGCCAGATCGTCAAAAATCAAGGTGCCGACCGGCAGGTTTTTCGCCTGGGTCTTTTCGCCTTTCCCGGTCTTTACCAAAACTGGCTGAGAGTCGACGGCTTTGGCCGCCTCCAGGTCACCGAGACTGTCCCCGACGAACCATATCCCAGCCAGGGGCACCTTGTAATGTTCTGAAATGATTTTCAACATGCCAGGCTTGGGTTTGCGGCAATCGCAACCCTCATCCGGCCCGTGGGGGCAGTACACCACCAGTCCCACCTCACCGCCCTGCTCGGCCACCAATGCGCGCAGGCGCGCGTGCATGGCGTCCAGGGTGGCGATGTCGTAGTAGCCGCGGGCGATGCCGGACTGGTTGGTAGCGATGGCTACCGTCCAGCCGGCCTTGCTCAACTGCGCGATGGCCTCGACCGAGCCGGGCAGCGGGATCCACTCCTCCACCGACTTGATGTAAGCGTCGGAGTCGTAATTGATCACCCCGTCCCGATCGAGAATCAGCAGTTTCAACATGATCAGCTCAGGGTCGAAATGTCAGCGATGTTGACGAACAAGCCGCGCAGGCGCGCCAGCATGGCGTAGCGGTTTTTCCGCACGCCAGCATCTTCGGCATTGATCATCACCGCTTCGAAGAACGCATCCACCGGCTCACGCAAGGTGGCCAGGCGCGCCAGTGCTTCGGCGTAGTTGCGTTCGGCGATCAGCGGCTTCACGGCGTTTTCTGCCTTGGCGATGGCCGAGTTCAGCGAGAACTCCTTGGCATCGGCAAACAGGCCAGGGTCGACATCGGCATTGCCCAGGCCTTCGGCCTTGCTCAGCAGGTTCGACACGCGCTTGTTCACGGCGGCCAGGGCGTCCGCTTCCGGCAGCTTGCGGAACGCTTGTACGGCTTGCACACGCTGGTCGAAGTCCAGTGCCGAGCCTGGTTGCAGGGCACGTACCGAGAGGTAGACGGAAACGTCCACGCCTTCGTCTTCGTAGCGCGCACGCAGGCGGTCGAACACGAACTCCAGCACTTGCTCGGCCAGGCCGGCTTGCTTGACCTTGCCACCAAACTGGCCGACGGCAAATACCACGGCCTGGGTCAGGTCGAGGTCGAGCTTTTTGTCGATCAGGATGCGCAGCACGCCCAGGGCGGCACGGCGCAGGGCATATGGGTCTTTGCTGCCGGTCGGCAACATGCCGACGCCAAAGATACCGACCAGGGTATCCAGCTTGTCGGCGATGGCCACGGCCGCACCGGTCAGGGTGGTCGGCAGCTCGGCGCCAGCGCCACGCGGCATGTACTGCTCGTTCAAGGCCAGGGCGACGTCTTCAGGCTCGCCGTCATTGAGCGCGTAGTAGTAACCGGCCACGCCTTGCATTTCCGGGAACTCGCCGACCATCTCGGTGGCCAGGTCGCATTTGCACAGCAGGCCCGCGCGTGCGGCCAAGGCAGCGTCGCCGCCAATGCGTGGGGCGATGTAGGCCGCCAGCTTGGAAACCCGCACAGCCTTGTCGTAGACGCTGCCCAGCTTCTCCTGGAACACCACGTTCTGCAGGCGCAGGTTGAAGTCTTCGAGCTTCTGCTTCTTGTCTTGCTTGAAGAAGAACTCGGCGTCGGTCAGGCGCGGGCGTACGACTTTTTCGTTACCGGCGATGATCTGCTGCGGGTCCTTGCTTTCGATGTTGGCCACGGTGATAAAGCGCGGCAGCAACTTGCCGTCCACATCCAGCAGGCAGAAATACTTCTGGTTGTCCTGCATGGTGGTGATCAGGGCTTCTTGCGGCACATCGAGGAAACGCTCTTCGAACGAGCACACCAGTGGCACCGGCCATTCAACCAGCGCGGTTACTTCGTCGAGCAGGCTTGGCGGCACGATGGCGGTGCCTTCCTGCAAGCGGGCCAGCTCTTCGGTGCGCTTGCTGATCAGCTCGCGACGCTCGTTGGCGTCGGCCAGTACGTAGGCGGCACGCAGGTCAGTGGCGTAGTTGGCCGGCGAGGTGATGCGCACGGCTTCAGGATGGTGGAAGCGGTGACCACGGGACTCACGACCGGCCTTCTGGGCGAGGATGGTGCAATCGATGACTTGGTCACCGAGCAGCATCACCAACCATTGGGTCGGACGTACGAACTCTTCCTTGCGTGCACCCCAGCGCATGCGCTTTGGGATCGGCAGGTCATTGAGAGAATCTTCAACGATAGTCGGCAACAGGCTGGCGGTCGGCTTGCCCTTGATGACTTGGCTGAAACGCAGTTTCGGGCCGCTCTGGTCGATCTCGCTCAGCTCGACGCCGCACTTCTTGGCAAAACCAAGGGCAGCCTGGGTCGGGTTGCCTTCAGCATCAAAGGCGGCCTGGCGTGGCGGGCCGTCGAGGTTGATGTTGCGGTCCGGCTGCTGGGTTTCCAGCGCGGTCAGCAATACTGCCAGGCGACGTGGCGCGGCGTAGACCTTCTTGGCTTCAAACTTCAGGCCGGCAGTCTGCAGGCCTTTCTCGATGCCGGCCAAAAATGCATCGGCCAGGGTGTTGAGGGCCTTGGGTGGCAGCTCTTCGGTGCCCAGTTCAACCAGGAAATCTTGAGCACTCATTGTGCAGTCTCCAGCTTAGCCAACACTTCATCACGCAGATCCGGGGTCGCCATCGGGAAGCCCAGCTTGGCGCGTGCCAGCAGGTAGGCTTGCGCAACGGAACGCGCCAGGGTGCGGACACGCAGGATGTATTGCTGGCGCGCAGTTACCGAGATGGCACGGCGGGCGTCCAGCAGGTTGAAGGTGTGGGATGCCTTCAGGACCATTTCGTAGCTTGGCAACGGCAACGGCTGATCCAGTTCGATCAGGCGCTTGGCTTCGCTTTCGTAGAAGTCGAACAGTTCGAACAGCTTCTCGACGTTGGCGTGTTCGAAGTTGTAGGTCGACTGCTCCACTTCGTTCTGGTGGAACACATCGCCATACGTCACTTTGCCGAACGGGCCGTCAGCCCACACCAGGTCGTAGACCGAGTCCACGCCCTGCAGGTACATGGCCAGGCGTTCCAGGCCGTAGGTGATTTCGCCGGTCACCGGGTAGCACTCGATGCCGCCCGCCTGCTGGAAGTAGGTGAACTGCGTGACTTCCATGCCGTTGAGCCAGACTTCCCAGCCCAGGCCCCAGGCGCCGAGGGTTGGCGATTCCCAGTTGTCTTCGACGAAACGGATGTCGTGGACCAGTGGGTCCAGGCCGACATGTTTCAGCGAACCCAGGTACAGCTCCTGGAAGTTGTCCGGGTTGGGCTTGAGGACCACCTGGAACTGATAGTAGTGCTGCAGGCGGTTGGGGTTTTCGCCGTAGCGGCCGTCAGTCGGGCGACGACTGGGCTGCACATAAGCGGCGTTCCAGGTTTCCGGGCCGATGGCCCGCAGGAATGTTGCGGTGTGGAAAGTGCCGGCGCCTACTTCCATATCGTAGGGCTGAAGTACCACACAACCTTGCTCGGCCCAGTATTGCTGGAGGGCGAGGATCAAGTCTTGGAAGGTACGCACGGCTGGCGTAGGCTGGCTCACAAAATTCACCTGTTACTTGGGCTGCGATTTAAAGGGCGGGAGTATACCCGATTCGGCCCCGCCACCACTCCCTGGAGCCTTATGCCACGCTGCTTTTGGTGTTCTGAAGATCCGCTGTACATGGCTTATCACGATCAAGAGTGGGGAACGCCGCTGCGCGATGCGCAGGGTTTGTTCGAGTTGCTTTTGCTCGAAGGGTTCCAGGCGGGCCTGTCCTGGATCACCGTTTTACGCAAACGCGAGCATTATCGAAAGGTCTTGTTCGGTTTTGATCCAAAGCGCCTGGCGCAGTTGAGCGATGCCCAGATCGAGCAGTTGATGCTCGACCCAGGCATTGTGCGCAACCGCTTGAAACTCAATGCCACCCGGCGCAATGCCGCGGCCTGGCTGGCGCTGGAGGACCCGGTGGGGTTGCTCTGGTCGTTTGTCGGCGGCGTGCCCAAGGTCAATCACTTCAAGGATCGCAGCCAGGTCCCGGCGATTACGCCAGAGGCCGAAGCCATGAGCAAAGCCCTCAAGAAAGCCGGCTTCACGTTCGTCGGGCCGACCATCTGCTACGCGTTCATGCAGGCCTCAGGGATGGTCATGGACCACACCCAGGACTGCGACCGTTACGCGGACTTGGTCAACGCCGGGTAGAATGGCCGCTTTGCGCACCACACACGATCAGGAGTGACCTGTGGAAAAGTTAAAAGGCGTCTTGCTGGTAGGCGCTCTGCGATTGTTTGCCCTGCTGCCCTGGCGCGCCGTGCAAGCCGTGGGTTCGGCGATTGGCTGGATCATGTGGAAGACCCCCAACCGCTCCCGCGACACGGTGCGGATCAACCTCTCCAAGTGTTTCCCGGACATGGACCCGGCCGAGCGCGAGCGCCTGGTCGGCCAGAGCCTGATGGACATCGGCAAGTCCCTGACCGAGAGCGCGTGCGCCTGGATCTGGCCGGCCCAGCGTTCTATCGACCTGGTACGTGAAGTCGAAGGCCTGGAAGTGCTGCAGCAAGCCCTGGCCTCGGGCAAAGGCGTGGTCGGCATCACCAGCCACCTGGGCAACTGGGAAGTGTTGAACCACTTCTATTGCAGCCAGTGCAAACCGATCATTTTCTATCGCCCGCCCAAGCTCAAGGCGGTGGATGACCTGCTGCGCAAGCAACGCGTGCAGTTGGGCAACCGGGTGGCGGCGTCGACCAAAGAAGGCATCCTCAGCGTCATCAAGGAAGTGCGCAAGGGCGGCCAGGTGGGGATTCCCGCTGACCCGGAGCCGGCAGAATCGGCCGGGATCTTCGTACCGTTCTTCGCCACCCAGGCGCTGACCAGCAAGTTCGTGCCGAATATGCTCGCCGGCCATAAGGCGGTGGGCGTGTTCCTGCATGCCCTGCGGCTGCCGGACGGCTCGGGTTACAAAGTGATCCTGGAAGCGGCGCCAGAAGACATGTACAGCACCGACACGGCCACGTCCTGCGCGGCGATGAGCAAGGTGGTGGAGCGTTATGTCGGCGCCTACCCGAGCCAGTACATGTGGAGCATGAAGCGCTTCAAGAAACGCCCGCCGGGCGAGGCGCGTTGGTACTGATACACCCGGCTCTGCAAGCAACGAAGATCAAATGTAGGAGCTGGCTTGCCTGCGATAGCATCGCCTCGGTGTCACTGAGAGACCGAGTCGCCTGCATCGCAGGCAAGCCAGCTCCCACAGGGGGTGCCTCAGGCTTGGCGATCGAGTTTTTTCAGGAACACCGTCATCTCTTTCTCGGCCTGCTTGTCGCCATGGGCCTGGGCCGCTTCGATACCCTTCTCCCATGCCTGGCGTGCCGCGTCTTTATCGCCGAGTGCAGCGTGTGCCTTGCCCAGCAGCTTCCACGCCGCCGAATACTTCGGGTCAAACCCGACGCACTTGCCTAAATGCTCGGCTGCCTTGGCGTTGTCCTTCAAATCCAGGTAACCCTTGCCCAAGCCAAAGCGCAGCAGCGAGTTATCCACACCCTTGGCGAGCATTTTTTCCAGGGATTCGAGCATGTCGGTCTCTCCGTCAGATCAGAAAAAGCTCAACCCCACGTGGAACAGCTTCTCCACATCGCGGATATGTTTTTTATCCACCAGGAACAGGATCACATGGTCGCCCGTGGCGATCACCGTATCGTCATGGGCGATGATCACTTCTTCATCGCGGATGATCGCGCCAATGGTGGTGCCCGGTGGCAAGCCGATATCGCGGATCGCCCGGCCGATCACCTTGCTCGACTTGGAGTCACCGTGGGCGATCGCCTCGATGGCTTCCGCCGCCCCCCGGCGCAATGAGTGCACGCTGACGATATCGCCGCGCCGCACGTGGGCCAGCAGGGTACCGATGGTGGCCAATTGCGGGCTGATGGCAATGTCGATGTCGCCACCCTGGATCAGGTCCACATAGGCCGGGTTGTTGATGATGGTCATCACCTTCTTCGCCCCCAGCCGCTTGGCCAGCAGCGACGACATGATATTGGCTTCGTCGTCGTTGGTCAGGGCCAGGAAGATATCGGCGTCGGCGATGTTCTCTTCCATCAGCAGGTCGCGATCCGAAGCGCTGCCTTGCAGCACCACGGTGCTGTCGAGGGTATCGGACAAGTAGCGGCAGCGCGCGGCGTTCATCTCGATGATCTTCACCTGGTAGCGGCTTTCGATGGCCTCGGCCAGGCGCTCGCCGATCTGCCCGCCGCCGGCGATGACGATGCGCTTGTAGCTCTCGTCGAGCCGGCGCATTTCGCTCATCACGGCACGAATATTGGCCTTGGCGGCGATGAAGAAGACTTCGTCGTCGGCTTCGATCACCGTGTCGCCCTGGGGCAGGATCGGCCGGTCGCGACGGAAAATCGCGGCCACGCGGGTTTCCACATTCGGCATATGTTCGCGCAATTGGCGCAGTTGCTGGCCCACCAGCGGCCCGCCGTAGTAGGCCTTGACCGCCACCAGTTGCGCCTTGCCTTCGGCAAAGTCGATCACCTGCAGCGCGCCGGGGATTTCGATCAGGCGCTTGATGTAGTGGGTAACCACTTGCTCGGGGCTGATCAGCACGTCCACCGGAATCGCGTCGTTGTCGAACAGGCCGGCGCGGGTCAGGTAGGCCGCTTCACGCACCCGGGCGATCTTGGTCGGGGTGTGGAACAGGGTGTGGGCGACCTGGCAGGCGACCATATTGGTCTCGTCACTGTTGGTCACCGCCACCAGCATGTCGGCATCGTCGGCGCCGGCCTGGCGCAGCACGGTGGGGAACGAGGCACGGCCCTGGACCGTACGGATATCCAGGCGATCGCCCAGACCGCGCAGGCGTTCGGCGTCGGTGTCGACCACGGTAATGTCGTTGGCTTCACTGGCCAAATGCTCGGCCAGCGTACCGCCGACCTGCCCTGCGCCAAGGATGATGATCTTCATCCGGTCACTCCCTTAAAAACCATTCAACCGCGTGCCGCGGCAATCTTGATCAGCTTGGCGTAATAGAAGCCATCGTGCCCGCCTTCCTGCGCCAGCAACTGGCGGCCGTGGGGCTGCTTGATGCCGGCGGTAGTGGCAATGTCCAACTCCCGCGCGCCGCTGGTGCGGGCGAGGAAGGCTTCGATCACGTCGGTGTTTTCGGTCGGCAAGGTCGAGCAGGTGGCGTAGAGCAGGATGCCACCGACTTCCAGCGTCGGCCACAGCGCGTCCAGCAACTCGCCTTGCAGCACAGCCAGGGCGGCGATGTCGTCGGGTTGGCGGGTGAGCTTGATATCCGGGTGACGGCGGATCACACCGGTGGCGGAACAGGGTGCGTCCAGCAGGATGCGCTGGAACGGCTTGCCATCCCACCAGGCGGCGGTGTCGCGCCCATCGGCGGCAATCAGCTCGGCGTCCAGGCCCAGGCGCGCGAGGTTTTCGCGCACGCGCACCAGGCGCTTGGCTTCCAGGTCGACGGCGACGACACCGGCCAGGCCCGGCTGCACTTCCATGATGTGGCAGGTCTTGCCGCCTGGGGCGCAGCAGGCGTCCAGCACCCGTTGGCCCGGCGCCAGGTCAAGCAGGTCGGCGGCAAGTTGCGCGGCTTCGTCCTGCACGCTGATCCAGCCTTCGGCAAAGCCTGGCAGGCTGCGCACATCGCCTGCGGTCTCCAGCACGATGCCGTCCTGGCTGTACACGCAGGCGCTGGCATTGATGCCGGCCTCTGCCAGTAGTTGGAGATAGGCATCGCGGCTGTGATGGCGGCGATTGACCCGCAGAATCATCGGCGGGTGGGCATTGTTGGCGGCGCAGATGGCTTCCCACTGCTCTGGCCAGAATGCCTTGAGGGATTTTTGCAGCCAGCGCGGGTGCGCGGTGCGCACTACCGGGTCGTGTTCGAGCTCGGCCAGCAACCCCACGCTTTCGCGCTGGGCACGGCGCAGCACGGCGTTGAGCAAGGCCTTGGCCCAGGGCTTTTTCAGCTTGTCGGCGCACCCCACGGTTTCGCCGATGGCGGCGTGGGCCGGCACGCGGCTGTAGAGCAACTGGTAGAGGCCCACCAGGAGCAGCGCCTCGACGTCGGCATCGGCGGCCTTGAACGGCTTTTGCAGCAACTTGGCCGCCAGCGCCGACAGACGCGGCTGCCAGCGGGCGGTGCCAAAGGCCAGGTCCTGGGTGAAGCCGCGATCGCGGTCTTCGACTTTATCCAGTTGCACCGGCAACGAGCTGTTCAGGGAAGCCTTGCCATTGAGCACGGCGGCCAGGGCCTTGGCGGCGGCCAAACGCGGGTTCATCAAGCGTCCACTCCGAGGATGATGCCGGGGGCAAATTTCTCACGACGGCTGTTGAACAAGTCGCTGAAGTTCAGCGCCTTGCCGCCGGGCAATTGCAGACGAGTCAGACACAGTGCCTGTTCGCCGCAGGCCACCAGCAGGCCTTCCTTGCTGGCGCCGATGATTTCACCGGGTGCGCCGCTGCCGTCGGCCAGGGTGGCGGCGAGGACTTTCAAGGCTTCGCCATTGAGGGTGCTGTGGCAGATCGGCCACGGGTTGAAGGCACGTACCAGGCGCTCCAGTTCCACGGCCGGGCGGCTCCAGTCGATGCGCGCTTCGTCCTTGTTCAGCTTGTGGGCGTAGGTGGCGAGGCTGTCGTCCTGCGCTTCACCGTGCAAGGTGCCAGCAGCGAGGCCGGCAATCGCCTCGACCACCGCTGGCGGGCCCATCTCGGCCAGGCGGTCGTGCAGGCTGCCGCCGGTGTCTTGGGCGGTGATGGGCGTGGTCACCTTGAGCAGCATCGGCCCGGTGTCCAGGCCGGCTTCCATGCGCATCACGGTCACGCCGCTTTGTGCGTCACCGGCTTGCACCGCGCGCTGGATCGGCGCCGCACCGCGCCAGCGCGGTAGCAGCGAGGCGTGGCTGTTGATGCAACCCAGGCGCGGGATATCCAGCACTGCTTGGGGGAGGATCAGGCCGTAGGCCACCACCACCAGCAGGTCCGGCTTCAGTGCTGCCAGTTCAGCCTGGGCCTCGGCATTGCGCAGGGTCGGCGGTTGCAGCACGACGATGCCGTTTTCCAGCGCCAGTTGCTTGACCGGGCTGGGCATCAGTTTTTGCCCACGGCCGGCCGGGCGATCCGGCTGGGTGTACACCGCGACGATTTCATAAGGGCTGGCAAGCAGGGCCTTGAGGTGTTCGGCGGCAAATTCAGGGGTGCCGGCAAAAACGATGCGCAGTGGCTCGGTCATGGGAAACGTCTCACAAAAGAAAAAGGCTTGCCGGAGCAAGCCTTTGAAAGAAGGGAATCAAGCTTGCTGGCGATGCTTCTTTTCCAGTTTCTTCTTGATCCGGTCGCGTTTGAGCGTGGACAGGTAATCGACAAACAGCTTGCCGTTGAGGTGGTCGCACTCGTGCTGGATGCACACCGCCAGCAGGCCTTCGGCAATCAGCTCGAATGGCTTGCCGTCGCGGTCCAGGGCCTTGATCTTGACGCGCAGCGGGCGTTCGACGTTCTCGTAGAACTCCGGCACCGACAGGCAGCCTTCCTGGTATTCGCCCATCTCGTCGGTCAGCGGCTCGAATTCCGGGTTGATGTACACCATCGGTTCGCTGCGGTCTTCGGACAGGTCCATGACCACCACGCGCAGGTGCACGTTGACCTGGGTGGCGGCGAGGCCGATGCCCGGGGCTTCATACATTGTTTCAAACATGTCATCGACCAGCTGACGAACCTTGTCGTCCACTACGGCCACCGGTTTGGCGATAGTGCGCAGGCGCGAGTCCGGGAATTCGAGGATGTTCAAAATAGCCATAAGCGTAATTGCTGCACATGTGAGGTAAAGGCAAATCGGCCTCGGGACACCCCGCACGGCCGGTGTGAAACGCTCGCAGGCCGCGAAGGCCAAGGCATTTCACGCGAACCGACATAATAAAGGAGATTGCCCCCATGAGGAAATCGCTACTCGTCTTCAAAACGGGGCGCCAGGTTGGGCGGCAATAACCAGTTGCAATAATTAGCCTGCTAAATAAGTTACCAACAGAGTTATCCACAGCTTGTTCCTGATCAAGGATGATCATATGTCAGCAATCCCTACTGCAGATATTTCCCCTGCCGAGCTCGAAGCCCGCCTGCGTTTGCACCGCATGCCGGAGCTGGGGCCCAGGCGTTTCAAGACGTTGATCGAGGCCTTTGGTTGCGCCTCGAAAGCCATCGGCGCACCGGCCAGTGCCTGGCGCTCCCTGGGGTTGCCGGCCGCCTGCGCCGAAGCCCGGCGCAGCGTGCAGGTGCGTGATGGCGCCAGCGTCGCATTGGCTTGGCTTGAGCATCCGGCCCAACATTTGCTGATGTGGGACCAGCCCGACTACCCGGCCCTGCTGGCCGAGTTGGACGATGCGCCACCCTTGTTATTCGTCGCCGGCAATCCCGCCATCCTGGAAAAACCGCAGCTGGCCATGGTCGGCAGCCGCCGTGCTTCCCGACCCGGAATGGATACGGCGGCGGCCTTTTCCCGCAGCCTGGCGGGCGCCGGTTTTGTGATCACCAGCGGCCTGGCCCTGGGCATCGATGGGGCGGCGCACCAGGCGGCATTAGATGTCGGGGGGCAGACAATCGGGGTGTTGGGTACCGGCCTGGAAAATTTTTATCCACAGCGCCACCGCCGGCTCGCCGAGGCGATGATTGCCCAGGGCAGCGCGGTGGTTTCCGAGTTCCCGCTGGACGCCGGGCCCCAGGCCGGCAACTTCCCGCGACGCAACCGCATCATCAGTGGCCTGTCCCTGGGCGTGCTGGTGGTGGAAGCCAGCGTGGCCAGCGGTTCGCTGATCACCGCGCGGCTGGCGGCCGAGCAGGGCCGCGAGGTGTACGCCATACCGGGGTCGATTCATCACCCGGGGGCCAGGGGTTGTCACCAACTGATCCGTGAGGGGGCGGTGCTGGTGGAGACCATCGAGCACATCCTGGAGGGGCTGCGCGGCTGGCAGGCGTTGTCGCGGCCCGCGCCGGTGCCGGTGACCCATCCGCTGCTGGCGTTGCTGCACGCCGCGCCCCACACCAGCGAAGGCCTGGCCATCGCCAGCGGGCAGAGCCTGTCCCAGGTGTTGGCGAGCCTCACCGAACTGGAGCTGGAGGGCCGGGTGATCTGCGAAAGTGGTCGCTGGCTCGCGCGCAGTTAGGTTTTGTAACGAAGATCGGTAAACTGCGCAGAGCTTTAGTCCGGAGAGTGAGTAATGGTCAACAGGTGGCGTGTGCAAGAAGCCGCACGAGAAATTCGCGCAGGCGCGGTGATTGCCTATCCGACCGAGGCGGTGTGGGGCCTGGGCTGCGACCCGTGGAACGAAGAGGCGGTGGAGCGCTTGCTGGCGATCAAGGGCCGCTCGGTGGACAAGGGCTTGATCCTGGTCGCCGACAATATCCGGCAGTTCGATTTTCTGTTCGAAGACTTCCCGGACACCTGGATCGACCGCATGGCCAGTACCTGGCCGGGACCCAATACCTGGCTGGTGCCCCATCAGGACCTGCTGCCTGAGTGGATTACCGGCAAGCACGACACCGTGGCATTGCGGGTCAGTGATCATCCGCTGGTGCGGGATTTGTGTGCATTGGTGGGCCCGTTGATTTCCACCTCGGCCAACCCGCAAGGCCGGCCGGCAGCGCGCACGCGGATCCGGGTGGAGCAGTATTTCCGTGGGCAGGTGGATTTGGTGCTGGGCGGTAGCCTGGGTGGGCGCAAGAACCCGAGTTTGATTCGGGACCTGGCGACGGGCGAGGTTCGGCGCCCGTCCTGAGACCCAGGCGTGGCCATCGCGAGCAAGCTCGCTCCCACATTCGAGCGCATTCCCATGCTGGAAATCGGTCGAATGTGGGAGCGGGCTTGCCCGCGATAGCGGTCTGCCAAACCACCGAGATCTCAAGGCAACAGAATGGTCGACCCCGTCGTCCGCCGCCCCGACAACTCCACCTGCGCCTTCGCCGCATCCGCCAACGAAAAGCGCTGGTTGATATCAATGCGCACCTTGCCGCTTGCGATCATGCCAAACAGGTCATCGGCCATGGCCTGCAGGTTCTGCGGATTGTTGGCGTAGGTCGCCAGCGTCGGCCGGGTCACGTACAGCGAGCCTTTCGCCGCCAGAATCCCCAGGTTCACCCCGTCCACCGCGCCCGAGGCATTGCCGAAACTCACCAGCAGGCCACGGGGCGCCACGCTGTCCAGCGAGGCGAGCCAGGTGTCTTTGCCGACACCGTCGTACACCACCGGGCATTTTTTGCCGTCGGTCAGTTCCAGCACCCGCTGTGGGACATTTTCCTGGCTGTAGTCGATGGTTTCCCAGGCGCCGAGGGATTTGGCCAGGGCGGCTTTTTCCGGCGAACTGACCGTACCGATCAGCTTCACGCCCAGGGCCTTGGCCCATTGGCAGGCCAGGGAACCGACGCCACCTGCAGCGGCGTGGAACAGGATGGTTTCACCGCCTTGCAACTCATAGGTCTGGCGCAGCAGGTACTGCACGGTCAAGCCCTTGAGCATGGCGCCAGCCGCTTGTTCGAAGCTGATCGCGTCCGGCAGGTGCACCAGGTTGGCCGCTGGCAACACATGCAGTTCGCTGTAGGCACCCAGCGGGCCGCTGCCGTAGGCCACGCGGTCGCCGACCTTGAATTGAGTGACTGCGCTGCCCACCGCATCCACCACGCCAGCGCCCTCCGCGCCCAGGCCCGAGGGCAAGGCTGGCGGTGCATACAGGCCGCTGCGGTAATAGGTGTCGATGAAGTTCAGGCCAATGGCCTTGTTCCGCACCCGAACCTGCTGTGGGCCGGGCTCCACGGGTGTGTAGTCCACATACTCAAGTACTTCGGGGCCGCCATGGGCGCTGAACTGGATACGTTTGGCCATCTGTTCTGTCCTCAAGTCTGTTTCGCGAAAGGCTCCTATCGGACTCCTATGCTTGACCTTCGTCAACTGTGGCAGTGCCCGGCGCGGTGGTATCCTGTGCGCCCCTTTGCCGCCGACGCCCAATGGCCTCGCGTAGCTTTGCCCGATTCAAGGTGATGCCATGACTACCCGCACCGAGGCTGTAAAAGCCTACCTGCTCGACCTGCAAGACCGCATTTGCAGTGCCCTGGAAACCTTCGAGGCGCATACGCGCTTTATCGAAGACGCCTGGACCCGCCCAGCCGGTGGTGGTGGCCGCACGCGGGTGATCGAGAACGGGACCGTGATCGAGAAAGGCGGCGTCAACTTTTCCCACGTCTTCGGCAGCGGCCTCCCACCGTCCGCCAGTGCCCACCGCCCGGAGCTCGCCGGTCGTGGTTTTGAAGCCCTCGGCGTGTCGCTGGTGATCCACCCGCATAACCCCCATGTGCCAACGTCCCACGCCAACGTGCGATTTTTCATCGCCGAGAAAGACGGTGAAGAGCCGGTGTGGTGGTTCGGGGGCGGCTTCGACCTGACGCCCTACTACGCCAACGAAGAAGACTGCATCCACTGGCACCGCGTGGCCGAGCAGGCCTGCGCGCCGTTTGGCGCGGACGTTTACCCGCGCTACAAGGCCTGGTGCGACAGCTACTTCCATATCAAGCATCGCAACGAGCCCCGGGGTATTGGCGGCCTGTTCTTCGATGATTTGAACGAGTGGGACTTCGACACCTGCTTCGCCTTTATCCGTGCGATTGGCGACGCCTACATCGACGCTTACCTGCCGATCGTCCAGCGCCGCCAGGCAATGGCTTATACCGAGCAGCAACGCCAGTTCCAGGAGTTTCGCCGTGGGCGCTACGTGGAATTCAACCTGGTTTATGACCGTGGCACGCTGTTTGGCCTGCAATCGGGCGGGCGTACCGAGTCGATCCTGATGTCGTTGCCCCCGCAAGTGCGCTGGAGCTATGACTGGAAGGCCGCTGCCGGCAGCGAAGAAGCGCGCCTGACCGACTACTTCCTGCAAGACCGTGACTGGCTCGGCCTTGCTGCGCCCCAGGTGGCCAGCTGATGGATCGTTATGTGGTGTTCGGCAACCCCATCGGCCACAGCAAATCGCCGCTGATCCATCGCCTGTTTGCCGAGCAGACCGGCCAGGCGCTGGACTACAGCACCCTGCTGGCGCCGCTCGAGGATTTCACCGGCTGTGCTCAGGAATTTTTCCTGCATGGGCGCGGTGCCAACGTCACCGTACCCTTCAAGGAAGAGGCCTTCCGCCTGGCCGATGCCCTGACCGAGCGCGCGCAGCGCGCAGGCGCGGTGAACACCCTGAGCAAGCTGGCCGATGGCAGTCTGTTGGGTGATAACACCGATGGCGCCGGCCTGGTGCGCGACTTGACCGTCAACGCCGGCCTGAGCCTGGCCGGCAAGCGCATCCTGCTGCTCGGTGCCGGCGGCGCAGTGCGCGGTGCACTGGAGCCACTGCTGGCGCAACAGCCCGCCTCGCTGATCATCGCCAACCGCACTGTGGAAAAGGCCGAGCGGCTGGCCGAACTGTTCGATGACCTGGGGCCGGTCTCCGCCAGCGGTTTCGACTGGCTGAGTGAACCGGTGGACCTGATCATCAACGCCACCTCCGCGAGCCTGTCAGGCGATGTACCGCCGATTGCCAGCAGCCTGATCGAGCCGGGCAAGACCTTTTGCTACGACATGATGTACGCCAAGGAGCCGACCGCCTTCTGCCGCTGGGCCACTGAACACGCTGCGGCGGTGGCGATGGATGGCTTGGGCATGCTGGTGGAGCAGGCGGCGGAAGCCTTCTACCTGTGGCGCGGTGTACGGCCGGATTCGGCGCCGGTGCTGGCCGAGTTACGTCGGCAGTTGGCAGGCCACTGAAGGTCAAATGTAGGAGCTGGCTTGCCTGCGATAGCGCTGGGTCAGCGCCGGATGCGCCACTGATACACCGCTATCGCAGGCAAGCCAGCTCCTACAGGTTTTTACCGTGTCAGTCTTCGAAAAGGATCGGGCATTTGTCCGCCCCTTCCAGCTTCCTCAACTCCTCCACCACTTGCGGCCGCGCCCGGCGCAGCGTCAGGCTGCGTCCCAACCCCTGCAACCGCCGCGCTTCCTGGTGCAGCATCTCCACCCCGGAATAGTCGATAAAGTTGATCTGCTGCGCCTCGATCACCACCCGCTGGCCTTGCAGGCGCTGCAAGCGCACTTGCAGGTAATGGCTGGCGCCAAAGAAGATCGAGCCACCGACCCGCAGCACATCGTCGTCCCCATCGCGCCATTGCTGCACCCGTGGCTGTGAGGTGCGCTTGAGGTAGAAGAACAGCGATGCCAGCACCCCGGCATAGATTGCCGTTTGCAGCTCCAGCAGCAAGGTGGCCAGGCACGTCAGGCCCATCACCAGACACTCTGCACGGCTGACCCGCCACAGCGCGCGGATGCCCCGATGATCCACCAGGCCCCAGCAGATCAGCAGGATGCTGGCGGCCATGCTCGGGATCGGGATGTGCGCAATCACCGCCGCGCCAAACAGCGCAAACAGTGCGACCCACAACGCCGAAAACACCCCCGCCAGCGGCGAACAGGCGCCCGCCTCGTAACTCAGGCCCGAGCGGGTGAAGGATCCGGCCGACAGGTAGCCGGAGAAAAATCCGCCGACGATATTGGATAAACCCTGGGCGCGTACTTCCTGGTTGGCGTCGAGCAACTGTTGCGAGCGCGCCGACAGCGAGCGGGCAATCGACAGGCTGGTCACCAGCCCCAGCATGCCCACCGCCACGGCGCTGGGTAGCAGGCGCAGGACCATGTCCAGGTCCAGCGGCAACGGGCTGAACGGCGGCAGTTGGCCAACAAATGAGCTGACCCGCGCCACATGCCCGAACATCGCCGGCCACGCCCACGCCGCCAGGCTGCCTACTGCCAGGGCAATCAACAGGCTTGGCCAGCGCGGCACGCAGTATTTAAGCAGCGCGCCCACCAGCAAGGTGCCCAGGCCAAGGGCCAGTGACGGGCGATCCCACTCGCCACCATGGTCGATCAGCGCCAGCAGGCTGTTGATGGCCGTGGCCTGGCTGGGCAGGTCGAGCCCCAGCAGGTTGGGCAACTGGCCCAGGGCGATGACCACTGCCGCGCCGAGGGTGAAGCCGAGGACGACGGAATGGGAGACGAAATTGACCAGCGCGCCAAAGCGCAACATGCCCAACAGCCATTGGAATACGCCGGCGAGCAAGGTCAGCAGCAGGATCAGGGTGATGTAGTCCTGGGAGCCAGGCACCGCCAGCGGGCTGATGCTGGCGTAGAGCACGATGGAAATTGCCGCCGTCGGGCCGCAGATCAAATGCCAGGACGAACCCCACAGGCAGGCAATCAGCACCGGGATGATCGCCGCATACAGGCCGTATTCGGGGGGCAGGCCGGCGATCAGGGCGTAGGCGATCGATTGCGGCAAGGCCAGCACCGCGCCGCTGAGGCCGACCAGCGCATCCCGGCCGACGCTGGCGCGGGTCTGGCGTGGCAGCCAGCGCAGGAATGGGAGCAGAGTGTGGGGCCGGGACATGGATCGCTCGAAATACTGTAGGAGCGAGCTTGCTCGCGAAGATGGATAACGATAACGCGGGTTGCCTGAAAAAACGCGGCGTTTTCGAATTCTTCGCCGGCAAGCCGGCTCCTACAGGGTGATAGGAAGACCTGTAGGAACCAGGGCAATATTTAGAGTTTGGCTTTGACCGCCGCCAATGCATCCTGGCCATCGAGGGTTTCAACCCCCTCCAGCCACTTGTCCAAAACCGCCGGATTGGCCTTGATCCATGCCTTCGCCGCGTCAGCATTGCTGACTTTGTTGTTCACCACCTCGGCCATGATGCTGTTTTCCATATCCTGGGTAAACGTAAGGTTGGTCAGCAGCCTGGCCACATTCGGGCAGGCCTGTGCATAACCTTTGCGGGTCAGGGTGTACACATTGCCGGTGTCGCCGAAGTATTTTTCGCCGCCCTTGAGGTAACGCATCTTCAACTGCACGTTCATCGGGTGCGGTGTCCAGCCCAGGAAGGTGACGAAACGCTCGCGCTTCACCGCCCTGGACACTTCGGCGAGCATCGCCTGTTCGCTGGATTCGATCAGCTTCCACTGGCCGAGGTCGAAGTCGTTTTTCTTGATGATCTCCTGCAGCGAAAGGTTGGCCGGCGCGCCGGAGCCGATGCCGTAGATCTTTTTGTCGAACTTGTCGGCAAATTTGTTCAGGTCGGCAAAGTCACGCACACCGGCCTCCCACACATAGTCCGGCACCGCGAGGGTGAACTGGGTGCCCTCGAGGTTTTTCGCCAGTTGCACCACATCGCCATTGGCCACGAACTTGTCATAGAAGCCCTGCTGCGCCGGCATCCAGTTGCCCAGAAACACATCCACCTGGCCGTCCTTGAGCCCGCCAAACGTGATCGGCACCGCCAGGGTATCGATCTTGGCCTTGTAGCCCATGCCGCTGAGCAAAACACCGGCGATGGCATTGGTGGCGGCAATGTCGCTCCAGCCGGGGTCGGCCATCTTTACCGTCTCGCAACGGGTGTCGGCATACGCATGGGTGGCACTGAGCAACAACACTGCACTCGCGATTGTGGATAACTTTTGCATGGCCTTCCCCTCACTGATTTATTGGTTTTGGCAGGGTTGTGGATAACGGGCCTTGCGCTCCAGATCGTCGAGGTCGATATGGTTGCGCATGTACTGCTGGCTGGCGTCTACCAGCGGCTGGTGATCCCAGCTCTTGAGTTTGCCCACCGCCAGCGCCTCGCATACCAGGCGCCGACGGCGTTGGCTGGCGAGCACTTGCTGGTGGATCGCCGGCATGTCCCACTTGGCCCGCGCTTCGGCCAGGAACGCCTCGAACAACGCACGATGGGCCGGCGACTGACTGAGTTCTTCTTGCTCACGTGGGTCGTGGTGCACATCAAACAGTAGGCAAGGATCGTCCTCGCTGTAGATGAATTTGTAGGCCTCTCGGCGAATCATCATCAATGGGCCGATAGTGCCTTCGGCCATGTACTCGCCGAACACCTCGTCATGCCCGACCTGCCCTTGCAAGTGCGGGAGCAGTGAGCGGCCGTCCAGCGGCAGGTTGGGGTCCAGCTCGCCGCCGGCCAGCTCCACCAGGGTCGGCAACAGGTCGGCGGTGGACACCGCCGCACTCACCCGCCCGGCCTTGAATTGCCCCGGTGCACTGACCAGCAGCGGCACCCGCGCGGCCATTTCAAACCAGTGCATTTTGTACCAGAGCCCCCGCTCGCCGAGCATGTCGCCGTGGTCGCCGGAGAACACGATGATGGTGTCCTCGGCCAGGCCTGTGTCCTGCAGGGTTTGCAGGAGTTTGCCGACGTTGCTGTCAATGTAGCTGCACGCCCCGAAGTAAGCGCGCCGCGCATCGCGGATCTTATCCACAGGCAGCGGCTTGTCCCACAGGTCGTAGACCTTGAGCAGGCGCTGGGAATGCGGGTCCAGGTCGGCCTGGGCCGGCGTTGTAGGCATTGGGATGTCATTGTCGTCGTACAGATCCCAGAACGGTTTGGGAATGGTGTACGGGTCGTGGGGGTGAGTCATGGAAACCGTGAGGCAGAATGGCTGGTCGCCGTCCTCGCGAATATGGTCGAACAGGTACTGCTGGGCCTTGAACACCACCTCTTCGTCGAAATCCAGCTGGTTGGTGCGCACACACGGGCCGGCTTGCAGCACCGACGACATGTTGTGATACCAGGTGGGGCGCACGTCGGGCTCATCCCAGTTCACCGCCCAGCCGTAGTCGGCGGGGTAGATATCGCTGGTGAGGCGCTCTTCATAGCCGTGCAACTGGTCCGGCCCGCAAAAGTGCATCTTGCCCGACAGCGCCGTGCGGTAGCCGAGGCGGCGCAGGTAGTGGGCATAGGTCGGTACATCGGCGGGGAAATCCGCCGCGTTGTCGTAGGCGCCAATCTTGCTCGGCAACTGGCCGCTGACCAGGGTAAAACGCGACGGCGCACACAGCGGGCTGTTGCAGTACGCAGCGTCGAACACCACGCCTTGTGCGGCCAGGCGGCTGAGGTTGGGCAGTTTGATCGGCGAAGGGCCGTAGAACGGAAGCAACGGCGCGGCCATTTGATCGGCCATGATGAAAAGAATGTTCTTGCGCTTCATGGTCTCTCGGCATTCCATAGTCAGTGTTTATGCGATTGAGCATGCAGGCCATGGAAACCGTGGTAAAGCCCATGAAAAGCAATGTCTAGGATAAGCACCGCTTATGTATAAAGCCCTGGGAAACCTGTCGCTGGATCTGTTGCGCGCCTTTGAAGCCGCCGCCCGTCATCGCAGCTTTACAGCGGCGGCGATGGAGCTGGGCACCACCCAGCCGGCCGTCAGCCAGCAGATCAAGCGCCTGGAAGAACAACTGGCAGTACGCCTGTTCGACCGTATCTACCGCGGCATCGAATTGACTGACGCGGGCCTGCTGTTGTTCGAGCACGTCCAGGCCGGATTGCAGAGCATTGATGCGGGCCTGGGGCTAATCACGGAGCAGGACCAGCACGAAGTGTTGCAAGTGGCGACCGACTTCGCCTTTGCCGCCTACTGGCTGATGCCGCGACTGCATCGTTTTCATGAGGCCAACCCGCAAGTGGATGTGAGCCTGGTCACCAGCGAGCGCAACCACGCGGCCTTGCGCAGTGACATCGATGTGGCGGTGTTGTTTGGCGATGGGCGTTTTCGCCAGGGCCACAGCCAGTGGTTGTTCAACGAGGAAGTGTTCCCGGTGTGCAGCCCGCAACTGCTCAAGGGCCGCGCCACGCCGCTGTCGCTACAAAGCCTGCAGGAGCTGCCGCTATTGCACCTGCGCCAGGAAAACAGCCAGTGGTTCGACTGGAACGGGGTGTTTCGTGAACTGGGCATCACCGCCGCACCGACCCCCGGCCTGCTGCGTTTCGACAATTACACCCTGTTGATCCAGGCGGCGATTGCCGGCCAGGGCGTGGCCATCGGCTGGCGCCATCTGGTGGATAATCTGCTGGAGCAGAAATGGCTGTGCCGGCCGATTGGCGACACGGTGATCTCGCGCTTTGGTTATTACGTGGTATTGCCCCAGCGCAAACGGCGCGGGCAGTTGATCGAACGGTTTGTCGACTGGCTGGCGGCCGAGCAGGCCAGCAGCGCGCAGTCCCTGGCCGGGCTGGCCCTGCCGTCGATTGCGGTCTAGGATCGGCCGATCAACGAGTCCGGAGCCAGTCATGCAACGTATCAAGGGCTACCACGCCCATATCTACTTCGACGCCAGCACCCTCGACCAGGCGCGCAAGCTCTGCGAAGACGCGGCGGCCATCTTCCCGGTGCGCATGGGGCGTATGCACGAGCGCCCGGTGGGCCCGCATCCGGACTGGAGCTGCCAGCTGGCGTTCGACCCCGAGTACATCGGCGTGGCGCTGCCGTGGCTGGCGCTCAACCGCAACGGGTTGGTGGTGTTTCTGCACCCGGATACCGGCGATGACCTGAAGGATCACACCGACTATGCGATCTGGATGGGCGCCATGCGGCCGTTGGATTTGTCGATTTTTTAACCAGTTGCTGTCAGTTGAGTCCTCACGTTCAGGTGCGAAGAACAGCGCAGGGACGTGGGGATTTTTTGGGCATTGTTCCACTATATGGGATTGATATTTATATATTGAGATATTTTCAGCCTTAGGTTTATAGTCGGCCATCTGCCACATTCCAGGTGAAGCGATGCCGGCGCAATTGATCGCGCTCGATTGGGGAACCAGTTCCCTTCGTGCCTATAAGCTCGGCCCAGGTGGCCAGGTCCTCGAACAGCGCTCGCTGGCGTCGGGGATCATGCATTTGCCCAGCGAACCGCGATTGATCGGTGGTGTTCATTGCAGCGATGGGTTTGAGCTGGCCTTTGATACCGCGTGCGGCGACTGGCTCGACGCCCAGCCCGAGCTGCCGGTGATCGCCTGCGGCATGGTCGGCAGCGCCCAGGGGTGGGGTGAGGCGGCCTATCGCAAGACGCCGGTTGACGTCGCCAGCCTGGGCTTGGCGCTGCACAAGGTGCGCAGTTTGCGCGGTGTGGATGTGCATATCGTGCCCGGTGTGATCGAGCAGGTCGGTTTACCCAACGTGATGCGCGGCGAAGAAACCCAGGTGCTCGGCGTGCTGCAAAGCCTGCCAGCCAGCGCTGAATTATTGATCGGCCTGCCCGGCAGCCATTCCAAATGGGTCGAGGTGGTCGCAGGCCGCATCACCCATTTCGACACCTTCATGACCGGCGAACTGTTCGCGGTGCTGAGCAAGCACAGCATTCTGGGGCGTACGCAAAAGATCGCCGGGCAGTTTCAGGCCGACGCCTTTGACCGGGGTGTGCGCGTGGCACTTTCAGAGGATGGCCGGCGCGGTGTGCTGTCGACCCTGTTCAGCGCGCGCACCCTGGGGTTGACCGCAGAACTGACTCCTGAGCAGCAGCCCGACTACCTGTCCGGCCTGCTGATCGGTCATGAACTGGCCGGCTTGCCCGACCGTGCGCGCCACACGCCGATCATCCTGGTGGGCGCCGCCGCCCTCTGCGCCCGCTACCAACGTGCCCTCGCCCTGTGTGGTTTGCACCACGTCAGCCTCGCGCAAGCAGCGACCGAGCGCGGCCTGTGGCAACTGGCGCTGGCCGCCGGGCTCATTCAACCTGCAATCGAGGCCTGACATGCTCAAGCAAGCACTCACACACAACGGTTTGATCGCGATCCTGCGGGGCCTGCTCCCGGATGAGGCTGGCGCTGTCGGCCAGGTGCTGTACCAGGCCGGGTTCCGGGTGATCGAAGTGCCGCTCAATTCGCCAGATCCCTACACCAGCATCCGCACCCTGCGTGAGACGTTGCCCGCCGACTGCCTGATCGGCGCTGGCACCGTGCTGACGCCCGAGCAGGTGGAGCGGGTGAAGGCGGCGGGTGGCCAGGTGATCGTCATGCCCCACAGCGATGCCAAGGTGCTGCGTGCCGCAAAAGCTGCGGGCCTGTACCTGTCGCCTGGGGTCGCGACGCCCACTGAAGCCTTCGCCGCCCTGGCCGAAGGGGCCGATGTGCTCAAGCTGTTCCCGGCCGAGCAAATGGGCCCGGCGGTGGTCAAGGCCTGGCTGGCGGTGTTGCCGGCCGGCACGGTCCTGCTGCCGGTGGGCGGGATTACCCCGGACAACATGCAAGTGTTCGTCGACGCCGGGGTCAAGGGCTTTGGCCTGGGCTCCGGGCTGTTCAAGCCCGGCATGACGGTCGAGCAGGTGGCGAGCCGTGCCCAGGCGTATGTCGCTGCCTGGAATGCCTTGAACTGAGTGTGCCTGGCGCCTCAGGCGCCGCATCCGACAAGAGAGATAAGAAGATGAAAATCACCAAACTGACCACCTTTATCGTGCCGCCGCGCTGGTGCTTCCTCAAAGTGGAAACCGACCAGGGTGTAACCGGTTGGGGCGAGCCCGTGGTTGAAGGCCGCGCCCACACCGTGGCGGCGGCGGTCGAGGAATTGTCCGACTACTTGATCGGCAAAGACCCACGCAATATCGAAGATATCTGGACCGTGCTGTATCGCGGCGGCTTCTACCGGGGCGGCGCGATTCATATGAGCGCCCTGGCCGGGATCGACCAGGCGTTGTGGGACATCAAGGGCAAGGCCCTCGGCGTGTCGGTCAGCGACCTGCTGGGCGGCCAGGTGCGGGACAAGATCCGCGTCTACTCGTGGATCGGCGGCGACCGCCCGGCCGACACCGCCCGTGCGGCCAAGGAAGCCGTGGCCCGGGGGTTTACGGCGGTGAAGATGAATGGCACCGAGGAGCTGCAATTTCTCGACACCTTCGACAAGGTCGACCAGGCCCTGGCCAACGTGGCCGCCGTGCGCGACGCGGTCGGCCCGAATGTCGGCATTGGCGTGGACTTCCATGGCCGCGTACACAAGCCCATGGCCAAGGTGCTGATGAAAGAGCTGGACCCGTACAAGCTGATGTTTATCGAGGAGCCGGTGCTCAGCGAAAACTACGAAGCGCTCAAGGAACTGGCGCCTTTGACCAGCACCCCGATTGCCCTGGGCGAGCGGCTGTTCTCGCGCTGGGATTTCAAGCGTGTGCTCAGTGAAGGTTACGTCGACATCATCCAGCCGGATGCGTCCCACGCCGGCGGCATCACCGAAACCCGCAAGATCGCCAACATGGCCGAAGCCTACGACGTGGCCCTGGCCCTGCACTGCCCGCTGGGCCCGATTGCCCTGGCGGCGTGCCTGCAACTGGATGCGGTTTGCTACAACGCGTTTATCCAGGAACAAAGCCTGGGCATTCACTACAACGAGAGCAACGATTTGCTCGACTACGTGCGCGATCCGGGGGTTTTCGACTACGACCAGGGCTTTGTGAAAATCCCCAACGGGCCGGGGCTGGGGATTGAGATCAACGAGGAGTACGTGATCGAGCGCGCGGCCATTGGTCACCGCTGGCGCAACCCGATCTGGCGGCATGCCGATGGCAGTTTTGCCGAGTGGTGATTGTCACCTGACGGAACGCGGTCAGTGTGGGAGCTGGCTTGCCTGCGATAGCAATGTTGAATGTTCCGCCGCCATCGCAGGCAAGCCAGCTCCCACTTTCAACCCGGTAGCCGTTAACCGACCTCAATAAACATAATAAGAGGCTCCCCCCATGCACCCTGAAACCCTCACCGGCCAGGCGTCCCTCGTCACGCCCAGCCGCAAGCGTTACTTCATCATGGTCCTGCTGTTTATCACGGTGGTGATCAACTACCTGGACCGCAGCAACCTGTCGATTGCCGCGCCGGCCCTGACCAGCGAGCTGGGGATCGACCCGGTGCATGTGGGGCTGATTTTCTCGGCGTTCGGCTGGACCTACGCCGCCATGCAAATCCCCGGCGGCTGGCTGGTGGACCGGGTGCCACCGCGCATTTTGTACACCGTGGCCTTGCTGTTGTGGTCGATTGCCACGGTGATGCTGGGGTTTGCCGCAAGCTTTATCGCGCTGTTTGTGTTGCGCATGGCGGTGGGTGCCCTGGAAGCGCCGGCTTATCCGATCAACAGTCGGGTCGTCACCAGCTGGTTTCCCGAGCGTGAGCGCGCCACGGCCATTGGTTTCTACACGTCCGGGCAGTTCGTCGGGCTGGCGTTCCTTACCCCGGTACTGGCGTGGTTGCAGCATCACTATGGCTGGCACATGGTGTTTATCAGCACCGGCGCGGTGGGCATCCTCTGGGCACTGGTGTGGTATGCGGTGTACCGCGAGCCGCGGGATTTCAAAGGGGTCAACAGCGCAGAAATCGAGTTGATCCGCGCAGGCGGCGGCCTGGTGGACCTGGATGCACAAACCGCCAAGCGCAAGGCGCCTTTCAGTTGGGTCGACCTGGGTATCGTGCTGACCCAACGCAAGCTGTGGGGCATCTACCTGGGCCAGTTCTGCCTGAACTCGACCCTGTGGTTTTTCCTGACATGGTTCCCAACCTATCTGGTGAAATATCGCGGCATGGACTTCATCAAGTCCGGCCTGCTTGCCTCGCTGCCGTTTCTCGCGGCGTTTGTCGGGGTGTTGTGTTCCGGGCTGTTTTCCGACTGGCTGATCCGCCGTGGCGCCTCGGTGGGGTTTGCGCGCAAATTGCCGATCATCAGTGGCCTGCTGATCTCCACGGCAATCATCGGCGCCAACTTCGTGGATTCCACGCCACTGGTGATTGCATTCCTGGCGGTGGCGTTTTTCGGCAACGGCCTGGCGTCGATCACCTGGTCGCTGGTCTCGACACTGGCGCCGGCGCGACTGTTGGGGTTGACGGGTGGGGTGTTCAACTTCATCGGCAACCTGGCGGCGATCACCACGCCTATCGTCATTGGCTTTCTGGCCACGGGCGACTCGTTTGCGCCGGCGATTACCTACATTGCGGTGTTGGCGTTGCTGGGGGCGCTGTCTTACATACTGCTGGTGGGTAAGGTCGAGCGGATCGAGCTGAAGGAATAAAGCTGTTGTAGGAGCGAGCTTGGCTCGCTCCTACAAGGGGGGCGTTTATTTACGGGCGTTACGCACACCTTCCGACAGCGCTGCACACAGGCTCAACACCCCATCAATCGCTTGCTGGTCGTTGCTGGCATTGGCGATGTGGTCGATCAGCGCCGACCCCACCACCACACCGTCCGCCAGGCGGGCGATGGCGGCGGCCTGTTCCGGGGTGCGGATGCCGAAGCCGATGCTGATCGGCAGGTCGGTATGCCGGCGCAGGCGGCCGACGGCCTCTTCCACGTGTTCCAGGGTGGCGGCACCGGCACCGGTCACACCGGCCACCGACACGTAGTACACAAACCCGGAGCTGCCGTTGAGCACGGTGGGCAGGCGCGCATCGTCGGTGGTGGGCGTGGTCAGGCGGATAAAGTCGATGCCTGCGGCCTGGGCCGGCTCGCACAGTTCGCTGTTATGTTCCGGCGGCATGTCGACCACGATCAGGCCGTCCACGCCGGCCTCTTTTGCGTCATGGATAAAGCGCGGCACGCCGTACATGTGGATCGGGTTGAAGTAGCCCATCAGCACCAGCGGCGTATCGCTGTTGCCCTGGCGGAACTCGCGCACCATCTGCAGGGTTTTCAGCAGGTTCTGCTTGGCGCCCAACGCGCGGATATTGGCCAGCTGGATCGCCGGGCCATCGGCCATGGGGTCGGTGAAAGGCATGCCCAGCTCGATCACATCGGCGCCGGCTGCCGGCAAGCCCTTGAGGATCGCCAGGGAAGTGTCATACCCCGGGTCGCCAGCGGTAACGAAGGTCACCAGGGCGGCGCGGTTTTGTTCCTTGAGTTGCGCAAAGCGGGTTTGCAGGCGGCTCATTTAGTGTTTCTCCTGCTGAGACTGTTCCATATGGTGCATCACTGTCTGCATGTCCTTGTCGCCACGGCCCGACAGGTTGACCACCATCAGGTGATCCTTGGGTAGGCTCGGTGCGCGCTTGAACACTTCGGCCAGGGCGTGGGCGCTTTCCAGTGCAGGAATAATCCCTTCCAGACGGCAGCATTTGTGAAAGGCGTCGAGGGCTTCGTCGTCAGTTACCGAGGTGTACTGGACGCGGCCAATGTCGTGCAACCATGCATGCTCAGGGCCGATGCCGGGGTAGTCGAGGCCCGCAGAGATCGAGTGGGCGTCGATGATCTGGCCGTCGTCGTCCTGCAACAGGAAGGTACGGTTGCCGTGCAGCACGCCTGGTACGCCGCCATTGAGGCTGGCCGCGTGCTTGCCGGTCTCGATGCCGTAGCCTGCGGCTTCGACGCCAATGATCTGGACACTGGTGTCATCGAGAAACGGGTGGAACAGGCCCATGGCGTTGGAACCACCGCCGATGCACGCCACCAGGCTGTCGGGCAGGCGGCCTTCCTGGGCTTGCAACTGGGTGCGGGTTTCCTTGCCGATCACCGCCTGGAAGTCGCGCACCATCGCCGGGTACGGGTGCGGGCCGGCCACGGTGCCGATCAGGTAGAAGGTGCTGTCGACGTTGGTCACCCAGTCGCGCAGGGCTTCGTTCATCGCGTCCTTGAGGGTGCCGGTGCCGGCCACCACCGGGATCACTTCGGCGCCCAAAAGCTTCATGCGGAACACGTTGGCCTGCTGGCGCTCGATATCAGTGGTGCCCATGTAGATCACACATTGCAGGCCAAACCGCGCGGCGACGGTGGCGGTGGCCACGCCGTGCATGCCGGCGCCGGTCTCGGCGATGATGCGTTTCTTGCCCATGCGCCGCGCCAACAGGATCTGGCCGATGCAGTTGTTGATCTTGTGCGCGCCGGTGTGGTTGAGCTCTTCGCGCTTGAGGTAGATCTTGGCGCCGCCGCAGAACTCGGTCAGGCGTTCGGCAAAGTACAGCGGGCTGGGGCGTCCGACATAGTCGCGCTGGAAGTAGGCCAGTTCTTTGTTGAAGGCCGGATCGATCTTGGCCGCTTCGTATTCGCGGGCCAGGTCGAGGATCAACGGCATCAGGGTTTCCGCCACGTAGCGGCCGCCGAACGCGCCAAACAGGCCGTTGGCGTCAGGGCCGTTGCGTAAATCGGTCTGGGACTGAGTCATGGTGCGCTCCAGGAAGAAAGTTGGGAGAGGCAATGACGGCCACTCTACCCCTGACGCCGGACCGTGAAAACCGATAAGATCGCCGCAACCTGTCAGGAAAACTCACAGATGAGCCGAGACCTTCCGCCGCTTAATGCCCTGCGTGCATTTGAAGCCACCGCCCGCCTCAACAGCGTCAGCCAGGCCGCCGAGCAATTGCATGTGACCCATGGTGCGGTCAGCCGACAACTGAAAGTGTTGGAAGAACACCTTGGGGTGAGTCTTTTCGTCAAGGATGGACGCGGCATTAAACTCACAGATGCCGGCGTGCGGCTGCGCGATGCCAGCTTCGAGGCGTTCGAGCGTCTGCGGGATGTGTGCGGGGAGTTGACCCAAAGCAGCGCCGATGCGCCGTTTGTCCTCGGCTGTTCCGGCAGTTTGCTGGCGCGTTGGTTTATTCCGCGCCTGGGGCGCTTGAATGCCGACTTGCCGGATTTGCGCCTGCATCTATCGGCGGGCGAAGGCGACCTTGATCCAAGGCGCCCGGGCCTGGACGCCCTGCTGCTGTTTGCCGAGTCGCCGTGGCCTGCGGATATGCAGGTCTACGAGCTGGCGAGCGAGCGGATTGGCCCGGTGATGAGCCCGCACTTTGCCCACTACCAAGCCCTGCGCCAGGCACCCGCCCAAGCCCTGCTGGGCGAAGCCCTGTTGCACACCACTTCGCGCCCGCAAGCCTGGCCCAATTGGGCACAGCACCATGGCATCGAGCCCGGCGCATTGAAGTACGGCCAGGGGTTTGAGCATTTGTATTATTTGCTGGAGGCGGCCGTGGCTGGCCTTGGGGTGGCGATCGCACCGCAACCGCTGGTGGCGGAGGACGTGCGCGCCGGTCGCCTGGTTGCGCCATGGGGTTTTAGTCAAACCCCGGCGCAACTGGCGTTGTGGCTACCCAAGCGCGCCGCGGATGGGCGCGCCCGGCAGCTGGCGCAATGGCTCAAGGCTGAGCTTGCGCGCCAGCCGGTTTAGTCACCGCGTTTGCACAGCAGGTAAGCCGCCAGCAGGCCCAGTGCGCCAACGGCAACGCCGGCGGTGGTCCAAGGGTGCTCCTGTGCATAGTCACGGGTGGCAGCCCCGGTTTCGCGGATTTTCACTTTGCTTTCTTCGTAGGCGTCGCTGATCAAGTGGCGGGAGTGCTTGAGGGCATTCTCGGCATTGCTTTTGAGGGCCTTCAGGGTTTTGCGCGACTCGTCAGACGCATCGTCCTTGAGGCTCTCAAGGGATTTGAGCAGGCTCGAAATCTCGGCTTCCATGCTTTCCAATGACGCTTTGCGTAAAGAGGTGTTGGCCATGTGGGCTCTCCTGGAGTGAATGAGTAACGTGTGTTGATTCCGACTGCGGGGGTTTCAGAAAGTGCAGTAAATCTGAACTTTCAAGTAAGAAGAGTCGCCAGAAGCAGTACGAAGAATCACTGCTAGGCTTCATTCATCGACCCAGGAGAACACTCATGACTGATCATCACACCTACAAGAAAGTCGAACTGGTGGGCTCGTCCCCAACCAGCATCGAGGACGCCATCAACAATGCCCTGGCCGAGGCCAGCAAGAGCATCAAGCACCTGGAGTGGTTTGAGGTCACCGAAACCCGTGGCCACATCAAGGACGGCAAGGCCGCGCACTTCCAGGTGACACTCAAGGTGGGCTTTCGTATTGCCAATAGTTGACGGGGTTGGTTGAACTTGCACGCTGGCCGATTGCCATAACCTGCGCTACACCCTTTGGGCGCCGATGCCCTATGCGTCGGCGTACATTTTTTGATCAGCGCAAGGAAAGTAACGGATGAAAAAGTTTCTGTTAGCGGTAGGTTTGTTGAGCCTGGCAGGTACAGCCCTGGCGGCTGGCAAGGATTGTGGCGAGCTGAAAAGCGAAATCGACGCCAAGATCCAGGCCAATGGTGCGTCCGGGTACACCCTGGAAATTGTCGAAAAAGGCAGCGCAACCAACGGCGAAGTGGTCGGCAGTTGCGAAGGTGGTACCAAGGAAATCGTCTACAACCGCAGGTGATCCCGTGCGGCAGACATAAAAACCGACGCCAGAGCGTCGGTTTTTTTATCCCTGCCGATCAGCCTTTCATCACCTGGGCCAGTAGCTCATAGGAATGAATCCGATCAGCATGTTCGTACAGGTCGCAGGTAAAGATCAGCTCATCGGCGCCCGTCTGCTCGATCAACACCTCCAGTTTGGCGCGAATCTTCGCCGGGCTGCCTACCATCGCCAGGCCTAGGAAACTGCCTACCGCGTCCTTCTCATGGGGCAGCCACAGGCCGTCCATGCTATCGACCGGCGGGCGTTGCACCAGGCTTTGCCCACGCATCAGCGCGAGAATTCGCTGGTAGACCGAGGTGGCCAGGTAATTGGCCTGCTCATCGGTATCAGCGGCCACCAGCGGCACACCGAGCATCACATAGGGCTTGTCGAGCACTGCCGAAGGCTTGAAGTGATTGCGATAGACGCGAATCGCCTCATGCATCATGCGCGGTGCGAAATGGGAGGCGAAGGCGTAGGGCAAACCGCGCTCGCCGGCCAGTTGGGCGCTGAACAGGCTGGAACCGAGCAGCCACACCGGGACGTTGGTGCCGGTGCCCGGTACGGCGATCACCCGTTGGTCGGGGGTGCGCGGGCCCAGGTAGGCCATCAACTCGGCCACATCTTCCGGGAAGTCATCGGCGCTGCCGGAGCGTTCGCGGCGCAGGGCGCGGGCGGTCATCTGGTCGGAGCCGGGTGCGCGGCCCAGGCCCAGGTCGATCCGGCCGGGGTACAGGCTTTCCAGGGTGCCGAACTGTTCAGCGATCACCAGTGGCGCATGGTTGGGCAGCATCACGCCGCCTGCGCCGACCCGGATAGTCGAAGTGCCACCGGCCAGGTAGCCGAGCAGCACCGAGGTCGCGGAGCTGGCGATGCCATCCATATTGTGGTGCTCGGCCACCCAGAAGCGGGTGTAGCCGAGCTTTTCCACGTGCTGGACCAGGTCCAGGGAATTGCGCAACGACTGCGCCGGGCTGCCATTGGCGCGCACCGGTACCAGGTCGAGGGTCGAGAACTTCACATCGGACAGTGGTTTCATAAGCCTGCTTCTCCATAGGGGCGCAGGCTTGTGACGAACCAAAACCTGCCGCTTCATGTGCATGCCCTATGCAATGAGGGCATATACCCGAGATTCAATAGCGGACATGAAATTTCCTACTTGCCCGCTTGGTTTTTCCGACAGGGTGAACTTTGCCAGAGGTTCTATCCTCAGAACCTTACTGATGCACAACCACTGCTTGGGAGAACGCTATGAGTATCGTGAAAAAAGCCTCCGCACACTGGGAAGGCGACCTGAAAACCGGTCTGGGCTCGATCTCGACCGAAACCGGCGTATTGCGCGAAGCCCCCTACGGCTTCAAGGCACGTTTCGAAGGTGGCAAGGGTACCAACCCTGAAGAACTGATCGGCGCGGCCCATGCCGGCTGCTTCTCCATGGCCTTTTCCATGATTCTTGGCGATGCCGGCCTCAAGGCTGACAGTATCGACACCCAGGCCGAAGTGACCCTGGACCAGGTGGACGGTGGTTTTGCGATCACCGCAGTCCACCTGATCCTCAAGGCCAAGATCCCCGGCGCGAGCCAGGCGCAGTTCGATGAACTGAGCAAGAAGGCCAAGGAAGGATGCCCGGTATCCAAGGTGCTGAACGCCACCATCACCCTGGATGGCACCCTCGTCAACTGATCTGCGCAGGTCCAATGTGGGAGCGGGCTTGCTCGCCCCCACATTTTGTTCTGCGTTAAATCAGAACTCGCGTTTCGCAAATGTGGTCTCATACCCATGCAGCCTTTGGCGCACACCCGTGCGCAGCGCATTTAGGGAGCTTCACACATGAAACGTTTTGCCTTGGCGATTATCTGCGGTGTTTTGGCCACATCGGCAATGGCCGCGCCCAAAGACTGTGAAGAGCTCAGGAAAGAGATTGAAGTCGGCCTACAGGCCAAGGCAATCCCGTCCTACACCCTGGAAATCATCACCGCCGAAGAAGCCAAGAATCATGACGAAGCCATGATCGTCGGCTCCTGCGAAAACGGCACCAAGCGCATCATCTACCAGCGCAACGATGACTGATCAGGGAATGCAGTTGACGCTGCGTTCCTCGGCCAGCAACTGACGCTGGGCGTCATACAGCCGGATATTCGGGGTGAAGCCCAGCGAGCGCCCTTCCAGGCGGTAGCGCTGGCCGGCCTGGAACTGGTCGTATTGCAGGGTGATAAAACAGGTGCGCTCCTGGGGCTGGTTCAGCCCGCCACCCAGGCCTGCGCCGGCATACACTTCAAAATCAAAACGCACCATCAACTCGTGGCTGCCCGGTGGCACCTGGAAGTAGCGCCCATCGTCCAGGGCCTTGCCGTCCAGGCGTTGCGCCATGACCAGCTTGGCGCCGGGTGTCGGGGTGGCAAAATCGACCCAGGCCTGTTGCGGGTCGGCTGGCGGGATCGGGGTGGAGGCGCAGGCGCTGAGAAAAATCGCCGCCAAGGGAAGCAAGAGCTGACGCATAGTGGGCACTCAACCGTAGGAATGGTATGAGCATAACCCCTGCCAGCCAGTTAGTCTGGCGGGCCAAAGATTGTGGAGCGGTTTGAGATGGTGCGGCATTTATTGGCGGGGCTGACGTGCCTATTGCTCGGTGGCTGTTCCAGTGTCAGCTATTACAGCCAGTTGGCCAGCGGCCAATGGCAGCTGCTGCAGGCGCGGGAGCCGGTGGCCAAGGTGATCGCCGATCCGACGCGCCCGCAAGTGTTGCGTGAGCATTTGGCGCAATCCCAGAAGGCACGCACCTTTGCCAGCCAACAGTTGCATTTGCCCGACAACCAGAGCTACCGCCTTTACGCCGATATCGGCCGGCCGTACGTAGTCTGGAATGTCTTTGCTACATCAGAGTTTTCTTTGTTACCCCAGACCCATTGCTTCCCGATTGCCGGCTGCGTGGCCTATCGCGGTTATTACACTCAGGGCGCGGCCCGGGGCGAGGCTGCGTTGTTGCAACTGCGTGGCATGGATGTGTCGATTGGCGGCGTCGAGGCCTATTCCACCCTCGGCTGGTTCAATGACCCGATCATGAGTTCGATGATGCGTTGGGGTGATGAGCGCCTGGCCACGGTGATTTTTCACGAGCTGGCGCACCAGCGTTTTTATGTGAAGGACGACACGGAGTTCAATGAGTCGTTTGCCACCTTCGTCGAGCAGGAAGGCACCCGGCAATGGCGCGCGGCCCGTGGCCTGGCGCCTGCGAGCGAATCGACGTTGAAGCAGCGCGACCAGTTTATCCAACTGATCCTCGACACCCGCAGTCGCCTGGAGCGCCTGTATGCGCAGCCGTTGGCCGCAGTTGCGATGCGCCAGGCCAAGGCGGCCGAGTTCGAGCGCTTGCGCCGTGAGTATCGGCAGATGCGCGACAGCCAGTGGGGCGGCGACCCGCGTTATGACGCCTGGGTCAATCAGCCGATGAACAATGCGCGGTTGTTGCCGTTTGGGCTGTATGACCAGTGGGTACCGGCGTTTGCGGCGTTGTTTCGCCGGGAAGGCGGGGATTGGCTGAGGTTCTACGGCGCCGTGGAGCAGTTGGGGCGCTTGCCGGTGGAACAGCGCAAATTAGCGTTGCGGCAGTTGGTAAGCGGTGACGTTTAGGGCCTCATCGCAGGCAAGCCAGCTCCCACATGTTGATGTGTGAACACCGTCCAATGTGGGAGCGGGCCTGCCCGCGATAGCGGTCTCAAGCCCGCCGCAAAAACGCCTGATGCATCTCCTCCAGCGTCTCAAAATGCCAGCGCGGCGCTTCAGCATTCAACTCGGCAAAACTACCAAACCCATACCCCACCGCCGCTGCATCCAGCCCGTTGCTACGTGCGCCGATCAGGTCGTGCTTGCGGTCGCCGATCATCAAGGTACTGGCCGGATCCAGGCCTTCCTCGCGCATCAAATGGGCGATCAGCTCGACCTTGTTGGTGCGGGTACCGTCCAATTCACTGCCGTAAATCACCTTGAAGTGCTTGGCGAAATCGAAATGCCGGGCGATCTCCCGGGCAAATTCCCACGGTTTGGAGGTGGCCACATACAGTTGGCGACCCTGGGCATTGAGCTCCTCCAGCAACGGCATGACCCCATCGAACACCCGGTTTTCATAGAGCCCGGTGACTTTGAAGCGCTCGCGATAGAAATTCACCGCCTCCCAGGCCCGCGCCTCGTCGAAATCGTAGAACTGCATAAAGGCTTGCAGCAGCGGCGGGCCGATAAAGTGTTCGAGCTTGGTCAGGTCCGGCTCATCGATGCCCAGCTTGGCCAAGGCGTACTGGATCGAGCGGGTGATGCCTTCCCGTGGATCGGTCAGGGTGCCGTCCAGGTCAAACAGGACGGTTTGGTAATCCAGGGTCATCGGTCGAATCCTTCTGCCAGGTGCAGGTCCTTGAGCTTCACGTAGTTCGCTGCGCTGTAGGTGAAAAAGGCGCGTTCCTTGTCAGAAAGTGCGCGGACTTGTCTAACCGGGCTGCCCACATACAAAAAACCGCTTTCAAGTTTCTTGCCCGGCGGCACCAGGCTGCCGGCGCCGATGATCACATCGTCTTCAACCACCGCGCCGTCCATCACAATGCTGCCCATGCCGATCAGGATACGACTGCCGACGGTGCAGCCATGGAGCATGACCTTGTGGGCGATGGTCACATCGTCGCCGATCAGCAGCGGGAAACCGTCAGGATTGAAGGGCCCGGCGTGGGTAATGTGCAGCACGCAGCCGTCCTGCACGCTGGTGCGTGCACCGATGCGGATGCGGTGCATGTCGCCGCGAATCACCGTCAGCGGCCAGACCGAGCTGTCGGCGCCGATTTGAACATCGCCGATCACCACCGCCGAAGCATCGACGAAAGCCCCGGCGCCGAGGGTTGGCGTGTGATTCTGATAGGTGCGAAGGGTCACGATAGCCTCTCTCTGTTTGGTTGATAGCTGCGGTGGACGTTGATTGTAATTAAGATGGCCCCATCTTTGTCTTACCTGTTTCTTCAGCCAAGGTGCCAACCGTGAGCGCGAACAACCCTCTTTTGCAGTCCTACGACCTGCCGCCGTTCTCGGCGATCCGTGCCGAGCACGTCCAACCGGCCATCGAACAGATCCTGGCCGACAACCGCGTCGCCATCGAAGGCATCCTGCAAAGCCAGGGGAAAAATCCGACCTGGGCCGGCCTGGTCCTGGCCATGGATGAACTCAACGACCGTCTGGGCGCCGCCTGGAGCCCGGTCAGCCATCTCAATGCCGTGTGCAACAGCGCTGAACTGCGTGAGGCCTATGAGGCCTGCCTGCCGGCATTGAGCGCCTATTCCACCGAGATGGGCCAGAACCGCGAACTGTTCCAGGCCTTCGAAGCCCTGGCCAACAGCTCGCAAGCGGCCGGTTTCGATGTGGCGCAAAAAACCATTCTGGAGCACGCACTGCGCGACTTCCGCCTGTCGGGTATCGACCTGCCGCCTGAGCAGCAGAAGCGCTACGCCGAGGTGCAAAGCAAACTCTCCGAGTTGGGCAGCAAGTTCTCCAACCAATTGCTCGACGCCACCCAGGCCTGGACCAAGCACGTCACCGACGAAGCCACCCTCGCCGGCCTGACCGATTCGGCCAAGGCGCAAATGGCGGCTGCGGCCCAGGCCAAAGGCCTCGACGGCTGGCTGATCAGCCTGGAGTTCCCCAGCTACTACGCGGTGATGACCTACGCCCACGACCGCGCCCTGCGCGAAGAAATCTACGCGGCCTACTGCACCCGTGCGTCGGACCAAGGCCCGAATGCCGGTCAGAACGATAACGGCCCGGTGATGGAACAGATCCTCGACTTGCGTCAGGAACTGGCCCAACTGCTCGGTTTCGCCTCTTTCTCCGAACTGAGCCTGGCCACCAAAATGGCCGAATCCAGCGACCAGGTACTGAGTTTCCTACGCGACCTGGCCAAACGCAGCAAGCCATTCGCCACCCAGGACCTGCAGCAGCTCAAGGCCTACGCCGCCGAACAAGGCTGCAACGACCTGCAAAGCTGGGACAGCGGTTTCTACGGCGAAAAGCTGCGTGAACAGCGCTACAGCGTGTCCCAGGAAGCCCTGCGCGCCTATTTCCCGATCGACAAAGTGCTGGGCGGGCTGTTTGCCATCGTCCAGCGCCTGTATGGCATCGAGATCGCCGAGCAGAAAGGCTTCGACACCTGGCACCCGGATGTTCGCCTGTTCGAAATCAAGGAAAACGGCCAGCACGTCGGCCGCTTCTTCTTCGACCTGTATGCCCGCGCCAACAAGCGTGGCGGTGCCTGGATGGACGGCGCCCGGGATCGTCGACGCACCGCTGCAGGTACCCTGCAAAGCCCGGTGGCCAACCTTGTGTGCAACTTCACCCCGGCCGACAGCGGCAAGCCAGCCCTGCTGACCCACGATGAAGTCACCACCCTGTTCCACGAATTCGGTCACGGCCTGCACCACCTGCTGACCCGCGTCGAACACGCGGGCGTGTCCGGCATCAACGGCGTGGCCTGGGACGCGGTGGAGTTGCCGAGCCAGTTCATGGAGAACTGGTGCTGGGAACCTGAAGGCCTGGCGCTGATTTCCGGTCATTACGAAAGCGGCGAAGCCCTGCCCCAGGACCTGCTGCAAAAAATGCTCGCGGCGAAGAACTTCCAGTCTGGCCTGATGATGGTGCGCCAGCTGGAATTCTCGCTGTTCGACTTTGAACTGCATGCCACCCACGGTGATGGCCGCAGCGTGGCGCAGGTGCTCGAAGGCGTGCGCGACGAGGTGTCGGTGATGCGTCCGCCGGCCTATAACCGCTTCCCCAACAGCTTCGCGCATATCTTCGCCGGCGGTTACGCGGCGGGGTACTACAGCTACAAGTGGGCCGAAGTATTGTCGGCGGACGCGTTCTCCAAGTTCGAAGAAGACGGCGTGCTCAATGCCGAAACTGGCCGGGCGTTCCGCGAGGCGATCCTGGCCCGTGGCGGTTCCCAGGCGCCGATGGTGCTGTTCGTCGACTTCCGCGGACGCGCACCGTCGATTGACGCACTCTTGCGCCACAGCGGCCTGAGTGAGGACGCGGCAGCATGAGTGACGGGCCTGTGATCACCAAAAAGCAATTTATCGCCGGCGCCGTGTGCCCGGCGTGCAGCGAGCCGGACAAGTTGAAGATGTGGACCGAAGACAGCGTGCCCCATCGCGAATGCGTGGCCTGTGGCTATACCGACACGCTCAACGACCAGGGTTTGTCGGTGCCCAAGGAATTGGGCACGCGGGTCAACACCTCGGCGTTGAAAGCGCCGGCGGACCCCAAGGTGCAGGCGGTGCAGTTCTTCCCTAATCCCAAGCTGAAAAAAGACTGACGGACCTTACTCCGTCCAACCTGTGGGAACAGGCTCATGTAGGAGCTGGCTTGCCAGCGATAGCATCACCTCGGTGTCACTGATACACCGAGGTGTCTGCATCGCAGGCAAGCCAGCTCCTACACAAGCCTGCTCCCACTTTTTTTTGCGCGCATTTCTCGATTTTCCTGGCTGAAACGGTTCTCTCATTCCTTAGCCTGCTATCATTTGTAACCATTGATTACATCCACAACGACAAGCCGCTCCATGAAGCGACTGCTCAAACCCGTGACCACATGATGAGGTGCCACCATGTCTGATCAAGATCGAGACAACCCCCGGCGTGACTTTTTGCGCAAATCCTTGACCTTGATCCCGGTGGTCACGGTTGCCAGCACCGGCCTTGGCGGCTCGATGCTGATGGCCACGCCCGAGCCTGTCCAGGCCAGCCCGGCCAAGGCACCTACCAGCGAAAAGGCCTACGAGCCCAGTTACTTCACCGCTGAGGAATGGGCCTTCATCAACGCGGCCGTCGCGCGCCTGATCCCCGCAGATGCCCAAGGCCCAGGTGCCCTGGAAGCCGGTGCACCGGAATACATCGACCGGCAGATGAACACGCCCTACGCCAGCGGCGCCCTGTGGTTCATGCAAGGTCCGTTCAACGCCGACGCACCGCCCGAGATGGGCTGGCAGAGCAAACTGGTGCCCAAGGAGATCTATCGCCTGGGTATTGCTGCCACGGATGCCTGGTCGAAAGCGTTCAACGGTAAAACATTTGCTGGGCAAGACAGCGCTACCCAGGATGATTTGCTGCGCCGCCTGGAGGCGGGAGGTGCCGAAACCGGCGAGCATTTCGCCGCGGTCCCGCCGAAGATTTTCTTCAACTTGTTGCTGCAAAACACCAAGGAAGGGTTCTTCTGCGACCCGATCCACGGCGGCAACAAAGGCATGGTCGGCTGGACCATGATCGGCTTCCCCGGCGCCCGCGCCGATTTCATGGATTGGGTTGAACGCAACGAGCAATACCCCTTCCCGGCTGTTTCCATCCGTGGCGAGAGGGCATAAACGTGGCGACCATCATGAAGAAAGTGGATGCAGTCATCGTCGGCTTTGGCTGGACTGGCGCGATCATGGCCAAGGAGCTGACGGAAGCCGGCTTGCACGTGGTAGCGCTGGAGCGCGGCCCGATGCAGGACACCTACCCGGACGGCAATTACCCACAAGTGATCGACGAACTGACCTACAGCGTGCGCAAAAAGCTGTTCCAGGACATTTCCAAGGAAACCGTGACCATTCGCCATAGTGTGAATGACATCGCCCTGCCCAACCGTCAGTTGGGCGCCTTCCTGCCGGGCAACGGCGTAGGCGGCGCGGGCCTGCACTGGTCGGGCGTGCATTTTCGGGTGGACCCTATCGAACTGCGCATGCGCAGCCACTACGAAGAACGCTACGGCAAAAACTTCATTCCCAAGGACATGACCATCCAGGACTTCGGCGTCAGCTACGAAGAACTGGAACCGTTCTTTGACTACGCCGAAAAGGTCTTCGGCACCTCCGGCCAGGCCTGGACCGTGAAGGGCCAACTGGTGGGTGAAGGCAAGGGCGGCAACCCTTACGCGCCGGATCGCTCCAGCCATTTCCCACTGGAATCGCAGAAAAATACCTACTCGGCACAGCTGTTTCAGCAGGCCGCCACTGCCGTGGGCTACAAGCCCTACAATCTGCCTTCGGCCAATACCTCGGGGCCTTACACCAATCCCTATGGCGCGCAGATGGGGCCGTGCAACTTCTGTGGTTTTTGCAGCGGGTATGTCTGCTACATGTACTCCAAGGCATCGCCCAACGTGAACATCCTGCCGGCCCTGCGCCAGGTGCCGAACTTTGAACTGCGGCCAAATTCCCACGTGCTCAAGGTCAATCTCGACAGCACCAAGCGCAAGGCCACTGGCGTGACCTATATCGACGCCCAGGGCCGCGAGATCGAGCAACCGGCGGACCTGGTGATTCTTGGCGCCTTCCAGTTCCACAACGTGCGCCTGATGCTGCTCTCGGGCATCGGCAAGCCCTACGACCCGATCACGGGCGAAGGGGTGGTGGGCAAGAACTTCGCCTACCAGAACATGGCCACCATCAAGGCCTACTTCGACAAAGACGTGCACACCAACAACTTCATCGGCGCTGGCGGCAATGGCGTGGCGGTGGACGATTTCAACGCCGATAACTTCGATCATGGCCCCCATGGTTTCGTCGGCGGTTCGCCGATGTGGGTCAACCAGGCGGGCAGCCGGCCGATTGCCGGTACCTCCAACCCACCGGGCACGCCGGCCTGGGGCAGTGCGTGGAAGCGCGCCACGGCCGATTACTACACCCACCAAGTGTCGATGGACGCCCATGGCGCTCATCAATCCTACCGGGGCAACTACCTCGATCTGGACCCGGTTTACCGTGATGCCTACGGCCTGCCGTTGCTGCGCATGACCTTCGACTGGCAGGAAAACGACATCAAGATGAACCGCTTCATGGTCGAGAAAATGGGCAAGATCGCCGAAGCGATGAACCCCAAGGCGATTGCGGTACTCGGCAAGAAGGTCGGCGAGCACTTCAACACCGCGTCTTACCAGACCACGCACCTCAACGGTGGCGCGATCATGGGTACCGACCCGAAGACCAGCGCGTTGAACCGCTACCTGCAGTGCTGGGATGTGCACAACGTGTTTGTCCCTGGCGCATCCGCTTTCCCACAAGGCTTGGGCTACAACCCTACGGGCCTGGTGGCGGCGCTGACCTATTGGTCGGCCCGGGCGATACGCGAGCAGTACCTGAAAAACCCCGGCCCGCTGGTTCAGGCATAAGGAGCGACGACTATGAAAGCATTTGTTATCGCAACCCTGGCCCTGTTCAGCAGTTGCTCGGTGAGCGCCGCTGAAACTGATCTGGTCAAACAGGGCGAATACCTGGCTCGCGCCGGTGACTGCGTGGCCTGCCATACCGCCAAGGGCGGCAAGCCGTTTGCCGGTGGCCTGGCGATGGAAACCCCGATTGGCGTGATCTACTCAACCAACATCACCCCGGACAAAACCGGCCTGGGGGACTACAGCTTTGAAGATTTCGATAAAGCCGTGCGCCATGGTGTCGCCAAAAGCGGTAGTACCCTTTACCCGGCGATGCCCTACCCGTCTTACGCACGTGTCAGCGAAACCGACATGCAGGCGCTGTATGCGTACTTTATGAAAGGCGTGGAGCCGGTCGCCCAGGCGAACCAGGACAGTGATATTCCCTGGCCCTTGAGCATGCGCTGGCCCCTGGCGGCATGGCGTTGGATGTTTGCGCCCGAGGTGGCGGGCTATCAGGCTCCGGCCGATGCCGACCCGGTGATCAGCCGTGGCGCCTACCTGGTGGAAGGCCTCGGCCACTGTGGCGCCTGCCATACCCCGCGGGCCCTGACCATGCAGGAAAAGGCCCTGAGCGCGTCGCAAGGTGCGGCGTTCCTGTCCGGCAGTGCGCCCCTGGAAGGCTGGATCGCCAAAAGCCTGCGCGGCGACCACAAGGACGGCCTGGGCAGTTGGAGCGAAGAGCAACTGGTGCAGTTTCTCAAGACCGGTCGCAGTGATCGCAGCGCGGTGTTTGGCGGTATGAGCGACGTTGTAGTCCACAGCATGCAGTACATGTCTGAAGACGACCTGACCGCTATCGCCCGTTACCTCAAGAGCCTGCCGGCAGTCGATCCCAAGGATCAGCCGCACCAGTACGACAAGCAGGTGGCCGAGGCTTTATGGAAAGGCGATGACAGCCAGCCGGGCGCTGCGGTGTACATCGACAACTGCGCGGCCTGCCATCGCACCGATGGCCATGGCTACACCCGGGTGTTCCCGGCGCTGGCGGGCAACCCGGTGTTGCAGACGGCGGATGCCACATCGTTGATCAACATTGTGTTGAATGGTGGAACCCTGCCGGCCACACATGCAGCGCCTTCTACATTCACCATGCCGGCTTTTGCCTGGCGCTTGTCGGATCAGGAAGTGGCGGATGTGGTCAGCTTTATTCGGGGCAGCTGGGGTAACCAGGGCGCGCCGGTGAAGGCTGGTGACGTGGCCGACCTGCGCAAAAGCGATAAACACACCACCTCGGGCGACGATCTGGGGCAAGTGACGAGTCACTGATTTTGCCTTTGCCGCCCAACGGCACTGGTCAGATACGCTGCGCCTCGATACTGTATATAAAAACAGTATCGAGGCGCTTTCATGTCCACTCCTCTGCCGCCGCGCGGGCGAGGCACCGCCACCAACCTGCACAATCGCTTCGCGCCCACGGTGAGTGTGGCCGAGGATGACGGCTGGTATCAGGAAGTGCCGCCGACCCAGGGCACCGAAGTGCGCATCGAGACGGCGAAGACCATCATCACCCGCAACACCTCGCCGGACCTGCCGTTCGACCGCTCCATCAACCCTTACCGGGGGTGTGAGCACGGTTGCATTTATTGTTATGCGCGGCCCAGCCATGCCTATTGGGACATGTCCCCGGGCCTGGATTTTGAAACCAAGCTGATCGCCAAGAGCAACGCCGCTCAGGTGCTGGAGCAACAATTGTCCAAGCCCGGTTATGTGTGCGCGCCGATCAACCTGGGCTCCAACACGGACCCGTACCAGCCCATCGAGCGCGAGTACCAGATCACCCGGCAAACCCTGCAAGTGCTGCTGCGCTATCGCCACCCGGTGACTATCGTGACCAAGGGTTCGTTGATCCTGCGTGACCTTGACCTGCTCACCGAACTGGCCCGCCAGCGGCTGGTGGCGGTGATGATCAGCCTTACCAGCCTGGACGATGAACTCAAGCGCATCCTGGAACCTCGTGCAGCGGCGCCCAAGGCGCGGCTGCGGGCGATCCGGGTGATGCGCGAGGCAGGGATCCCGGTAGGCGTGCTGTGCTCGCCGATGATTCCGATGATCAACGACAGCGAACTGGAAAGCCTGCTCGCCGAGGCCCATGCCGCCGGGGCGCAGAGCGCCGCCTATATGATGCTGCGCCTGCCCCTTGAGGTGGCGCCGCTGTTCGAGGAGTGGTTGGCGGCCCATTACCCGCAACGGGCGGCCCATGTGATGAGCCTGGTACGCCAGGTGCGCGGTGGCGAAGTCTATGACAGCCGCTTCGGTGTGCGCATGCGCGGTGAAGGGCCGTTTGCCGACCTGCTGGCACAACGATTTGCCAAGGCGATCAAGCGTTTGGGGCTTGACCGGCGTGAGGGCTTCAATCTCGATTGCAGTGCATTCTGTCCACCCGGCAGGCAGCTGGCTTTGTTGTAGACTGATACAAATGCGCGGGCTTCCCGGCCAGGATGGTCGCGTTTTGATATCACTGAAACCCGCGAGATAGAGCGGTTGATTCAGTTTGAGTTAAGTTTCGGCAGGTACCTTGTTCATTGAGTGACTGATGGGTCGGCGGCGCTGGCTGGGTGGTTTGCATGTGTTGTTTCCCGGTGATCGCGCGTCGACCTCAACTGCAAGACTCTCCTGCCCCAACCACGAGGATGAATCATGAGTGACAAGGATAAACAGCCGTTGGCTGCGTCGGCTTCAGCCCCTCACGAGGCGGAGTCCGCCGATGCAGCGCTGCAGCACATCGTTGATGGCTTTTTGCATTTCCATAACGAGGTCTTTCCCCAGCAGGAAGAGCTCTTCAAGAAACTCGCCACGGCCCAGAGCCCACGGGCGATGTTTATCACCTGTGCCGACTCGCGCATTGTTCCGGAACTGATCACCCAGAGCTCCCCGGGCGATTTGTTCGTCACCCGTAACGTGGGTAACGTCGTGCCGCCTTACGGGCAGATGAACGGCGGTGTGTCCACGGCCATCGAGTACGCGGTGCTGGCGCTTGGCGTGCAGCACATCATCGTCTGCGGCCACTCCGATTGTGGCGCCATGCGGGCCGTGCTCAACCCCCAGAGCCTGGAAAAAATGCCCACGGTCAAAGCCTGGCTGCGCCACGCCGAGGTCGCCAAGACTATGGTCCAGGACAACTGTGATTGCGCCAATGAAGGCGAAAGCATGCAGGTGCTGACCGAAGAAAACGTCATCGCCCAGTTGCAACACTTGCGCACCCACCCCTCTGTGGCTTCGCGCATGGCCAACGGCCATTTGTTCATCCACGGCTGGATCTACAACATCGAGACCAGCGAGATCAAAGCCTACGATGCGGACCAGGCCACGTTCCGGCCGCTGAGCGGGTCCGGACCGATCCCTTCGGCGACGCCCAAAGCGCGCTTCTAAAACAATCCCCTGCCGGGTAATGCGATGGCTGCCATGGATGCAGCCAGGCCTTGCCACGCCCGGCGAATGCCTCGGGAGAGTCATCATGCGTGCAGCTCAATTAAAAACAGTGCTGCCACGGGAGCTGTTGGCTTCGGTGGTGGTGTTTCTGGTGGCCCTGCCCCTGTGCATGGGGATCGCCATTGCATCCGGAATGCCACCGGCCAAGGGGCTGATCACCGGGATTATCGGTGGCCTGGTGGTGGGCTGGCTGGCCGGTTCGCCCCTGCAAGTCAGCGGCCCGGCGGCCGGCTTGGCGGTGTTGGTGTTCGAGTTGGTGCGCCAGCACGGCATGCTGATGCTCGGGCCGATCCTGCTGTTGGCGGGCTTCCTGCAACTGGTGGCCGGGCGCCTGCGCCTGGGCTGCTGGTTCCGGGTGACGGCGCCGGCGGTGGTCTACGGCATGCTGGCGGGGATCGGGGTGTTGATCGTCCTGTCGCAAGTGCATGTGATGCTCGATGGGGCGCCCAAGCCTTCGGGGCTGGATAACCTCGCGGGCTTCCCCGCCGCAGTGGCCCAGGCCATTCCCAGCCTGGGTGGCGGGCTCGGTTGGCAAGCCGGCCTGCTGGGCTTGGCGACCATGCTGGTGATGTGGTTGTGGGACCGGTTTCGCCCGCAAAAGCTGCGCTTTGTCCCCGGCGCATTGCTTGGCGTGGGCCTGGCGACCGTGACCAGCCTGGCGCTGGCCTTGCAGGTCAAGCGCGTGGAGGTGCCGGAAAACCTCGCCGATGCCATTGACTGGCTGCGCCCCAGCGACCTGCTGAACCTGGCCGACCCCAACCTGTTGATCGCGGCCTTCGCGGTAGCCTTTATCGCCAGTGCCGAAACATTACTCTCGGCGGCGGCTGTGGACCGTATGCACAACGGTCAGCGTTCGGACTTCGACAAGGAATTGTCCGCCCAGGGTGTAGGCAACATGCTATGCGGCCTGGTAGGCGCATTGCCCATGACCGGGGTGATCGTGCGCAGTTCGGCCAACGTCCAGGCGGGGGCAACCACGCGCTTGTCGGCGATGTTCCACGGCCTTTGGCTACTGGCCTTCGTATTGCTGTTGTCGAGCGTGCTGCAAAGTATTCCGGTGGCGAGCCTGGCGGGGGTGCTGGTGTACACCGGGATCAAGCTGGTGGACCTCAAGGCGTTCCGTGGCCTGGCGCGTTATGGCCGGATGCCGATGTTCACATACGCCGCCACGGCCCTGGCGATCATCTTCACCGATTTGCTGACGGGAGTGCTGGTGGGCTTCGGCCTGACCCTGGTCAAACTGGCGTGGAAGGCTTCACGGTTGAAAGTCAGCCTGATCGACCTGCCCCAGGACGGTGAGATGGAGTTGCGATTGACCGGTGCGGCGACCTTTCTCAAGGTGCCCGCATTGACCCAGGTGCTGGCGACTGTGCCGGCGGGGACCACGGTGCATGTGCCGCTCAATAACCTGAGCTACGTGGATCACTCGTGCCTGGAGTTGCTGGAGGAATGGGGGCGGGCCAATGCGGCCAAGGGCTCGAAGTTGGTGATCGAGGCGCGCGGGTTGAAGCGCAGGTTGGAAGGGCGGATACGTACCACGACGCGGATTGGTTCGGCCCCGTCAGTGGGCTGACGAAACCGGATAAAAAAATGTGGGAGCGGCGGTGCGACGATTCGACTTGCCCGCTCCCACACTTTGTTCTACGCCAGGCCGGAAATTCAGGCTGGCTGATCCAGCTCCAACTCCACGCCCAACTGGCGCGACAGGCACGGCCAGCGCTTCCACGCCGCTTCCGTTGCCGGGCTCTTGAGCTGTTCGCGATAGGCCTCGACGGACTCCAGGGCGAAGCTCTCTTCATTGAGCATTTCATCCACCGCCAGGTGCACGGCTTCATCCAGCTGATTGGCGAAATCTTCGCCGATCAGTTGGTGGGCAATCACGTTGGCAACGGTGGTGTCTGCCGGAATCAACGGCTGGCCGAAATGCTTGATATACAGATCGTTTACTTCTTCCACCAGTCGGTGGGCCAGGTAGGCCTCGTCCAACAGGCCGTTGAGGCCTTCATGGGCCGTCAGGATCGCCGGCGGCTGTAGAAAGAAATGCTCGGCGATTTTCAGCACCGGCTTGATCTGGCTTTCAATCCCGGCTTCCCGGGCCACGTCGTTGGCGGCGTCCAGCAGGTCCGGGACCTGGTCGATGTAGGCGGTGACGAAACGCGTCATCACGGCATTGCGATCACCGTCGGCCAGGGAAATGGCCGAGTGCAGGTGTGGCAACTGTGCGTCCAGTTGTTTAGCCAATTGGCCGGTGGACGCTTCGTGTTGATGGGCACGGGAAATCTGCTCGCGCAATGCGGCGGTGTTCATGAAAGCTCCAGGAATACGGGCGTAGGAAAGGGGATTGCATAAGGTAGCTCGTTTATACGAGCCCCTAAGACGCATTTGTCATAATTATTTCATGGTTATGCGCCGCTGTTATATCGAAATGCCATCGTTCGTCGGATAGGCCCTGAATCTGCTGGCCGGCCAATGCCGTTCGTCTCTTTTTACTGATTTGTCCCCACACATTGCGGGGTCGCAGTCGCTGTCTATACTCGGGTTTGTACGCAATTAGCTGATGACGCCCGACTGCATTAGGCAGGCAAGGCTTGGCGGATGTAAGCAGTTTGGAAGCCGCCCCCTTGGCCGCAGGTGCAAACCGGCGGGATAACAAGAACGATAAGGGGAACCCGCAATGACGCGACATCCACATGTTTGGATGGGCTTACTCTTGTGGTCAGTATTCAGCCAGGCGCAAGCCGCCTGGACGGTGAATATGGCACCAGGGGCCACTGAAGTCAGTCACGCCGTGTTCGACCTGCACATGACCATTTTCTGGATCTGTGTGGTGATCGGCATCATCGTGTTTGGCGCCATGTTCTGGTCGATGATTGTGCATCGACGCTCCACGGGCCAGGTGGCGGCCAAGTTCCACGAAAGCACGACGGTCGAGATTCTCTGGACGGTGGTGCCCTTGCTGATCCTCGTCGCCATGGCCATTCCGGCGACCAAGACCCTGATCAACATCTACGACAGCAGTGAATCGGATATCGATATCCAGGTCACCGGCTACCAGTGGAAGTGGCACTACAAGTACCTGGGCCAGGACGTCGAGTTCTTCAGCAACCTGGCCACTCCCGCCGAGCAGATCCATAACCAGGCCACCAAGGGCGAACACTATCTGCTGGAAGTCGACCAACCGCTGGTGCTGCCGGTGGGCGCCAAGGTGCGCTTTTTGGTGACGGCCGCCGACGTGATCCATTCGTGGTGGGTGCCGGCGTTTGCGGTCAAGCGCGATGCGATCCCAGGCTTCGTCAACGAGGCCTGGACCCGGGTCGAGAAGCCCGGCATCTACCGTGGCCAGTGCGCGGAGCTGTGCGGCAAGGACCACGGCTTCATGCCCATCGTGGTCGAGGTCAAGTCCAAGGCCGACTACGCAACCTGGCTCGGCGAGCGCAAGGAGGAAGCCGCCAAGCTCAAGGAGCTGACCTCCAAAGAGTGGACGCGCGAAGAGCTGGTGGCCCGTGGCGACAAGGTCTATCACACCACCTGCGTGGCCTGTCACCAAGCCGAAGGCCAGGGCCTACCGCCGATGTTCCCGGCGCTCAAAGGCTCGAAAATCGCCACTGGACCGGCGGCAGACCACCTGAGCATCGTCTACCACGGTAAGCCCGGTACGGCGATGGCGGCCTTTGGCAAACAACTGTCGGAAGTCGATATTGCGGCGGTCGTGACCTACGAGCGTAACGCCTGGGGCAACAACAAAGGCGACATGGTCACGCCCAAAGACGTGCTGGCCATCAAACAGGCGGAAAGCCAATGAACCTCTTCATTGCGTATGCCCTGAACCGCCCCGCCCATCCGCTTGCAGGAGAACGGCCATGAGCACTGTGATCGATGACCACGGTCATGCCGCTGACCACGCCCACGGTCCCGCCAAGGGCCTGATGCGCTGGGTGCTGACCACCAACCACAAAGATATCGGGACCATGTACCTGTGGTTCAGCTTCGCCATGTTCCTGCTCGGCGGCTCGTTCGCCATGGTGATCCGTGCCGAGTTGTTCCAGCCGGGCTTGCAGATCGTCGAGCCGGCGTTCTTCAACCAGATGACCACCATGCATGGCTTGATCATGGTGTTTGGCGCGGTGATGCCGGCGTTTGTCGGCCTGGCCAACTGGATGATCCCACTGATGATCGGCGCGCCGGACATGGCCTTGCCGCGCATGAACAACTTCAGCTTCTGGCTACTGCCGGCGGCGTTCCTGCTGCTGGTCTCGACCCTGTTCACCCCGGGCGGTGGGCCGAACTTTGGCTGGACCTTCTACGCCCCGCTCTCCACCACCTACGCCCCGGAAAGCGTGACGTTCTTTATCTTTGCCATCCACCTGATGGGCATCAGCTCGATCATGGGCGCGATCAACGTGGTCGCGACCATCCTCAACCTGCGCGCACCGGGCATGACCCTGATGAAGATGCCGCTGTTCGTCTGGACCTGGCTGATCACCGCCTTCCTGCTGATTGCAGTGATGCCGGTGCTGGCCGGTTGCGTGACCATGATGCTGATGGATATCCACTTCGGCACCAGCTTCTTCAGCGCCGCTGGCGGCGGTGACCCGGTGTTGTTCCAGCATGTGTTCTGGTTCTTCGGCCACCCTGAGGTGTACATCATGATCCTGCCGGCCTTCGGTGCCGTCAGCTCGATCATCCCGACCTTCTCGCGCAAGCCGCTGTTTGGCTACACCTCGATGGTCTACGCCACGGCGAGCATCGCGTTCCTGTCGTTTATCGTGTGGGCGCACCACATGTTCGTGGTGGGTATTCCGCTGGTGGGCGAGCTGTTCTTCATGTACGCCACCCTGCTGATCGCGGTGCCCACCGGGGTCAAGGTGTTCAACTGGGTCAGCACCATGTGGCAAGGCTCGCTGACGTTCGAGACGCCCATGCTGTTTGCCGTGGCCTTTGTGATCCTGTTCACCATCGGCGGCTTTTCCGGGCTGATGCTGGCGATTGCCCCGGCGGACTTCCAGTACCACGACACCTACTTTGTGGTGGCGCATTTCCATTACGTACTGGTGCCTGGAGCGATCTTCGGGATCTTCGCCTCGGCTTACTACTGGCTGCCGAAATGGACCGGCCATATGTACGACGAAACCCTGGGCAAGCTGCACTTCTGGCTGTCGTTCGTGGGGATGAACATGGCGTTCTTCCCGATGCACTTCGTGGGGCTGGCCGGCATGCCACGGAGGGTGCCGGACTACAACCTGCAGTTCGCCGACTTCAATATGGTGTCGTCGATTGGCGCCTTTATGTTCGGCGCCACGCAGATCTTCTTCCTGTTTATCGTGATCAAGTGCATCCGGGGCGGCAAGCCGGCGCCGGCCAAGCCGTGGGATGGCGCTGAAGGGCTGGAGTGGAGCATTCCTTCGCCGGCGCCGTATCACACCTTCACCACGCCGCCGGAGGTCAAATGAGCCCGGTCATGAAAACACTCCCGATCCCCTGTGGGAGCGGGCTTGCCCGCGATGGCGGCCTCAAGACCCCTGCAGAGCTTGAGGGCCTCATCGCGAAGCCAGCTCGCCCAGGTGGGCGCCATGGCTGACTCCGTCCCTCTCAACCGCCTGGTCACGCGCCTGCTGATCCTGGTGCTGGCGATGTTCGCCTTCGGTTTTGCCCTGGTGCCGATCTACGACGTGATGTGCAAGGCGTTCGGCATCAACGGCAAGACCGCGGGGCAGTACGAAGGCTCGCAGGTGGTCGATCCGTCACGTCAGATACGGGTGCAATTCCTGTCGACCAATGCCATCGATATGGTCTGGGAATTCCACTCCAAGGCCGACGAAATCGTGGTCCACCCCGGTGCGGTCAACGAGATGGTGTTCGTGGCCTTCAACCCCACCGACAAGCCGATGACCGCCCAGGCGATCCCGAGTATTTCCCCGGCCGAAGCGGCGATGTACTTCCACAAGACCGAGTGCTTTTGCTTCACCCAGCAAGTGCTGCAGCCGGGAGAGCGCATCGAGATGCCGGTGCGCTTCATTGTCGATCGCGACATGCCCAAGGATGTGAAGCATTTGACCCTGGCGTACACGCTGTTCGATATCACTGCGCGCCAACCGCCCGTGGCTGTCCATACCGGCGGCTAGGCGTGCCTGCGGGCTCGATTAGGAGAACGGATACATGTCTACTCATGATACGTACTACGTACCAGCGCAAAGCAAATGGCCAATAATTGCCACGTTTGGGCTGTTGATCACCGTGTATGGCCTGGGTGTGTGGTTCAACGACCTCAAGGCGGCCCGCCCGGAATCCCACGGCCCGCTGATCTTTTTCGTCGGCAGCCTGCTGCTGGCCTACATGATGTTTGGCTGGTTTGGCGCGGTGATCAAGGAAAGCCGCGCCGGGTTGTACAGCGCGCAGATGGACCGCTCATTCCGCTGGGGCATGACCTGGTTCATCTTTTCCGAGGTGATGTTTTTTATCGCGTTCTTTGGTGCGCTGTTCTATGTGCGGCATATGTCGGCGCCGTGGCTGGCCGGTGAAGGCTCCAAGGGCATTGCCCATATGCTGTGGCCCAATTTCGAGTTTGCCTGGCCGCTGCTCAACAACCCGGACCCCAAGCTGTTCCCGGCGCCGGAAGGCACCATCAGCCCGTGGGGCCTGCCGTTGGTCAACACCATCTTGCTGGTGAGTTCCAGCGTGACCATCACCATCGCCCACCATGCCCTGCGCAAGGGGCACCGCGGTGCGCTGAAGATCTGGCTGGCGATCACCGTGTTGCTGGGGTTGGCGTTTCTCGGGTTCCAGGCCGAGGAATACATCCACGCCTATAAAGAGCTGGGCCTGACGCTGGGTTCGGGGGTGTATGGCGCGACGTTCTTCATGCTGACCGGCTTTCACGGTGCCCACGTGACCATCGGCACGATCATTTTGTTCGTGATGCTGATGCGCATCCTCAAGGGGCATTTCAATGCCGAGCACCAGTTCGGTTTCGAGGCGGCCAGTTGGTATTGGCACTTTGTCGACGTGGTGTGGATCGGTCTGTTTTTCTTCGTCTACGTGCTGTAGCGACTTACCAGGGGGCGTGGGAAACCAGCTGGCCGCTGAAGAACCCCCAGGTGATCAGCGCCAGGGTGATCACGGCCAGTACTACACGCACGGTCAAGGCGGTGACGAGGCGATTGGAGTGGCCCTCGTCCTTGACCAGGAAGAACAAGCCACTGAACAGGCTCACAACGGTAGCGATCAGCATCAGGGCGATAGCGGCTTTGAGCATGGTCAGGCTCCAGGGCTCTTATTTTGAGGGGCGGGCAATGAGATTCAGTATAGCCAGCACAGCATCGACCTTCGCGGTAACGCCATGAAACGCTTTCGCCCCGGGATTGCTCCGACCCTGGTGGTGCTGGTGCTGCTACCGCTGATGGTGTTCCTGGGCTTTTGGCAGTTGTCCCGTGGTCAGGAAAAACAGGCACTGCTCCAGAGTTATGCCGAACGCCGGGCGGCGCAGCCCATCAGCGTTGCGCAACTGGAGACGGTGGCGGATCCGGCCTTTCGCCGCGTGCAGTTGCGCGGGCAGTTCGACGCCGCGCACAGCGTGCTGCTGGATAACCGCATGCGCGACGGCAAGGCCGGCGTCGAGTTGCTGCAACCCTTTCATGACCAGACCAGCGGCCAGTGGCTGTTGCTCAATCGCGGCTGGCTGCCTTGGCCGGACCGGCGCACGCCGCCAGCTTTCACCACCCCCGACCAGCCTTTGAATATCAACGCCTGGGTGTATGTCGCCCCCGGCGAGACGTTCCAGCTACACGCCGACCCAGCCGCCGCCAAATGGCCACGCCTGCTGACGGCGCTGCACCCGCAGGCGCTGTGGGCCGAGTTGGAGCGCAGCGGCTTTGCCTTTGAGCTACGGGCCGAAGCGGGCCCGGCGACCTATGAAACCCAGTGGCCAGTAGTGGCCATGGGCCCGGAAAAACACCTGGGGTATGCCGTGCAGTGGTTCGCCATGGCGCTGGCGCTACTGGGCCTTTACCTCTACCTCGGCTGGCACAACGCAAGGGAGAAGCACCATGGGAGCGGCCATGAATCCACTCAACATGTCTGACACGCCAGCGGCGCCCAACCGCAGCAAGGGGCGCTGGCAACTGATCCTGATCCTGCTGATGGTGATCGGCCCGATGGTGCTGGCGACCCTGATGTACAAGTGGCAGTTCTGGGTGCCGGACAACCGCAGCGATCATGGCGAAATGATCGGCAATGGCCAGACCCGCAGCGATATCGGCGTGCAGGCCGACGAGGACCGCTGGCAATTGCTGGTCACCGCGCCCGCGGCCTGCGCCGCCGATTGCCAGCAACTGGTCTACCTCGCGCGCCAGTTGCAGATCGGCCTGGGGCGCGATGCGTCGCGTGCCAGCCATGCCCTGGCCAGTGCGCAGCCGGTCGGCGCCGAGTATGAGGCCAAGTTGAAGGCCGAGTATCCGCAGTTGCAGCGTTTGCCCCTGGACCTGCCGACCTTCAAGCAAAACGCTGCCGCGCCGGGCGATGCGCAACTGTGGATCGTCGACCCCCACGGCAACCTGGTGCTGCGCTACGACGCGCGGGTCAAGGGCAAGGATCTGCTCAACGACCTGCGCCACCTGCTGAAACTGTCGAATATCGGATAAGGGCATCGTCATGGCCAAACCTGGATTTCGCCTCGCGCTGTTTGCCACCCTGCTGGCGCTGATTGTGGTGCTTTTGGGCGCCTACACGCGCCTGACCCATGCCGGTCTCGGTTGCCCCGACTGGCCGGGTTGCTATGGCTTTATCAGCGTGCCGAAAAGCGAGGCCCAGTTGGCCCATGCCGAGTTGCACTTCCCGGACACGCCGGTGGAGGCCGACAAGGGCTGGAACGAGATGATCCATCGCTATGCAGCAGGCACCCTGGGGCTGCTGATCGCGCTGTTGGCCACCCGCGCCTGGACTCATCGCCGGCATCCGGGGCAGCCCTTGAAGCTACCGTTGTTCCTGCTGGCGGTGGTGCTCGCCCAGGCGGCCTTTGGCATGTGGACGGTGACGCTCAAGCTGTGGCCGCAGGTGGTCACCGGGCATTTACTGGGTGGCTTCGCGACCTTGAGCCTGTTGTTTCTGCTGACCCTGCGTTTGTCCGGGGTGTTGCCGGCGCTGATCGTGCCCCGGCGCCTGCAGTATTGGGCCACGGCCGGCCTGGTGCTGGTGATCGGGCAGATCGCCCTCGGTGGCTGGGTCAGTTCCAACTATGCGGCGGTGGCCTGTATCGATTTGCCGACCTGTCATGGTGAGTGGTGGCCGGCAGCGGACTTTGCCAATGGCTTTCACCTGACCCAGCATATCGGCCCCAACTACCTGGGCGGGCAACTGGACAGTGATGCACGCACGGCGATTCACCTGACCCATCGCCTGGGCGCGCTGGTGGTGACTGTGGCGCTGCTGGGCCTGGCCTGGCAGCTCAAGGCGGTGGGCATGACCCGCCTGGCGGGCCTGCTGCTGGTTGCCCTGGCCGTGCAGATCGGCCTGGGCCTGAGCAATGTGTACTTTCATTTGCCGCTGCCGGTGGCGGTCGCCCATAACGCTGGCGGCGCAGCGTTGTTGCTGACCCTGGTGCTGGTCAATTACCACGCCCGTACCAGCCTGGTGCGGGTCCGCCACCAAGTGCCGTTCGGTTGGCGCTTCAGCCCGCGCAAACAGGTTGCGGGCCTGATCACCCTTAAAGGAGAGATGCCATGGCGACCTTGATTGGCGAGCGTCCCGGCCAGGCTATCTGGCGTGACTACCTGGAGCTGACCAAGCCCAAGGTGGTGGTGCTGATGCTGATTACGTCGCTGGTGGGCATGTTTCTCGCCACCCGCGCCGGGGTGCCGTGGCCGGTGCTGATCTTCGGCAACCTGGGGATTGCCCTGTGTGCCGGTGGCGCCGCAGCGGTCAACCATGTGGTGGACCGGCGCATCGACGCGCTGATGGCGCGCACCCACAAGCGGCCGTTGGCTGAAGGCCGGGTTTCCCCGGCTGCCGCGCTGACGTTTGCCCTGGCGCTGGCGGTGGCCGGGCTGGCGTTGCTGCTGGCGTTTACCAACCCGTTGGCGGCCTGGCTGACCCTGGCCTCGCTGCTGGGCTATGCGGTGATCTACACCGGTTTTCTCAAGCGGGCGACGCCGCAGAACATCGTGATCGGCGGCCTGGCCGGCGCGGCGCCGCCGTTGCTCGGCTGGGTGGCGGTCACCGGCCATGTGAGCGCCGAGCCGTTGCTGCTGGTGCTGATCATCTTCGCCTGGACCCCGCCGCACTTCTGGGCCCTGGCCATCCATCGCAAGGAGGAGTACGCCAAGGCCGATATCCCGATGCTGCCGGTGACCCACGGCGAGCACTACACCAAGGTGCATATCCTGCTGTACACCTTCGCGCTGCTGGCGGTGAGCCTGATGCCCTATGTGATCCACATGAGCGGGCTGTTGTACCTCGGTTGTGCGCTGGTTCTGGGTGCGCGCTTTCTGCAATGGGCCTGGGTGCTGTACCGTGGCAGTCGGCCGCACGCGGCGATCAATACCTTCAAGTACTCTATCTGGTACCTGTTTTTGCTATTTATCGCCCTGCTCGTAGACCACTACTTATTGTTGAACCTATGACTCGAACTCAAAAAACTGTCTTTATCCTGGTGGCCGTCGTGGCGTTGATCATGGGCCTGACCGTCAACAAAGTGCTGTCTGGCAAGGGCCAGGGCGACCCTACGGCATTGATCGACGCGGGCATTATCCTGCTGCCGCAAAGCCGCCAGCTGCCGCCCGTGACCATGACCAACCAGGACGGCCAGCCGGTGCTGGTCAATGAGTTGAAGGGCAAGTGGAGCGTGCTGTTCTTTGGCTACACCTTCTGCCCGGACATCTGCCCGACCACCCTGGCCCAACTGCGGCAGATCAAGAGCGAGCTGCCCAAGGACGTGGTGGATAAGCTGCAGGTGATCCTGGTCAGCGTTGACCCGCATCGCGATACCCCGACCCAGCTCAAACAGTACTTGAGCTACTTCGATCCGCAATTTGCAGGGTTGACCGGGGCGAATGTGGAGGATGTGCAGAAGGTCTCGAATGCGGTGAGCATTCCGTTCATTCCGGCCGACACCAGCAAGCCGAACTACACCGTCGACCACAGCGGCAACCTGGCATTGATCGGCCCGGATGGCAGCCAGCGCGGGTTTATCCGTGCGCCGTTGAATAACCAGAAGCTGGTGGCGCAGTTGCCCGGGTTGTTGCAGCGCAACTGAGCTGACAACACAGATCAAGTGTGGGAGCTGGCTTGCCTGCGATAGCGTCAGGTCAGCCAGCCTCTTGGTTGCTGACCCACCGCGATCGCAGGCAAGCCAGCTCCCACATTTTGCTTTGCTCGGCTTCAGAGATCGTCTTTCAGATCAAACGCCGGCAGGATCGCGCCTTTGTACTTCTCGTTGATGAATTTCTTCACTTCCGGAGTGTGCAGGGCTTTGACCAGTTTTTGCACCGCGTCCGAATCCTTGTTGTCCTCGCGGGTCACCAGGATATTGACGTAAGGCGAGTCGTTGCCTTCGATCGCCAGGGCATCCTTGGACGGGTCCAGCTTGGCTTCCAGGGCGTAGTTGGTGTTGATCAGGGCCAGGTCGACCTGGGTCAGCACGCGCGGCAGGGTGGCGGCTTCCAGTTCGCGGAATTTCAGGCCTTTTTCGTTGCCGGTGATGTCCTTGATGGTCGACAGGATATCGGTCGGGTTCTTCAAGGTGATCAGGCCCTTGCTGGCCAGCAGCAACAGCGCGCGGCCGCCGTTGGTGGCGTCGTTGGGGATCACCACGTTGGCGCCGTTCGGCAGCTCGGCCAGGCTCTTGTACTTGCTGGAGTACGCGCCCAGCGGCTCCAGGTGCACGCCGGCGACGCTCACCAGGTGGGTGCCCTTGGCCTTGTTGAACTCATCCAGGTACGGCTGGTGCTGGAAGAAGTTGGCGTCCAGGCGTTTTTCGGCCACTTGTACGTTCGGCTGCACGTAGTCGGTGAACACCTTGACCTTCAGGTCCACGCCTTGCGCGGCCAGGGCCGGCTTCACGAACTCAAGGATCTCAGCGTGCGGCACCGGGGTCGCGGCGACCGTCAGGGTCTCGGCGGCGTGGGCGGAAAATGCGGCAACCGCGGCGAAAGCAACCAGTAGTTTTTTCATCCAACAAGCTCCTTGTTCGGGCATGCCGGCGGGGGCCGGCAATGGCCGTTATTTTCGAGAATAGTGGGTCACCAGCTTATCGCCGATGGTTTGCAGAATCTGCACGAGCACAATCAACATCACCACGGTCACGACCATGACGTCATCCTGGAAACGCTGGTAGCCATACCGGATCGCCAGGTCGCCCAGGCCACCGGCACCCACCACACCCGCCATGGCGGTGTAGCCCACCAGGGCAATGGCGGTCACGGTGATTGCAGCAATGATGCCCGGCTTTGCCTCGGGCAGCAGCGCCTTGGTGATGATCTGCCGGGTGGTCGCGCCCATGGCCTGGGTCGCCTCGATGATGCCGCGATCGACCTCGCGCAGGGCGGTTTCCACCAGCCGCGCGAAGAACGTCGAAGCGCCTACCACCAGCGGTGGAATCGCGCCGGCCACGCCCAGCGAAGTGCCCGTGAGGAACACGGTCGTCGGGATCATCACGATCAGCAGAATGATAAACGGCAGCGAACGTATGGCGTTGACCACGAAGGCCAGGGCGGCATAGGTGGTTTTCTGCTCCAGCAACTGCCGTGGGCTGAAGAGAAACAGCAGGATGCCCAGCGGCAGGCCCACCAGCACGGTGAAAAACAGCGAGGTGCCGAGCATCAGCAGGGTGTCGTTGGTGGCCACCCAGATATCAGCCCAGTCGACGTTGTCGAAGTAATGCAGTAGCACGTCCATTAACGCAGGACCTCCATGTGCACATCGGCGGCGGTAAAGCGCGCGAACGCCGCTTCCATGTCACCGCCGGTGATGGCCAGGGTCAGTTGCCCGTAAGGGGTATCTTTGATGTGGTCGATGCGACCGGCAAGGATGCTGTAGTCCACACCTGTTTCGCGGGCGACGGTACCCAGCAGTGGCGCGTAGGTCGCTTCGCCCTGGAACGTCAGGCGCACGATGCGGCCCGGCACATGGGCGAACACATCGCGCTGCTCACCTTCATCGACCTGCTCGGCTTCTTGCACAAAGCGCTTGGTGGTCGGGTGCGTGGGGTGCAGAAACACCTGGGCCACCGGGCCTTGCTCGACAATCACCCCGGCATCCATCACCGCGACCTGGTCGCAGACACGGCGGATCACGTCCATTTCATGGGTGATCAGCACGATGGTCAGCTTCAGCTCGCGGTTGATCTCGGCCAGCAATTGCAGGACCGAGGCGGTGGTCTGTGGGTCGAGGGCGCTGGTGGCTTCGTCGCACAGCAGGATTTTCGGCTTGGTGGCCAGGGCACGGGCAATGCCGACGCGCTGCTTCTGGCCGCCGGACAGTTGCGCCGGGTACTTCCTGGCGTGGTCGGCGAGGCCGACCCGGTCCAGCAGTTCGGCCACGCGCGCATCGATCTCGCGGCGCGACAGTTCGCCCGCCAGGGTCAGCGGCAGCGCGACGTTGTCGGCAACGGTCTTGGAGGCCAGCAGGTTGAAGTGCTGGAAGATCATCCCGACCTGCTGCCGGAAACGGCGCAGGCCGTTGGCATCCAGGGCGGTGACTTCTTCGCCATCCACCTGGATCTGGCCGCCCGAAGGCTCTTCGAGGCGATTGATCAGGCGCAGCAGAGTACTTTTTCCCGCGCCGGAATGGCCGATCAGGCCAAACACCTGGCCGTTCTCGACGCGCAGGCTGGTGGGATGCAGTGCGGGGATATCCTTGCCGGCGACCCGGTAGGTTTTATGGACGTTATGAAACTCGATCACGTAGCGAACCTTGTGGGGCGCATTGAAAAGGGATCAGCGGTTAGCCGGGCGCGCATTTTAGCCTGTCCGTATAGTGTTTCTTAGCATTTATTTCGTATTCAACCAGCGATTTGGCAATAACGCGATCAAAGGTCATAAAAAAGGAACGGTAAAAAATCCCGTCAGTCACTACTTAAGCAACTCGATTTCCCGGGTGCCGTGCCCGGGGTTTTGCTCAAACGAGCCAGGGACCGCTCTGGCCTACGCAAACGAGGAGTTTTGTCTGATGAGTACCAAAAAACCCGCTACGCCGCCCAAGAGCGAGCTTGCAGGCACCGATACCCTGGACCGTGGCAACACCAATGCCAAGCTGCAAAGCCTGGAGAAGTCTCGTTCTGACGCCACCGGCCAGGCGCTGCGCACTAATCAGGGGGTGAAAATCTCCGATAACCAGAACACGTTGAAAGTCGGCGCGCGTGGGCCTTCGCTGCTGGAAGATTTCATCATGCGTGAAAAGATCACGCACTTTGACCACGAGCGTATCCCGGAGCGTATCGTGCACGCCCGCGGCACTGGCGCCCATGGCTACTTCCAGACCTATGAAAACCATTCGGCGCTGACCAAGGCGGGTTTTTTACGTGACCCTGGCCGTAAAACCCCGGTGTTCACGCGCTTTTCCACGGTGCAGGGCCCACGTGGTTCAGGCGATACGGTGCGTGATGTGCGCGGCTTTGCCGTGAAGTTCTTCACCGACGAAGGCAACTTCGACCTGGTGGGCAACAACATGCCGGTATTTTTCATTCAGGACGCGATCAAGTTTCCTGACTTCGTGCATGCGGTAAAACCTGAGCCGCACAACGAAATTCCTACCGGCGGCTCGGCCCACGATACTTTCTGGGATTTTGTCTCGCTGCAGCCGGAATCGGCGCACATGGTGATCTGGGCGATGTCCGACCGCGCCATTCCAAAAAGCCTACGCAGCATGCAGGGTTTTGGGGTGCACACGTTCCGCCTGGTGAATGCCGAGGGTCAATCCAACTTCGTCAAATTCCACTGGCGTCCGACGGCGGGCACCTGCTCCCTGGTGTGGGATGAGGCGCAAAAGCTGGCCGGTAAAGATACCGATTACCATCGTCGCGACCTGTGGGATGCGATCGAGATGGGCGATTACCCGGAGTGGGAATTGGGCGTACAGGTGATTCCGGAAGATAAGGAGCACGCGTTCGACTTCGATATTCTCGACCCGACCAAGCTGATCCCTGAAGAGTTGGTGCCCATCACCCCGCTGGGCAAGATGGTGCTCAATCGCAACCCGGACAACTTCTTCGCCGAAGTCGAACAGGTCGCGTTCTGCCCGGGGCATATCGTGCCGGGTATCGATTTCTCCAATGACCCGCTGCTGCAAGGTCGCCTGTTTTCCTACACCGATACGCAGATCAGCCGACTAGGTGGCCCGAACTTTCACCAGTTGCCGATCAATCAGCCGCTGACGCCACTGCATAACAACCAGCGCGATGCCATGCACCGCAGCACCATCGATAAAGGTCGTGCCGCGTACGAGCCGAACTCCATCGACGGCGGCTGGCCGAAAGAAACTGCGCCGGCAGCGCAGGACGGTGGTTTCGAGTCCTACCCGGAGCGTATCGACGCGCACAAGATCCGCGAGCGCAGTGAGTCCTTTGGCGATCACTTTTCCCAGGCGCGCCTGTTTTTCAACAGCATGAGCAAGCACGAGCAGGAACACATCATCGCGGCCTATAGCTTTGAGCTGGGCAAGGTCGAGCGTGAGTTTATCCGGGCGCGCCAGGTCAATGAGATCCTGGCCAATATCGACCTCGGGCTGGCCAAGCGTGTAGCGCAGAACCTGGGCCTGCCGGCACCGAAAAAAGGCACCGTGCCGGTGCGCAAGACCGCGCCAGAGCGCTCGCCGGCCTTGAGCCAGGCCAACTTGCTGGCGGGCAATATCAAGACGCGCAAGGTGGCGATCCTGGCCGCCAATGGTGTGGATGGTGCCGCGATTGCCGCGCTGAAAAAGGCGCTGGCCGCAGAAGGTGCCCATGCCAAGTTGCTCGGGCCGACCTCGGCGCCGGTCACCACGGCCGATGGCAAGAGCCTGGCGGTGGACGCGTCGATGGAAGGCTTGCCGTCGGTGGCATTCGATGCGGTGTTTGTGCCGGGCGGGGCGAAGTCGATCCAGGCATTGAGCGGCGATGGCGTGGCGTTGCATTACCTGCTGGAGGCCTACAAGCACTTGAAGGCGATTGCCTTGGCCGGTGAGGCGAAGCAGTTGCTGGAGGTGTTGAAGCTGGAGGTGGATGCGGGGTTGATTGTGGGCGGTGATGCCAAGGCGTTGAAGGCGTTTATTGCGGCGATTGCCCAGCATCGGGTGTGGGAGCGCGAGCCTAGGGCCAAGGCGGTTCCGGCTTAAGTTTCTGGTTGTTTGACAGGGCCTCATCGCCGGCAAGCCGGCTCCCACGTTGAAATGTATTGCACTGTGGGGGCCGGCTTGCCGGCGATGGGCGTCAGTCCGCCTTACGCGGAATCAGCACCACCTGGGCCGGTATGTGTTTGAGAATCTGCCGGTGGATCTTCAGGTCATACCCTGAGTCAATCCGCTTCACTCGTTTAGTCAACAGCGTGTTCAGCCACGGGTAATCCTCGGTGCGCGGCACCTGGATGCTCACGTCACACTGGTAATTCACCACATCGGTGGCGATGGCATCCAGTTGATGGCGCAATTGCTGGATATCCGTGAGGTTCAGCGCAACCGTGGTGCTCTCGGCGGCGGGGTCGATGACCTTGGCCGGTGGCTTGGCTTCGGCGGCTTTAAGGGCGGCTTCGGCTTTATCCAGCTCGGCTTTGCGGGCGTGGGCGATGGCGCTGTTGACCCCGCCAGTCAGTGCCGGAGCCTTGGGCATCAGGGCCCGGGCGCGGCTCAAGGCCGTAGCGGCGGCGTTGACATCACCTTTTTGCAGGACGATCTGGCTGCGCTGCAAATAGGCTTCGGCCAGTTGGCGCTGATAAGGCTCCAGCGCCGGATCGTCAGGCGATTGGGCCTGCAAGGCCGCCAGTTGGTCTTCGGCGGTAGCCAGCTCACTGCTGGCCAGGTTTTGTTCCAGCTGTGCAATGGCCGCAGCGCGCGCGTCCGGCGCCTCGGGGGCGACGGGCGGGGTGCTTTGGCAGGCGCCCAGCAGCAGGGAAAATGCGGCAAGGAGCAGATAACGGGAGGTGAACGGCTTCATTCCTGCGACTCTCTAATTGCGCAAAAAGCGAGCAAGTCTACACCCCTCGACGGGGCAGGACAAAACTCAGCAGAAACAGTGCGGCGGCCGTGACCACAATCGACGGCCCGGCCGGGGTGTCCTTGAACCAGGACAGCGTCAGGCCACCACACACGGCAAGCATCCCCAGCAAACTGGCGCCAACCGCCATCTGTTCCGGCGAACGGGCATGACGCTGGGCGGCTGCGGCGGGGATGATCAACAGCGACGTGATCAACAATACGCCGACAATCTTCATTGCGACAGCGATCACCACGGCGATCAGCAACATCAGGGTCATGCGCAGTGCGGGTACTGGCAAGCCTTCGACGGTGGCCAGTTGTTCGTGGACGGTAATTGCCAGCAGCGGGCGCCACAGGGCCACGAGCAGGATCAATACTGCCGCGCTGCCGCCGAGAATCCAGGCCAGGTCCGTGGGGCTGATCGCCAGCAGGTCGCCGAACAGGTAGGCCATCAGGTCGATACGTACTTCGTGCATAAAACTCAGCACCACCAGGCCCAGGGACAGGGTGCTCGGCGCGAGGATCCCCAGTAGCGTGTCCGAGGCCAGGGGCTGGCGCTGTTGCAGGGTCACCAGCAGCACTGCCAGCAGCAGGCAGCCGACGGTTACCGCGATGGTCGGGCTGACGTCCAGCAAAAAGCCCAGGGCCACGCCGAGCAGGGCCGCGTGGGACAAGGTGTCGCCAAAGTAGGCCATGCGCCGCCAGACCACGAAGGAGCCCAACGGGCCCGCCACCAGCGCCAAAGCCAAGCCTGCAAGCAGGGCGTAGAGCAGAAAATCAGCCATGCTTGCAGCCATCTCCGTGGACGTGGGTATGAGGGGCGATCGGATCGGCAACCACCGCGCCATGCAGGTCATGGGCATGATCGTGACGGTGGTGGTAAATCGCCAGGCTCTGCGCATTCTTGCCGAACAGTTCGACGAAGGCCGGGTCGCCGCTGACCTGTTCCGGGTGGCCGGAGCAGCAGACGTGGCGGTTGAGGCACACCACCTGGTCGGTAGTGCTCATCACCAGGTGCAGATCGTGGGACACCATCAGCACGCCGCAGCCATGCCGGTCGCGCAGGCGGGTGATCAGGCTGTAGAGCTCGGCCTGGCCGGCAACGTCGACGCCTTGCACCGGTTCATCGAGCACCAGCAATTCGGGCTCGCGCAGCAGGGCCCGGGCTAGCAGCACGCGCTGCATCTCGCCACCGGAGATACTTTGCACCGGGCTGTCGATGACCTGCTCGGCCCCCACTTCCTTGAGCGCGGCCAGGGCGCGGGTGCGGTCCACGCCGGGCACCAGGCGCAGGAAGCGCAGCACCGACAGCGGCAGGGTTGGGTCGACGTGCAGTTTCTGCGGCATATAGCCGATGCGCAGCTTGGGCTTGCGCCAGACACTGCCGCTGTCGGGCTTGAGCAGGCCTAGCACGGCGCGCACCAGGGTGGTCTTGCCGGCGCCGTTGGGGCCGATCAGGGTGACGATCTGCCCCGGCTCGACGCTCAGGTCAATGTTGTCCAACACGTTCTGGTCGGCGAACGTGACGCCGACCTGTTCCAGGCGGATCAGCGCAGTGCTCATCAAGCCCCCTGGCAGCCCGAGCAGATGCCAACCACTTCGACGGTCTGCCCTTCGACCCGGAAGCCCACATCGCCGGCGCTCTTGATAATCGCGTCGCTGATGCTTTTTTGTTCAAGCTCGATGGCGGCGTGGCACTCGCGGCAGATCAGGAACTGGCCCTGGTGCGCGTGCTCCGGGTGGTTGCAGCCGACAAAGGCGTTCAACGAGGCGATGCGGTGCACCAGGCCGTTTTCCAGCAGGAAGTCCAGCGCACGGTACACCGTGGGCGGCGCGGCGCGGCGCCCGTCCTGCTCGCTGAGCACGCCGAGAATGTCGTAGGCACCCAGCGGCTTGTGGCTCTGCCACACCAGTTCCAGCACTCGCCGGCGCAGGGCGGTCAGGCGCAGGCCTTGGCGTGCGCACAGGGCGTCGGCCTCCGACAGTGCGTTGTGCACGCAGTGAGAGTGGTCGTGGGGACGGCTGGCAAGCGGTGTTTTAGGCATGAGCGGCGACAGATATTTGTGAGAGACGTTATTATGTTACCCGTTCCTGCTGACTTGAGTGCTCATCGTGTCCCGACTTTTTGCCGTTTTTGTCGTATTTGTCACCAGTTTATTGATTGCCGGGGCTGCCCAGGCCGAGGTTCGGGTGCTCACCAGCATCAAACCCTTACAGCTGATTGCCGCCGCTGTGCAGGACGGCGTGGCGGTTCCAGAGGTGTTATTGCCACCCGGAGCCTCGCCGCATAACTATGCATTGCGCCCATCCGACGTACGGCGTGTGCAATCGGTGGATCTGCTGTATTGGATCGGTCCGGACATGGAAGGCTTCCTGCCACGGGTCCTCAAGGGTCGCAACTTGCCCACGGTGGCCGTGCAGGAACTGCCGGGCCTGAAGCTGCGGCATTTCGCCGAAGATAATCACTCCCATGGCGAAGAAGCCGACGACCATGACCACGATCATCGCCCTGGCAGCCTGGATGCCCACTTGTGGTTGTCGCCGGTGAATGCGCGGGTGATTGCGGCCAGGATGGCGGCGGACTTGAGCGCGGCTGACCCCGCCAATGCAGAGCGCTACCAGAGCAACCTGCAAGCGTTCAACGGGCGCCTGGATGCCTTGGACCTGCGTTTGAAAGCGCGCCTGGCGGGTATCGCCGGCAAGCCTTACTTCGTGTTCCACGAAGCCTTCGACTACTTTGAAGATGCCTACGGCCTCAAGCACACCGGTGTGTTCAGCGTGGCCGCCGAAGTGCAGCCCGGCGCCCAGCATGTGGCGGCGATGCGCACGCGCTTGCAGGAAGTGGGTAAGACCTGTGTGTTCAGCGAGCCACCCTTGCGCCCGCGTCTGGCCGAGACCCTGGTGGCTGGCCTGCCGGTGAAGCTGGCGGAATTGGATGCCCTGGGCGGCTACACCCCGGCCACGGGCCAGGGGTATGAGCAGTTGCTGGAGAAGTTGGGCAATGATTTGGCAGGGTGCCTGGAGTCACTGTAGGCACACCGCCAAACCAATGTGGGAGCGGGCTTGCCCGCGATGGCGGTGTATCAGGCGCTCATTAGGTGACTGACACGCCTCATCGCGGGCAAGCCCGCTCCCACAGCGTTAGAGGGCGAGCGGCAGCTGGAGGGTGACCTGCTGGCGTTGTTCCAGCAGCTGTTGAAGCTCCACCGGATCGTGAATCAGCACGTCCTGCCCCGCAAACGTCTCTGCTGCAATCAGGCGGGACAGCCAGAACCGCACACACGCCACGCGCAGCATCGTCGGCCACAGCTCGGCTTCCCTGGTGCTGAACGGCCGCAGTGCCGCATAGGCGCCCAGCAGTGCGCGGGCGCGGTGGCCGTCGATCACCCCGGCGGCGTCCGAGCACCAGTCATTGAGGGCAATCGCCACGTCGTACAGCATTGGCCCGGAGCATGCGTTATAGAAGTCGATCAACCCGGTCAGGTGGGTGCCTTCGAACATCGCGTTGTCGCGAAACAGGTCGGCGTGGATATTGGCCCGTGGCAGCGTGAGGATCTGACCTTTGAGCTGCTGGATTTCATCCAGCGCCATTTGCAACAGTTGCTGTTGGTGGGCGTCGAGGTGCGAGATCAGCTGCGTGCCCTCGTCGAGCATCCAATCCAGCCCGCGATCGGTCTTGCGTTCCAGCACCTTGTCGCCCTGGGTGGCCAGGTGCAGGTGAGCGAGTAATTCACCCACTTGCACGCAATGCTGGGCATTGGCCTCCTTGATGTGCTTGCCCGCCAGGCGCGGTTGCAGCAGCGCCGGCTTGCCTGCCAATTCGCGCAGGGCCACGCCGTCGGTGGTGCGCAGGGCGTAAGGCACGGGCAGGTCGGCGTCGTGGAGTACGTCCAGCAGTTCGATGAAGAACGGCATTTCGTCCACGGGGCCGCGTTCAACCAGGGTCAGGACAAATTCGCCCTGTTCCAGGCTGATAAAGAAGTTGGTGTTTTCGCTACCAGCGGCAATCCCCTGGAAATCGAGCAGGCGGCCGAGCCCATAAGGGGCGAGAAAGGTTTCCAGCTCGGGCCGAGCCAGGGGGGTGAACACAGACATGGTTAAAACTGCCAGTACGGGCGCCGCAGGCCGCGGCGCCGATTAAAGTTAAGAAATCATTTCCATTCGAAGATCTTCCATGACGGGATCAGCATATCCGGCTGGTCCGAGCGGATGAAGTTCGCATCGGTTCCGTCCGCGCGCACCAAAAAGTACGGGGGTGCGCCCTTGGGCGTTACCTTGATGGCATACAGGAAACCGTTTTGGCGGTATTCCTGGATGGTCTTGTCGCCTTCCGTGCGAATGGTGACTTGCGGGTCTCCCGAGGGAGCGTCGTCTGCCGCCATGGCAGCCATCGGAGCGAGTGCAATCAAGCCGGTCAACAGCAGGCGATTGAATGTACGCATGATAACCTTGTCCCTTTGTTGTCATTGGTCCGGCTATTCTAGCGCCAGACCCGCCGAAAAGGTTGATCCTGCTCATGAGCCAAGCCCCCCTCGTCCTGGTGGACGGTTCTTCATATCTGTACCGCGCCTTCCACGCGCTGCCGCCGTTGACCACGTCCAAAGGCCTGCCGACCGGTGCGGTCAAGGGCGTGTTGAACATGCTCAAAAGCCTGCGCAAGCAGTACCCGGACAGCCCGTTCGCGGTCGTGTTCGACGCCAAGGGCGGGACATTTCGCGATGACATGTACGCCGAATACAAGGCCAACCGTCCGAGCATGCCCGATGACATGCGCGTGCAGATCGAGCCGCTGCACCAGAGCGTGATCGCCCTGGGCTTCCCACTGCTGTGCGTCGAAGGCGTCGAAGCGGATGACGTGATCGGCACCCTGGCCCGCAGCAGTGCTGCCGCCAACCGCCCGGTGGTGATCTCCACGGGTGACAAGGACATGGCACAGCTGGTCGATGGGCACATTACCTTGGTCAACACCATGACCGGTAGCGCCATGGATATCGACGGCGTAAAGGAGAAATTTGGGGTCGCTCCCGAGCAGATCATCGACTATCTGGCATTGATGGGCGATTCCTCCGACAACATCCCAGGCGTTCCAGGTATCGGTCCTAAGACCGCTTCGGGGCTATTGGTCGGTGTGAACGGCGGCCTGAAAGAGCTGTACGAGCAACTGGATATTGTCCCGACCTTGCCGATCCGTGGGGCCAAGACCCTGCCGGCCAAGCTGGAAGAGTATAAAGAGATGGCATTCCTGTCCTACCAGTTGGCGACCATCAAGGTCGACGTGCCCCTGGATGTTGGCCTGGAAGACTTGCACCTGATCGAGCCGGATCGCGAGAAGCTGCTGGAGCTGTACACCCTGCTGGAGTTCAAGAGCTGGATCGACGAGATTCAGCGCGATGCCAAGCGCGTCGAGCTCAAGGCCGCCGCGGACGTTGCACCGGCTCAGGTTGCAGTTGAGGCCCAGGCGCCTGTGGCCCCGGTCCAGGCGCAGTACGAGACCATCCTCGACCAGGCCCGTTTTGACGTCTGGCTGAAAAAACTCAATGACGCCAAGTTGTTTGCCTTCGATACCGAAACCACCGGTGTCGACGCCCAGCAGGCGCAACTGGTGGGGGTTTCGTTTGCCGTGCAGGCCAACGAAGCGGCCTACATCCCGCTGACCCATTCCTACATCGGCGTGCCCGAGCAATTGGATCGCGATACGGTGTTGTTGGCCCTCAAGCCGCTGCTGGAGGACCCGAACAAGCTCAAGGTCGGCCAGCACGCCAAGTTCGACATGAATATCCTGGCCAATTGCGCCATCGGCGGCGACCCGGCGCACGGCATCACCGTGCGCGGCATCGCCTTCGACACCATGCTCGAATCCTACGTGCTGAACTCCACCGCGACCCGTCACGACATGGACAGCCTGGCGAAGAAGTACCTGGAACATGACACCGTCAGCTTCCAGGACATCGCCGGCAAAGGCGCCAAGCAACTGACCTTCGACCAGATTGCCCTGGAGCAGGCCGGCCCCTACGCCGCCGAAGACGCCGATGTGACCCTGCGCCTGCACCTGGCGCTGTATGAGCAGCTCTGCGCCCTGCCGAGCCTGGCCAGCGTGCTGACGGATATCGAGATGCCATTGGTGCCGGTGCTGGCACGGATCGAGCGCCAGGGTGCCCTGGTGGATGCAGCGTTGCTTGGCGTGCAGAGCATCGAGCTGGGCAACAAGATGGTGGAGCTGGAGCGCCAGGCGTACGAGATCGCCGGTGAGGAGTTCAACCTGGGTTCGCCCAAGCAGTTGGGGGCTATCCTCTACGAAAAGCTCGGGCTGCCGGTATTGAAGAAGACTGGCAAGGGCCAGGCCTCTACCGCCGAGGAAGTACTGGCCAAACTGGCCGAAGATGACTATCCATTGCCCAAGGTGCTGATGCAGTACCGCAGCATGAGCAAGCTCAAAAGCACCTACACCGATCGTTTGCCCGAGCAGATCAACCTCCGTACCGGGCGTATCCATACCTCTTATCACCAGGCGGTGGCGGCCACCGGGCGCCTGTCGTCCAGTGATCCGAACCTGCAGAACATCCCGGTGCGCACGGCCGAAGGCCGGCGGATCCGCCAGGCGTTCGTCGCACCCAAGGGCTACAAGCTGCTGGCGGCGGACTACTCGCAAATCGAGCTGCGGATCATGGCGCACCTGTCCAAGGACGAAGGCTTGCTCAACGCCTTTCGCGACAACCTGGATGTGCACACGGCCACGGCGGCCGAGGTGTTCAAGGTCGAACTGGACGAGGTCACGTCCGATCAGCGCCGCAGCGCCAAGGCGATCAACTTCGGCCTGATCTACGGCATGGGCGCGCAGAAGCTGGGCAAGGACATTGGCGTCGATACCAAGACGGCCAAGGCCTATATAGATGTGTACTTCGCCCGCTACCCAGGGGTGCGCGAGTACATGGAGCGCACCCGCGCCCAGGCTTCCGACCAGGGCTATGTGGAAACCCTGTTCGGGCGCCGCCTGTACTTGCCGGATATTCACTCCAACAAGCCGCAGGAGCGCGCAGGCGCAGAACGCACCGCGATCAACGCGCCGATGCAGGGGACTGCCGCCGATATCATCAAGAAGGCCATGGTCAAGGTCGACAACTGGCTGACGGAGTCGGGGCTCGACGCCAAGGTCATCCTGCAGGTGCACGATGAATTGGTGGTCGAGGTCCGTGAGGACCTGGTGGCTGAAGTCAGCGAGAAGATTCGCGAGCACATGAGCAGTGCCGCGCAACTGGATGTGCCGCTGCTGGTGGAGGTCGGCGTGGGCGATAACTGGGACCAGGCGCACTGATTATCCGGCAGTGCTGCGGCATGAGGTCGCAGCGTTGCCTATAGATCGGAAATATCCGAGGGTTATTTCCAATAGTTTTTCCGGGGCGCCGGAACTTAACCCATGAAAAGTCACTCAGAGTTACTGAATGGGTGGTGAAGCCCTTCAATGCTCCTATGTTGTGTTAAGTGTTGGCAGATATCTGGACCCCGCCCTAGCGGTCCGGAACTTGGACCCCGAACTTCCCCTCCCCATACGAAGTCCGGGGTTTTTTTTGCCCGCAGAAAAGTTATTCGGCCAGTTCTGCGCCCTTGTCCGCCAGTTCCATCCAGCCTGCCAGCACGGTATAGGCATCTTCCAGGCCCATGCGCTTGGGTGCCGAGAACAGCTGGATGGTGATGGCATCACCCCAACCTTTACGGATTTGTGCCTGCACTTTGAGCAAGGTGCCCTTGGCGGCGCCGTAGGTCAGCTTGTCGGCCTTGGTCAGCAGGATGTGCATTGGCATGCCGCTGGCGACTGCCCAATCGAGCATCAGCAGGTCGAAATCGGTCATTGGATGACGGATATCCATCATCAGGATCAGCCCTTTCAAACTCTCGCGGCCACCCAGATACGCTTCCAGGTGACGCTGCCAGTGCAGCTTCAATGGGATAGGTACTTTTGCGTAACCGTAGCCCGGCAGGTCGACCAGACGCCGATCATCGTCTAGCTTGAAGAAGTTGAGCAGTTGCGTGCGGCCTGGGGTTTTCGAGGTGCGAGCCAGGCTGGCATGGGTCAGGGTGTTGAGCGCGCTGGACTTGCCGGCGTTGGAGCGCCCGGCGAAGGCCACTTCAAAGCCTTCGTCGTCGGGGCATTGGTCGACTTTGGCGGCGCTGAGCATGAACGTGGACTGTTGGCACAGACCGAGGATGGGGTTCTTGAGTTGCATGGGATTTCCGATGTGGGCGGTGCCGGGAATGGGTGCGGCAAGTAGTGTCGTTCCCGTTTCAGTAGCGCCAGTATATAATGCCGCAGATTTTGTGTGTGCTTTGTCCCAGCGAAGGATGAAGTTCACGGGAGCGATAGACCTTTATTGCGCATTAGAACGCAAAACGCTTCCAAACCCTGAAAAGGTCGACGTATGACCAAGTGGCTGCTAGCTGTCGGTGTCCTGATACCACTTTACAGTGCGCAGGCTACACAGGATCCGGAAGCTGTGTACAACCGCGTTTGCGCGGCTTGCCATGCCGGGCAGTTGCCAACGGCCCCCAAGCGGGGTGACCAGGCAGCCTGGGCGCCGAGACTGGCGCAAGGCATGGATACGCTGGTGCAGCACGTGACCCAGGGTTTCAAGGCGATGCCGCCGCGTGGTTTGTGCATGGAATGCCGTGCCGAGGATTACCAGGCCATCATCCTTTTGATGAGCGAGTAGACCCGGTTCATAACTCTATAACCTTTAGCCGTAATTGGATTAGCTGATGAACAAATTGATCGTGAGTCTGCTGTTGACCTTGGGCATCACTGGTGTTGCCCATGCTGCAGGTGACGCTACTGCTGGCCAGACAAAGGCCGCTGTATGTGGCGCCTGCCATGGACCGGACGGCAACAGCCCGGCACCCAACTTTCCAAAACTGGCGGGCCAGGGCGAGAAATACCTGACCAAGCAGATGCACGACATCAAGGACGGCAAGCGAACGGTCCTGGAAATGACCGGCATGCTGACCAATCTTAACGATCAGGACCTGGCGGATATCGCGGCGTATTTCGCCAGCCAGGCAGGCAGCGTGGGGGCGGCGGATCCAAAACTGGTCGAGCGTGGTGAAAAGCTGTTCCGTGGCGGCGACCTCGACAAAGGCCTGCCGGCCTGTACCGGCTGCCACTCCCCGGATGGCTCGGGTAACGCCGCAGCAGGTTTCCCGCACCTGGGCGGCCAGCACGCCCAGTACATCGCCAAGCAACTGACCGATTTCCGCAAGGAAGAAGCCGGTCGCGCCAACGATGGCGACGCCATGACCATGCGCACCATCGCGCGCAAATTGAGCGATGAAGACATTGCAGCGGTTGCCAGCTATATCCAGGGCCTGCACAAGTAAGGCGCGCAAGGCCGGGCGTACACCAGTGGTAACGTTAACGCTCGATTAATCCGTCGATGCAAGCATAAAAAGGGTGGCGCGGGCCGCCCTTTTTTGTGGCCGCTACCGTTACACTAACGAACTCATGCCCGTGCAGGCCTGTCATAAAAAAGGTCGCGCGAGGCGACTTTATTTGTCCAGGAGTAAAGCATGCGTAAATTGATCCTCAGCGCCGCTCTCGTCACTGCCAGCCTGTTCGGCATGACCGCCCAAGCCGCCGATGTGCCACTTGAAGCGGGTAAGACCTATGTTGAACTGGCCAATCCTGTACCGGTTTCCGTGCCGGGCAAGATCGAAGTCGTAGAGCTGTTCTGGTATGGCTGCCCGCATTGCTACTCTTTTGAACCGACCATCAACCCTTGGGCCGAAAAGCTGCCTTCGGACGTGAACTTCAAGCGCATCCCGGCCATGTTCGGCGGCCCTTGGGATGCCCACGGCCAGATGTTCCTGACCCTGGAAGCCATGGGTGTGGAGCATAAGGTCCACAATGCCGTGTTCGAAGCTATCCAGAAGGATCGCAAGCCGCTGACCAAGCCTGATCAAATGGCTGACTTCCTCGCCACCCAAGGCGTGGACAAGGACAAGTTCCTCGCAACCTTCAACTCCTTCGCCATCCAGGGCCAGATCAAGCAGGCCAAGGAGCTGGCACAGAAATACGGCGTGCAAGGCGTTCCAACCCTGATCGTCAACGGCAAGTACCGCTTTGACCTCGGCTCCACCGGCGGCCCTGAAGCGACCCTGAACGTTGCCGACCAGCTGATCGCCAAAGAGCGCGCAGCCAAGTAAGGGGCCCGCCATGCGCCGCTGGGGTACAGAACGAGTGGTTGGCCTGCATGATCCGCAGGTCAACGAGCATCATCTCGCGTCCACCGGCCTGCCGGCGGACAGCCGGCTGCGCTTGCTGAGCTTCAATATCCAGGTCGGCATCAGTACCGAGAAGTACCGGCACTACCTGACCCGTGGCTGGCAGCATCTGTTGCCCCACAATGGCCGGGCCGGCAATCTGCAGAAGATTGGCGACCTGCTGGGAGACTTCGACCTGGTGGCCCTGCAGGAGGCCGATGGTGGCAGCCTGCGTTCGGGCTACGTCAACCAGGTCGAACACCTGGCCCAGCTCGGTGCGTTTCCCTACTGGTATCAACAACTCAATCGCAACCTCGGCAAACTCGGCCAGCACAGCAATGGTGTACTCAGCCGCCTTAAGCCCTGGGCGATCGAAGACCATCCACTGCCAGGTCCGAAAGGGCGCGGGGCGATTCTCGTGCGGTTTGGCGAGGGGCCCGAGGCGCTGGTGGTCGTCATGATGCACCTGGCGCTGGGCGCGCGTACCCGCACCATGCAGTTGGCCTACATCCGTGAGCTGATTGGCGATTACAAACACCAGGTGCTGATGGGGGACATGAACACCCACGCCAGTGACCTGTTGGAGAATTCCCCGTTGCGCGACCTCGGGCTGCTGGCGCCCCAGGTCGAAGCCACTTTCCCCAGCTGGCGCCCGCAACGCTGTCTTGATCACATCCTGTTAAGCCCGACCCTGACGCTGGAAAGCGTGCAGGTGCTGGCGCAACCCATTTCCGATCACCTGCCGGTCGCGGTAGAGATTCGTCTGCCGGGTTCGCTCACGGTTGATGCATTACCCGCGTTGAGCCCCGGCCCTCGCGGACCCCTTGCATGAGCGATGAAGCCCAGCGCTGGAAAGAAAAATACCTGTTAAGCATCGAGCAACAAGAAAAGCTCGAACGCCGTTGGGCCGCGCGCCTCGACTTGCTGCGCCGTGGCCTGGTGCGCAGCACCCTGGCCGCCGAGGGCACGGACCGGGCCGTCGACCAGTGCATGAAAGAGATGCGCGATGTGGTGCGCAGCGATGACATGGACGCCGCCCTCGCCGCCCTGCTGCCGCGCCTGGAAAAGGCCGTGCTGGATTCCGAGCAACGCCGTGAAACGCGGGTTGATCAGATCAGCACCGCTATGACCTCCCTGGTCACGCAATTGCAGGCGCTGCCCTTGCCCCGGGAAGTCAGTCGCCCGCTCAAGAGTTTTGCCAAGCAGTTGGACAGCCGCGTCGGCCAGGCGCGGGAAATCCCTCTGCTGCTCAGTGAATTGAGCGGCCTTCAAGGGCAGGCCCTGAGCAACCTCGAGTCGGATGACGAACCGGCTCGCCCGGGTTTGTTGCAACGTCTGTTCGGGGGCAAGGAGGCGGGTACCGAGGTTGCGCCGGTTGAGCCCGCTGCCACGGCCTCCCGGCAAAGCCCTGCTGCTCAGGCAAGCCCGGCCGCCCCGGCGGTTGAGGATGCGCCCGAGCTGGCCCAGGCCCTGCGGGCTTTTGCGCCACAAGCCCAGGCCCCGCAGCCGCAGGTCACTGAGAGCGCACCTGCGCCGGTGCCTGTTGCGCCCCGGGTCGAAGTGGATGAGCTTGTGGCACCGCAGCCGCAGCCGCAGCCGCAGCCGCAGCCGCAGCCGCAGGTTGCCCGTATAACGCCGGTCGAAATGCCTGCTGCCGTGGTCCAGGCCCCGGAATCGGTCCAGTCTGCCGACGTGAGCGTTGTGCCGCAGCGTGAAAGTACGGTCGCAGCGCCGCAGCTCCTGCCAGAGGCGCCGCAGCCGACGGCAATCGGCAGCCTGTCATTGCCGCCGGTGCTGGATGACGAATCGGCTGAAATCGATCCCGAGGCGTTGTACGCCCTGCCCGACTCGCCCGAGCCTTCCTACAGCTCAGTCGCCAAGCACATCGAAGACACCCTGCTCGGCCTGCTGGGCGACCTCGACCTGCCCGAGCATCACCGGCCCCAGGCCGAAGCCATGCGCGAGCGCCTGGCCCACGGGCTCAATTGGTACGAGTTGCTGCCGATCCTTGATGACCTGGCGGTATTGATGCTGGCCATCACTGATAGCGGCCAGCATGAGTTCGAAGCCTACCTCAAGCGCCTCAACGAGCGACTGGAAGCCTTCCAGGCTAACTTGCAGGCGGCCAGCGACGGGCATGCCGACAGCCGCAGCGCTGCGCGCGAGATGGATACGCAGATCCGTGAACAGATGGACGGCTTGCAAAGCAGCGTCCAGGAAGCGGCCGACCTCGATGACCTCAAGCAAGTGCTGGAAAGCCATCTTGAGGGGCTGTTGGGGGCCATGGACGAGCATCAAAAGCAGCGCGACCAGCGTGAACATGAAGTCGCCGCACGGTTGCAGGGGCTGGCGGAGCGGGTAGCAAGCATGGAGCAGGAGGCCCAGGGCTATCGTGAGCACCTTGAGGTCCAGCGCCAGAAAGCCCTGATCGATCCGCTCACCGGCTTGCCCAACCGTGCCGCCTGGAGCGAGCGCCTGGAGTCCGAGGTCAACATCTGGCATCAGCAGGGCAACAGCCTGTCGCTGGCGATGCTGGACCTCGATCACTTCAAGCGCATCAATGACAGCTACGGCCACCTGGCGGGCGACAAGGTGCTGAAGATCATCGCCAATGTGTTGGGCAAACGCCTGCGGCCGACGGACTTTATCGCGCGGTTTGGCGGTGAGGAGTTCGTCTTGCTGATGCCGGATTCGGCGCTGGGCGATGCGCTGCAACTCGGTGAGCGCCTGCGGGCAGCCATCGAGGCGTGCCCGTTTCACTTCAAGGGCGAGCGCGTGACCATCACCATGTCCATCGGCATGGCGCAGTTCCAGCCCGGCGAGCGCAGCGACCTCACACTCAAGCGCGCAGACGAAGCCTTGTATCGGGCCAAGGCGGCGGGGCGCAATCAGGTACAGGCGGGCTGAAAAGTTGTTCCATTTTGTATAGCGGGCCGCTGACCGGCAAACGGTACGTTACACTGTTGCATTATCGTCTTTAGCGTACCGTCTGTTGCCATGAAATTTCTCGTTGCTGCTCTTCTATCCCTCACACTCGCCGGCTGTGCGAGTGGCCCGCGCCTGGATACCAGCCACCCGTCGGTGAACTTCGATAATCGTATCCAGTTCGTCGTCCTGCACTACACCGCTACCAACCTGCAGGGCTCGCTGGCGCTATTGACCAAAGGCCAAGTCAGCAGCCACTACCTGATTGGCGATGATGCCCGTGCAACCATCTATAAGCTGGTGGACGAAGACAAGCGCTCCTGGCACGCCGGGGAAAGTGAGTGGATGGGCCGTACCTGGCTCAATTCCAGCTCCATTGGTATCGAGATCGTCAATCCTGGCTACCGCGACACACCCACCGGGCGCGTCTGGTATCCGTACTCCGAAGCGCAGGTCCAGTCCCTGGTGACCTTGCTCAAGGACATCAGCCAGCGCAATCGGATCAACCCTAAGTTCATTATCGGCCACAGTGATATCGCTCCCGGGCGCAAACTCGATCCGGGCCCATTGTTCCCGTGGAAGCGCCTGGCGGATCAAGGCCTGGGGATCTGGCCCGAGGCCCAGGCGGTTGAGCGGTATCAGGCCGAGTACGCCGGGCAGTTGCCGAGCATTACCTGGTTCCAGGAAGAGTTAGCCCGCGTGGGCTATTCCACGCCGCAGACCGGCGAGCTGGATGTGGCGACGCGGCGGGTGCTGGCTGCGTTCCAGATGCGCTTTAGGCCGGCGTTGTTCGACGGTACGCCCGATGCGCAAAGCGCCGCGATCCTGCGGGTATTGAACCACCGCTAAGGTCTTTAAGCGCTGCGCGCAATTGATGTGCGAGCCGTCGAGCTCCCACCTTTGATCGTTGCTGCCCTTGAGTAGCGTGCTGACTGATAGTTACAGCGGCAACGCCATATAGAATTGCGTGCCCTGCCCCGGCCGGGAATAGACCCCCATGCGGCCACCGTGCAATTGCACGATCTCCTTGCACAGCGCCAGCCCCAGGCCGGCGCCGCCTTTCTTGCGGCCTACCTGGACAAATGGCTCGAAAATCCTGCCCTGCTGGCCGTAGGCGATGCCTTCGCCATTGTCCTCGACGCTGATGATCAGCCGTTCGCCATGGCGCCGCGCCTGCAGGCGAATCTGCCCGCCCTCGCTGGTGTGGCGCAGGGCATTGCCGAGCAGATTGTCCAGGACCCGCTCCAATTGCGCCTGGTCGGCATGCAACCTGGGCAGTTGCGCCTGCGCCTCTACCAGCAGGTCGATGTGTTGCGCATTCGCCAGCTCGGCAAAACGTGCGCGGGCATGTTCAAGCAGATCGTTGATGTCGCACGGCGCCAGAGTGAGTTTTTGCAGGCCGTTCTGGTAGCGGGAAAAGTTGAGCAGGTCGTTGATCAGTTGCATCAAGCGCTGCATTTCTTCGTTGACCGTGTTCAGCAGGTCGGCTTCGCGGGATTCAGGAGGGAATTTCGCCCGCTCCTGGAACAGGCCGAATGCCATGTGCATGCCGGTGACCGGCGTACGCAGTTCATGGGAGGCACGCAGCACGAATTCGCTACGCACGCGCTCGAAGGCGCGCTGCTCGGTAACGTCATGCAACACCATCACGGCGCCGAGAATATGCCCCTGGTGGTGGCTGACCGGCGTCATGCTGTAGGTCAGCAGGCGCGATTCGCCTTCGACTTCCACTTCCAGGTCGTCGGGTGCGCGCTCCAGGTTGCCGCCGCGCAGCACCAGGTGCAGTTGCTCATCCAGTTCGGGGCGTTGCAGCGCGTCGCCCAGGCCCTGCCCCAGGCGGCTCTCGTCCCAGCCCAGTTGGCGCTGGGCTACCGGGTTGAGGTGTTCCAGGTGCCCTTGGCGGTCGATCATCAGCAAGCCGTCGTCGATGCTGTCGAGCACCGCCTGCAAGCGTTGCTGGCCGGCGAGCAATTCGTCGACATTGGTGGCCTGATGCTGGCGCAGCGCTTCGGCCATGATGCCAAAGCGCCGGGTCAGTTGGTTCATTTCCGCCGCCGAAGAAATCGGCAGGGTGACATCAAAGTTGCCTTGGCCGATTTTGTCGGCTGCCTTGGCCAGGGCTTCGATCGGCCCGCCAAAGCGTCGGGCGATGCCGTGGGCGGTGATGAAGCCGATGATCAGCACCGCCAGGCCCACCAGCCCGAGCAGGCCGGCGATCCACAGGGCGCGTTCGCGAGACTGGCTTTCGGTGGCATTGATGTTTTCCAGCGCTCTTTTGTGTTCGCTGATTAGCCCATTGCGCAAGACGTTGAAGCTGGTGGTGAGTTGTTCGTTATTGCGCAGGGACGGCGGCCTATTTTCATTTTCTTCGAACGCTTCGAGGAATGTCAGGTAATCGGCCTTGGCCTGAGAGAAACCTCCCACTCTGGCGACACTCATTTCGTGGGCGATGCCCTCGTCCAGCAGCTTGAAATACTGTTGCTTGGACGTGTTCAGCGCGACCGGGTCCGGAGTGTCGTTGAGCATCAAAATCAGCTGGTCACCCAGGGTCTGGCGCAGCTTGAGCCCCAGGTCCAGGGTAATGAAGTTGCTGCGGATCAGGGCTTCCTGGGTCTTGGCCATTTGCATGACGCTCACCAGCCCCAGTAGCAACCCGAGCAGCGCCACGGTGATCAGCGCAGAAATGCTCAGGAACAGCCGCGTGCGCAGTTTCATCGCCAGCTTCATAAGGTGCAGCTCACAGGTTGTATTGCTTGCGTTTGCGATACAGGGTCGACGCATCGATGCCCAGGGTCTTGGCCGCCTGGTCCAGGGTGTCGCTGGTGGCCAGGACGGCGCCGATATGGGCCTTTTCCAGTTCATCCAGGCTCAACGCCGCGCCGATACGCGGCGAGTTGTTGGTCGGTTGCTCGGCCATCCCCAGATGGCTGATTTCGACTTTCTCCTGGGCGCAGATGATGCTCGCGCGTTCCACGACGTTGCGTAGCTCACGGATATTGCCCGGCCAACGGTAGTTGAGCAGCGCTTCCCGGGCGTCATCGCTGAAGCCGCGAGCCGGTCGTGCGTACTCTTTGACGAAGCGCGCGAGGAAGCGGTCGGCGAGGGCCAGGATATCTTCGCTGCGTTCGCGCAGGGGCGGCAGGTGCAAGGTGATGACGTTCAGGCGATACAACAAGTCCTCGCGAAAGCGTCCGTCGCGCACCATGTCTTCCAGGTTCAGGTTGGTCGCCGCCAGGATGCGCACATCGGCGCGCCGGGTGACAGGGTCACCGACCCGTTCATATTCCTTGTCCTGGATAAAACGCAGCAACTTGGGTTGCAGTGTCAGGGGAAAATCGCCGATCTCGTCAAGAAACAGCGTGCCACCATCCGCTTGGTTGACTCGGCCCAAGGTGCTTTCGCTGGCGCCGGTAAAGGCCCCGCGGCTGTGGCCGAACAGTTCGCTTTCCATCAGTTCGGCGGTCAGGGACGGGCAGTTGATGGTGACGCAGGATTTTTTCGCCCTTTTGCTCCAGCCGTGAATCGCCCGGGCCAACTCACCTTTACCTGTGCCGGATTCGCCGAGGATCAGGATATTGGCATCGGTGCCGGCCACTTGGCGGGCGGTCTCCAGCACCACCATCATCGCCGGGCTATGGGAGTCGAGGCCATCCTTGGGTTGGCGCACCTCGCCTTCCAGCGCTTCCAGGCGCGCCGACAGCTGGCGCACTTCCAGTTGCTTGGCGGTGGCCAGGCGCAGTTGGTCCGGGCTGCATGGCTTGACCAGGTAATCGGCCGCGCCTGCCTGGATCGCATCCACTGCCGTATCGACGGCCGAATGAGCGGTGACGATCACCACACGCATCCACGGTGCCTGGATGCGCATCTGCGCCAGCACGTCCAGGCCATTGTCTTCGCCCAGGCGCAGGTCCAGGAAACACAGGTCGAACACCTGGCGTTGCAACAGGGCATCGGCCTGGGCCGCGCTGTTGGCGGTGGCTACGGTATAGCCTTCATCTTCCAGGCAGTAGCGGAAGGTGCGCAGGATTGCTGACTCGTCGTCCACTAAAAGAATGCGGCCTTGAAGTTCCTTGGCGGATTCCATCTGTCCCGCGCTCCTTAAAATAAGAATGATTGATCTTGGTTAGTCCCGGAATAATCGGGCAAGTTGCATGGTTTATTCTGATTGATTCAAAGCCCTATCGCGCAGCTATCTGAGACCATTCCTACTTATATGCCTGGGCAGCGGGTTTTTAACCCTTGTTGACCCTTCGGCAGTCCTACAGCCCTCTCTGATCCCTTGATCCGACCATTGGCCATCGTGCATTTCGCACGGTGAGGATAGGCGCATCGTGCAGGATGCTGCTGACAAGAAACGCACCTATCTTTTAAGTTGCTGATTTTATTGGTTTTTATTTGGGTTAAAAACTGGCATGCACTCTGCAATACCTCTCCTACAAGCGTGATCAACGAACAAAACAACATGCGGGAGAGATTCAGGATGACTCGCCAAAGCCTCAAGCCATTGCGTGTATCGCCACTGCGCCTTCAACAGGGGCTGTTTGCCAGCCTCGCCTTGATGGTGACCTTGATCGGTGGCCAGCAATTGCAACATTGGCAGCAGAGCCAGCAGTCCGCCCCGCAGTTCGAGCGCGCACCGATGACACAGACCCATTTCCGTTCCGTTGGCAGCACCAGCGCTGACGTGACAGCCCCACGCATGATGGCGGTTGAACAGGACATTGCCCTGTACGACGAACCCGTCCAGGAACGCTGGGTGTTCTAGGCACGAACCTGCCGCCCCGTTGGGTGCGACAGGATGGCTACACAGCAGTCACTTCTATAGACGCAAAAGGAGAATCACCATGTTGAGTTGGGCAATCACATTCCTGATCATTGCCATTGTGGCTGCAGTCCTGGGCTTCGGTGGTATCGCGGGCACCGCTACGGGTATCGCCAAGATTCTCTTTGTCGTCTTCCTGGTGATGTTCATCGCTTCCTTCTTCTTTGGCCGTCGCGGTCGAGGTTGAACATGGCCAACTTGTCTTTCAAAACCCTGGCTGCCGCCCTGCTGTTGGGCGGCAGTGGCTTGGCCATGGCCGCCAATGACGGCCAGGCGCGGGCCAATGAACTGCTCAATGCCGACCCGCAGTATCGGGAAACCTGGCAGGGCGTGGTCAAGAAGGAAGAGCGCCTGCCGGAATGGGTGATCAACCTGTCGGGCACCTCTGAGCAGATGAATGCCGTGACGGAGGACGGTGATGGGTATCTGGTAGGGCCGCTGTGTGAAACGGCTGACACCTGCCTGAATAAACGCCTGATCGTTGCCTTCAGCCTTGATAAGGAAGATGCCTACGCGATGCTGGTCGAAGTCCCAGCCGGGCTTCCGGCGGACAAGTCGCCAACTAGGCATGCGGACTACCGCTTCATCGGCAAGCCTGATGAAGGCATGCAGAAGTTGCTCATGGAGCAACTGAAGAAAGATCCGAATTGGTACTAGGCCCGTCTGCGGGCCTTACCCACATGGAAACCGGCCAACTGCCTGTTTCCGTTTGCACCTGCCTGGCGGCGGTGCATGACCAGGGGGCCGGGTTGCTCTGATCAAAGTGGATCGGCGTGACCTACGGGTACAGGGAGTGCCTGCGCAAGGGCCGGGTCAGGAGAAAAGCTGCGACGCAGGTCCGCAGGCAGTTATGGCCTGACGGACTTGCGACGGGCTTGTTCACCATCCCGTGGCACTTATGCTGTACTTAGCTGCAAATTTCCTTTCTGCATCATCACAACCGTTTCACGGTGTTGCTACGTGACCATCTATCGAGAAAGTTTGTCTACGGCCAGACCTGTTTCTTGACGGTATGCGTAGGAAATTTCAAGAGTTTTTCCCTCCCCGCAAAAAAACCGAAAATCCCTGGGCAAGCCTGAAATGACCGGTTCACGGCAGGTATGCCTGACAAAATGTCGCATTCGAACTGACCAAACAGACAGATTTATTTGCAAAAACCCATGCCGATTCGGCATAGGGTAGGCGTTTACGGCATTAGACTCTGCCCCCGCGCATCGGAATAGTTGCGCCTTTTTTCGCTTGCCAGTAAGCCATATCGGCCATCTGCGGTGACCTTCTACGGAGGTTGATGCTCACACTTTTTCGCTCCCGGGCGTTCCAGCTGGCGCATCTGCCTGAGTCCACTTGAAACAAGGGTAATGACATGAAGAAGGCAAAACTAAGCCTCGCCTGGCAGATCCTCATCGGTCTGGTGCTAGGGATTGCAATCGGTGCTGTACTCAACCACTTCAGTGCCGAAAAAGCCTGGTGGATCAGCAACGTGTTGCAACCGGCGGGCGATATCTTTATCCGCCTGATCAAGATGATCGTGATCCCGATCGTGATTTCGTCGCTGATTGTCGGAATCGCCGGTGTGGGGGATGCGAAAAAACTCGGTCGGATCGGCGTGAAGACCATCGTTTACTTCGAAGTGGTCACTACCATCGCGATTGTGGTCGGTCTGCTGTTGGCCAACCTGTTCCACCCCGGTGCCGGGATCGACATGAGTACCCTGGGTACCGTGGATATCTCCAAGTACCAGGCGACCGCCGCCGAGGTGCAGCATGAACATGCGTTCATCGAGACCATCCTCAACCTGATCCCATCGAACATCTTTGCCGCCGTGGCCCGTGGCGAGATGCTGCCGATCATCTTCTTCTCCGTGTTGTTCGGCCTGGGCTTGTCGAGCCTCAAGCCAGACCTGCGCGAACCCCTGGTCACCATGTTCCAGGGCGTGTCCGAGAGCATGTTCAAAGTCACCCACATGATCATGAAATACGCCCCTATCGGTGTATTCGCCCTGATCGCCGTGACCGTGGCCAACTTCGGCTTCGCCTCGCTGTTGCCATTGGCCAAGCTGGTAATCCTGGTCTACGTTGCCATCCTGTTCTTCGCCTTTGTGATTCTTGGCCTGATCGCCCGCCTGTTTGGCTTCTCGGTGATCAAGTTGATGCGCATCTTCAAGGATGAGCTGGTACTGGCCTACTCCACCGCCAGCTCCGAGACCGTGCTGCCGCGCGTGATCGAGAAGATGGAAGCCTACGGTGCGCCGAAAGCCATTTGCAGCTTCGTGGTGCCGACCGGTTACTCGTTCAACCTCGACGGTTCGACCCTGTACCAGAGCATCGCGGCGATCTTCATTGCCCAGCTGTATGGCATCGACCTGTCGGTTGGCCAGCAACTGATGCTGGTACTCACCCTGATGGTCACCTCCAAAGGTATCGCCGGCGTGCCGGGCGTGTCCTTCGTGGTGCTGCTGGCCACCCTGGGCAGCGTGGGTATCCCATTGGAAGGCCTGGCGTTCATCGCCGGTGTCGACCGCATCATGGACATGGCGCGTACCGCCCTGAACGTGATCGGCAACGCCCTGGCCGTGTTGGTCATCGCGCGTTGGGAAGGCATGTACGACGATGCCAAGGGCGAGCGCTACTGGAACTCCCTGCCACACTGGCGGACCAAGACCGCGCTGCCGGCTGGCGAGACCAGCCAGGGCTGATCCCTGCTTGATACGCACAAACCCCGGTAAATCCGGGGTTTGTCGTTTCTGTCAGCCCCGCTATCATTCGCCACATATTTAAAGGGGTGTGACTGATGCTCAATGGCCTGTGGCTTGGCTTCTTTGTCGTGGCGATGGTATCGGCGCTGGTGCAATGGCTGGTGGGCGGTAACGCCGGGATCTTTGCGGCGATGGTGGAGAGTATTTTCGCCATGGCCAAGCTGTCTGTGGAAGTGATGGTGCTGCTGTTCGGCACCTTGACCCTGTGGCTGGGCTTTTTGCGCATCGCCGAGAAGGCCGGGATCGTCGAGTGGCTGGCCAAGGCCCTGGGCCCGCTATTCTTGCGGCTGATGCCGGAAGTACCGGCCGGTCACCCGGCCATCGGCTTGATCACCCTCAACTTTGCCGCCAACGGCCTGGGCCTGGATAACGCGGCGACGCCGATCGGCCTCAAGGCCATGAAGGCGCTGCAAGAACTCAATCCGATCCCCAACACCGCGACCAACGCGCAGATCCTGTTCCTGGTGCTCAACGCGTCTTCCCTGACCTTGCTGCCGGTGACGATCTTCATGTACCGCGCCCAGCAAGGCGCGCCCGACCCGACCCTGGTGTTCCTGCCGATCCTGCTAGCCACCAGCGCCTCGACCCTGGTGGGCCTGCTGTCGGTGGCGCTGATGCAGCGCCTGCGCCTTTGGGACCCGGTAGTGCTGGCGTACCTGATCCCCGGTGCGCTGGTGCTGGGCGGCTTCATGGCCTTGCTGGCGACGATGTCGGCCACGGCCCTGGCGGGCTTGTCTTCGATCCTCGGCAACCTCACGTTGTTTGGCCTGATCATGCTGTTTTTGCTGATCGGTGCGCTGCGCAAGGTCAAGGTCTATGAAGCGTTTGTCGAAGGCGCCAAAGAGGGCTTTGACGTCGCGAAGAACCTGCTGCCGTACCTGGTGGCGATGCTGTGTGCGGTTGGCGTACTGCGCGCTTCCGGGGCGCTGGAGTTTGGCCTCGAAGGGATTCGCCATCTGGTGGCCTGGACGGGCCTGGACACGCGTTTTGTCGATGCCTTGCCCACGGCGATGGTCAAGCCCTTCTCCGGCAGCGCGGCGCGGGCGATGCTGATCGAGACCATGCAGACCCAGGGTGTGGACAGCTTCCCGGCGCTGGTGGCGGCGACGATCCAGGGCAGTACCGAGACCACCTTCTACGTGCTGGCGGTGTACTTTGGCTCGGTGGGTATCCAGCGGGCGCGGCATGCGGTGGGGTGTGCGTTGCTGGCGGAATTGGCCGGTGTGGTGGCGGCGATTGCTGTCTGCTACTGGTTCTTTGGCTAAGCTTTAGATCGCTATCGCAGGCAAGCCAGCTCCCACATTTTGATGTGTGAACACCGTCAAATGTGGGAGCTGGCTTGCCTGCGATGAGGCCCTCAGCGTTTAGGTGCTGAGTTGCCCTGCGCCACCACCCAATCCACCACCTGCTTGTTCAACTGATCCCCCGCCAACCCAAACCCGGCCACTACCGCCGGCACCTGGGTATCACTCACCGGCTGGCGCACTTCAAAGCGCTTGGCCGCTACGATCCGCTGGTCACTGCCGCGCACCAATCGCGCATCCAGCCGGATCACCACCTCCACCGCCGCGCCCCGGTACTCGCTCTGGAAGGCCTGCAACTGCCCGCCCAGCTCGAAATCCGCCTGCAGGTTGGTGTCATCAGTGCTCAGGAACGCCACCCGGCCATCACGCTGGAAACCGTCCAGCAGACGGTTGCGCAGCAGCACCGGCGCCGGATCGCTCCAGCGCGACTGGGCGTAGCTGCTGATCAAGTCGCCCTGGGGCACCACGGCAATGCGCGGGCTGTCGAGGAATTCACTGGCCTGCGGCTTGGCCAGGCGCAATGACCAGGTGCCCGCGCTGCCATGGGCAGGTGCTGGCGCCTGGGCCGCCGGCAGCCGGTAGACATTGGACGGATCGGCCTTGGGCAGGATCGAGCAGGCGCTGACCAGGGCCAGGGCTACCGGGAGGATCATTTGGTAAGCACGCTTCATGGCGTGAACTCCTTGTTCTTGTCACTGCCCAGCAGATACCCGCTGGGGTTGGCTTCCAGGCGACGGGTGATGGCGCGCAGGGAGCCGAGGGTATCGCGCAGCTCGCGCACGGCGGGCGCCAGTTCGTTGAGGCCCTGCATGCCGCTGTTCAGGGAGTCCTTGTTGCTGTCCAACAAACTGTTGATGGTGGCGGTGCTTTGCTCCAGGGAGCGCATGGCCCCTTCGGCGCTGCCGAACATCTGTTTGCCCTGGTCGTTGAGCAGCCCGTTGGCGTTGCGCATCAGCGCGGTGGTCTGCTCCAGGGCGCCGCCGGCCTGTTTGCTGACCTGGGCCAATTGCTGCATCACCACCTTGATATCGCCCCGTTGCTCGGCGATGGCCCCGGTGGTCTGCTCCAGGTGCGCCAGGGTGCCGCTCAGGCGGTCGACGTTAGCCGGCGAGAACATGCGGTTGGCGTTGTGCAGCAACAGGTTGATGCTGGTCATCAGGTCGTTGCTGTTGTTCAGCAGCCGGGCAATGGGCGATGGCGAGGCGATGATCTGCGGCAGCTCGCCGTTCTTGCCCTTGAGCTCGGCGCTTTGTGGGGTGCCGCCGCTGAGCTGGATGATCGAGGTGCCGGTGATGCCGGTCAGCGCCAGCTTGGCCTGGGTGTCTTCCTTGATCGGTGTCTGCCCGGCCAGGCGGATGCGCGCCAGTACGCGGCGCGGGTCCTTGGGATCCAGGCGCAGGCTGGTGACATCACCGACCTTGATCCCGCTGTACTGCACCGCGCTGCCCTGGGACAGGCCGCTGACCGCTTCGTTGAAGATCACTTCGTAATCCTGGAACGCGCTGTCGACGCTGGACTTGGCCAGCCACAGGCCGAAGAGCATGGCGCCGACCACGACTATCACGCTGAACAGACCGATCATCACATGATGGGCTCGGGTTTCCATGTCATACCTCGTTGAGCTGTTGAGCGGCATCCAATGCCGCGCGGCCCCGGGGGCCATGAAAGTATTCGTGAATCCAGGCGTCGTTCGTTTGCGAAACAACATCTATGGCTCCGGCCACCAATACCTTTTTCTGCGCCAGCACCGCCACGCGGTCGGTGATGGTGTAGAGCGTGTCCAGGTCATGGGTGATCAGCAGCACACTCAGGCCCAAGGCATCGCGCAGGGTCAGGATCAGTTGGTCGAATGCCGCTGCACCGATGGGGTCGAGGCCGGCGGTGGGTTCATCGAGAAACAGAATGTCCGGGTCCAGGGCCAGGGCGCGGGCCAGGGCCGCACGCTTGATCATCCCGCCGGAGAGCGACGACGGGTATTTGTCGGCCGCCGACAACGGCAGCCCGGCCAGGGCCAGCTTCACCGCCGCCAGGTGCTCGGCATCGGCGCGGCTGAGGCCGGCGTGTTCGATCAATGGCAGGGCGACGTTCTCCGTGACCGTCAGCGAGGAAAACAGCGCGCCCTTCTGGAACAGCACGCCGAAACGTCGTTCCACCAGGGAGCGCTCCTGCTCCGACAGGCTCGGCAGGTTCTGCCCGAACACCCGCACCTGCCCTTCGCTGGGCTGACGCAGGCCGATGATGCTGCGCAGCAGCACCGACTTGCCGCTGCCCGAGCCGCCGACCACGGCGAGGATCTCGCCTTTGTACAGGTCCAGGTCGAGGTTTTCATGCACGCTCTGCGGGCCAAAGCGGTTGCACAGGCCACGGACTTCGATCACCGCCTCGCTGGGCGCTCGCTGTAAACGGCTCACCAGCCCATCTCCATAAAGAACAGTGCGGCGACTGCGTCGAGCACGATCACCACGAAAATCGACTGCACCACCGCAGAGGTGGTGTGGGCGCCGACCGACTCGGCGCTGCCGCTGACCTTGAAGCCTTCCAGGCAGCCAATGGCGGCGATCAGGAAGGCAAAGAACGGCGCTTTGACCAGGCCCACCAGCAAATGCTGGACGCCAATGTCCGATTGCAGCAGCGAGAGGAACATCGCCGGCGAGATATCCAGGGCCACGGCGCACACTACGCCGCCGCCGATAATCCCCGAAATCATGGCGAGAAAGGTCAGCATCGGCAGCGCTACCAGCAGCGCGAGGACGCGCGGCAGTACCAGCAACTCCATGGGGTCGAGGCCCATGGTGCGGATGGCGTCGATTTCTTCGTTGGCCTTCATCGAGCCGATCTGTGCGGTGAAGGCGCTGGCGGTGCGGCCGGCCATCAGGATCGCGGTGAGTAGGACACCGAACTCCCGCAGGAAGGAAAACGCCACGAGGTCCACGGTAAAAATACTCGCGCCGAAACTTTCCAGCACCGTGGCGCCGAGAAACGCGACCACGGCGCCCACCAAAAAGGTCAGCAAGGCGACGATGGGTGCGGCATCGAGCCCGGTCTGTTCGATATGCGCCACCATCGGCGTCAGGCGCCAGCGCTTGGGCCGGAACACGCCGCGGGCAAAGGTTGCGAGGATCAGGCCGATAAAGCCCAGCAGGGTCATGGCGTCTTGCCAGACCGTATCCACCGCGCGGCCGATGCGGGCCAACAGCTGGATGCCGGCGCTTTCCTGCGGCTCCTTGACCGGCACACAGAAGTCATTCAGGGAGCGGTAGACGGTCTTGAGCAGTGCGCGGTCGGCGGCGGGCAGACGGCAGTCGGTTTGTTCGGCGGAGTGTTCGATGCGCTCCGGGCCCAGCAGCTCTACCAGCAGCGAGGCGCCGGCGGTGTCGAGCGCACCCAGGCCGTTGAGGTCGACGCGGGTGCTGGCGTCGTACTGGCCGTCGAGGCTTGTCGACAACTTCTTCAGGGCGCTGTAATGGGCCAGCGTCCAGTCCCCGGTGACCCGCAGTTGGGGCGGCTGGGTGGATGCGTCCAGGTGGGCATTGCCTGCCGTTGTGCTACTGGTCATAAGCTCCGAGCTTGTTTGGCTATTCCACAATTGCTATGTAATAGCACGATCCGTCCTACTTTGGCGTGTCCGTTTGCGCTGTGTCAGTGACTTTAAAGCGCAACACGCCGATCACCTGGCCGTCTTCGGTCAGCACCCGTACTTGCCAGCGGCCCACGGCATTCGCCGGGAAGTTCTGCTTGTGGGTCCAGGCCCGGTAGCCTTCCTTGCGCCCGCCGTGGATATCCAGGGCGATGCGGTCGACTTGTTTGCCGTTGAACTGCCATACATGGTAGATGCGCTCGTCCAGCCCGCGCGGTGCGTTGATCGCGGTGTAGGCGTACAGGCCGCTGCTGCGCAGTTGGCTGGCGCTGACTTCCTTGAGGTCATCGCCGGGGGTGCGGTCCTGCAATTGGGTACTGATCGCCACTTCGGTCATCCACAGCGTGGCCGGCGGTACCCAGCTGCGTAGGAACCAGCCTGCGCAACCAATCGCCGCCGTCACGCCCAGCAGCATCAGCCAACCCTTGACGCTGCGCAGCGGCAGGCTCACGGCCAAGCTGGGGATCGACAGGGCCATCGCCACCCCCAGCGCCAGTTTGTAACTCTCGGCGGTGGTCAGGTGCAGGATGATCGGCAGCGCGGTGAGCAAGGCGGCAAACAGGGTCAGGGTGTGCAGCGCCAGAAACAGCGAGCGCTTGGGCGCCAGCCATTTGTAGTACAGCGGGTCGGTGATCGAGACGAGCGCGGCGGCGCCCAGCAAGCCGGTGAAAATCGCCTGGCTGCTGTTCCAGGTGGTGGTGACGAAAAAGAACGGCAGGACAAAGAACAGGCTTTCCTGGTGGATCATCTGTGTGGCGTAGCGCAGCAGCGGTTCGGGAATTTCCCGCTTGAAGACCTTGCTGAACAGCTGGGTGAAGCTGTTTTCGAGCATCAGCCACAGCCAGCTCACCAGCATGATGATCGCGATCCAGCTGGCCATGCCTTGCTGGCGGTCCACCAGGATAAAGCTGCCCACCCCCGAGATAAAACCGCCGAGTGCGATCACACCTGGGTAGCGCTTCATCAGTTCGAGGATGCGCTGTATGAAATGGGTCAGGTATGGCATTCGGCGGTTCGCAGTCTTTGTAGGAAAAAATCCCAGACAGAATAACGTCTTAGCCCGTTGATAGGCGTGTCATTACACAATTGCTTTGCGATAACGGCGCAGCCCGATCAGCCCAATGGCGATCAGCCCCAGCATGCCTGCGGCGCCCCAGCCCAGGGCGTCGTAACTGAGCAGCGGCTTTTCAATGCGCCAGTAGCCTTGTTGGTTGAACAGCTGGCGCATGGCCTGGTTGGTTTGCGCCAGGCTCACGGCCTTGATGCGCTTGGCCGGGTCGCTGAAGCGCCCGTCGGCGTAGTCGGCCAAGGCGCTCCAATAGTAGTCGGCCAGCGCGCTATTGCCTTGCACGGCCCAGGCCTGGCGGTCGATGGCGGCTTGTTGCAGGCGGCGAAAGGTGGCCGGGTCGAGGCCATCCTCAAGCAGCCTGGCCTTGAGGTTCTCTAGGACGTGTTCGGCCTCGGGCAGGTTGTCGCGGTCGAGGTCGGCATTCAGGCTCATGAAACCCACGCCGCCCAGCACTTCGCGCTCGCTCCACGGGCCGTAGGACAGGCCATGCTGCAGGCGCAACTGGCGATACAACGCCCAATCCAGGTAATCCTTGAGCAGGTCGTAGGTGGCATCGTGCTGGTCGTCCAGCATCGGCTCGGGGAACAGCCAGTGCAGCTTGGCGCCATCGCCGACCCAGCCCCGGATCAGGTCACGATGGATCGCTGCGGCGCCAAGGGTTTGCGGCAAGGCCCGGTGTTCGGTGGGGTCCACCGGTTCGAGCTGGCCATAGGTGCGTTCCAGGTAGGCCGGTAGCAGTTTGTCGAGGTCGCCGACGATGATCAGGGTCATGTTGTTGGGGGCGTACCAGTCCTGGCGTACCTTTTCCAACTGGGCGCGGGTCAGGTGCTCGACCTCGGCGCGCTCGGCGCATTTGAGGCCCAGCTCCACCGCCAGTTGATTGCTGGCGTTGTGCCCCAAGTCCTGGCGATCCAGCAGGCGTTGCAGGTGCGAATAGTGGCCACCGTCTTCGCGCTCGACCACTTGCTTGGCGGCGTTGATCGCCGCGTCGCTCAGTTCGGTACGGGTCAGGATCGCCTTCAGCAGGTCCAGCACCTTGCGCTGGTTACGTGCCGGGGCCTCGATGACGAAGGTGGTGTCGGCATTGCTGGTGTAGGCGTTCCACTCCCCGCCCAGGGCCTGCATCTGTTCTTCCAGCACACCTTCGCCGCCGCCATCGATGCCGCTGAACAGCAGGTGTTCGAGCAGGTGCGGCAGTTCCTTGTCGGCGCAGCTGAAGTCGTCCAGGCCTACGCCGACCACCAGGCGGATCGCCACGTGCCCGCGCTCGGTGCCCGGCTTGAGCAACAATTGCAGGCCGTTGGGCAGCATATAGCCTTCGACCTGCAAGCGATCAAAGGCGTGGGCCGAGCCTATGAGCAGGCAGGCGAATAACAGGCGACGCATAACGGGGTTCCTGGCGGGTGATGACAGTGGGAGCAGCCAGTGTGTCAGGCACGTATTCGTCTGCTGACACACCGCTATCGCGGGCAAGCCCGCTCCCACATTGGTTGGGCGGTGTTTTTAACTGACTCCCCGGGCGTGCGGTTCGTTCAGGGCGAATGGGTGATGTCGGCAATATTGTCCGTGGCCAGCGCGCCGGTCTCGGAGGTTTCCAACACTACATAAGCACTGCTGCAAAACAACGAGTTCAGGCGTTTCATGTCGGCAATCAGCTCCAGGTGCAGGGAACTGGTCTCGATGCTTTGCACGATCTTGCGTTGCAGGCGGCTGACATGGGCGTGGGCCAGGCGCCGTTCCTGGGCGCGGAAGCGGCGCTTCTCGCGCAGCAATTGGCGGGCGCTTTCCGGGTCGGCGCTGAGGAACACCGACAGGCCCAGGCGCAGGTTGGCGATCAACTGGCTGTGCAGGCCGGCCAGTTCTTCCAGCCCGACTTCGGAAAACGAGCGGCGCTGGGAGGTTTTCTGCTGCTGGACCTTGCGCAGCATGCGCTCGATCAAGTCGCCGGCCAGCTTCAGGTTGATCGATAGCTCGATGATCTCGGCCCAGCGCCGGCTGTCGTGCTCACTCAGGTCTTCCCGGGGCATTTGCGCCAGGTACAGTTTGATCGCGCTGTAGAGCGCTTCGACATCATCGCTGAGGCTGCGCATTTCCTGGGTGATCGCGGTCTGTTTGCCGCGCAGCACTTCCAGCATGGCGGTCAGCATGTTGTCGATCAGGTCGCCCAGGCGCAGGGTCTCCCGCGCCGCGTTGGCCAGGGCCAGGCTTGGGGTGGTCAGCGCCGTGGGGTCAAGATGGCGGGGTTTGGCCAGGCCATTGGCCTCCGGGCGCTCCGGCAGCAGCCACGCACACAGGCGCGCCATGGGGCCGATGGTGGGCAGCAGGATCAGGCAGCGGGTGACGTTGTAGAGCAGGTGAAAGGTGATGACCATGCCCTGGGCGCTGTAGTCCAGGGTGTCCATCCACAGCACCAGCGGGTCAAGGACGGGAATGATCAGCAGCAGGCCAATCAGCTTGTACAGCAGGCTGCCCAGGGCCACCTGGCGCCCGGCGGCGTTTTGCATGCTGGTGCTGAGGAAGGCCAGCACGCCGCTGCCGATATTGGCGCCGATCACCAGGCCAATGGCCACATGCAGGCCAATCACCCCGGCGCCGGCCAGGGTTGCGGTCAGCAGCACGGCGGCCAGGCTGGAGTAGGAAATCATCGCAAACAACGCGCCCACCAGGGCATCGAGCAGGATGTCGCCGGTCAGCGAGGCGAACAGCACCTTGACGCCCTGGGCATGGGTAATCGGCCCGGCGGCTTCGACGATCAGTTGCAGGGCGAGAATGATCAGGCCCAGGCCGATACCCACCCGGCCCATTTGCCCGGCGCGCGTCTGTTTGCGCGACAGGAAGAAGATCACCCCGAGAAAGATCAACAGCGGCGACAGCCATGACAGATCCAGGGTCAGCACCCGCGCCATCAGCGCCGTACCGACATCGGCGCCGAGCATGGTTGCCAGGGCGGGCGTGAGGCCCATCAGGCCCTGGCCGACAAACGAGGTCACCAGCATCGCCGTGGCGTTGCTGCTCTGCACCATGGCGGTCACCAGGATCCCGGCAATGAACGCCAGCCAGCGCCTGGCCATGTTCTGCCCGATGACCTGGCGCAGGTTGGAGCCGTAGACCCGCAGGATGCCGGTACGGACGATATGCGTGCCCCAGATCAACAGGGTCACTGCAGAAAGAAGATTGAGCAGGGTCAGCATGCTCGGCCCCCTGTATTGAGTCGTGCTCCAATGGAGCAAAAAGTGCCGCGTGCCGTTTTGTAGTGTGTACTTAAGCTGTAGTTGGCGAACGGCCTGTGCGCCAGCATCGCATAGCTAAAGACGGCTTTGAAACAAAACTGTCATGAAATCAGCTTTTTGCGGGCGAAAAAAAGGGGCCCGCAAGGGCCCCCGTTTTGGTCATCTCGGGTTATTGACCCGGAATGTCCTTGCGCAGTTTCACTGGATCCTGCTGCTTTTTCTTCTTCGCGATGGCGGTACGCATCTTGATGTTGATGGCCTCGACCGCGAGGGAGAACGCCATGGCGAAGTACACGTAGCCTTTTGGCACATGCACATCGAAGGATTCGGCGATCAACACGGTACCCACGATCAACAGGAACGACAGCGCGAGCATTTTCAGCGACGGGTGCTTGTCGATGAACTCGCTGATGGTGCCGGCGGCCAGCATCATCACCAGTACGGCAACGACGATCGCGGCGACCATGACCGGTACGTGGGAAACCATGCCCACGGCGGTAATCACCGAGTCCAGGGAGAACACGATATCGATGATCGCGATCTGGATGATGGTGTAGATGAACTTGCCACCCTTGCCTTTCGGCTCTTCGTGGGTTTCGTCTTCACCTTCCAGGGCGTGGTACATCTCCTGGGAGCTTTTCCATAGCAGGAACAGGCCACCGAAGAACAGGATCAGGTCACGACCGGAAATACCCTGGCCCAATACCACGAACAGGTCGGCGGTCAGTTGCATCACCCAGGTGATCGACAGCAGCAGCAGGATCCGCGTGACCATGGCCAGGGCCAGGCCGAAGATCCGGGTGCGCGCCTGCATATGCTTGGGCATGCGGCTGACCAGGATCGAAATCATGATGATGTTATCGATGCCCAGGACGATCTCGAGTGCCGTCAAGGTGAAGAAGGCAATCCAGATCTCCGGATTGGTCAGCCATTCCATATGTGTTCCTTTGTGCGAGTGTTAGACCGCGCCGGGGTAAGGCCGGCGCAGTGGGTTGTTACGATTATAGAGTGCTGAACAGCGGGAATGTGCCCAACAACAATGCGGCGATCATTATGCACAGGCATACCAATACTGCCCACTTCAGGGTGAAGCGCTGGTGGTCGCCAAATTCGATACCGGCCAGGGCTACCAGCAGGTAAGTCGAAGGTACCAGCGGGCTGAGCAAGTGTACCGGTTGGCCAACAATCGAGGCGCGGCCCATTTCTGCGGCGGTGATGCCGTAATGGCTGGCGGCTTCGGCCAATACTGGCAGCACGCCGTAGTAGAACGCATCGTTAGACATGAAGAACGTGAACGGCATGCTCACCAGCGCGGTGATCACCGCCAGGTACGGGCCCAGGGCTTCCGGGATGACCGCCAGCAGGCTCTTGGACATGGCATCGACCATGCCGGTGCCCGACAGGATCCCGGTGAAGATACCGGCGGCGAAAATCAGGCCAACCACTGCCAGCACGCTGCCCGAGTGGGCGGCAACGCGGTCTTTCTGCTGTTGCAGGCACGGGTAGTTGACGATCATCGCGATACTGAAGGCCACCATGAACAGCACTGGCAGCGGGAGCAGGCCTGCAATCAGGGTGCACATCAGGACCAGGGTCAGGGCGCCGTTGAACCAGATCAGTTTCGGGCGACGGGCATCCGGGAACTGCGAGACGCTGATTTCGCTATGGTCGATTTCATCGCCTTGCAGGTGCAATACGCCCAGGCGAGCGCGTTCACGCAGGCCGTACATATAGGCAATCACCAGGATGGCCACTACGCCGGCGGCCATGGCCGGGATCATCGGTACGAAGATGTCCGAGGGATCCACGTGCAGCGCACTGGCGGCGCGGGCGGTCGGGCCGCCCCAGGGCGTCATGTTCATCACGCCGCCGGCGAGGATGATCAGGCCGGCCATGATCCGTGGGCTCATGCCAATGCGATTGTACAAAGGCAGCATGGCGGCCACGCAGATCATATAGGTAGTGGCGCCGTCACCGTCCAGGGACACCACCAGCGCCAGCACGGCCGTACCGACCGAGACTTTCAGCGGGTCGCCCTTGACCAGCTTGAGGATTTTGCGCACGGCCGGGTCGAACAGGCCGGAGTCGATCATCAAGGCAAAGTAGAGGATGGCAAACATCAGCATCACGCCGGTGGGCGCCAGCTTGGTGATGCCTTCGAGCATCATCGGGCCGATCTTCGGCGCAAAGCCACCGAACAGCGCGAACAGGATCGGCACGATGATCAGGGCGATCAGCGCCGACAGGCGCTTGGTCATGATCAGGAACATGAACGTGATGACCATGGCAAAGCCAAGGAAAGTCAGCATAGGAATACTCCAGGCGTAGCGCGGCTAGGGAATGGCGAACCGGGTGGGGTCAGCGCAGAACGAAAAGCGCGAGGCGTACGGGGGGAGTGGGGAAAAACAGGCGGGTACGAGCGGACATCAGAATCACCATTGTTGTTGTTAATTGGGCCCCTGGGCATAAAAACGCTCAGGTTGGCCAACCGGTCTATTGCCGGTAGTGAGGGCGATCCTAATCGCGAAAGCTTTCAGCCAGCTTTCGCTGGGTAAACAGGTGATGAACAGATGTTTCGTAGGATTGGTCTGGTTTTGATGTCTGTAAGGGCGCTATCGCGGGCAAACCCTAATACCCGTCAGTTAAGCGCAGATCCCTGTGGGAGCGGGCTTGCTCGCGAAAGCAGTGGGTCAGTCAACCTCAATGTTTGCTGGGCCGACGTCTTCGCGGCGATGCGGCGATCCGACAAGCCCGCGATGCTTCTGATCTTAAGGCAGTTGCAGGCCGCCGGCCGCCTTGTGCAAGGCCCGCAGATGTTCACCCACCTGCTTGAGATTGGCCTCGCAGGCGGCAATTTCCGCAGCCCGCGAAGGCTCCAGCAGCGCCCTCACCTCTTTATCCAGGTCGCCGGTCAGCGATTGCAGCTGCTTCTGGCGCGATGCGCTTTCCGACTCCAGGCGCTGCCATTCCTTGGGCTGGGGCAATCCATAACCGCTGCTGCCGAGCAGCTCCGCCGGGCGGCTGAGGAAGCCGCTGTTGGCGAGGATCTGCTGCAACGTCGCATCGGCCTTGGCCATGCCGCCGTTCTTCAGCTCGCGGGCACCGAGGTAGCGTTGCTTGACCTCGTCCTGGGCGAGCATCAGTTGTTTGCGAAAGCTCGCCTGTTCCAGCAGCAGCAAAGCGGCGCTGGTGCGCAGGTCAGCCTGGTCGAACCAGGTCCTGCGTTGCTCGGCGCTCAAGGCCAGCCAGTCTTCGACCTGGGTCTGGGGGATCGGCAGGTGTTTTTTCAGCACCTCGAACATCGCCTGGTAGCGCTCGCGGAAGGAGTCGAAGTGATAACCCAGGCGCAAGGCTTCGCGGCGGTCATCCAGCACACTGGTGTCGGCCAGCCCGCGGGCCTTGAGCACTTCGAGCAAACCGTTGGGGGTGATGTTGTCCAGGGTGGTCAGTTGCGGGTTGGCGCTGCCGCTGCGCAGCAGTTTCAGGCCTTCGACCGCGCAGTTGTTGGAGAGGAAGTAGTAATTGCCGTCGTAGCTCCAGTGCATTTCGGCGGCGTGTTCGACGGTGTCGTTGATCTCTTGGCGCGTGAGGATCAAGGGCACGGACGCCAGGCCACGCAGTTCGGTCTTGGTGTACTCGTCGATGACCTGGGCCAGGGGCAGGACAAATAGGCGTGAAGGGTACTTGCCCACCAGCCCGTCCCAGCTCGATAGCTGCACGTCGCCCACGAATGCGCGGTAGGACAACACCAGGTGCTGGTCCAGGTCCAGGCGGCAATCCGGGCCACGGGGGCGGCCCGGCGCGCAGATCACCAGGCGCAGCATGCTGTGGCCCCAGCGGCTCACCAGGTTCTGGTTGGCTTCGGCCAGCAGATAGTCGATGGCGTACACGCGCTCGGGATCGACCTGGCCCAGGGGCGTCTTGGCAAAGTCGTTGCCGGCGTTGAGGAAGGCGAAGGTGTTGGCGCACGCGTCCTTGGCGGGCGGGGCCCAGCCGAAGTGTTGCTGGTAGTAACGGTACAGCGCGGGCCGGCGGCAGGCGTAGCTCGGGTCGAGGAGGAAGTACTCCATGTTGACCGCGACGAACTCCTTGGGGTTGGTGATTTCGTACAGGTCCGGACTGCGCGCCACTTGCCGGTTGTGTTGCTCGCGCTCGCCACGGCGGCCGACGTATTGCGGCCAGCCGGCCAGGTCGAGCAAGCGCGGGTCGTCGCTGAGGGTGAAGCGCCGGTCATTCTGGCCACGGCATTGATCGGGCAGGCCGATCAGGCCGGTGATGTTGTTCTGGCGGCTGCAGCGTTGGATCAACGAGCGCTGGTCCTTGGGCCACAGGCGCGCGCGGTCGTAGATGTGGGTCAGTTCATGCAAGACGGTGGCGAGCAGCTCCCGGCGCACGGTGCCGTGGGGTCGCTGGGTCTGCTGGGTGGCGGCGGTACCGTCGGTGAGGCTGGCCAATAGCCTGCGGTTGAGGTCCAGTTCGGACACCAGCGACGCCTGGCCATAGGCGTTGGCGGGCATGTCGTCGGTCCAGCCGACGTCGATGCGCCGGTCCAGTTGCTCGATGAAGCGCGGCGGCAGCGCCTGCATCGCTTCATCAAGCAATGCCTGGCTGGCCTGCTGCTGGGCTGGGCTCAAGCCGTCGGTCTTGAGGCGTAGTTGCAGGCTGGCCTGGGCGGCGTTGCCGGCCAGCAGCACCGTCGCAGCCAATAGCCAGGCGGTGAGACGCCTCACAATGCGAGGATGGCTTCGGCGAGGACCTGGTCGCTGGCGTCGCGGGCTTCGGGCACGCGAGTTCGCAGGGTGTCGAAGGCGGCTTCCAGTTGCGCGCCACGGATATCGCCATTGCTGGCGACAAAGCTGGCGGCGTCATCGTGGGCTGCACGCACGACTTTGGAGTCACGGATGGAGGTGGTGGTGTCCGAGGTGAAATCAATGGTGCGGCCAAAGGCACGAACAATGATGTTACTGGTGGCCACGAGAGTTTGTGCCTGGGCGATATCTGCCAGCAAGAACAGGCCGAGAGCAGCTGCGATCAACGGGCGACGCATGGAATGACTCCAAAGGGTAAAGATGATTATTGGACGAGAATTGCCTGGGCCAGTTCAAGGTCACTGGACTTAAGTTTTGGCTGGGTGCGACGCAGGTAATCCAGTGCACTTTCCAGCCGGGCGCCCCGCCATTGGCCGTCAGTGGCAATAAACGCAGCAGCGTCATCCTGGGCTGCCAGTATCAATTTACGATCGAACGGCGCCGAGGTCACTTTGCTGGTGGCATAGGCGCTGGCGACGAGGCTTTGTGTGGACAGATCAAAGGCCTGGACCGGCCCGGCCCCGCACACGGCAAGCACCGTGGGAACAATCAACAAGCGGTATGAAAAAGCCATGGGACTCGACAACTGAAAACGAGCGCCAAGGCTAGCGTAATGCCCGGGCGAGAGCCAGCGCGGGTACTTCTATGCAGGAGCCGGCAAGTCGGCTCCTGCAAAACAGGCCTGGCTCAGATGGCCAGGATTGCCTGGGCCAGTTGCACATCAGTAGCGGCATTGAGTTGTGGCGCCTGTTGGCGGATTTGCGCCAGGGCGCTTTCCAGCTTCACGCCACGGATCGCGCCTTCGCTGGCTACGAAGCTGGCAGCATCGTCACGGGCAGCGCGCACGACTTTGTTGTCGCGCAGCGAGGAGGTGGCATCGGAGCTGGCGTCGGAAGTGGCTTTGAGAGCGCCCACAATCGAGTCGGTGGTCACGATCAGGCTGGTGGCGCTGGCATTGGCGGCGACGGCAAGCAGGGCTGCAGCGCTCAGCAAACGAAGACGGGACATGGGGTGACTCCTGTGTATGAGACGAACTAATGACGCGATAGTAGCTGGCGCCTATCTGTTCGGGTAGTGCGCAGTTGGAAGTGGTGGCTCACGGAGGTTATTTGACCGGTACAAATCAGCCAATGCGTAATTGTACTGGTTAATTGTTATGTTTTTTAAACTGTACCTGTCCAGGCATCGAGGATGGCTTCCACGCTATTTTTTCGTCCTCCCAGAAACAACAAAACCCGCCGCCGGTTACCCGGGGCGGGCTTTGCTACAACAATTCGGGGTGCTGGCGGTGGACCCGATAGGTCAGGGCCAGCGGGCGCTAAATCAGCGCCAGAACGGCTTGCTCAGCTCTTCGTAGCGTTGAGCTTCGCTGATCCCGGCATCGGCCAGCAGACGCGAATCCAGACGAGCCAGTTGATGGCGGCTGGAGATGCGGCGCTGCCACAACATCAGGTTGGCGATAACGCGCAGAGGCAGGGAAGCCTGGGTGTTGACAGCTTTATCTTCGAAGAACAGTTCGGAACTGAGTGTACGTTCCATGATGACATCCTTCCGCTTGTGGCGGGATTAGGTAGTGGTTTAACTGATGCCAATGATCCTCCTCCGGCGCAAGACTCTCTAGATACAGTTCACCTGTATTGTGAGGGGCCAGTTAACTGTTTATAGCGGCTGTACTGTACGGAAATGGGGCAACTGTACCTGTCAGCACTTATTTGGTGCGTTTTAGGCGTTTTGGAAAGGATTTGTAGGGTTTTGCGGTAGGAAATGACCGGTACAGCAGTACAGTTTTTTTCAAAAGTACCGCGCTCAGTTCCGGGTGAATGCAACTGTGCTTGCACCCACCCGGATCTGTATTGATCAGTCTTTGAGCATGTGCCCGGTTTCTTCCAGGTTGATGTGCCAGCTCAAGGCTTCGCGCAGGATGTGCGGGGTGTGCCCGCCGATGGCACAGGCGGCGGTGTAGTAGTTGTTGAGGGCGTCACGGTAGTCCGGGTGCACGCAGTTATCGATGATCACCCGTGCCCGCTCCCGTGGCGCCAGGCCGCGCAGGTCGGCCAGGCCGATCTCGGTCACGAGGATGTCGACGTCATGCTCGGTATGGTCGACATGGCTGACCATCGGCACCACGCTGGAAATCGCCCCGCCCTTGGCAATGGACTTGGTGACAAAGATCGCCAGGTGCGCGTTGCGGGCGAAATCTCCCGAGCCGCCAATGCCGTTCATCATCCGCGTACCACACACGTGGGTGGAGTTGACGTTGCCGTAGATATCGAACTCCAGCGCGGTGTTGATGCCGATGATGCCCAGGCGGCGCACCACTTCCGGGTGGTTGGAGATTTCCTGCGGGCGCAGCACCAGCTTGTCTTTGTAGCGCTCCAGGTTGCCGAACACGTCGGCATTGCGCCGCTCTGACAAGGTGATCGAACTGCCGGAGGCAAAGCTCAGCTTGCCGGCGTCGATGAGGTCGAAGGTCGAGTCCTGGAGGACTTCGGAGTACATGGTCAGGTCTTCGAACGGCGACTCGATCAACCCGCACATCACCGCGTTGGCGATATTGCCGATGCCGGCCTGCAACGGGCCGAGCTTGTTGGTCATGCGTCCGGCATCCACTTCCTGCTTGAGGAAGTTGATCAGGTGATTGGCGATCCCCTGGGTGTCGCTGTCGGGCGGGGTCACTGTGGAGGCGGAGTCGGCCTGGTTGGTGATGACGATGGCGACGATCTTCTCGGGCGGGATCGGGATCGCGGTGCTGCCGATGCGATCATCCACCTTGACCAGTGGGATCGGGGTGCGGGTCGGGCGGTAGGTCGGGATATAGATGTCGTGCAGGCCTTCCAGATTCGGGTTGTGCGCCAGGTTGATCTCGATGATCACCTGCTTGGCAAAAATCGCGAAGCTGGCCGAGTTGCCCACGGAGGTGGTGGGCACGATGTGGCCTTGCTCGGTGATGGCCACGGCTTCAATCACTGCGATGTCCGGCAGCTTGAGCTGGTTGTTGCGCAGCTGTTCGACGGTTTCCGATAGATGCTGGTCGATAAACATCACTTCGCCGGCATTGATCGCCTTGCGCAGGGTGCTATCGACCTGAAATGGCATGCGGCGCGACAGCACGCCGGCTTCGGTCAGTTGCTTGTCCAGGTCGTTGCCCAGGCTGGCGCCGGTCATCAGGGTGATTTTCAGGGGCGAGGTCTTGGCACGTTCGGCCAGGGCGTGGGGCACGGCCTTGGCTTCACCGGCGCGGGTAAAGCCGCTCATGCCGACGGTCATGCCGTCCTCGATCAGGGCGGCAGCATCGGCGGCGCTCATGACCTTGTTCAACAGCGAAGGCAAGCGGATACGATCACGGTACATGGATTGTTATCTCGGGCAACGGAGGCAAGGTGGGCAGTCTAGTGATTTCAAAGGCGTTCGTCCCGCTACCATGGTCGAATGCCAGGTGGCGATTTAGAGCCTTTGGTCGGGTTTTTCCCGTTAATAAAAAACCCCAGCCTACGGGAGGCCGGGGTTTTGGGTATTGCGCTGGAGCAGTGTTTATTCGACGGCCTTGACCATGTCTTCGATGACCTTCTTCGCGTCGCCGAAGACCATCATGGTCTTGTCCAGGTAGAACAATTCGTTATCCAGGCCGGCGTAACCGCTGGCCATCGAGCGCTTGTTGACGATGATCGTCTTGGCCTTGAAGGCTTCGAGAATCGGCATGCCGGCGATCGGCGATTTCGGATCGTTCTTGGCGGCCGGGTTGACCACGTCGTTGGCGCCCAGCACCAGCACCACGTCGGCCTGGCCGAACTCGGAGTTGATGTCTTCCATCTCGAACACCTGGTCGTAAGGCACCTCGGCCTCGGCCAGCAGCACGTTCATGTGGCCAGGCATGCGGCCGGCGACCGGGTGGATCGCGTATTTCACGGTGACGCCGCGATGGGTCAGCTTCTCGGTCAGCTCTTTAAGGGCGTGTTGCGCCCGCGCGACCGCCAGGCCATAGCCTGGGACGATGATCACGGTGTCGGCGTTGGTCAGCAGGAAAGTGGCGTCGTCGGCCGAACCGGACTTCACCGGGCGCGCTTCTTTCGAACCGGCCGGCCCTGCCGCATCCGGCGTATTGCCGAAACCGCCGAGCAGCACGTTGAAGAAGGAGCGGTTCATCGCCTTGCACATGATGTACGAGAGGATCGCACCGCTCGACCCCACCAGGGAGCCGGCAATGATCAGCATCGAGTTGTTCAGCGAGAAGCCGATGCCCGCCGCTGCCCAGCCGGAGTAGCTGTTGAGCATCGAGACAACCACCGGCATGTCGGCGCCGCCAATCGGGATGATGATCAGCACGCCCAGCACGAAGGCCAGGGCCAGCATCAGGGCGAAGGCACTGAGGTTGCCGGTGAACATAAACACCAGGCCCAGGCCCAGGGTGGCCAGGCCCAGCACCAGGTTCAACTTGTGCTGGCCGCCAAACTGTACCGGTGCGCCCTGGAACAGGCGGAACTTGTACTTGCCCGACAGCTTGCCGAAGGCAATGACCGAACCGGAGAAGGTAATGGCACCAATGGCTGCGCCGAGGAACAGCTCCAGGCGGTTGCCCGCAGGAATCGCGTCACCCAGTTGCTTGACGATCCCCAGGGATTGCGGCTCGACCACCGCCGCGATGGCGATAAACACCGCCGCCAGGCCGATCATGCTGTGCATGAAGGCTACCAGTTCGGGCATCTTGGTCATTTCTACGCGCTTGGCCATGATCGAACCGGCGGTGCCGCCGATCAGCAGGCCGACAATCACGTAGCCGATACCGGCAGTGGCCAGCTCCGCACCGAGCTTATAGATGAGGCCCACGGTGGTGAGTACCGCCAGCGCCATGCCGAGCATGCCGAACAGGTTGCCGCGTCGGGACGTGGTGGGGTGCGACAGGCCCTTGAGGGCCTGGATGAAGCAGATCGACGCGATCAGGTAGAGCGTCGTCACGAGGTTCATGCTCATTACTTCTGCACCTCTTCTTTAGCCTTGGGCGCTTTCTTCTTGAACATCTCAAGCATCCTACGGGTAACCAGGAAACCGCCGAACACGTTGACGGCAGCCAGGGCCACGGCCAGGGTGCCCATGGTCTTGCCCAGCGGGGTAACGGTGAGTGCGGCGGCGAGCATGGCGCCAACGATCACAATCGCCGAGATTGCGTTGGTCACGGCCATCAGCGGCGTGTGCAGCGCGGGGGTGACGTTCCAGACCACGTGGTAACCGACATAAATCGCCAGCACGAAGATGATCAGGTTGTAGATACCGGGGGAGATAAGCTCTTCCATCGTCTGAATCCCTGCTTAGGCGTTTTTGCGGATGACTTGGCCGTCGCGGCACATCAGGCACGCGGCGACGATGTCGTCTTCGAGGTTGATTTCAAACTGCCCTTCCTTGGTGAAGACCAGCTTCAGGAAGTCCAGCAGGTTGCGCGCATACAGGGCCGAAGCATCGGCAGCGACCGCGCCGGCAAGGTTGGTCGGGCCACAGATGGTCACGCCGTTTTCCACCACCACCTGGTCGGCGACGGTCAGTGGGCAGTTGCCACCCTGGGCGGCGGCCAGGTCGATCACCACGGAGCCTGGCTTCATCTGGGCGACGGTTTCGGCGCTCAGCAGCGTCGGGGCCTTGCGACCCGGAATCAGGGCGGTGGTGATGACGATATCGGCTTGCTTGGCGCGCTCATGCACGGCCAGGGCCTGGCGCTGCATCCAGCTGGTGGGCATTGGGCGGGCGTAGCCGCCGACACCGACGGCGCATTCGCGCTCTTCATCGGTCTCGTAGGGCACGTCGACGAACTTGGCACCGAGGGACTCGATCTGCTCCTTCACGGCCGGGCGTACGTCGGACGCTTCGATGACGGCACCCAGGCGTTTCGCCGTAGCGATGGCTTGCAGGCCGGCAACACCGGCGCCGAGGATCAGCACGCGAGCGGCTTTCACCGTACCGGCGGCGGTCATCAGCATTGGCATGAAGCGCGGGTAGTGATGGGCCGCCAGCAACACTGCCTTGTAGCCGGCAATGTTGGCCTGGGACGACAGCACATCCAGGCTCTGCGCACGGGAGGTACGCGGCGCGGCCTCCAGGGCGAAGGCAGTGATGCCATGTTCGGCCAGTTGGGTGATGGTTTCGTTGCTGAACGGATTGAGCATGCCCACCAACACGGTGCCGCTTTTAATCAGCGTCAGTTCGCTGTCGCTGGGGGCGACCACCTTGAGAATCAGCTCGGCGCCAAACGCATCGCTGGCACTGCCAATGGTTGCGCCTGCCGTTTCATAGGCACTGTCGACGACGCTGGCTTTGATACCTGCACCGCTTTGTACAGTGACCTTATGGCCCTGGCCGATCAGCTTCTTGATGGTTTCCGGGGTTGCAGCAACCCGCGTTTCACCGGTCTGGGTTTCGAGAGGAACACCAATGTGCACGTCAAATCTCCTGCATGATCTTTTTGCTTTTGATTTTTGTAAAAAGGCCAGTGCACCGCGAGTGGCGCAACTGGGGCGGCCGATCAGCACGACCCCGCTGAAATGACAGCAGGGCGCGGCATTTTGCAGGCGAACTTTACGGCCTTCAAGGGATTATGACGGGTGACGAAAAATTAACTACAAGTCACCCTGTGACTGATTGTCGCAATGTGCCGGAATAACCTCTTGGAATACAGGTGTTTAAAGGGTTATCGCGGGAAAAGTCGATTTACCCAATTGTCGACATGAATAACCGATCATTGTCCCCGAATACCCGCTGTAGGGCTTGCAGATATTGGCTTGCAGAGGGTTTTACGGTCGAACGGTACAGTCTGTCAAAAAGCGACATATACGTATATCTGTAGGTCTCGAAATTACCTGACTACAAGGTCAATAACTTGCCTGAGCCTCTAGAATTGATGGCTGTAGCGCTGTGCCTGATCAATCAGCCAGTCTCGAAAGGCGTGCAGTGATGCAGATTCGACCTTTCTTTCGGGAATCATCAGGTAATAGGCTTTGCTGCTGGTCAGCGCCTGCGGGTTGGCAATCACCAGTTGTTTCTCGCTCAGTTCCCGCTGAATAAGGAACGGTGGGATCAAGGCAATCCCCATGTCATGCATGGCCGCCTGGGACAGCATGGAGAATAGCTCGTAGCGCGGGCCTGTCATGTCCCGGGGGATATTCAGTTGTTGGGCGTTGAACCATTGGCGCCAGGCGTAGGGTCGCGTGGTTTGCTGCAGCAGTGGCAGTTCGGCGATTTCCTCTGCGCGAAAGTGCGTGCGGTTTTGCAGCAAGCGCGGGCTGCAGACGGGGACTGGATTTTCGCCCATCAGCCGATGAGATTCGGTGCCCGACCAGTCGGCATCGCCGAAATACACAGCGGCATCGAACTCGGTATCGGCAAACAGGAACGGGCGGGTACGGTTGGTCAGGTTCACTGTGACTTCGGGGTGTTGCTGCTGGAAATCCTTCAGGCGCGGGATCAGCCACTGCGTGCCGAACGTGGGCACTACCGCCAGCTCAATCACATTGGCGCCCTGCTGGCCCATCACTGACAGGGTGTCACGCTCCACGGCATCCAATTGCGTCGCCACTCGCCGGCTATAGGAAAGCCCGGCTTCGGTGAGCTTTACCCCGCGTCGCGAGCGCCGAAACAGCTCGACACTCAAAAACTCCTCAAGGCTGGCGATCTGTCGGCAGATCGCGCCCTGGGTGATGGAAAGTTCTTGCGCGGCCTTGGTGAAGCTTTCGTGGCGGGCTGCTGCTTCAAAGCTGACCAGGGCCGTGGTGCTGGGGATCTTTCTGCGCATGTACCGTACTCTCACTAATAAAAGGCTGTTGCGCCTTTCTCAATCGTTACGGAGTGAGAAATTAGCACAAGGCTATGCAAAAACCTCGTTTGCCCTCCTCGCCTACCCGGCCTAGGCTGCATGCACGACTTTTGATTTACTTCGCGAGGACTCACTCATGGGCGGTAAGGCAAGCTTCAACTGGATCGATCCACTGCTGCTGGATCAACAGCTCACTGAAGAAGAGCGCATGGTGCGCGACAGTGCCGAGCAATTTGCCCAGGACAAGCTGGCGCCGCGTGTGCTTGAAGCCTTCCGTCATGAAAAGACCGACCCTGCGATTTTCCGTGAAATGGGCGAGACCGGCCTGCTCGGCGCCATGATTCCTGAGCAGTACGGTGGCAGTGGCTTGAACTATGTCAGCTACGGCTTGATTGCCCGGGAAGTGGAGCGTGTCGATTCCGGCTATCGCTCGATGATGAGCGTGCAGTCTTCACTGGTGATGGTGCCGATCAATGAGTTCGGCACTGAAGCGCAAAAGCAGAAGTACCTGCCCAAGCTGGCCTCGGGTGAGTGGATTGGTTGCTTTGGCCTGACCGAGCCCAACCATGGTTCGGACCCGGGCGCGATGATTACCCGCGCACGCAAGGTGGATGGCGGCTACAGCCTTACCGGCAGCAAGATGTGGATCACCAACAGCCCGATTGCCGATGTGTTTGTGGTCTGGGGCAAGGACGACGCCGGCGACATCCGTGGTTTTGTCCTGGAGAAGGGCTGGAAAGGCCTGAGTGCGCCGGCGATTCACGGCAAGGTCGGCCTGCGTGCGTCTATCACCGGTGAAATCGTCATGGACAACGTCTTCGTTCCTGAAGAAAACATCTTTCCCGATGTGCGTGGCTTGAAAGGCCCTTTCACCTGCTTGAACTCGGCCCGCTACGGCATTTCATGGGGGGCCTTGGGGGCTGCGGAGTTCTGCTGGCACACGGCGCGCCAGTACACCCTGGATCGCCAACAGTTCGGGCGCCCACTGGCTGCCACGCAGTTGATCCAGAAAAAACTCGCTGATATGCAGACCGAGATCACCCTCGCCTTGCAAGGCTGTCTGCGCCTGGGGCGGATGAAGGATGAGGGAACGGCCGCGGTGGAGATCACTTCGATCATGAAGCGCAACTCCTGCGGCAAGTCCCTGGATATCGCCCGCATGGCTCGCGACATGCTCGGTGGCAATGGCATCTCCGATGAGTTCGGGATTGCCCGGCACCTGGTCAACCTGGAAGTGGTGAATACCTACGAAGGCACGCATGACGTCCATGCGCTCATCCTCGGGCGCGCCCAGACCGGTATCCAGGCGTTCTATTAATAGGAGTGTGACCATGGGCGCGCTATCGCATCTGCGGGTGCTGGATTTGTCACGGGTGCTGGCGGGGCCTTGGGCCGGGCAGATTCTTGCTGATCTCGGCGCTGAGGTGATCAAGGTCGAACGACCTGGCAGTGGTGACGATACCCGCGCCTGGGGCCCGCCCTTCCTCAAGGATGCCTATGGTGAAAACACCAGTGAGGCGTCCTACTACTTATCGGCCAATCGTAATAAGGAGTCGGTGACTATCGACTTCACGCGGCCGGAGGGGCAGAAGCTGGTCCGGGACCTGGCGGCGAAGTCGGATATCTTGATCGAGAACTTCAAGGTGGGCGGCTTGGCGGCGTATGGCCTGGACTATGAGTCGCTCAAGGAGCTCAATCCGCAGCTGATCTATTGCTCTATCACGGGGTTTGGCCAGACTGGGCCGTATGCGGCGCGCGCTGGCTATGACTTCATGATTCAGGGCCTGGGCGGTCTGATGAGCCTGACGGGGCGTCCCGAGGGTGATGAGGGCGAAGGCCCGGTCAAGGTAGGTGTGGCCCTGACCGATATTTTGACCGGACTTTACTCAGCCGTGGCGATTCTGGCGGCCATGGCGCACCGCGACCATGATGGCGGCGGCCAGCATATTGATATGGCGTTGCTGGATGTCCAGGTTGCCTGCCTGGCCAACCAGGCGATGAATTACCTGACGACGGGGGTAGCGCCCAAGCGGCTGGGTAATGCGCATCCGAATATCGTGCCGTATCAGGACTTTCCCACGGCAGATGGCGATTTCATCCTGACCGTGGGTAATGACGGCCAGTTCCGCAAGTTTGCCCAGGTCGCCGGGCAGCCGCAGTGGGCTGATGATCCACGGTTTGCTACTAATAAGCTGCGGGTGGCCAATCGGGCGGTGCTCATTCCATTGATTCGCCAGGCAACGGTGTTCAAGACCACGGCCGAGTGGGTGGCCCAGCTGGAGCAGGTAGGTGTGCCGTGTGGGCCGATCAATGACCTGGCGCAGGTGTTTGCCGATCCGCAGGTGCAGGCGCGTGGGTTGGCTATAGAGTTGCCGCACCCGTTGGCGGGCAAGGTGCCGCAGGTGGGGAGCCCTATTAGGCTGTCCAAGACGCCCGTGGAGTATCGCAGTGCGCCGCCGCTCCTGGGCGAGCATACGGCTCAAGTACTCAGCCAGGTGTTGGGGTTGGGAGCGGCTCATGTGGCGGCTTTAAAGGAGGCGGGAGTTATATGAGGTGTGTCTTCTATATAGAAGGGGTTCTACATGGCAGGAGTTGGTTGTTTTTTAATCGATCGTAACTAATTGATAGAAAAGCAAAATCAAGGGTTGACGGCAGATTCTAGAAGTCTATAATTCGCCCCACTTCCGGCGCAGTCGAAACGGAAAACTCCTTGGTAAACAAAGAGTTATGTGGTTTTCGGCAGCGGGTTGCTTCAGTTCATCGGAGCCAAAAAGAAGTTGAAAAAGAGGTGTTGACAGCAGCGTGTAACGCTGTAGAATTCGCCTCCCGCTGACGAGAGATCGAAAGCGCAAGTGGTTGAAGTTGTTGAGGAAAATCTCGAAGCTTCTGAAAATAATCACTTGACAGCAAATGAGGCTGCTGTAGAATGCGCGCCTCGGTTGAGACGAAAGATCTTAACCAACCGCTCTTTAA
>NZ_JAAQWP010000002.1:0-849551 GCF_012985535.1 Pseudomonas sp. WS 5021 | reverse complement strand
CAACTGGCTTGCCTGCGATGGTCGTTAACGATGACGAATGAATACCAGATACTCTGATGTGTTCTTTCGGGCGTCATCGCAGGCAAGCCAGCTCCTACAGGGGAATGCAGCTTCGCGCTCTGGTTCTGCTGTTGCTCTGCTTTTGATCTGGCTTTTGATCTTAGGTGCCCTGTCAAACTACGATGGCCGCAGGCAGGTATTGCGCAGTGGGCACCCCGGCATGGATGCCGGGGTAGCCGCGACACGGCCATGACCGCAGCAACGGATATGTACTCACACCCAACTACAAAAAAAGAGCGAGTTGTGTAGACACCTATGGCCATCGCAGGCAAGCCCGCTCCCACAAAAAGCCCAACACCGAGCTTTAGAGCTCGACATTACCCCAGCCCGGCTTGGCCTCCTCAGGTGCCACCGCCTTGACCTGTTTGCCCGTCGCCAGCTCCACCCGCCGCGCCACTTCCGGGTCGTCGGCAAACGGAATCAAGCTCGCCTCATCCAAGGTTTCCCCCGATTGCCCGCGCAGGCAGTACTCCACGGCGCCATACAGGCAGATCACCGCCGCCAGGTTGAAAATGACCTCCCACATCAGGCGATCTGCGCATCATTGTGCGCCACCTTCAGGTCCGCGACCCGTACGGTGCGCCAGGTGTTGTAGGCCATCAGCAACATGCCGCCAAGGAAGAACACCCCACCGGCAAACCGCACCACAAACCCCGGGTGGCTGGCCTGCAAGGCCTCTACGAACGAGTAGGTGAGGGTGCCGTCGTCGTTGACCGCCCGCCACATCAGGCCCTGGGTGATGCCGTTGACCCACATCGAGGCGATGTACAGCACCGTGCCGATGGTTGCCAGCCAGAAGTGCAGGTTGATCAGCGGCACGCTATACATCTGCTCGCGACCGAAGACTTTCGGGATCATGTGGTACAGCGAGCCAAAGGTGATCATCGCCACCCAACCCAGGGCACCCGCGTGAACGTGGCCGATGGTCCAGTCGGTGTAGTGGGACAGGGCGTTGACCGTCTTGATCGCCATCATCGGCCCCTCAAAGGTCGACATGCCGTAGAACGCCAGCGACAACACCAGAAAGCGCAGGATCGGGTCGGTGCGCAATTTATGCCAGGCGCCCGACAGGGTCATCATGCCGTTGATCATGCCGCCCCAGCTGGGTGCCAGCAGGATCAGCGACATGGCCATGCCCAACGACTGCGCCCAGTCCGGCAGCGCGGTGTAGTGCAGGTGGTGGGGCCCCGCCCAGATATACAGGGTGATCAGCGCCCAGAAGTGCACGATGGACAGGCGATAGGAATACACCGGCCGCCCGACCTGCTTGGGCACGAAGTAATACATCATTCCCAGGAACCCGGTGGTCAGGAAGAACCCCACCGCGTTGTGCCCGTACCACCACTGCACCATGGCGTCGGTGGCGCCGGAATACACCGGGTAGGACTTGAACCAGTCCACCGGGATCGACAGGTGGTTGACCACATGCAGCATGGCGATCACCACGATAAACGCGCCGAAGAACCAGTTGCCGACGTAGATGTGCTGGGTCTTGCGCTGCACCACGGTGGTGAAGAACACAATGGCGTAGGCTACCCACACCACGGTCATCCACACCGCGCCGGAGAATTCGATCTCGGCGTATTCCTTGGTGGTGGTGTAGCCCAGGGGCAGGGTGATCAGCATGATCACAATCACCGACTGCCAACCCCAGAACGTAAAGGCGGCGAGCCAGTCGCTATACAGGCGCACCTGGCAGGTACGTTGCACCGCGTAGTAGCTGGCGGCAAATTGCGCGCTGCCGGCAAAGCCGAAAATCACCAGGCTGGTGTGCAGTGGCCGCAAGCGGCCAAAGGTGGTCCAGGGCAGGTCCAGGTTCATGTCCGGCCACACCAGTTGGGAGGCGATCCATACGCCCATGGCCATGCCGATAACGCCCCATACCACGGTGGCGATGACGAATTGACGGACAACCTTATAGTTATAGGCCTGCCCGGTTGATGCTGTGCTCATGGTCAGTCTTCCACGGTTTCAAGTCCCGGGCACTGTAGGAAATCCATGAAAAACAAAACAGGCTCAGAAAAACTACATTAATACGGATCAGAATTTATCCCTTAAAACATGGGGTATTGCACGGCTGATATGGTTTTTTAGTTTTTAGCTGAATCTGTGACGCATTGAGCTGTAAGTGCATAGTCGCTCCCATAGAAACCGCTGCCGTCGAGCGCGGTCAGCCATGATGAGGTAGCGAGATGTATCGGTACGATGAGTACGACCGGGCCCTGGTCTTCGAGCGTGTGGCGCAGTTTCGTGATCAGGTCGAACGGTTTGTCGCTGGCGACCTGAGCGAAGAAGAATTCCTGCCGCTGCGCCTGCAAAACGGCCTGTACCTGCAAAAGCATGCCTATATGCTGCGGGTGGCGATCCCCTACGGCACCCTCGGTGCGCAGCAGTTGCGCACCCTGGCGAGCATTGCCCGGGACTACGATCGCGGCTACGGCCACTTCACCACGCGCCAGAACATGCAGTTCAACTGGATCGAGTTGCAGCAGGTGCCCGACATCCTCCAGCGCCTGGCCGAAGTCGACATGCATGCGATCCAGACCTCCGGCAACTGCGTGCGCAACATCACCACCGAAGCCTTTGCCGGGGTGGCCGCCGACGAGTTGCTGGACCCGCGCCCGCTCGCGGAAATCCTGCGGCAATGGTCGACCATCAACCCCGAATTCCTGTTCTTGCCGCGCAAGTTCAAGATCGCCATCTGCTCGGCGCGCCAGGATCGGGCGGCGATCATGATGCATGACATCGGCCTCTATCTTTACCAGGACGCCGGCGGCCACATGCTGTTGCGCGTGCTGGTAGGCGGCGGCCTTGGGCGCACGCCGATCCTCGGCTTGCAGATTCGCGACGGCTTGCCCTGGCAGCACCTGCTGTCGTACGTCGAGGCGGTGCTGCGCGTGTACAACCGCCATGGCCGGCGCGATAACAAGTACAAGGCGCGGATCAAGATCCTGGTCAAGGCCCTGGGCATCGAGGCGTTTTCCCGGGAGGTGGAGGAGGAGTGGCAACACCTGCGCGACGGCCCGGCGCAATTGACCGAGGATGAGTACCAGCGCGTGGCCTCGGCCTTTGTACCACCGCATTATCAGGCCCTGCCCGACACCGACCTGGACTTTGGCACACACATGGCTGACAGCCCGGCGTTCGCGCGCTGGGTGACACGCAACGTGCAGCCCCACAAAGTGCCGGGCTACAGCAGTGTGGTGCTGTCCACCAAGCCGGGGATTGCCGCGCCGCCGGGCGACGTGACGGCCGAGCAGATGGACGCCGTGGCGCAGTGGGCCGAGCAGTTCGGCTTTGGCGAAATCCGCATCGCCCATGAACAGAACATCGTACTGCCGGATGTGCCCAAGGCGTGGCTGCATGCGTTGTGGTCCCTGGCCTGCGAGCAGGGCCTGGGCAGCGCCAATGTCGGCTTGCTGACCGACATCATCGCCTGCCCCGGCGGCGACTTCTGTGCCCTGGCCAACGCCAAGTCGATCCCCATCGCCCAGGCGATCCAGCAGCGCTTCGACAACCTCGACTACCTGCATGACCTGGGCGATATCAGCCTGAATATCTCCGGCTGCATCAATGCCTGTGGGCATCACCACATCGGCAATATCGGCATCCTGGGCGTCGATAAAAATGGCAGCGAGTGGTACCAGATCACCCTGGGCGGCGCCCAGGGCAAGGCCAGTGCGCTGGGCAAGGTGATTGGCCCTTCGTTCAGCGCCGCACAGATCCCGGATGTGATCTCACGCCTGATCGCCACCTACGTCCGCTACCGGGAGAGCGACGAACCCTTTATCGACACCGTGCAACGCATCGGCCTGGAGCCGTTCAAGGAGCGGGTGTATGGCAGCGTGGTGCAACCGGTATGAACAATCTGTTGAGCCTGGAACAGGGCGTGGCCCGTATCAAGCAGGATGACCCCTGGACCCTGGTGCGCGACGCCGCCGTACCGCTGCCCGCTGGCCCGTTGATCCTGCCGCTGGCCCTGTGGCTGAGCCGGCGTATTGTGCCAGAGCCGCCGCAGGACGCGGTGTGGCTCGGCCCGGACGATGAAGTCGAACACCTGCAGCCGTGGCTGGAGGTGTTGCCGCTGATTGCCCTGGACTTCCCCAGCTTTCGCGATGGCCGGGCCTACAGCCAGGCCTATCTGCTGCGCACGCGCATGGGCTGGCAGGGCGAGTTGCGGGCGGTGGGGGATGTGCTGCGCGACCAACTGAGCCATATGCGCCAGTGTGGTTTCGACGGGTTCGCCGTGCGCGAGGACAAGTCGGCCGTCGACGCACTCAAGGGCCTGGCGGGCATGAGCGTGAGCTATGGTCGCTCGGTGATTGAGCCGCGGCCGCTGTTTCGGCGGCGGCAGGTGCTTACTTCAATGCCGGGTCGCCAGGATTGAGTTTTTTCCAGCCCTGCATCACCACTTGCGCCTTGGGTTCCTGATTGTTCTCCAGGTAGTACTGGATCAGCGACAGCCGCGCGTTACGGTTATACGGTTGGCGCTGGAGCAGTGCTTCCAACTGCTGGCAGGCCTTGTCGACCTGACCACCGTCGTGCAACGCCACCGCCAGCACAAAGCTGTACTGCCCGTTGCCCGGTTCCAGGCGGGCGGCTTCGCGCAAGTGCGTCAGCGCCGACGGCGTATGGCCCTGGCGAATCAGCATCAACCCTTGGGTATGTTGCAGCAGCGCGGCCTCGGGATGTTGCTTGAGGTTTTCGGCAACCAGGCGGCGGGCTTCTTCGCCCCGGCCATTGGCCTCCAGCCACTGTGCGAGGGTCACCAGCGCCGGGTAGAAGTCCGGGTCGCGCAGCAGCGCCGTGCGCAGTTGGGCTTCGACCAGGCCGGCGCGCCCGCTGGCCTGGTACAGCATGGCCAGGTTGAGGTTGGCTTCGGCGCGCTCTTGCAGGCTCCGTTGCACGTTCTCGTATTCACCGATGGCCTGTTCCCAGGCCGGGCCCAGGCCTTGCGCTGCGACGCTGAGCAGATCCCGCGCGGCGAGAATGCGCACCGCCCGCACCGGGTCCTTGAGCAAGGGGCGATACAGCGCCACGCGCTCGGCAGGCGGCAGCAAGGCGCTGACCGCCCGAAGCGCACTCTCGCGCACCTGTGGGGCAGGGTGGCCCAGGTCTTTGGTCGCCAGCTTCAACGCCTGCTCACTGGGGTAGTTGGGCAACTCGGCCAGCAGCGTGGCGCGTTGGATTGCCGGCAGGTTGCTGCGCGCCAATTGCTCATACAACGCGTGTGCCGCACCCGGCTGGCCGCCGCGAATCAGCGCCAGGCTTTCGTCGTAGCGTGGGGCCTGGAGTGTCTGGCTGTGGTCCCACAGTTTGAATTGTGCGCTGATCTTGTCGCCGGCCTTGCCCTGGTGGCAGCTCAGGCAGGCGTCCGGGGTGCCGAGCCTGGCGGCGCGCTCGGGGTTGGGGATGCTGAAGCTGTGGTCATGGCGAAAGTCGTTGCCCATGTAGAACTTGCCGGGCATATGACAATCGACGCAAAACGAGCCAGGCTGCCCGGCGACATGGCGCGTGTGTTCCGGCGCTTCGTAATTCCTGGCCTGCAACCCGCGGCCATCTACCGAGGCAACCGCAGTCTTGCCCGCCGTGTTGTGACATTGCAGGCACACACCGTTGCCGGGGGCCTTCAACTGGTTGCTATGGGGGTTATGGCAGTCGGTGCAGCGCACGCCCTTGTCGGCCATCTTGCTCTGGGCGAAGGAGCCGTGCTCAAACACTTCGTCCTTGATCTTGCCGTCCAGGGCATACAACTCGCGGGTCAGCACGCTGGGCAGGTAGTCATCCATCAGGCGCTTGCCCACGGTATAGCCGTCACCCAGTGGGGCGCGGCGTGCATGGCAGCGGGCGCAGGTTTCAAGCTCGACGGTGGCGTCCTTGTCCTTCAAGTCCACGGCAAAGCCTGCATGCAATAGGTCGCCTTTCTTCGCTGCCCATTGCACATGGTTCGAGGCCGGGCCATGGCAGGCCTGGCAGCCGACACCGAGGCTGTTCCACTGGCTGTCGAAGCGGTTGTTGGGCGCATCGAAATTGCGCTGGTAGCCGGTGGTGTGGCATTCCACGCACATGAAGTTGGCGTTTTGACTCGGCTTGCTCCAGTGCAATGGGTTCTTGAAGTTCACGCCCTGGCCGGGATAGAGGTGGAACCAGCGGTTTTTTTCGGTATCCCAGGCTACGCCCAAGGCCTGCAAGCGTCCGTCGCCGACCTCGATCAGGTACTGCTGCAAAGGGGCGATGCCGAAGGTGTAGGCGACCTTGAAGTCGGCAGGCTTGCCATCGACCCCCGGGGTGTTAACCCAGAACTCATCGCCCCGGCGCAGGAAGCGAGTGGTTTCGCCTTCGCCCTGGAACGAGGCATTGTTGAAATCGGCCGGTACCGTCTGGGGGGTTGCCTGCTGCATTGCCAGTTGATGGTGAGAACCTTGCCAGTCCTTGGCCTGGGGTTGATGGCAGCCCTGGCATTGCTGCTCGTCCACCATGTGCGCAGGCGGCGTCGGCGGTTTAGCCACAACAGCCACCGGTGTGGGCGCCGGCAGCGGCAGCTTGGGCGTACTGGCCTGGAGGAACAGCCAGATCGCGGCCATCGCCAGTAGCAAAACGGCAATCAACAGTGGGTAGAGATAACGACGGGATGAATCACGGTGGCTGACCTTGGGCATGCGACTTCCGATGTCCGATGCATTGACGCTCTATGGCGTGCTTAAGCTGTGTGCAGCTTTGACGCAGGTCAGGGCCCTGTCAAATCAGGGGTGTGAAATAAGCCGCACTTATGTGCCAGTAGTAGGATATTTTTCCAGAGTTGGCTATACCTGTTACTTCACGTTTCGACGATAAACGCCAAGGAGTTGCGCCATGAAGCTAGGGCTCATGATCAGTACGCTGTGTATTGCCTCACTCGGGGTGACCGGGTGTGCAAGTAAAGTCCCGCAGCCGGATGAGTATTCGGGATTTCTGTCCGACTACAGCCAGTTGCGCGAAGCCAAGTCGCCGTCGGGCGCAGAGGTGATGCGCTGGGTCGATCCCAAGCTCAATCTGAACCGTTACACCTCGGTGTATATCGAGCCGACTCAATTTTTCCCCAAGCCCCAGGCCACCGCGCAAATCCCCGAAGACACCTTGCGCAGCATCAACGAGTACTACAACCAGGCGCTCAAGCGTGAGCTGGTCAAGTCCCTGCCATTGGCCAACGCCCCGGGCCCTGGGGTGATTGTGGTGCGGGCGGCGATCACAGCGGTCAGCCGCAAGACCGAAAGCCTCAAGCCGTACGAGTACATTCCGGTCGCCCTGGTGGCAGCAGCGGTGAGCACCGGCACCGGGATTCGTGACCAGGAAACCACCCTGGGCACCGAGGCGCAGTTTCTCGATGGCGACAGTGGCCGGGTGATCGCCCAGGTCGTGCGCAAAGGCACGGGCAAGCCTTTGGACAACGATACCCAGGTGATGAAAGCGGCGGATGTGAAGGCGGTGATGGATGGCTGGGCGGCGGATCTGCACCAGTCCTACCTCAAGCTCAAGGCCAAGTAACCCACCCAACGCCTACAGGGAATGGGGCTTCGCGCTCCAGCTCTGCTTTTGATCCTGATCTTGGGCGCCCCGGCATGGATACCGGGGTAGCCGCGACACGGCCATGAGTGGCCGTTATCGCAGCAATGGATATGTGCACAAGCCCAAGAACCACTACACAGTTGTGTAGATACTCATGCTCATGGGCGGCAAGCCAGCCCCCACCCATCAATCCCCGACAAACCACCGGTAATACGGATTGGCCCCATCCTCCTGCAACACCTGGCGGATATCCCGGCCCCAGGCCGCACGATCACCGTCATAGGCGTGCAGGCTGGCGCGGTAGAACTGCATCAGGCGTTGTTGTTCGGCATCGAGGGTGCGCAGCAATGCCCCATCGGCATTCAGCAAGGGCGCAGGCACTCGCAAGTCGAGCAAGGCCGGCAACACCCGCTTGATCTCCTGGCTGCGCACCCACGGGGCATATTCGATACGCGGCTGGTCATCGGTGACGGCCAGGGCCTGCCCGGCAAAGCGCTCCAGCCCGTTGCGATCGGTAACCCAGGTCGCCAGCAGGGTCGCGGCCGAATCAATGCCAACCTCGGCCAGGGCGCTGCGCACCGGGGCTTGCTCGAAGCGCTGGCGAATACGCGCGGCGTCCAGCTCGATCGGTTCCATGGAGCCCACCAACAGCATCTCGTGGAACTCGCTGGTCCACAGCGTGGCGTAGGGGAACACGTCGAGGAAGCTGCGCACCAATGATTGCGAGTCTTCGATGTTCTGCGTCGGCAGCGGTAGCCACTGGGCCAGCAGGCCGTGTTTTTCCAGGCGCCGCGCGGCCAGTTGGTAGAAGTCGCGCGAGTACAGGTTGACCACGCCGGCGGCGGAGGGCGGTGGTGGTTCCAGGGTGATCAAGTCATAGGCCTGGGGGCTGCGTAGCAGTTCCTGGCGACCGTCGCGCAAGCGCACCTGCACGCCGGAATCGCTGGCAGCGTTGTAGTTGCCCTTGAACAGCGGCGCCGCCTGCACCACAGCAGGCAGCAGTTCTGCGACGACCCGTTGCTCCAGCCCCGGATAACGCAACAGTGCGCCGGCGGTGATGCCGGTGCCAAAGCCGATCACCAGCGCCGCACGGGGCTCGGCGTTATGGATCAGCAACGGCAGCAGGGCCTGGATGCGCATATAGCGCAGGGACGGCATGGCGTCGCCGGTGTTGGACACGCCCTGGATGTACAGGCGCTGAAAGGCCCGCGTGCCCTTGCCCTGGGTGACCACCGCGACGGTCGCGCCACGGCCTTCCTGGTAAAACGCCAGGCTGGCATTGCGTGCGCCGGGCAGCAGGTTGGCCAGGCGGTCCACCGGGGTCAGCAGGGCCGCGGCCAATGACAGCAGGCCGATGGCCGCCACGGCCTGGCGGCGACCTTTTTTCACCCCATGGCCACGGCGCACCGCGATGTAGCCCACCACGCCGGCAATCACCGCCAGCAGGCCCAGGGTGCGCACCAGGCCGAGCCAGGGGATCAGCACAAAGCCGCAGAGCATCACCCCGACAATCCCGCCCAGGGTGTTGAACGCCACCATCGCGCCCACGTCCCGGCCTACCTGCGCGCCGCCCACACTCAGGCGCAGCGCCAGGGGAAACGCCGCGCCGAGCAACAAGGTGGGCACAAACACAATGCACAAGGCGGCCATTGCAAAGCGTGCGCTCATGCCTGGCAATTCGCTGCCGCCGAAGCTCAGTACCAGCGCTTCAGCCTGGGTTTGCAGGAGCACCAGCCAACGGCCCAGCAAGGCGATTTCCAGCAGGGCCACCAACCCGGCACCGGCAATCAGCAGACCGAAGACGCCCCACGGATCGCGAATGCGTGCGACCCGGCGCGCCATCAGTTGGCTGCCGATAAACAGCCCGGCCAGGTAGGTGGCCAGCACCACGGCAAAGGCATAGGTGCGGGCACTCATGAATTGCACGATGGACTGCGACCAGACCACTTCATAACCCAGGGCCACGCCGCCGGCGATGGCATACAGCACCAGCGCCAGGCGCGCCGGTTGGGTCTTGGACGGGGCATTGACCGACGTTGCGCGATGGCGCACGTACAACAAGGCGCCGACGGCGGCGAGCAGGTTGAGCAGGGCGGCCACCAGGGCACTGCCGCGCACGCCAAAGGTGGCGATCAGCACAAAGGCCGTGAGCAAGGTGCCAACGATGGCCCCGGCGGTGTTGGCCGCATACAGCCGGCCACCGGCCTGGCCCAGGTCCTTGGCATCGACGTTGAGGGCGCGCACCAGCACCGGCAGCGTGCCGCCCATCAACAGCGCAGGCAGGCCCACCAGGGCGAAAGGCAGGACCCAGGCCAACAGGCCGATGCGTTGTTCCAGCCAGGCAAACGGGCTGGCGGCCATGCCCAGGGCCAGCGTGGCGCTGACTCCGAGCACGGCGACGAGAATTTCCAGAGCGGCGTAAAGCACCAGCGGCCGTGCGAGCCGATCGGCCCAGCGGCCAAACAGCCAGCTACCCAGGGCCAGCCCGGCAAAGAAGGCACTGATCCCGGTGGTGATGGCATAGACCTCGACCCCAACCACCAGTGACAGCTGCTTGATCCAGAGCACCTGGTACACCAGAGCGGCGCTGCCGGAGATGAACAGCAGCAGGGCGGGGATCAGCAGGGTGGAGGTCTGGAGACGGGCCAGGGGTTGGCTGGCAGTGCGTGAAGACATTGCAGATTGCCTTGTTCAAAGGGAACAAATATTTCAAAACGGGCGAAGATGCCCGGTGCAAACCGGGTTTAGTGTGGGAGCGGGCTTGCCCGCGATAGTGCAGTGTCAATCAATGCATTAGGTGACTGATCCACCGCTATCGCGGGCAAGCCCGCTCCCACACAAGCCTGCTCCGACCTTTTACTGCGCCGGCGCTGCCTTCATTTTCTCGGCAATTTTCGCATCCACCGCCGCGCGAATCTGGTCGATGCTGAAGCTCGCCGGTTTCTGGCTGGGTGGGTACTCGATGAAGGTTTCGAGGAAGGCCGCCGATTTGGTCACCGCGACGCCCGCCAGGTACACGTTCTTGGTGCTCCAGTCGTAATACTGGTCAGACACCACGTCCGCCCGCTCGTACGGGTCCATGCGCAAGTTGAGGATCTTCGGCACCCGCAGGCACACGAACGGCTCGCTCCAGACCCGGAAACCGCCAGGCTGGCGCTGTTCGCAGAACACCACTTTCCAGTTGTCGAAGCGCATCGATACCAGCACCCCGTCGTCGTTGAAGTAGTAGAACTCGTTGCGTGCGCCTTTAGGTTGCTGGCCGGTCAGGTACGGCAGTTGGTTGAAGCCGTCCAGGTGCACTTTGAAGTTGGCGCCGCCCGCGACCGGGGCCCAGCCTTTGAGCAGCTTGTCCTTGACCTCGGTATCGCCGGCCGCCGCGAGCAGGGTCGGGAACCAGTCCATGCCCGAGAGCATTTCGTTGGAGACTTCGCCGCCCTTGATCTTGCCCGGCCAGCGAATGATCGCCGGCACCCGGTAGGCGCCTTCCCAGTTGGAGTTCTTCTCGTTGCGAAACGGCGTGGTTGCCGCGTCCGGCCAGGAGAACTGGTTGGGCCCGTTATCGGTGGTGTAGACCACGATGGTGTTGTCGGCGATTTTCAGGTCGTCGAGGGTCTGCAGTAGTTTGCCGACGTCACCGTCGTGCTCCAGCATGCCATCGGCGTACTCGTTGCCGGGCATGCCGCTCTGGCCCTTCATCGAGTCGCGCACGTGGGTGAACACGTGCATGCGCGTGGTGTTCATCCAGACAAAGAACGGCTTGTCGGCCTCGGCCTGTTTCTTGATGAACGCCTGGGCGGCGGCGGTGGTTTCGTCGTCGATGGTTTCCATGCGCTTGGTGGTCAAGGCGCCGGTGTCTTCGATCTTGCCGTCGGCAAAACTGTGAATCACCCCGCGTGGGGTGTTGGCCTTGACGAAGGCCGCGTCGTCCTTGGGCCAGTAAGGACGTTCCGGCTCTTCTTCGGCATTGAGGTGGTACAGGTTGCCGAAGAACTCATCGAAACCATGGTTGGTGGGCAGGTACTCATCGCGGTCGCCCAAGTGGTTCTTGCCGAATTGCCCGGTGGCGTAGCCCTGGGACTTGAGCGCCTGGGCGATGGTGATGTCGCGCTTTTGCAGGCCTACCGGTGCACCGGGAATGCCGACCTTGGACAAGCCAGTGCGCAACGGCGTCTGGCCGGTAATAAAGGACGAGCGCCCGGCGGTGCAACTGTTCTCCGCGTAATAGTCGGTGAACATCATGCCTTCCTTGGCGATACGGTCGATGTTCGGGGTCTTGTAGCCCACGACGCCCATGGAATAGGCGCTGATATTGGTTTGCCCGATGTCATCGCCGAATATCACCAGGATATTCGGCTTTTCGGCGGCCAGGGCTGTCGCCCCGACCCCCATCACTGAAACCGCCACCAGGGCCAGTTTCGGTAGCCACTTGCATATGCGAGTCATGAGACCTGCTCCTTTATCGGCTTGAGTCGCACTGCTGCGACCAACGTTTACTACAGTCCATCGCGACGTCTTTGCTTATTGCACCTGCTTTTGCACAACCGGTTCGAACGGGTAGATACGCCGCCAGTCGGCGGCCATATCGACCACGGTCCAACCCTTTGTATTGGCCTCGTCCAGGGCCTTGTCCAGGCGCCCCACCGAAGAGTTGCGGTCATACGCCCACTCCCGCGCAGCGTCGGTGTGGTGCACCAGCCCCATGAAACGTTTCCCCGCGCCTGCCGCCGTCCATTGCAGCATCTGCAAGTCGCCGTCGGAGTTGCCGAAGGCGAGGATCGGTCGCCGGCCAATCACCGCATCGATGCTTTCCGGCTTACCCGGGCCATCGTCGTTATGGGCCAGCTTGGCGGTACGCAGGATCTGCGGCTTGCCGTCGTTGATCTGGAACTGCGTGACGAAGCTGCTGCCGATCACCTGTTCCGGCGGTACGCCATAGACCACGTCGGCAAAGGCGCGCATGAAGGCGGTGTCGCCGCCGGACACGATGTAGGTCTTAAATTGCTGGCTGCGCAGGTAGTCGAGCATTTCCAGCATCGGCTGGTAGATCATCTCGGTGTAGGGCTTGCCGGTTTTCGGATGGCGGGCCTGGGTCAGCCAGGCCTTGGCATTGGCGATAAAGGTCTCGGTGCTGATCCCGGTATGGGTCGCACCGATGATTTTCAGCAGGCCGTCCATGCCGCTCTGGGCCAGGGCCTGGTGGTCGTTTTCCAGCACGGCCTTGAACGGTTGGGTGGTTTTCCAGTCCGGGTGCTGGGGCGCCAGGCGCTTGATTTCATCGAACGCGAACAGCACCTGGAAGTACGCCGGCTGCTCGGTCCACAGGGTACCGTCGTTGTCGAACACGGCGATGCGCTCGGCGGGCTTGACGTAGTCCGTCGAACCTTCGGCGGTCACGGCCTGGACGAATTCGATGATGTGCTGTTTGCTCGGTCCTTCATTCCATGATGGCAGCGGGTCGCTGGCCCATGCGGGAAAGCTCAGGCACAGCAGCAGGGGCAGGGAGCGGCGCAGAGACGTCATGGGAAATCCTTTTCGCGACGGGGGTTCAGTGGTAGCAAGCGTAGTCGACGGCAGACCCGGCGCAATGTCGCCCAGGCGCGGCGCCACAGTGCTGGCAGCCGTGGCCAGAGCGAGTGGCCGAGGTAGCCGGCCAATAGCAGCAGCACCAGCGCCGCGCTCCAGGCCAGGCCGTGGCGCGACAGTTGCCAGCGCGTGTGTTGGCCCAAGTCCTTGAGGTCCTGGGCGATCGAAAAGGTCGGGCGGTAGTCGCTGCCAGCCAGGGCTTCGACGCTGATGGCGGGCAACTGCGCCACTTGCAGGCGATGGTTGCGGCTGTCCCACCATTTCACGCTGATGGCCGGTAACTGGTAATGGCCGCCCTGTTCGACCCGGTATACCCAACGGTCCACGCGCTGGCCGCCGCTGACAGTACTGCGCCCGTCGTCCAGGTTGCTGATCAGCGCCGCCTGCGGGTAAGCGCGCAGGCCTTCGATCGAGGCTTGAGGCGGCGCCGGCAAGGACAGCGCCGGGGTGTTGTCGGCTTGCAGGGTGAGGGTGCGGGTCAGGCTGTCGCCCACCTTCAGCGGTGTGGCCGAGGTGCTGAGGTGTTGGCTCAGGCGCACCCCTTCGGCCACCAGCAGGTTCTCGCCGGGGTTGAATCCGGGTGGCAGCGTGGCCTTGAACGCCAGTGGCGCGCTGTGCGCAGTCAGAGGGGCGCTGGCCTGACCGGGTTGGGCGCTGACGGCCAGGGACGGCACGTTGAACTGCTGTGCCACGTTGGGAGTGATGCGGTAGCGATAGCGCATGCCATAGAAGTTCTGGCCGTCGATCACCTGGGTCAGGTGCTCGGCCTCGCCCCCCGGTGCCTCGACCCGGGCGCCCGGCAATTGCAGGGCGGGCAGGCTGGCGGCAGTGGTGAACCAGGTGTCGGTCAGCACGTCCACCTGCAACTGCGCTTGCTCGCCCACCATCACTGCCGGGCCGGGCAGCAGTTGCACGTGCACCTTGAGTTGCGGCTCGCCGGCCATGAGCTGTGTGCAGAACAGCAGGCCGAGCAGGGCAGGCTTATTCATGGGCGCCGCCCTGGTCTTGCAGGCTGAATTTGCGCCGCAGGAAGTTGGCTGGCGAGGTGGTCAGGTTCTGCAACCACAGGGCGTCACTGCTGGCTTGTTCGGTCTGCACCGCCTTGGTTTGGCCCTTGCCGGGCGTCTTGTCGAACTTGATCGTGTCGGGCTTGACCTCGGGGGCGTTGTCGGCGGCGCTTTCGGTGTCTTTTTTCAGGGCCATGGCCAATGCCAGGTTGGCACTGGCCTCGGGGAACTGTGGCTGGCGCTGCAAGGCTTGCTGGTAGGCGCTGATGGCCTGGTCGAACTTGAAGCGGCGCACATGGATATTGCCCAGGTAGAACGCCGCCTGCGCGCTGTCGAGTTGGGCGAAGGTGGCCTGGGCCAGATCGTAGTCGGCGGCGTTATAGGCCGCGATGCCTTTCCAGTAGGGGTCGACAAACAGGCGGGCGGCGGCGGGGTAGTGATGGTGCTCGAAGGCCCAGCGCCCTTGTTGATCGGCTGTCAGAAAAGCATCGGCCAGCCCGTTGGCCTGGGCCGGCGCGGGTTGCAGGAACAGGCCCAGCATCACCACGGCGGCCCAATTCAGGCTCCAGCCCCGGCGCACGCCGAACAGTGCCACCAGCAACAGCGGCCAACACAGCCAGTAGCCTTCGTCTTTCCATTGCAGGGCGCGCTGTTGTTCATCGGCCGCCTGGAAGTGCTGCTGCGCGTGCAGCTCCACCCAGTCCAGGTCGTCGTCATTGAGGGTCAAGCTGCCCAGCGGCGCATCGGTGGCGGCGGCCAGTTGCTTCAAGGCCGGGGCGTCGAAACTGCCGGGGTTGCTGCCCACCGCCAGGACCAACACTTGCAGCGGGCTGTCGGCCAACAGGGGCTTGAGCCGGGGCAGTTGGGCGACGTCGGCCCCGTCGCTGAGCAGCAGCAGGGTGCCGGGGGACTTTTCTGCGTCGAGTAGGCGCCTGGCTTGCTCGATGACCGCAGCCACGTCCTTGCCCGGCCGTGTGATCAGGTCGCTGGCGAGGGCCTGGATAAAGCTGTCCAGCAGCGCCGGGTCATCGGTGGGCGGCAACACCAGGTGCGCGCTGCCGGCGTAGACGATCAGTGCGGTTCTTGCGCCTTTGCGCCGCGCAACCAGGTCATGCACCTTGTGCTTGGCCGCTTCCAGGCGGGTGGGCGGCACGTCGATGTTGTCCATGGACGGGGACAGGTCGAGGGCAATGATCAACGGTGCGCGATTCTCCAGGAAGGCCGGTCGGTCCTGCTCCCAGGTCGGCCCGGCAGCGGCGAGGGCGCCGAGCACCAGCAACGCACTGGCCAGGTGCACCGGGCGCAGGCGATGGGGATCGCTGGGCGTGAGCAGCAGGTGCGGCAACAGGTGCGGGGCGATATTGCCGCGCAGGCGGCGTTGCAGGTCGCGGTTACGCCGCCAGAGCAGGGGCAGCAGCACGCCGATCAAGGCCAGTAGCAGCCAGGCGGGGCGCAGGAAGTGCAAGTCACTGAGGTTGAACGCCATCCGGCACCTCCCGTCTGGTGCGGTACGGCCATGCTGCAGCGATCAGGTGGTATACGGCGAACACACTCAAGGCTGCGCCCAGGGGCAGCCAGAACAGATCGCGCTTGGGTTGGTGGCTGAGGGTCTGGACCTGATGGGGGGTGAGCTGGTCGAGGGTGCTGTAGATCTGGTCCAGGGTGTCGCGGTTTTCTGCACGGAAATAGCGCCCGCCGGTGGCGTCGGCAATCTGTTGCAAGGCGCCCAGGTTGACCTTGGCCTCGCCCGACGCGCCGGGGTCGCCAATGCCGATGGTATGGATTACCACGCCTTTGGCCGCAGCCATGCTGGCGGCGTGGTCCGGGGTGATTGCGCTGCTGGTGTCGTTGCCGTCGGTGAGCAGGATCAGCACTTTCTCCTGCTCGTGGGCCGCGTCCAGCAGCTTCAGGCTCAGGCCGATGGCATCGCCAATGGCCGTGTTGGGCCCGGCCATGCCGATGCCGCTGTCATCGAGCAGCAGCGCCAGGCTGGCATGGTCCAGGGTCAGCGGTGCCTGGGGGTAGGCGCCGCTGCCAAACAGGATCAGGCCCAGGCGGTCATCCTTGCGCCGCTGGATAAACCCCTGCACCACCTGTTTGACTGCGGCCAGGCGGTCAATCTTCTGGCCGCTGGCGTCGGTGAAGTCCTGGGTCTGCATGGACTGGGAAATATCGATGGCCAGCATCAGGTCGCGCACCGGCTGTTGGCGTTCGATAGGTTTTTCTACCCAGACCGGGCGCGCCACGGCCAGCACCAGAAGGGCCCAGACCAGCAGGTTGAGCAGCAGTTGCCCGCGATTGCTGCGGCTGCCGCTGGCTGCCGGGGCTTGCCCCACCGCGCGGCTCATCCCGGCGAAAAACGGCACCCGCACCGCGCTGCGCGCCTCGTGGTAGGCGGGCAGGTAACGCCAGGCCAGCCAGGGCGCTGGCAGCAGGAGCAACAACCAGGGGTAATCAAGCTGCCACATGATGCCCCTCCACCCAGGTTCGGCACTGGGCCAGCAGGCGTGCACGCTGTTCGGCGCCCAGCGCCTCGGGCGGCGCGTAAGCCAGTTCGGCCAGTTGCCGGCTGAGGTCCGCCGGCACCTGCCCAGCGCCATGGCGTTGCAGGAAGGCTTGCCAGTCGGCGCCACTCAAGGTCGGCACGCGTTGCAGCTCTTCGGGGGCCAGGGGCATCGACAGCGCCACGCGCTTGAGTAACACCGGCAGTTCCCGTAGATCCTCCAGCGCATCCAGGCGGGCCAGGGCCTCACGGCGATAGGCATTGCGGCGCCACGCAAGCCAGGCCCTGGCCGCCCACACCAGCAGGCCGAGGATCAGCAGGCCGAGCAGCAGCCACCAACCCCAGGTCTGCGGCCAGTAGCTGACGGGCGCGGGCAAGCCCAGCTCTTGCAGCTGTTCGATGCTCGGCACCTGGGCGTTCAACGGCGCCTGCCCAGTTCGTCGCGCAATTGCTCGGCGGCGGGCAGGGCGCTGCTGAACATCAGCACGGGCACCTGGCTGCGCCGCAACAGGTTGGCGACATCCTTGAGGCGGCCGCCGAGAAAATCCCCCAGGGGTTGGCGCACCTGCTGTTGTTGCACGGCCAATTCCACCTGCAACTGGCCCTGGGTCACGCGCAGTTGGCCACTTTTGGGCACGTTGAGGGCCAGCGGATCGTAGACCTGCAAGGCGAGCACATCGTTATGGGCCGACAGCTGGCGCAGCAGTTGCAGGGTGCGCGGCCCGGCGCCGGCAAAGTCGCTGACGATGCAGATCAAATGGTCATGCCCGGCCAGCGCCAGGCAATGCTGCAAGACCTTGTCCAGTTGCCCGTCGCCCTCATGGTCCGGATTGCGCGCATTGAGCGCCTGGTTGTGCTGCACGATACGGCTGCACAGGGCCTCGACCCGCTTGCGGCTGCGCAACGGGGCCACGGCGTCGATGCGCTCATCGTTGAACACCACGCCGCCGACCCGGTCGCCTGCGTTGAATACCATCCACGCGGCGAGCGCCGCCAGTTCGGCGGCGACGGCTGATTTGAAGCTGCGCACCGAGCCAAAGAACATCGACATGCGCTGGTCGACCACGATCAAGGCCGGGCGGTCGCGCTCTTCGGTAAAGGCGCGCACCACCGGCTTGCCGGTGCGCAGCGAGGCGCGCCAGTCGAGGTGGCGCAGGTCGTCACCGGGCTGGTAGCGCCGCAGTTCATCGAAGTTCAGGCCGCGCCCGCGCAGGCGTGACGCATGGTTGCCCGCCAGGATGCTGCCCTGGGGCTGGCGCGCCACAAAACTCAAGCCCCGTGCCTGGAACTGCAGGGCCATCAACTGCCCGAGGGACACGTAGACCTGACCGTCGGCGTTCATGCCGGGATCGCCACTTTGGCCAGCAGGCGGTCGAGCACCTGATCGGCACTGACTCCATCGGCCACCGCGTCGTAGCTCAGTTGCAGGCGATGGCGCAGTACTGGATGCACCACCGCTTGCACGTTGGCCGGAGTGACGAATGCCTGGCCCTGCAACCAGGCATCGGCGCGTGCGCAGCGGTCCAGGCCGATGCCGCCACGGGGGCTGGCGCCGAGGCTGATCCAGCGTGCCAGGTCCGGGTCGTAGTCGCCGGGATGGCGGGTGGCGTTGATCAGGTCGATCAGGTAGCGGTCGATGGCCGGCGCGACCTGCACGGCGCTGACTTCCCGGCGGGCGGCGAAGATCACCTCTTGTGCCAGGTTGAAGCCCTGAGTGACAGGGGCGTCGCCTGCCTGTTCTTCGGCCCGCAGCAAGCGCAGCACCTGGCTTTCATCGTCGGCGCTGGGGTAGTCGAGGAGGATTTTCAGCAAAAAGCGGTCCATCTGCGCTTCCGGCAGTGGGTAGGTGCCTTCCTGTTCGATGGGGTTCTGAGTGGCGACCACGATAAACAGTTCGGGCAGCGCGTGGCTGGCGCCGGCCACGGTGATTTGCCGCTCTTCCATGGCTTCGAGCAGGGCGGCCTGGACCTTGGCCGGGGCGCGGTTGATTTCATCAGCCAGGATCAGGTTGCCGAACAAGGGGCCGGGCTGGAAACGGATCTGGTTCTGCCCGTCCACCTGGTGCAGCACCTCGGCGCCGGTGATGTCCGAAGGCAGCAGGTCGGGGGTGAACTGGATCCGGCTCATCTGCGCGTCGAGGTGCCTGGCCAGGGCCTTGACCGTGCGGGTCTTGGCCAGCCCCGGCAGGCTTTCCAGCAGCAGGTGACCGTTGGCCAGCAGGCCCAGGAGGATCTGCCGGATAACCTGGTCCTGGCCCAGCACGCTTTCGGCGATGCTGGCTTGCAGGGCGTTAAGATCGTTGAGCGCTGTCATCACAATCATCCTTGAAGCATTGGATCACCAGGGTGCGGCGACCACGATGTACTGCACGGAACTGCCGACGTACTGCGGTTGGTACCAGGTCGGCCCGCAATGCTGGTAGGCCACGCCATTGGCGATGACCGACACGCAATCGACCGGCACCGTGTTGACCCGCGTGCCGATGGCCAGGATCGTCGCGGTGGTGGCGCCGATCACGGCGGCCGTGGCCCAGGGGTGATACCAATCATCCGGCGGCGGTGGTGGCGGTGGTGGCGGCGGTGGCGGCATCGGGTAAGGATGCGGCCCAGGCCCTGGTCCCGGCCCTGGATACGGCGGCGGATGCGGGCCGGGCGGCGGCCCTGGATACGGATGCGGCCCCGGCTGCGGGTGTGGCTCGGGATGAGGCGGCATGGGCCGGGGCGCCGGCATCGGGTGCGGCGGCGGTGGATGGAAACCGCCACCGCCATGGGGCACGACGAAGGTCCGTGCGCCACCACCGCCGCGCATCTGCCAGGCGTGGGCGGTCAGCGGGTCGAACAGGGTCAGCAGCAAACTGGCAGTGAGCACCGCCGCCACGGGCTTCATGGTTGTGCTCCTGCGGGGGCCAGGGGGATTGCCCGGGCACCGGCTGGCGGGGTGAATTCAAAGTCGCGGTCGTTGCTAGGGGCGTCCAGCTGCCAGCGATAATCGACGCTGTGGCGCGGCTGCCCGGCGCTGTCGCGACGGCTGATCACCAGGCGGCACGGCAGCGGCTGCGGGCCCTGGCGCACCCACAGTTGCCAGTCGATGTCCGGTTGGCGGTAGGCGTAGTGATCGCATACCTGGCCATTGAGGGTCTGGCTGTCGATCCATAGTGCGTCGCTCAGACCGGCGGCCTTGGCGGTAGTGGCGTCCCAACGGAACAGGTCGGCCAGGGGCAGTTCGATGCCGTACCGTTCACTTAATTGGGCGAGCAGGCTGGCGATATCCGTGGGAGCGGCCTGCTCGGTGAAGTAGCCGCTGCGGCTGTCGTAGAGGGTGAAGCGCTGGCCGTTATAGAACAGGCTGCGGCGCTCGCCATTGCGTTCCACCTGCACCCGCAGCTTGTCGGGCTGCCTGGCCTGCAGGTGAGTCTGGTGATTGAACTCGATGACCTGGCCGTCCTCCAGGACCTGGTCGGTGCGGCTGTCGGTATCGAGCCGTAACTGCTGCACGCTGCGCAGATAGCTGCCCATCTGCTCCAGGGCGGCCAGGGCCTTGGGCTCCAGTTCGCCGGCCACCGCACCGCCGCTGACGAGCAGCAGGCCCAGCAACATACGATGAAAGCGCGACATGGCGTACCTCACGAATGCGATTACCAGACGTATTGCATGCGCAAGGTCCAGGTGTTCACGTCGGGCGAGCCGCGTCGCTCGGCAATGGTGTCGGAATAGGCCAGCAACCCGCCGAATTGCGGCGTGAGCATAAAGCCCAGGCTTGCCCCCAACAGGCCGTTTTCCTGCTTGTTGTCCTGCCAGATGCCGTCGATCTTGCTTTCACCACCCCGGCTGTAGGTGGCATCCAGCGAGGCCCAGAGCGCGCGATTGATGGTGTAGCTGTAGTGACCCTCGATGGCGTACAGCGGCTTTTGCTCCAGCTTGCTGTCGCCGTGGTACTCGTCGTTGTCGCCAAACAGCGAGACCCAGGTATTGATCTCAAGCCAAGTGGGGCCCAACGGCGTGCCGAAGCCCAGTTCTGGCTTGACCACCCAGCGGTTGGCGCCGATGTTGATCACGCGGTCCTTGTCATAGTCACCGGTGGGCACGGTGACCCACAGGGCACCGGTCAGGAAGGTCTCGGGTTTCCAGCTGGCGAACTCCGCCGCCGTGAGGGCCGGGCCGCCGAAGATGTTATGGGCGAACACCACCTGGGCATCGCCCATGCCGCCGTTGTGCTTGGTGCCATCGAAGAAGCGCGCGTTATCGAAGGACGCCGAAACATCGGCATAGGGCTGGATAAACTGGATGGCACTGTTACGCCCGTCGATGCCAAACGAGCGCGCGTAGCGCAACAGATACACATCGGCGTTGAGCGACAGGCCATCGATGGGCAGCGTGGTGTCGATGGGGGTGTTGGTGTCCACCCGGTTGTAGTAGCCGAACAGCATATTCAGATCGGTAGGGGTGTTCTGCCAATCCCTGGCATTGTCCGCAACACTTATCCCTGGCACCAGCGCCAGCGTGGCGGCGGCGAATGCACTCAGTCGACTGCGTGAAACCATGGCGCTACTCCTTGTCTGGGCCTGATGTCAGGGGTGTCGGGGCGGTTATTTCACCGGGGTCAGCGCCGGTAGTTTCCACTGGCCGTTACCCACCTCAGGCTTGGGCAGGTAAATGCGCAGTACGGCGTAGAACGGACCGGGTGGTGCTGGCAGCCAGTTGCTTTGTTCGGCTTTGGGCGGTTCGTGATGCTGGACCTTGAGCGTCAGGCCGCCATCGGCATCGAGCTTGAGCTGGGGCAACATCCGCGAGTTGATCAGGTAGCGTTTCTTGTGGTTTGCCACCAACAGCTTGTTTTTGCCGTTGTACATGGTCAGTGACCAGAACGCGTCGGCGGGCGGCAGTTGACCCTTGGCAAAGTGCAGGGTGTAGCTGTGCTTGGCGCCGTTGGCCGGCTTGCCCTCGCTGTCGACGAAGTAGCCCATGTAGGCGGCCTCATCGGTGGAGTTGCCGAAAATCCCCATGTCGGCACCGGCGTAGCGGTACAGGTAATTGTTTTGCAGGTGGTCGCGGCTGCCGAACAGGTCACCGCTGGCCACTTGATGGGTGTCGACCTTGTCTTTCTTGAAGGTGGCGAACTCGGCCTTGCCATCGGCGATCCCGTCTTCCAGGGCCTTGCGTTGTTCGGCGCTCAACTGGGCAACCTTGAACGGCGCGCCAGGGGCGATCCCGATCTTGGCAAAACGCGCCAGCAGCTCTTTTTCACTGTCCTGGGGCGCGGCGAAGGCCAGCATGAAGTTCAGGTAGCGGAACAATTGCGGGCTGTCGCTCATCTCGGCGGCCGGCTTGGGCCACTCGATCTTCGCCACCTTGGCCGGCGCGGCCTGTTTGACGTAGCCGCTCAGGGGCTGGACCTTGTAGCCGGCCTGGATCTGCTTGACCTTGGCCAGGTCCTTGTCATCGAACAGCTGGGTGCGATACAGGGCGTAGGCGATATTGCTTTCGCTGTAGACCACACGGTCCACATCCACCGGTTGCTGGCCCTTCCAGTCGGGCCCGGCGACCATGTAGTGCCCGCCATTGTTGCCGGTGCTGCGGGTGCCCAGGTAGGCGAAGTTCTGCGTATAGAGGTCGATCAACTGCACGGAGTAATAGCGGTTGTCCTCGATTTTCGGCAGGGTCAGCACCATCGGCTCGCGGCGCAGGTCCAGCCAGACAAAGGAGTAGGGGGTGTCCGAATTGGGGGTGACGAAGGCCGTGTCCTTGGGGGTGAAAACCTTGGCGGTGTTGCCGATGTGGTTGAACGGCGCCTTGAAGTTGGCGCCGCCCTTGTCCACCGCCTGGGTGTAGAGGGTCTTGTACATTTCCACTACCGGGAAGCCATACAGGTACGCTTCCTTGGCAATGGCCCGGGCTTCGCCGGGGGAGGCGGTAAAGTCCGCCCAGGCGCCGGTACTCAGCAGTATCGAGAGGCTCGCCAGCAGCAGGCGCGTCGGTTTTCCAATCATGTTGGTGCGTCCTTCCTTCAAACCGTCAGGGAACAGGGGTGATGTCGTCGAGCTTCCAGCGCTTGTCGAAGTAGGCCTCGGTAGGGGCATACAAGCGGAAGTAGCTGAACCAGTGTTTGCCCGGCAGAGTTTGCACCCAGTTGTTCTCGAAGTCTTTTGGCGCGGTGGGGCCAAAGTACAAATCCACCGAACCGTCGGGATTTTTCTTCAGGTCCTGGCGAGAAGACAGGTCGGCCTTGCGTTGCGGGTTGTCGATCAGGCAGCGGCTGTCGATGTCGTACACCGTCATCGACCAGAACTGCTTGGCCGGTGGGTTGGCGCCCAGGTGCAGTTTGTAGTGCTTGGCGCCATCGAGCCATTGGCCCTTCTGGTCGGTGTAGGCGCCGAGATAGGTCTGGCCCAGGCCCGGAGTCTTGGAGACCATGCCCTTGGTGTTGGTCACCGCTTCATAGAACCAGGCGCTGCGCTCCCATAATTGGTCGTAGAAGGTCACGCGCTGGGAGGGGGCGGCGATGTTCAGCACCGTATCCCATTGGCGGTCCGGCCAGTACTGGGCCTGGGGGAAGCGCTTGGCGAAGGCGTTGGCCTTGGCGATCAACTCGCCCATCTGCGCACCTTGCTCCAGGGCCTGGCGCTGGTGCTCGTTGGGGTTGAACGGCCGGTCTTTCTCAATGCCCAGGCTGGCGAGCATGGCCATGTAGAAACGGTCGCGCTCGTTGACTGGCTCCTTCTGGATGATCCCGTGCAGGCGCTCCCAGTACGCCATGCCGCGCGGCTGGGTGCCGGACCACGGCTTGCCAGCGGGTGACAGCAAGCGCGTTTTGCCAGGGTTGGCGCGCTGGGCGTAGGGGTACATGCGAAATTGCTCGACCAGGGCTTTGCCCTTGGCCGGGTCGGGGTCGAGCACGCGAAAGCCCACCAGCACGTTCATCGTTTGCGACTTGGCCAGGTAATACTTGCCCGCATCGGCGGGCGGTTCGTGGCCCGGTGGCAGCACCAGGTACTTGCCGCCCTTGCCTTGGTCCGGGCCGGTCTGGCCCATATCGATGATTGCGCGCTGCCAGAAGTCGCCAATGCCGCCGGCGGTAGGCCCCGGTGGCAACTCGATCACCAGCGGGCCGGTCTCGTTGAGGTCGACAAACCCCAGGATATACGGGGTGGTGGCATTGGCCGTGATCACCCCGAGCTTGTCTTCGTAGGTGGTGAGCACCATCAGGTCGCCACTGCGCGCGCCGAGCTTGGTACTGAATTCGTCCTGCCATTGGGCGTAGGACACCAGCGGCAGAGCCCAGAGAAAACTCTGGGTGGCCTGTTGGAAATCCAGCTCGCCGTACAGCTTGGCGATTTCACTGTGGGCGGGCAATTCGCCCTCCATGGTGATCGGGCCGATGCGGGTGTCGAGGGTCTGGGCATGCACGCCCACGCCACAACTGGCGGACAGAGCCAGGAGGGTGAAGCCGGCATTGCGCATCAGGGCCTGCATAAATCGTCCTTATTTCCCGAAAGTCACGTTGATCCCGGCGAACAGGGTGAACTGCGGCAGGCCATCGCCCTTGCGCGCCACCGTCCACTGCGGCTCGACGTAGGCGTTGAGAATATTGCTGCCGGCTTTCCAGGCCTTGCCCGCACCAAAGCCGATGGGGATGTAGTGGGTGTCGTTCTTCAGGTCGAAGGTCCAGGTGCCCGTGGAGCGCAGGTACCAGCCCTTGGGCAGGTTATGGATGATGAAGGGCTGGAAGGTCGCGCTTTCCACGTGGGCCCGGTCGCGGTCGCCGGCGAACGAGCTCTGGTACTGCACCAGCGCGCCCAGCAGGCCACGGGGCGAGGCGTCGATGGCCACGGCTGCCAGGCCGGCCTGCCATTTGCCGGTGCCCAGTTCATCGTGCTCGGCAGTCGGCGCGGTGAGCTGCGGGCCGATGCCCAACTGCACACCTTCGGTCTTGAGCAGGAAGATATCGAACAGGTTCAGGTCACCGATGCCGGTGCTGTAGCCGCTATGGGGATCGGGGCGAGTGCTCAGGGGCAGGGTGGCGCGCAGCAGTTGGGGCACGCCGATAAAGTCCGAGGGGGCAATGGGCAGGGTGCCGCGCAGCAACACGTCATTGGTATGGGCATTGGTGTCGTACAGCCTGGGGGTGTAGTAGTCCTGCAAGTTGGCGCCGGGTGCCATGTTGAGCGGGTTGTTGCTCTTGTTGGCGGTTTCGGCGTTATCGGCCTGGGCAGAACACGCGGGCAACAGTAAAGCGGCCAACATACATGCTGGAAGTCGCGGTGCTGTGAACATGATGATTCCCCAGTTCCTTGGTCACTGACCCGATAGCGCTTTCGTAGGGCTGCCGGTAGTCCTTATTCGAAAACCTGGTAGGACATGTCGTTTGAAGCTAGCAGTTAAATTCAGACTCGCTAGTCACTCGAACGAATTAATGACTTTGTGTGGGGGCAATCACGGTTTGTTTGCGGGGATACAGGGGGGGTGAGTCAACCCAGCATGCTTTTGACTTTATCGCGCAGTTGATCGATGGAGAATGGCTTGGCAATCATCTGCACACCTGCGGGCAGCTCAATGTTTTCGGCATAGCCACTGGCAAGCAGGATGGGCAGGCTTGGGCGCAATGTGCGTGTTCGCTGCGCCAGTTCCTTGCCATTCATGCCCGGCAGGCCCCAGTCGGTCATCATCAGGTCGATCACACGGGTGTTGTCTTCTATGAATACCAGGGCGGCTTCGGCGTGTTCAGCCTCGAGCACCTTGAACTCCAGTTCTTCGAGCACATCGACGATCAACATGCGCACGATGGCATCGTCTTCGACGACAAGGATGGTGGAGGCAGCGGACATAATGAGGGTTCCCAGATGATGGTGTTAACGAGACCATCCTCTAGTGAGTTGCGTCGATCCCGGCAAGTTCCCCAAGCGGGGTGGGTATTGTGCCGATAATCCGGCGCAATGTCCTGAGTGTGTCGTTGAAATACGTCATAAACGTAGCCCTTACCGACGATTTTGGGGCAAACTCCCGGTTTTTCCGCTCTTGGCCAAGGCACGCCCATGACTCCCGCATCGTCCGTCGATGAAAACAGTTTCCGCAAACTCCTGAGCCGTAACGTGGCCTTGCCATTGGGCGTGGGTGTGCTCAGCGCGGTGTTTTTCGTGTGCCTGATCACCTACCTGCTATCGGTGATCCAGTGGGTGGAGCACACCGATCGGGTGATCAATAACCTCAATGAAACCGCGAAACTGACTGTCGATCAGGAAACCGGCATGCGCGGTTTCCTGATTACCGGGGATGAGCATTTTCTCGACCCCTACGAAGTGGCCAAGCCACGGATCATTTCCGACCTGCGCAATTTGCAGGCCCTGGTGGCGGATAACCCCCAGCAAGTGGACCGACTCAAGCGCCTGGAGTCGCTGCAACTGGAGTGGAACAACTACGCCCAGACGATGATTGACCTGCAACGGCAGAACGGTGATTACCGGGGCGCGGTGAAAGCCGGGAGGGGTAAGCGCCTGACCGACGAGATTCGCAAGGAATACGACGCCGCGGTTGCCATGGAGCAGCAGTTTCGCATCGACCGCAATGAGGACGTGACTCGCACCACAGTCCTGAGCGTGACCTTCTACCTGCTGTTTGTGCTGGGCCTGAGTGGTTTCCTGGCCTACGTCGGCAGAAAGAATCTGATGGTGCTTTCCGACAGCTACAGCGCCAACCTGGCCTCGCAGATGAAGATCGCCAAGCGCCTGGAACAGCAGGCCTGGCTGCGCAACGGGCAGACCGAGCTGGCTGAACAGGTGCTTGGCCAACTGACCCTGAACCTGCTGGGGCGCAATATTTTGCAATTCTGTGCCCAGTACATGGGCTCGGTGGTGGCTGCGCTGTATGTGCGCGAAGAACATGGCGGCCTCAAGCGCGTGGCCGCGTATGGCTTTTCCCGGGAGCAGGAGCAGCAGGAGCAGGCGATCTACCGCGATGAGGGGATCGTCGGCCAGGCGGCACAGCAGCACCGTTTGATTCGCCTGGACGATGTGCCGGTGGATTACTTCAAGGTCAGCTCGGGCCTGGGTGATGGCGCGCCGCGTAGCGTGCTGGTGGTGCCGACCAGCGATGATGACCGGGTCAATGGGGTGATCGAGCTGGGCTTCTTGCGCCCCCTGGACGACCGCGATGTGGAGCTGCTGGAGCTGATCGCGGGCAATATCGGCACCTCCATCGAGGCGGCGCGCTATCGTCAGCGCTTGCAGGAAGTGCTGGCCGAGACCCAGCAGCTCAACGAAGAGTTGCAAGTGCAGCAAGAAGAGCTCAAGACCGCCAACGAGGAACTCGAAGAGCAGTCGCGCATTCTCAAGGAATCCCAGGCGCACCTGGAAACCCAGCAGGCGGAGCTGGAGCAGACCAACGAGCAATTGGCCGAGCAGACCCAGATCCTTGCCGACCAGCGCGACGCCATGGACCGCAAGAACGTCGAGCTCAATCGCGTGCAGGTCGAGCTGGAGGACCGCGCCGACGAGTTGCAGCGCTCCAGCAAGTACAAGTCCGAGTTCCTCGCCAACATGTCCCATGAACTGCGCACGCCGCTCAACAGTTCGCTGATCCTGGCCAAGCTGCTGGCGGAAAACTCCGAGGAAAACCTCAGTGCCGAACAGGTCAAGTTTGCCGAGTCGATTTACTCGGCGGGCAACGACCTGCTTAACCTGATCAATGACATCCTGGACATTGCCAAGGTCGAGGCCGGCAAGCTCGATATGCGTCCCGAGAACACCAGCGTGGCACGCCTGGTCGAGGGCCTGCGCGGGATGTTCGAGCCTATGGCCCGCGACCGCAAGCTGGGTTTCCAGGTGGAAGTGCAGGCCGGCGCGCCGCTGATGCTGTTCACCGACCGTCAGCGCCTGGAACAGATCCTCAAGAACCTGCTGTCCAACGCGGTCAAGTTCACCGAGAAGGGCCAGGTCAGCCTGACCATTTCCCGCCAGCCGGGGGAGGGCATTGCCTTTACCGTGCGCGATTCCGGCATTGGCATCGCGCCCGACCAGCAGCAAAGCATCTTCGAAGCCTTCCGCCAGGCCGACGGCACCACCAACCGCCGCTATGGCGGCACCGGCCTGGGGCTGTCGATTTCCCGCGACCTGGCGACCTTGCTCGGCGGCTACATCAACGTCACCAGTGAGCCGGGCCAGGGCAGCATCTTTACCCTGGTGCTGCCAGAGCAGTACGTGGAGCGCGACGAAGACGCGCCGCCTATCGAGCAGCCGCGGGCCATGGTGGCCGCCCCGGCCCCTGTGGCGCCGGTACGGGTTTCACCGTTGCCGGTGGCGGATGAAGCGTTGATCCCGCGCTTTGCCGACGACCGCGAGCAGGCACCGTTCGTTACCCGTTGCATCCTGGTGGTGGAAGATGAGCCGAACTTTGCGCGCATCCTCTTCGACCTGGCCCATGAGCTGGGTTACCACTGCCTGGTGGCCCATGGTGCGGACGAGGGCTATAGCCTCGCCGAACAGTACCTGCCCGACGCGATCCTCTTGGACATGCGCCTGCCTGACCACTCCGGGCTCACCGTGCTGCAACGCCTCAAGGAACACGCCGAGACCCGGCATATCCCGGTGCATGTGATTTCCGTGGAGGATCGCGTGGAAGCCGCCATGCACATGGGCGCCATCGGCTATGCGGTCAAGCCCACCACCCGCGAAGAGCTCAAGGACGTATTTGCGCGCCTGGAGGCCAAGCTGACGCAGAAGGTCAAGCGCATCCTGCTGGTGGAAGACGATGATTTGCAGCGCGACAGCATCGCGCGCCTGATCGGTGATGACGACATTGAAATCACCGCCGTTGGCTTCGCCCAGGAGGCCTTGGACCTGCTGCGCAGCACGGTGTACGACTGCATGATCATCGACCTCAAGCTGCCGGACATGCTCGGCAACGAGTTGCTCAAGCGCATGGCCACCGAGGATATCTGCTCGTTCCCGCCGGTGATTGTCTACACCGGGCGCAACCTGACCCGCGACGAAGAGGCAGAACTGCGCAAGTATTCACGCTCGATCATCATCAAGGGCGCCCGTTCGCCGGAACGGTTGCTGGATGAAGTGACACTCTTTCTGCACAAAGTCGAATCCCAGCTGTCCCAGGAACGACAGAAGATGCTCAAGACCGCCCGCAGCCGCGACAAGGTCTTCGAGGGGCGCAAGGTGCTGCTGGTGGATGATGATGTGCGCAATATCTTCGCCCTCACCAGCGCCCTGGAGCACAAGGGCGCGATTGTGGTCATTGGCCGCAACGGCCGTGAGGCGATCGAGAGGCTCAATGAGGTCGAGGACATCGACCTGGTGTTGATGGACGTGATGATGCCGGAGATGGACGGCTACGAGGCCACCGCCTTGATCCGCCAGGACCCGCGCTGGCGCAAGCTGCCGATCATCGCGGTGACGGCCAAGGCCATGAAGGACGATCAGGAGCGCTGCCTCGCGGCGGGCTCCAACGACTACCTGGCCAAGCCAATTGACCTGGACCGGCTGTTTTCGCTGATCCGGGTGTGGTTGCCCAAGATGGAACGCATTTAAGTGGAAATACACTAAGTGGATCGAAGTACTGATATTGAACTGCGCTTGCTGATCGAGGCGATTTACCTCAAGTACAGCTATGACTTTCGCGACTATTCCGGGGCTTCGGTCAAGCGCCGTGTGGCCCACGCCTTGCGCCAGTTCGACTGCAAGACCATCTCGGCCTTGCAGGAGCGGGTGCTACACGATCCCACGGCATTCATGCAGTTGCTGCAGTTCCTGACCATCCCGGTCAGCGAGATGTTTCGCGACCCATCGCACTTTTTGGCGATTCGCCAGGAAGTGGTGCCGCTGCTCAAGACCTACCCGTCGATCAAGATCTGGATCGCCGGCTGCAGCACCGGGGAGGAGGTGTATTCGATGGCCATCCTGCTGCGCGAGGAAGGCTTGCTGGAACGCACTATCATTTACGCCACCGATATCAACCCCACTTCCCTGGAGAAGGCCAAGCAGGGGATCTTTTCCCTGGAAAACGTGCGTGCCTACACCCACAACTACCAGCAGGCCGGAGGGCAGCGTTCGTTTGCCGACTACTACACGGCAGCCTACGATTACGCGATCTTCGACAAGACCCTGCGCGAGAACGTAACGTTCGCCGACCACAGCCTGGCGACCGATAGCGTATTTTCGGAAACTCAATTAATTTCATGTCGTAACGTACTGATTTATTTCAATAAAAAATTGCAGGATCGGGCGTTTGGGTTGTTTCATGAGTCGCTGTGTCATCGCGGCTTCCTGGTGCTGGGCAGTAAGGAAACCCTGGATTTCTCCGCCTACAGCAAGCAATTCGAACCCTTGGTCAAGCAAGAACGGATCTACCGCAAATCATGAACCAAGCAACTGCCAGCCCGGCCCGTGTGTCGGGTATCCAAGCCATTGTCGTTGGCGCATCCGCCGGTGGGGTCGAGGCGTTGCTGAGTATTTTCGGGGCCTTGGCGCCTGGGTTCGACCTGCCGATCATTGCCGTACTGCACCTGCCGGATGAGCGGCGCAGCCAGTTGGCCGAGGTGTTTGACCGGCGCGTGGCAATGCATGTGGTGGAGGCGCGGGACAAGGAGATGATCCAGCCCGGCACCCTGTATTTTGCCGGCCCCGGCTACCACCTGTCGGTGGAGCAGGACCGCAGCCTGTCCTTGAGCCAGGAAGAGCGCGTGCATCACTCACGCCCGGCCATTGACTATCTGTTCGAGTCGGCCGCCGATGCCTATGGCCCGCATCTGCTGGCGATCCTTTTGACCGGCGCCAACCAGGACGGCGCGCGTGGCCTGGCCCACGTCAAGCTGCGTGGCGGCACCACCGTGGTCCAGGACCCTGCCGAGGCCCGGGTGGCGGTGATGCCCAAGGCGGCGTTGGCGCTGCATGCACCTGACCAAATTCTTACCTTGAGCCGGATTGGCGCTTTGCTGGCTTCCCTGGAATCTTCCCCATGTTAAGTACTATCCAGGCCAAACTGCTGATCGTCGACGATCTGCCGGAAAACCTGCTGGCCCTTGAGGCACTGATCAAGCGCGAGGACCGCCAGGTCTACAAGGCATTGAGCGCGGACGAAGCCTTGTCGCTGCTGCTCGAGCATGAGTTCGCCATGGCTATTCTCGACGTGCAGATGCCCGGCATGAACGGCTTCGAACTGGCCGAGATGATGCGTGGTACCGAAAAGACCAAGAACATTCCCATCGTGTTTGTGAGTGCCGCCGGTCGTGAGCTCAATTACGCCTTCAAGGGCTACGAGAGTGGCGCGGTGGATTTCCTGCACAAGCCCCTGGACATCCACGCGGTCAAGAGCAAGGTCAATGTATTCGTCGACCTGCACCGCCAGAGCAAGGCCATGAAGCAGCAGGTCGAAGCCCTGGAGCAAAGCCGGCGCGAGCAGGAGTTGTTGCTCAACCGCCTGCAGGCGACCCAGGCCGAGCTGGAGCAGGCGGTGCGCATGCGCGATGACTTCATGTCCATCGTCGCCCATGAGGTGCGTACGCCCCTCAACGGCCTGATCCTGGAGACCCAGTTGCGCAAGATGCACCTGGCTCGGGACAACGCCGCTGCCTTTACCCTGGACAAGATGCACGCCATGGTCGATCGCGATGAACGGCAGATCCAGAGCCTGATCCGCTTGATCGAAGACATGCTCGATGTGTCGCGGATCCGCACCGGCAAGCTGTCGATCCGCCCGGGGCAGTTCGACCTGGCGCAGTTGGTGCGTAACCTGCTGGAGAACTTTGCCCCGCAAGTGGCGGCGGCCGAGTCGTCGGTGCAACTGGATGCGCCGCAGCCGGTGGAGGGCAAGTGGGATGAGTTTCGCATCGAGCAGGTGGTGTCCAACCTGTTGACCAACGCCCTGCGCTACGGCGCCAAGAGCCCGGTGGCGGTACGGGTGTATGCCGAACATGGCGAGGCCAGGGTGGAAGTCCGGGACCGCGGGATCGGTATCAGCGAAGACAACCAGAAGCGGATTTTCCAGCAGTTCGAGCGCGTATCGGCCAACCATGCGGTGGCCGGGCTTGGCCTTGGGCTGTTTATCTCCGAACAGATCGTTGCGGCCCACGGCGGCACGATTGAAGTCGAGAGCCAGATAGGAGAGGGCGCATTGTTCCGTGTGTGCCTGCCCCTGGGGGCCGGGGCGTGAAATCAATCGTCACCCCGACGCAACCTCTGCGTGACCCTATGGTCGTATCAGCAGCAATTGACCGGACAAAGGCTTCCCATGAGTGAAGATGCGCAAGATGTTGTACTGATCGTCGAGGATGACGAGTCGATCATGTTCGTGCTGGGCGAGTACCTCGCGGGCCTTGGGTACCGGGTTCTCAAGGCCATCGACGGCGAGCAGGCTTTCGAAATCCTCGCTTCCAAGCCGCACCTGGACCTGATGGTGACTGACTATCGACTGCCTGGCGGGATTTCCGGGGTGCAGATCGCTGAGCCTGCGATCAAGCTGCGGCCGGAATTGAAGGTGATCTTTATCAGCGGTTATCCGCAGGAGATCCTCGACTGCAACAGCCCGATCACCCGTAACGCGCCGATCCTGGCCAAGCCGTTTGATCTGGATACGCTGCATGAGCATATCCAGCGGCTGCTGGCCTGAGGCTTCAGGCTCGCGCTGGCAGGCCCTGACCGTGCAGCGACGCGGGAGCGTTTTTTGCAAATGCCCCCGCATGTCAGGCCTGAATCATCTCCCGCACCTTCGCCGTCAGCAGGTCGAAGGTAAAGGGCTTGGTGATCAACTGCATGCCCGGGTCCAGGAACCCGCCGCGCACCGCCGCGTGCTCGGCATAGCCGGTAATGAACAACACCCTCAGGTCCGGACGGATCTGCCGGCCGATCTCCGCCAATTGGCGGCCGTTCATGCCCGGCAAGCCCACATCGCTGATCATCAGGTCAATGCGCTGGCTGGATTCGATAATCGGTAGCGCACTGTCGGCATCTCCCGCCTCGACAAAGGCATAGCCCAGCTCACTCAGTACCTGGCTCACCAACACCCGTACCGCCGGGTCATCCTCGACAATCAGCACACACTCGCCGGCGTTGGCAAACGGCAGCAATGCCGGGTCCTGCGGGGCATCGGCAGTGACTTCACCGACAAACCTGGGCAGGAACAGGCTCACCGTGGTGCCTTTGCCGACCTCACTGTGGATGATCACATGGCCACGGGACTGGCGGGCGAACCCGTAGATCATCGACAGGCCCAGGCCGGTGCCCTGGCCGATGGGTTTGGTGGTGAAGAACGGGTCGAAGGCGCGGCTGATCACGTTTTCCGGCATGCCGCAGCCGGTGTCGCTGACGTTCAGCTCCACGTAGTCGCCCGGGGTCAGGGTGCCGTAGGCGGCGGTGAACACGTTATCGAGGTGGCGATTGCGCGTTTCGACCACCAGTCGACCGCCGTCAGGCATGGCGTCGCGGGCATTGAGCGCCAGGTTGAGCAGGGCGCTTTCCAGCTGATTGGGGTCGGCTTCGGCGGTCCACAGCTGCCCGCTCAATTGCATCTCCAGCACGATGCTTTCGTTGAGGCTGCGTTGCAGCAATTCGCCCATGGACGTCACCAACTGGTTGATCTCCACCGGCTTGGAGTCCAGCGACTGGCGGCGGGAAAACGCCAGCAGGCGGTGGGTCAGGCCGGCGGCGCGGTTGGCCGAGGTCACACCCAGGTCGATCAGGCTGTCGAGGTCGTCCAGGCGGCCCCGGGCCAGGCGCCGGCGCAGCAGTTCGAGGCTGCCGATAATCCCGGTAAGCATGTTGTTGAAGTCGTGGGCGATACCGCCGGTCAACTGGCCCACGGCTTCCATTTTTTGTGACTGGCGCAAGGCTTCTTCGTTACTGCGCAGTTGCGCAGTGCGTTCTTCGACTTGTTGTTCAAGGGTTTCGAGAGTGCGTTGCAGGCGCAGTTCGCTCTGGCTCAGGTCGATCAGGCGGTCGCGGGCTTCGTATTGCCGTCGGCGCCCGCGCAGGGCGGTGGTCACCAGGCTGATCAGCGTCACCGGGTGAAACGGCCGCTCCAGTAAGGTGATGTTGCCCAGCCTGGCGCTCAAGTGGGATGAGGCGTTCTGTTCGGTGCCGCCATGGTGGGTCATCAGGACGATGGGCAGGTCCGACCAGGCTGGCTGCTGGTGCAGATAGTCCAGCAGCGGTTCCAGCCCGACCCCGTGCAAGGCTTCGGCGGCGATGATCAGCAGGCCCGCGCCCTGTTCCAGTTCGTCGCAGAGCATGGGCAGGTTGGGGGCGGCGATACCGCTGAAACCTGCCTCGTTGAGCATCATCAGCGCCAGCGAGCTGTCCCGTCCCAAGGGCGCGAGAATGATCGCGCGCTCGGAAACGGCCGGCAGGCTACTCACAAGCTCTCATCCTTGAGCAGCGGCTTGCCGGCACCCATGTAGGTGGGCACTCCGCGCAGCACGCCCTGGAAGGCTTCGAGGGGTTCGCCGATGGTCATGCCACGGCTGGCGATGCGGTATTCGCGGATGGTCGATTCATGGCTGCCGGTGCGTTTCTTGATGATGGAAATTGCCCGTCGTACCTTGCCCAGTGCTTCGAAGTAGCGCAACAGGATCACCGTGTCTGCCAGGTAGGTGATATCCACCGGCGCTTGCATGTCGCCGACCAGGCCGTGCTGGGCCACGGTCATGAAGGTCGCTGCGCCACGGCGGTTGAGGTACAGCAACAGCTCGTGCATGTGCAGCACCAGGGCGTTTTCCTCAGGCATCGCTGCCTGGTAACCGTTGATGCTGTCGATGACCACGGTCTTGATCTGGCGCTCATCCACGCAACGCCGCACCCGGTGGGAAAACTCGCCGGGCGACAGCTCGGCGGCATCCACCTGCTCGATCAGCAGGTTGCCGGTGGCTTGCAGGGCGGCCAGGTCAATGCCCATGTTTTTCATGCGGTCGAACAGCAGGCCCAGCTCTTCATCGAAGATAAACAGCGCGGCCTTTTCGCCACGGGCCACTGCTGCGGCAGCGAAGATCATCGAGATCAAGGATTTGCCGGTACCGGCAGGGCCGAGGATCAGGGTGCTGGAGCCGGTCTCGATCCCGCCGCCGAGCAGCGCATCCATCTCGCGAATACCGCTGGTCAGGGTCTGGCGGCTGTAACCGCTGCGGTGCTCGGCCGCCACCAGGCGGGGGAACACATGCACGCCATCTTCCATAATGGTGAAGTCGTGAAAGCCCCCACGGTACTTCTGGCCACGGTACTTCACCACCCGTACCCGGCGCCGTTCCGCGCCGTAGTTGGGGGTCAGTTCTTCCAGGCGGATTACCCCGTGGGCCACGCTGTGTACGGTTTTATCCAGTGATTCGGTGGTCAGGTCGTCCAGCAGCAGCACGGTGGCTTCGTAGCGCACAAAGTAGTGCTTGATCGCCAGGATCTGCCTTCGATAGCGCAACGAGCTTTGGGCCAGCAGGCGGATTTCCGAGAGGCTGTCGATCACCACGCGGGTGGGCTTGACCCGTTCTACCACCTCGAAGATCTGCCGGGTGGCCTCGCCCAGCTCGAGGTCGGAGGAGTACAGCAGGCTTTGCTGATGCTCGGCATTGAGCAGGCTTTCAGGTGGGGTCAGTTCAAAGATATGGATGTGCTCATCCAGGTCCCAGCCGTGGGACTTGGCGCCCTGGCGCAGCTCGCGCTCGGTTTCCGACAGGGTGATATACAGCGATCGTTCCCCGGCCTTGGCGCCGGCCTGGAGAAACTGCAGGGCCACGGTGGTCTTGCCGGTGCCGGGCTCACCTTCGAGCAGGAACAGATGGCTACGCGATAGCCCCCCGGCAAGAATGTCATCAAGACCTTCGATGCCGGTGGCCGCCTTTGCTGTGAACAGCTCTTTGGATGTAGACAAGAAGTGCCCTCGGGTCACGTATAAGTTGAAGGGCGCGCCGGTCAAGGCGCGCCATATTCACTTGACCGTTGGGCTGTGGGGCGGTTCAACGTTTTCTTGTTTTTGTGCAAGGCAGTCCACAGATTTCAATGCCTGGCGCGCGTCACAGGCCTTGTTGCAGGGCCGGATCGTCCGGGTTTTGCTGCTCCAGCTGGGCCAACAGCACCTGCACGTTCTGCAACTGGCCGCTTTCTTTCCAATAGTTGATCAACAGCACCCGCGCCTTGCGGTTGGCCGGGTGGCGCTGGACGATTTCTTCCAACTGGCGCTGGGCGGCTTCCAGTTCCTCCTGGTCGTGCAGGGTGGTGGCCAGGTCGTAGCGGTAATCCTGGTTGTCGGGTTCCAGCTCCACCGCCTTGGACAGGCCCAGCAGCGCGTACTCGCGCTCGCCATGGTGCAGCAGCCACATGCCCAGGGCATGTTGCAGGTAGGCTGACTCGGGGTGGGCTTGCAACTGGGTGGCGAGCACCTGGCGCGAGTCATCGACCTTGCCCTGTTTGTCCAGCAGCTCGATGCGCGCGACCACTGCCGGCAGGTTCTGCGGATCCAGGCGCAATGCCTGTTCCAGCGCATGTTGCGCCTCGGGCAGCAGGGCGCTGTGAATGTACAGGCGTGCCAGCTGGATCCAGCCTTCGGGGCTTTCAGGCTGGGCCTTGAGGTACTTCACATATTCATCCAGCACCAGTTGCAAGGGGCCGAAGTACAGGCCCAGGGTGTCGGGCGACAGGCCCAGCAGGGCATTGGCGGCGGCAAACCGTACGCTTTGTTCGTCATCATCGAGCAATGGGCCGAGCAACAGGGTGCGCTGGCCGCTGGGCACCAGGCCGACGATGCTGGCGATGGCCGCCTGGCGCACCAGGGGGGATTCGTGGCTCAGGTCCTTGTCCGCCAGCTTCAAGGCCTGGGGGCTTGGGTAGTTGTGCAATTCGCCGTGCAGGGCGGCGCGGCGGATGTCGGAGAGGTCCGGCCGGCCCAGTTGCTGATACAACACGCGCGCGGCGCCAGGCTCGCCGTTATGTGCCTGTTTCAGGGCCTTGGAGTAACCGTGGGCAACAGCCGGCGGGACGGACACGCTGGGGGTGCGGGAGAAATACCAAAAGATCAGTACGACAAACAACAGGGCGCTCAGGCCGATGATCGCGTAACGGCGTGACTTTGACATGCAGGCGTCCGAAAGCTGGGCAGCTAGTGCAAAGTGGTCAGCTTCGGTCAGACACCGACGAGTGTCAAACCTGTGTCACGTCAGCACGTAGTCCACGGGCTCCAGGGGCGCCGGCAGGGTGGTTTCGCCGAGAGCCGCGAGGATCTCCCGCTCCAGGGTACGCACGATGGCATTGCACGGCAGGTCGTTTTCATCGAAGCCAAAAGGGTCTTCGAGATCGTCGCCGATCTCATCCAGGCCAAAGAAGGTGTAGCTGACAATGGCGGTGAAAATCGGCGTTAGCCAGCCCAGGGGCTCGGCCATGGCAAACGGCAGGAGGATGCAGAACAGATAGATGGTGCGGTGCAGCAGCAAGGTGTAGGGAAAGGGCAGCGGCGTGCTCTTGATCCGCTCGCAGGCAGCCTGTACCTGGCTCAGGCCGACCAGGCGGGTTTCCAGCTGGGTGTAGCGCCAGTCGCTGATCCGCCCCTGTTGCGCGGCGTCCGAGCAGTGGGCCCCGAGGGTTTGCAGGATGCGGTCGGGCGGGTTCGGGTGGCGGGGTTCCACGTTGATCCACGGTTTGATGGCACTGGCTTCGTCTTCCAGGCGCAGGCGCGCCACCAGGCCGTGGGCAAAGCCGCACAGGCCGCGCAACAGGCCTTCGCGCTCGCCGGGCAGGGTAAAAACCTGGCTCTCACGGATCAGCGAGCGGATTTCAATGACCATCTGCCCCAATTGCTTGCGGCCTTCCCACCAGCGGTCGTAGCAGGCGTTGTTGCGAAAACTCATGAAGATCGACAGCGACAGCCCCAGCAGGGTGAACGGCGTGGCGTTGACCTTGGAGAAATAGGCCGGGTGCAGGGTTTCCACCAACACGATCACCGAGGCCAGCAGCGTGACCAGCAGGCTGCGCAGGGCAATGCGCTTGGCAATCGAGCCCTTGAGGGAGAACAGGATGCCGAACAGGTTGGGTTTGGGGCGAACAATCATCGAGGGGGCTTCTTCGGTGGCGCAGGCCCTCAGATTAGAAGCTAGTGGGCGGGGCGTCCAATCGCTTGGGTTGACCGGCTGATTGTTGGCCTCTATGACCCAACGGTTTGTTCCACGGCGCCATTGGCCAAACCAGTCAGCCACATTGAAAGCTTTGACCATTGTCCATGCGCCGCTCTGGCGCCACTATTTGCGCAGCTTCACCCCGCAAAAGCACGCCCCCCAAAACAACAAAAGACACAGGGATTTGCCACGATGCGCGATTATTTGGCTGCGACCACCCAGTTCAACTACCAGCAAACCGTCGAGGCCGCACTGGCCGGCCACCTGCAAGGGCTCAATGCCTGCGTCGAATGCTGTGACCGGCACGTGCTGCCGGGGCGCATTGCCTTGTTCTGGGAGGGCAAGGATGGTCGCAGCGCCACCGTCACCTTCAGCGAGTTGCAGGATCAGGCCGCGCGTTTGGCCAACTTCCTCCTGGCCCAGGGCGTCAAGCGTGGCGACAAGGTGGCCGGCCTATTGCCGCGCACTGCTGAATTGCTGGTGACGGTGCTTGCCACCTGGCGCATCGGCGCGGTCTACCAGCCGCTGTTCACCGCGTTCGGCCCCAAGGCCATCGAACACCGTTTGAACAGCTCCGGCGCGGCGCTGGTGGTGACCGACGCGGTCAACCGCAGCAAGCTGGCCGAAGTCACCGACTGCCCGACCATCGTCACCGTGGCCGGCGCCAAGGGCGAAGGCATTGTGCGCGGCGATTTCAGCTTCTGGGCCGAGCTGCCCAACTATTCGAATGTGTGCGAACCGGTGTTGCTGGGCGCAGACGATCCGTTCCTGCTGATGTTCACCTCTGGCACCACCGGCCCGTCGAAGGCCCTGGCCGTGCCGCTCAAGGCCCTGGTCGCGTTCCAGAGCTACACCCGTGACGCGGTGGACCTGCGCCCCGAAGATGCGTTCTGGAACGTCGCCGATCCGGGCTGGGCCTATGGCATCTACTTCGGTGTGACCGGGCCGCTGTCCATGGGGCATCCGATCACCTTCTACGATGGCCCGTTCACCCTGGAAAGCACCTGCCGGGTCATCAACAAATACGGGATCACCAACCTGACCGGCTCGCCCACGGCCTACCGCCTGCTGATCGCCGGTGGCGAGCAGTTCGCGCGCTCGATCAAGGGCCGGTTGCGCATTGTCAGCAGCGCTGGCGAGCCGTTGAACCCGGAAGTGATCCGCTGGTTTGCCGATAACCTGGGTGTGACTATCCACGACCACTACGGCCAGACCGAACTGGGCATGGTCCTGTGCAACCACCACGGCCTGGAACACCCAGTGCATGTCGGCTCGGCCGGCTTCGCCTCGCCGGGGCACCGCATCGTGGTGCTGGACGACAACCACCAGGAATTGCCCGCCGGCCAGCCGGGCATCCTCGCCATCGACCGCGAGCAGTCACCCATGTGCTGGTTCGAAGGCTACGACGGGGTCAAGACCAAGGCCTTCGTCGGCAAGTACTACTTGAGCGGCGACACCGTGGAGTTGAACCCCGATGGCAGCATCAGTTTTGTCGGGCGCAGTGACGATGTGATCACCACTTCCGGCTACCGCGTGGGGCCGTTCGATGTGGAAAGCGCCTTGGTTGAGCACCCGGCAGTGATCGAGGCTGCGGTGGTCGGTAAGCCGGACGCCGAGCGCACCGAACTGGTCAAGGCCTTCGTGGTGATCAACAGCCAGTACCGCGCCAACGCCGAGTTGGCCGAGGAACTGCGCCAGCATGTGCGCAAGCGCCTGGCGGCCCACGCCTACCCACGGGAAATCGAATTTGTCAGCGACTTGCCCAAGACCCCGAGCGGCAAGCTGCAACGGTTTATTTTGCGTAACCAGGAAATCGCCAAGGTCCAGGCAGCGACCACGGCTTGATCCCTCTTCAAGGAAACAATGATGCAGATTGAAAACAAGGTATTTATGGTCAGCGGTGGCGCTTCGGGCCTCGGCGCGGCCACTGCCCAGATGCTGGTGGCGGCGGGCGCCAAGGTGATGCTGGTGGACCTGAACGCCGACGCCGTGGCAGCCCAGGCTGCAAAGCTGGGCGCGCCGGCGCGCAGCGTGGTGGCGGATATCAGCCAGGAAGCCGCCGCCGAAGCGGCAGTACAAGCAACGGTTGCAGCGTTTGGCGGCCTGCATGGGCTGATCAACTGCGCAGGCGTGGTGCGTGGCGAGAAAATCCTCGGCAAGAACGGCCCGCATGGGTTGGCCAGCTTTGCCCAGGTGATCAACGTCAACCTGGTCGGCAGTTTCAACCTGCTGCGCCTGGCGGCGGCGGCGATTGCCGAAACCCCGGCCGATGCCGACGGTGAGCGCGGCGTGATCATCAACACCGCTTCGGTGGCGGCCTTCGACGGGCAGATCGGCCAGGCTGCGTATGCGGCGTCCAAGGGCGCGATTGCCAGCCTGACCCTGCCGGCCGCCCGTGAACTGGCGCGCTTCGGCATCCGCGTGATGACCATCGCCCCGGGCATCTTTGAAACGCCGATGATGGCCGGCATGACCCCGGAAGTTCGCGATGCCCTGGCCGCCGGTGTGCCGTTCCCGCCACGCCTGGGCAAGCCGGCCGAGTACGCCGCGCTGGTCCGGCACATCATTGAAAACAGCATGCTCAATGGCGAGGTGATCCGTCTTGACGGTGCCTTGCGCATGGCGGCCAAGTAAGGAGGATTTGTCATGACTCAGCTCCACGACCCGATTGTTATTGTCAGCGCCGTACGTACACCCATGGGCGGCTTCCAGGGCGAACTCAAGAGCCTGACCGCGCCGCAACTGGGCGCCGCCGCGATTCGCGCCGCCGTCGAGCGCGCCGGTATCGCCCACGACGCCGTGGATGAAGTGCTGTTCGGTTGCGTGCTGCCCGCAGGTCTCGGCCAGGCGCCGGCACGCCAGGCGGCGCTGGGGGCCGGCCTGGATAAATCGACACGTTGTACCACCCTCAACAAGATGTGCGGTTCGGGCATGCAAGCGACGATTCTCGCCCATGACTCGCTGCTGGCCGGCAGCGTGCAGGTGGTGATTGTAGGCGGCATGGAGAGCATGTCCAACGCGCCTTACCTGCTGGACCGTGCGCGCAGCGGCTACCGCATGGGCCATGGCCGGGTCCTGGACCATATGTTCCTCGATGGCCTCGAAGACGCCTATGACAAGGGCCGCCTGATGGGCACCTTTGCCGAGGATTGTGCCGAAGCCAATGGCTTTACTCGCGAAGCCCAGGATGCCTTTGCCATTGCCTCGCTGACCCGCGCGCAGCAGGCAATCAGTGCCGGGCGTTTCAGCGCCGAGATCGTCCCGGTGCAGGTCACCGTGGGCAAGGAACAAAAGACCATCACTGACGACGAGCAGCCGCCCAAGGCGCGCCTGGACAAGATCGCCACCTTGAAGCCGGCGTTCCGCGAAGGCGGCACGGTGACGGCGGCCAACTCCAGCTCGATCTCCGACGGTGCGGCGGCTTTGCTTTTGATGCGCCAGTCCGAAGCGCAAAAGCGCGGGCTCAAGCCCCTGGCAGTGATCCACGGCCACGCGGCCTTTGCCGATGAGCCGGGGCTGTTCCCGGTGGCGCCAGTGGGGGCGATTCGCAAGCTGATGAGCAAGACCGGCTGGAGCCTGGGTGACGTCGACCTGTTCGAGATCAACGAGGCCTTTGCCGTGGTCAGCCTGGTGACCATGAGCAAGCTGGAAATCCCCCACGACAAGGTCAACGTCCACGGTGGCGCGTGCGCCCTGGGGCATCCGATTGGCGCATCCGGTGCGCGGATCCTCGTGACCCTGCTTTCGGCGCTGCGCCAGCGGGGCCTCAAGCGCGGCGTTGCCGCCATCTGCATCGGCGGCGGTGAAGCCACGGCCATGGCCGTCGAGTGCCTGGATTAAGGAAGCTATATGTTGCCCAATGACGAACAACTGCAAATCAGCGACGCGGCCCGGCAATTCGCCCAGGAGCGGCTCAAACCTTTCGCTGCCGAGTGGGACCGCGAGCATCGCTTCCCCAGGGAGGCTATCGCTGAGATGGCCGAGCTGGGCTTTTTCGGCATGCTCGTGCCGGAACAGTGGGGCGGCTGCGACACTGGGTACCTGGCCTATGCCATGGCCCTGGAAGAAGTAGCGGCCGGTGATGGCGCCTGCTCGACCATCATGAGCGTGCACAATTCGGTGGGCTGCGTGCCCATCCTCAAGTTCGGCAATGACCAGCAGAAAGAGCAATTCCTCAAGCCCCTGGCCAGCGGCGCGATGCTCGGTGCGTTTGCCCTCACCGAGCCCCAGGCCGGGTCCGATGCCAGCAGCCTGAAGACCCGCGCGCGCCTGGAGGGCGATCACTACGTGCTCAATGGCTGCAAACAGTTCATCACCTCCGGGCAGAACGCCGGGGTGGTGATTGTGTTTGCCGTGACCGATCCTGCGGCCGGCAAGCGTGGGATCAGCGCGTTTATCGTGCCCACCGCCTCGCCTGGCTACACCGTCGCGCGGGTCGAGGACAAGCTTGGCCAGCATGCATCCGACACCTGCCAGATTCTGTTTGAGGATGTGAAGGTGCCGGTCGCCAACCGCCTGGGCGAGGAGGGCGAAGGTTACAAAATCGCCCTGGCTAACCTTGAGGGCGGTCGCGTGGGCATTGCCTCGCAATCGGTGGGCATGGCCCGCGCCGCGTTTGAAGCGGCCCGTGATTACGCCCGCGAGCGGGAAAGCTTCGGCAAGCCGCTGATCGAGCATCAGGCCGTGGCGTTTCGCCTGGCGGACATGGCCACCCAGATCGCCGTGGCCCGGCAGATGGTGCACTACGCCGCCGCCCTGCGCGACAGCGGCAAGCCTGCGCTGGTGGAGGCGTCCATGGCCAAGCTGTTTGCCTCGGAAATGGCTGAGAAAGTCTGTTCTGCCGCCTTGCAAACCCTGGGCGGATACGGTTACCTGAGCGACTTCCCGCTGGAGCGGATCTACCGTGATGTGCGGGTCTGCCAGATTTATGAAGGCACCAGTGATATTCAGCGCATGGTCATTTCGCGCAATCTTTGAAGAGGAACGGATCAATGAGTTATGAAACCATTTTGCTCGACGTTCAAGGCCGTGTCGGGCTGATTACCCTCAATCGCCCGCAAGCGCTGAATGCCTTGAACGCGCAATTGGTCAGCGAAGTGAACCAGGCCCTGGACAGCCTGGAAGCCAATCCCGAGATCGGCTGCATCGTGTTGACCGGCTCCAAGAAAGCCTTTGCCGCTGGCGCCGATATCAAGGAAATGGCCGAGCTGACCTACCCGCAGATCTACCTCGACGACCTGTTCAGCGACAGCGACCGTGTGGCCAACCGCCGCAAGCCGATCATCGCGGCGGTCAACGGTTTTGCCCTGGGTGGCGGCTGCGAACTGGCGTTGATGTGCGACTTTATCCTGGCCGGCGATACGGCCAAGTTCGGCCAGCCGGAAGTCAACCTCGGCGTCCTGCCGGGCATGGGCGGCACCCAGCGCCTGACCCGTGCGGTGGGCAAGGCCAAGGCCATGGAAATGTGCCTGACCGGGCGTTTTATCGATGCGGTGGAGGCCGAGCGTTGCGGCATCGTCGCGCGGATTGTGCCGGCGGACGAACTGCTGGACGAGGCGCTCAAGGTTGCGGCGCTGATCGCCAGCAAATCGGTACCGATCAGCATGATGGTCAAGGAAAGCGTGAACCGCGCTTTTGAAGTCAGCCTTTCGGAAGGTGTGCGTTTTGAGCGCCGGGTGTTCCACGCAGCCTTTGCCACTCAGGATCAGAAGGAAGGCATGGCCGCGTTCGTGGCCAAGCGCACTCCAGAGTTCAAGGACAAGTAATGCGCGGGTAGAATCATCTGAAATACAGGTCCGGCGTAGGACCTGTGTTTCATATCTATATGCTGATCAAGGCTGGGGGTGCCTGACCTGAAACGAGATTGTCAGGTCTCCCATCGGAGTCGTCGGACCCGGTACGTGGCCCGGTGGCACAACAAACGTATTGGTCAATCCATCGCTGGGACCGGTCATTTTTTTTGGAAAAATGCCGATGCTCAGGCCTCCAGTCAATTCAGCCATGCCGGGCACCCCCAACTGGGTATTTGTATGGAACCGGCCGACCAAGGCGATCCACTTCTCACCGCCGCTGGTTGCCTTGATGGTTTGTGCGGCGTAATAGTTGAATCGTTCGAGCCGCTCCTTGGCATCAGCAACGCTGTATTCTTTTGTGGAGAGTGTTGGGTTATATCGTTGTGTTAAATAGACATGGTCCAGAGGAAGTACCTCTATGCCATTTTCTTCGAATTTGCGTTTGAGTTCTTCAAAGTTCGGTTGGGTGCGTTTCTGGTTTGTGTCCCCAAGCCAGCCGATACCGTCGTCCCTGATGCCTGAAGGGTAATCCGCCACGCCTTCGATATAGACCCTTTTTACTTTTTGCCGAACGAATAAATCCATGTTGTCGTAGAGGAGTTGGAAGCTGGCCCTTTCTCCATGGTTCTCTCCAAACACCAGGCCATCGGATGCCTGTAATCCTTTGGTGATTACTTCTGATGCTGGAACGGGGGTGGGGATAGATGGAATCGCAGGCCGTGGTGGGATGTTGCCTGCATTTGCCGAGTTGAAGTAGGCATGCATATCGCTCTCAAATTTCAACGCGGTATCGACTAACGCATTTTGGCTTGAGAAGTGCTCACCCTGCCATTTTCCCTTCATGCTAAGTGCGTAATCCCCGCTGGGTAGTGCTTTTGGCGGCGGTGGTGGGGCCGCTGGGTAGACCTTGCGCCAGATTCGTTGCAGCGGGTTGTAGCGCCGAGAGTGTGGATGATGCAGGGTGAGCCAATCACGATTGACTGGCATCAACGTGTTCAAGGGGGTGAAATCTTCAAGAGGGCTGCCATAGGCCTGTTGGGTACCTTCATCGTAGGCGTACCATTTGCCCTGTTGCTGCACCGCGAGCGTGTCGCCGGATTGGTCGGCGTACTTGAATGTGCCTGTTGCTGCAGCGTCGTATTTTTGGCTGGCGGCCACCAAGTCATAGCTGTCTGCGCTGCCCCGCAGCGCTTGTATCTTATGGGCTGCTCCCTTGGCGCCCGTTTTGGCGAGTCGCGCTGTGCCCATCAGTAAGTCTCCTACGCCGCTCAGAGGGTTCAGGGCCTCGATAGCGCTGACGCCAATCGCTCTTGCCAGTCCCAGTGCCTTGGCCGTGCTGGACGTTGCCGTCGATACCACTTTCCCTGCCCTGGCAGACGTTGCCGCGCCTGCGGTCAGAAAACCCAGCAGGTCCAGCCCCAAATCCATCACGCCGTCGGCGTAGTTGCCCTGTTGAAAGTTGACAATGGCCGATCTCAGCGGAATCAGGTTCAACAGCAATTCATTGACCTTGTCTCGCGAGGCTTGCTCCTCGTCAAAGGTGGTGACCCCCCGCGCCTGTTTGAGCACGTCTGCGTTATCCAGGTCAAAGGCCTCGACAAACGCATCAGCGATATCCTGCGTCCTGACGCTGGAAAAACTCTGTGGCGGCAACGCACTGCCGGGAGTTGCGTCCAGCCGCGCTGGGCGTTCGGCATCGCCGATGTTGAACTCCTCTGTTCTATGGAGCCTGTTGGCGTTACGGAACTCTGTCAGCGACAGTTTTCCCCGGGCGATAGCACCTTTTGCCAGATCAACTTCATACACGATTGGAGGGTTATCGCGTCCGACTTTGATCAGCATTTTTTTGCTTTTTGAAGTGAGGGCGGGCGGCGAAAAAAAATCCGTCGCGATGGTATACGTCCTTTCTTGATAGAAGTGGATCTCCCCCGACTCAAGGTTTTTACGATCGGCTAACGGTAACTGGGCAATCATGTGTTTTATCGCGGTTTTAATGCCTTGTTTTTGTACGCTGATAGTGTCGTCGAATGCTGTTTTGAAACTGTCGAATACGTTGACTTTCTCGCGCGCGTTAAGGCTGTCGATCGGGATGCGACTGTCCGTCGTTTTCCATTTGGGAACGTCGTGATGGTCCATCATCGCGATGTCCAGCATCGAGTAGGTGCCCTGATGAATCTTGGCGCTGCGAAAGTAATAATCAGCCTTGATACATTTTTCTTCGAAGGGAATGCCTTTGCCAAATTGTTGCTCAAGCTTGGCCAGCGCGATTTGCTTCAGGTCGGGTATGGGCGTGCGCAGCTGGCTCGAAGCAGTTGCCCGCTCATCCAGTTGCTGGTTGAAGTCGCTGCGGGCGCGTTCGATTTCAGCGCTGCTGTAAAGGCTGTCATCTTTTTTATCGAGAACGCCGTTGGCAACCGCCCAGTCAATTAACACAGCCGTTTGGGTTGCATCGTAAACAGATGCATCGCTGGCATCGGCGACGCTCATGACCTGGGCGTAACTCATCTGTGGCGTAACGCCTGGTGTGCTGGCTTCTATCTTTGCCACCGCCAGGTGAAAGCTGGCCCAGGACTGGCTGCCATAGGTCACTTTGTCAGGGATATCCTTGACCAGGAACTGAGGTGCAAGACGCGCCAGCAACAGATGCGCTCCCAGTTGAGCGGTCGCCATGGTGGCCTTGCCGGTCGTGACCAGATGGTTGCGCAGGGCGTTGACAATAGAGGAGGGCGACTTGCCCCAATGTTGCTCCTGGGCGAGGTCAAAGCCTGCGACTGTATTTCTCTGGGGGTGGCTGATGGATTCTGAATCGAGCCCCAGGTTGATTGCTGTCAACACGTAGTCGCGGGTGCTGCTTGGTGTCTGGACACCGTTAAGATGAGTTTGGATTGCCTGCCCCAGCGCTTGCCCGCGGGGTGACTGGATAAGTTTTTCCAGCGCCTGGCCGGGGTCCTGGAGTTCGGCCCCGGACAACGGCACGGCGTCGGCAAGATAACCCAGCGGCCCGGCGCGATGGTCTATCAAGGGGAGGTCTGATAAGCCTGCCGAGTTGGTCGTGAAGAGCGTGAGGACAGACTGCTGTTGCGAAACGCTCAGGGGTAAAGGCCAGGACAGTCCACCACCGTAATTGCCGTATGGCGGCTGCAACGCCTGAATTGCCATAGCTTTAGCCAGGTCCAACAATTCGGTTCGGGTACGCGGCAGTCTGACCTCGCTCTTTATCAAGAACCGTTCAAGGTCGACGGTGGTTGTATCCCGGGAAGGTTGTTGCTGAACATACGAAGAGTCGACGTCAGGGGTAAACGTCACCCCGGCCAACGCTGACGCCACGGCTTGCGCGTCGGCTTCGGGTGCCAGGCCTTGGGCCGCCTGGTCAAGAAGCTGCGTCAGGGATTGCCAGTTACGCTGGTCCCCAAGGGCCCGCTTCAGGTCGGGGCTGCGGGTTTCTGCCTGGGTAGGTGGCGTGTTGTGCACGACGGTTGATGGCTCAACCGCTGCCTGGAGCGCCCTGGGGGAAGGGGATATTCCGTTTGTCGCAAAACCTGGAGTGAAAGGTATTACTGCAATTGGGGGCATCGCGGTTCACCTGTGTGGGACGACACTTCTGAAAGCATTCAGGCCTTCAGTTTTCCCAGGCTAAGTGGCGAAGCTGGTCCGATTTATCCCACGGTGAATTGTCAACAGAGATAACTGGCAGGTGATCGGGTGCAAGACAAGCCAAAGTGGCTGATCGCCTGTAACATGAATTCACGCCCACCCTGAGTCATCCCCGAAATAGGGTATGCCCTTGGCATGGCTTGCGATAAACAGTGGATACAACTTTCAGGTTTCAGGAACCCGTCATGACCCAGAAGCAACGCTTGATTTACTCGATTCTAATTTCCCTGGTCGTCCTCGGCACGATGTTTGGCCTGTCCTATTTGCAGAACATCGGCGCCATCAGTGAGAAGACGTTCCAGTACATCGCCATTGCCGTGGCAGTGATTGTGGTGGTGATCAACGGCATCATGCGCCGCAAGGTCAAGCCCAACCTGTAAGTCAGGCACCGGAATCCAGGACCTTCACAGCCTCTTCATGGAGGCTGTAGCTTTTATCGCTGTTGAGGGTGATCAAGCCCTCGCTGCACAGGCGCTTGAGCACCTCGCGCACACTGAGAAACGATAACGGGATGCCCAGTTCCAGCAAATGGCTGTGCACGCCCCGTACCCCCAGCGAGCGGCCGTTGTCGGCTGCCGTGAGCAGGGCGTCGATGACTTTCAGCCGGATCAGGCTGGTGCGCAACCCAAAACACTTGAGCAGATGCCGGATGCGTTGGTTGCCTTGATGCTCGGTTGCCTTGGCGAAGGCTTGGGTATCCGCGCCGAAAGCGGCGTCGTGTGCCATAAAATGTCCGTCCGTGGGCAGTTGCGGGTTGTACATGCAAAAACTCCTTATCAGAGCCTGATCAGGAAAATGATGGTGCTCTTAGTTAATAAGACGTATGAGCCGCGCAAATCATGAAGTCCAACCTGTATAAATTTTGTCAGTATCACGTCTGTCACATTCCTGGCGCCGGTAAATAAGCTGCGCGCGGCCTAAATTTCTGCGGATTTCTACGTCTCTATCCATGGGCTGGCATTGGCGAGTCGGCCCCGCCTTGGGCGTTCAATTTGGCTTGATGATGGGGTCTGCGTGATTATTTCCAACGGGTTGTCCAGGGTTTGCGTGGCGGGTGTGTTGCTGGGGGTGAGCCTGTGTGCGACGGCCCGCCAGGTGAGCGACGTGCAGGCGGGTGCGCTGAACGCCGATATCCGCCGCACCGGGTTTGGTATCCCGCATATCCGCGCCAACGATGAGCGAGGCCTGGGGTATGGCATCGGCTATGCCTACGCGCAGGACAACCTGTGCCTGTTGGCCAACGAAGTGGTGACGGTCAATGGCCAGCGCGCTCGCTACTTCGGTGCCGAGCAGGCGACCCTGGAAGAGCGCAACAACCTGACCAGCGATGTGTTCTTTACTTGGCTCAATACGCCCGAAGCAGTGACGGCATTCTGGAAGGCTCAGACCCCGCAGATGCAGCAGCGTCTTGCAGGTTATGTGGCGGGGTACAACCGTTACCTGCAAGAACGCGGGACAAAGGACCGGCCGATGCAGTGCCAGGGCGCCTGGGTGCGGCCAATCACTACCAATGACCTGGTCAAGCTGACCCGCAGGTTGTTGGTGGAAGGTGGGGTGGGGCAATTTGCCGAGGCCTTGGCGGGGGCGACACCGCCCCAGCCAGGCGTGGCGGTGCAGGGCAATGCGCGAGCGTTTGAGGTCGCCACCTTGAAGCAGCAGCGCTTTGCCCTGGATCGCGGCAGCAACGCCGTGGCGGTGGGCAGCGAGCGCTCGTTCAATGGACGCGGCATGTTATTGGCCAATCCGCATTTCCCATGGATCGGCGGCATGCGCTTTTATCAGATGCACCTGACCATCCCTGGCCAGTTGGATGTAATGGGCGCCGCCTTGCCGGGCCTGCCGGTGGTCAATATCGGCTTCAACCAGCATGTGGCCTGGACCCATACGGTGGACACATCCAAACATTTCACCCTGTATCGCCTGACCCTGGACCCGAAGGACCCGACCCGCTACTTGCTTGACGGCAAGTCGATCCCCCTGCAGAAAACCCAGGTGACCGTGCAGGTCAAGGGCGCCGAGCCCCACACCCAGACGGTCTACAGTTCGCAGTTCGGGCCGGTGGTGCAATGGCCGGGCAAGCTCGACTGGAACGGGCAATACGCTTTCAGCCTGCGTGATGCCAACCTGGGTAATGACCGCGTACTGCAACAGTGGTACGCGATGAACCAGGCCCGCAGCCTCAAGGACTTGCAAGCCTCGGTACACCGCCTGCAAGGCATTCCCTGGGTCAACACCCTGGCAGCGGACGATCAGGGGCAGAGCCTGTACATGAACCTGTCGGTGGTGCCGAACGTCAGTGCAAAAAAACTCGAGCAATGCAGCGACCCGCGTGCAGGCCTGCAGATGATCATGCTCGACGGTGCCCACAGTGCCTGCGCCTGGGATATCGACCCGCGCGCGGCGCAGCCGGGGATCTTCGCCGCTGATCAACTGCCGCAGCTGGAACGCCGGGATTACGTACAACACTCCAATGATTCGGCCTGGATGGCCAACCCCAAGGCGCCGCTGGCCGGCTTCTCGCCGGTGATCAGCCAGGATCACATAGCCCTGGGCGCCCGTTCGCGTTTTGCCTTGCAGCGCTTGCAGGACCTGGGCAAACAGCCGATCACCATCGCTGACCTGCAACATATGGTGCTGGACAACCAGGTGTACCTGGCCGGCCAGGTGATACCGGATTTGCTCAAGTTCTGCGCGCAACAGACGGATGAAACCCTGAAACCCCTGTGCACCCGCCTCAAGGACTGGGACCAGAAAGCCAACCTCGACAGCGGCCTGGGCCTGGTGCATTTCATCCAGGTCATGGAGCACATGCAGCAAGTGCCGGATGTGTGGCGCGTTGCGTTCGACCCGGATCACGCGCAAACCACCCCACGCGGCTTGCTCATCGAACAGCCGCAGGTGACCAAGGCATTGCGTGAGGCGATGCTGGCGTCAATCGCCCAAGTGAGCGAGTCGGGCTTGCAGGAGGGCGCGCGCTGGGGCGATATCCAGGTCTCGGGCAGCACGCCGATGCATGGTGGGCCGCAGGAGCTGGGCATCTACAACGCCATGCAAAGCGTGCCGAGGGCAGATGGCAAGCGCGAGGTGGTCAGCGGCAGTAGTTACTTGCAGATCGTCACTTTCGACGACCAGGGGCCCAAGGCCGAAGGCGTGTTGGCGTTCTCGCTGTCCAGCGATCCGGCGTCGCCTCACTTCAAGGACCAGACCCAGGCGTTTTCCGCGAAAAAACTCAGCCCGTTGCCGTTTACCGAGCAGCAGATCAAGGCTGATCCGCAGTATCAACGGCAGGTGATCCACGAGTAGGGGATTTAGTCGGCGAGCAGGCGCGTCACGGCGGCAAAGGCCTGGTCATGCCGCGCCTGCCAATCCCCGCCAATCACCTTGAAGGGCTGGTGATGCTGCTCCAGCCAGTCGCGGCTGGCCTGGAAGAAGGCCTGGCGGTCTGCCAGGTCTGGCTGGCAGCGCTGGCCATCGGCGGTCCAGCCAATGCCTTCGGGCGACAGCAGCAGGTGCAGGTCGTAGTGGCGGGCCAGCAGCGCCTCATCGAGCCATGCCGGGGCATCGCCAAACAGGGTCAGGCTCCAGAGCTTGTTGGTCAGCAAGTGGGTGTCGAGGATCAACAGTTGCGGCTGCCGGGCGCGGCCGGCATCTTCCCAGGCCAGTTGGCCACGGGCGATGTCCGGGATGTCGGCCAGGGTCGTGTCACGCTGGTAATGGTCGATGAAATAGCGCACATATTCGCCCACCAGCACCGCGCCGAAATGCGCTTGCAGCTGCTCGGCCAGCCAGCTCTTACCGCTGGACTCGGGGCCTGCCATCACCAGCACCTTCATGTGCGCAACGCCGGGTCGGCGCGCCATTCGCGCCAGCCTTGCACGGCAATCACGGTGAACAAGGCGTAGAGCGCGGCTGTCAGGTACAGCCCTTTGTAGACAAACAGGCCGACAAAAATCACATCGACCACAATCCACAGCGCCCAGCATTGCACGCGTTTTTGCGCCATCCACATCTGCGCCACCAGGCTGAAACCGGTCAGGGCGGCATCCAGCCACGGTTGCGCGGCATCGGTCCAGTGGGCCATGGCGGCGCCCAGCAGCAGGCTGCCCACGGCGCCAATGGTCAGGCTCAGGAGGATGGCCTGGCCGCCAAGACGGGTGACCTGGCGCCCTTGCTTGACCTCGCCGGCGCGGGTCCACTGCCACCAACCGTAGACTTGCAGGCCGGCGTAGACCACTTGCAGCAGCATGTCCGAATACAGCTTCACTTCGAAGAACACCCAGGTGTACAGCAGCACCATGACCAGGCCGATCGGCCAGCACCATGGGTTCTGCTTGACCGTCAGCCAGACGGCAATCACCCCCAGCGCGGCGGCAAACAGTTCAAGCCCGGACATGGGATTCCTTGGAAGAGTCGAAGAGGAGGGCGATTGTACCCAACCTCCCAGGCAAATGCAGAACCCCTGTAGGCGCTGGCAAGCCAGCCCCTACACAGTGGGCGTTAGACCTTGAACTGGCGCAGCAGGCCGTTGAGCTCTTCGCTCAAGTCCTTCAGGTGCACGCTGGCCACACTCGACTGCTGGGCTGCCAGCGCAGTGCTGTGGGACAGGCCGGCAGCCTGGGTCACGTTCTGGTTGATGTCTTCCACCACATGGGCCTGTTGCAGGGTTGCGCTGGCAATCGAGGCGTTGAGGCCGTTGAGGTTGCGCAGGGCCTGGCCGATGGCATTCAGGCTGGCGCCCGCCTGGCCGGCTTGTTCGATGGTCAATTGCGAGGCCTGGTGGCTGTCGCTGATCACCTTGACTGCCGCTTCGGAATGCCCTTGCAGGCGTTCGATCATGCTCTGGATTTCGGCGGTGGACTTTTGCGTACGCTGGGCCAGCAGGCGCACCTCATCGGCAACCACGGCAAAACCACGGCCCTGTTCGCCAGCGCGGGCGGCTTCGATGGCGGCGTTGAGGGCCAGCAGGTTGGTCTGGTCGGCAATCGAGCGAATCACCTCCAGCACCCCGCCAATCTGCGTGCTTTCGGTGGACAGGGTGCGGATCACTTCCACCGCCTGGCTGATGGTGCCGGACAGCGCGTCGATCTGTTGCAGGCTGCCGTCGATATTGACCTGGCCCTGTTCGGCCTGGGTCTGGGCATCGCGCATTTCGCTGGCGGCGTGTTCGGCATTCTTGGCCACGTCCTGCACGCCGTAGGTCACTTCGTTAATAGCGGTGGCCACCAACTCCATCTGCTGGGACTGCTGCTGGCTGCGGTCATGGGCCTGGCTGGCGTTGCTGCCCAGTTCGGCGGACGACTGGCCCAGGGCATTGGCGCACACCTGCAACTGGCTGACCACCTGGCGCAGCTTGGCAGTGAAGGTGTTGAAGTGCCGCGACAGTTGCGTGACCTCGTCCTGGCCATGGGTGTCGAGGCTGCGGGTCAGGTCGCTTTCACCGCTGGCGATGTTGGCCATGGCATGCACCGCTTCTTGCAGCGGGCGCACGATGCTGCGGGCAATCAGCACCACCAGCAGGGCCATGATCAGCGCAATGCCCAGGCCGATCAGCGAGGCTTCCCACACCTGGCCACGGAACTGTGCCTGCACATCATCTACATAGACGCCGGAGCCGATGATCCAGCCCCAGGGTTCGAACAACTGGATATAAGAGGTCTTGGCCACGGGCTCAGCCGCGCCAGGTTTCGGCCAACGGTAATCGACCATGCCGGCGCCCTTGGCCTTGGCCAGGGTGACGAATTCGTTGAACACCGCAAAGCCGTCCGGATCACGGATGGCCGAGAGGTTCTGGCCGTCAAGCTTGGGGTTGGCCGGGTGCATGATCATCACCGGCGTCAGGTCATTGATCCAGAAATAGTCATCCTGGTCATAGCGCAGCCCGCGCACCACGCTCAGGGCTTGCTTCTGCGCGGCTTCGCGGGTCAGTACGCCGGTGGTTTCGAGGCTGTGATAAAAATTCAGAATCCCGCTGGCGGTCTGTACCACATGCTGGGTCTGCTGGCTCTTGGCCTGGTAGAGGTCGTCGTGGATCTGCTTGAGCATCAGCAAACCCAGGGTCAGCAACATCAACACGGCGACTATCAGGATCATCCAGAGGCGCCGGCTGATCGACATATTGCGCAAACTATTCATAGTCTTGTCACTCCGCGTTCTTATAATTTTCGGTGCTGCGTTGATCAGCCAGTGATAACGCGAAGCGAAATCCGGGCTTGTCTGATAGGCTTTCGGCCCGGAATCAAAAAACCTGAGTGCTGCCTGATTTTTCACAGAATTTTTGCAGTTCAGCCTTGATCCTGCGCGCGGCCTTGCAGCGTGCTCATCGTTAGTGAACACCTAGAAAATATCAACGAGGCATGCCGTCGCATGACCTTTTGGGGGAATAATGGATCTTTGGACCGCCTTTCAGGCACTGATACTTGGCATTGTCGAAGGGCTGACGGAGTTCTTGCCGATCTCCAGTACCGGGCACCAGATTATCGTCGCCGATTTGCTCGACTTCGGTGGCGAACGCGCCATGGCGTTCAACATCATCATTCAACTGGGCGCCATCCTGGCGGTGGTCTGGGAGTTCCGGCGCAAGATCCTTGACGTGGTGACCGGCCTGCCGACCCAGCGCAACGCCCAGCGCTTTACCATCAACCTGCTGATCGCCTTCCTGCCGGCGGTGGTGCTGGGGGTGATTTTTGCCGACCTGATCCACGAATACTTGTTCAACCCGATCACCGTGGCCACTGCGCTGGTGATCGGTGGGGTGATCATGTTGTGGGCCGAGCGCCGCGAGCATGTCATCCATGCCGAAACCGTCGATGACATCACCTGGAAAGACGCCTTGAAAGTCGGCTTTGCCCAGTGCCTGGCGATGATTCCGGGCACGTCGCGTTCCGGTTCGACCATCATCGGTGGCCTGCTGTTCGGCCTGTCGCGCAAGACGGCGACCGAGTTCTCGTTCTTCCTGGCAATGCCAACCATGGTCGGCGCGGCGGTGTATTCGGGCTACAAGTACCGTGAGCTGTTCCAGCCTGCGGACCTGCCGGTGTTCGCCCTCGGCTTTGTGGTCTCGTTCATCTTCGCGATGATTGCGGTGCGCGGTCTGCTCAAGTTCATCGCCAGCCACAGCTACGCAGTGTTTGCCTGGTACCGCATTGCGTTCGGCTTGCTGATCCTGGCCACCTGGCAGTTCGGCTGGATTGACTGGGCGGCGGCCAAGGCGTGATGACCATCCAGCATCCGCGCTTCAAGGCCCTGGTGTTTGTGCTGTTGTGTGCCGTGCCGTTGTTTGGCGCGGCACTGCTGGCGTATCGCGGGGTGTCGCTGATCCCGCTGGCGGCCTATGGGCTGGTCAGTGTGGTGACGTTTTGCTTGTACTGGAGCGACAAGCGCAAGGCCCAGAGCGACAGCTGGCGCACCCCGGAAAAGATCCTGCACGCGATGGAGCTGGCCGGTGGCTGGCCCGGTGCGTTGGTGGCACAGCAGGTGTTTCGCCACAAGACGCGCAAGGTGTCGTATCAGGTGGTGTTCTGGTTGATCGTGGTGCTGCACCAGGTGTTCTGGATCGATCAATTGTTTCTGGGTGGCACGCTGCTGGCGGTCTTCTAGCTGTGTGGGGCTTGGGAGCGAAGCTGCGCTCCCACAGGGGTATGTGCATGTCTCGATGATCAAGTTGTGTGCAAGACGACCTGGACTGGCTTACTCGTCCAGCCTCAGGCCGATCTGCGTACGCTTGGGCAGTTTGCTCACCACCAACTGGTGGGAGCGCTGCAGCAAACCGCGCAACTCCTCGCCGCCCAGCGGGTAGGGCAGTTGCATGATGATCCACTGCGCGCGTGCCAGGTACGGCGCCGGGTGGATGCCCGGGCGGTCCACGTGGCCGAGGAACAGCTCCTTGTCGACCTTGAACGCCAGGGAGTCACCCCGCAGGTTCTGCAACGCGAACATCTTGTTGCCGGCAATCGAGAACACCCGCACTCCACCCCATTTGTAATCCTCGCGCGCACCGGGCAGGCCCAGGCAGAACTGGGCGACGTCGTCTTCGGTCATGATCCGGGTGTTCATAGCAGGCGATCTCCGCAATTGTTGAAGGCGTGGGCCAAAAAGTCGATCCAGGCGCGCACCGCTGGGGATACGCCGCGTCGGTGCGGGTACACCGCTTGCAGCCAGCCGCCAGGCAGTGACCATTCGGGTAGCAATTGCACCAGCTGGCCGGTTTCCAACTCCTGCTCGCAGTACATCATCGGCAGCACGGTGAAACCCAGGCCGGCGAGGGCGCTGGCCTTGCGCACCAGGAAGTCGTCGATGCCCAGGCGTGCCTCCATGGCCAGGTCGGTGGCATTGCCGGCAGGGTCGAGCATGCGCAGGTGGACCATGCGGTCGGCTTCCAGGGCGCCCAATACCGGCAGGTGCTTGAGGTCGGCTGGGGTGTTGATCTGATGGCCACGCACAAACTCGGGGCTGGCGACCATGGCCGTCTGCGCCTGACGCAGGCGGCGGGTCACCAGCAGCGGGTCTTCGTCCCCCAGTTCGCGCACGCGCAGGGCCACGTCCACGCCCTCGGCTACCAGGTCGACGCGGCGATTGATCAGCATCATCTCCAATTGCACCAGCGGGTGGGCTGCGAGAAATTGCGCCACCACCGTCGGCAGGATTTCGTGGGCCAGGCCCACCGGGCAACTGACGCGCAGGCGGCCACGGGGCTCGCTGGACATGTTGGCCACGGCTTCGTCGGCCATTTCCGCTTCCAGCAGCATCGCCTGGCAATGCCCCAGGTAGCGTTCGCCGACGGCGGTCAGGGTCAGTTGCCGGGTGGTGCGCTGCAACAGGCGGGCGCCGAGGCGTTCCTCCAGTTCGGCAATGCGCCGTGACAGCCGCGACTTGGGGATCCCCAGCAGCCGGCCAGCGGCCGCGAAGCCACCGGCTTCCACCACCTTGGCGAAATAGTAGAGGTCATTGAGGTCTTGCATGTTGGGCCTATTGTCCTGTCAGTGGGACGAACTATCGCATTTTAACCGGCTAATCGGCTATTGGATTGATCTGTAGGATTCTCTCCATCAGATCGCCCGGTGGCGGTCCTCACTTGGAGATCCCACATGAAACTCTTGCATATCGATTCCAGCATCCTCGGCGACAACTCGGTATCCCGTCAGTTGAGCCGCGAAGTGGTCAAGGCCTGGCAAGCGGCCGAGCCGGGTGTGGAAGTTACCTACCGCGACTTGGCCAGCGAAGGGATCAACCATTTTTCCGGGATCACCCTGGGCGCCCTGGGCACCGCTGCCGAACTGCGTGATGCGGTGCAGAAGCACGAAGCCGACCTGAGCGCCTCGACCCTGGCCGAGTTCCTGGCGGCCGACGCGGTGGTCATCGCCGCGCCGATGTACAACTTCACCATCCCCACCCAACTCAAGGCCTGGATCGACCGCATTGCTGTTGCTGGCCAGACGTTCCGCTACACCGAAGCCGGCCCGCAAGGCCTGTGCGGCAACAAGAAAGTCATCGTGGTCTCCACCGCCGGTGGCCTGCACGTGGGCCAGCCGACCGGTGTGGCGCACGAGGATTACTTGAAGGTGCTGCTGGGCTTCTTCGGCATTACCGACGTTGAGTTCGTACGTGCCCACGGCCTGGCCTATGGTGACGAAGCACGCAGCAAGGCGCTGAACGACGCCAATGCGCAGATCAGCGAGCAACTGTTCGTCGCTGCGTAGGAGATTTCACCGCGGCTCGCTATCAATCTGATTCGAGGCGCCTAAACTCTGTATTCTGCTGACCTGAAAACCAGCGGATTACGGAGTTTTTTGTTTTGGGTGGGCGAATCTGGCGCAGGTTATGCAACACAGGGCCATACCGCCCACTCGCAGGCGTCACGCAGCACAGGTGGACATCCCCATGATGCGTCTTTGTGCAGTCTTGCTGGTTTCCCTGTTCGGCGGCCTCGTTCCAGTGCACGCCGCCGTGGCCCCGCACCCCCATTGGAGCGTGGGCTATCACCGCATGAGCTTTCTCGACCCGCTGGATTCGCAGCCGATGAAAGCCATCGCCTTTTATCCGTCCACCGGCCGCGAACATATCAGCCAGGTGGGCGCCTATCGCGTCGCCGCCACCGAGGATGCCAAGGTCGCCATTGGCCGTTTCCCGCTGCTGATGTTGTCCCATGGCAACACCGGCACACCCCTGGCCTTGCACGATTTGGCGACGTCGCTGGCGCGCAAGGGGTTTGTGGTGGTGGCGGTGCTGCATCCTGGCGACAACTACAAGGACCACAGCCGCCTGGGCACCTTGAGCAACCTGTATGGCCGCCCGATCCAGATTTCGGCAGCGATTAGCGCCACCTTGGGCGACCCAATGCTGTCGCCGTTCGTCAATGTCGACCAGGTGGGCGTGATCGGCTATTCGGCGGGCGGCGAGACGGCGCTGATCCTGGCCGGGGCCAAGCCGGATTTCGAGCGTTTGCGCCGCTATTGCATGGAACGCCCCGAAGACCGTGACGCTTGCACGACCAAGGGCGAGCTGGTGGTCGACCGCGATGACCTGCAACCCCAGGCCGACTCCCGGATCCATGCGTTGATGCTCATGGCCCCGCTGAGCCTGATGTTTGGTCGGCACACCCTGGGCGACGTGCATGTGCCGGTGCTGCTGTATAGCGGCGACGGTGACAAGCTGGTGGCCGTGGATAAAAACGCCGCCGCCCTGGCGCGCAAGCTGCCGCAGCCGCCGGATTTCAAGCTGTTGGCCGGGGCCGGGCACTTTATCTTCATGGCTCCTTGCGATGATGAGCAGTTGGCGCTGATGCCGGCGCTGTGTACGGATGCCGATGGGGTGGACCGCGAGGGCATTCACCGTGACCTGATTTCCGAGGCCGGGCGTTTTTTCGGGCGCACCCTTGGCCAGCACTCGCGGGCCGGCCTACAGACCGCCGATCAATAGGCCCGGCGCATCAGCAGCAGGGTCAGGCCCAGGCCTGTGACGGACAGTAGCGCCGCGCCAAAGAAAATCCACGAGTAGCCCAGGTTCAACGCCACCGCGCCCATCAACGGCCCGGCAATCGCCAGCGCCAGGTCAAAAAACACCGCATAGGCACTCAGACCCGCGCCCCGGCTGCTGTTGGGCACCTGTTTGATGGCTTCGACACCCAACGCCGGGTACACCAGGGACAGGCCAAAGCCGGTGAGGCCGGCGCCGACCAGGGCGATGGCGGGAGAGGGTGCGAGCCATAGCAGGGCCAGGCCGAGGGTTTCCAGGGTCATGCAGGCAATCGCTGCGCGAAACCCGCCAAAGCGGTTGATGCTGGAGATAAACAGCAGGCGCGAGAGGATAAAGCAGATGCCAAACACCGTCAGGCACCAGGCGGCGCCGGTCCAGCCGCGGCTCAGGTAGAACAGGGTAATGAAGGTGGTCAGGGTGCCGTAGCCAATGGATGCCAGGCACAGGCTGGCGCCAAACGGTGCAATCCGCCCGAACACCGCCCAGAACGGCAGGCGCTCGCCGCGCACCACCGGCACCGAGGGCTTTTTGCGGATCAGCACCAGGCCCAGCCCGGCCAGCACCGCCAGCGCGATACCGAGGCTGTTGTAGCCATATTGCGCAACCATCACCACACCCAGCGGCGCACCAATGGCGATGGCGCCGTAGGACGCGATGCCGTTCCAGGAGATCGAGCGGGCGGTGTGTTCGGCGCCGACCTGGCCCATGCACCAACTGATAGTGCCGACACCGATCAGGCCCTGGGCCACGCCCAGCAGCACGCGGCCGACAATCAGAATTCCCAGGCTTAGATTGGGCAGGCTTTGCAGCGCAGTGGCGAGCAGGGTCAAGACGCCGCTGAGCAGGATGCCGCTCAAGCCGAGCACAATCGCGCGCTTGGTGCCGACGTTGTCCGACATGCGCCCGGCCATGGGCCGGCTGAGGAGGGTGGCCAGGTACTGCGAACCGATGGTGATGCCCGCCACTACCGCACTGAAGCCCAGTTGTTCATGGACGTAGCCGGGAATCACCGCAATCGGCAGGCCGATGCAGATAAACGCGATAAAGGTATAGAAGACGATGGAGACGATCTGCAGGGTGATCGACAGGGAGCTGGGGGCGGCAGGCATGGAGGCTCATTCGCGGCAGGGCGGTGAACCCATCATGGCAAGGGCTGGGGAGAAAAGGAAGCAGGCTAACAATCATTGGCTTGACGCTCCGTTGGTCGAGCCTGGAAATGCAAAAAGCCCCGTCACTGCTGACGGGGCTTTTACTTGCAGCGTGTAGCCAGCCGCTATTGGCTGCCCTTAAAACACCACGCCCTGGCTACGCAGGTAGTCGTCATAGGTGCCGCTGAAGTCGATCACGCCGCTTGGGCTCAGCTCGATGATACGGGTGGCCAGGGACGATACGAACTCACGGTCGTGGCTGACGAAGATCAGCGTGCCCGGGTAGTTCTCCAGCGCCAGGTTCAGCGCCTCGATGGATTCCATGTCCAAGTGGTTGGTCGGTTCATCCATGACCAGCACGTTGGGCTTTTGCAGGATCAGCTTGCCGAACAGCATGCGACCTTGCTCACCACCGGAGATGACCTTGACCGACTTGAGGATCTCGTCGTTGGAGAACAGCATGCGGCCGAGGGTGCCGCGGATCACTTGTTCGCCCTGGGCCCACTGGCCCATCCAGTCGAACAAGGTGACGTCGTCTTCGAAGTCGTGGGCATGGTCCTGGGCGTAGTAACCCAGCTCAGCCGCGTCGGTCCACTTCACGCTGCCGGCGTCCGGGGTCAGTTCGTTGACCAGGGTGCGCAGCAGGGTGGTCTTGCCGATACCGTTCGGGCCGATGATCGCCACGCGCTCGCCCGCTTCAACCTGGAAGCTGAAGTCCTTGAACAGGGTCTTGCCGTCAAAGCCCTTGGCCATGCGCTCGACGATGACCGCCTGGCGATGCAGCTTCTTGGTCTGCTCGAAGCGGATGAACGGGCTCACACGGCTCGAAGGCTTGACCTCGGCCAGTTGGATCTTGTCGATTGCCTTGGCGCGGGAAGTGGCCTGCTTGGCTTTCGACGCGTTGGCCGAGAAACGGCTGACGAACGATTGCAGTTCGGAGATCTGCGCTTTCTTCTTGGCGTTGTCCGACAGCAATTGCTCGCGGGACTGGGTGGCCACGGTCATGTACTCATCGTAGTTGCCCGGGAACAGGCGCAGCTCGCCGTAGTCCAGGTCAGCCATGTGCGTGCACACACTGTTCAGGAAGTGACGGTCGTGAGAGATGATGATCATCAGGCTGTTACGCTGGGTCAGGACGTTTTCCAGCCAGCGGATGGTGTTGATGTCCAGGTGGTTCGTCGGTTCGTCGAGCAGCAGCACTTCCGGATCCGAGAACAGCGCCTGGGCCAGCAGTACGCGCAGCTTCCAGCCTGGGGACACTTCGCTCATCGGGCCGAAGTGCTGCTCGATGCCGATACCCAGGCCCAGCAGCAGTTCACCGGCACGGGATTCGGCGGTGTAGCCGTCCATTTCGGCGAACTCGGTTTCCAACTCGGCCACCGCCATGCCGTCCTCTTCGCTCATTTCCGGCAGCGAGTAGATGCGATCGCGCTCGGCCTTGACCTTCCACAGCTCTTCGTGACCCATGATCACGGTGTCGATCACGTTGAATTCTTCGTAGGCGAACTGATCCTGGCGCAGTTTACCCAGGCGCACGTTCGGTTCCAGCATGACCTGGCCGCCGGACGGGTCGAGGTCGCCACCGAGGATTTTCATGAAGGTCGACTTGCCGCAACCGTTGGCACCGATCAAACCATAACGGTTACCGGCGCCGAACTTGACCGAGACGTTCTCAAACAGCGGCTTGGCGCCGAACTGCATGGTGATGTTAGCTGTGGAGATCAATTACTTTACCTATCAATAGCTTGGGGTGCGCTTATTTGGGCTGGGACCCATTCGGAGCCCGGGCCAACGGGCATGCGTCAACAGCGACATCAAGGCGTGAAGCCCAGTCGCCGAGCAGAAAATATGGGGTGCATGTTGGAATTTGGCGCGCATTGTCGCATATGTGAGGCGCGAGTTATATGACAGGCAGGCTTGTCCGGCGCCAAGAAGTGCGGCGCGGGTCTGTTCTGGCGGGAAACTCTACAAAATTCATCGAGTTGTATCGAAATTGTATCGATTGTCAGGTTTGTGGTTGATAACAGTTGAACATCCAATGGCCGTGGATTAAGTTTCCACCGTTCGCCCTGCAGTGATGGCTCTTTACCGGTTCAAGGATGGCGAGGCTGTCGGTGCGGGGCGAACCACCTTCTTTTTTGACGGCGCTCATTGCCATCCTGTTGCGCACGCTCAATGGTTTGGAGACGCAATGGACACGCTGTCTGCTCAACAGGCGATCGCCAGTAACAAGGCCGCCTGGAACGAATCTGCCGAACACCATAAAACCACCGAGCACTGGCAAGGCCTGCTCGCCGGCGTCGGCGAGCCCGACTTCAGCTGCCTGGATCCCACCCTGACCTCAGTGTTGTTGCAGGTGGGCATACAGGGTCGGGACGCCGTGCAACTGGGCTGCAACAACGGCCGTGAGAGCCTGTCGCTGTATGGGCTTGGTGCCCGCAGTGTGGTCGGGGTCGACCAGTCCGATGCGTTTCTGGCGCAGGCGGCGGAACTGGCGAGCCGCTCGCCGCATGCACCTGAATTTATCGAAGCCGATGTTCATCATTTACCCGAGCGTGTGTTGGGGCGGTTTGATATAGCCCTGATCACCATCGGCGTGCTGGGTTGGATGCCAGATATCGGGCTGTTTATGCGGCATGTTGCCAGCACCCTGAAAGAGGGGGGCACGCTGGTGATCTACGAGACCCATCCATTCCTGGAAGTGTTCGACCCCGAAGCGGCCAACCCGATGCTGCCGGCCACCTCCTACTTTCGCCGCGAGCCTTTTGTGCAGAACGAGGCAATCGTCTATGAAGGCACCAGCAAAAGTGCCGCCGCCACGTCCTACTGGTTTGTGCATACCCTGGGGGAGACTGTCAGCGCGGCCATCGCGGCAGGGCTGCAGATCAGTCATTTGCAGGAATACCCGCACTCCAATCGCGAAGAACTGTACGACCGCTACGAAAACCAGGCCGCGCAATTGCCCATGTGCTACACGCTGACTGCGGTAAAACGCTCGGCCTGAAGGCAAAAAAAGGCCCGCTGGGGCGGCGGGCCAAGGGATTCATCTGAGGAGTTGGGTTTAACCTAACGCGTCAAAGGTGAACACTTTGTGAAAATCCTGTCGCAAAAACCTGCCTGCTCAAGACCTGCGCACAAAGGTGCGCATGGTTTGCCCTGGCGTCGTACTGAAACGCGTTGGCCGGGGCATGCCTTCATCCGCTGCGATGAACACGAAGTGCCTGTCATCCAAGGTGTAGCTGGCCGGCAGGCATTTGCCGGCGTCGGCCCCTATGGAATCTATCCAAGTGATGCTTTTGGGCGTGGTGCTGGCGTCCAGGCTAAAACACCCCTCTAGCAGTACGTTGCCGTCGACGGTCTCGACCCGGAATCGATCACCGTCAATCGTGGTCAGCGCACCTGGCGCACTGTGCTCGTCCGGTGGATTAATGACACCACTGTCTTCCAGGGCAATTTGTTCCCAGGTGCCTTGCAGGGCCTGTCTATCCAGTTGCGTTGGGCTCGATAGGGGTGATGGCATCAAAAGCTCCTTTTATTGATGGGCCGGGCAGGGCGGTTTGTCTACCAGCCAATTTTTTTAAAAACTGGCATGGAGCTTTCTGCAAGAAATGTCTTAAAAAAGCCAAGTAGTTGAGTTCTCCCCCTTGCAAGCAGCGATTTTGACATATCGTAAGAACGATGCTGCTCGATATGTCGTCTACGCTGATCAATGTCATGGATGACATTGATTTTTGTGAAGGAAAACAAACTCCATGCGATAGGGATTTTTTCAGTGACTAAATGGTCGGATGACCGTTGTCTCGTGTCGTACGAGCCATATACAGGGCGTTGTCCCTGCATTTTCAGTTGGTTATTCAGATCTATCGTGTAGTGGACAGCCAGCGTCCACTTTTTGAAGGGTGTCCCCATTTTGAATAGAACTCCCCAGGTGCACGCCCCCGTGGTGTCTGACGAAATTGATTTATTTGAGCTGTTTCACTCGATTTGGCGGCAGAAGAAACTGGTCATCGGCTGTACCTTCTTTGCCGGCCTGCTTGGTGTTGGCTACGCGCTGCTCGCTCCCCGTGAGTACCAGGTCAGCAGCGTGCTGAGGCCGGCAGCTATCAATGAATTGGACGCACTCAATCGTTCCGAGGTCTACAAGTTGCCACCGGCGGACGCGCTGGCCAAAGTGGGCGCGCAGTTGGATTCGTACGACGCGCGACTGAGCTTCTTCAAAGCCAACCCGGCGTTGTTCCAGGCGTTTCAGGAGCCGGGCCGCAGCCTTGAGCAGAGTTTCGAAGCGTTCAACCGCAACTCGATCAAGCTGATCCTGCCCGACCCGAAGAAAGCAGATTCCCTCAGTAGCTATATCCGTCTTGAGCTGCAATACCCCACGGATATAGACGGGGTCGCGATTCTCAACGGTTTTGTCGACTACGCCATTGCAGCCGAGCGCGAGCAAGTGGGCGCCGATCTCAAGGTGATCGTCAACAACCGCCTTACCGAGCTCAAGGGCAAGATTGACGCGGCGCGCGCCAATTATGAAACCGACAAGGAATCGAAGATCGCCAAGCTGCTGGAAGGCGACAAGCTCAAGCGCGCACAGCTTGAAGACGAACTCAGCGCCCTGCGCCTACAGATGAAAATGCAGCGTTCCAACCGCCTGGCAGAGTTGAACGAGGCCATCTCGATTGCCAAGTCCATGGGCATCAAGAACCCGACCACGCCGTCGTCCATGGCCGATGCCGGGCGTAGTGGCACAAGCCAGGTGATGCGCACCGAGGTCAACAACCAGCAGATTCCCCTGTACTTCCTCGGCACCGACGCCCTGGAAGCCGAGCGCACGGCCCTGCAGCAGCGTACCAGTGATGACTTCACCAACAACCGCGTCGCCGAAATCGGCAAGGAACTGCAGTTGCTGGAGGTCAATCGCCAGGTCGAGGTGATGAAGCGTCGGGGCAATGAAGATATTTTCCTGCAGGATGTCGAGCCCTTGCGCGCTGAAGTGGCGCGCCTGCGCAGCCTGAATATCGATATGAGCGCCTTGAAACTGGTGACCATTGACCGGCGCGCCCAGGAGCCCCTGAGCCCGGTCAAGCCGAAGAAAATCCTGGTGGTTGCGTTGAGCCTGGTGGGCGGTTTGCTGCTGGGGATATTGATCGCGCTGGTTCGCCATCTGGTGCTGGCACGCGGCAAGCCAGTGGCCTATTCGCCCCTGGACGACGACCGCTTTACCAAGCGCGAACGCAAGGATGACCAGCCACTGGGCTGAGTCACGCCGCTCCTTTGCCGGGCTGCGTCGCAGCCCGCAAGACCCGCCACCCCGCGTCCGAGGTGGCGCGGCTATACAGTTGGAAGACACCTTTTCACAATTCTTAGTTAACCTTTGGTTACAATCTATGGCTAAAATAACTGCCATTGGCCACTATCCGAACTGTCTCCAAGGCACTCGTGGGCTGTTAACGAATTGTGATTTCAGGTGCTGCATTTTCCCTCCCTGGCCCGGCCTGGAGGAGCAGCCTGTACTCTTCTGACATGTGACGAATTCCCGTGAAACTCATCATTGTTGCTCTCTACGTTGTCTCCATCGCGTATGTCCATCTGCGTGGCCGGGTGCGACATAAGCTGGGCCGTCAATTAAGCGACCACTCGACCTTCCTCGCCCCGGTCAATTGCTTCCTTTACCTATTCTCCAAACTGCCCGGCCGCCCGTATCTCTCGCCCAGCGATTTCCCCGACCTGAGCCCGCTCCAGGAGCACTGGCAGGAGATTCGCGAGGAGGGCCAGAACCTGATGCGCGCCGGTGAGATCAAGCGCTCGGACCAATACAACGACGTGGGTTTCAACTCGTTTTTCAAATCGGGCTGGAAACGTTTCTACCTCAAGTGGTACGGCGACAGCCATCCCTCGGCCATGAAGCTGTGCCCGCGTACTACGGAGCTTGTGCAAAGCATCGGTTCGATCAAGGCCGCGATGTTTGCCGAACTGCCTCCAGGCTCGAAATTGGTGCGCCATCGCGATCCTTATGCTGGCTCCTACCGTTACCACCTGGGGTTGGATACACCCAACGATCCAGGCTGCTATATCAACGTGGACGGTGAAAACTATTACTGGCGCGACGGCGAGGCGGTGATGTTTGACGAGACTTACATTCACTACGCCGAAAACACCACCCAGCAAAACCGCATCATCTTGTTCTGCGATATTGAGCGACCGATGAAATACCGTTGGGCTGCGGCGTTCAATCGCTGGTTCAGCCGCAATGTAATGGCCGCCGCCGGCTCGCCCAATGATGCCGGGGACAAGACCGGCGGCTTGAACCGCGCCTTTACCCGCCTGTACAAGATCCGCCTGCGCGGCAAGGAGCTGAAAAAGCGTAACCGCACCCGGTATTACCTGGAGAAGTGGGCGATTTTTGCTGGTTTGGCAGTGATTTTCATATTGATCTGAGAGTAAGGCCCCTTGCCACTGGCAGGGGCTACTCAGGCGGCTGGGTCCCCAGTTTCTGCCCTATCTTCTTGCTGAGCCGCTGCCGGTTGGCGTAGGGGCATTCGAAAAGCCGTGTTACACCTGCATGGAAAGTATTTGGTTACCAAATCCGAACCCAGGGCGTAGCGTGTTATCGAATGCAGGTATTCCTCACCCTACAGAGGTTTTGTCATGAACAGCCGTACGCGCAGCCTTGTAGTGCTGGCCCTGGGCCTTGCCTTGAGTGGCGGGGTGCAGGCGCAGAACCTGCCCGGCAACAACAACCCGTATAACAGCCCGATCAAACGGGCCAATCCCAACAGCATGCAGGGCACCCAGCCCAATACGCCCGCCACCCGCGGTACCTACACCGCGCCGGTGCCTCGGCCGCCGACCCTGGAAAATGGCGGTATCGGCAACCGCTATCCGCAACGTGATGCAGCACCTGCACGTCCCGCCACCCAACCTTCAGCCCCGACGCAAGATGCCAATGGCAATCGCCGGCCCTGAACGCAAGGAACCCCACGGTATGTTTCTACGCACAACTCTTTTAGCGACCTGCTGCGCCAGCGCCCTGGCAAGCGCGTTGCCCGCGTTGGCCGCCGAGACCCGGCAGTTCCCCAGCGAGCAAGGCAGCATCACCGCGACCCCGATTGTCAAAGGCCTGGACCACCCATGGGCGGTGGCGTTTTTACCCGACAAACAGGGCTTTTTGGTCACCGAACGGCCGGGCGCGCTGCGTTTTGTGGGCAGTGATGGCAAATTGTCCGCGCCGCTGAGTGGCGTGCCGCAAGTCTGGGCCAAGGGGCAGGGCGGTTTGCTGGATGTGGTGTTGTCACCGGATTTCAAGGAGGACCGCTTGGTCTACCTGTCCTACGCCGAAGGGGGTGGCAAGGGCGGTACGGCCGGCACGGCGGTAGGGCGTGGCCGCTTGAGCGACGACCTGAGCGGCCTCAAGGACTTCCAGGTGATCCTGCGCCAGGAGCCCAAGCTCTCCACCGGCAACCATTTTGGATCGCGCCTGGTGTTTGATCGCGATGGCTACCTGTTTGTGACCCTGGGCGAGAACAATGATCGCCCGACGGCCCAGGACCTGGACAAGTTGCAGGGCAAGGTAGTGCGGATCTACCCCGACGGCCGCATACCGGATGACAACCCGTTTGTCGGCCAGCCAGGAGCGCGGCCGGAAATCTGGTCCTATGGCCAGCGCAACCCCCAGGGCGCTGCGCTGAACCCGTGGACCGGCACTCTTTGGGAAAACGAACATGGCCCACGCGGCGGTGATGAGATCAATATCATCGAACGTGGCAAGAACTACGGCTGGCCCTTGGCGACCCATGGCATCAACTATTCCTTGCTGCCGATTCCCGAGGCCAAGGGCAAGACTGCCGAAGGCACGGTCGGGCCCCATCATGTGTGGGAAAAGTCACCGGCCATCAGCGGCATGGCGTTCTACGACGCCGACCGCTTCAAGGCCTGGCAGCACAACCTGTTTATCGGCGCCCTGGCCAGCCAGGAGCTGATCCGCCTGCAGTTCGACGGCGACAAGGTGGTCCACGAAGAGCGCCTGCTGGGCGAGTTGAAGGCGCGCATCCGCGATGTACGCCAGGGCCCGGATGGCTTCCTGTACGTACTCACGGATGAGGATGATGGCGTGTTGTATCAGGTGGGCTTGAAGCAGGATTGACCGGCTCCTACAGCCCCAGTTCGGACAGCCCCGGATGATCATCCGGGCGCCGTCCCAGGGGCCAGTGGAATTTGCGTTCGCTTTCCTTGATCGGCATGTCATTGATGCACGCATGCCGATTGGACATCAGGCCGTCCTGGTCAAACTCCCAATTCTCGTTGCCGTAGGAGCGGAACCAGTTACCGGAATCGTCGTGCCATTCATAGGCATAACGCACCGCGATGCGGTTGCCGGTAAACGCCCATAGCTCCTTGATCAAGCGGTAGTCCAGTTCCCTGGCCCATTTGCGGGTGAGAAAATCCTTGGCCTGCTCGCGGTTATGGGCGAACTCGGCGCGATTGCGCCACCTTGTGTCCAGGGTGTAGGCCAGCGACACGCGCTGCGGATCGCGGGAGTTCCAGCCGTCTTCGGCGAGACGGATCTTTTCAATGGCCGATTGCTCGGTAAAGGGCGGTAAGGGCGGACGCACGTGTACATTGGCGGTCATTTGACTGCTCCTTTGGATCGTTAGTTGTTAAACCCAGACAACTTTCAAAGTGCCAATAAGTCCTGCGCCATGCATTGCGCATTATCAGCGGCGGTGACATCGCCCATGATCAGGGCGATGGTAATGGCGCCATCGACCAGGATCAGCAGTTGCGCGGCCTGCTTCTCCGGGGCCGGCGTGCCATGGGCCTTGCACAGTTCAAGCAGGTACTCGAACAGTTTCTGTTTGTGCGCCTTGGCCAGTAAGCGAACCGGGTCTTGCGGGTTGCCGGTCTCGCCGCTGGTATTGATAAAGGCGCAACCGCGAAAGTCCGCAGAGCCGAACCAGGCCTTGAGGGCGCTGAACACGCCGAGCAAACGGGCGCCGCTGCCGGCGTATTGCTCGACCTCGCTGCGCAGCCACAGCAGCCAACGCGCGTCGCGCCGCTGCAGGGCGGCGATCACCAGTTCGTCCTTATTGGCAAAGTAGCGGTAGATACTCTTCCTGGAGACACCGGCGGTTTTCACCAGCAGATCCATGCCGGTGGCTGCAATGCCATGCCGGTAGATCAACTTTTCGGTGACGTCCAGGATAATCTCGCGGGTTTCATTGTTGGTCATATCGTTCATGTTGCGAACAGTAGAACGATCGTTCTTCTTGGTCAATCAATTATTTTCAGCGGCCCGTGGGCAGACCTGGGGACCCCCATGGTGTAAGCTCTCGGGCTCTTCGGATTCGATCATTGCGAGCCCTATGCCGTCGTTATTCAAACGTTCCCTGTTGCCCAAATTGCGCGGTTTTCCCCTGAGCACCGATGCGATCGAGGTGCTGTCTGGCGCTGCCGAGTTTCGCCGCTGCCTGTTGGAGAAAATCGCCCAGGCCCAGCACCGTATCTACATCGTCGCCCTGTACTTGCAACAGGACGAAGCGGGCCAGGAGGTGTTTGACGCGCTGCATGCCGCCAAGGCCGCACGGCCCGGGCTGGATATCGTGGTGATGGTCGACTGGCTGCGCGCCCAGCGCGGGCTGATCGGCGCGGGCAAGCAGCCGGGCAACAGCGCCTGGTACCAGGCGATGACCCAGTCACACCCGACGCAAGTGCCGGTGTACGGCGTGCCGGTGCAGACCCGCGAGCTGTTCGGCGTGCTGCACCTCAAGGGTTTTGTGATCGACGACAGTGTGCTGTACAGCGGCGCCAGCTTGAACAATGTGTACCTGCACAAGTTCGACAAATACCGCTTCGACCGTTATCACCTGATCCACAGCAAGCCCCTGGCCGACTCCCTGCAACACCTGGTGGAACACGGCCTGGTGGCGTCCAAGGCGGTGCACCGCCTGGACCTGCCCAACCTGCCCAGTACCCGCAGCCTGCGCAATGACATCGGCGACCTGCGCAGCCGTCTCAAGCACGCGACCTATGACACCACGGCCGGCCAGGCGGGCATTGGCGGGTTGTCGGTCAGCCCGCTGCTGGGGGTGGGCAAGAACAACCCGCTGAGCCGGGTGATCTGCGAGCTGATCGCCAGCGCCCAGCAGCAGTTGACCATCTGCACCCCGTATTTCAACCTGCCGCTGCCAGTCACCCGGGAAATCAACCGCGCGCTGGCCCGGGGGGTGAAGATCGACATCATCGTCGGCGACAAGACCGCCAACGACTTCTACATCCCTCCCAGCGAACCCTTCAGGATCATCGCCGCGCTGCCGTATCTCTACGAGATCAGCCTGCGCCGCTTTGCCAAGCGCCACCAGCGCATGATCGACAGCGGCCAGCTCAACCTGCATCTGTGGCGCGACGGGGATAACACCTATCACCTCAAGGGCATGTGGGTCGACGAACGCTATACCTTGCTCACCGGCAACAACCTCAACCCCCGGGCCTTTCGCCTGGACCTGGAAAACGCCTTGCTGATCGACGATCCCCAGGGCCAGTGGATGGCACCACGGCGTGGCGAGCTTGCGCAGATTTTCCAGCACACCACGCGGATCCAGGGCTACCAGCAGTTGCAGACGCTGGTGGATTACCCCGAGGCTGTCGGCAAGTTTTTGCGCCGGGTCAGCCGGGTACGGGTCGAGCGGTTGTTGTATCGGATTCTCTAGTGGCGCGGTGCCGGCCAGATCGCTATGAGCAGCAGCAGGGCAGCGGCCACCAGGTACGGTAGCCGCGGCTCGACGGCATAGATCAGAGTCCCGGCCAGGGGCCCGACCACCACGCCCAAGCCTTGTGCGGCACCCACCGACCCGGCAGTAGCGCCTTGTTCCGAGGCTTCCACTGCGTTGGCCGCCAGTGCGGCGAACGATGGGAAGATCCAGCCCATGCCGGCCGCCGAGACGAAGAAACACAGCCAGAGGATCCACGCGGTATCGGCGAACATACTGCCGGCAAAGCCCAGGGCGGAAACAGTGGCGCCGACGCGGATCATCCGCAATGGCGGCCATTCGAGCTTGCGCACCAGCAATTGCGAGCAGATCAAGGCCAGGCCGACCATCGTCAGGGCAATCCCGGCGGTTTGTGCGGCATCGGCCGGGTTCATTTTCAGGCGGTCGAGGGCGAAAAAGCCCACGGTGATCTGGGCGATAGACACACAGAGCATGGCGGCAAAGGCCACCACCAGGGGCCGGCGCAGGCGTGGGTCAGAGAGGTTGACGGCCTTGGGTGGTTGCTTGAGGTGCAGTTCCTGGCGCGGCAGTTTCACCAGCAACACCAGGAAGCCGAGCATCGGCAACAGCGCCATGGCATAGAACGGCAGGCTCAGGCTGTAGCGGGCCAGCAGCGCGGCAACCGCCGGCCCTAGCACCAGGCCGCAGGCGTTGGCCGCCCCCAGCGAGGCCATGGCCTTGGCGCGGTGGGCCGGCTCGATATTGTCGGCGATCAACGCATAGCCGCCCACCGGGATTGCGGCGTAGAACACCCCGATCAACCCGCGCCCGAGCACCAGCCCGATAAACGCCAGCATGGCCGAGGGCAGTAATTGCAGGGAAGCGTCGATAAACAGGCACAGCGCCCAGTACGCCAGGGTGAAACCGCCCGTGCCCAGCAGCAGCACGCGCCGGCGCCCCAGGCGATCACTGGCCTGGCCCCAAGGCCGCGCCAGCAACATCCAGATCACCCCGGACACCGTCACCGCCGCCCCCGCCTGCCACGTCGCTAGCCCCAGCACCCGGGCGATGGGGCCAATCAGCGAGACAAACGCCATCATCGCCATGGTGCAGGCCATGTTGGCGATCAGTAGGGGACGCAGGTTGAACGACACAGAGGTGGGCAAGGCGGCATCAATGCTAGTGGCTGAATCGGGCATGGGGAATCTTCCGTGAGTGGGATCAATGGAACGTTATAGGTAAGACGGTTAAACGCACAGCGCGATTAACCTAGATGATAGGGATCTACAGCTTTGGGAGTGGGGATGCTTGTGATGGCGGTGGTTCAGTCACCCTCTTCGGTGACTGACACTCCGCCATCGCAGGCAAGCCAGCTCCCACATTTGATTGGCGGTGTGGCGAATATTTTCTGCTCGCTGAGCCCCCCTGTGGGAGCGGGCTTGCCCGCGATGGCGGTGTGTCAGGCTCAGAGCCGCTACCGTCGAGGTATCAGTTCAACCCCAGCTTGCCCCGCAGGGTCGACAGGTCTTCGGCCAGGGTATTGACCGGGCCGACCAGGGCCTTGCGGTCGTTTTCCTTGACCTTGTCATAGGTTTCAAAACCGCCATCGGCCGTCTTGTATTTGGCCAGGATGGTGTCCACCGTGGCGAAGTTCTTGTCGACCTTGGCCAAAAACGCCTTGTCCTGCTGTTCGATCTGCCCACGGAACAGGTCGACGATCTTCTTCGCCCCGTCAATGTTGCCCTGGAAGTCATACAGGTCGGTGTGGCTGTAGCGGTCCTCTTCGCCGGAGATCTTGGTGGCGGCCACTTCTTCGAGCAACGCGGCAGCGCCGCCGACGACTTTTTCCGGCGGGAAAGTCAGGCCGGCAACGCGGGTTTGCAGGTCTTTGACGTCCTTGTTCAAGCCATCGGCAAGGGCGCCCAGGCCCTGGGTGCTGTTCTCGGCGAACAGGCTGTATTCAATACGGTGGAAACCGGTGAAATCCTCGGCCTTCACGCCTTTTTCGTGATCGTCGACCCGTGAGTCGATCGAGGCATCGAGGTCGCTGAACAGCTCGGCGATCGGCTCGATGGACTCATAGTGCACACGGGTCGGCGCATAGAGTTTTTTCGCGGTGGCCAGGTCGCCTTTTTTCACCGCGTCGGTAAAGGCCTGGGTCTGGGTCACCAGTTCATCAATCTTGTCGGTGACATAAATCTTGTAGTCCGACACCGGACCCACCAGGTCCAGGGGCGCCGTCGCGGCAAAGGCTGCGAGCGGAGAAAGGGTCAACAACAACGCAAGAGACGACTTTTTCATGGGACGGTTTCCGCTGTGGGGAGGGGGTTAGGTGTTGGCAGTGGTGTGCAGCAAGGTGCGGCCGATAAAGTCCTTGGGCCCGGTGACCCCCGGCAGCGTGAAGAAGTAGCCGCCGCCCACCGGCTTGAGGTACTCCTCCAGAGGCTCGCCATTGAGCCGGGTTTGCACGGTAATGAAGCCTTTCTCCAGGTCTGCCTGGTAGCAGATAAACAACAGACCCATGTCCAGCTGGCCGTTCTTGTTGACGCCATTGGAGTAGTTGAACGGCCGGCGCAGGATCAGGTTGGCCTGAGTCGACGCCGTGCGCGGGTTGGCCAGGCGGATATGCGCATCGAGCTTGGTCAGTTTGCCTTCTGGGTCCTTGCTGTAGTCGGGCACCTGGGCTTCGCTGTGACCGTCCATGGGCGCGCCGCTGGTCTTGATCCGGCCGATGATGCTCTGCTGTTCCTGCAAGGGCGTGCGGTCCCAGCGTTCGACGAAGTTGCGGATGATCCGCACCGCCTGGTAGCTGCCATGGGCGGCCCAGGCGGGCTCGTCACTGCCGGGCTGGACCCAGACCAGTTGGTCCATGGCCTTGGCGTCGTTGGAGTCCGGGTTGGCCGAGCCATCGCGAAAGCCCAGGAAGTTGCGCGCACTCTGTGCCGGCTGCCCGGCGCGGGCAGGGGCCTGGGGCGGTACGCTGCCTTCCTGTTTCCAGCGCACCAGCAGCAGGTCCGGCAGGTTTTTCACGATATCGCGCAGGGCGTGGATATTGGTATCGGGGGTGTTGGAACTCAACTGCAGGCTCAGGTCGCCGTGGCACTGCGCCGGTTCCAGGGCATCGTTGGGGAAGCCGACCATGCGGGTCAGGCGCTTGGGCTTGGCGTCGGCCAGGCCGAAACGCTCGTCGAACAACGACGCGCCCACCGACACGGTAATCGTCAGGTTATCCGGGGTGACCACCGGGCCGAGGATCCCGGAGTCGGTGGGCGGCAGTTTCGGGTCGACTTGCGGCACGCTGCCACCGGTCATCAAAAAGCTGATGCGCTCGTTGAGCGTGCGAAACAGCCGCTCCAGGTCCTCGCGGTCGCTGGCCAATACATCGAACGCCACCAGCATGCCGCAGGCCGGGCGCGGGGTGACGATACCGCTCTGGTGCTTGCCGTGGAAGGCATGGTGGTCCTGGGTTTTTTCGCTGCTGGGGGCAGCGGTGACCTGGGCCGCGCCGGCCGCCATCGCCGGGCAACTGAGGCTGCTGCCGGCAATTGCCGCGCCGGTGGCGGCCATGCCCAGCAACACACGGCGGCGCTGGGCGTTGAACTGTTCTGAATCACTCATCTATTTGGTCGTCTTCACTTAAGGCCGGAGAGGCCAAGGGCTGGGTCGATTCCATCGAGTGCGGCGGCCAGAGCCTTGGCCTTGTCGGCGATCTGCTGGCGCTGATCGGCGGTAACGCTGTCATAGGTGGGGTAGTGGCCATCGACCTGTAGGCCGTCGAGTTGCGCGGCGAAAGCGTTGATCGCGCTATCGATCCCCGGCAACAGGTCGGCGGCGGACTTGCCCAGCAGCGGCCGCATCAGGTCCACCACTTTGCGCGTCACCGTAAGGTTGGCGGCAAAGCCATTGAGGTCGAGGTGGCTGTAGCGCTCCTCTTCGCCACTGGCGGCGCGCACGTCGGCCAGGCTGTTGAGGTTGCGCACCAGGATGCTCACCAGTTGCTCGGGCGGCAGCGACTGCGCGAGTAGCTGTTGCTTGAGGGTGGTGACATCGGCCAGCAGGCGCTGGGCAATCGGTGCCAGGCCGTCGAGGCTGTGTTGCGCGAACAGGCCGTACTCCAGGCGATGGAAGCCGCTGAAGGCCGGGTCCTGTTCGCGTTTTTCGAAGTAATCGGCGCGGGCATTGATCGCGTTGTCCAACTCGGCCAGGCGCTGGGCGGCCGGGGCCAGTCGTTGGTAAGCCTCGCGAGCCGGCAGGTACAGGGCCTGGGCTTGGCTCAGGTCGCCGGCGGCAATCGCCTGTTGGAGGGCGCTGACGGTCTTGATCAAGGCGCCACCCTGGGTGTTCAGATACACGCGAAACTCCGACAGCGGGCCGACAAAGGCCACCATCGACGGCTTGGCTTTGGCCTGGGCGTCGGACTCGGCGGTCGGCGTTACGTGCAGGGTGCCGCGCGGGTTGCTCAACAGGCCGCAGGTGATGGCGTAGTCGCCCGGCAGCAGGTTGGCGTTGATCACCTGGCTCAAGCCCGGCGCAATGTTTTCGCGCTCTTCGACCACCAGCACGCCGTCGAGGATTTCCCACTCCACCGCGCGATCCGAACGGTTGATGATGCGAAAACTCGCACGGCCCGCCGGTACGGTCAGGGCGTTGGGTTCGCAGGCGTGGGCGTGGATGATCACGGCGATTTCGTTGTGATTGACCTGACGCTTGGCTGCGGCCAATTGCGCGGCGTAGTAGAACAGGCCGGCGGCGGCGATCATCACGATCACCGAACCGGCGACCGCCCAACGCAAGGCGCGGGGTGGCGAGGCAGGGGCTTGGTTTGGCAAGGGACGACCTTACTGGCTGGAAACGGAAGAGGAGGTGGCCGGCGCGGCGGGCATGAAGAACATCACCAGCGCCAGCACCAGGTAAATCAGGTAGGCGCCCAGGGTGCTGACGGTCGGCGCGTCCTGATAGCCGAACATGCCGGCCAGCACCGAGCCTAGCGGGCCATCCATCGGTAGCGTCGCGCTGAAATCGAACAGTACAGTCTGCAAGTGGTTCCACACCCCGGCTTCATGCAGGGCCTGCACCGAGTTGGCGAGGATGCCGGCGGCTACCACCAGGATGAACAGCCCGGTCCAGCGAAAGAACGCACCAAGGTTCAGGCGCATGCTGCCGCTGTAGATCAAGAATCCCACGACAATCGCCAGCACCAGGCCGAGCAGGGCGCCGATGGGCGCGGCCGGGCCTTCGCTCTGCTGGAACACTGCCAGCAGGAAGAACACCGTTTCCAGGCCTTCGCGGGCTACGGCGAAAAACACCATGGCAATCAGCGCAATCACCTGGTTGCGTGAGCCGGCCAGGGCATGATCCAGGGATTGGTGCAGGGAATGCTTGATCGAGCGCGCGACCTTGCGCATCCAGAACACCATGGAACTGAGAATGCCCACGGCCACCAGGCCGACAATGCCTTCGAACAGTTCTTGCTGCTTTTGCGGGAACTCGGCGCTGACCAACTCCAGCCCACCGCCGACCAGCAGGGCCAGGGCGGCTGCCAGAAATACGCCGATCCACACCGCCGGCATCCATTGGCCACGGCCGGTCTGTTGCAGGTAGCTGGCGATGATGCCGACGATCAATGCGGCTTCAATGCCTTCGCGCAGCATGATGAGAAAGGGGACGAGCATCGGGCACCGCAACGTAATTAGTTAGGGTGCTAAGTTGTAACATAATGATACTCATTACTAAACAGCGGATCTTGACGTTTTCTGAACACGGCCTGAACAGCCGCCTAAGTCGTTGCAGCGTGGGGTATGTGTTCCTTATCAAGCCCACACGCTCCTACAATGGCCGACCTACAAGATTGAGCCCTGGCCCATGTCGGAAAAAGACACAATCTCCATCCACCTGGTTCGTGAAGCCCTGTTGCAGAGTTGCGCCCCCGGTGCGGCGACGCGGGAGGCCCTGAACAAGGTCGGGATCGAGCCTGCCTTGCTGGAGCAGCCTGCCGCCCGCGTCCCGGCGCTGGCGTACGCGCGGCTCTGGCGCTTGCTGGCGCGGCGTCGGGATGATGAGTTTTTTGGCATGGACCCGCGCAAGCTCAAGTCCGGCAGCCTGGGGTTCCTGTGTCGCGCGTCCATGGCCCAGCCTACCCTGGGCGAGGCCCTGGAAACCGGCCTGGGCTTCCTGTCGTTGATGCTCGAGCACCTGCCCGCGCAATTGGTGCGCCAGCAAAGCCTGGCGGAAATCGTCTTGCTGGAGCCCGAACCCGAACCGCGACGGGCGTTCACCTATTTTTGCTACTGGATGATCGTCCACGGCGTCGCCTGCTGGCTGGCCGGGCGACGCATCCCGATCCTGGCCATTGAATTGCGCTGCCCGCAACCGGACTTCTGCGACGACTACCAGGTGATGTTCTCCGACAACCTGCGCTTTGATCGCACGCGTACACGCATGATCTTTTCTGCCGACTGCCTCGACCTGCCGGTCAAGCGCAGCCCCGAGGAACTCAAGCGCTTCCTGGCCCAGGCGCCGGCCAACATCCTGGTCAAATACCGCGACCCCGACAGCCTGGCGATGCGCATCAAGCATGACCTGCGCCGACGCCCGGCCCAACAGTGGCCGGAAACCGAAAGCCTGGCCCAGGAGTTGTGCATGTCCGCCTCGACCCTGCGCCGGCGCCTGGCGGAAGAAGGGCAAACCTACCAGGGCCTGAAGGACAGCGTGCGCAAGGAACTGGCGGTTGTGTGGCTGGCCGAGGCTGATATCAGCTTCGCCGAGATCGCCAGCCGCCTGGGTTTCGCCGATGTGAGTTCGTTCTACAAGGCCTTTCGCAAATGGTCGGGCTCCAATCCCGGGCATTACCGCAGCTTGATTCTCACTGAAGCCAACTGAGTCAGATCGGCGAAACTGAACCTTGTAGGAGCTGTCTCGCTCTGCGAGGCTGCGATACTGGTGGCACAGCCAGTCTTTGTATCGCCTGACCCACCGCTATCGCAGCCTCGCAGAGCGAGACAGCTCCCACCTTTGATCTTAGCGACCTTGAGCGACGTGTCTGGCGGGGCCCTAACAGGCAAAAAAAAGCCCCGTGACCGAATGGACCACGGGGCTAAAAATTGGCTGGATGCGACCAACCAAAGGAGCTCTTTACATCACTTTGCGCTGGCGACCACGGTCTCCGGCTGCCAGCCACCCCCCAATGCCTTGTAGATCGCCACGATGCCGCGATACAGGTCCACTTCGGCCAGGGCTTGGGCGTCTTCGGCCAGCAGGCGTTCACGTTGGGCGTCGAGCAGTACGAGGAAGTCGGCAGTGCCTTCGCGGTAGCGGATTTCGGCCAGGTCGGCCGCGGCACGGCTGGATTCGCTCTGGCGGATCAGTGAGACCAGGCGCTGCTGGCGCTTGCCGTAGTCGCTGAAGGCATTCTCTGACTCTTCCAACGCTAGCAATACTTGCTGCTCGTAGGTGGCCAGGGCGCCGTCGGCTTCGGCATCGGCGCCGCGCAGGCGGGCGCGTACGCTGCCCAGGTCAAAGGCGGCCCAGGTGATGCTCGGGCCCAGGGCCCAGGCGTTGGCGGCGGAGGAGCCGATCTGCGAGCCACGGCCAGCGGTAAACCCAAGGAAACCACTGAGGCTGACCCGTGGAAACAAGTCGGCCTTGGCCACGCCGATACGTGCCGTGGCGGCGGCCAGTTTGCGTTCGGCACTGAGAATGTCCGGGCGCCGTTGCAGCAGTTGCCCCGGGTCGCCAATCGGCAAGGCCTTGGCAATTGCCGGCAGGTTGGCCGGGCTCAGGTCCACGCTGAGTTTGTCCGGGCGCTGGCCGAGGAGGGTGGCGATGCGATTGCGCTCGCGCACTTGCTCGGCCTGCAATTGCGGCACGCTGGCTTCGACCGCTGCCAGGCGTGCATCGGCACGTACCACGTCCAGTTGGTCGCCGACGCCGGCATCGCGCAGGCTTTCGGTGATGGTGCGCGAGTCCTGCTGGTTCTTCAGGTTGGCCAGGGCGATTTTTTCCCGTAGTTGCGCACCGCGCAGTTGGCCGTAGGCGTCTACCAGTTCGGCAATCAGGCTGACTTGCAGTTGGTAGAGGTCGGCTTCGGCGGCTTGCTGGTCGGCGTCGCTGGCTTCGAGATTGCGCTGGATGCGGCCAAACAGGTCCAGCTCCCAGGCCATGTCCAGGCCCAGGTCATAGCGCTCGCTATTGACCCGGCGTGTGGTCTGGCCAGGGATCTGGCCCTTGGCCAAGTCGCTGCTGGCGCGGCTGGTGATGGTCGGCATCGCGTCATTGCTGGCGTCATCGCGAATCGCCCGGGCGGCCCGCAGGCGGGCAAACGCGACCCGCAGGTCCCGGTTGCCGCTCAACGATTGGCTGACCAACTGGTTGAGGATCGGGTCTTCGAATTGCTGCCACCAGATACCTTCGAACTTGGCGTGGTCGTATTGCTTGGCATCGGCGGCGGCCGTGATGTTGGCCGCCTCCAGTTGCTGGGTTTTATAGTCCGGGCCCACGGCGCAGGCGGCGAGCGCCAATACCAACAGGCTCGGCAGGAACACTTTCACATTCATTGCTGTGTCTCCAGCTGCAAGGCCTTGGCCGCTTTGCGCGCTTGGCTGCGCTCCACATAGCGGCGGATCAACACGTAGAACACCGGCGTCAGCAACAGGCCGAAGAAGGTCACCCCGATCATCCCGGAGAACACCGCCACACCCATGGCATGACGCATCTCGGCACCGGCGCCGCTGGAGAACACCAGGGGCACCACGCCCATGATGAAAGCGAACGAGGTCATCAGGATCGGCCGCAGACGCAGGCGGCAGGCTTCCAGCACCGCGGCCAGCGGGTCGAGGCCTTCTTCCTGCTTATCCTTGGCGAATTCGACGATCAGGATCGCGTTCTTACAGGCCAGGCCCACCAGTACGATCAAGCCGATCTGGGTAAAGATGTTGTTGTCGCCACCGGACAGAATCACCCCGGTGATGGCCGACAGCAGGGTCATCGGTACGATCAGGATCACTGCCAGTGGCAAGCTCCAGCTTTCGTATTGGGCGGCCAGTACCAGGAACGCCAGCAGTACGCAGAGCGGGAACACGAACAGCGCGGTATTGCCCGAGAGGATTTGCTGATACGTCAGGTCAGTCCACTCGTAGGTCATGCCGTTGGGCAGTTCTTCTTTGAGCAGTTTCTCGATCGCCGCCTCCGCCTGGCCCGAGCTGTAGCCGGGGGCGGCGTTGCCGTTGATCTCGGCGGTGATAAAGCCGTTGTAGTGCATCACACGGTCCGGCCCCGAGGTGTCGCTGACCTTGATGAAGGTCGCCAGCGGGATCATCTCGCCCTTGTTGTTGCGCACTTTCAACTGGCCGATCTGGTCCTGGTCCAGGCGGAACTGCTGTTCAGCCTGCACGTTGACCTGATAGGTACGGCCAAAGCGGTTGAAGTCGTTGGCATACAACGAGCCCAGGTAGATTTGCAGGGTGTCGAAGATGTCGCTGATCGCCACGCCGTGGGTCTTGGCCTTTTCCCGGTCGATAGCAGCATCGACCTGGGGCACGTTGACCGTGTAGCTGGTGAACAGGCCGAACAGTTCCGGCACGTTGTGGCTCTTGGCGATGACGTTCTGCACTTCTTTGTACAGCTCTTCATAGCCCAGGTTGCCGCGGTCTTCGACTTGCAGGCGGAACCCACCGATGGTGCCCAGGCCCTGTACCGGCGGCGGTGGGAAGATCGCCATGTAGGCTTCCTGGATGTCGGCGTACTTGCCGTTCAGCGCCCCGGCAATCGCCCCGGCGGACATGCTGGGGTCCTTACGCTCGCCGAACGGTTTCAAGGTCACGAACACGATGCCGCTGTTGGGGCTGTTGGTGAACCCATTGATCGACAGGCCCGGGAAGGCGATGGCGCTTTCGACGCCGGGCTGTTTCAAGGCGATGTCAGACATGCGCTTGATCACGTTTTCGGTGCGGTCTAGGCTCGCGGCGTCCGGCAGTTGGGCGAAGGCCACCAGGTATTGCTTGTCCTGGGCCGGTACGAAACCGGTGGGCGTGTGGGCAAACCCGAAGAAGGTCAGCACCATCAGGCCGCCATACACGAACAGCGCGATACCGGTGCCACGGATCACCCGGCGTACGGTGCCGACGTAGCCATGGCTGGCCTTTTCAAAGAAGCGGTTGAACGGGCGGAACAGCCAGCCACCGAAGAGCTTGTCGAGGAACCTGGAGAACCGGTCTTTTGGCGCGTCATGGCTGCGCAGCAAGACTGCGGCAAGGGCCGGCGACAGGGTCAGGGAGTTGAATGCCGAGATCACGGTCGAGATGGCGATGGTCAAGGCAAACTGCTTATAGAACTGCCCGGTCAAGCCGCTGATAAAGGCGGCCGGGATAAACACCGCACACAGCACCAGCGCCGTGGCAATGATCGGCCCGGTCACTTCGCTCATGGCTTTTTCCGTGGCCGGGAAGGGCTCCAGGCCCAACTCGATGTTACGTTCGACGTTCTCCACCACCACGATGGCGTCGTCCACCACGATCCCGATGGCCAACACCAGGCCGAACAGCGACAGCGCATTGAGGGAAAAGCCGAACAAGTGCATCACCGCAAAGGTGCCGATCAGCGACACCGGCACTGCGACCAGGGGGATGATCGACGCACGCCAGGTCTGCAGGAACAGGATCACCACCAGCACTACCAGGATCAACGCCTCGAACAAGGTGTGCACCACCGCCTCGATCGAGCCGCGCACAAACACGGTCGGGTCGTAGGCGATGCGGTAATCCATGCCTTCGGGGAAGCTCTTTTTCAGCTCGGCCATTTTGCTGCGCACATCATTGGAGATGTCGATGGCGTTGGAGCCCGGCCGCTGGAAGATCGGAATCGCCACCGCCGGCTGATTGTCGATCAGCGAGCGCAGGGCATATTGGCTGGAGCCCAGCTCAACGCGGGCGATGTCCTTGAGGCGCGTGATCTCACCGTTGTCGCCGGCGCGAATCACGATGTTTTCGAACTCTTCCTCGGTGACCAGGCGGCCCTGGGTATTGACCGACAACTGGAAGCTGGTGTCGTTGGGCGCAGGTTGCGCGCCCAGGGCACCGGCGGCCACCTGGCGGTTCTGTTCGCGAATCGCGGTTACCACATCGGTGGCGGTCAGGTTGCGCGAGGCGGTCTTGTTCGGATCCAGCCACACCCGCAGCGAGTAATCGCCCATGCCGAACAACTGCACATCACCCACGCCGCCCAGCCGCGCCAACTCATCCTTGATGTTGAGGATCGCGTAGTTGGACAGGTACAGCATGTCGTAGCGCTGGTCCGGGGAGGTCAAGTGCACGACCATGGTCAGGTCGGGGGAGGCCTTGTCCACGGTGATACCAATGCGTGTCACTTCCTCAGGCAGTTTGGGCTGAGTGCGCGTCACACGGTTTTGCACCTGCACCTGCGCGTTATCCAGGTCGGTGCCCAGGGCGAAGGTGATGGTCAGGGTGAGCTTGCCGTCGGCGGTCGACTGCGAGGACATATAGAGCATGTTCTCGACGCCGGTGATCGCCTGTTCCAGCGGCGAGGCCACGGTTTCACCGATGACCTTGGGGTTGGCGCCGGGGAAGTTGGCGCGCACCACCACGGTCGGCGGTACCACTTCCGGGTATTCGCTGATCGGCAGTTGGAACAGCGAGATTGCGCCGGCGATCAGGATCAGCAGCGATAGCACCGCTGCGAAGATCGGCCGCGATATGAAGAACTTGGAAAAATTCATCTGGTGTGTAGTCCCTTAACCGCGTGGAGTCGCGACACTGGCGAGCTTGGGCGCGGTTTTATCCGGCGCCACTTGCTCCAGGTTGCTGGCTTCAAGCGCTTGTCGTTGTTGGGCCAGGGCGGCGAGGGTTGCCTGGCTGGCCATCGGGATGGTTTCTGGGGCAACCGGCGAACCCGGGCGCACCCGCTGCAAGCCCTTGACGATGATGGTGTCGTCCTTGCTCAGGCCGCTGCGCACGATGCGCAAGCCTTCGATCTTCGGCCCCAGTTCCACGGCGCGGTAGGCGGACTTGTTGTCGGCGTCCATCACCAGCACAAACTTCTTGCCAAGGTCAGTGCCCACGGCTTCGTCGGTGATCAGCACGGCGGAGTAGGTGCCGCTGCCGACCAACTTGAGGCGCGCATACAGGCCGGGGGTGAAACGCCCGTCGCTGTTGTCGAACACCGCGCGCCCACGGATGGTGCCGGTGGCGGGGTTGACCTGGTTGTCGACAAAGTTCATCTGGCCCAGGTGCGGGTTGCCGTCTTCATTGGACAGGCCCAGGTACACCGGGGTGGTGGCGCCGCGACGGCCTTGGCGCGCCAGCTCGGTGTACTTGAGGTACACGCGCTCGTCAGCGTCGAAGTAGGCGTAGACCTTGTCGGTGGAGACCACGCTGGTCAGCTCGGTGACATCGGCGGTGACCAGGTTGCCGGCGGTGATCGCGGCGCGGCTGACACGGCCACTGATGGGCGAGGTGACACGGGTGAAACTCAGGTTCAGGCGGGCCAGGTCCAGTTGCGCCTGAATTCCGGCCATGGCAGCACGGGCTTCCTGGGCGGCGGTGGTACGCGAGTCGGCCAACTCGGCAGAAATCGCATTGCTCTGGCGCAGGCGCTCGCCACGCTGGGCTTCATTGTCACTGCGCGAAGCAGCGGCTTTGGTCTGTTGAAGCTGGGCTTCCAGGCGGCGCACTTCAGCCTGGAATGGACGCGGGTCGATCTGGAACAGCAGGTCGCCTTTTTTTACCAGCGCGCCTTCGGTGAAGGCGACCTGGTCGATCTGGCCTGATACACGCGGGCGGATCTGTACGGTTTCCGGGGCTTCGAGGCGGCCGGTGAACTCGTCCCATTCATTGACCGGTTGTTCCAGGACCTTGGCAACGCTGACTTTGCTGGCGGGCATGGCGGCCGCTTGCTCGGGGGCCTTGCCGCATGCGCTCATCACCAGCACGGCCAAAAGGGCCAGGGGATAGCGCAAATGTTTGAGTGACTGTTCCATGAGGTGCATCCGCCAATGTATTTGAGATGGGCGGATCATGCTCGGCAGTGTGCTATCTCACGAATCGAATGAAACAAAGGTAACTATCATTCGGAATGATATAAGCGCCAGCCAAGCCCTCTAGCATGGGGCTTTCGTTAGGGTGCTATCAATCCCGTTGATGACAAGACACTGTTGCGCGAACTGCAACCAATCAAACAGCCTTGCCTTGAAGTGATCCCCCTGTGGGAGCGGGCTTGCCCGCGATGGCGGCTGTTCAGTCACTATTTTTGGCGGCTGACCCACCACCATCGCGGGCAAGCCCGCTCCTACATTTGAATTGTGGTATGGCCACATTTTTCTGCTCGCTGAGTTCCTACTGTGGGAGCGGGCTTGCCCGCGATGGCGGTAGGTCAAGTAAGGATGTGGCGGCTGACCCACCGCCATCGCAGGCAAGCCAGCTCCTACAGTTGATGTGTGGCGTGGTCATGATTTCTGCTCTCAATGAGATTGCTTGGTTGTGGTTCCCACAAGGAGACAAGCAATACCCCAGCGTGTACCGTTGCGGCCTTTGTGCCGCAGGTGCTGTGGCTGTGGACATTCTCAGAGAGGCATCCATGCAGATCAGGGGGGAGCGGGCCGCGACGGTGTGTGGTTTGGTCGCGATTGTTTTATGGAGCACCGCCGCCGGTTTGATCCGCAGTGTCAGTGAACTGTTCGGGCCCTTGGGGGGCGCGGCGCTGATCTACACGGTAGGCGCGATACTGCTGCTGGCCTGGCTGGGACGGCCGCGCCTGCGCGCCACGTCCTGGCGCTACCTGATCATGGGCAGCGGGTTGTTCGTGGCCTACGAGGTCTGCCTGTCCCTGGCCCTGGGTTTTGCCAGCAACCGCAACCAGGCGATTGAGCTGGGGGTGGTGAACTACCTCTGGCCGTGTCTGACGGTGTTGTTGGCAATCGTCATGAATGGCCAGCGAGCGCGCTGGATTATCGTGCCAGGCTCGGCGCTGGCGCTGTTTGGCATCCTGTGGGTGGTCAGTGGCGATGGCCTGGCATTGGCAACCATCGTCGCCAATGTGCAATCCAACCCCCTGAGCTACAGCCTGGCCCTGGGCTGTGCGATCACCTTTGCCTTGTATTGCAACGTCACGCGGCGCTACGCCGGCGGGCAGAACCTGGTGGTGTTGTTTTTCATCCTGACGGCGGCGCTGCTATGGGCAAAATTCGCCTTCAGTGCCCAAGTGCTGCCGGCTTTTACCTTGGGGAGCAGCCTGGAATTGCTCGCCACGGGCATCGCCATGGCGGGCGGCTATGCACTGTGGAATATCGGTATCCTGCGCGGCAACCTGACCTTGCTGGCGACCGCGTCCTATGGCGCGCCGGTGCTGTCGTCGGCCTTTGCAGCGCTATGGCTGGGCGCTCACCTCACTCCGCAGTTCTGGCAGGGTGCGGTGCTGGTGACCGCGGGCTCGCTGGTGTGCTGGCACGCGACACGGGCGCAACCCTAGCGGCTGCGCCAGACCAGGGCCGGGATCACCCGGATATAGACCAGCTCGAACACCAACTCGATCAAGGTCTGGGTGATGACGGCGGCGGCGGCCAGGGCGCGGATATCTTCCGGCAGGGCCAGCGCCAGCGGCAAGACCACCAGTGAGTTGCGGGTCGCGCTGCTGAACGTGACCGCGCGCGCGGTGCTTGCCGGCAAGCGAAAGGCCCACGCCGTGAGTGCCCCGACCACTGGCGCCAACAGCATAAAGCCTAAGTAAACCGGCACCACCGGCAACAACTGCTCGATCTGCTGCGCGACAAACGCGATCTGCGAGCCAATCACCACGATCAGCACCGCCGCCATGGCCGGCACCGGCATCCATGCCCAGCCATCGTTCCAGCGCTCGAGCAGGCGCGAGTGCCGGGCGCCCGCGCAGGTCAGCACCGCCAGCAGCAGTGGCGCCACGATCAGCAGCAAAAAGGCCTCGACAAACGGGCCGATAGAAATCGCCACCGCTGCGTCACCGGAAGGTATCAGCGCCAGGTACAACGGCAGCAGGGCCAGTTGCAGCAACAGCAACACCGGGGTGGCGGCCAGCGTCAGCCGCGCGTCGCCTTTGCCAATGTGGGTAAACACCACCACGTAGTCGATGCACGGCGTCAGCAGCACCAGCAACGCGCCGATCAGGATGGCCGGGCGCTCGTTCAAACCACGGGTCAAGCCCCAGACCAGCAGCGGGATCAACACGAAGTTGGCGATCAGCAGCGCCGCCATAAAGCGTTTATTGGCCAGCCCCTGGCGCAGTTGCAGAAACGGGATCTGCAGGAACATGGCGTACATCAGCACGGCGATTGCCGGGGTTACCAGGGCGCCAAGCCCCGCTGCGGCCTGCGGGGCGAGCAGGCCACCGAGCGCGGCGCCGATGACGGCGACAAGGTAGACGGGGATCTGGTTCTGCTCAAGTTGTTCTCGGGTCACGGGGTGTCCTTGTCACGGGGGGCTGTGCGCGCCGTGCAGGGTAACCGAAACCAGGCACTCATTTTTGACTGAGTGCCGCCACCGAAAGCCCGGACGCGACGAAGGTCAAATCCGACTGCCTGGAAGTCAGCACTTCAGAACGTCGCCTTCACCTGCAGCCCCAGTATCAGCGCATTGTCGATCTTCTTTGCGGCGAACGCCCCTGGCTCAATGATGTATTGCACATCCGGGCGCAGGGTCAGCCAGGGCGTGGCCTGGTAGCCGTAGCTCAGTTCGAGCAACTGTTCGGCACTGTCAAGGTTTGGCAAGGCACTGTCTTGGGCTTGGGCGGCCTGCTGCAGCACATCGCGGCTGCGCGGGTTGGGTACGGCGCGGCCGTACCCCAGGGCTACGGTGTCCCGTGGTCGGCTGGCGAACGGCCTGTACAGCACCAGGCCGGCGCCATACCAGCGACTGAACGGCGAGGCCGCCTTGCTGGCGGCCGAGTATTGGCCGAACGCATGCAAGGTCCGGCCCTCTGAGGCCTGGGAGTTCCACAGGGCCTGGTCGACCAGCAGATAATGGCCGCCGCGCCCGCTGACGTACTTGGCGCTGCCGATGCGCTGCACGTTGGAGCTGTCGTAGTAGTAGCCAAGCTTGTATTCGCCGGGCAGATCGCTGGCGTGCCTGTAGACCAGCTCGATGGGCACCACGGTGCCGGTCGTGTGCTTGGGCCCCAGGTGCCAGGCGCGGCTGGAGTTGCCGTTGCTTTGCGGGTCGACATTGAACGCCGCCACGCGTAATTGCCAGGCCGGCGAGAAGTCATACTTCACCCGTGCGCCCAGGTGAGCGTTGGGGTAGTTGGTCCAACCGCTGCCGCCGGACATGTTCAGGGGGTGCCCGCAGAAACCGGCGTTCATGAAGTTGCACAGGATCCCGCTGTCGAGGCCGCCCAGGTCGTTGCCCATGGCCATGTAGCCGAGCTTGAGGTTCAGGGCGGGCGTGAACAGGGTGCGCTCATAACTCAGTTCGGTCAGACGGGTGTAGAGCCCGCCGTAGTTTTCCTGGATCGGCAGGCGGTTGCCCACCAGGTCTTCGGAGGCGCTGTTGCCACGCCGGTCGTTGATCGTCAGTTGGATCTTGTCGCCGTTGTGCAGGCCATACAATTTGCCCAGGTCCAGTTGCACGCCAAGCTTGATGTTTTGCGAGTAGCGCGCCGAACGATGCTGGCCGCCATTGGCGTTATAGGCGGTTTCGCCGCTGTAGTCGCCGGTGAACTTGATGCCTTGCTCGTCGAGCTGATGGCGCAGGCCACCCCAGTCGCCGGTGAGGGGGCTGCCGTAGGCGGGCAGCGTGGCGCCCAGCAGCAGGCTGGCGAGCAGGCGCAGAGACAGAGTATTAAACGCGGGGGACATGCGGGGTCTTCCTGGAAAAATCACGATACCTGTGGGAGCCGTGCAGCCCGGCTCCCACATTCAAATGGTGGCGCATCAGCGCCGCGCGGGGCTCAAGGCAGGGCGTAGGCGATCACGTAGTCGCCACGGTCGGTGGATTGGCGCGCGCCGCCCGCGGTGATGACCACATACTGTTTGCCGGTTTTTGGCGACACATAGGTCATCGGCCCACCCTGGCTACCCACGGGCAGGCGGGCTTTCCAGGCTTCTTCGCCATTGGCGCTGTTGAAGGCGCGCAGGTAGAAGTCCTGGGTGCCGGCGATAAACACCAGGCCGCCTTGGGTCGACAGAGTGCCGCCCAAGGTCGGCAGGCCAACCTTGATCGGCAGGTGCATGCGTATACCCAGCGGGCCGGTGTCTTCAACGGTGCCGACCGGTACTTGCCAGGCAATCTGCTGGGTCTTCATGTCGATGGCGGTGAGAGTGCCGAACGGTGGCGCCTGGCACGGAATGCCGGCCACCGACAGGAAGCGGTTTTTGTTCACCGCGTAAGGCGTGCCCTTGAGCGGCACCGCGCCCATGCCGGTGTTCAACGCCTCGCCACCGGAGGAGGCCTGGGCCTTGTTTTGCGAGGGGATCATCTGGATCCACAGGCCCAGGCGCATGTCGTTGACGAAGATAAAACCATGCACCGGGTCGGTGGAGATACTGCCCCAGTTCATTCCGCCCAGGGAGCCGGGGAAGCTCAGTGATTTATCGGTGCCCGGTGCGGTGTACAGGCCGTCGTAGCGCATGCTCTTGAAGTCGATGCGGCACAGCAACTGGTCATAGGGGGTTGCGCCCCACATGTCCGCTTCGCCCAGGGTCTGCGCGCCGATCTGTGGCATGCCCACGGACCTTGGCTGGGTGGGCGAGTACGGTTCATTGGGAATGTCCGCAGCCTTGACCGGCACCTCTTGTACCTCGGTCAACGGCTTGCCGGTAGCGCGGTCGAGAACATAGATCTGCCCGGCCTTGGTGCCGATCACCACGGCGGGTACGGTCTTGCCGTCGGTCTGGGGGAAGTCGATCAGGCTCGGTTGCATCGGCAAGTCGAAGTCCCAGAGGTCATTGTGGACGGTCTGGTACACCCACTTTTCGGCACCGGTGGAAGCGTCCAGTGCCAGCACCGAGGCGCCGTACTTGTGATTGAGCTGGGTGCGCTCCACACCATAGATATCGGTGGAGGAACTGCCCATCGGCAGGAATACCGTGTTCATCAGCGGGTCATAGGACATCGGCGCCCAGCTGTTGGGGGTGCTGCGCACATAGGTGCTGCCGGCTGCGGGGGCCTGCTTGTCTTCAGGGTTGCCCGGGTCGAATGCCCAGCGCATCTGCCCGCTGATCACATCAAAACCACGGATCACGCCGCCCGGCATATCGGTCTGGACGTTATCGGCGACGCGCCCGCCAACCACTACGGTGGTGCCGGCGATCAATGGCGCGGAGGACAACTGGTAATAGCTGTCCGGCACATTGCCCAGGCCGGCTTTCAAATCCACTTGGCCGTGGTTGCCAAAGTCCTCGCAGAACTCGCCGGTATCGGCATCCACTGCAATCAATCGAGCATCGATGGTATTGGTCAGCAGGCGCCGCTGGCACTGCGCACCGGCCGGCACGCTGGCGGCAATGATCGGCGAGCTGTTGGCCTGGGTTGGCTGGGCGATGGGTGCGGTGGCATCGAAATAGGCCATGCCACGGCAGCGCTGCCACACCGCCGACTGGGCGTTGATGGTGTTCTTCCACAGCTCTTTGCCGGTGTCGGCATCCAGCGCGATCAGGTTGTTATGGGGCGTGCAGATAAACACCTTGTTGCCGATCTGCAAGGGTGTGAGTTGATCTTCGGCGCCATTGCCGTCGCTGATGGCCACATCACCGGTGTGATAGGTCCAGGCCACTTTAAGCTTGTCGACGTTGGTGCGATTGATCTGGTCCAGCGCTGCAAAACGGCTGCCGCCTTCGGTGTTGCCGTAGTGCGCCCAGTCCTTCTGCGCATCTGCCGGGGTCACGGGGGTCAAGCCCGGGCCCTTACCGTTGGGCGCGACACTGGGGTGGGCGACAAACATATTGCCCGCCGCCACGGCCAATGCCAGCGCCAGCACGCCCGCCACGCTGAAGGCGCCACGGCGGGTGCCCGGTGCCAGCAACGGATAGGCCAGCGCCACCGCAAGACCAATGGCGGCGAACATGAACAACCGCGAAAACAGTGGCCAGAACACCAGGCCTACATCCACCACAGCCCACACGGCAGTGCCAAGCAAAAATGCGGCGAACAACCAGGCACCTGCTCGTTTGCGCTTGGCAATCAACAGGCCGGAAATGGCCATGGCCACGCCGCCGATCAGGAAGTAGCCGGAGCCGCCCAGGCTCAGCAGTTTTGCGCCGCCGACGGCCAACGCCACGCCGAGCAGGGCGATGATTACGCCCAAGCCCAGCAACAGGAATCGAGAGGCGCCAGCGGCGCGGGGTGTGTGTTTCATGTCGAAAAACCCGAGGGTGATGGTCCAGGGGAGTAATGATAGCAAGCTAATTAACTGCTTGGTACATTTTGTATGGCATTTACAGATCCTGTACCGCACTTAAACAACACACTCTGGCTGGCCCGCAGTTGTTCGACGCAGTTCAACGGCTGCAACTCCTGGAGACCGCGCTTGAGGTCACGTTCGCGGCGGGCGATGTAGAACGTCCGGTCATCGGGCAGGCTGCTCAAGTCGTCGATCTGGCGCGCCTGGCCCTTTGTGTAGAACTCTCCCGAATAGGAGCGGCGGCCCCAGTAGTAAAGGCTTCCCGGCGCGCTGGCTTGCAGTTGCTGCCAGGCGTAGGCGAGGTCGCGCTGGTTGTTGGGCCGATCAAAGGCACGGCCATCGATTGCGGCAATCGGCAGCCACACAGGCAAGAGCAGCGCCAGCATCAGTCCGGTGACTATTTTCCCGGTGCTCCAGCGCGCCTGATTGAGCGCGCCTGCCAGTAACAGGCTCCAGGCCGGTAGGGCCGGCAACAGGTAAGTCCACAGGATATTGCCGGAGAACGTGAAAAAGGCCGGGGTTGCCAGGGCCCACAGGGTGATGAACGCGTAGTAGCGTCCCGACAGCACCGAGCGGCGAAAGCCAATGTAGAGCGCGGGTAGCAGCAGGGTCCACGGGAAAAACGCCAGCAGCAGATCCAGCCAGATAGCACCGATTGGCCGGGCATGGGCACTGCCGTACAAGTCGCCGGCCCAATCGCTGACGACATAGCGCTTCCAATGCTCGCCCACGAGGAAGTAATCAAGAAAGCCGGGGGTGCGTTGTTCGGCAAGCAGGTACCAGGGCACGGCGATCAGCAGCATCAGCAAAACGCCGGTGAGCCAGGGCAAGCGCAAAAAAGCGCGCCACTGGCGATAACCAACGGTCCAGGCGAACGCGGGAATGGCGACCAAGACCACTGCCAATGGCCCCTTCGCCAACAGGCCAAGACCCAGGCCGGCGAATCCTGCCAGCGCCCACCGCCGGTCGCCTTGTGCCACGCCGCGCCAAAAGCCGTAGGTGGCCAGCAGGACCGAGAAACTCAGTGCCGGATCAGTCAGCACCACCCCCGCTGACAGCAGGCCGAGGGTCGAGCTGGAAAAGATAATCGCCGCCAGAACGGCGGTTTTTTCATCCGCTTGCTCACGGGCAAAACGAATGATGATCAGGCAACTGGCCACATGAAACAGCCACGCCGGAACACGAATCGCGAATTCATTGATGCCCAGCCACTGCATGGCCAGCGCCTGGCTCCAGAACGACAGCGGCGGCTTGCCCCAAAACGGCACATCCACCTCGAACAGCGGGGTTACCCAGTTACCGAGTACCAGCATCTTGCGCGCCATTTCTGCATAGCGGGCCTCTGAGGTGTCCATCAGCGGGTAGAGCCCCAGGCTTGCCAGGCGCAGGCCCAAAATGGCGATCAATAGCAGCCATAGCGTACGGGTCGTCATAGTCATCAGCGGTTTTCTTGTTCGCGAGGGTGTGTGGGGCAGGTGTGTTCCGGGCGTTCGGGGGTTTCGCCGAGCAGCCTGTCGAGCAGGTAGATGGGACGCTGCCTGACCTCGCTCAACGTGGCGCCCAGGTATTCGCCGATCATCGCAATGCCCAGGGCGATGAACGCGGCGATGCCCATGATCACGTGATGGGAACTGAAGGTGTTGACGCTCACCTGATAGATGATCAGGACCAGGGTCGCGATGAAAATCACCAGGCTGAGCAGGCTGAACCAGCGTAACGGCTTGCGCGAGAGGGCCAACACACCTTCGATACCCAGGTCGATCAGCGCCAGCGGCCCCCATTTGCTGAGGCCGGCGCTGCGTGGTTCACGGTCGTAGGGCAGCTCGATAGTATTGAACCCCAGCCAACTGATCAGGCCCTTCATGAACCGTGTGCGCTCGGGCATGCATCGCAGCGCTGCCAGGGGGGCAGGGCCAATCAGACGGAAGTCGCTGACGTCGGCAGGCACATCAAACTTGTCGGCCAGGAAGTTCATCAGTTTGTAGTAGAGATGGGCACTGATCCGTTTGCTTGACGTATCAGACAGTCGAGTGCGGCGCTGCATATTGACGATATCGCTGCCAGTCAACCAATGATGAACCATTAATGGAATAAGTTCGGGTGGGTCTTGCAGGTCTGCGTCAATAAATAACAACCCATTGCCACCGGCATAATCAATACCGGCGACCATCGCCGCTTCCTTGCCGAAGTTGCGGCTCAGGTTCAGGCAGCGAACCCCGGGTACCCGGCAATAACCCGCCAGCAGCGCCAGTGTTTCATCGCGACTGCCGTCATTTACATACAACACTTCATGGCGAATGGTTAATGTATCCAGTACAGCCATTAATCGTTTATGAAAGAGTGGCAGTACCTTGGCTTCGTTATAACAGCAGACAACCACACTGAGCAGCGGGCGCAGAGGGCGCTCAGGTCTTGATGGGTTCATGGCGAAAGCTCCAGTGCTGATTGATTCGGTATGTGAGCAACGTCAGGGCGAGGGTGGTCAGCCCTTGCATCAGCCATAGGTGCCGGGGCCAGAGAGCCAGCAGCAAGGCCATCAGCCCCAGGTTTGCCGCGTTATAGGCGAGGGCCGTGATGCAAAAGCGCAACCATTGATAAGTATCGGGTGGGCGGGAGGTTGTGAACGTCCAGCGTTTGTTACCTTGGTAACTTACGGCGGTGCCGATTAGTCCACCCAGTAAAGTCGCTATTAATGCCGGTAGCGCCAACGACAATAACAAAAGTGTTAGGTAGTGAGCGCCGGTGGCAAGTACTCCAACTGTTAAATAACAAGGTAGTCGCGCGCAGGTGTTGTGGGACGCAGGGGCTGTCATCGAGAGAGTTACACGTATTCAAGAGTCTGTATGGCGCTGACTTTAACGACTCATGAATGTGCAAATGTGAAAAAGATGTTTGAAGTGGCTCATATTGCCAAAGTGTAATTTTAGTGTTGGCTAGTTGTTATAAGTCACCTATAGAAAGGGGCAGTCGGTCCCTTTCTATAGGATAGATGGAGGATTAGACCGACAGGTGCTCATACAAAATCGTCGCACCCACTATCATCAGCACGACCCCGCCCACGATCTCTGCGCGTTTGCCGAACATCGTGCCGAGGACCCGGCCGAGCATCACACCAATGGTGACCATGGTCATGGTCGCCAGCCCGATGGCGGCAGCGGCCACCCAGATGTTCACATCGACAAACGCCAGCCCGACGCCCACCGCGAGGGCATCGATGCTGGTGGCAAATGCGGTGACGGCAAGGACCAGGAAGGAGTGCTGGGCGCTTTTCTCTTCGGCCTCGTCTTCGTGCTTGAGGCCGTTGTAAATCATGTGCAGGCCCAGTACCACCAGCAAGGTGAAGGCGATCCAGTGGTCCCAGTCTGCCACCCAGCGCGTGGCGGCCTGGCCGATCAGCCAGCCGATAATCGGGGTAATGGCTTCGATGACGCCGAAAATCAAACCGGTACGCAGCGCTTCCGACAGGCGTGGTTTGTGCAGGCTGGAGCCTTTGCCGATCGCGGCGGCAAAGGCGTCGGTGGACATGGCCAGGGCCAGGAGAATGAGGGAAACAGGATTCACGGGCGCTCTTCCAGTCGGGCTATGAGTCAACGACACAACCACACGCCCGACTTTAGGCATGGATGTGTCGCTGGTCTCACCAACCAAAAGGTGTTCGTACCACGGCAGGTTGCCGAGAATGTTGATACGAACGCTTGCGAAAGACTCGCAAGCAGGCTACTCCCCAACGAGGTGCGGGATCTTATGCGGGCAAACATGAAAAAAACGTCAAAACCGCCCCGCGGGCTGCTCAACCTTTCTGAAGCGGCGCGCCCTCGTTGATCCGCAGTTCAGCGCACAGCCCGCCCTGGGGCAGGTTGTACAGCTGCAAGGTGCTGCCGATCTTGCTGACGATCATCTGCACAATCGCCAGGCCCAGCCCGGCGCCATTGGCATGCCCCTGGCTGTAGAACCGCTCGAACAGGCGCGCATATTGACCTTCGTCGATACCCGGGCCGGCGTCCTCGACACTGATGTACACCGCCCCCGACGCCTGCGGTTGCACCTGCACGCGGACCTCGCTGCCGGGTGGGGCGAAGTTCAACGCATTGGTCACCAGATTTTGCAGGGCGATCGCCAGGGCGACGGGGTCGGTCTTGACCAGGCAGTGGTGGTCGCTGTCGAGGATCAACTCGATACCTTTTGCCAGCGCCAGGGGCGTCAGTTCGGCCAGTTCCTCACGCACCAGCGCGGTCAGTTCCACATCGCATCGATCGGGGTTGGCCAGGCGCGGCTCGATACGCGCCATGGTCAGCAACTGGCTGGCAATGCGTGTGGCGCGGTCGACGGCGCTGACCAGGAACTCCAGGGCTTCCTCCCGTTGTTGTGGGGTGCTGGCCAACTGGGCGTTTTGCGCATGGATCCGCAGGATCGCCAGGGGCGTGCGCAATTCGTGGGCCGCATCGGCGATAAAACGGCGCTCCCGCGCCAGCAGGTTGTCGATCTGTTGCAACAGGCGATTGAGCGCGGTCTGCATGGGCTCCAGGTCGTGGGGCAGGGGGCGCAGGTTGAGCGGCTTGAGGGTTTCGGTATTGCGTCCACGGATGGTGTGGGCCATTGCGCGTAACGGCTGCAACCCCCAACCGATGGTCAGCCAGATCAAGGCGGCCAACAGCGGCACGCCAATCACACTGGGCCACAGCGTATGGCCGACGATGCGCTGGATCAGGTCCTGGCGGATGTCATCCCGCTCGCCCACCCAGATCAGCAGCCCTTGCTGCGGATCCTTGAGCAGGAAGGCGCACCAGTCATGACCGTTCTCCACCAAGTCGTGGGAACCGAGGGTCGCGGGTGGTGCCTTCAGTTCCGGGGCTTCTGCCGAGCGCACCAGCAACTGGCCGTCACTGCGCCATACCTGGAACGTCAGGCGGGTCTCGTAAGGGTGCGCCGCGCCATCTTCGCCCACGCGGCTCATGGCGGCGTCGAAGGCCTGGTAGAGCCGGTTCCAGTCGTTGTCACCCGGCGCGCGCTGTGCCAGCACGCCTTGCAGCAGGCGCGCACTTTGCGCGAGCTGGGCGTCATACACTTCTTCGATCTCGTGGTGGCTGTCGCGCAGCACCAGCCAACTGATCAGCACATCGCCCAACAGGACGAGGATCAGCACCGGCACCAGGATGCGTGTGCGTATCGAGGTCATGGCTTGAGTTCCATCACATACCCGACGCCGCGCACCGTGCGGATCAACTCGGTCGAAAGTTTTTTGCGCAGGTTATGGATCAGCACTTCCAGGGTGTTGCTCTCGACTTTTTCCTGCCAGCCATACAAGGCGCGGGACAGGCGCTCGCGGGTCACCACGTTGCCGGGGCGCGCCAACAGTTGGTGGAGCAGTTGGTACTCCATCGGCGTCACCACCACCGGGTTGCCATGCCAGGTGACCTGTTGGCCAACCGGGTCCAGGCACACGCCCGCATGCTCCAGCAGTGGCTGCGCGCGCCCGTGGCTGCGCCGCAGCAAGGCACGGATGCGTGCCTTGAGTTCGTCGACATCGAAGGGTTTGACCAGGTAGTCGTCAGCCCCGGCATCCAAACCGGCAATCCGTTCGGCGGTGCCGTCACGGGCAGTGAGGATCAAGACCGGCAGGTTCAGTGGCTTGTCGCGCAGTTGGCGCAACAGGGCCAGGCCGTCGAGGCGTGGCAGGCCGAGGTCGAGCAGCAACAGATCGAAGCTTTCGCTGCATAACGCATGCAACGCGCTGGCGCCGTCCTGCAACCAGTCCAGGGTATAGCCCTCGCTGCTCAGGGCGACGCGGATGCCTTGGCCGAGGGCCCGATCATCTTCGACCAACAATAGGCGCATGGTGTGTTCCCGGGTGTGATATCGGCGGCATCATGCCGCTGGCGAGGCGGTGGTGGCAGCCCGGGTGACGAGAAACATGTAACCACTCATGTCCAACTAAGACTTGGTTAAGATTGGTTTTGCACAGTGGGGCCTTCCTCACCGAGCGAGAGTGTTTCCATGGGCAAAATTCTGTTGTTGTCGCTGATTGTCGCCAGCCCCCTGGCCCTTGCCGGCCCGCAATGCACCACTGCCGAACGCTCGCAATGGCAAGACCCGCAGGCGTTCCAGGAGCAGTTGAAGGCCCAGGGCTACCAGATCAGCAAGTTCAAGGTCACCGATGGTAACTGCTACGAGATCTACGGGTTCGACAAGGACAAGCGCAAGGTCGAGATCTACCACGATCCGGTCAGCGGCAAAGCGGTCAAGACCGAGATCAAGGGCTGATGCCGGGCAACTCCATAGCACTGTGGGACCCGCTGGTGAGGCTGTTTCACCTGTCCATCGCCGGGGTCTTTGTCGCCAACTACTTCTTTACTGAAGCCGGTGACGACTGGCATGTCTGGCTTGGCTACTACGCCATGGGCTGGCTGCTGGTACGGCTGCTGTGGGGTTTTGTCGGGCCACGCAGTGCGCGCTGGGCGGACTTCTGGCCGACCCCGGCAAGGCTCGCCGCCCATGTGCGTGCCCTGCGCGCCAGGCGCCCGGAGCATCGCCTCGGGCACTCGCCGTTGGGCGCACTGGTAATGCTGTTGATGCTGCTGGCGATGCTGACGGCGGGCCTGAGCGGCTGGGCCATGGAGGAGGTCGATGCCTTGTGGGGCGCCGATTGGCCGTTGCAGGTGCATGAAACCGCGGTCGATGGCCTGCTGGTGCTGGTCTGCCTGCATATCGCAGCGGCGGTAGTTGAAAGTGTCCAGGTACGCGACAACCTGCCGTTATCGATGCTGACCGGTCGCCGGCGTCGGTTGCCGGATGATGCTGCGCACTGAAGCCGCTGTCCTGTGTTTACTCCCCACCCTGCATTTGCCATGAGTCCACTATGCGCATGCTGTCTTTTCGCTTGAAATTGATTGTTGCCAGCCTGGCGCTATGCCTGGTCTTCTGGGCGGCCTGGCGCAGTCATCCGGCCCATGTCCTGGCGCCTTTCGCACGGCCTGCCGTGCCTGTGGCCGCCAGCGCCGAGCCGGTCTACAACAGCCGGTTCGTGTCCTCGCAGTTGGATGACTTTGTGCATTCGTCGTCGGTCACCGCACTGCCGGGCGGCGACTTGATGGCCGTGTGGTTTGCCGGCTCGCGCGAAGGCGCCGCCGATGTGCAGATCCGCACCGCACGGTTCGACGCCAAGACCACGGAGTGGGGCGCCGAGCAGGTGTTGGCGACCCGCGAGTCGACCCGTGATGGCACCGGGCGCTACATCCGCAAGCTGGGCAACCCGGTGATCGCCCTCGCGCCGGATCAGCGCCTGTGGATGTTCTATGTGTCGGTGTCTGTCGGAGGCTGGGCCACCAGTGCGATCAATGTGATGGTTTCCGAGGACCTGGGGCGCAACTGGTCGGCGCCGCGGCAACTGATCACCTCGCCGTTTTTCAATGTCAGCACGCTGGTCCGCGCCGCGCCGGTGTTTCATGCCGATGGCTCGATTGGCTTGCCGGTCTATCACGAACTCATGGGTAAGTTTTCCGAGTACCTGTACCTGAGCGCGGACGGCGCGGTGATTGATAAATTTCGCATCAGCCGGGGCAAACATTCGCTGCAGCCGACCATTGTGCCCCTGGATGAAAGGCGCGCCGTGGCGATGCTGCGTTATGCCGGCGACACCCATCACCGCGTGCTGGCCAGCCGCACCGATGATGCCGGGCAGACCTGGAGTGAGCCGTACCCACTGGAACCGGCCAACCCCAACTCGTCCCTGGCGGCAGTCGGTACTGCCGGCAACGGCCTGCTGGTGGCGCTCAACGATCTGCGTGACGGGCGCTTCAAACTCAGCCTGTATGGCACCGACACAGACCTCAATGACTGGCGCAATGTGATCGAGTTGGACCAGTCACCGGATCCGCTCGGCCAACCCTTAGCCCCCGAGGCCTACAAGGCGATCATCGGCGCCGGCTTCCGAGCCTCCAGCGGTGCGCGGCGCCTGCCGTTGGAGCAACGTTTCCTGAGCAGCCTCGATTACCGGGTGTGCAAGCCTCGGGGCTGTGATTTCGAGTACGAATACCCGTATTTCAGCCGTGGCCAGGACGGCGTGTATCACCTGGTTTATTCATGGAATAACACCTTCATCAAGCATGTCAGCTTCAATGAAGCCTGGCTGGCGGAGCGCCTGTGATGCTGTGGCAGGCCCATTTAACCTTCATCCTCCTGGGTTTTGTCTTGCTCGGGTCGCTGCGTTGCCTGCAGTCCTGGCGCCCGTGGCTGTTGCCCGGGTTGGCGTTGGTCAGCTTCATCCCCCTAAATGGCCTGCCGCTGGCGGCCTACGTGCGCAGCTTTACCGACGATTTGGCAATCAGCACCCTGGTGCTGTTGGGCGGGGCAAGCCTGGTGCGGCTGGGGCTGGTCGAGCCGCAAGCGCCTCGGGCGCACGCCCAGGTGCTGCTGCTGTTTGGACTGCTGGCGGCGCTGTTGTACCCGGCCACCATGGGCCTGACGTACTTCGACCCTTATCGCTGGGGCTTTAACCCAAGGCCGATGATTGTGCTTGTCGCGCTGCTCGCCTTGGGGCTGTTGTGGCTACGCAATGGGTTGGCGGTGTGGATGCTGGCGCTCGGCACACTGGCCTTTGCATTACGCCTGAAGGCGTCGGAAAACTACTGGGACTACCTGATCGATCCGCTGCTGGTGGGCTATTGCCTGGTGGCGGGCGGCGTGCTCTGCCTGAAGAGCGTCAAATTACATAGAGGTCAATGATGGGGTGGTTGCAATCGCGGCGCCTGCGCTATGGCGTAGGGGCGATAGGCCTGGCGTTCTTGCTGTTTGCAGGGCTGCGGCTGGTGTTTGTGCTGGGGTTTTCCGGCTTCGATCCTGCGCAGTTAGCAGACAACCGACAAGCGCTCGAAACCCTGGGCATCGGCTTGCGTTTCGACCTGCGTCTGGCGGTGCTGCTGGCGTTGCCGTTGGCGGTGCTGGCATGGATACCGCGCTGGAACCTGGTGCGCGTCGCAGGGTTGCGCGCAGTGGCGCGGGGCTATTGGCTACTGGCACTGGGTATCGTCGGTTGGCTGTACATCATCGACTTTGGCCATTACGCCTACCTTGGGGTGCGGCTTAACGCCAGCGTGCTGCGTTACCTGGACGATGCACAGATCTCGCAGCAGATGGTGTGGCAAACCTACCCGGTACTATGGATCGCCCTCGGCTGGCTGCTGGTGCTGGGTGTGTGGTTCTGCGCGTTCGTGGGGCTCGAACGCCGGACACTGGGGCGTACGCCGCGAGCCATTCGACGCACTTCACTGGCGTTCGGCGGCGGCCTGGGCTTGATCGCCGTGCTGTTGGCGCTGCTGGGTCGAGTCGAAAACCTCAACTTGCAAAACCCGGTGCCGCTGCGCTGGAGCGATGCGTTTTTCTCCGGCAACGGCAAGATCGCGGCACTGGGTTTGAACCCGGTGCTGTTTTTCTACGACACGCTCAAGGCCGGGCAGGCGCAGTTCGATGAGCCGCAGGTGCGCGAGCATTATCCGGTGGTTGCCCATTACCTGGGCGTGGACCGCCCAGACCCGCAAAGCCTGACGTTCGAGCGTGAGCAAAAGGCGCAGCCGTACCGGCTTGGCACCACGCCGAACGTGATGTTTGTGATGCTTGAATCCCTTGGCACCAGTGCGGTCGGCGCCTATGGCAACCCTCTGGACCCGACGCCAAACCTCGACCGGCTGGCGAGCCAGAGCTGGTTCTTCAAGCATTTCTATGTGCCGGTCACCGGCACCGCAAAGACTGTGTGGGCGAGCATCACGGGCGTACCGGATGTCACGCGTCAGGAGACGGCGACCCGCCACCCTCTGATCACTCGCCAGCACACGCTGATCAACGCTTTCACCGATTACCAGAAGCTGTACATGATTGGCGGTAACGCCGGGTGGGCCAATATCAATGCGTTGATCCAGCAAAGTATCGATGGCGTGCGCTTGTATGAAGAACGCGATTGGCAATCGCCGCGAGTGGATGTGTGGGGCATCTCCGATCTGGACCTGTTCAAGGAAAGCGACCGGATCCTGCGCGATCTGCCCCAGGGCCGGCCGTTTTTTGCCTATGTCCAGACCTCGGGCAATCATCGCCCGTTCACCATTCCCCCGGACAATGACGGTTTCAAGCGCAGCAACCTGTCCCTGGACCAGGTGCAAGCCGCCGGCTCGCGCAGCGTCGAGCAGTACAACGCAGTACGCCTGCTGGACTTCAATATCGGCAAGCTGATGGAGATGGCCAAGGCGGGCGGTTATTACGACAATACGATTTTCGTGTTCTTTGGCGACCACAACACCCGTATCAGCCAGATCCCCCATATGCCGCCGGCTTTCGAACAGTTAGGCCTGGAAAGCAACCATGTGCCGATGCTGATTCACGCCCCGGGCCTGCTCAAGCCCCGGGTGATAGAGCAAGCCGTGGGGCTGGCCGACCTGCTGCCGACGGTCGCCGGGATGGTGGGTGTGGCGTTCAACAATGGGGCGATGGGACGCGATATCCAGCAACCTGCCCCGGAGGGTGAACGCGTGGTGCCGCTGGTCTTGCGCGAAGGTACCTTCCCGCTGATCGGCGGGGTCACCCAGGATTATCTGTTGCAGATGCAGCATGACGGCAGCGCGCCGACCCTGCATGACCTGCGCTCCCTGACCCCGCTGGATAATGTAGCGGCGCAAAACCCCGAGCAATTCCAACGCCTGGTCGACCTGACCCGGGGCCTGCATGAAAGCGCGCGGTTGATGCTGTACCGCAATGTGCGCTGATGGCGGCTGGTAGACCGCTATCGCCGGCAAGCCAGCTCCTACATTTGATTGGTGATGTGGCGCAGATTTTCAGCCCTGCCGCGCCCCCTGTGGGAGCGGGCTTGCCGGCGATGGCGGTGGTTCAGCCGCAGTATCTGGTGGCTGGTAGACCGCTAATCGCCGGCAAGCCAGCTCCTACATTTGATTGGTGATGTGGCGCAGATTCTCAACCCTGCCGCGCACCCCCTGTAGGAGCCGGCTTGCCGGCGATGGCAGTGGTTCAGCCGCAGCATCCGGTGGCTGGTAGACCGCTATCGCCGGCAAGCCAGCTCCTACATTTGATTGGTGATGTGGCGCAGATTTTCAACCCTGCCGCGCCCCCTGTGGGAGCGGGCTTGCCGGCGATGGCAGTGGTTCAGCCGCTGTATCTGGTGGCTGGTAGACCGCTATCGCCGGCAAGCCGGCTCCTACATTTGATTGGTGATGTGGCGCAGATTCTCAGCCCTGCCGCGCCCCCTGTAGGAGCGGGCTTGCCCGCGATGGCGGTGGTTCAGCCGCAGTATCTGGTGGCTGGTAGACCGCTATCGCCGGCAAGCCGGCTCCTACATTTGATTGGTGATGTGGCGCAGATTCTCAGCCCTGCCGCACCCTCTGTAGGAGCGGGCTTGCCCGCGATGGCGATGGTTCAGCTGCAGTATCTGGTGGCTGGTATACCGCTATCGCCGGCAAGCCGGCTCCTACATTTGATTGGTGATGTGGCGCAGATTTTCAACCCTGCCGCGCCCCCTGTGGGAGCGGGCTTGCCCGCGATGGCGGTGGTTCAGCCGCAGCATCCGGTGGCTGGTAGACCGCTAATCGCCGGCAAGCCGGCTCCTACATTTGATTGGTGATGTGGCGCAGATTCTCAGCCCTGCCGCGCCCCCTGTGGGAGCGGGCTTGCCCGCGATGGCGGTGGTTCGTGGTAGACCGCCATTGCAGGCAATCCAGCTTGGGGTCTGTGCGAAATCTCCTGCTGGTGCTTAGAAGGAGTATTTGGCCGTTACCGTGAAGTTACGCGGGGCACCAAACACGTCATACGGGCTCCAGGTCGAGTTGCTGGCGATGCCCTGGTAGTACTTTTTGTCGAACACGTTATTGATGTTCAGTTGGGTATCCAGATGTTTATTCACTTGGTAACCCGCCATCAGTCCGACCAAGGCGTAGGCATCCTGTTCGATATGGAACTTGCCAAACACGTTGCTGCCTTTGTTGAACGTTGCGCTCTGGCTATAGAGGTTGGCGCCGATGCGCCATTGGCTCATGTCGCCTTGCAGATGGTAGGTGGTATTGGCCTTGAACATATGGCGCGGGACGTCGGTGTCGAACAGGCTGCCTTCCTTGCTCTTGTCCGCATCTTTTTCGTACTTGGCCTGGGCGAAGGTATAGCCGGCAGCCACTTGCCAGTTGGGCGTCAGGGCGCCGTTGATCTCAAGTTCCAGTCCCTGGCTGCGCACCTTGCCGGCGGCTTCATAACAGCTGTAGCTGCCGGCGGGGATCACTCGGCAGACACTGGCGTCGGCCACTTCCGCTGCACGGTTGAGCTGGTCGATCTGGAACAGCGAAGCGCTGGCGTTCAGCGCGCCGCCAAAGTATTCGCCCTTGATGCCCACTTCGTAGTTTTCGCCGGTGATCGGCTTGATCCCGGCACCTTCGCCGTTCTTCTCGGTCTGGGGCTGGAAGATGTCGGTGTAGCTGGCATACACCGAGTGGTTGTCGTCCAGGTCATAGATAACCCCGGCATAGCGGGTGACGTGGCGCACTTCCCGGGTTTTGCCCGAGGTGTAGTACTGGTCGTTGGTCTGGTCATAGATCGAGGTGGCGTCGTACCAGTCCAGGCGCGCGCCGAGAATGACTTTCAGCGGGTCGGCCAGGTTCCAGCGGGTGGTCAGGTAGAGACCTTCCTGATCGACTTTGTCATTGAGGGAGTAAACGTCCGGAACGGTCGGTCTAGCCAGGCCCTTGGGGCTGAAGCCGTTGATGTCCGGCACGCTGATGAACACGTGGCCGCCGGTGGCCTCGGTCTTGAGCTGGCGCTTGCTGGCGCCCACCACCAATTCATGCTGGCGACCTAGCAGCGAGAAAGGTCCGCTGGCGAAAAAATCATAGGTGGACTGATCAAAATCACGGCCCTGGTTGAAGACGCGCTGGCGGTAGGTGGCGTCGTTGTTGCGTTCGAGGACGGCGCCCATCATCTTGAATTCCGACCAGTTCTTCGAGGCGCCCAGGTGCAGGCGCCAGTCGTTGTCGAAGCGCTGGTCCAGTTCGACGAACACCGTCTTATTGTCGACGTCCTGGTGCGACCAGCTATAGCCGAAGGTCTTGGAGCGCGAGAAGCCCATGTGGCTACCGTCGGTGTTCACCGGCAAGCCGCCCCAGTTGATGTTGTTATTGTCGTTCTGGTCGGACGCCCCCACGGTCAGGGTCGTGCTGTCGCTCAGGTCGAACTCGCTGATGCCGTAGAACACGCCGCGTTCGCGCCCGGCGTAATCCTGATAGCTGTCCTTGTCGTTGTAGGCGCCGACAAAGCGCCCGCGTACCGTGCCGCTGGCATTGACCGGGCCGGAAACATCCAGCTCGCTGCGGTAGTTGTCCCAACTGCCGGCACTGCCACTGATACTGGCCTGGAATTCCTTGGTGGGGCGTTTGCGCACCATGTTGATGGCGGCCGACGGATTGCCGGCGCCCTGCATCATGCCGGTGGCGCCGCGCACCACTTCGACGCGGTCGTAGGGGGCCAGGTCGGCAGTGGCGACCCAGTCGGCGTTGTAAGTGGTGGGCAGGCCGTCAAACATCAGGTTGGTGATGGGGAAACCACGGGCGAAATACTCGCTGTTGGCCGGGCGCGAGGCCGACAAGCGCAGCCCGGGCGTGGCCTGGACCACATCGTCAAGGCTGCGCATGCCCTGATCGTCCATGCGCTGGCGGGTGATCACCGTCACCGACTGCGGCGTCTCGCGCAGGGACAACGGCAGCTTGGTCGCAGTCTGCATCGCCCCTGTGGTGTAGGAACCGCTGTTTTCAGTGGTCGAGCCCAGGGCCAGGCCGCTGACGGTGGTCGCGCCCAGTTCAACAGCGCCGGTGGCTTGGCTGCGGGGTATCAGCAGGTAGTTGCCGCTGGCATTGCGCGTAACGGCCAGACCACTGTCAACCAGCAGGCGGTCCAGACCCTCATGCACCCCAAAGTCACCCCGCAGCGCCGGCGCGCGCTTGCCCTGCACCAGGGCTGGATCAAAGGGCAGGGTGATCCCGGCTACCTGGGCGAAGCTGTTGAGCGACTCTTCCAGCGCCCCCGCGGCCAGGTCGTAGTGGCGGCTATCGGCCTGTTCGGCCTGCACGGCAAAGCTGGCCAGCACCAGGCTGCTCATGCCACCCAGCAAAATGCTCTGGAGGGTGAGCGCAAGAACGCTGCGTTGCAGGGGCCGGGGGGGATTCAAAGGGTGGGACATGAACGGTAAGCTCCTTACGAATGACGAGGTGTATTGCCTGTCTGTCGAAGGGCTTGGCAAAACCCGTAAAAGTTTTTGCGATTTTTTCTCATCCGGCTTAACGAGCGAGGACACGGGTCCAAAGCGGGGTGAAGCGCTCGATGCGCACCGGCAGCGAATCACCCAGGGCACTCAAGGCACGGTCGATGTCGTCGAGCTGGAACACGCCCGACACCTCCAACTGCGCGACGGCCGGGTCACAGTGCAACCAGCCGTGGCGATAACGCGCCAGTTCGGCGGTCAGGTCGTGCAGGCGCATGCGTTTGGCCACCAACTGCCCACGGGTCCAGGCGCTGGCGTTGAGGGGGCTGGCTTCGACACGGTGGCTGCCGCTGGCATCAATCAGGTATTGCTCACCGGCAGCGACCCGGATCGGCTCGCCTTTTCCATGAATGGCCACCACGCCGTCCTCGACCTGCAGGCGCGTGCCATGCGGCTCGTCACGCACCGCAAAGGCGGTGCCGATGGCTTGCAGCTGTGCATGCCGGCTGCTGACCCAGAAGCTGCGGCGCCCGCCGGGTGCGGCACTGTCCTTGCCGGTGTCGATGAAAATCTCGCCACGCCGCAGGGTGATCAGCCGGCGCTGGGCGCTGAATTGCACATCCACCGTACTGGCGGTGTTTAGTTGCAGGCGGGTGCCGTCAGCCAGCAGGAACTGGCGTCGTTCGCCGACCCCGGTGGCATAGTCCGCGCCCCAGGGCACCAGCGTGCTGTCGCGCAGCGACCAGCCGGTAACGCCGCTGGCAAGCAGCCCCATGCCCAGCAACTTGAGCGCTTGGCGCCGGCTGCGCTGCCCGCTGTTCAGGCGCTCCAGCGTGTCCAGTGCCACGCTGCCGGGCAGCGCGGCCAGGCTCTGGAAGGGCGTGTCGATTTTTTGCAGCGCTTGCCAGGCGGTTTCATGCAGCGCATCGGCCTGGCGCCAGCGTTGGCAGGCTGCCAGGACCTCGGGGGTGGCGCCGCTGGATTCGATCCGCACCAACCAACCGATCGCCTGATCGAGCACGCCATCAGGAACGCTCATCGTTGCGCCAGGTAGCAGTGGCGAATGGCAGTGGCCATGTACTTCTCCACCGAGCTGAGGCTGATCGCCAGGCGCTCGGCGATGTCCTTGTAGCTGAGGCCTTCGAGCCGCGACATCAGGAAGGCCATGCGCACTTTGGGCCGCAGGCCATCGAGCAGGGCGTCGACGCGCACCAGGGTTTCCAACAGAATCAGTTGCGATTCCGGCGACGGCACCCCAGCTTCCGGCAGGTGGGCAATGGCTTGCAGGTAAGCCCGCTCGACCCGTTGGCGGCGCACGCGATCCACCAGCAACCCATGGGCCACTGTGCTCAGCCACGCCCGTGGCTGACGCAACTCCTGCAACCGCTGCGGCTTGCCGAGGATGTGCACAAAGGTGTCCTGGGCCAGGTCGGCAGCGTTGTCGCCGTGACGCAGTCGCTTGCGCAACCAGTCCAGCAACCAGGCGTGATGATCGATGTACAGCGCGCGGATATCGGCGTGAGGGGCTGAAGGAGTGGGTGGCGACGACACGAAAAGCCTCCGCGCGATAACTGAATGCATTTGAGAATTTGTCGCATCTTAGTGCGGGGCGACGGGGTTCAGCAAGAACAAAAGGGGACAGATCCATTTAATTAAACAGATCCGCCCCCATTCCCGCTGCGTGGATAAAACTCGTAGACTCCAAAGCCGCTTACATTCATGGAGAGAACAGTGCGCATCTATATCACCGGCGCTTCGTGTGCAGGCGTCACGACCTTGGGGCAATCCCTTGCAGCGTCGTTGGGCGTACCCCATGTCGATGTGGACGACTTTTACTGGTTACCCACCAATCCGCCTTTCACAACCAAGCGACCACCCAACGAGCGCGTCTGTTTGATCAAGCGAACACTTGGCGATCAAGGCTGGGTGTTGAGCGGCTCTGCTGATGGCTGGGGAGAAGCGCTTATCAGCCATGCCAGCCTGATCGTCTTTGTGACGACACCAACACCTGTGCGCCTACAGCGCCTGGACCTGCGTGAAAAGGCGCGTTTTGGCGAACGTATTGCCCAAGGTGGCGATATGCATGAAATACATATCGCCTTTCGCGAGTGGGCCTCGCAGTATGACGACCCACTTTTTAGCGGACGCAATCGAGCGCGGCATGAGGCGTGGATTTCAAGGCAGGTGGTGCCGGTGTTGCCTATCAACGGGGAGAGCGCTGCCGAGCACATGGTTGCGGATGTGCTGCATGCGGTTTCGCAAATAGCCCTGGAGCCGGTCATCTAAGGGACATGCCATGGACTCTTCATTATGTGACTGACAAGTCCGCTATGTAGATCTCAAGTACCGATAAAGTGTCTGGCGACTGATTTCAAAATCGCGCGCTAGTTTAGATTTACTTTCTCCCGCACAGGCACGGTCAATTAAACTTACAACCTGATTGTCGGACAGTTTTTTCTTGCGCCCTCTATAAACTCCCCGCATCTTTGCGCGGGCAATGCCTATTGCCTGTCTTTCCATCGTCGCAGTGCGTTCGAACTCTGCGATCATCTCCATTACCGCAATGATGGGCTCCATAACTTCAAGGCAGTCGTGTCGGAAAACCAGGTTTTCGCTCAAAAACTCCAGGTTTACCTGCTTTTCAATCAACCGGCGAATCAGGGTACACAGTTGCTCGATGCTGGAGGTGAGCGCTGCCATGCTGTCGACAACCACGGTATCCCCGCACTGTGTATAGCGAATCAGCCGTTCAAGGCCTGGGCGATTTGCGGCATTGTCTGCAGCCTCATCGCAAAACACTGCGTCAAATACATCATGGCTCGTTTTTTTCTCCGCGCTACCCTCGGATTCTTGTAGAGAGAGCCGGAAATATTTGATGCGATGCAATCTCATAGTGCCTCCTTGGCAATACTTGTACGCAGTTGTTTTATCCTTGTACAAACTGTAACTAAATTATTAAAACTTACACAAATTCCTGTAACACTGAGCTCGCCCAAAATACACAGTTGCAAAGAATTGAACTTATCTTATCATTTTGAAGCTTGGAATGATCCTAACAAGTTTTCCGTAAACAGTCGATTTCATATTTATTGAGCGGTGCGCGTGAATTCGCGCAGTGAATTTGAATGTCTACTGTTTTATCGCTCAAACAATTGATGTGACCGGCTTGACGAAGCTGGTAATTCCCCGATGCAAGCAGAGGATGAATGGATGAAGGTCTTGGAAGAAGCCATCGAAATTGATCGCCTAAATACCGATCAGGAAAAGATTGATCATGTAACCCGGCGCATTACCGAACATGGGAACGACCTACGCAAGCGCTACCCGATCCTGCAGCATCAGGATGCTCTGGGAGCGAGTGTCATGGTGTTTTCCCTGGTAGGCATGGTGGTCACGGGAGGGCTCTATATCAAGGGTTTTATCCCTGGCTGGATGTGTATTTTTATTAACGCGCTGCTGACTTCTTTTATTCATGAAATCGAACATGATTTGATTCATCGGCTTTATTTCAGAAAAAAACCGCTGGCCCATAATGCCATGATGTTTTTTTGCTGGTTGGCGCGACCGGGAATGCCCAGCCCGTGGTTAAGACGCAGCCTGCACTTTCATCACCATAAAGAATCCGGAACTGACTCGGATGTCGAGGCCTGGATCACTACCAGTGGTAGCCCTTGGGGAATCCTGCGGTTGTTGAAACTGATGGATGGATTTGTCTTTGGTTTCCTAAACGCGGTTTTTGCTCCGGGATGGCGGCAAAAGGTAAGATTGTTAGGCAAAATCATTCGACTCAACACGCCGTTCGGCCTTGTGTACTGGGGGTGCTGGTATGTGTTCCTCGGCTACCACCTGTATGTCTGGCTTGGGTCAATCAGCGGGGCGCAGGTTCATAGTTCTGCGGCAACGCTGGCGCTAATGGAGGTGGTCAATAATGTAGTCGTCATTCTTATCGCTCCAAACCTGATAAGGCAGTTCTGCCTGTTCTTTGTAAGTTCAAATATGCATTACTATGGCGACGTCGCCCCGCGTAATGCGTTACAACAAACCCAGGTAATGAACCCTTGGTGGTTGTGGCCGTTCCAGATGTTCTGTTTTAACTTTGGCAGCACGCACAGTATTCATCACTTCGTTGTGAGGGACCCGTTCTATCTGCGTCAGATGACGGCGCCTTATGCCCATAAAGTCATGGCGCAGGCAGGTGTCAGGTTCAATGACTTCGGCACATACAAGCGTGCGAACCGTTTTTCCCTGGATCACTCGCAAACACGGTCGCGCGGGTGAAGTTCGCGAAAAGTATTATCAGCTGATAGTTACGGCCCAGCCGTAATCCGTAAATGGGGCTGCCAGGCGGCATGTTTCTTGTCGCCTGACAACTTTGTTAATGCTCAATAGCAATACTTCAAATGCGAGGAGTCTGAGGTATGAAGGCACAAGGGATGTGTGCAAAACAGTTCGAAGCGGTCAAGCAGGCTTTCGAGCAGATGTTTGATGATCCGCAGGAGCGTGGAGCCGGGCTTTGCGTGCAGGTAGGCGGGGAGATGGTCGTCGACCTGTGGGCCGGTATGGCGGATCAAGAGGGCACCCAGCCGTGGACGCGCGATACATTGGCCAATACCTTTTGCGTAGTAAAGCCCTATGTGGCGGTGGCGGTGCTGATGTTGGTCGAGCAGGGCAAGCTGGAGCTGGATGCACCCGTGGCCCGTTACTGGCCTGAGTTCGCCCAGAGCGGCAAAGCCCGGGTGACCTTGCGTCAGGTGATGAATCACACCGCGGGCCTGCCGGCGCTGCGCGCCCCCGACCACAACCCCATGATGTTTGACTGGGAACACATGATACGGGTGCTGGAGGCCGAGCCGCTGTGGTGGGAGCCGGGAACCGACCTGGGGTACGGCACCACCACCTTTGGCTGGATACTCGGTGAGTTGATTCGTCGGGTGGACGGCCGCGATGCCTGCGTCTTTATCCATGACGAGATTCTGGACCCTCATGACCTGGACGTTCACCTTGGCGTGGACGAACAGCACTTTCATCGTATCGCCCGGTTCGACAGTGCCACCGGGCGAGTCGGCGATCCTTACTCGCAAGCGTTGCGAGCAGTGCTGAAAAACCAGCCATCGCACATCGCGACATATGCCTTCACCAATCCCGGAATGGTGCCCAGACGCACCAGCGACCCTCGCTGGTGGGCCTATCGCCAACCGGCTGTGTGTGGACACGGTACCGCTCACGGCCTCGCCGGTTTCTACAGTGCGTTGCTGGCGGGAAACTTTATCGGGCGCGAAATGCTCCGTGAGTTCACCCAAGAGCACAGTCACGGCATGGATCGCTCATGGATGCGCCCAATGCGCTACGGCCTGGGTTGCATGCTGGAGCAGCAAGTCGACCCAACGGCTTCCCTTGCAATGGGCCCCCGCGCCTTTGGTCATCTGGGCCTTGGCGGCCCGGTGAGTTTTGCCGATCCCGACAGTCGCGTGAGCTTTGGTTTTGTCACCACGACCTCGGGCAGCCATACGATGATTGATCCGCGTCCTGGCCGGCTATCCGCACTTGTTTATGCGGCGCTTTGAAGGGGCGTTCATTTATCAGTTGCCTTTGCAGCTCGTCACTTGAGGATAAGGTCGACAAACTCGCGCCCTATCTATCCTGCTCATGTCCGTCCTTGGACATGAGCGTCGAGCCGCTTCTCAGAAGCTGTAGCGGGCAGTCAGTTTGAAGTTACGCGGGTCGCCGTAGACGTCGTACGGTTCATAGCCGCCGTTGGCGATGCTGACGTAGTAGGTACGGTCGAACAGGTTGTTTACGTTGACCTGCAAATCCAGTTGCTCGCTGGCCTTGTAGCCTGCCACCAGGCCGGCCACGGTGTACGAGCCCTGCCGGTTTTGCCATGCACTGGTACCGCTGCCCCCTGCGGTGCGGATCTGGCTCTGCTGATAAACATCACCGCCAATGCGCCAGCGTTGCAGGTCGCCGGGCAGGGTGTAGAGGGTGGACAGCTTGAATAGCTGGCGCGGCAGCCGGCGGTTGAAGTCCTGGCCTTCCAGGGTTGCAGTGGCGTCGTTGACGTACTTCGTCTGGGTGTAGGTGTACCCGCCGGCCAGTTGCCAGTTTTCGCTCAGGGCGCCCTGGATTTCCAGGTCCACACCGCGGCTGCGCACCAGGCCGGAAGACTCATAGCACTCACTGTTGGCGGTTGCACCGCAGCCTTTGACATCCGGCAATTGCTGGGCGCGGTTCTTCTGGTCAATCTGGAAAACCGCCAGGCTGGCGTTCAGTGCGCCATCAAAGTATTCGCCCTTGATACCCACCTCGTAGTTCTCGCCCACGATAGGCACCACCACTTGTCCACCGAGGCCTTTTTCGGTCTGTGGCTTGAAGATATCTGTGTAGCTGACATAGACCGAGTGATTGGTGTCCAGGTCATAGACCAGGCCGGCATAGCGGGTCAGATTGCGCGTGACCTTGTAGCTGCTGGCAGGGTTTGCCCTGCTTTGGAATTCGTACCAGTCCAGACGGCCGCCGAGAATCAGCGACAGTGGGTCGGTCAAGCGCAGGCGGGTGCTGGTATAGAGGCTGTCCTGAGTCGTCGTCTCGAGACGGCCGTCGGGGCCTTTGACGATAGTGGGCTTGGTGTGGCCACGCGGGTCCCACGCGAACAGATCGACGTTGCTGTCGATGAACCTTTCCCAAATCTTACCGGTACGATAATCCAGCTGGCGCTTGCTGACGCCCACGGTGAAGTCATGTTCCTGGCCCAGTAGCTGGAAGGGGCCGCTGAGGGCCAGGTCATAGCCTTTCTCTTTCTGCTCCATGGCCTGCGTCCATAGATAGTGGCGGTTGTATCCCCATATAGAGGAGGCCAGCACGTCGGTGTTGGTCATCGACTGCATGGCTGCCATGCGCAGCTTCCAGTCATTGGCGAAACCATGCTCCAGGGTCGCGAAATACCCGGTGGTGCGGTTGTCCATGTATTCATAGTCATGCCCCAGGAACGTGTCCCGGGGCAGTCCTAGATGACCACCGCCACGGGCCATGGGCAAACCGCCCCAGACGTAGTTGGTGTAGTCCTTCTGCCGGTAGGCCCCCAGCGTCAGCGTGGTGGTATCCGTCAGGTCGGCGTCCACGACGCCGTAGTACAGATCGGCGTCGCTCTCTACCGACTCGCGAAAGCTTTTCGAGTCCTGCCGCGAGAGCACCGTACGGGCACGCAAGGTGCCGCTTTCGTTGAGCGGGCCGCCAATGTCCAGGGTGCTGCTGTAATCGTCCCAACTGCCGGCACTGCCGGTGAGCACGGCCTGGAATTTATGGGTCGGGCGCTTACGCACCAGGTTGATCGCGCCAGCCGGGCTGCCCGCGCCCTGGGCCAGGCCGGTGGCGCCACGCACGATTTCCACCCGGTCATACATGGCCAGATTGGCTTCGCTGCTGGGCAGGTAGGTGAGGAAACTGGTGGGAAAGCCGTCGTACATAATGGTGTCGACGTCGAACCCGCGCGCGCTGAACGTGGGTCGCCCAACGCCGCCGGAGTTATTCAGGAAAAACCCCGGCGCGCTTTGGGCCACATCGCTGATGGTGGTCATGGCTTTGTCGTCCATGCGTTTGCGCGTGACCACGCTGACCGACTGCGGTGTTTCCCGCAAGGTCAAGGGGAGCTTGGTGGCGGTCTGCATGGCCCCGGTGGTGTAGGAACCGGTGTTCTCGGTGGTTTCACCCATCTGCTGGCCGACGATTGCCGTCTCCCCCAATTGCAGGGTGCTGCTCGATTCAGGGGCCTTTTCCAGCATCACGCTGTTTGCGCCGGTCGCGCGCCAGGTCAGGCCGCTGCCTTTCAAGACGTCAGCCAGTGCCGCTTCTGGCTCTTTGGGGCCGACGACTCCAAGGCTGTTCTTGCCGACTACCAGCGTGCCATCAAAAATCACCTGTAAACCGCTTTGAGCAGCCAGGCGGTTCAGCGCGCTCGCCAGGGGTTGCGGTGCAATGTTGAAAGAGTGAGGGGCAGCCACTGCCAGGCCGGATATCAGCACGCACAAGAGGGCGAGCGGGGCGGCGGACAACGATTTTATGTGCAGCCCTTCAGGTAACGGATGGTGCATCAGTGGTCTCCCTAATACGAAGCATTATCGTTCTAGGGAAGGAAGACGGCTGACACGCCAACACCCGTAAAAATAGTCAAGTCTTGGAGGAGATCACCAGCAGATAGTCGGTGTAGCGCTCGATCTTGAGGGCAAAGACGTTCTCCAGCGTCGTCAGGCCCTCGTCCAGGTCGTTGAGCTGAAAGGTGCCGCTGACCTTGAGTGCGCCCAGGCGCGAGTCCCGCAGCACTATGATTCCCGGACGATAGCGTTCGAGTTGCTCAAGCACCTGCGCCAGCGGTGTCAGCTCGAAGACCAGGCGACCTTGCTCCCAGGCCAGCATCGTGTCGACGTCCACACGCTGCTTGGCGCCCAGGCCATCGGCACGCCCGCCAACGGTCTCGCCAGCGCCGAGCGTCACCTTGTCAGGCTCGCCCGTGACGGCCACACGCCCGCGGCGCACCGTGACATCCACGTGCTCTGCATCACGGCGTACGGCGTAGATCGTGCCCAGGGCCGTCGCGCTCAAGGCTCCCGCTTGCACACTGAAGGGCCGCTGCGGGTCCGGCTTCACGTCGAACACGGCCTCGCCTTTGCGCAGGGTAATACGCCGCCCATCGTCAGTGAATTTCACATCAACGGCGCTGTTGGCATTCAAGGTGATCTGCGAACCATCAGCTAGCACGACCTGTCGACGCTCACCGGTGCCGGTGTAATAGTCGGCATCCAATGCCATTCGTTGCGCCCATGTCACGCCGAGCCCGAGCACCAACGACGCCGCGATACCCATTGCCCACAGGCGACGCGCGGACGGCCGTGCCGAAGCAGCAGGCTGGGCCAGATGCGCACTTAAGCTCCACATCCGACGCGCTTCGACAAACGCCTGCTGATGCTCCGGCGCCTGTTCGCACCATGCCCGCGCCGCCGCCACATCCGATGGCTGCACCGAACCCGAGGTGAGGCGAATCACCCACGCGTGGGCAGTGCGCTGGATTTCGCTGAGGGATGGCGTGGTGTGGGGTTGATCGTGCATACCGGCTATCGTTGCAGGCATTGGCTGAGAAAGTCGAGCGCAATAGCCAATTGTTTTTCCACCGTACTGACCGAAACCTTCAGTTGCAGGGCCACTTCCTTGTGGGGCAGGTTTTGCAGCCGACACAGCGTGAATATCTCCTGGCACTGGGTAGGCAAGCGGTGCAGTGCGTGAGCCATCGCGGCCAGTTCTTGTTGCGCGACCACCACATCGAACAGCGCCGGGCTCTCGCCGGTCACCTCGTAGAGGTAGGCGGTGCCTTCGTCGAGGCGCTCTCGCGTCTGCCTGCTGCGCGCATGATCAATCGCCAAGTTGCGCGCAACTTTAAAGATAAAGCCGCGTAGATTGAGCACCGGCTTGCGGGGTGGCTGGCGGAGCAGGCGCAGGTAGGTTTCCTGGGTCAGATCGGCCGCAGTCTCAGGATTGCGCAACTGACGATGAAGAAACGAACGCAACTCGGTGGCATGGGCCCGAAACGCCACCTCAAGCTCTTCGGTGGTCATGCTCGACATTAGCAGAGATCACGCAGAGGAAAGTCCTGCACTTTAATGATAGTGCTTCGCATTAACAATCTTTTATTGGGCTGCCATCTCGATCGGCCTGTGACTGGGACTGGTCGTCTTGGGCGATTGCTGTTTGTACCTGGTTTAAAGCCCCCATCGCTCAAGCTCAGGCGTGCGCCCGTCAAGTAAAAGCGAAGGCGCCATGGCGCTCGCTGTTTTCAGCAAGTGCATATCTGTAAATACCGGGCCTAGCAGCTGCACGCCAATCGGCATCTGGGCCTCATCGAATCCGGCGGGCAGGGCGATTGCCGGAGTGCCCAGGTAATTACTGGCTCGGCTGAACTTGCCAATACTGGCGTGATTGACGTCCTCGTCATCCAGGGGCAAGGCACCGTGGCTGCTGACAGGCATCAACAACACCCCAAATGAGCCGATCGCGCGGGTGAATGCCGCGGCTGCCGTTGCACGCTGCGCAATGGCGTGTTCGTAGGCATCACGGCTGATATCCGCACCCGCCAGGATTCGATTGCGTACCACCTTCCAGAGTAGCTGCGCGGGGTCATGGGCCAGGTGCCCAAACTCGCGATAGCCCTCATAAGCAATGATCATCGAGTTGCATTCGGAAAGCTGAGCGATATCCAACTCATCATTGGGAACCCAGCTTTCGAGCGTCCAGCCGGCCGCGTTCAGATTGCCCAAGGCCTGGTCCCATACCCGGCGGGTGCCAATGGACAGCGCACTGGGGAACGCACTCTGGTCCAGTACGAATACGGTGCCAGGCTTGGTGGGCACCCACTCACTGGCAAGTTCAGCCTCAACCTTCAACCCATTGCCCGTATACGGGCTGGCAATGATGGCGGTGAGCGCATGCGCGTCGTTTACGTCGCGGGCGATTGGGCCCAGCACATCCAGGCTGGGAGCCAGTGGAACGACACCGTCCAGGCTGATGAGGCCGCTGGACGGTTTGAAGCCAACCAAATGATTAAGCGATGCGGGAGCTCGTATCGATCCGCCGGTATCGCCACCGACGGCAATCGGTACCAGTCCTGCTGCAACTGCAACCGCCGCGCCTGAAGAGGACCCGCCCGGGGCGCGATGCAACTTGGCGTCCCAGGGGTTCCAGGGCGTGCCTCGGGTCGGGTTCTGCCCGGATAAGCCGAAGGCAAATTCGGTCATCTGGGTCTTGCCGACGATAACCATTCCCGCCGCCTGTAAACGTTGCGCGACGGCGCTGGTCGCGGAACTGATAGTGGTCAGGCGGCTTAACGAACCTGCCGAGGCCAGGGTGTTGGCGATTTCGATGTTGTCTTTGATGGCAACCGGCACGCCATGCAACGGGCTCAAGGGTTGGCCTGTATCGAGTGCACTGTCGGCGGCATCGGCGGCCGCCAAGGCTTGCTCTGCGAACACTATCGTGAAGGCGTTAAGCGCGCTGCTGCGCGCAATACGGTCCAGAAAGTATTGCGTGACGGCGCGCGAGGTGATCTGCCGGGTAGCGATCAGATGGGCAATCTGCAGGGCAGTCTGGAAACAAAGGGCTTGGGATCGTTCGCACATAATTTCTGGGTTCTAAGATTTGTGAGTCGGTATCCCCGTGTTCGACGGGCGTTGACGGGGATCGCATCGCGTTGTTCGAGCCAGTGCCTATTTCAGTGGTTTTCCGGCGGTCTCTGGCATTTTGATGAAGGTCAGAAGGGTGAGCGCGGCGCCTGCGAGCACGTAATAGAAGAACCAGCTCTCTTGGCCGTGGCTCTGCAGCCAGGTCAGCAGGTATGGCGTAGTCCCGCCGAGCAAGGCCACCATCAGGTTGTAGGGCGCACCAATACCGACGGCGCGAACGCTGCTCGGGAATTGTTCAGACATGATGGCTGGGGCGATCGAGGTATAAAGCGCGTAGAGCAACAGGCCGAACAGCTCCACCATCAGGATCGACGAGAACGTCGGCTGCATGTTGGTGATAATCGGGTAGAAGAACAGCAGGTAACCCAGGGCAAAAACGATCAGTTGCGGCTTGCGCCCGAACTTGTCTGAGAGCATGCCGAAGAGCGGGTGCACGAGCATGAATGCAACCATGGCAACCGTATTTGCCGCAAAGGCTGTCGAGGACTCCACGTGCAGTGCTCGGATGGCATAGGTGGGGATGTAGATAACGAACAGGTAGAAGGCAAATGTGCTGAGGATCGAAAAGCCGACAATTCGCAGGGTCTCGCGCGGATAATCCCGCAGCAGGGTGCGTAGGGGTTGCTTCTCTACCTTTTTAGCCGGTTGCGAGGTGCAGGCTTCGGTTTCAGGCACCGACATACGCAGCCAAATACCCGCGACACCGCCCAAGGCACCGAGCAAGAACGGAATGCGCCAGCCGAACTCTCTCATTTGTTCGTCGGTGAGCAGGGTAGTAAGGGCCCAGCCGATCGCCGATGCGGTCAGAATGCCTGCGGCGGAACTGAAGAAGACAAAGCTGGAAAAGAAGCCGCGACGGTGGTCTGGCGCTAACTCGGCCAGGTAAGTAGAGGCCGACGCGTATTCACCGCCCAACGACAAACCCTGCATCAGTCGTGCAACCACCAGCAACACCGGCGCTAGCAGCCCGATCTGCTCATAGGTGGGGGTAATGCCGATCATCAGTGAGCCGCCAGCCATCAACATGATGGTGACGCCCAATGCTGATTTGCGGCCATAGCGATCAGAGTAGATCCCCAGCGCCCAACCACCGATTGGACGCATGAAGAAACCTACGGCGAAAATAGCGAACGTCGCCAGCAGGGACGCCGTTTCGTCAGTTTTCGGAAAAAACTGTGTAGAAAAGAACACCGCGAACGACGCATAGATCGTCCAGTCGAACCACTCCACCGCGTTCCCAATGCTGCCAGCCGCAATTTTGCGCGCGATTGATACCTGCGGCTTTACCGCTTGGGACGTTTGAGTCGCATAATTCATTGGCTTGTGCCTTTGGTTTTTGAATTGTAATTATTTTTAGACATTTGCTGGTTTGTTTTGTTTTAATTTGGCCACTTGAGCGAAGGTATTGTAAGAATATGGTCTCGTCAACCGTTGAGTCGGATGAAAAAAGACATTTTGCGCTGGATGAAACCGATCTGGCCTGCCTGGTTGCACTACAGGCAAACCCCCGTGGCACTTGGCGGGATTTGAGTGCGTGCTGCGATGTGGCCGAGCGGACGCTTTCGCGTCGCCTGCAACGTTTGATGGACAGTGGATATATCCGGGTGATCGGCGAGCTTGATCCGGTTGTCGTCGGGAGTGGCCCGGTGCTGCATGCGTGGATTCGGGTAGCCGACGGGCGGCAGAAGGAAGTAGCGGAGCACTTGGCGCAACTGGCACAGACGCAGGTGGTGATGGCGACAACTGGAGAGTTCGACATCTTCACCGAGATCAATTTGCCGAATGTGGAAGCGCTGTCTGACATGGTGGTGCGAGCGTTGCCGCTGGTGCCGGGAGTAAGGCAGGTTCAATCGCAGGTGGTGCTCAGATCGTTCCGACGAGCGAGTCGCTGGCGGATTGACGGTTCGGTGCCTACTGAACCGGTGCTGGCCGGGCCTGTGAGCCTGAATGCCGATGAGATGCGGCTACTGGGCGCGTTAATGCTCGATGGAAGGGCCAGCCTGGGCGTGCTTGCCCAAACCTGTGGCGTCAGTGAACCGAAGGTTCAGCGGATGCTGAGTGGGCTGGTCGACAGTAATGCCCTGACCTTTCGTGTGGAACTCGAACCGCTGTTGGTTGGCTATGGGGTAGAGGCGATCCTGTCGTTACAAACCCGACCGGGTGCGGCAGATGGCATTGCCCTGGAGCTGGCAAAGGATGAGCACACGCGTTGCCTGTTCGGTACCAGCGGACGTTCGCAGTTGTTTTGGCATGTGTTGTGTCGTGATATTCATGATCTGTGGGCCGTTTCAACGGCGCGGATGGGGTCCCTGGAGGGGATCATTTCTTGTGAGACCAACACGGTGGTCAGAGCCTATAAAAGGGCAGGGCGAGTGCGTCGCGGGCTTATGGTTGAGTAGTGTCCAGGCCTGCCTCCCAGCCAGCAAAAATAATCCCCGAAACCGGGGATTATTTTTAGACGGCACTAACCAACGATTTATGGTTTATCGGCGCTCTCTGGCAGCGCATACGCAATGATGTAGTCACCCACATCCGGCGAATGGCTCATGCCACCCGCCGAGATCACCACATACTGCTTGCCGGTGGCCGGTGACTTGTAGATCAGCGGTGCCGCAACCGCACCCACTGGCAGGCGGGCTTTCCACACCTCTTTACCGGTGGCCGACTCAAGAGCCCGCAGGTAGTAGTCCTGGGTGCCGGCAAAGAACACCAGCCCCGAGGCCGTCGAGGTCGGGCCCCCCAGCGTTGGCATGCCCAGCGGGATCGGCAGGTGGGTTTTGATACCCAGCGGGCCGGTATCCTGCACGGTGCCCAACGGAACCTGCCAGACCAGTTTCTGCGTGTTCAGGTCGATGGCACTCATGCTGCCAAATGGCGGGGTGTTGCACGGCACGCCCAGGGGCGACTGGAGGATGTCGATTTTCACCCCACCATAGATGCCGGCAACTTGTGGGCGAATGGTGCCCATGAAGCCAGGCACTTCATCGGTCGAGACTTTGAACTTCTTGGTGTTTTCCTTGGTAACCAGCGCCATGCGCAAAGGGACGCGCATGTCGTTGACGAACATCATGCCGGTGTTTTCGTCGATAGAGATGCCACCCCAGTTCATGCCGCCCAGCAAGCCTGGCCATTCGATGTAGGGCTTTTCAGTTGGCGGGGTGAAGGGCCCTACGTAAACGGAGTCCTTGAACATGATCCGGCAGTACAGTTGGTCGAAGGTGCTTACGCCCCACATGGACTTTTCGGTCAGTGGCTCGGCACCAATCACCGGCATGCCTACCGAATGGGGTTGCGTCGGCGACAGGTGCTCGCCTTCGGCCGCTGGCGAAGTAGGCACCGCCCGCTCCTGAACTTCAGTGACCGGTTGGCCGGTGCGGCGATCCAGGACAAAGATATTGCCGGTTTTGGTGGTCTGGATGAGCACCGGTGTTTTTTCGCCCTGGGCGTTCTTGATGTCGTACAGCACAGGTTGGGAGGGTAGGTCGTAGTCCCACACATCATGGTGAACGGTCTGGTAAACCCATTGGGTTTTGCCGGTCGAAGCATCGACGGCGACGACAGCCGAGCCATACTTTTCCTTGGCCTGGTTGCGGTCGCCACCCCAATAGTCAGGCGGACCGTTACCGGTGGGCAGGTAGACCAGGTTCAATGCCTTGTCGTAGGTAGGAATGGTCCAGACATTGGGGGTTTCCAGGGTGAACTCTTGGTCGCCAGCGGTTGCATCCTGGCCCTCAGGCGCACCAATGTCCCATGCCCACACCAGCGCGCCGGTCAGCACGTCGAAGGCACGCACAGCGCCAGAAGGCTCTTTGGCGACGATGTCACGCACCCAGCCGCCGACCACGGTGAGATGGCCCATGACCACCGGCAGGGATGTGGGGTGATAGCGCTTGCTGTTCTCGGTCGGGCCCATGCCTTTTTTCAGGTCGACGTAACCCTTGTCGCCAAAGTTCGCGCACAGGCTGCCGGTGTGCGCATCAAGGGCAAACAAACGGGCATCCACAGACGACACCAGAATGCGCTGACGGCATTGTTGCTGGTCGCCGTACGACGTTTTGACTTCAGCGCTCAGACTGTCGTCCTTATCGATGTCGTAATAGCCCACGCCACGGCAAGTTACGTGCTCTGCGCTGCTGGCATGGGGATCGAACTTCCAGATCGGCTTGCCAGTATCGCCGTCGAGGGCGGTGATCAGGTTTTCCGGGGTGCACGAATACAAGACGTTGCCGATCTGCAGCGGAGTGTTTTCGTCCACACCGGCGCCGCCCCCTGTGGTTCTGCGGCCGGTTCGGTAGATCCAGGCAACTTGCAGGTCCTTGACGTTTTGCGGGGTGATTTGGTTGAACGGCGCAAAGCGGGTGCCTGATGCACTACGGCCAAAGGATGCCCAGTTTTCGGACGCCGAGGCGGGCTCCGTGGGTGCGGGCGCAGCCTTCGCGGCGACTGGATTGGAAATCGCACCGTGCGGATAGAACGCCGCCACAAACGTTGCGATCAGCCCCGCAAACACAACGAGCCCCATGCCGTTGGCCAAACGCCGGGCGCGTGATGAGGTGGTTGGGAACGTAGCGCCGACCCACAGGCTGAGCGCCAGGACAATTGCCGGAACGACCAGGCGCGGCAGCAGTTCCCAGTAACTGAACTGGCCCACTTCGTAAAACGCCCAGGCACAGGTTGCCAAGGCGATGATGACTGAAAGGGCAAGGCCTATCCCTTTGCGCAAGAACATCAGCGCCGCCAGCAGCAAATACGCCAGCCCCGCGATCAAGTAGTAACTCGAGCCGCCCAGCGCAACCAGTTTGAAACCGCCGTAAATCATTGCCAGCGCTACGAGCAGCACAAGCAAGCAAAACAGCACCCTCGCGGTCGCGCCAAGTGCAACTTTGCGAGTTTTGGGTTGATGATCATCCGTCATTTTTTTAATACGTTCCGTTAGTCAATGGAAAGTGCACGCAATCAATGTGCAGGGGGCAAGGCATTCAGTCGGCAGCAGGCAGTCGCGCTGATCGGGGCTGGCAGGGAGGGGGTAGTCAATCGACGCGGGCGCCGCCGAGGGCTCTAGGAAAGGGGGTTTGGCGTTGGATCGCCTTATAAGCGTTAGCGCGTTATGGCTGCCTGGAAATTGCGCGCAGTTTAGGCGCAGGGTTTTTCCGGATAAATACTCAAGGTAGAAAAGCATTATTGATGAAACAGTAACAATGGACTGCATGCGCTGCGTGATCGCCGGCCTGGTGCGAACTACCGAGTCGCGAAAAGTTCACCATACCTTAAGGGTATCCATGTAGACCTTATCCATATTGGACGTTCGCGACATCACGCCTCAGCCTGAGGCCAATAACTATAAAGAGGCGCACCATGACCGTGCTATTGAGTGAGCGCAGCCAGATTTTCCAGGGTGCCGATGCCTACGCCGTGTCGGATTATGTCAACCAGCACGTGGGCAACCACTGTATCCGTCTGCCGCCCAAGGGCCGGCCCCTGGCGAGTATCAGCCACCGGACCTTTTCCAGCCTGGACCTGTGCCGTATCAGCTATGGCGCGCCGGTGCAGGTGACGTCGGTGGCGCTTGAAACCATCTATCACTTGCAGATCCTGCTGAGCGGGCACTGCCGCTCCAATTCCCGGGGCAACGCGCAGGTCTTCGGGTCGGGGGAGATCCTGCTGATCAATCCGGATGACCCGGTGGACCTGACCTATTCCGCCGACTGCGAAAAATTCATCATCAAGTTGCCGGTGCGCCTGCTGGAAAACGCTTGCCTGGCGCAGCACTGGACGCTGCCACAACCGGGTATTCGTTTTGCGGCGGCGCGCCATGCACTGAGTGAAATGGACGGTTTTCTGCAGTTACTGGGGCTGATCTGCCATGAGGCGGAAAACGCCGTCGAGCCGCAAGTGCAGGACCTGTATGAGCGGATTGTCGCCAACAAGCTGTTGGCGCTGCTGGCCAGCAATGTGTTGCGGGTGGTGCCCCAGGCGGCGCATGGCGGTGGTTTCGAGGCGGTGCGCGAGTTTATCGAGGAGCACCTGGGCGAGGACATCGGTATCGAGCAATTGATGGCGGTGGCCAAGGTCAGCGAGCGGTCGCTGTATAGCCTGTTTGCGCGCCAGGTCGGCCTGTCGCCCCGTGATTATGTGCGCCGGCGCAAGCTGGAGCGGGTGCATGCGCGTTTGCAACTGAGCAGTGCGCGCAGTGTGACGGAAGTGGCGCTGGACCATGGCTTCATGCACCTGGGGCGGTTCTCCGAGGCCTATCGCAAACGCTTTGGCGAGCTGCCTTCGCAGACCTGGAAGCGCCATCGCTAAGCGGCTCGCGCCAGCCGGATACTGATGTGCAGGAAGCGGATATTGAGGAGTGGGAGGAGCACGTACGGTGAGGGCGCCTGATACAAGAACAACGGAGGGCCTGCCCCATGACCACTACACTCGACCGCCTCGCTGCACAATTGCGCGAGTCCGTTCAGGAAGATCCCGCTACCGGGGTATTTCGCTGCCGCCGCGACATTTTTACCGACCCCGACCTGTTCGCCCTGGAGATGCAGCACATCTTCGAAGGCGGCTGGCTGTACCTGGCCCATGAAAGCCAGGTGCCGGCAATCAACGACTACTACACCACCTGGATCGGCCGCCAGCCGGTGGTCATCACCCGCGACAAACAGGGTACTTTGCATGGCCTGGTCAACGCCTGTGCCCACCGTGGCGCCATGCTGTGCCGGCGCAAACAGGGCAACAAGGGCTCATTTACCTGCCCATTCCACGGCTGGACCTTCAGCAACGCCGGCAAGCTGCTCAAGGTCAAGGACGGCAAGACCGGCGCCTACCCGGACAGCTTCGACTGCGACGGCTCCCACGACCTCACGCGCCTGGCGCGCTTTGAAAACTACCGTGGCTTTCTGTTCGGCAGTCTCAGCGAGGCGGTGCCGCAACTGAGTGATTACCTGGGCGAGACCCGGGTCATCATCGACCAGATGGTCGACCAGGCCCCCCTGGGCCTGGAGGTGCTGCGCGGCAGTTCCTCGTATGTCTACGACGGCAACTGGAAGCTGCAGATCGAGAACGGCGCCGACGGTTACCACGTCAGCTCCGTGCACTGGAACTACTCGGCGACCATGGGCCGGCGCAACTACGAGGCCGAAGGCACGCGCACGGTCGATGCCAATGGCTGGTCGAAAAGCCTGGGCGGCGTCTACGCCTTCGATCACGGGCATATCCTGCTGTGGACGCGCCTGCTCAACCCAGAGGTGCGCCCGGTGCATGCCCACCGCGCGGCACTGGCCGAGCGCCTGGGCCAGGCGCGTGCTGACTTTATTGTCGACCAGACCCGCAACCTGTGCCTCTACCCCAATGTGTACCTGATGGATCAGTTCTCCACGCAGATCCGTGTGGTGCGGCCCCTCGCGGTGGACAAGACCGAAGTGACGATCTATTGCATGGCGCCAATTGGCGAAAGCGCCGAGGAGCGGGCAACGCGGATCCGCCAGTACGAAGACTTCTTTAACGTCAGCGGCATGGGCACGCCGGATGACCTGGAAGAGTTCCGCGCCTGCCAGACCGGCTACCAGGGCGCGACCACCCTGTGGAATGACCTGAGCCGTGGTGCCAAGCAGTGGGTGGAAGGGGCCGACGACAACGCCAAGGCCATGGGCATGCACCCGCAATTGAGCGGGGGCAAAACCGAAGACGAAGGCTTGTTCGTGCGCCAGCATGCGCATTGGGCCGCAAGCCTGCAGCGTGCAATAGAGCGTGAACAGCCAGGCCTGATCGCCAGCGACCGGGAGCTGCAGCCATGAGCCTGTCCCGTGACTGCCTGCTGGACTTTCTGTACCGCGAGGCGCGGCTGCTGGATGACCGCCAGTGGGATGAGTGGCTGGCGTGTTATTCGCCCAAGGTGCAATTCTGGATGCCCGCCTGGGACGACTACGACACCCTCACCGAAGACCCGCAACGCGAAATCTCGCTGATCTACTACCCCAGCCGCGATGGCCTGGAAGACCGCATCTTCCGGATCAAGACCGAACGCTCCAGCGCCAGCACGCCCGAGCCGCGCACCGTGCACTTGCTCTGCAACCTCGAAGTGCTGGCCGACGATGGTGCCCAGGTGCAACTGCGTTTCAACTGGCACACCCTCAGCCACCGCTACAAGACCACGGACAGCTATTTCGGCACCTCCTTCTATAGCCTGGATATCCGCGGCGAGCAGCCGCTGATCACACACAAGAAGGTGGTGCTGAAAAACGATTACATCCACCAGGTCATCGACATCTACCACATCTGAGGACACCGCCATGACGTATGCCATTGCCCTGAACTTCGAAGATGGGGTTACCCGTTTTATCGACTGCAAGGTGGGGGAGAAGGTGCTCGATGCTGCTTTCCGCCAACGCATCAACCTGCCCATGGACTGCTCGGACGGTGTCTGTGGCACGTGCAAGTGCCGTTGTGAAACCGGCGCCTATGACTTGGGCGATGACTATATCGAAGACGCCCTGAGCGCGAATGAAGCCCAGGAGCGCCAAGTACTGACCTGCCAGATGGTGCCGCAGTCCGATTGCGTGATTGCCGTGCCGGTACCGTCCAGCGCGTGCAAGACCGGCACCACGCAGTTCGTCGCGACGCTGGCCAGCATCACGCGCCACGCCGATGCCGCACTGCAGGTGAGTTTCGAACTGGATCAGGCGCCGGTGTTTCTACCCGGCCAGTACGTGAACATCGGCGTGCCCGACAGTGGGCAGACGCGCTCCTATTCATTCAGCAGCCGCCCTGGCGACACGCACGCCAGTTTTCTGATCAAGCATGTACCGGGCGGGTTGATGAGCAGTTGGCTGGAGCGCGCCCAGCCGGGCGACAGCGTGCCGATGACCGGGCCGTTGGGCAGTTTTTACCTGCGTGAGGTGCAAAGGCCGCTGCTGTTATTGGCCGGTGGCACCGGCCTGGCGCCGTTCCTGTCGATGCTTGAAGTGCTGGCCCTGCGGGGGGAAAGCCGGCCGATCACGCTGATCTATGGGGTGACGCGGGATCAGGACCTGGTGTTGGTCGAGGCCCTGGAGGCCTTCGCTGCGCGGTTGCCCAACCTCACGCTTGTCACCTGCGTGGCCGATCCGCAGACCGCGCACCCGCGCCAGGGGTATGTCACCCAGCATATGGCCGGCGACGTTCTCAACGATGGTGATGTCGACGTTTACCTGTGCGGGCCGCCGCCGATGGTCGATGCGGTGCGCGAGCACTTCAAGCACCAGGGCGTGAGCCCGGCCAGCTTCCATTACGAAAAATTCACCGCCAATGCCATGGCCAACTGCGATGCCGCCTGAGGAAACCAGCATGAATCTACGTTTTGACACCAAGGTTGCGCTGGTCACCGGTGCCGCCCAGGGCATCGGCCGGCGCGTCGCCGAACGTTTGCTGGCGGAGGGCGCCTGGGTGGTCGCAATCGATCGCTCGGAACTGGTGCACGAGTTGCAGCATGCCCGGGTGCTGACCCTCATCGCCGACTTGGAGCAGCATGCCGAGTGTGCCCAGGTGATGGCCGCCGCCAAGGTGCGTTTCGGGCGCATCGATATCCTCATCAACAACGTCGGCGGGACCATCTGGGCCAAGCCCTTCGAGTATTACGCCGAGGCGCAAATCGAGGCCGAAGTGCGCCGTTCGCTGTTCCCCACGCTGTGGTGCTGCCATTGCGTGCTGCCCTACATGCTGGAGCAGGGCAGTGGCGCCATCGTCAATGTGTCGTCGGTCGCCACACGGGGGGTCAATCGCGTGCCCTATGGCGCGGCCAAGGGTGGAGTGAATGCCTTGACCGCCTGCCTGGCCCTGGAAACCGCCGGCAGCGGCATCCGCGTCAACGCCACCGCCCCCGGCGGCACCGAAGCACCGCCCCGGCGCATCCCGCGCAATAACCAGCCGCAGAGCGCGCAGGAGCGCGCGTGGTACCAACAAATTGTCGACCAGACCCTGGATAGCAGCCCGATGAAGCGTTACGGCAGCATCGACGAACAAGTGGGCGCGATCCTGTTCCTGGCCTCTGACGAGGCCTCCTACATCACCGGCGTGACCTTGCCGGTAGGAGGGGGCGACCTTGGTTGATTTGCCTTTTACCTGCAGGGTCTGCCGTGCCACTGGCTTGGGCATTCGAATACGCAATGTGACGGCGCGCTCAAACTACCGCAGCGACCTCAATGAGAACCGGCTGAACCTCCGTTACACCTGGCCGCAGCTTTAAACCCTGACCGAGCAGGGCCCCAGGCCTTGCTCGGTCAGTTTTTTGTACGGCGCAGGGTGTACCGAATCATCTACCTTTACTGGTCAACCACAACCCCCTGAAACTGCCGAAGGGCAACCAAGTAATATCACCGATGAATGTATCGGCAAACTGAGCGGGCTCAGACTCAAGGACCCCCAGACCTCCCAGGACCCCCGAGGTCACGAACGAAAGCGTATTTACATCACCGGTATCGAACAGACTCGAAGTCCCCCGGGGGTGCAGTAGTGACGCATCGTTGTAGCGGACCTGCCAATTCACGGTTGGGCGGGGGAATGATTTTGCCCAGACGCGCTCCATTCCTCGGATTAGCCGCGACTGCCTGAGGGTGCCGGTCACGGCGTTTGATGTCTTGCTCATGAGGTTCCTGGCGACTGCTGGGAGAGACCGCCCCAGATACGCGCCAACCCTCACAACTTTGGCTGCCAGTGTGGTCAGCCCTGCTGCTGCTCCGGTGCTCAGGGATATCCAGGCCAGGATGCCGGAGGCCGCGGAATTGGTGTCCTGGATAACCACTGAGGCAATACCGGTCGCGAGCGAAGTGGCGGCGAGCCCAACAATCGCCGCCGTCAGTAACAGTGCCGTCCCTCCTGTCATCACGGCGGTCAATACACCGACCGCGCCCCACAGGTACGTATGAATCAAAGATCCTCCTTCGCCCAAGCCCTCCGGGCCAGGCAGGTCGTCCCCCCAAATCGCCCGTAATTGCTTATCCACGGAAAAATGCCCGGTGGGGTCCTGATAATTGACCGGGTCCCCTTCGGCACAATAGCCATACAGATTGGGTCCACCCTTACCGAACGGGCTGAGGTCATCCTGGGTAAGAAACTGCATGCTGGATGCGTCATACCAGCGTTCGCCTGTGCCCAGCGGGTACTGGCCGGTGGTGCTGTCACGGTATTCGCCGTTGAAGCCCAGTACCGAGTCGGGCTCATCCGAAAAATGCTCGCCGTAGGCGGTATAGGCATGATGCTTGAGGGTCTGGGCCTGGACATCGTAGCTGACCAACACGCTGCCGTTGAGATCCCGCAGTTCAAACAGTGTTCTGTCGACCCCGGAGCGCTTGATTTGTTGGACCGTACAGGCGGCGCTGCCGGGGTTGAGGTTGCGGCTGTTGTCGTTACTGGCGGTGGCGTAATCCCCGCAAGCCTTGAGGCCGTCGTAGATCACTTGACTTGGCTCGTCACCGCCATTACGGGTCATCAGGCGTTTGGACGGGTCATAGCTATAACGCGCACTGCCAGCCTGGATGAGCCGCCCGAGCCAGTCATAGCTGTATTTTTTGCCCGTCTGGTCCTGGGTTACCCGTCCCGCTGCGTCATAACTCAAGCTGGCAGACGCGATGTAGTCCGCGTGGCTGTTCTTGACTGTTGTAAGGCGGTAGCCATTGGCAGCGTCGTAGGTATAGGTTGCGGTGTTTTTCGCGGTGCCGATGGTGGTGATGCGGGTAAGCACGTTACCCAGTGCATCGTAGGTAAATTCCTGTTTGTCGATCTCCTTGTTCTTCGGCGTCCTTGGCCGCCAGACGCCAGTGGTGGTACAGGACTTGACCCGGCCGCCCGGCGTATAGGTCAGGCTGCGGGAGCCGAGGAGGGTGGCGCCCTGTTTCAATTGGGCCGATTTCAATTTGTCATCGGCGTAATAAGTTTGCTCCAGCAGGAGGTCAACTTTACCGGGGAGTATGAATTGGCGGCTGGTCTCACGTTGTTGCAGATCGTGGGTGTACTTCACATGGAATGTGATGGGGGAAGTGGGCTCAAGGTTGTAGGGGCCGGCAACGACTTCCTCCTGAAACAGCCCTTGATCATCGTAAATGTGGTCAGTGGTGTAGTGAAAGTTATTGCTGGCATAGCGCTGCCCGTTAGTCTTGTAGAGAAACAGTGTCTGGTTACTCAGTACGTCGGTACTGTCCAGCAAGCGCCCATTCATTGAGTGGGTGTAAAGCACTTCCTTGCTTTGACCTGGCTCGGTTTGCACCTGTTGCCGGGTGATACTGAGATAGAGGTCATGGTTGTACTGGAGGAACTGTTGGCCCTCGGTCGCCGTGGCAATACCTTGTGTGCCATAGGCGTAGGTAAAGGTGTTTTGCGCGCTGGCATCTGCGGTACTGGTCTTGGCCAGGCGATTGCCCAGCTCCTTGATGTAGTCATGCTTGAGCACGCGGCCGTCGGCGGTAGCAGTGGTCGCGGGTACTGTGCTTGTGCCGCTATAGGTGTAAGTCTCGGTGCAAGAGCCGCGTGTCAGCGAGGTTACCCGGCCCCAAGTGTCGAAGCTGCGCTTGCCCAGGACCTGCCGTTTGCCACCGGACTCAAGCTCGATTTGTGTGGCGTCCCTCAATAGCCAGTGCTGTGGATAGGTGTAGTGGTAGGTATAGATGAAGGGCACGTCGAGCAACCCACGGCCTTTTTCGCTACGCCGTTCACTCAGCAGGCGACCATTGGCATCGTAGATGTAGTTGATGGTGATAATTCCGAACTCGCTGTCGGTAACCAACTGTTTAATTTGCTTGGCCCGATTGTAACTGGCTGTCTGGGTTTGAAAGACGGCGCCATTCTGGCCTTTCCATTCAATTTTCTTGATGGTTTCATCCGAGTTGTACGTCGTCACGGTGGTGTGCTTGTCGGCGGCCTTGCCGGTCCATTGCGTACGGGTCATGGCGACGGGGTCATATTGATTGAAGTCTTCCCGGCCATCGCTGTAGTGCTGGCTGCTGACTTCATTCCAGTCGTCGTATCGCATCTCTTGCCATTGGATGAGCTGGGTCCCGTGCCGGTCATAATCAAAACTTGATGTCCGTAGCTCACGTCCCAGGCTGTCATAGGTAACGGCCTTGGTTTGCTTACGCAGGTTACCTTCCAGCAAGTATTCACTCACCAACCGATCCTGCCCGTCGTATTGGGTCAAGTGGGTTTTTCCGTTGGGCTCGGTGACTTTCACTTGCCCGGGCGCGGGGTAGGCATAGGCGGTGACTTGGCGATACGTGGTGCTGTGCGCGCAGACGGTCAGGCTGAGTAACTGCCCGTATTGGCTATAGGTAAACTCGGTGCGATTGCCATCAGCGTCGACTTGGCGCAGGAGGCGGCCACTGAGGGTGCTTTGGGTTTGTGAAGACGTACGGGTCTTGCCGGTTGTGTCGGTGTCGGTGGTCGTGGTGGTCAGTTCGGTGTTACCAACCCCTCCCAGTGTGTAGTCAAAGGTGCGTATTGGATCGGTCTGCACGGGGCGCCGGTCCTTGGTCCCCAGGGTGCTCTGGGTAAGGGTCTTCACGCGACCTTTGCGAAAGTCGTCACCTTCGAAGTATTCGATAAGCTGGCCGATGAGTGCTGCATTGTAATTCGGTTCGCTGGCGAGACTACCTTGTAAGGTACTGATGATTTTAGATTCGCTTAGATTGGGTATTTGTTTATAGGCGTGGTATTTAAAGGTGAAAATATTTAATAGTTGGGGGAATGTCCCTGGCAGTAGTTCTGGAATTATTGCCAGCAGCCCTGGATCGTCGACGATTTCAGTATCAACGTAAGTGGAAGGAAACAACTGGGTGGGGAGTGTCAGGATAGGCGTCCATGATTCATCAGGCTCTCTGTCGGTCTGCTGCTCGGAAGTTAATGCGATCTGATTCAGCAAGTTTGTTAAGGTAGTCTCGCTCTCAGTAGATTTAATTTCACCTTTTTCTGGGGCAGGTATGTAGTCCACTGCTGTAGTTACTCTTTCTTGTCGATTTCTGACAAGTGCAGAGTGGGTATTGAAGCGGTTTTCGTTTTTCTCTTCCCGACTCTTGCCGGCCTTGCTGTATATCGTCGATGTCGTGCGACTTAGTAGTTCTTCTTGCACAGTCATCGTGTATTTTTTTTGTGTTTGTGCCGCCCCTTGTACGAGCACTTCGGAGGTGACGTTGTGCTGTTCATTGTAGTTATAGGTCGTGGTGCGAATAGCCGGCACGCCCTCGCTCATGATCGTGCGGTAGTGATCCGGGTCCTGGCGCTGGTACACATAGGTGGTCACCACCGGTGTGCCGCCGCCATTGGGCGTCAGGGTATGGGTGCTGACACAGGGCAGGGCAGATAGCTTGGGGTTGTCCGGGAAGGTCAGTCCGTTGTCCTGATACTCCACCTGCTCCTGCAGCCCGTCAAAGCTGGTGATGTTGGTCAGCAGCCAGCCACAGGTCGGGTGATCGAGGTACTCGAAACTGCTTTTGATATCTGCTGCGAGGCTGACGGATTTAAGGGCGTAATTCTCGATGGCCAGGCTGTAGCTCAGGGTTTCGGCGGCGTCGTCGGGCCAGAACGTCAACGTGGCCGAACTGATGACCGGCGTGGCAGCCGGGTCCCCTGGGGTGTATTGCACCTTGAGCAGGCTGCGGGTGGCGTCGCGGATTTCGGTCAACTGGATCTGGTAGTAGGTTGCGCCGCCGATCACATGGGCGGTGGTCATCCAGCTCAGGGTCACGCTGTTGTAACCATCGGTGGTCAGGGACTCGGGGACGTAGATGCCGGTGTCTGGCAGCAGTACCAGCACTTCCTTGCGGCCACCTTTGCGGTGCACGGTCAACTTGCCGTTGTTCCATTGCGCAATCACGGCGGATTGCTTCAAATCTTTATCCTTTTCCACCGTCAACACTTCACCGGAATGCATCGTGAGCTTCTTGTGCTTTTCACTGTAGGTGGTCATGGCATAGAACCAGCCATCCCCCAGCGCTGCCTCGTTATTGACCACGGGCGTATTGTGCAGGCTCATTTCGATCACCGGCCCGTTGCCGGCATTGCCCGTCAGCGACGGCAAGGGCACGTAAACCTCAAACAACCCCGTGCGTGGGTCCACGACATTGCGCTTTTGCGTGGTGGCATTGAAGATCGGATCGTTTTCGTCGTCGGTTGGGTCGGTGCCCATGGGGTTGTGCGCCATCATCCTCTCCTTGATTTTTACCCTGTTCAAAAACTACGCGACGGCGAACGCGCACGTAACTGTCAAATCTCACAGTCGTTTATATCGTTTAGTAATGGGTGTAGGATTTTTTACTCTCTCCTTTAACCGTGGAGCTGCGTGTGGAATCCGTCACGATGAACCCGAATATTGAACCTCAGGCTGTGTGCACTCCGATCACCCGCGCGGCCATTTTTATGGTCGCCACACTTGCTCCCGGTAGCGATGCGGCCAGGACGGTACGCCAGTGGTGCGGCGATATCGCCGCCCTTACGCGCTCCGTGGGCAAGCGCGTGCCCGACGGTAGCCTGACCTGTGTCTGCGGCTTCGGCTCGACGGCCTGGGACGCGCTGTTCGGCAACCCACGCCCGGCGTCCCTGCATCCGTTTCAGGCAGTTGGCGTAGCGGGGCGCATGGCGGTTGCCACGCCTGGGGATGTGTTGCTGCACATTCGCGCCGAGCGCATGGACCTGTGTTTTGAACTGGCCACGCAAATCATGGCGGCCCTGGGGGATGCGGTGGTCGTGGTGGATGAGGTCCAGGGATTTCGCAATTTCGACATGCGCAGCATCATCGGGTTTGTCGATGGCACCGAGAACCCGACCGGGCGCAAGGCTGTCGGTTTCACCATCGTCGCTGACGAAGACCCGGCGTTCAGTGGCGGCAGCTATGTGCTGGTGCAAAAGTACCTGCACAACATGGGCGCCTGGAACGCGTTGTCCACCGAGGCCCAGGAGCGGGTGATCGGGCGTACCAAACTGGCGGATATCGAACTGGCGGATGAGGCCAAGCCGAGCAACTCCCACAGTGCCTTGACCACCATCACCGAGGATGGCGAGGAAGTGAAGATCCTGCGCGACAACATGCCCTTCGGCCGGCCGGGAGCGGGGGAGTTCGGCACCTATTTCATTGGCTATGCGCGCACGCCGCAGCCGCTGGAGCTGATGCTGGAGAACATGTTTGTCGGCCGGCCTGCCGGCAACTATGACCGGCTGCTGGATTTCAGTACGGCGGTCACCGGTGGCTTGTTTTTTGTGCCGTCCGCGGATCTGCTGGAAGAACTGGCCGAGCGTGAGCCTTAGGGGCGGCCACGCGTGGCAATCTGCCAGGTAAGGCTCACTTCGCCACTGCCTGCATCAGCAACTTGCGAATCTCCCCGGTAATCGCACTTTTGGTGCCTTGCTCCAGAATCCCCACCCGGCGTACCGCCAAGTCTCCAGGCAGCGGCAGTACGCGCAGGCTGGGGTCTTTGTGCCAGTCAAAGTTCTTCAACAGCGGCACGATTGCCACACCGACTTGCTGGCGGACCAGGTCGGCGATACCGATGATCGAGTTCAGTTCGAGGATTTCCAGCGGCTCGACCGATTCACTCTTGATGATCGATTGCACCTTGCGGCCTACGGCGGTGGACCGGTCATAGCGAATGAACGGCTGGGTCCTGAGCAATTCCACGGCGTCGTTGATACCCGCGGTCTGCGCGGTGTTGGCGAGCATGACGATGGGCTCGTTGTAGAGCAGGGTCCAGCTCAAGCCGTCGAAGTTTTGCCGCGCCGTCTCGATCAACAACGCCGCGTCGAGCTTGGCGGCGTGTACCAGGTTGACCACCTCGTCGGAGCGGGCAGTCATCAGGTTGACCGAGATGCGCGGGTGCAGCTTTTTCAGTTGCACCAGGCAATTGGCGAGCAGGCCCATGCCGGAGGTAATACCGCCGATGGACACTTCGCCCTCCATGGCCATGCCATCGGGCGCCTCGGCGATCATTTGCTCGTAGTCCGCCAACAGGCGCTTGGCCTTGGGCAGCAACAACACGCCATCGCGGCTGAGCTTGATCTGCCGCTGGCTGCGGTCGAACAGTGGCCGGCGCATCTCTTCTTCGAGGGCGCGCATTTGCTGGCCGACAGCGGCATTGGTCAGGGCCACCCGGTCGGCGGCGGCGGCGAAACTGCCGTATTCGGCGACGGCGATAAACGTCTTGAAGAAGCGAATGTTGCTCATGGGCAGGCCCGTGGTCATGGGTGTGCCTGAATCGTAAAGGTTTTGTTTACTCAGGTTAAAGTTAAATTAGTTTTTCTTTTTATAGAGCCCGACCAATACTCAAGCCCGAACTGACTCGGCGAACTTACCCAATGAGCAATCCAGATATCAGCCCTGAACACGCAGCATTGCGTGCTGCAAAGAACGTGTATCACCTCGGCGCGACCACCGTGTACTCCCATCACGGGGACAGCCGGTTTGCCTACACCCTCTATGTGCCTGAAGCCATCGAGGACAGCACCCGGCCAGTCGACCTGGTGGTGTCGCTGCACGGTTCAACCCGTGCGATGGAGATTTACCGCAATGGCTTCGCCGAATTTGGCCGCTGGAACGATTGCGTGATCCTGTCGCCGCTGTTCCCGGTCGGCGTGCTGGGGGACGGTAATGGCGATGGCTACAAGCAGATGGTCGAAGGCGATATCCGCTACGACCAGGTGTTGCTCGACATGATTGCCAGTGTCGGCAAGCGTTACGGCCGCCGCTTTGAAACCTTCGCGTTGTTCGGATATTCCGGTGGGGGGCAATTCACCCATCGCTTCTGCTACCTGCACCCCGAGAAACTCTGGGCGGCGTCCATCGGTGCACCGGGCTCGGTGACCCTGCTCGATGCCGATCAGGACTGGTGGGTCGGCGTGCGGGACTTTGCCACGCGCTTCGGCAAGCCGCTGAACCTGCCAGCCTTGCAGCGCTTGCCGGTGCACATGGTGGTGGGTGATTCAGACCTCGAAACCTGGGAAATCACCCACCGTGAAGGTGGCAAACATTACATGGCCGGTGCCAACGCTGCCGGGCGCACGCGACCTGAGCGCCTGGCCACCTTGAAGGCGAGCTTCGAAGCCGCCGGCGTGCAGGTGCACTTTGACTTGCTGCCCAACGTCGCGCACCAGGGCGTCAAGGCCATGCCGGCCGCCCAGGACTTTTTTGCCAAGGTGTTGCGCCACAAGCGCAGCCTGGGCTGATACACCGTAGGTAGATGCACTCAGAACAGACCGTATAACAATAACCAAGGATTCACTCATTCTGATGCCGGTCCTGCCTTGGCCCTCGCCACTGACCGGAAAATTTCTTCAAGGAGTCTTTCTCCCGTGAATAGTTACGTAAAGACGGCAGTGGCCGTTGCGATGTCGGCGTGCGCCTTTTCCATGGCCGTTGCCCAAGACCAGGTCATCAGTGTCGGCATCAACGGTGATATCCGCAGCAGCGACCCAGGGGTCAACCGTGACGACAATACCGACGCGGTGATGATGCATATCGTCGAAGGCTTGGTGGCATACCGCGAAGACACCAGCATCGCACCGATGCTGGCCAGTGCGGTTGCCGTCTCGGCCGATGGCCTGCGCTACACCTTTACCCTGCGCGACGGCGTTCTCTTCCAGAACGGCCAGCCATTGACGGCCAAGCAGGTGCAATGGACCTGGCAGCGCTACCTCGATCCCAAGACCCAGTGGCGTTGCCTGGCGGAGTTCGATGGGCGCGGCGCGGCCAAGATCGTCGATGTCTCAAGCCCAGACCCGAAAACCGTGGTGTTCACCCTGGACCAGGCCAATGGCTTGTTCCTGGCCGCCATGGCCCGTCCGGATTGTGCCGGCAGCGGCATCCTGCACCCAGACTCCCTGGCCGCCGATGGCAGTTGGCGCGCACCGATTGGCACCGGCCCGTTCACCCTGGGCAAATGGCAGAAGGGCCAGTACGTCGAGCTGGATCGCTTCAAGCAATACACCCCGCGTGCCGAAGGCGAGGCGGACGGTTACACCGGCAATAAGCAGGCGTTTGTCGACACCGTGCGCTTCCAGGTGATCCCCGATGCAGCCTCGGCCAAGGCCGCGCTGCTGTCAGGTGGCGTGGACCTGCTGCCGGACGTGACCGCGATGGATGCCGCGCAACTCAAGCAGGTCAAGAACCTGCAGATCCAGGTCAGCCCGATCATGACCATCAGCGGCCTGTTGTTCCAGACCCGCGACCCGCTGCTCAAGGATGTGCGCATCCGGCGCGCGGTGGCCTTGTCCCTGGATTACGCGCAGATGGTGGCGGCGTTGTCCGATGGCTTGTCGGTGGTCAACAACTCAGTGATTCCCACCGCGAGCCCTTACTACGACGGCATCGCGCAGCAGGGTTACACCTACAACCTCGACGAGGCCCGGCGCTTGTTGAAAGAGGCCGGCTACCGCGGGGAAAAAATCCGCATGCTGGTCAACAAGCGCTACCCGCAGATGTTCGACATGGGCTTGCTCAGCCAAGCCATGACCCAGGCAGCGGGGCTGAACATCGAGATGGAAACCCTGGAGTGGGGCACGCAGCTGGAGCGTTACCAGAGCGGTAGCTACCAGATGATGTCGTTCTCCTATTCGGGGCGTTTCGATGCGGCGCAAAGCTACGAATCGGTGATCGGCGACAAGGACAAGGAGCCGCGTAAAGTCTGGGACAACCCCCAGGCCCTGGCGATTTTGCGCGAGGCCCAGCGGGAAGTTGACCCTGCCAAGCGCCGGCCACTGTTCGACCAGCTGCACACGCTGATGCTCAAGGATGTGCCCATGGTGGTCATCTACAACGGCACTGCCATCGGCGCCATGGGTAAGCGCGTTGAGGGTTATCGTTCCTGGCCCGTTGCCAAGCCGCGCCTGTGGGGCGTGAAGCTGGCCGACACTTCCAAGTAAGGCGTAGCGCTATGTTTCGATTCATATTGCACAGGCTCGGCATGGCGGTGCCGACCCTGTTGCTGATCTCGGTGATTGTATTTGCCTTGATCCGCCTGATCCCCGGCGACCCGGCACTGTTGATGCTGGGTGACATGGCCGACCCGCAAAGCCTGGCCGACATGCGCAGCAGCCTGGGCCTGGACCACTCGGTGCTGACCCAGTACCTGATCTGGATCAAGTCGGTGCTCAGTGGCGACCTTGGGGTGTCCATCAGCAGCCGTCAGCCGGTGCTGGAGTTGCTGGTCGAGCGTTTCAGCGTCAGTGCGACCGTGGTGCTGGTGGCAGTGTTGCTGGCGACCCTGCTCGCGGTGCCGGTGGGCTTGCTCGCAGCCTGGAAGCAAAACAGTGCGATGGACCTGGGGCTGGTGGCGACGGCAACGTTGTTGCTGTCGGTGCCGAGCTTCTGGTTGGGCTTGCTGCTGCTGTATGTCTTCGGCATTCAGTTGGGCTGGTTGCCGGTGATCGGTTACGTCGGCTTCGCCACCGACCCTATGAAAGCGCTGACCTATGTGGTGCTGCCGATCATCACCCTGACGCTGGTGGAGTTCGGCGCCATTGCCCGGATGGCCCGGGCCAGCACCATCGAGGTGCTACGCCTGGAGTACATCGCCCATGCCCGGGCCAAGGGCTTGTCGGAAAGCGCGGTGCTGTGGCGACACGCCTTGCGCAACGCATTTGCGCCGACCTGGACCTTGATTGGCCTGATCCTGGGCAACCTGCTCGGCGGCATTGCGGTGCTGGAAACCGTGTTCACCTTGCCCGGCATCGGCCGGTTGATGGTCGATGCGATCTTCTCCCGCGACTACCCGGTGCTGCAGGGGTGCCTGCTGCTGGTCACCTGCATCTATGTGTTGGTCAACCTGTTGGTGGATCTGCTGTATCCGCTGTTCGATCCAAGGGTGAAGCTATGAACCTCAAGACTCCTGCCTTGCCCACCGTGGCGGCGATCTCGCCTCGGCGGCGCCGGCGTTACCCGCCGCTCAATGCCCTGATCGGCGGCAGCTTGCTCGCGGTCCTGGTGTTACTGGCATTGCTCGGCGTGGTGTGGACGCCTTACGACCCGCTCAAATTGGATCTGCTCTCACGCCTGCACGCACCGGGTGCCGTGCATTGGCTTGGCACCGACGAGTTTGGCCGCGATGTGTTCAGCCGCCTGATCATTGGCGCGCGTACCAGCTTGTGGATCAGCCTGCTCTCGGTCAGCGTGGCGGTGATCTGCGGCACGGTGATCGGCATGCTCGCCGGTTACCTGCGCGGCTGGACCGACCGGGTGCTGATGATGCTCAACGACGCGCTGCTGGCGTTCCCCGGCATCCTCATGGCCCTGGGCATCATGGCGATTGTCGGCGCCAGCCAGTACGGCATCGTGCTCGCCCTGGGCATCGCCTACACCCCATCGGTGGTGCGGGTGGTGCGCGGCAGCGTGCTGTCACTGCGTGAGCTGGAGTTCATCGAGGCTTCGCGGGTGATCGGCAACTCCGAGCTGTACACCATGTTCCGCCACATCACCCCCAACTGCCTGGCGCCCCTGTGTGTACTGGCCACCAGTATGTTTGGCTGGGCGTTGCTCTCGGAGAGCGCGTTGAGCTTCCTCGGCCTCGGGGTTCCACCGCCGGCCGCGACCTGGGGCAGCATGCTCTCGGCAAGCCGCACCTATATCTCGACGGCGCCGTGGCTGGGGATCTTCCCGGGCATCTTTATCAGCCTGACGTTGCTGGCTATCAATCTGTTCGGCGATGCCTTGCGTGATCGTCTCGACCCGCGCATGAGGAAATGAGCATGAGCGCTCCAGTGCCTTTACTGGCCGTTGAAAATCTGCAGATTCGCGTTGGCGTGGACGGTCCGCTGGCCGTCGACGACTTCAGCTTCACCATGGCCCCTGGCGAAATCGTCGCACTGGTGGGCGAGTCTGGCAGCGGCAAGACCATGGCCGCCCGCGCCGCCATTGGCTTGCTGCCGGCACCCATGCAAGTGTGCGGCGGGCGCATCCTGTTCCAGGGGCAAGCGCTGGACAGCAGCGATGCCAAGGCCATGCGTGCGGTGCGTGGTGCGCGGATCGGCATGGTGTTCCAGGAACCGATGGTCTCGCTCAACCCCGCGCTGACTATTGGCCGGCAGATGAGCGAGGCGCTCAAGCTGCATACCGCGCTGGATGCGGCGACGATCCACGGGCGCTGCATCGCCATGCTGCAACGCATCGGCATCAAGGACGGCGAAAAGTGCCTGGCATCCTACCCGCACCAATTCTCCGGCGGCATGCGCCAACGCATCATGCTGGCTTCGGTGATGTTGCTGCGCCCGGCGCTGCTGATCGCCGACGAACCGACCACGGCCCTGGACTGCCTGGCGCAACTGGACGTGATCGAGTTGATGCTGGAGCTGACCCGCGAGCAGGGCACCGCGATCCTGTTCATCAGCCACGACCTGTCCCTGGTGGCGCGGTATGCCCATAAAGTGGTGGTGATGCGCTCGGGCAAGGCGGTGGAGCAGGGCCGTATCGAAGACATCCTCTTTGCCCCCAAGGCTGAATACACCCGGCAGTTGCTCGAAGCGCTGCCCCGGCGTGGGACGCTGGGGCCATTGCCGGCGGCCGACAGCCCGTTGCTGCAGGTCCGGGATGTGTGTATCGAGCACCCGGGGCCACGGAGTTTCTGGGGGCGCAGCGTGCCCAAGCGCGTGGTGCACTCGGTGAACCTGAGCATCGCGCCGGGCGAGACCCTGGCCCTGGTCGGTGGCAGCGGTTCGGGCAAGACCACCCTGGGGCGTGCGGTCGTCGGGTTGGTCAACCCGTGCGCCGGGGCGATTCTGTTCCAGGGCGTGGATATCCTCAACGCCGCCAACCGCGCGCATCGCCTGCAATGCCAGATGATCTTCCAGGACCCGTATTCGTCCCTCGACCCGCGCATGACGGTCGGCCAGATCCTCGCCGAGCCGCTGCGCCATGAGCCGGCCCTGACGGCCGCGCAAAAACGCCAGCGGGTCACCGACACCCTGGTCGACGTGGGCTTGCCCGAACAGTTTCGCGAGCGCTTTGCCCATCAACTCTCCGGCGGTCAACGCCAGCGCGTGGCGATCGGCCGGGCGCTGGTGCGCCGGCCCAAGCTGGTGATTGCCGACGAGCCGATTTCGGCGTTGGACATGACCATCCAGAAACAGATCCTCGAACTGTTCGAGCGTCTGCAACGCCAATATGGCTTTGCCTGCCTGTTCATCTCCCACGACCTCTCGGCGGTGGAGCGCATCGCCCACCGCGTGGCGGTGATGAACCAGGGCGAGGTGGTCGAAATGGGCCCGCGTGACACGATTTTCGACACCCCGCAACACCCTTACACCCGCCGGCTACTTGCGGCGGCCAGCCCCTTGGAGAAACGCGCGGACGGCAGCTACCGCCTCCGTGCCAGTGTGATTTAGGTACTGCTGCACCCCAGGCCACGGCATCAAAACCCAACCCTTCGCAAATCGCCGATTTGCGAAGCGGGCGAAGCCATGGCCGAAGAAAACAAAAACAACCCCACTCAACCTGTCTGCCAGGAACCTACACATGAATAACCGCATCAACAAAGTCGTCGCCAGTGCCAGCGTCATGGGGGCCGGTTTCATGCCCCTGTTTGCCCAGGCCGACTTCATCGCCGACAGCAAAGCCGCGCTGGAATTGAAGAACTACTACTTCAACCGCGACTACCGCGAATCCAGCGGGCAGAACAAGCGTGCCGAATGGGCACAGGGTTTTATCCTCAAGCTCGAGTCGGGTTTTACCGACGGTACCGTGGGCTTTGGCCTGGACGCGGTCGGGATGTTGGGCATCAAGCTCGATTCGAGCCCGGACAACTCCGGCACCGGGCTGCTGGCGCGCTCCAGCATGGCCGAGCCCGGCGCTCCCAGCTACGCCCGCCGAGCCCATGACAACTACTCCAAACTTGGCCTCACCGGCAAGGCGCGCCTGGCCAAGAGCGAGTTGCGCGTGGGTTACATGGTGCCAGACCTGCCGACCCTGCAGCCGAACCTGAGCCGCCTGTTCCCGCAGAGTTTCAGCGGCACGGCACTCACCTCCAAGGACATCGACAAGCTGACCCTGACCGCCGGTCAACTGGACCAGGTCAAGCAGCGCGACTCGACCCACTACGAGGACATGGGGCTTACCAGCCAATATGGCGCCTACAAAAGCAGCGCCAAGAGCGATGAATTCCGCTTCGCCGGCGGCGAATACGCACTCACGCCGACGACCTTCGTGACTTACCAGTTCGCGCAATTGGAAAGCCTGTACCAACAGCATTACCTGGGCTTGAAAAACAGCCTCAAGTGGGGCCCGGGCACCCTGAAGACGGACATCCGCTACTTCAGCGCCAGCGAAGACGCCGCCGCCCTGGCCGGCAAGGTGGATAACCGGGCGCTGAGCACGCGCATCGGCTATGGCCTGTACGGCCACAACCTCAGCGGCGGTTACCAGGAGCAGTACGGTTCGACGCCGTTCACCTATGTGGACGGTACCAACACTTACCTGTTCAGCGAGTACCAACTGGCCAACTTCTCCCAGACCCGTGAGCGCGTGTGGCATGCCCGCTACGACTATGACTTCGCTGCGCTGGGCATTCCGGGCCTGCTGTTCTCCACGCGTTACGCCAAGGGCGATAACGCCAAGGTCATCGGCTTTGCCGGCGAAGGGCGCGAGTGGGAGAGGGACTTGAGCCTGGGCTATGTGGTGCAGAGCGGTACGTTCAAGGACGTATCGCTGCGTTGGCAGAACGCCAGCGCCACCAGCAACTTCGCCCGTGACACCAACGAAAACCGAGTGATCCTGGGCTACACCGTGGCGCTCTGGTAGCGGTAATGGCGTGCAACAGCAGCCTGTTGCACGCCCAAGCAGTGCAAATGAGGGGATAGATCAGATGACGAGTTTGCCGTTGCGCCGGGCACTGCCCAGTCAACAACGTGTATCGGCGCGTGGCGTGAGTGATTTCATCGATGCGGTGAACGCTGCGGGCCTGGAGTTACACAGTTTCATGCTGTACCGCGATGGCGCGGTAGTGGCCGAAGCGTTCTGGGCGCCTTATAGCGCCGCACGCTTGCATGTTCAGCACTCGGCGACCAAAAGCTGGGTGTCCATGGCGGTCGGGCTGTTGGTGGATGACGGTGTGTTGTCGCTGGATGCCAAGGTGGTGGACTTTTTTGCCGCCGATTGCCCGGCCTCCATCAGCGCTAACCTGGCGGCCATAACCGTACGGGATCTGCTGACCATGCGCACCGGGCATCGCCAGGGCATCTCCGGTGGCGCCTGGCGCGGGCGCACTGACAGTTGGGTGCGGTTGTTCCTCAATGAGCCGGTCGAAGACCCGCCAGGGCAGCGGTTCATCTATAGCAGTGCGTCAAGCTTCATGCTCTCGGCGATTGTCAGTGTGGTCAGCGGCCAGACGGCGTACGCCCTGTGCAACGCGCGCATCTTCCAGCCCATGGGCATGGGGCCCATCGAGTGGGACCTTGCACCGGGCGGCTTCAACACCGGGGGCAACGGCCTCAGTTGCCGCACCGAGGACTTGCTCAAGTTCGGCGTGCTGCACTTGCAACAAGGCCATTGGGAGGGGCAGCAATTGCTGTCCCGGGAATGGGTGGCCGACGCGACCCGTGGGCATGTCGACGATGTATGGATGGGCGCCTTCGATGGCAAGCGCTACCTGGGCCGTGACGAGTCGAGCGACGCGGCTGTCACGCGCCGCGAAGGCTACGGCTACCAGTGGTGGATGACCCTGCACGGTGGTTACTACGCCTCCGGAGTGTTTGGCCAGCAGTGCATCGTGTTGCCGCGCCATAACGCGGTGATTGCCTTCACCGCCGGGCTGGCGCTGGGCGAGCGGCGCTTGCACAGCCTGTTGTGGGAGCATCTGGTGCCGGCGCTGGGCGTACCCACCGACGGCGCGGCGGATGCCGGGTTGGCGGCGCTGCTGGCGCGGCAACAGCGGCCCGTCATGTCTGGCGCCGCGAGTTCGCCGCGCCAGGCCGAATTCAGTGGCACGTTCGTCATGCAGGCCAACGAAGACCAGGTCAGCGAAGTGCGCCTGGAGTTTGGCCCAGAGCATTGTGATTTCTACCTCACCGACCCCCGTGGCACCCATTGCATTCGTGCCGGGCTCGTGGCCGGCATCGAAAGCCGGACCAGCATGACCGGCCACTATCTGCATCACCAATACCAGCCGGAGCTCACCCCGGTGGTGGCGCAGGCGCGCTGGACCGAAGCGGGGGTGTTGAGCATGACCTGGCAGTTTGTCGAGACGGCGTTTTGTGACCGGGTCACCTGCCGTATCGAACACGGCAGGTTGTCTGTGGACCGCAGCGTCAACGTTAACGCAGGCCCGTTGCAGCGCCCGACGCTGACCGGCCATCCCATCATTGCTTTGCAGGAGTCTCTATGAACGATCTTTCCCAGCCTTCAGCGCGCGTGAATCGCGGGTTCTGGGCGCCATTCACGCCGATGCGCCAGTTCCAGCAACAGCCGATGATGTTCGCCAGTGCCGATGGCATGTACTACACCACCACCGACGGGCGCCGTGTACTCGATGCAATGGCCGGGCTGTGGTGCGTCAATGCCGGGCACGGCCAGCCGAAAATCGTCGAGGCGATTCGCGAAGCGGCGGGGCGCCTGGACTTTGTCTCGTCATTCAAGATGAGCCACCCCCAGGCCCTGGAGATGGCCGAGCGCCTGATCGACGTCAGCCCCGGCGGCATGGAGCAGGTGTTTTTCACCAACTCAGGGTCTGAAGCGGTGGACACCGCGCTGAAGATCGCGCGGGCCTATCACCAGGCGCGTGGCGATTGCCGCCGGACCAAGTTTATCGGGCGCGCCAAGGGCTACCATGGCATGGGCTTCGGTGGGCTGTCGGTCTCTGGCATCGGCCGTCAGAAGCGTGACTTTGGCCCACTGCTGGGCGAGGTCTCGCACCTGCCGTTGCCCTATGACGCCGGCATGCGTTTCAGCGTCGGGCAGCCGCAACAGGGCGCCAGTTACGCCGACGCGTTGACACAGTTGTTGGATATCCAGGACCCGAGCACCGTGGCCGCCGTGATCGTCGAGCCCGTGACCGGCTCCGGCGGCGTTTATCCGCCGCCCCTGGGCTATTTGCAACGTTTGCGCGAGATCTGCACGCGGCACGGCGTGCTGCTGATTTTCGACGAGGTGATCACCGGCTTTGGCCGCGTCGGCGCCCCCTTTGCCGCGCAAGCCTTCGGCGTGCTCCCGGACCTGATCACCACCGCCAAAGGCCTGACCAACGGCGCGGTGCCCATGGGCGGCGTACTGGTCAGCGGTGCGGTGTATGAGGCGTTCATGGCCGGGCCGGCCACTGTCATCGAACTGATGCACGGCTACACCTATTCAGCGCACCCGCTGGCGTGCGCAGCCGGGTTGGCGACCCTTGAGGTGCATCGCGAATTGGGCATCAACCAACACGTCAACGCCGTGAGTGGGCTGTGGCAGTCGAGTGCACTTGCGCTGCAGGGCGTCGGCGCGGTGCTGGACGTACGTGCTATCGGCCTGCTCTGCGCCGTTGAACTCGAGCCGCGCCCAGGGTTTCCAGGCGCACGGGGCAGCGAAGTTGCGCAGTGGTGCTTCGAGAACGGCGTACTGGTGCGCGGCTCGGGCGACACAATTGTGATTTCGCCGCCACTGCTCATCAGCCCGCAGGAGATTGCCCTGGTGTTCGACACCCTGGGCAGCGCCCTGAAACACGTTGCCTGAAGGGAGTGCAAGGGATGTCGGATCTGTTTGAGTTCTACATTGACGGCGCCTGGGTCAAGCCCCACGGCACCACCATCGAAACCGTGGTAAACCCGCGCACCGAGCAGGTGGTAGCGCGCATCATCATTGGCGACAGCCATGACCTGGAGCGTGCGGTCGGCGCGGCCAGGCAAGCGTTTGCGGGGTTCGCCGCCAGTTCGCTCAAGGCGCGTATCGAACTGCTGCAACGCATTATCGAAGCCTACGAGCGCCACAGCGAAGCGTTGATCGAAGCGGTTCACCTGGAGATGGGCGCGCCGCTGTCCCTGGCCCGCAGCGCCCATGTGCCGGCTGGCCTGGGTCACCTGATGCAGGCATTGGAAGTGTTGCGCGAGTACCGCTTCGAACGGCGCCTGGGCAACACCCTGGTGGTGCGCGAGCCCATCGGCGTGTGCGGCCTGATTACGCCCTGGAACTGGCCACTCAATCAACTCACCTGCAAGCTCGCGCCAGCGCTGGCGGTGGGCTGCACCGTGGTGCTCAAACCCAGCGAGCGTGCGCCGTTGTCAGCCCGGATCATTGCCCAGGTGCTGCATGAGGCCGAGGTGCCCGCAGGGGTATTCAACCTGGTCAACGGCGACGGCCCGGGGGTGGGCGCTGGGCTGGCGCGCCATGCAGAGGTGGACATGGTGTCTTTCACCGGCTCCACCCGCGCCGGCGTTGCAGTGGCCCAGGCGGCGGCACAGACGGTCAAGCGTGTGTCCCAGGAACTGGGCGGCAAATCCGCCAACATTCTGCTCGACGATGCCAGCCTGCCCAGCGCAGTGCGCCATGGTGTGTTGGGCTGCATGCGTAACAGCGGCCAATCGTGCAATGCACCGACACGCCTGTTGGTGCCACGTGCACAGCAACAGGCGGTGATTGAGATTGCCCAGCACGTGCTCGCGCAGATGTGTTACGACGACAGCAACCCCAGCACGGCCATTGGCCCTATCGCCAACGCCATGCAGTACGAACGGGTACAGCACATGATCGCCCAGGCCATCGCCCAAGGATCGCGATTGGTCGCCGGGGGGCCAGGTCGGCCTGAAGGCGTTGAGCGTGGCTACTACGTGCAGCCGACGATATTTGCAGATGTCACCCCGGACATGCTGGTGGCGCGTGAGGAAATCTTCGGCCCGGTCCTGGCAATCATCCCGTATGACAGCGAAGCCGAGGCCATCGCCATCGCCAACGACAGCCCCTACGGCCTGTCCGGTTACGTCACCTCGGCCAGCCTTGAACGCAGCCTGGGGATTGCCCGTCAACTGCGTACCGGCATGGTCCACCTCAATGGCGCCCGCGCCGACCAGGCTGCACCGTTTGGCGGCTACAAACAGTCGGGCAACGGCCGCGAGTGGGGGGAGTGTGGGTTTGATGAGTATCTGGAGAGTAAGTCGTTGTTTGGCTACTAGCGGTTTGCGCAGGCGCGGCAGCACCCTCGTTGCAAGGGTCCATACAAGTCCCGCCCGGTAATTGAGCTGCAGTGGTTACACAAGCATGCAAGGCACAGTCAATGTTACTTCTCATTTACATTGACTGTCAGTCAGTCAGTGGATAGGATTTGCCTCCCAATCCGCTTGACGCCGTGTACAGAATGAACAACTGGCCGCTGATTCATCCCTCCCCAAGCTCGAAACCAAACTACTTTCGCCGCACCGCCCAGCAGTGTGCGGTGATCGCCTCTGCGCTAACCCTGTGTGCTTATCAAATGGCTCACGCTGATGACCTTGCGCAGCGCACGACCGAGAATGATCCAATCCCACCCGTTGCAGGTGTGGTCACCTTGCCGGCCACCAGTGTCACTGGGGTGAGCACCAAGGGAGGCGAATCCGGTCTCGTACACGGTTATGTTGCGGAACAATCCGGGTTGGGCAGCAAGACCGACACTTCGATCCTGGAAATTCCTCAATCCGTGTCGGTAGTCACGCGCGAGCAGATGGATACCCAGCAAATAAAAACGACCAGCCAGGCACTGCGCTATACGGCAGGCGCCAATAGCGAAAAATACGGGGCCTTCGGAGATCAGCTCGACTTCACAAAAATCCGCGGCGTCGAAGCCGATTACTATTTGGACGGGCTGCGCTTAATCAGTAACCCTGGCAGTTGGTCGCCCCAGGTCGATCCCTACACACTGGAGCGTGTCGAAGTATTGCGAGGACCGTCGTCCTATCTTTATGGGCAATCAACCGGCGGAGGCATAGTCAACCAGGTAACTCGCAAGCCCCAAGAGGTGGAGTCGCATGAGGTCACGACACAATTTGGCAGCTTCGGCCGTACGTTTCTTGGCGTGGATTCAACCGGTCCACTCGACAGTGACAGGACGCTGCTCTATCGCTTTACCGCGACAGGGTTGAAGGCGAATGACCAGATCGAAGATGTACACCACAAAAGGCTCTATCTTGCGCCTTCGCTGACGTGGCAGCCGACGGAGCAAACCTCTTGGACTGTCCAGCTTGCTCACTCTCGGGAGCCCGAAATACCGAACTACAACTCTTTGCCAGCCAATCTGCTTGGGCTGAATAAAAGTCCCTATCCATCAATAGATCGGGACAGGAACTACCGGGATATGTCGTTTGATGACTCGTCCCGTGAACAGAATTACATCAGCTCCAACTTCACCCACTCTTTCGACAACGACTGGAAGGTGACGAGCACTATGCGCTACATGCATATCGCCTCGGATTTGCAAAGAAGCGTTGTCTACGGGTATTCGGTGGTCAATGGCAAGCCACTGCTAAAAAACACTTATGAGATTTCCCCTTCCAGTTCCAATACGTTCTCGATGGACAACTATGTCAGTGGCAGCCTCCGGCTCGGGCCTACTAAGCACGACGTTATCGTGGGTGCCGATTTTGCCTCGGGCACTGTAACCAGTGCCCTCTATAGCAGTGGCCCTTATCTTGTTGACCCCTACGGCTCGGACTATCGCCCGCATGTCAAACCAGACTTCACGGCAAGCCGCGCAGCACCTTGGTCCGAGAAACAGGAGTTCGATCGCTTGGGCGTCTATGTACAGGATCAGATTTCTTATGACCGATGGCGTCTGACGTTGGGCACACGCTACGATAAATCCGAAACAGACGACGTGACGCGAAGTTATTCCCCTACTTCGGTCTCCACCAAGATGAACAACGGGAAGTGGTCGGGGCGAACAGGCCTGAGTTACCAGTTTGATAACGGCATTTCTCCCTATGTGAGCTATGCCACGTCTTTTAATCCGTTGATAGGCAGCGGTTACAACGGGAGTGCGTTCGTCCCGACTGAAACGACACAAACGGAGATAGGCATCAAGTTTCACCCCGCCGACTCCAGAACATTGCTGACGGCCGCCATTTACAATCTGGAACAGACCAACGTCAAAACCGCCGATGCGGCCCATCTGGGGTTCAACACCCAGGCGGGCAAGGTGCGCAGCCGTGGTGTCGATCTTTCAGCCACTGCCGAGCTAGTCGAAAATCTTAATCTGCTTGCCAGTTACAGTTACCTGGATAACGCCTTGGTCCAGGATACGACCTACCAAGGCAACAGCCTGACACAAACCCCCCGACACAGCGCTGCCCTGTGGCTTGATTACCTCATAGGGCGCGGATCTTTGTCCGGCCTGAAAATCGGAGCAGGCTCGCGTTACCTGGGCGCGTCGTACGGCGATCCAGCGAACACGTTCAAGGTTCCGGCGGTCACGCTTTTTGATCTGGCGTTGAACTATGAACTGGGTTCAATTGCGCCTTCGCTTGAAGGCGCTTCGCTGGCGCTCAATGTCAGCAACCTGACTAACAAGGAATACGTCGCAAGTTGTACCTCGGCCCTGTATTGCTTTGTCGGGCAGGATCGCACGGCCACCACTTCTCTCACTTACCGCTGGTGAGCCAAATGGGCGATGTTCTGTATTCAAGGCGCCGTGTTCTGGGGCGCCTGATGGCGGCTGGAATGTTGATCAGCCTTTCTCGAAGTCTCACCGCTGCGCCCGCACGTGTGTCATTCAAGGATGTTGCTGACCGTGATGTACGCATAGATCGACCTGTGGAGCGGGTGCTGCTGGGGGATGGCACGCTGGCTTACGTCTTGGCGGTGCTGCTTCCGGACCGGCCATTTGCTGATGTTGTGGGTTGGGGCGAGAACTTCAAGGCTGCGGACCTGGATGGCTATCGGGCATATCTGCGGAAGTTTCCCGAGATGGGCCGCATTCCATCGTTTCCGGCCGCGACGCTTGACTCCATTGGTAGCGAATTAGCGATTTCGTTGGCGCCGGACGTGGTGATCATGAACCTCAGTTCAAAGGCCGCCGCCGAGTCGTCGGGCCTGATGGCACGGTTGACACAGGTGGGCATTCCGATCGTGTTCGTTGATTTTCGCACCAAGATGTTTGATAACACCGTGCGAAGCGTGCAGATCCTCGGTGCACTGCTTGGGCGAACCGATCGTGCCGACGAATTCCTGCGTTTTCGCCAAGAGCAGATCGAACGTGTCACGGTGCCATTGGAAAACGTTCGAACGCGGCCTCGTGTAATGGTCGAGCGTGCCGCAGGTCTGTATGACGACTGCTGCCTGACTTACGGCGAAGGCAATTTCGGTGAGCTTGTGACAGTCGCTGGAGGCGACAACCTCGGTTCCCATTTCCTGCACAGTACTTTTGGTACCTTGCATCCCGAGCAGGTTATTGCCAGCGACCCGGATGTCATCCTGGTGACCGGCGCAAATTGGTCGCTTTATTCGCCTGCGGGAGACTGGGTCAACCTCGGACCCGGCGCCGACTCCGCGCAAGGGCTCGCGCGTTTGCGCCGGTTGATGCGCCGGCCGGCATATCGTTCGTTGTCGGCGGTGAAGGCGGGGAGGGTCCACGCCATCTGGCATCCCTTCTATGACAATCCGTATTACTTTGTCGCACTGCAGCGGATAGCAAAGTGGCTTCATCCCGAACTCTTCGCATCGCTGGATCCGGACGCTACGTTTCGCGAGTTCCACGCGCGTTTTCTTCCGGTTCCTTATCAGCCCGGTTATTGGCTGAGCCTGGATGGAGCATCACTATGACGAAGCAAGCCATCGGCACACAGGCCGAACTCACCCGCGGGCGGAGCTTATACAGCCGCCTGGCGAAACGCCGCTTGAGCATGATCGTCGGCATTGGCCTGCTTACCCTTGTGTTTTTCATGATCGACCTTTCCATAGGCCCGGCGCATTACAGGTTGATGGAGCTGCTGTCCGTCTTGATGCAAGACGCGTCGTCGAGCCAGGTGAGCGTGATACTTTGGGACATCCGACTACCCGTGGCGCTATCGGCTCTGGTCGTCGGCGCGAGTCTGTCGATTGCGGGTTTGCAAATGCAGACAGTGCTCGGCAACCCCCTGGCGAGCCCGTTCACCTTGGGCTTGTCGGCCGCGGCGAGTTTTGGCGCCGCACTCGGTCTGATATTGGGGGTAAGCGTTCTGCCTGCTTCGGCTGTCGCCTACGCCATCCCCGTCAATGCGTTCCTCGTTTCGATGGCAGCGGCCTTGTTCATTCATCGCCTGAGTCGCAAACGCGGTATCACCACCGAAATGATCATACTGTTGGGCACGACCCTGGTCTTCACGTTCTCGGCACTGCTGGAGGCGCTGCAGTACATCGGTCCCGAACAGGCGCTGTCTGCTGTCGTCTTCTGGACAATGGGCAGTCTTTCGCGTGCTACGTGGCCCAAGCTCGGCATCATGAGTGTCATTCTCCTGATCGTATCGTTTACGTTCGCCCGCCAGTCCTGGGCGTTGACGGCATTACAACTCGGAGAGGCCCGGGCGACGGCTTTGGGGATTCCCGTAGCGCGCCTGCGCCTGCGCGGCATTCTGCTCAGCAGTCTGCTCGCCTCTATCTGCGTCTCTTTTGTGGGCACCATCGGGTTCGTTGGATTGGTGGGGCCGCATATTGCCCGAATGCTGGTAGGCGAGGACCAGCGCTTTCTCCTCCCGGCCTCTGCGCTATGTGGGGCATGCATGCTGTCGGCGGCCTCGGTACTGAGCAAATCGCTGGTCGCCGGGCAAACCCTGCCGATTGGAATAGTGACATCCCTGGTGGGCGTGCCCTTGTTTTTTGCGTTGATTCTGCGAGCGAAGACGCGATGACTGCACTGCTCAACATCGCGGACGTGTCGGTAGCCTTCGACGGCCATACGGTATTGCAGAACGTCAGCTTCGGGCCCATGGCAGCGGGTAGCATCACGGCGCTGCTGGGTTCGAACGCTGCCGGTAAGTCCACGCTGCTGCGCCGGATTGCGGGCGAGTTGGGTGGCGCAGGCACCGTGACTGTGGCAGGGCAGGCTGTCGAGACCTGGTCCATTCATCATCGCAACCGCCCCGCACACGTCCCCCAGGATATTTCCATGAACTCCTCGCTGCGAGTGTTTGAAGCAGTGCTGCTTGCGAGCAAGCAGGGCAGCGGCTGGGGCGTTGATGGCAGTGAGTTGGATGAGGTCACCCGTATGCTCCAGACGCTGGAGATTAACGTGCTCGCCGACCGCGAGCTGGCCGCATTGAGCGGCGGCCAACGGCAACTTGTATCGATTGCCCAGGCAATGATCCGCGCACCCAGTGTCTTGTTACTGGATGAGCCCACGAGCGCACTGGATTTGCAAAACCAGTTCGATGTGCTCGATTTATTGCGTCGGTTGGCGCGAGCGCGCTCGATGTGCGTCGTCATGGCCATTCACGACATCAATCACGCATTGCGCTTCGCGGACCACGTGGTGGTCCTTCATCAAGGGCGGGTGCATGCCACCGGCCGCCCCCTCGATGTCCTGACACCGGCGTTGCTGGAAAAAGTCTACGGCGTGCAAGCGCGCCTCGAATACTGCTCGCAAGGGGCTCCATTCCTGATTGTGGATCGGTCTTTGCGAGCACCGAATTCCATGTCGAGCACCCTACAATGACCAGACCACTCAAGAAACTCATCCTGTTGGCCATGCCCAGCATTCATGCCGGTGCTTGGCGCTATCCGGGTGCCATACCCGACTTCCACAGACGCTTCGAGCACATGAAGTGGTTCGCCAGAATCCTTGAGAAGGGTCGGTTTGATGGGCTCTTTCTGCCTGACTCACTTGCGGTTCGCGCAGGTTCCGTCGACACGCTCATGCGAAGCTCCAGCGTGGTTACGCTTGATCCATTGACACTGCTTCCGGCGTTGGCGGCAGTGACGCGGCACATCGGGCTGATCGCAACCGCCAGTACCACCTATAACGAACCGTACATGCTCGCGCGCCGCCTGGCCTCACTGGATGTCATCAGTGCAGGTAGGGCTGGGTGGAATCTGGTCACGTCGAGTAATCCGAACGAGGCAGCCAACTTCGGCGCGCAGTCCCACCTTGAGCATGGCGCAAGGTACCGCCGCGCCCGAGAGTTCTCGCAGGTGATGGAGGGGCTTTGGGAAAGCTGGGAGGCGGATGCCTTCTGCATGGATGCAACCAATGGCATCTACTTTGATCCTGCCAAGCTGCATACACTCAATCACCAAGGCCCTCACTTCGCGGTGAAAGGCCCGCTCAATGTAGCTCGACCTGTTCAGGGGCGCCCCGTCATAGTACAAGCCGGTGCGTCCGAAGCGGGGCGGCAGATTGCGGCAGAGACGGCCGAAGTCATTTTTACTTATCAGACCGATCTTGCATCTGCGCAGGTTTTCTATGCTGACATGCGATCACGAGCTATGGCAGCAGGCCGCACGGATGCGGTGAAAATCGTTCCCGCAGTCCTTGTCGTATTAGGCGACAATCTTGAGCAGGCGCAACGCAAAAGATCGAGGCTGGATGAGCTGGTAGATGATCAGAGTTGCCTCGCGACGCTCTCCATTGCGTTGGGGCACGACATTTCTGCCTACGATCCGGCAGGCCTACTGCCTGAAATACCCGAGAGCAATGCGAGCAAGAGCGGCCGTGATCGTGTGGTGCGGCTCGCGGCGCGGGAAAACTTGAGCGTTCTTGAGTTGGCAAGGCGGGTCTGCGGTTACCAGGGCCTGGAAATGGTGGGGACCGCCGAAATGGTCGCTGACCAGATGGCACTGTGGCTGCAGCAGGAGGCCGCCGATGGATTCAACGTCATGTTCTCCCACCTACCGGGAGGCGCGAGCGAGTTCGTGGCGCAGGTCGTTCCGCTCCTGCAGAAGCGCGGGCTGCTCAGAAGGCGTTACGAAGGGCGCTGCTTCCGGGAAAACCTGGGCCTGGTCAAGCCGTAGCCTGGTTGTTCTTTGGGCGGTACTTCAGGGTCGGTTGGCGTGCAGGGTGAACGGTGCCCTTGCCTGGAAGCAGGGCACCTACCGGTGTTGACGATGCGCAGACGAAAGGGAGAGCACCAACCGCGCTTCGTAATGGGCCCCGTTTTAGCGCTGTTACGTTGAAGGTTCGAACAGCCCATCACGAGTGGACGAGAATATATCCAGGTCGTGCTGATACCGGGTGTGCCCATCGACAGCCAGTTCAACCAATATACGTCCAAACAATGGCGCGTATTTGAAGGCTCGGCCTGACTCCATAACGCACATCGAGGCGCCGGCATGGAATGACTGCTGGCCGGGTGCCGTCGGGATACGCCCGATCACCAGCTTGCCGTCCGGGCTCATCGAGTAAAGGCATGTCCCCGCATGCTGGTATTGAGTGGCGTCGACGGCATTGGGGGCAATCAGTTGATCCAGGTGCGTAACGAGTTCCTCCATCAATCTTGGGTTCACGCCCGGTTGAATTGCTGACGGCGCATCGTAAGTGTCGTAGGTGTAGTCGGCGCTCATTTTTACCATGTTGTGCCGGTCTGGCGAGAAGTCCAGGGGTGGGAAGCCGTAAAACGTACCTTGGTCGCTTGCATCGATATTCCCGAACTCAAACCAGATAGGAATCTTCGGAGGGTTTTCCTTGAGTGGCCAATAGGCGTAACTCATCTTCCAGATCTTCCAACCGGGCGCTTGCTTGAGACCAAAGCCCTTCAACACCGAATCTGCCCATACTCCCGGGCAAGTGATCAAATGTTTTCCGTGGACGGTCACGGAGCGACCATCAGCCTCAGTCAGCAGCGTATAGCCAGCCTGGTCCTTAAGAGGGGCGACCTGGATCACGGCATGCTTATCCAATACGTGCAGGAGGTCCGTCTGCCGGGCGGCGAATAGAAAAGTCCTGGCCGCTTCCTGCACGTTGATGGACGCGCTTGCCGCTTGCACCAGGCCTACGTAGTCGTCAGGCATGGCTGCCAGATTGAACATCGGAAATCTTTTGTGAATAGCGGCGGGGGAGTCCAGGTATTCGTAGGGCATGCCCATGCTATCCATGGTGTGTTTGATGTGTTGCACGTTACCTTCGGTAGTCATCGGCGCATCCCGATGGCCAAAGAAGATAAGGTCGTCCGAAGCAAGCAGGTTTTTTCCGCTCGCGCGCTGCAGTTCTGTCCATATTGCAAGTGACGCTTCGGCCAGCCGGGCTTCGGACTCGTTGTCTTGCATCAAGCGGAACATTCGCTCCAGGCCTTTGGAACTATTGGTGTCGTTGCCTATTCCGTACTGATCGACAACCAATGTTTTTAATCCTCTGGCTGTCGCATAGTAAGCGCTGGCGAGACCGAGTATTCCTCCGCCGATGATTAATACATCGTAGTGTGTCTCTGGCGTATTGGGGGACATCGTATCTTCCTGATAATTAGAGTGGGCGACAAAAAACGTCACTGCAATTAGTTATATTTTGGGGTTCGTCAGGTAATCGAGCGGCGTTATACGCGCGTGGGTCGTAGTGACTCGGTTGTAATGGAAGTCCCGGTTACTGCGTGACGCGTCAAGCAAATTAAATACGTTGGAAGAATGGCTCTTCCAGATAAGTTGGGTATGTGCGAGATCTTTAAAGTTTAAATGCTTGTGATGGGCCAGCGGTGCCGCCAAGTTATAACAAACCCACAGCTATCCCCTTCATTGTCCTCTTATGTCTAAACCGCGAAGCTGCGCGCGTCTATAACAGCGTGGATAGACGGATCGTGCCGTTGGGATACGTCGAGGTCTACATTATTTCCGGCATGAAAATAGGTTCGCGATAACAGTGTGGGAATATTGCATCCCAGCAGTTCTGCCCGTTTGATCAACTCGCCGGTCTTAGTACCGATCAATGCCCCTGTATAGTTGTTTGCCTGATCCTGTGTCATCGCACGAAAAACATCAGGGAACGATCGCTCGATGCTGTCACAGATAACCGCTCCGGCGTTGCTTACATAATCAGGAACATAACCAACCCCACGCGCCAGAAGCCTCGCTTCTGCTTGAGTACTGTCAAACGGTGTGTTGGAGCTACTGATAACCCAGCGCGCGCGTATACGTTCAACCGTGGGCAGATCAAGGATTCTGGAGAGGGACGCAATGCACAGCACATCCGGGGCGCTTGACCAGAAATCCTCCTCGCTCAACATGCACAGGCCGGCCGGAATATCGCTAATGGGCTTTACGTCGAAGCCGATCACGTTGTACCCATGGGCGAGACATTGCCTGGCAACTTCAAAGCCCACCTTGCCCATGCCGTGAATGGCTACAAGAGGCGTTCCGTTGATTCTCGGAGAGCACTTCAGTACCGCCTTCAGGGCACTCCAGACACCAAATCCGGTGGCAATTGACGTGCTGATCTGAGGGCTGTCCATGGCATCCAGAATCCACGGGGTGGATTTTCTCAGGTACGTCATATGCGCACTGCTTGTATTGATGTCACACCCTGTGTACATCGAGCCGGCATAGCGGTTCAGGGTTTCTCCGATGGCATCGAATACGTGTGGGGCCTCATCAGGTAGCGCACTGCTATTTACGACGATTTTCCCGCCGCTGAAGCCGGTTCGATAAAAACCATGTTTCAGATCCATCGCACTTGCCAACATGATTGCTTCATCTTTTTGATGTGACAGTGTTTTATATCGACTCCAACGGATACCTCCATTGCTGGGCATCGCATGCCGGTGGGGCGAGCAGGCGATGGTGAATGAACTCTGACTGTCTACCACTACAGTTTCGACTTCATAGACACCGAACGTTGGATGAGTGATGGTTGCCATGACTATGCGTTCCCTTCTTTAGGATGAATGTGAATGCTGTTAGCGGCGCCGGCATCCGTCAGGCATGTACATAGGCCCGACGGTGTGGGATCAGCCAGGAAGTCAGATACGTTCAACACGACCCCGAGTTCGGAGTCTGCAAATGCAATCAGTTGGAACGCCGCCAAGGAATCCCCGCCATCGTCACTGAACAACTGATACTGGCTGGATGGAGGCGTCCCGGTGACCTTCTCCCAAAGTGCGGCAGCGGCCTGTGCAACGCTGTTGTACCTTCGCGACTCAGGCTGCTGTGCGGGTTCGGCCGTACGAGGTGTGCTGCCCTGCGTCTCAAGCGTCACGCCGTGACGTTGTCGGTCGAAGGGGTAGGGCGTTAACGGGATGGTTCTGGCTGGCAGGTTCCACGCCGGGCGCCAGTCAATGTCCACACCGGCCATCCAGATTTTCTGAAGCGCGGTATGCCACACCTCATGCTCTGGCGATTTGTCTCGCTCGCCACGCATCGTGCGAATCGCGGTGTCTCGCGGCCGCAGTGCCATTGTCAAGGCCGTCAAGGTCGTGCCGGGGCCCACTTCGACAAATAGCGTCCCTTCACGAACCGCAATGGTGGTAAGCGCCTCCAGGTATCTCACCGGCTCACGCGCGTGCCGCGCCCAGTAGGCTCCGTCGAGGCGGTCTGACGAGTCGAATGCTGTGCCGTGCAGGGTCGAGTGGAAGCGAATATCCGAAGGCGCCGCCTTGGCGGTCGGCGCGGCGGCTGCCAGTTCGTCCAGGATGGGGGCCATCATGGACGAGTGAAACCCATGGGATACCGTCAAACCACGGCAACGTATGCCGAGGCTGGTCAATGAGCGCTGTATGCGCTCGATCGCGGCCTTGGTACCGGAGAGAACGCAGGCCTCTGTGGCGTTGACGGCGGCTAGCGAAACGTCGTCCGCGAGCCAATCCCGGCAGGCTTGCTCACTCATGGAGACGGCGAGCATGGAGCCAGCTGGCAATTCAGACATCAACCTGCCCCGTCGAGCAGCGAACAGCAGTGCTTCTTCGGCGGTCAGCATTCCGGCGATGCAGGCGCCTGCGATTTCGCCCACGCTGTGACCGACGATTGCGTCAGGTACGACGCCGTGCCGAATGAGGAACCGGGCCATCGCGATTTGAACTGCAACGAGCGCGGGCTGTGCCGTCGCGGTATCGGTCAGGTCGGTGTCAGCATTTCCATCCAGCAGGAAGGAGACATCGACATCCGCTTGTTCTCGCAGCAGACGTACCAAGGCATGAAGATCACTTGCGAAATGTCGGTTCGACTTGGCCAGGCCGGTGGCCATGCCGAGGAACTGACTGCCCTGGCCCGGGAACTGGAAAACGATGTCCGGCTTGCGGCGGCCGGTATCGCGTACCGGGTCAGCGACCTGCAGTGCGCCGTCCTTGTCCGCACACAAGGTTGCGCGATACCTGAGCGCTCGACGCGTGGTTTGGGCGCTCCACGCCGTGCGGTCCGCGGGGAGCCCGGCGAGTTCTGCGCGGTAGGCCCGTATCAACCTGTGGCAGGCAGCCTCGCTTTGCCCGGTTACGGGAATGACTGAAGGAAAATCGGTCGCGGCGGTCGTCGTCTCATCGAGAGCTTGTGGCGAACGCGCCAGCACTATGTGCGCATTTGTCCCGCCGATTCCAAAAGCACTGACCCCAATGGCACTGCGACTATCCGTTGTATGCCACGGCTCAGCGATTGCGGGAAAGTAAAACGGGCTGGTATCCAATGTTATCGAAGGGTTTACTTCGTCCATGTGGATCTGTGGCGCTATGAAACCATGCTGGATCTGGAGCACGGCCTTGATCAGCCCTGCCATGCCCGCGCATGTTTCCAGGTGCCCTACGTTGGCCTTCACTGAGCCAAGTGCGCAGGAGTTGTGTCCTTTCCCGGGCATTGCAAACAGGTCGTTCAATGCGTTGAACTCAATGGGATCACCGGCAATTGTCCCGGTCCCGTGCGCCTCCATCGCCCGCATGTCCATGGGCGTGAGATGGGCATCGAGCATGGCCGCGCTGATCACGCGTCGTTGTCCGTCGACGCTGGTGGTGGTGAAACCCACCTTGCGGGCGCCATCGTTGTTGACGGCGCAGCCTTTGATTACGGCTAACACGCGTTGCCCCTCAGCGAGCGCCAGGGATAACGGTTTCAGAACCACTAGCGCGACACCGCTGCCAAACACCGTCCCTGTCGCTTTGCTGGAGAAAGGCATGCAGTGGCCATTCTGTGCGTAGATCATGCCTCGCTGAGTCCGGTAAGGCGCACGTTGCGGAAACCGCAACGTGCATCCACCGGCCAGCGCTACTCGACATCGCCCTGCGCGTAAGGCCTCGACGGCCTCTGCGACGGCGACGAGCGATGTAGCGCAGGCTGCCTGCACACCGAGTACCGGCCCCTCTATGCCCAGGTGCCACGCCGCCCGCGTGACCAAGTAGTCCTTATCATTGGTAATTTGCAGCTCGAACCCTGACGGCTGGAATTTTTCCATGAGGTCGGACGCTTGCAAGTGGCCAAGGTAGGCTGAGCTACTGCAGCCGGCAAACAAACCGGTGTCGGGCATTTGCCCGGGTTTGATACCGCTATGCTCGAGCGCATGCCACGCGCACTCGAGGAATAGTCGGTGCTGAGGGTCCATCAAGGCTGCATCACGATGACCCACGCCAAAAAACGTGGCATCGAATGACAGTACGTTGTCATTCAACGGTGCGGCAAATGGCATGGTCTGCGCATCGGTAGGCGTATCACCGAGTTCGATTACCGACTCGACGCCGTTCACCAGGTTGTGCCAGTACTGCTCAAGGGTGTTGGCGCCAGGAAACCTGCAAGCCATACCAATGACTGCAATGTCGCGGTCCACGTGCTGATCGTACATGCGACCTCCGAATTCAATCAGTCGTGTATCCGCGGCGTACCCGGCCCTGAATCGCTTCGTCGGCCGCTTCGATCGGAATCAGCAATACAAAGGCCCGATAGCGCTCGCGCGGGACCTCTTGATACAGTTGCCGTACCCCAATCATCCCGGTCACCTCACCGGTGACACCGGTGGCAAACAATGATTGCCACCGCCCTTGCCAAATGGCGGATGAATTCCAGACCCCCGCTGTCTCGATTCTGCCCAAGCGTGTATCTGCGGTTTCCCGATAATAGGAGATCACGTCTTTATCCAGGCTTGCGATCTTCCAACCTTCGCCGCTGATGGTGCCGATTTCGACGCCGTCATCCCCGATCCATCGATCAATATGCGAGTTGACATCGCCCACAGTGGGCCTGTCGTCAGCCTGTGCCTTGAACTGAATATCGCTGAGTTCAAGCAGTGGCAGCATGACGAAGCGATCGGTGCCTATGCGCTCTGCAACAATCTGCCGGGCTTTGTTGAGCCCGTCGGGAAGGTCCAACTGAGCTCTGGCCAGATCGGCCAGGCTCACCAGATTTGACATCATGTCCTGTTCATTAATGGGCATAGCATTAGCTCCTTGTCGTTTGACGCTCGTTATCGAGCAACTGCCGGCCCCGCTCGCGGTCGGCGTCGCTGCCGGCGTCGGGGAAGATGGTGACTACACTGGCCTCCTTGTCGAGTTCAGAGGCGACGTTACACGCGACGATCCAGTTGGCCGCGGCCGAACCGCCAATTGGAATGCCGGTTTCCTCGAAGAACCGGAACATGGCTTTGAGAGACTCCTCATGTGAGACGGTCTGGAACGGCACTTCGTAGGGAATCAACGAGACAAACGGTTGCCGGAACCCGAAACCAAATCCTCCTGCGCCTGCGAATCTGGCAGTTCGGTTTGGAGGTTCCATTGTGCCAAATGGCAGTTCGCGAGGCGTGCACCCGACGACGCGCAGGTCCTGGTTTTGCTGCGCCAGCGCTGCGTATACGCCGGCAAGCGTACCTCCAGTGCCGATGGCTGCTACCCAGGCATCGGGGCGTCGGCCGTCGAGCTGACGGCAGATCTCGGCGCCGGTGTGATACTGATGCACCGATGTGTTTACCAAGTTCAGATGCTGGGATAGCAAGGTCCAGCCTGGCTCCGTGCGGGCGATCTGCTGGCTGCGGGCGATGATGCCAAGCAGAAAATGGCTGCTGTCCACCTTCGTGACAATCGCGTTGCTATCGCTCAAGGATTGAAGCAATACCTCTGGCGCTGAGTCGGGTATCACCACGTGCACGGGCAGGCCGCATAGATGCCCCAAATGAGCTAAAGCCTTGGCCATGTTGCCACCCGACGAATCAAGAAGCTTGAGCGGGCCCTGATCAAAGTCGTGAGCATTGATCGCATCACAGAACAAGCCGAAGGCCACGCGATCCTTGATCGATCCGGAAGGGTTCTTCGACTCCAGCTTGGCGAAGATTCGACCTCCGTTCTGTGGCCCCGGCACTTCCACGAGCGGGGTGTTTCCCAGCGACGCACTGAAGTCCCTGAGTTGGGGAAACATATCCAGCGCTTTGGCAGGGCTGGGAGCTGCTGATTGAGCATTGAAAAGGTCGAAATCCATGACAAATTTCCCATTACGCGTTTGGGTTGAATGAACGTAGAGGTCACGCCGTACGAGAGGGGCCCAGGATGGTGTCCACTACCAACGGCTCATTGCCGAGAAAGTAGAAGTGCCCGCCTGGAAAAACCTCTAGCACTGGATGTTTGGGCAGCAATTGAGACCACTCGAAGAACTGCTTTCTGTCGATCAACGGATCGTTGTCGCCCGCGAATAGGCGGGTCGTGGGTAAGTCACCCACCGGCAACTTCGCAAGCTTTTGAAGAAGCGCCAGGTCTTGACGAACAGCTGAAGCAACAACCGTCTGAGCGGTGTCAGCGGAGGTGCTCAACTCGGGCACTTCGCCAAGCCCCATCGCACGCTCTGCAAGCTGGTCGACATCCTGCTGTGATTGAAGGATTGTCTGCAGCGACACCGGTGCCATCTGAGACGACAGGATGAGTTGAGCCACCCTGAATCTCGACGATGCCAGGGAGGACGCTATATGCAGTGCGAGCAAGGCGCCCATGCTGTGCCCAAAGAGTGTGGTGGGCGCGATGCCAAGAAGACTGGCCAACCCCCTCATGCAGCGTTGGATAGCTGCGTGTGGGTCGCTCCAGTTCACTGTCGCGTTGCTCGTGCCTGGTTGAGGGTATTGCATTATTACGAGGTCCACGTCCGCAGGCAGGTGGTCTCGCCACGCTCTATAGAACTCGGAACTACCGCCAGCGTGAGGGAACACAACCAGTTGATGTCGCACAGGCACTGAGGCCGCGAAGCTAAATCTAATGGCACCTTCGGCCTGGGCTTGTATGAGCTTCATAGCTCACCCGACCCGGATGCTTGTGCTTCGCTTTGGCGCTCGCCGTAGATTTGAGCGCGTAGAGACGCGCGGTCAATTTTGCCGATGCCTTTGCGCGGAATCGCCTCTATCAGGACTAGCCTCTCCGGCAGTTTGAATTGCGCTATACCAACAATCTCCAGGTGCCGTCGGACTTCGGATAACGAAAGCTGTTCTCCTTCGTGCACTACGGCAAACAGGCAAGGCACTTCGCCGAAGCGCTGGTCGGATATACCCACCACCGCGACGTCCTGGATCTTCGCGTGCTGTTTAGTAAGCGCTTCAATCTCTTCCGGGCTGAATTTTTCTCCACCGCGATTGATAGAGTCGGTCAGTCGCCCATCGATATAGACGTTGCCCGCCGAATCAAGGTGGGCCATGTCGCCGGTTCGGTAATACCCGTCTTGCGTGAAGGCGCGGGAAGTCGCCAGCGGATTGTTGAAATACGAAGATATGGTGTAGGGGCCGCGGGTGATTAATTCACCTGATTGGCCAGGCGGGACCGGCGTGCCGTCGCTGTCCACAATCAGGACCTCATCTTGCTCGGACAACGGGCGGCCCTGTGAGTTGAATCGGACGCTGTCCGAATCAGTCCCGCGGGTGAAGCAAAGAAGCCCTTCGCTCATCCCGTAGCACTGCTGGATACGCATCCCTAACCTTGATTCAGCAAGGGCTGCGAGATCAGCAGGCAGGCGCGACCCACCGACTTGAATGTGCCTTAATGTCTGAGGTGCAATCCCTTGCTGATTCACTCGATCAAGCCACTGGGCCAGTAATGCTGGAACCAGCGTCGAATGTGTTACTTCATGGTTTGTGATCAGTCTCAAAGCCGTTTGCGCGGACGTGTCCGGGGACAGAACCACGGTTCCCCCGCAAAGGAGGGTGCCGAGAATGCCTGGGCAGTTGATGACAAAACCGTGAGATATGGGCAGCACCGCCAGATAGGAGGAGGAGTGACTGAGTTCGAATACCCGGCAAGCTTCAGCGATCATGTAGCTGTAGCCTGCGTTTTTTCTAGCGATGGGCTTCGGGAGTCCTGTCGTCCCGCTCGACAGCAGCATCATCGCTGTATCTTCTGCACCCATCTGTGTCGCGCGCAGTTCATGCGCTGACGCGTTGTCACATGACGCTGAGCAGAATTCCCTGAGCGCTAGCCAGTCTGAATTGTCGCCGTTGTCAGGCTCATCAATAAGACCCAGCACCACGTCCAAACCTTCTTCACGACTTACAGTGCTGGCCACACCCACTGCGCTGAAGCGACGGTTACCTTTGGTCATGGCCATGACACGAGGCCTGACCATTTTCAGGACGTGTCGCAATTCTTGTTCGCGATAGGCGGGAAGGAGTGGCACTGGAGCCGCGCCGGTTATCAGCGTCGCAAGCATCAAGATGACAGCATCGGCGCAGTTGGGTAATTGAAACGCGACATGATCGCCTTTCGAGATGCCTAGGGCTCGCAGCCGTGCGGCTGTAGAGGCAACTCGCGACTTCAATTGCGCATAGGAAATAATTTCACCATCGGCAATTAAGGCAGGTGCATCTCCGCCCTTGTTTAGGACCACGGCCAACTGTTCGTTCAGTGATGCAGGATGAGGACTCATTTCGTACCCCCGGCACGAGGGCCGTCAGTTGCGTGTGCTGACTCGATCAGTCGCTCAAGCTCTCGCAAGGTATGGTCATGCGTATCCCAAAGCGAAAATCCGCCACATCCCAACTGCTCCAGCATCAGTTGCAGCTCCAGCGTTTCCGCCGAGCTCAGGCCCAGATCAGTGCGCAGCCTCCAGTCACCGGCGGCTGACGCGAGCAGCTCGGGCGGTAACCCTATTTCCTTCAGCAGCACAATTACCTGTGTCGACGTCATTCCTTGAACTCCAGATTAATCCTTAATGAGAATTATTAACTCATGACTGCCGGTCAGTCAACAAGGTGTTTATGAGTTTTTTTGGGTCGCAGGAAATGAACGGGGCAACACAGGATTCGCGGCTTTTGTGAGTTCTACCGAAGAAGGCGAAGTGGTACGCAGGCAAGTGCTACGCCTTGAGCCTGGGACGAGCGTTAATGTAGGTCGCGATTACAGCGAATCGGAGAGGACTGGAGTTAACGCGGATCGCTGCAACGCCCGACGGGCACGAGAACAACGAATTGACGCTGGATATGGGGGCGGACGCAGCGACGAAGCTGAATCGCCTGGGCGGAAAAACGCCACTGACGCCGATAAAACGATCACGTAACGTTCCGCAAGGTCAGGGAAGAGGCGGCCACCGTGGTTAAAGCGGAGTCGATAGGTGCCGCTTTGGAGATAACGCTTGCCACTGATTTTCAACATCAGCGGCCGGGCTTTCAGTTGGACTCCTCAGCCACGTTAATCAGGCGAAGGCACACGGAGGTAACATCACGAGCAAATTGCTCACAATCGGTGCCCTCATTAGCGATCGCATCATCGGTGACCCCATGCACGCCGGCATAGATTATCAAGGCCGTGATTCGGGGCTGATCAAATCGCCAGGTGCCTGCTTCATTGCCTCCCAGCAGAATGTCTTGCAACTGTTCCAGGATGGCATTTTTTTCTTGATTGCTACGATTGTGGTGATGGTGGTTTGTGTAAACGATGTCGTGCGTTCTATACGTTTCGACATAGGCAATAACGTTTGTATGGATCCAGGTGCGCAGGCGCGCCAGCCAATCTCCGGGAGCGCACTTATCCACCTCTTCCTCAAGACGACGCAGGAACTGCGCGGTGTAACGTTGCCCCATCGCTTCAAGCAACTCATTTTTGGAAGAAAAGTAAATATAAAAAGTACCCTTCGCTACCTGCGCCAGTTCGGCGATCCCGTCAATGGTAGTGGCTTCGACGCCCTGCGCTAAAAACAGCGTTTCTGCGGCGGCCATCAATTCATCGAGGCGTATGTGCGCAGGCTTGGTTCGCGGCGTTTTCGAGGTAGGTGGCTCGACTTGGCTTTTCTTATATTTCATCGCTGTTTGGGGCCCTGCATAAAAGTTGACTGGCTAGGAGAGGAAGAGGCATCTGTACGAGCCTTTCAGCCCTGACTATCGGTCGGTCAATTGTATCTTGGCGACGGCATCAAGCGAAGTCTTCTTGTTGACTGACTGTCAGTCAGTGGATAGGATCAAGGTAAGTTCTTTAACGTAAATTGGACTCCGATGCGCAAATATCGAATTCACGCCTTGGTCGCTGCCGCCTATCTCGGAACATTTCTCGCGACGCTGGACATCAGCATCGTCAACGTCGCACTGCCTACCCTTCAGACAGCGTTACAAACTGACTTGGCGGGTCTTCAATGGGTCGTCAACATCTATGCAGTCGCATTGTCCGCGGTGATGCTATCTGCCGGACCTCTTGGTGATCGCTATGGGCACAAACGGGTTTGGCTTGGTAGCGTTTTGCTCTTTGTGGTTGGATCGGTCATCTGCTCGCTGGCTAGCCAACTGCCGATGCTTTTGTGGGGGCGAGCTGTCCAAGGCGTTGCCGGCGCTATGCTTATACCGGGGGCAATGCCGATTCTGGCTCACGCATTCCCTGATCCCGGCCAGCGGGCGCGGGCGATTGGCGGGTGGTCCGCTTTTAGCGCACTCGCGTTGATTTGCGGGCCGTTAGTGGGGGGAATATTGGTCGAGCGTGTCGGGTGGCAGAGCATTTTCCTGGTCAATGTCCCGCTTGGCATTCTGGCAACTGTGCTGGGTGCGTATGGTATTCCCGAGCGCAAGCATCTCGATCACGCGGCGTTCGATCCAGCAGGGCAGGCGCTTAGCATGCTATGGCTGGGGGCCCTCAGCTATGGCCTCATTGGAATCGGGGAACATGGCAGTTCGCCCGATAGGGTTTTAATCCCTTTGCTTACTGCCGCAGTGGGCTTCATCGCATTCGTATGGGTTGAGTTGCGCGTCAAACGGCCTCTGTTTCCGATCAAATTATTCCGTAGTCGCCCGCTGGTGCTGGCCAATCTGGCGTCGTTTATTCTCGGCTTCTCCAGTTACAGCAGCCTCTTCTTTTTGTCCCTTTTTCTCCAGCAAGTACAGGGGAGCAGCCCGGAGATTACTGGTTGGAAACTAATGCCGCAGTTCGTCATGATGGCACTGGCCTCCTTGTTTTTCGGGCGATTCGTGGCGCGGTTCTCGATGAAGTTCCTGATGGTCACAGGTTATGCGCTGATAGGTCTGGCCTTGTGCGCCATGGTCGTTTTCAATCCATGGACTCCCTATCTCGGGATTGGATTGATCCTTGCCGTACTGGGTTTTGGAACAGGGTTATCAGTACCCGCAACCGGCATGATGGTCATGGGCTGCGTCCCGCCTGAACGTGCCGGCATTGCATCCGCGACAATGAACGCCTTGAGGCAGACCGGAATGGCTTTGGGAATCGCTATTTTAGGTAGCACCATGAGTGTTTATGCGGTCAATAGGCTTACTGTTGAAATACAAGACAGTGGGCCAAGTCATGGAGCTTATTTGGCTCGACGAGCGATAGTGGACCATGTTTTTCCGTCGACTCAGCCCTGGATTGTCGATCTTTACAGGTCAGCGATGGCGGGTGGCTTTGGTCTCGTCATGATCTGCGCAGGCCTGGCATGCCTGGCGATATCAGGTCTGCTGTTTTTCTTTTTTACTCATAGGCCTGCGGATGCTTGAACTCGTGGAGCGGGGGGCTATTAGAAACAGAAACTTACGAACGCCCCTGCGCAAAACGCCAGAAAGCCGTGTGTTCAGTTTGTACCGGATCTGCCCTGCTGACTTTCGCGATAACGAGACTTATCTGAGTAACCTGCACAGCTCCCACGCCTCTTCAGATGTCCGTTAAGTCTTTCGGTAAGTAAACCGGTGAGACGAACACCCAGCCTTTGCCTTCTTCATCCACCACGCGGGTGCGCACGCGCCGGGCCATCGCCAGTGTGCGCTGGCGGCGCAGCTCGGTAATGATCGTGGTGATGTGCTCAAGCTTGATCTCGGTGATCGGTTTTTTACCAATGGCAGGCAAGATGTGGTTGTTCAGCGCTCCGGTAAAGCCCGAGATGGATTTGCTCCCCAATTCGGCAGACTTGAATGCCAACCACTGCTCGGCCACGTACGTGATGGTGCGCTCCTCATTGAGCAACTGCGCCTCGATCTTGGCGGTCTTGGTTTTGAGCGGAGCGGTGTGGTTAGCCACGTCGCGGCGTGCGCCGCGGGCAATGTCGCGCGCCTCCTTGAGACCAATGTCGGGGTATGCGCCGATGGAGAAGCGGTTTGCAGGCGATACTTCAATCGCCAAACCTTGGAAGGGGATTTTCCGACCTTGCTCGACGCCCTTACCGCCAAGTAGAGCCCAGGGACTTCGCCATCGGCGTGTTTGCCGGGTTCGGTCAGCAAGCGGATCAAGGCATCGCTGAGTTTTCGTTTGAAAACAACCGCATTATCTGGGGCATCGCTGGGGGCATCCTTTTAAGGAACCGGAATTTGCCCCCAGTTATGCCCCTATGAGTCGTGGAATCCATCGGATTTAGACGGACGGAAGTAGACTTAAATTATCAATAACTCGTTGTTATAAAACGCTTTTGTGGAGTTTAGTGGAATTGCATTACAGGCTATCGGGGTCGCCGAAAAACATCTGAATCCGCGACCGCAACCACCGCTCCCCCGGATCATTATCCTGGGAGCCGCGCCACGCCATGTGCAGTTCAAAGCTGCGCACCGGCAACGGCGGGTCTTCGGCACGCAGGCCGCCGGCGGCGGTCAGGGCTTCGGCGGTGTAGTCGGGGACGGTCGCCAGGATGTCGGTGCCGGCCAGTAGGGTGCCCAGGCCGTTGAATTGCGGGACCGCGAGCACCACATGGCGTTTGCGGTCAAGTTTCTCCAGCTCTTCATCAATAAACCCGCTGAGATCGCCGGCAAACGAGACCAGGGCGTGGGGGCGGGCGCAGAAGTCGTCCAGGCTCAGGGCGCCGGGTACGCTGTCGGCGCGCAACAGTTTGGGCAGGCTGCGGCGCAGCAGTTTGCGCTTGGCGTTGGCCGGCAGGTCGGCGGTGTAGCTGACGCCAATGGAGATCTCCCCGGAGGCCAGCAGGCCCGGCATCAGGATGTAGTTGACGCGACGGATTACCAGCACGATGCCCGGCGCTTCGGCGCGCAGGCGCTTGAGCAGTGGCGGCAGCAGGGCGAACTCGACGTCGTCCGACAGGCCGATGCGAAACACTGCGGTGCTGGTGGCCGGGTCGAACTCGGCGGCGCGGCTGACGGCGGTGGAAATCGAATCCAGGGCCGGCGACAGCAGGGCGAAAATCTCCACGGCTCGGGCCGTGGGCTCCATGCTGCGCCCGGTCCGCACAAACAGCGGGTCATCGAACAGCCCGCGCAAGCGCGACAAGGCAGCGCTGATGGCCGGCTGGCCGAGGAACAATTTCTCGGCCGCGCGGGTCACACTGCGCTCATGCATCAAGGTTTCGAATACGATCAACAGGTTCAGGTCGACACGACGCAGGTCGTTACGGTTCATCTTGTGTCCTGGCAGATTCAGCGAACTTGACGTGAACGGCCACATGATAACAATGGCCGGCGTGAATCTTACGGGGAAAGGCTGGTACTCTGCACCGGCTAATTCAGATTTCCTACGCTGCCTGGTGTTTTTTCCTAGGCGGTGGAATCAATGACAGACATGACGACTATTAATGGCGACCGGTGGCCTTGCCCCGAAAGCCCAGATAAAGTTCATGGCATTAGAGGTTACTTTGGCGAGGTTTGCGATGTCCCGCACGATCCGTTTTCACAAGTTTGGTCCGGCCGAGGTGCTCAAGTGCGAAGAGCATGAAGCCACGTTGCCCGCACCGGGCGAAGTGCAGGTGCGTGTCGAGGCGATTGGCATCAGTTGGTACGACATTCTCTGGCGCCAGAACCTGGCGTCGTCCCACGCCCGGCTGCCTTCCGGTCTTGGCCATGAAATGGCCGGCGTGGTCGTGGCGCTGGGCGAGGGCGTCGAGGACCTGGCGGTGGGCGACAAGGTCGCTAGCTTCCCGGCCGAAAGCCCCAATGATTACCCGGTATATGGCGAGTTGATTGTGCTGCCCCGTTCGGCCCTGACCCGTTACCCGGACGTATTGAGCCCGGTGCAGGCCAGCGTGCATTACACGCCACTGTTGATTGCCTACTTTGCCTATATCGACCTGGCGCGGGCCAAGCCTGGGCAGTTCGCCCTGGTCACCGATGCCAGCCATTGTGCCGGGCCTTCGTTCGTGCAATTGGGCAAGGCCCTGGGGGTGCGGGTGATCGCGGCCACCAAATCACCGGACGAGCGCGAGTACCTGCTGTCCCTGGGCGCCGAAAAGGTCATCGTCACTGAAGAGCAGGACTTGCTGATGCAAATCAACAAGTTCACCGATGGGCGCGGCGTGGATGTGGTGTTCGACGGCCTGGGTGGCCCGCAGATGTCGCTGCTGGGCGATGTGCTCGCGCCACGTGGCAGCCTGGTGTTGTATGGCCTGCAAGGCGGCAACCAGACGCCATTCCCGGCCTGCGCCGCGTTCCAGAAGAACATCCAGTTCTTTGTGCACTGCATCGGCAACTTCACTGGCAAGCCGGAGCTGGGCATCGCCCAGGACCAGGCTGCGCTGCAACGGGCGCTACGTGAGATCAACCAATTGACTGCCGACGGGCTGCTGATACCCCTCAAGACCCGGGTATTTGCTTTCAGCGAATTTGTCGATGCACACCGCTATATGGACGAATGCCCATGTCGCGAGCGGGTGGCGTTGCAGGTTGAAGCCGTTTGATCTGTGGGAATGTTCGTAATCGGACATTCCGCCTACGCTGCCCATGGGGCAAATACGCCATTTGAAAGGACAGTACCTACGCCCTTGGCACCAGGACTGTCACCGGTTCCCCCCTGTAAAACCTGCCTTTTAAGCCGCCGCCGCCCTGAATCCCAGAGCCGCGGCGTTTTGCGTGGGCCCCGCAACAAGTGCCAAGCTGTTGATCTGCACTGGTTTTTACGCTGAGTCTGTATCTTTTAATCATCAAGCAAGCGCTGATAATTGCCCGGTCACTTTCATCTCAAGGACTGAGCAATGATTGCAGAAAACAAATCACAACAGCGGTTCGCTGTAACTAGTAAGTCGCCTTGTATGCCGGGCAAAGGATGTTGGTCGGTAGATAGAGTGCGAACTAAATCCGGTAGTTTCCCTGCGCTGTATATGTCAGACCATTCTTGATTGTCTGAGTTAAATTCCACTAGGAAGCTGTAAGACCGTTCCTAGGCTGGCCAGCAGGCCGGTGTAGGGGCTTTCTTCAACAGCTGATGGCATCTTCGCAGGGATGTTCCGACTGGCGCTTTGTTGTGCGGTGCTAACATTTAGCTATCAGCCTTAGTCGCAACAGGCGCCAACTCCAAGCAAACCGCAGGACGGACAGGCACGCCTAACTGCTTGCCCGGAACTGACAGTTAACTTCAGGTAGTAAAGCTATGAGCGCTATTCACGAACAAGCCATGAATTATGTGTACCAGCAAGTATTGCAACGCTTACAGGGCTACTTCTCGCGAGCGGAGCGAACTGCACTTCAATTATTGATTCAGCGGTTGATTGTGGCGGCAGGCGGCATCGAACAGATCGGTGACTACAAAGTATTGGTCGCCCATGGGGGCGGCAGAGGCAGCAGTTATGCATTGGCCTTCCTGCGTGCCGCCCAATTGACCATCGCCGGCCGGGCGCCGAGGAGTTTCCAGTTGCGCGTCGCAACCCTGCGGCATACGGGAATGACGCAAGCCGCGCTGGACAGCATTCATCGTGGCTACAGCGCATTGTTTTTCCACGACGACCCCCGGGTCGAGCTGTTGATGGTGGAAAACCAGGAGGTCTTGCCCTTCAACCACCTGCGTCCGGCTTCGACAACTGGGCAGGATATCGGCCGGCGCAATATGTTGATGGTCGGGCATAGGAGTTGCGGGGATATTCGCACCAGCCTGTGTAACGACGGCTACTTGTCCCTGGGGGATTTCTATCGGCGCATTACCGCCTGGGACGGTGGGGTGCACGCCCTGGTCAGCAGTGATTCGCCGCGCAAGCAAAACCAATATCTGGCGTGGCTGGTCAAGACTACCCGCGCGGCGGGCATGAAAGATCACTCTGGCCGGCCCCTGGCGCTCACCGCCCTGTTTACTCGCATGGACGATTGCAGCGTTGGCTATTACCGCGATGTGTATGGCGAGCACTATGCAGCACAGGATGCATCTTCCAAGGAAGTGCATCGCCACCTGGCCTACATCGGCGTAGCCGACCTGTTATGCACCGGGGAGCTGGACTGCACCGCATTGCTCAACGATTTCATGGGTTACAAGCAAGATGAGTTTGCCTTTCAGTTCAGCACCCCGGCCTACGCCAACCCATTGATGATGGCGCACATGCATGGCCTGCACGCCGAAGTGTTGCTGGGCATTGACTATCAGCAGGGTGTCAGGGGGTTTATCGAACAGGCCATCGGTTTTATGCGCCGCAAAAGAATCCCCGAACTGCTGATTGCCCAAGCCGGTACTCCGGACGGGCGCATGCTGGCGACGACTTACGCGCGTGAGTTTTTTGGCCTGGAAGAAAGCCAATTGGTCTGCCTGTTGTTTTCACCGTTTATCCAACAAGGCCAGCGGCTGGAAGCGTTCTTGCGCCGCTGCCACCCCGGCATGCTGGTGGCGCTGCCCGAACTGCACAAAGCCCTGGAGGGCAAGGCGTCGGCCGAATTGATCCAGCATTGGATTGTCGATACCAGCGGTTTGCCGCTGGCGTTGTTGCAGCATTTGTACCGCAACGATCTGGCGGCCAATGCCGCCTGCATCAACAGCGAGGAGCCGGTCACAGGGCCGCACGGCGTGCCAGGACGCTGAAGGTGGGTGTGCGACGGCAGAAAACGTCATGAGTGAGGACAAACAGGCAGACTTCGCCTATCAGGCTGTGTATCGCTACATGATCAACCTGATCAATGAAGTGGGCGGTGAGGCGAGGGTCAAGCTGCCGTCGTTGCGACACCTGGCCGAGCGTTTGAGCGTGTCGATTTCCACCATTCAATACGCTTATTCGCTGCTGGAAAAGGAGGGCAGGGTGTACTCGGTGGCCAAGTCCGGTTACTACGCCTTGCCCATTGCCAGCACTACCCCGTGCTGCACCGCCGGTGATTTGCTCGAGCGCTTGTATGCCGGGGCGCGCAGGCCGGGGATGTTGGTGCTCAGTGCCGATGAGCCGGCGCAACTGCTGTCCTTGGACGGCCCATTGCTGCAACTGGAGCGTGAGCTGGTGCGCCAGTACCCGCGCCAGTTGCAGCCCTATTCCCAGCCCTGTGGTATCTGGGAACTGCGTGCGGCTTTGGCGGCGCGCTACACCCGTTCGCCTACACGATGCTGGCAGGCGGATGACGTCTATATCGGCGCTGACCTGCGGGGCGTGCTGGCCATCCTGATCGAAGTCCTGGCCCTCAAAGGGGCGGCGGTGCTGGTGGAGTCGCCGTGTGACTGGCTCGTGCTGCGGCTGCTGCAAGACGCCGAAGTGCGGGTGATCGAGTGGCCGTGCAACGAGCAGGGACGGCTGGACCTTGCGTATCTGGAGCAGCAGTTGCGTAGCGAGGGCGTGCAACTGGCATTGTTATCCTCGACCCCCGGCCTGGCCACCGGCAAAGCCTTGACCCTGGCCGAGCAGGCGCAACTGGCAGGATTGCTGGAGCAACATGGCTGTTGGCTGCTGGAGAACGACATCCATGGCGGCTTGGAATTCGAGGCGTGCGCCGGCTACTTGCGGGACCTGGTGAATCCTGAGCGGTTGATGGTGTTTTCTACCTTCGAGAAACTCATGGGCCCGGAAGCGCCCTATGGTTACCTGCTGTCGCGGCACATGAGCACGCAATTGCAGCGCCAGTTCCTGTTGCGCGCGTTTCGTTTGTCGTCCATTCGCCAGCGGGCGATTGCCCGGCTGGACCACAATGGCCGCCTGGACCAGCACTTGCTGGAGCTGCGCGCACTGCTCAAGGAACACGCGGCAGCGATGCACAAGCGTCTGGAGCAGCATCTGGGCGAGCGCGTGACATACCGCCAGCCCCAGGCAGGCGCCACCTATTGGTTGCGCTCGACCGAGGCTGTGGATATGCGCCGGGTATTCCAGAACATGCTGGCGCGCCAGGTGGTGATCGCCCCTGGTGAGTTGTTCAGTGTCAGTGGCCTGTACCAGCAGCACTTTCGTTTGAGTCATGTGTTCAGCTCCCACCATAGCCTGGACCTGGTCCTTGAAGAGTTGGCGCGGGCACTCAAGCAGGGGCAGAATGGATGATTTCGTGTTGCGGGAAATATCCCTAATTATTGTGGGATAGATACCGTCGCATGGCGGTCGAACTCCCAGTAAACTGCATTCCTTTTCCGAATCCTTCTTTTCAGAGGTTTTTGCATGACTCTCAGTCCTTTTGCGGGCAAACCGGCACCGGCTCAATTGCTGGTGGACATCCCGCGACTGGTAACGGCCTATTACACCGGCCAGCCCGATGCAGCAATCTCCACTCAGCGCGTGGCATTTGGTACCTCCGGGCACCGTGGCAGCTCTTTTGACTTGAGCTTCAACGAATGGCACGTGCTCGCCATCAGTCAGGCCATTTGCCTGTACCGCGAGGCGCAAGGTATCAATGGCCCGCTGTTTGTCGGCCTCGACACCCATGCGCTGTCCACCCCGGCGGGCGCCAGTGCGCTGGAAGTACTGGCGGCCAACGGCGTGCATGTAATGCTCGCCGAGGGCGATGAATACACGCCAACCCCGGCGATTTCCCACGCCATCATCTGCTACAACCGTGGCCGCACCAGCGGGCTGGCGGATGGCATTGTCATCACCCCGTCCCACAACCCGCCCCAGAGCGGCGGCTATAAGTACAACCCGCCCAACGGTGGCCCGGCCGATACCCATGTCACCAAGTGGATCGAGGCCAAGGCCAACGAGCTGCTGGCGGCCAAACTGGCTGGGGTCAAGCGCATTACCCATGCGCAAGCGTTGAAAGCCGACACCACCCACCGCCATGACTACCTCAACACCTACGTGGCCGACCTGATCAATGTGATCGACATGGACGCCATCCGCAGTGCCGATCTGCGCCTGGGCGTGGATCCGCTGGGCGGAGCCGGGGTGCGCTACTGGTCGGCCATCGCCGAGCACTACCGTTTGAACCTGGAAGTGGTGAACACCGAAGTCGACCCGACTTTCCGCTTCATGAGCGTGGATTGGGACGGCCAGATTCGCATGGACCCATCCTCCAGCTATGCGATGCAAGGCCTGATCGGCCTCAAAGACCGCTTCGACGTGGCATTTGCCTGCGACCCGGACCACGACCGTCACGGCATCGTTACCCCGTCGGGCGGGCTGTTGGCGCCGAACAACTACCTGGCCGTGTCCATCGACTACCTGTTCCAGAACCGTCCCCAGTGGCGTGCTGATGCTGCCGTCGGCAAGACCGTGGTCAGCAGTGGTTTGATCGACCGCGTGGCCGCGCGCATTGGCCGGCGCCTGTACGAAGTGCCGGTGGGCTTCAAGTGGTTTGCCGATGGCCTGTTCGAAGGCTCGCTGGGCTTTGGCGGCGAAGAAAGCGCGGGGGCTTCGTTTTTGCGTAAGGATGGCACTGTCTGGAGCACGGACAAGGATGGCTTGATCCCGGCCTTGCTGGCCGCGGAAATGACCTCGCGCAAAGGCCAGGACCCAAGCCAGATCTACCGTGGCCTGACCGACGCCCTGGGCGAACCCTTCGCCATTCGTGTGGATGCCAAGGCCACGCCGGCGCAGAAGGCGCTACTGGGCAAGCTGGCGCCGGCGCAGGTCACGTCCACGCAGTTGGCCGGGGAAAGCATCCAGCAGATCCTCAGCCATGCGCCGGGTAACGACCAGGCGATTGGCGGGTTGAAAGTCATGACCGAAAACGGCTGGTTTGCCGCACGGCCATCGGGCACCGAGGATATCTACAAGATCTATGCCGAGAGCTTCATTGGCGAATATCACCTCAAGCGCCTGGTGGAAGAGGCGCAGGTGTTGGTGGACGGCGCCATCACCCCGAACTGACACACAGTTGTAAAAAATGTGGGAGCGGGCGTGCCCGCGATGGCGGTGGATCAGTCAATGAATCGGTGACTGACCCAACGCCATCGCGGGCAAGCCCGCTCCCACAGTGTGTTTAGTGCCTGGCTTGGGATCAGGCCAGGTCCACCAGCACCACTTCGCTGTCTTCGAGCGCGGTCACTCGCAGCACGCGTTCATCCTCTACCGCAACGCCGTCCCGCGCCTGCGCTCGCAAGCCATTCACATCGATCACCCCAGTGGCCGGCACCAGATACGCGCGGCGTCCTGCATCCAGGTGATACTCGGCACTTTCCCCGGCCTTCAGGTTGGCCGCCACCAGGCGCGCGTCGGCACGGATCCGCAGGCTTTGATTGTCGCCGTGCTTGCCACTGGCCAGGGTCACGAAGCCTTCGCGCTCGCCCTTGGGAAACGGCTTGGCACCCCAGGAAGGGGGCAAACCCGCTTCATTGGGAATGATCCAGATCTGGAAAATCTTGGTTGCCGTGGCTTCCAGGTTGTATTCACTGTGGGCTATCCCGGTGCCAGCGCTCATTACCTGTACGTCGCCAGCCTCGGTGCGGCCTTTGTTGCCCAGGTTGTCCGCGTGGCTGATGGCACCTTCACGTACATAGGTGATGATTTCCATATCCCGATGCGGATGCTGGGGGAAACCGGTACCGGGCGCGATGATGTCGTCGTTCCACACCCGCAGGTTGCCCCAGTGCATACGCTCAGGGTCATGGTACTCAGCGAATGAAAAGTGGTGATGGGCATCCAGCCAACCGTGATTGGCAGCGCCCAGGGAGGTAAAAGGTCGAAGTTCAAGCATGATCGTCTCCTGTTGATGGGCCTATCTTCTATCAGGGCATCATCGATAAAAAGCGTAAAAAATGCCTTATTTCAATCAAATTATTCGATTGGTTTGTGGTCGCGAAAACTCGACCCGATCTTCACTTCATCGCCTAACCACATGAAGCCAAAGCAATTGGCTGGAACTGTCGGAGGTTTCCGGCGACCATAGCGTCTCTGTCCGCTCAAGCCCCCGCAGGAGTCCGCGTGCCGCAACACACCCCCGATCTGCCCCCCGAACTGCGCCCGCTGGCGCAAATGCCGCTATTCAAGCGCCTGGCTGCCCGGCTGTTTGGCCATGGTTTGACGCGCCTGCGGGCCCAGCATCGTTTTTCGTGGCTGCATGGCCAGGCCGACGGTTTTCGCAGCGGGCATGAGGCGGGCGTGGAGTATGGCTACCAGGAGGGCAGGCGCGATGGCATCGAGGAAGGGCGCCAGGTCCTGTTGATCCGTGATTATCGCAGCGATGAGCATCGCGTCCCGGGTGTCGACGACAGCCTGTTCGACGATTGGCGCCTGCCACTGACCGCGGAGCTGAAAAAACGTATCAAGGCCGATGTGGCCCGCCTGCTACCGGCTCATGCGCAGCCCAGCGCAGCCCAGTGGAAGATGATCTTCAGCGACACCCCGTCCACTTCGGTGATTGCCGGTGCCGGTGCCGGCAAGTCCACGTCGCTGGTCCTGCGGATCCTGCTGCTGACGCATTACCTGGGCTTTGAGCTGAGCTCCATGACCGTGGTGACCTTCACCCGTGAATCGCGCAAGGACTTCATCAACAAGCTCATGCAGATTCTCCAGCTGTGGGGCCAACCCCTTGGTTTGAAAGAAGCCCAGGCTGTGGTGCGCACCTTTCACTCGCGCATCCTGCCCATGGTCCGCAGCCTGCCGGGCTTTGAGCGGTTGCAGGCGTTCGAGAACCTGCACCACGGCACTTACGACGAGGAGGCCGATAGCAACCCCTTCGACCTGCGCATCAACGATGCCCAACGCCAGCAACTCAACGCCTGTTATCACGGGCTCCATGGCCGGCATGCGCGCTTTCGCGAGCTGATGACGCCCATGGCCCGCCACGCCCTGCAGCTCAAGGAGCTGGAGCGCGACCACCCGGATGTACAAAAGCGCGTGGCGGTTACCGAGTTGGCAGCCAAGCGCGACGAAGAGCTGTGCGATGTGATCGAGGACCTGTGGTTGCGCGCCGGCGCATGGCCGATCCAGGGCATCGAGCCAAACCGCCAGAGCGTTGAAATCAATGGTGCGTCGTTCCATTGCCATGGCTACTGCGCCGAACTGGATGCCTGGGTGGTGTTGGGTTTCGACTCCCGGGAAAACCCGCAGATTGCTCGCCCCGGGGCCAAGCTGTCGGTACGCGCGGAATGGGCGGTCAAGCGCACCTTGTTTCAAGCTTTCTGTCGTAAGCCATTGATATGGATAGATAGCTACGAGTCATCCAGGCGCCTGTTGAGCAGCCTGGCCGCAGATACCACCTCGGGGCCGGGGTTTGATTACAAGGTCAAGGGTGAACTGGCTTCGGCGCCGCTGCTGGATTGTTTCGTCACCGCCGCCGGGTTTATCGAAAACCTCGGCCTGGACGTGCCCACGGCTGTGGGCCAGATGAGCTTTGCCAAGGATGACCCGGATCGCGGCTTCTTCGAGGCCCTGGGTATTTTCTGGAAGGCCCTGGAAGATCACCTGCTGGACCAGTCGCCGCCGATCATGACCTATAACCGCATGTTTTCGCTGTTTGGCGAGAACACCCCGGAAAACCTCAAGTTGCTCAACGATGGGCTGTTGCGCCCGCTGTCGCACTTGATGATCGACGAATTCCAGGATGTCTCGCCGCAGATCGTCTCGTGGATCCGCGCCAGCCTGCGCGAAATCCGCAGTCGTGGGCCGGCGATGCATGTGGGGCGCGGTGCCCAGCATTCCTCGCTGCTCTGCGTGGGTGATGACTGGCAGTCGATCTATGGCTGGCGCGGCAGCTCGCCCAAATACTTCATGGAGTTCAACAAGGAGTTCCCGTCACCGGCCACCACTAGGGTGATGCTCGGGGAGAACTTTCGTAGTCACCAGCACATCATCGATGCGGCCGAGCACATCGTTAAAGCCGCACCGGCGATCAGCGGCAAAAAGGCCAAGGCCAGCGGCGTAGATCGGGCATTGGTGCCGGTACAGGTGCTTGATCGCGACGAGGCAGCCTTGGCCCAGCAGTTGTTGGCGCACTATCAGCGTGGCGAATCGGTATTGATGTTGTATCGAAAAAGTAGCGATAAACTATTGATTCAAGAGCATATTCAATCTGTAGTTAATCTTGATTCTAGCTTGCCTCCCGCCATGCGCCGCCTCAAGCAACTGACCTACCACAGCGCCAAGGGCCTACAGGCGGATGCGGTGTTTCTGCTCGGCGATTGCCAGCACCTGACCCGCTCGCCGTACAAGAACCAGGTGTACCGTATGGCCGGCCTGGGCAAGGACGGTGATGCCGAGCCCTATGACAATGCGCAAAAAGACGAGGTGCTGCGCCTGGCCTATGTCGGGATTACCCGGGCGGTGAGCCATTGCTATTGGTATGTCGAAGGGCAGGATGGCCAGGGCACGAATGCGCCGAAGGCGTCGGATCGGGTGGTGGGGAGCAAGGCGTTCTTCGATGACCGCCGCCGTTAGATCCCTGTAGGAGCTGCCTCGCGAAGCGAAGCAGCCCCTACGCAGTTCAAGCCTGCCGCAGTTGCGGGCGCACAAACGAGTCCAGCTCAGCCTCGATTGCCTCGATAATCCGCTCCACATCCGTGGCGTTCATCACCGTGGCGCAAGGAATGCCGGCGATGGCAATCAGGGTTTCGCCACTCTCTCGGTCAAACAATCGCGCGATCATGCTGCCAGGCGCGTCCATGCTGCCTTCAAAGCCAACCGGGTGAAAGTGCCAGCGCATCAACTGGCATGCATTGGGGAACGTCACTTTGTTCATGTTGCCAACCTTGTTCATTGAGCACTTCCTTTAGCTCGCGGCAAGGGCGTCAGGTCCATCAATAGTCCTGACGGTGAAGCTTAAAAAATAGCACTCACTGGCAATAAGTACCGGGGTTTTTTCTGTCCGTTCGGCGCTTCCTTGCGAGAAGTTTGACGTGGGTCATGTCTTACAAATGCTTAGGCAAAAGGCCATTACTTAAAACTGTCACTTGGCCATTGAAGCACCCGGTAAAGTTGTGCAAGCTCCAGGCTTTAGCCGTTTTCGAGTGTTGTATGCCACAGACCGTCCCGGCCGATTGCCCGCAACAGACCCAAGCGACTGCCGACGTGGTATTGCGCCATCACTTGTGCTGGAAGCACCGCGACCTGGACGGGGTAATGGCGCACTATCACCCGGATATCCAGTACCACGACTTCTTCCAGAACCGCGTAGTGTGCTTCGACCAGTTGCGTGAGTACCTGCAAGCCAGCATGCCGCGCGACCCCGACGAGGCGATTGAGCACACCGATCGCATCCGCACCGACGGCGATACCGCATTTATCCAGTATCGCGTGACCTTGCGCGGTGGCCAGGGCCTGGTGTCGTTTCGCACCAGTGAGGCGATCACCGTGCGCGACGGGCTGATCTGGCGCGTCAACGAATACGCGTCCCTGGTGCACGAGCCCGCTACCAGCCGTTCCCAGTCCCAGGCCACACGGCCGACCGTCAGCCGCCTGGGCCTGTCGCCCCAGCAACTGAGCTACCTGGCCAACGATTTGCAGCAGTACTTCCAGCGCCAGCAACCCTATCTCGACCCCGAACTGGACCTGCAACGGGTGGCCAAGGAATGTGGCTACAGCCGCAACCAGATTTCCTACCTGCTCAACCAGGTGCTGGGGCAGAGCTTCTACCGCTACGTCAACCAGGCCCGCCTGCAACATTTACTGGCGGCACTGGATGGCGCCACGCCGCCGATCCGCATCGATGAACTGGCATTTGCCGCCGGTTTCAACTCGTTGTCGGCGTTCTACAGCTGTTTCCGCCAGCACACGGGCCTGTCGCCCAAGGCCTACGTCAAACAAATTTCCCTGCGTGCACGCGCGCAAGACGACGACTGAAGCCAGGCACTAGGATCACGCCATCGACGTTTGGTGGTGGAGTTTCAGTATGCCGGCATGGCGCAAGATCAGTTTATGGATGGACCAGCTGCAAGAGCCGCTGGAGGCGCGTGCGTCCCTCGGGCAGGACCTGGATGTCGATGTGGCCATTATTGGCGCCGGCTACACCGGGTTGTGGACCGCTTATTACCTCAAGCGCCATGCACCGCAGCTCAAGGTGGTGATCGTCGAGGCACAGACCGCGGGCTTCGGAGCCTCCGGGCGCAACGGCGGTTGGCTGATGGGCAACCTCCTGGGCGAAGACCGCTTGCTGGCGGGGTTGCCTGCCGAGCAGCGCCGGGCCTCGTTTGATCTGCTGCACGGCGTCCCCGATGAAGTCGGGCAGGTGTTGCAGCGCGAAGGCATCGACTGCGACTACCGCAAGGGCGGGGCCCTGCACTGCGCCGCCCGTTACCCCGAGCAGGAAGCCAGCCTGCGCGAATACCTGGCCAAGCTCCATGGCCAAGGCCTGACCGACGATGACTACCGCTGGCTCAGCCCCGAGCAACTGGCCGGGCAGATCCGCATTGCCTCGGCCTATGGCGCGGTCTACACGCCCCATGTGGCGACGATCCACCCAGCCAAGCTGGTGCGCGGGTTGGCGCGGGTGGTCGAGGCCATGGGCGTGGCGATCTACGAAAACAGCCCGGTCACCCATTGGCAGTCCGGCAGCCTGCGCACCGACAAAGCCCAGGTCCGAGCCTCGTGGGTGGTGCCGGCGGTAGAAGGCTATGCGCCGACGCTCAAGCCCCTGGGGCGCTATCAACTGCCGGTGCAGAGCCTGATCGTTGCGACCGAACCGCTGCCGGCCAGTACTTGGGAAGAAATCGGCCTGAACCAGGGCCAGGCCTTTGGTGAAAGCAGCCGCCAGGTCACTTACGGCCAGCGCACCGCCGATAACCGCTTGGTATTCGGTGCCCGCGGCGGCTATCAGTTTGCCGGCAAGCTGCGCCACAACTTCGACCTCACCGACAGCGAAGTGGAACTGCGCCGCTACCTGTTCTGCGAGCTGTTTCCGCAACTCAAGCACGTGCGCGTGACCCACTCCTGGGGCGGCAACCTCGGTATGTCGCGGCGCTTTCGGCCGCACATGCTGTGCGACCAGCAGAGCGGCATCGCCTTGTCCGGCGGGTATGGCGGGGAGGGCGTGGGCGCCAGCAACCTGGGCGGGCGGACCCTGGCCGACCTGATCCTGGGGCGTGACACGCCGCTGGTCCGGCAGCCGTGGGTGCTGCGTGATGGCGGCCTGACGGCGCTCAAGGGCTGGGAGCCGGAGCCATGCCGCTGGCTGGGCTACAACGCCATCATCCGCAGCTTTGTCCATGAGGACCAGACCCTCGCCGACCCGAACACCGCACCCTGGCGGCGCAAGCTGGCCAGCGGGATGGCCGGCTTCATGGAAGGTTTCATGCACTAAGTCGCTTCATTCACCACAGGTATGACCATGAGCATTACCCAGTTCAAAGACACACTAAACCGCCACCTGCCGGACTCAAGTCCGGTCGCCGTGCCCCTGGGCACCCCGGTCGCCGTGGCCTCCACCCTCAGTGTGGAACGCAATGATGGCGTCGAAACCGGCATCTGGGAATGCACCCCGGGCCGCTGGCGGCGCCAGATCGTGGCGCAGGAGTTCTGCCACTTCATCCAGGGCCGCTGCACGTTCACCCCCGATGACGGCGAAACCCTGCATATCGAAGCCGGCGATGCACTGATGTTGCCGGCCAACAGCACGGGGATCTGGGATATCCAGGAGACCGTGCGCAAGACCTATGTGTTGATCCTCTAATCTTTTGATCCTTGATCGCCTGCCATAAAAACAGCCCTATAACCGCCAGGAAATCGAACCATGAGACCCATTGCCCTGTTGCCCTTGATGTTAGTGGCCTCCCTGACCCAGGCCGCCGAAACGGTGAAAATCTACAACTGGTCGAGCTACATCGCGCCGGACACCACCAAGAACTTCCAGAAGGAAACCGGGATCGGTTTCAGCTATGACGTGTACGACAGCAACGAGACCCTGGACGGCAAGTTGATGACCGGCAACTCGGGCTATGACGTGGTGTTCCCGTCCAACCACTTCATGGCCCGGCAGATCCAGGGCGGGGCCCTGAAAAAGCTCGACAAGAGCCAGTTGCCGAACTGGAAAAACCTCAACCCGGTGCTGCTCAAGGCCCTGCAAACCAACGACCCGGGCAATGAGCATGGCTTCCCGTACCTGTGGGGCAGCACTGGCATCGGCTACAACATCGACAAGGTCAAGGCAGTGTTGGGCGAGGATGCGCCGGTCGACTCCTGGGACTTGATCTTCAAGCCCCAATACATGGAAAAACTCAGCAAATGCGGGGTGGCGATCCTCGACAACGGCCCGGAACTGCTGCCGATCGCCCTGAACTACCTGGGCTTGCCTCATCACAGCAAGAACCCCGAGGACTATAAAAAAGCCGAGGCGCTGCTGATCAAGGTGCGGCCGTACATTGCCTACTTCCACTCCTCGAAATACACCGGCGACCTGGCCAACGGCGACATCTGCGTGGCGGTTGGCTTCTCGGGTGACGTGCTGCAGGCCGAAAGCCGCGCCAAGGAAGCCAAGAATGGCGTGAAGATTGGCTACAACATTCCCAAGGAAGGCGCTGCGATCTGGTTCGATATGGTCGCCATGCCCGCCGACGCCCCGGATGAAAAGGCCGGCTATGCCTTCATGAACTACCTGCTGCGCCCGGACGTGATGGCCGACATCACCAACTTCGTGCACTACGCCAACGGCAACAGCGCCGCCGACAGCCTGGTAGACCCGGTGATCAAGAGCGACACCAAGGTGTACCCGAGCGAAGAAATGATGGGCAAGTTATTCGCCCTTGAAGCCATGCCGATGAAGATCGACCGCATTCGGACGCGGATCTGGAACACCATCCGTACCGGGCGTTAGATACCTGTGACTGATCTGCCGCCATCGCGGGCAAGCCCGCTCCTACACGAGATCTCGGTTGGGCACAGGACTTTGCACACCACACACCAACTGTAGGAGCTGGCTTGCCAGCGATGGCGGTAGGCCAGTCAACACATCCTTACATGATCTACCGCCATCGCGGGCAAGCCCGCTCCTACAGGGGATCTCGGTTGGGCACAGGACTTTGCACACATCACACACCAACTGTGGGAGCTGGCTTGTCGGGTCGCCGCATCGCTGCGATAGCGGTGGACCAGTCGATACATGGCCTCCCTATGGGTTATCCAGGTCATGCCCCAACGACTGGATAAACAACGAAAACAGCTCCGGCTGCGACGAGATATCCAGCTTGGCGTAGAGGTGCCGGCGATGCACCTTGACCGTGTCCGGCGAGATGCTCAGGCGTTCGGCCATGGCCTTGGACGAGAACCCGCGCAATACCAGGCGGGCGATTTCCAGTTCGCGCTCGGACAACACCCCACTGCCAAAATGGCTCAACGCATCGCGGATCTGGCTGGCCATGGCCGCGCCGGCCGGTGCGCGCTGGGTGCTCTGCTGCCAATGTTGCTGCATCAAGGGCAGCACCCACGCCGCCAGCAGTGTCAGTAGCCCGGTTTCCGTGGCGGTAAACACGCGCTGCATCCCCAACGACAACGACAAGGTGCCCACCCCGGGCAGTTGCAGGATGAATTGCACCTCATCCTCCAGCACGTTGTCGTGAAAGTAATTGAGGAAGTACTCACTCTGGCGGAAATGGTCCGGTGCCACCTCTTCGAGGCGATACACGCCACTGGCGTAACCTTCGCGGCAGGCCTGGAAGAACGGGTCGAGCAAGTACAAGCCATTGAGGTACACCAGCATCGACGCCGGCTTGCTGGTGGGCTGCGCGTCGTATTCCTCCAGCGCCTGGGGCGGCCCATCCATCGGGTAGAAGATCGCCAGGGCGTTATCGAAGGCCAGGTTCTGGTGCAGCAGCAACACCAGTTGCTTCCAGAAACGCTCGGTGCCAATTTGCGACACGGTGCGACCCAGGCCCGCATGCATGCCGATTTCCCTGAACAGGCTCATGTGATGGGTTCCGATGGCTGAAAGATCGGCCAAGGGTTCGGCTTTTGCACGAGCCCGTCAAGGGGAGTACTCCAATAGGGGAATTGGCGGGCGCCGGCACAGCGCCTAGATTCCCTGGCATTCAGCGGGAAACATATCCCGCACCCGCTTTCCCTTTTTCGTTTCTGCCTCAACCAGCTTTCCAATAAAAAGAATAACCATGAGGATAACGACATGAGCGCAACCCCCGCACCCGATGGCGTGCTGAAACCTACCTTGAGTGTGTTCGATGTGGTGGCCATTACCGTTTCGGCGGTAACTCCGGCCAGTTCCGTATTTGTGATTGCACCGTTTGCGATCCAGCAAGCCGGCAGCGGGGTGTTCCTGGCGTTTGTGATGGCTGGGCTGCTGGCGCTGATGTTCGCCTTTTGCTACGCGGAGCTTGGGCGCGCCCATAACAGTGCCGGTGGCGAGTATGTGTATGCCAAGCGCGTGTTCGGCGGCATGGCCGGCTACGCGACCTTCCTGACAGTGCTGGTGATGCTGTTGTTTATCCCGCCGGTGCTGGCCACCGGCGCGGCGACCTACCTCAACAACGCCCTGGGCACGACATTCGATTCACAAACCGTGGCCCTGGTGATTGTGGTGTGCAGTTACGCCCTGGGCATTCTCAATATCAAGCTCAACGCCTGGATCACCGGCACCTGCCTGCTGCTGGAAGTAGCGGCGTTGCTGGTGATCGTATTTATTGGCTTCGGCAACCCGGTGCAGCCGGCCAGTGTGCTGTTCCAACCGCAGATCGTCGAAAACGGCGTGCTGCACCTGGCGCCCTGGGCGCTGGTGATCGGCGCGGTGGGCATCGGCCTGTTCTCGTTCAACGGCTACGGCCCGGCGGTGCTGCTGGCCGAAGACATGAAATGCGGCGGCAAGGGCGTGCACAAGGCGGTCCTGTGGTCCCTGGGCCTGGTGGTGGTGATCGAGTTGGTGCCGATCACCGCGCTGTTGATCGGCGCGCCCTCCCTGAGCGAGATGATCAGCAGCCCGGACCCGATCGGCTACCTGCTGACCAGCCATGGCAATGAAACCCTGTCACGCCTGGTCAGCGCCGGGATCTTCCTCTCGGTGTTCAACGCCATCGTCGCCATCGTGATTCAGATCGGCCGGGTGGTGTTCAGCAGTGGTCGCGATGCGCTGTGGACGCCGACCATCAACAAATTGTTCACCCGCATCCACCCGCGCTGGGATTCGCCATGGCTGGCCACGCTGTTCCTGGCGATACCTTCGGCACTGCTCAGCTTCAGCTCCAACCTGGCAGACCTGACGTCCTTCAGTGTGTTGTTGATCATGCTGGTGTACCTGATCGTGGCCCTGAGCGCGCTGATGAGCCGGGTGCTGTTGCGCGACCGCGAGCACCCGTACCGCATGCCCCTGTGGCCGGTGCCGGCGTTGCTGGCCGTGGCGGGCGCGGGTTATCTGTTGTTTACCTTGTTTATCGCGGCCTCCATGCGCGACATCATGATTATCATTGGCCTGCTGGCAATGTCGGTGATCCTCTATTGCATCAGCGGCCGGTCGAGTCCGGCGTTTCAGAAACTGTAAGGAGTGGTTATGCGCGCACGTCAATTGGGCATTACGTTGGGGTTGGGCACGCCCGGCGAATTGAATGCGATTACCGACGTCCCCGGGGTTCGGGTCGGCCACAGCACGCTCAAGGAGCAGATCGACGGCAAGCAGGTGCGCACCGGGGTCACATTGATCCAGCCGCGGGCCGGTGCGGCGCGGCTACAACCGTGTTTTGCCGGGTACCACGTGCTCAATGGCAACGGCGACGCCACGGGCCTTGAGTGGATCGGCGAAGCCGGGCTGCTGACGACGCCCCTGGCGATCACCAACACCCACAGTATCGGCATTGTGCGCGACACCCTGATTGCCCTGGAGCGCGATAGCCTGGCGGACCCGGCGGTGTACTGGTGCATGCCGGTGGTGATGGAGACCTACGACGGCCTGCTCAACGATATCTGGGGCCAGCACATCGGCCCCGAACATGTGCTGCAAGCCATGGCGAGCGCGGAGTCCGGCCCGGTGCAAGAGGGCGCCGTGGGCGGCGGCACCGGGATGATCTGCCATGAGTTCAAGGGCGGCATCGGCAGCGCCTCGCGCAAGCTGGCGGTGGAGCAGGGCGGCTGGACCGTTGGCGTGCTGGTGCAGGCCAACCACGGCAAGCGCCAGGAGCTGCGGGTGGATGGCTATCCGGTGGGGCGCCACCTGATGGACATTGCCTCGCCGTTTGCCGACCGGGGCACCCCGGGCATGGGCTCGATCGTGGTAATTATCGCCACCGATGCACCGTTGCTGCCGCACCAGTGCCAGCGCCTGGCGCAACGCGCATCCATCGGCATTGCCCGCACCGGCGGCGGCACCGAGGACTCCAGTGGCGATCTGTTCCTGGCGTTTGCCACTGGCAATCACCACCTGCCGCCGGCAGATTACGGGCGCAAGGACTTGCCCCTGAGCACAACCTTGAGCATGGTCAATAACGATCATATTTCGCCCTTGTTCAGCGCCGCGGCCGAGGCGGTGGAAGAGGCGATCATCAACGCGATCCTCGCCGGGGAAGACATGACCACCGCCGATGGCGTGCTGGTGCCGGGGCTGGATGGGCAGACGCTGCTGGAGGCACTGCGCCAGACGGGCTGGCGTGGGTAAGCCTGAGGCCGCTATCACTTTGTAGGTGCCGGCTTGCCGGCGCTGGCTATCAATAATAAAACAGTGGCTATTTAATATTTGCGAATGACACGGTGGCACTTTTAAAGTGCCGCCCAATCAATATATTGGATCCATTACGCAATAAGTGTGACCCGTCTGGCATTTAATTATTTAGCACTATTTAATATTTAAATAGCCGATTCTCCGTCACTCGCCCCAAAACAAAGAATATAAACACTTAATTCCCAATGTTTGCAGCCGTTATTCCGTCCATGAACTTTTCCAACAAAAAAATCACTGGACGTGTGATTTCGAATTGTGTCAGTTTTCTTTCGCCTTCATAAGAGGCGAGTGATAGGACGATCTCGCCCGAGAGCGTCATATCGGACAAAAACTGTTCCACTTGCAAACAAGGAAGTACGTTTATGTCGAAAGTAAAAGACAAAGCTATTGTCTCGGCAGCTCAAGCAAGTAGTGCCTATTCACAAATCGATAGCTTTAGCCATTTGTATGACCGTGGCGGCAACCTCACGGTCAATGGCAAACCTTCGTTCTCTGTCGACCAGGCAGCCGACCATTTGCTGCGCGAAAACGCGGCATACCGGGACGTTGACGGCAACGGCAGGATCGATCTGACCTACACCTTCCTGACCCAGGCTTCCTCGGCGACCATGAACAAGCATGGTATCTCCGGGTTCAGCCAGTTCAGCAACCTGCAAAAAGGCCAGGCCGTACTGGCCATGCAATCCTGGGCCGATGTGGCCAATGTCACCTTCACCGAGAAAGCCTCGGGCGGCGACTTCCACATGACCTTCGGCAACTACAGCGCAGGCCAGGACGGCGCCGCGGCCTTTGCCTACCTGCCCGGCACCAATGAGAAGTACCACACGAGCGGCACGGATGGCACCTCGTGGTACCTGATCAACAACAGCTACACCGCCAACATCAACCCTGGCCTGAACAACTACGGGCGCCAGACCCTGACCCACGAGATCGGCCATACCCTGGGCCTGGATCACCCTGGCGACTACAACGCCGGGACCGGCAACCCGTCCTACAAGGACGCGGACTACGGCCAGGACACCCGTGGCTACAGCGTCATGAGCTACTGGGGTGAAAACAACACCAACCAGAACTTCACCAAAGGCGGGGTCGAGGCTTATGCGTCCGGCCCACTGATCGACGATATCGCGGCGATCCAGAAGCTCTACGGCGCCAACTTCAACACCCGTGCCGGTGACACCACCTACGGCTTCAACTCCAACACCGGGCGCGATCACCTCAGCGCCACGTCCAATGCCGACAAGCTGGTGTTCTCGGTGTGGGACGGCGGTGGCAACGACACCCTGGACTTCTCCGGCTTTACCCAGAACCAGAAAATCAACCTCAACGAGACTTCGTTCTCCGACGTGGGCGGCCTGGTGGGTAACGTGTCGATCGCCCAGGGCGTGACCGTGGAAAACGCCTTCGGTGGCTCGGGCAACGACCTGCTGATCGGCAACGCAGTGGCCAACACCCTCAAGGGTGGTGCCGGCAATGACCTGATCTACGGCGGTGGCGGTGCCGACAAACTGTGGGGCGGCGCGGGTTCGGACACCTTTGTGTTCGGTGCCAGCTCTGACTCCCGGCCAGGTGCGGCGGACCAGATCCTCGACTTCACCTCAGGTTCGGACAAGATCGACCTGACCGGCATCACCAAGGGCAGCGGCCTGCATTTCGTCAACGCCTTTACCGGCGCTGCCGGCGATGCCGTGCTGACCTACGCCTCGGGTACCAACCTGGGCACGTTGGCGGTGGACTTCTCCGGGCACGGCGTGGCGGATTTCCTCGTCACCACCGTGGGCCAGGCGGCCTATAGCGACATCGTGGCTTGATCAAGGCGTAACGAAGGGCGGTGCCCCGGCGCCGCTCTTTCCTTGCAACAGCCCCGTAAACGGGTAATGGTGATGACTATTTTTCGCAATGCAATCGCCTGGGTGATCCCGGCATTGCTCGTGTCGGCAGGAGCCAACGCAATGGCAAGCAGTCTTGTTTTACCCAGCACCGCGCAACTGGCTGGGCACTGGCAACTACACCAGCAGGAGCAGGTGTGCGAGCTGGATCTGATCGCCCAGCCCAATAGCCTGGCGGGTGATATTGAGTGTGCGCAACAGTGGCTGGGGCAAAAACCCCTGACGTGGCTGCCCACCCCGGATGGCATCTGGCTAATGAATGCCGAGGGCACCGGTATTACTCATTTGAATCGGCAGAAAGAAGGCGAATATACCGCGCGTTCTGCTTCTGGATTAGAGCTGTTACTGCAGCGCACACAATAATTAACTATTACGGTTATATGCTTATAACTACCAGGTATAGAGCTGTTTGTTGGTCGTGACCTATATCCACCTGTCACTTCCAGCGCATTAAACACTATTGAAATAGTTGCCCGCCCCATCCATTGGGGCGCCCGGCAGACTATCGCGCGTATTTCAGCCCAGGGAAGATCAGGCAACATGGCGAAGACCACTCCCACTGCACCACTGTTTAAAGCCCTCGGCGATTATAAAAGTATCCTGATCAGCGTCGGTTGCTTCACCGCGCTGATCAATCTGTTGATGCTGGTGCCGTCCATTTACATGCTGCAAGTGTATGACCGGGTCCTGTCATCGCAGAACGAAACCACCTTGGTGATGTTGACCCTGATGGTCGTAGGTTTCTTTGCTTTTATCGGCACCCTGGAAGTGGTGCGCAGCTTTATCGTGATCCGCATCGGCAGCCAGTTGGAGCGGCGCTTCAACTTGCAGGTATACAAGGCCGCCTTCGAGCGCAACCTGCAACGGGGCGAAGGCCACGCTGGGCAATCGCTCGGGGATTTGACCCATATCCGCCAGTTCCTCACCGGGCCGGCGTTGTTTGCGTTCTTCGATGCGCCGTGGTTCCCGATCTATTTGCTGGTGATCTTTCTGTTCAACGTGTGGCTGGGGGTGTTGGCCACGGCCGGCGCCGTGCTGTTGATCGCCCTGGCATGCCTGAACGAATACCTGACCAAAAAACCCTTGCGCGAAGCCAGCGGCTACTCGCAGCAGTCCACCCAATTGGCCACCAGCCACTTGCACAACGCCGAGACCATCCAGGCCATGGGCATGCTGGGGGCGCTGCGCAGTCGCTGGTTCCAGGTGCATTCGCGGTTTCTCGGCTTGCAGAACCAGGCCAGCGATACCGGCTCGGTGATCAGCTCCCTGAGCAAATCCCTGCGCCTGCTCCTGCAATCCCTCGTGCTGGGCTTGGGCGCCTTGCTGGTGATCAAGGGCCAGATGACCGCCGGGATGATGATTGCCGGCACTATCCTGATGGGCCGGGTGTTGAGCCCGATCGACCAGTTGATCGCGGTGTGGAAGCAATGGAGTTCGGCCAAGCTGGCCTATCAACGCCTCGATGAGCTGTTGCAGGAGTTCCCGCCCGGGGCGCAGGCCATGGCGTTGCCGGCGCCCAAGGGCCAAGTGAGTTTCGAGCAGGTCACTGCCGGGCCGCCGGGGCGGCGGGTGGCGACGTTGCATCAGGTCAGCTTCAACCTCGCGGCCGGTGAAGTGCTGGGGGTGTTGGGGGCCTCCGGGTCCGGCAAGTCGACGTTGGCGCGAGTACTGGTGGGCGTGTGGCCGACCCTGGCGGGCACGGTGCGCCTGGACGGCGCCGATATCCATCGCTGGGACCGCGACGACCTCGGGCCCCATGTCGGCTACCTGCCCCAGGACATCGAGCTGTTCAGCGGCAGCATCGCCGACAACATCGCGCGCTTTCGCCAGGCTGACCCCGAGTGGGTGGTGCAAGCCGCGCAGCAAGCCGGGGTGCATGACCTGATCCTGCGTTTGCCCCAGGGCTACGACACGGTGTTGGGCGACGACGGCAGCGGCCTGTCCGGTGGGCAGAAACAACGGGTGGCCCTGGCCCGCGCACTGTATGGCGGGCCGCGCCTGATCGTGCTCGACGAACCCAACTCCAACCTCGACACCGTGGGCGAGGCCGCCCTGGCCAGCGCCATCATGCAGATGAAAGCCCAGGGCAGCAGCGTGATCCTGGTGACCCACCGCTCCTCGGCCCTGGCCCAGGCCGACAAGCTGTTGGTACTCAACGAAGGCCGCCTGCAAGCGTTTGGCCCCAGCCAGGAGGTGCTGCGGGCGCTGTCCGGGCAAGCGGAGCCACCCCGTGAAAAGGCCGGCGTCAGCTTGAACCGTCAATATCCTGCGGCAAGGAATCCAGGCCAATGAATACCGATAACAGCCTGCCACTCGAGCAGACCTTTCCCGAGCGCGATGCGCGCTTTTTCTCCCGCCTGGGCTGGGTGATGACGGTGGTTGGCGCCGGCGGATTCTTCCTCTGGGCCAGCCTCGCGCCGCTGGACCAGGGGATCCCGGTGCAGGGCACGGTGGTGGTGTCCGGCAAGCGCAAGGCCGTGCAAACCCTGAGCCCCGGCGTGGTCAGCCGGATCCTGGTGCGCGAAGGCGAGGTGGTCAAACAGGGCCAGCCGTTGTTTCGCCTCGACCCGACCCAAAGCCAGGCCGACGTGCATTCCCTGCAAGCCCAATACCGCATGGCCTGGGCCAGCGTCGCCCGTTGGCAGAGCGAGCGCGACAGCTTGCCGGCGGTGGCCTTTCCGGCTGAACTGAGTAGCGCCCCCGATCCTGCGCTGGCGTTGGTGCTCGAAGGCCAGCGCCAGCTGTTCAGCAGCCGGCGCGACGCCTTTGCCCGCGAGCAATCCGGGATTCGCGCCAATATCGAAGGCGCCAGCGCCCAGCTCAACGGCATGCGCCGCGCCCGCACCGACCTCAGCGCCCAGGCGCAATCTCTGCGTGATCAACTGGCCAACCTGCAACCCCTGGCCGACAACGGCTATATCCCGCGCAACCGCCTGCTGGAGTACCAGCGCCAACTGTCCCAGGTGCAGCAGGACCTGGCGCAGAACAGCGGCGAAAGCGGGCGCCTGGAGCAGGGCATCCTCGAATCGCGCCTCAAGTTGCAACAGCACAGCGAGGAGTACCAGAAGGAGGTCCGCAGCCAGTTGGCCGACGCGCAACTGCGCAGCCTGACCCTGGAGCAGCAACTGACCTCTGCTGGCTTTGACCTGCAACACAGTGAAATCAACGCGCCGGCCGATGGCATTGCGGTCAACCTCGGCGTGCATACCATCGGTGCGGTGGTGCGGGCCGGGGAGACCCTGCTGGAAATCGTGCCCCAGGACACGCGCCTGGAAGTGGAAGGGCGCCTGCCGGTGAACCTGGTGGACAAGGTCGGCAGCCATCTGCCGGTCGATATCCTGTTCACCGCCTTCAACCAGAGCCGTACACCCCGGGTGCCGGGGGAGGTGAGCCTGATCTCCGCCGACCAGTTGCTCGACGAAAAAACCGGTGCGCCGTATTACGTGCTGCGCACCACGGTCAGCGATGTCGCCCTGGAAAAACTCCAGGGCCTGGTGATCAAGCCCGGCATGCCCGCCGAGATGTTTGTGCGCACCGGCGAGCGCTCGCTGCTCAACTACCTGTTCAAGCCGCTGCTCGACCGTGCCGGCTCGGCGTTGACCGAGGAATGAGCATGAAACCAGTGTTCATCGCCTTGCTAATGGCGTGCAGCAGCGCCCAGGCCGCCATGGGCCCGTTCGATGTGTATGAACAGGCGCTGCGCAACGATCCGGTGTTCCTCGGTGCAATCAAGGAGCGTGACGCCGGCCTGGAAAACCGCACCATCGGCCGCGCTGGCCTGTTGCCAAGGCTGTCGTACAACTACAACAAGGGCCGCAACAACTCCCAGGCCAACCTGCCTGATGGCCGTGGTGGCCACTATCACGACGACCGTAACTACAACAGTTTCGGCTCGACCTTTACCCTGCAACAGCCGCTGTTCGACTACGAAGCCTATGCCAACTACCGCAAGGGCGTGGCCCAGGCGCTGTTTGCCGACGAGAGTTTTCGCGACAAGAGCCAGGCGCTGTTGGTGCGGGTGCTGACCTATTACACCCAGGCACTGTTCGCCCAGGACCAGATCGACATCGCCCGGGCCAAAAAGAAGGCCTACGAGCAACAGTTCCAGCAGAACCAGCACCTGTTCCAGCAAGGCGAGGGCACGCGTACCGATATTCTGGAGGCCGAGTCCCGTTACGAACTGGCCACCGCCGAAGAAATCCAGGCGCTCGACGAGCAGGATGCGTCACTGCGCGAACTGGGGGCGCTGCTCGGCGTACAGAGCGTCGATATTGCCGACCTGGCGCCTCTGAACCACGACTTTGCTGCCTTCACCCTGGCCCCGGCCAACTACGACAGCTGGCACGAACTGGCGCTGACCAACAACCCGACCCTGGCCTCCCAGCGCCAGGCCGTGGAGGTGGCGCGCTATGAGGTGGAACGCAACCGCGCCGGGCACTTGCCGCGCATCACCGCGTACGCCAGTTCGCGCCAGCAGGAGTCCGACAGCGGCAACACCTACAACCAGCGCTACGACACCAACACCATCGGCATTGAAGTCAGCGTGCCGTTGTATGCCGGTGGCGGCGTCGCGGCGTCCACCCGCCAGGCCAGCCGCTCCATGGAGCAGGCCGAATATGAGCTGGAGGGCAAGACCCGCGAGACCCTGATCGAGCTGCGGCGCCAGTTCAGCGCCTGCCTGTCGGGGGTGAGCAAACTGCGTGCCTATCAAAAGGCCCTGGCCTCTGCCGAAGCGCTGGTGGTGTCGACCAAGCAAAGCATTCTGGGTGGCGAGCGGGTCAACCTCGATGCCCTCAACGCCGAACAGCAGCTGTACAGCACCCGTCGCGACCTGGCCCAGGCCCGTTACGACTATTTGATGGCCTGGACCAAATTGCACTACTACGCGGGCAACCTGCGCGATACCGACCTGGCCAAGGTCGACGAAGCCTTTGGCCCGGCCCAACGCTGACCCTGTAGGAGCCGGCTTGCCGGCGATAAGGCCGTTGAGCCCGCCATCGCCGGCACGCCCGCTCCTACAGGCTGATAAACACAATAAAAAGAGGAAGTCTGGGTGAACGTAAAACAACGAAGCTATCACTGCGTCGTGCTGTGTGGCCTGGCCAGCCTGGGTACCGCCCAGGCCGCGCCCTATGTGGAGACCGGCAAGCTGGGCGACCCCGCCAGTTGGCGCTCGACGGAATACCAGCGGGACTGGGGCCTGGGGCGCATCCAGGCCGATCAGGCTTACGCCGCGGGGATCAGCGGTGCCGGGGTGAAGATCGGCGCGCTGGACTCGGGCTTTGATGCCAGCCACCCGCAAGCCTCCCCGGAGCGCTTCCACCCGGTGACCGCCAGCGGCACTTATGTGGATGGCAGCCCGTTTTCCACCACCGGCGCCCTGAACCCCAACAACGACTCCCACGGCACCCACGTCACCGGCACCATGGGGGCGGCGCGTGACGGCAGCGGCATGCATGGCGTGGCCTACAACGCGCAGATCTATGTGGGCAACACCAACGCCAACGACAGCTTCCTGTTTGGCCCGACGCCCGACCCCAAGTACTTCAAGGCGGTGTACAGCGCCATGGTCGATTCCGGGGTGCGCGCGATCAACAACAGCTGGGGCAGCCAGCCCAAGGATGTCAGCTACCAGACCCTGGGCGACCTGCACGCGGCCTACGCCCAGCACTTCAACCAGGGCACCTGGCTGGACGCCGCCGCCGATGTGGCCCGCGCCGGGGTGATCAATGTGTTCAGCGCCGGCAACAGCGGCTATGCCAACGCCAGCGTGCGCTCGGCCTTGCCTTACTTTGAACCGGCGCTGGAAGGCCACTGGCTGGCGGTGTCCGGCCTGGACAAGGCCAATAACCAGAAATACAACCAGTGCGGCATCGCCAAGTACTGGTGTATTGCCACCCCGGGGGCGCTGATCGACAGCACCGTTCCTGGCGGCGGCTATGGGATCAAGTCCGGCACCTCGATGTCGGCACCCCACGCCACCGGCGCCTTGGCGCTGGTGATGGAACGCTATCCGTACCTGAACAACGAGCAGGCCTTGCAGGTGTTGCTGACAACGGCCACGCAACTGGATGGTTCACTGACCGACGCGCCGACCGCCAGGGTCGGCTGGGGCGTGCCGGACCTTGGCCGGGCGATGCATGGGCCGGGGCAGTTGCTGGGTGCCATGGACGTCAATCTGGCGGCCGGGCAGGGCGATGTGTGGAGCAATGGCATCTCCGACAAGGCGCTGCTGCAACGCCAGGCCGAAGACAGTGCCGAGCGCCTGGCATGGCAACAGACCGTGCAGGACAAGGGCTGGGGAAATGGTCCGGGGGTCGGCGCCAGCCAGCAGGAACAGACCGACTACGCAGTGGGCATGGCCCGGGATGCGGCGGCGGCCCAGCGCATTTACCAAGGCAGTCTGATCAAGTCCGGCGCCGGTAGCCTGGTGCTCAGCGGCGACAGCACCTATCGCGGCCCGACCACGGTCAATGGCGGTGTGTTGAAGGTCGAGGGTGCGCTGACCTCGGCGGTCACGGTCAACCATGGCGGGACCTTGGGCGGCTCCGGGCGTATCGGCGCGTTGCAGGCCAATAGCGGCAGCGTGATTGCGCCGGGCAATTCCATCGGCACCTTGAATGTGACTGGGGATGTGCGCTTCGACGCCGGATCCACCTATGCGGTGGAGCTGTCGAATGCCAGCAGTGATCGCATTGTTGCGGGCGGCAAGGCCACCCTCAACGGCGGCACCGTGACCCTGGCCCTGGAAAACAGCCCGACCTTGCTCAGCCAGCCCCAAGCACAAAGCCTGGTCGGTCGCCAGTACAACATCCTGCAGGCGGCGGGTGGGGTCACCGGCAGTTTCGGTGCGGTATTGCCCAACTACCTGTTCCTCGGTGGCAACCTCGACTACAGCGCCAATGGCGTGCAACTGGCCATCGCGCGCAATGACGCAAGCTTTGCCAGCGTCACGGCGACCCGCAACCAGCGCGCCGTGGCCGCTGCGGCCGAGCAGTTGGGGGCCGGCAACCCGGTGTATGAAAGCGTGCTGAGTGCCGACTCCAGTGTGGTGGCCCGCCAGGCCTTCCAGCAGTTGTCCGGCGAGATCTACCCGGCAGTCGGCGCGATGTTGATCAATGACAGCCGCCAGGTGCGCGATGCCGTCGGTGAGCGCCTGCGCCATGTGCCTGCCACCGGCGAAAGCAACCTGTGGATCAAGGCCCTCGGCGCCTGGGGCAAGGCCGACAGCAGCAGTGAATATGCTGGTTACACCCGCTCTATCGGCGGCATGCTGCTGGGGGTCGATGGTCAATGGGACGAACAGACCCGCGTCGGTGTGATGGCGGGCTACAGCGACAGTTCGCTGAACATGGGTGATGGCACCCATGCGTCGGCCGATGTCGACAGCTATCACCTGGGCACCTATGCCGGGCGTGAGCTGGGCAACTGGCGTGTGAGTGTGGGCGGCGCCTACAGCTGGCATCGCGGCGATGTGCAGCGCGACCTGCAATACGCTGACGTCAGCGCCAAGCAAAAAGCCAAGCTGGATGCGCGCAGCCTGCAGGTGTTCACCGAGGCGGCCTACCGCTTGGACCTGCAAGCGCTGGCCCTGGAACCGTTTGCCAACCTGGCCTATGTGCACCTGGACAGCGAAAGTTTCCATGAGAAAGGCGATGGCGCCGCCCTGCAACGGGGCAGTGATCGCCGCGACGCGACCCTCGGCACCCTGGGCCTGCGCGCTCTCAAGACCCTGCCTCTGAATGACCGCCAGCAGTTGGAACTCTCCGGCTCGCTCGGCTGGCAGCACAGCCTCACGCCGGTTGAATCCGAGGAACACCTGGCGTTCGTCGCAGGCGGCCCCTCGTTTGCCGTGCGCAGCACACCGCTTCAGCGCGATGCCGCGCTGGTGGGCTTGAAGGCCAGCCTGGCACTGAGCGACACCACACGGGTCAACCTCGACTACAGCGGCCAATTGGGTGCGAAGGAGAGCAACCAGGGCGTGGGCCTGAGCCTCGACTGGCAGTTCTGAAGCGCGCCAACAAAAAGAACAACAAACGCAATGAAACTAAGGAAGGTCACCGTGAACGCAAAACAACGAGGGTTTCACTCCGCCATCCCAACAGGCCCGGGCTACCCGCTCAAGGCCTTGAGTCGCGTGCCATACGGCGCGTTGCTGTGTTGCCTGGCCAGCCTGGGTACCGCCCAGGCCGCACCCTACGTCGAAACCGGCAAGCTGGGGGATGTCGCCAGTTGGCGCAGCAATGAGTTCAAGGCCGATTGGGGCCTGGGCGCAGTCAATGCCGATGTGGCATATGCCGCCGGTTACAGCGGCAAGGGCGTGAAGCTGGGGATTTTCGACCAGCCGGTATACGCCCTGCATCCTGAGTTCTCCAGCCCGGGCAAGGTACAGACCCTGGTCACTGAAGGGATCCGCCAGTACACCGACCCGTATATCCCGGTGAAGGCCGGTGACCCGTTCCGCTACGACGGCACACCGTCCCTGGGTTCCAACGGCAAGCTGGGCGACCACGGCACCCATGTCGGGGGCATTGCCGCCGGCGACCGTAACGGCGGGCCGATGCACGGCGTGGCCTACAACGCACAGATCCTCAGCGCCGAAAACGGCGACCCCGGCCCCGAAGACGGGATCATCCTGGGTAACGACGGTGCGGTGTACCAGGCCGGTTGGGACAGCCTGGTGGCCAACGGCGCACGCATCATCAATAACAGCTGGGGCATCGGCATTGGCGATCAGTTTGCCAAGGGCGGCAAGGACCCGGCGTTCCCCCATTTTGCTCTCAGCGATGCGCAGGCGCAGTTCGACCAGATCAAGCCGCTGTTGGGCACCGCACCAGGCGGGGCTTATACCGGTGCGATCAACGCGGCGCGCAGCGGGGTGCTGACGATCTTCGCAGCCGGCAACGACTACAACCTGAACAACCCCGATGCGATCTCCGGCCTGGCGTATTTTGTGCCCGAGATCGCACCCAATTGGCTGTCGGTGGCCGCATTGCAACGCAACCCGGATGCCAATAGCCCCAACCCTTATGTGATCAGCACCTTCTCGTCGCGCTGTGGCTATGCCGCCAGCTTCTGCGTGTCGGCCCCAGGCACGGCGATCTACAGCTCGGTGATGGTGGGCACCACGGTCGATAACATGACCCTGGGCTGGAACAACAAAAACGGCACCTCCATGGCTGCGCCCCATGTGGCAGGCGCGGCCGCCGTGTTGATGGAGCGTTTCCCGTATATGAGCGGCGAGCAGATTTCCACGCTGCTCAAGACCACCGCCACCGACCTTGGCGCACCGGGCATCGACTCCCTGTACGGCTGGGGCATGATCAACCTGGGCAAGGCGGTCAGCGGACCGGGAATGTTTATCACCGCCGAGGATATCCCGGCCGAGTTCCGTATCGACGGTGGCTATGGCAGCGGCCAGTTTGTTGCGGACTTGCCGGGGGTTGGGGCGGTAGTTGACGCCGGCAAGCCCACCCAGCGCGTGTGTGACGATGTGCACTGCGGGCGGGATGTGTGGAGCAATGACATTGCCGGTCACGGCGGCTTGACCAAGCAGGGCATTGGGACGCTGGTGCTGACCGGCAACAACACCTACAGCGGGCCAACCCTGGTCAATCAAGGCCTGTTGGCGGTCAATGGCTCGCTGGCATCGCAAGTCACGGTGAGTAACAGCGGGGTGTTGGGCGGCTCCGGCAGCATCGGCGCGCTGCACGCGAAAAGCGGCGGTACGGTCGCGCCGGGTAACTCCATCGGCACCTTGAACGTGGCTGGGGATGTCAACTTCGACGCGGGTTCTACCTATGCGGTGGAACTGTCCACTACCAGCAGCGACCGCATCGTCGCCGGTGGCAAGGCCACCCTCAACGGCGGCACCGTGACCCTGGCCCTGGAAAACAGCCCGACCTTGCTCAGCCAGCCCGAGGCGCAAAGCCTGATCGGTCGCCAGTACAACATCCTGCAGGCGGCCGGGGGAATTACCGGCAGCTTTGCCTCGGTACTGCCCAACTACCTGTTTGTCGGCGGCAACCTGAACTACGGCGCCAACGGCGTGCAGTTGGATGTTGCGCGCACGGCCAACAGCTTCGCCAGCGTTGCGGCGACCGATAACCAACGCGCGGTGGCGGTGGCGGCCGAGCAACTGGGCGCGGGTAACGGGGTGTATGAAAGCCTGCTGCTGGCACCGAGTGCGGCCTCGGCGCAAGGGGCGTTCCAACAGTTGTCGGGGGAAATCTACCCAGCCCTGGAAACCGCGCTGGTCAATGACAACCGCTACCTGCGTGAAGCGGTGGGCGAGCGCCTGCAACAGGGTGAAATGGGCTCCTCGCCACAAACCATCGACACGCGCGGCAACGTCTGGGTCAAGGCCCTTGGCGCCTGGGGTAAAACCGACAGCGCCAGCGATACGGCGGGCTACACCACCTCCATCGGCGGCCTGCTGGCGGGTGTGGACGGTGCGCTGGACGAAGACACACGCCTGGGCCTGGTCGCCGGTTACAGCGATACCTCGCTGAACATGGGCGATGGCACCCATTCGCGGGCATCGGTGGACAGCTACCACTTTGGCGCCTATGCCGGTCACGACATCGGCGCCTGGCGCCTGAGCGGCGGGGCGACCTACAGCTGGCACCGCGCTGATGTGAAACGTGAGCTGCAATACGGCGAAGTCGCCGGCAAGCAGAAAGCCAAGGTCGATGCCCGTAGCACCCAGCTCTTCACCGAAGCGGCTTATCGCCTGAACCTGCAACCGCTGGCGCTGGAGCCGTTCGCCAACCTGGCCTATGTGCATCTGGACAGCGACGGCTTCAGCGAGAAAGGCGATGCAGCAGCGCTCAAGGGCGGCGATGACACCCGCGACCTGGTGCTCAGCACCCTCGGCGTGCGGGCGTTGAAGACCTTCAACCTCAGCGACCATCAGGCGTTGGACGTTTCCGGCACCCTGGGCTGGCAGCACAACCTCAGCACCACCAATTCCGAGCGCCACCTGGCGTTTGCTTCAGGCAGTACCGCGTTTGCCGTGGAAAGCTCGCCGATGGTGCGCGACGCGGCCTTGGTCGGCGCGCGCGCCAGCCTGGCGCTGACCAAGGATGCGCGGGTGAACTTCGACTACAACGGCCTGCTGGCCAGCAAGGAGAAAATCCACGGCGTGGGCTTGAGCCTCGACTGGGCCTTCTAAACACCGCAGCTCCAAACGGTGGGAGCAGGTTTGCTCCCACCGTTACAGCATTCCAACTGTTTTGGCTTTCTCGACAATTCCAACAAAAGAGAGGCAATACCATGGGTGTCTATGACTACAAAAACCTTACTACCGAGGACTCCAAAGCACTGTTCGCCGATGCCATGGCGATCACCTTGTATTCCTACCACAACCTGGATAACGGCTTTGCCGTGGGGTACCAGCAGCACGGCTTGGGCCTGGGTTTGCCGGCCACCCTGGTGCAGGCCTTGATTGGCAGCACCCACTCCCAAGGCGTGATTCCCGGGATCCCGTGGAACCCTGACTCGGAAAAGGCCGCCCTCGACGCCGTGCAAAAGGCCGGCTGGACGCCCATCAGCGCCAGCACCCTAGAGTATGGCGGCAAGGTCGACGCCCGGGGCACGTTCTTTGGCGAAAAAGCCGGTTATACCAGCGCCCAGGTCGAGGTCCTGGGCAAGTACGATGACGCCGGCAAACTGCTGGAAATCGGTATCGGCTTCCGTGGGACTTCGGGCCCCAGGGAAAACCTGATCCTTGATTCCATCGGCGATGTGATCAGTGACTTGCTGGCAGCGTTCGGCCCTGCGGACTATGCGAAAAACTATGCGGGCCAAGCGTTTGGCACCTTGCTCGGCAAAGTCGCCGCGTATGCCAGTGCACAGGGGCTCAGCGGCCAGGATGTGGTGGTCAGCGGCCATAGCCTCGGTGGCCTGGCAGTCAACAGCATGGCGGATTTGAGCAACGACAACTGGGCGGGGTTCTACCAGGACGCCAACTACGTGGCCTATGCCTCGCCGACCCAGAGCAGCAGCGACAAGGTGCTGAACATCGGCTACGAAAACGACCCGGTCTATCGCGCCCTCGACGGCTCCTCGTTCACGGGGTCCTCGCTTTGGGCCCACGATAAACCCCACGAATCCAGCGCCGATAACATCGTCAGCTTCAACGACCACTACGCCTCGACACTGTGGAACATCCTGCCGTTTTCCATCCTCAACCTGCCGACATGGATCTCACATTTACCCACCGGTTATGGCGACGGCATGAGCCGCATCCTTGAATCCAAGTTCTATGACCTGACCAGCCGTGATTCGACAATCATCGTCGCCAACCTGTCGGACCCGGCGCGCGCCACTACCTGGGTGCAAGACCTCAACCGCAATGCCGAAGCGCACAAGGGCAGCACGTTCATCATCGGCAGCGACGGCAATGACCTGATCCAGGGCGGCCGGGGCAACGACTACCTGGAAGGCCGCGAAGGCAACGATACTTTCCGTGATGGCGGTGGCTACAACATCATGTTGGGCGGCAAGGGGTTCAACACCCTGGACCTGCAGCAGTCACTGAAAAACGTCGAGGTGGCCAACGACGGTGCAGGCACCCTGTATGTCCGCGACGGCCAAGGCGGCATCAGCATGACCCGTGACATGGGCGCGATAGTGAGCAAGGAAAGCTATCTGTTGCTGTTCAGCAAGGAGGTGACCCACAGCGTGACCGACAACGGCCTGCTGGCGGGCCGCGACCTGACGGCCTACGCGGCATCGCTCAAGGGCGATGCCGGTGCCAATGTGCTCAAGGCCGGCGATGGCGGGCAGTGGTTGTTTGGCCTGGACGGCAATGACCATCTGATCGGCGGCAAAGGCAACGATGTGCTGGTCGGCGGGGCTGGCAATGACCTGCTGGAGGCGGGCGGCGGGCGTAATACCTTCCTGTTCGACGGCGACTTTGGCCAGGACCGGATCCTGGGCTACCAGTCGACAGACAAGTTGGTGTTCATGGGCGTGGCGGGGGTGGACGGGCAGTACAACTACCTCGACCATGCCAAGGCGGTGGGCAGCGATACGTTGCTGACGTTTGGCGATAACTCGGTGACGTTGGTGGGGGTCGGGCTTGGCAGCCTGTCGGCAGAGGCGTTCGTCATCACCTGAAACAACCCGTAGGAGCCGGCTAGCCGGCTCCTACGGTTATGCGGTCAGTCTTCCTTGCGCACGGTTGCGACATCCGCCGCCTTGACCCGTACGCGCTTGCCGGCGATATCGGTGAATTCGTAGAAACCATCGGGTGTCTTGGCATTCGGCGTGTCTGTGGTCAGGTACTGAGTACCGTTCTGCAAGGTCACGACGGTCGGCGTCGAGCAACCGGCCAATGCCAGAAACGTCAGTACGGCCAGCGGCAGGCCCCAGTTCTTCATGTTCATAACCCTTACTCTCATCCTTCGAAAACCCCGTGCTCAACGGCTGCGGGCAACAAATGTTACGCGGATCCACCCCCATCTGATCACTTTTATGCAAAAAGTTGCGTGCGCCACTGATCTATTAGCCATTGCAACGCAAGCCTTGGGACGGCACTCTGTATGCATAACCAGTGTTTGTCCAAGTGCCCGTCATGTCCAATCCCCTCGAAGACCCGTTCTACTACCTGCATAACTTCCGGCAAGTGCTCGACTGGCTGGGCCAGCGCTATGCCGATGTGCTGGACGAACAGGAGCAGCGCTTCATGGCGCAGTTCGCCCAGTTGCCGCAACCGGCCCAGGCGTTGCTGGTGCGCATGGTGATGCGCAAGGGCGTGCATTTTCGGGCGAGCAAGCTCAATTACGTCGAGATCGGCCCGGTTGATGTGGCCGTGCAGCCGTTGCTGGCCCACGGTTGGGTCAGCGAGCAAGGCCTGCTGTCGCTTGATGAGCTGTGGGGGCAGTTGCAAAAAGGCGAGGTACTGCAAGCGTTCAAGCCATGGATCGAGCAGCCCAGGGGCAAGAAGTCCGATTGGCTGCCCAGCCTGTCCAGCCAGTTCACCGAGCCGCGTACGTTTGCGCAGTGGTCCCCGCAGCTGGACGAGCGCCTGTACAGCCTCACGGTGATGGATCTATGTGAGCGCCTGCGCCTGATGTTCTTCGGCAACCTGTACCAGGACTGGTCGGAGTTTGTCTTGGCGGACCTGGGGATCTACACCTACGAAAAGGTCGAGTTCTGCGCCGAATCCCGCGGGCTGCGCCATCGCGACGATGTATCTGGCCTGCTGTTCCTGCACCAATGCCAGCAGGCGTTCGAGGCGGGCGAACCGTTGGAGGCTGTGCTGGCGCAGATTGCCACCCTGGCCACCGATAACCCCTGGCTGGAAAAACGTCGGGCCAAGCTGCTGTTCCAGGTTGGCCAGCATTGCGAGCGGCTCGCCGAACTGGCCCTGGCCGAGGTGATCTACCGCGATTGTGCCTACCCCGGCGCTCGTGCACGGCTGATCCGCGTACTGGAGCGCCAGGAGGATTTCGCCCAGGCCATGGCCCTGGCACTGGAGGCCCAGGCCGCGCCACAAAGCGCGGCCGAGCAGCAGCACCTGTTGCGGGTTTTGCCGCGGTTGCGGCGCAAGCTGGGCGAGCCGGCGTTGCCCAAGCCCAAACCCCAGGTGATCCAGCGCCTGGACCTGGAACTGCCGTTCCCGCAACCGTTGGCGGCCGTGGAGTTCTGCGTGCAGGCGCATCTGGGAGATGAAGAGGGGCCGGTGCACTACGTGGAGAACACCCTGGTCAACTCGCTGTTCGGGCTGTTGTGCTGGCCGGCGATCTTCGCGCCGTTGCCCGGCTCGTTCTTTCACCCGTTCCAGCGCGGGCCGGTGGATTTGCACAGTGAGGACTTCCAGCAGCGCCGCGCCGAGCTATTTGCCGCGTGCCTGGACCAACTGCACGACGAGCGCTACAAAACCACGATCCGCCAGCGCTACGTCGAAAAGTGGGGGATCCAGTCGCCCTTTGTATTTTGGAATGTGTTGAGCGAAGAGCTGCTCGAGCAGGCGCTCGATTGCCTGCCCGCCGCGCACCTGCGGCACTGGTTCGACCGGTTGTTGTTGGATATCCGCGCCAATCGCGCCGGGATGCCGGACCTGATCCAGTTCTGGCCGGCGCAAAAAACCTATCGCATGATCGAAGTCAAAGGCCCGGGCGACCGCCTGCAGGACAACCAATTGCGCTGGCTGGAGTTCTGTAGCGAACACCAGATGCCGGTCACCGTGTGTTATGTACGCTGGGCGGAGCAGGGCGCTTGAGCTACGCCGTTGCCGTACGGGCACTGTGCGAGTTCACGGCCAAGGTGGGTGACCTCGATCTGCGGTTTACCCCCTCGCCCAGTGCCCTGGAAGGCATGCTCGGCCATCGCACCGTGGCCTCCCGACGCAGTGCGCACTACCAGAGTGAAGTGGCCCTGGACGGTCTCTACCAACAGTTGACCGTGCGCGGCCGCGCTGATGGCTATGATCCGGATCGCAATGTGCTGGAAGAGGTCAAGACCTACCGTGGCGACCTGGATGCGCAACCGGCCAACCACCGGCAACTGCACTGGGCCCAGGCCAAGGTCTATGGCTGGCTGATGTGCTGCAAGCTGGGGATACCTGAGATCGAGCTGGCGCTGGTGTATTTCGATATCGTCAGCGAGCGCGAAACCGTGATCCGCCAGGTGTGTGCGGTTGATGAGCTGGAGACGTTCTTCAATCGCCAGTGTGGGTTGTTTCTCGACTGGGCCGAGCAGCAGGCACAGCGGCGCCTGGCCCGCGATACCGCGACCAAGGCCCTGGCCTTTCCCCACGCGGGCTTTCGCCTGGGCCAGCGGACCCTCGCCGAGTCGGTGTACAAGGCCGTCAGCACCGGACGCTGCCTGATGGCGCAGGCGCCCACGGGGATCGGTAAAACCATTGGCACGGTGTTCCCGGTGCTCAAGGCCATGGCGCCGCAGCAGTTGGACAAGCTGTTCTTTCTCACGGCCAAGACCCCTGGCCGCAAACTGGCGCTGGACGCGGTGCAGATACTGCACGCAAGTGCCGAGCTGCCGTTGCACGTGCTGGAGCTGGTGGCGCGGGACAAGGCCTGCGAGCACCTGGACAAGGCCTGTCATGGCGATTCCTGCCCGCTGGCCAAGGGCTTTTATGATCGCCTTCCAGCCGCGCGCGAAGCGGCGGCCAGGGTGCGCCTACTGGATCAACGCACTCTGCGCGAGGTGGCGCTGGCCCATGAGGTGTGCCCGTATTACCTGAGCCAGGAAATGGCGCGCTGGTGCGACATGGTCGTCGCCGACTACAACTATTACTTCGATTTTGGCGCAATGCTGTTTGGCCTGGCCCAGCTCAACCAATGGCGGGTCGCGGTGCTGGTGGACGAAGCCCATAACCTGGTGGAGCGGGGCCGCGCAATGTACAGCGCCGACCTTGATCAATTTGCCCTGAAGACCGTGCGCGACAGCGCCCCCGAGCCGTTGCGCAAACCGTTGCAGCGGCTCAACCGTGAATGGAACGCGCTGCACAAAGAGCAGGTCACGGTGTATCAGGCCTATCCGAGCAAACCGGACAAGCTGTTGCAGGCCTTGGCCCTGTGCACCAGCGCCATGGGCGAGTATTTCAACGATCACCCGCAGGCGCTCACGGGCGAGCTGCAAGGCTTTTACTTCGAGGCCTTGCAGTTCGCCAAGGTGGCGGAGCTGTTCAACGCGCAGTTTATTTTTGATATCAGCCAGCGCGATCCACTGGCCAAGCGTCGCTTCTCGCGCTTGAGCCTGCGTAATGTGGTGCCGGCCGAGTTTATCCGCCCACGCTTGACGGCCGCCCGCAGCAGCGTGCTGTTTTCCGCGACCCTCAGCCCCCGGCATTACTACGCCGACCTGCTGGGCCTGCCGGCGGATACCGCGTGGGTCGACGTGGAATCGCCCTTCGATGCCGCACAGTTGCAGGTGCGCATCATCGACCGCATCTCCACGCGTTTTGTGCATCGCCAGGCATCCCTGGCGCCCATCGTCGCAGTGATCGCCGAGCAGTTTGAACGCACGCCGGGCAACTACCTGGCGTTTTTCAGCAGCTTCGATTACCAGCAGCAAGTGGCGCAATTGTTGGCCGAGCGGCATCCGTCGATCCCAACCTGGCATCAATCGCGGGGCATGGCCGAGGCCGAACGCCAGGCGTTCCTTGACCAGTTCACCCAGCACAGCCAGGGCGTGGGGTTCGCCGTGCTGGGCGGGGCGTTCGGTGAGGGTATCGACTTGCCGGGCGCGCGCCTGATCGGGGCTTTTATCGCCACCCTGGGCCTGGCGCAACTCAATCCGGTCAACGAGCAAATGAAGCTGCGCATGGGTGCGATCTTCGGTGCGGGGTACGACTACACCTACCTGTATCCCGGGATCCAGAAGGTGGTACAGGCGGCCGGCCGGGTGATTCGCACCCAGCAGGACCAAGGGGTAGTGATGCTGATCGATGACCGTTTTGCCGAACCCAAGGTGCGGCCACTGTTGCCGCGCTGGTGGTCGGTGACCTGAGGTATTTGCCCCATCAATGATGCTGGCGCAGGCCGTATCGCTGGGGCAGTCTGCAGCAGTCCCCTGATGGAGCGGTGCGATGAGTGCTATCGAACAACAGACGATCCAGGTCAACGGTATTCAATTGTGCCTGCACATCGCCGGCCCCGAGAGCGGCCCGCCGGTGTGGCTGCTCCACGGCTTTCCCGAGTGCTGGCACTCCTGGCGCCAGCAGATACCGGCGCTGACTGCTGCTGGCTATCGCGTGTTCGTGCCGCAGATGCGCGGCTACGGGCACAGCAGCGCCCCCGCAGCCATTGCCGACTACGACCTGCTGACTCTGTGCGCGGATATCCAGGGTGCCATGGACCTGTTCGGGCATCACCGGGTGGTGATGGTCGGCCATGACTGGGGCGCGGTAGTGGCCTGGCACCTGGCCTTGCTGGAGCCGCAGCGCATCAGCGCCCTGGTCACGATGTCGGTGCCCTTCGCCGGTCGTTCCCGCAGGCCGGTGATCGAGATCATGCGTGAGCTGTATGCCGAGCGGTTCAACTACATCCTGTATTTCCAGGAGCCCGGCGTGGCTGAACAGGAACTGGAGGCGGATATCGAGCGCAGCTTGCGCCTGTTTATGCAGGACCAGGATGTATTCCTGCAGCAAAAACCGGCCACCGCCACTTTGCTCGAGGGTGTCGCGCTGCCGGGCGCCTTGCCGGCCTGGTGCAGCCAGCACGACCTGGATATCTATGTACAAACCTTCGCCAAGGGCTTTCGCGGGCCGTTGAACTGGTACCGCAACTTTGAGCGCAACTGGCAGCGCACGGAGTTCCTGGCGGGCCGGCAGGTGCTGCAACCGACGTTGTTCCTGATCGGCGACCGTGACCCTGTGGGAGTGTTTGAGGCGCATACGCTCAAGCGCATGCCCCAGGTGGTGCCGCAGTTGCAACAGCAGGTACTGGCCAACTGCGGGCACTGGATCCAGGTGGAGCAGGGCGCGCAGGTCAACGCCCGGCTGCTGGAGTTCCTCGGGCGCTGAAGGTCAGCCCTTGGCCTTGGCCAGGAACGGCGCCAGGCGCCGGCCCATTTCTTCACCCAGGGTCTGTAGCCCGCTCAAGGGGCGGACCATCACTTCAAACTCGATGATTTGCCCCTGTTCGTTGAAGCGGATCAGGTCGATACCCTTGAGCTGCTTGTCGCCCACCCGCGCGCTGAACTCCAGCACCACGTTGTGGCCGTCGGCGCTGGCCAGTTCGCGGTGGTACTGGAAGTCTTCAAACACGGTAAACACAGTGTTGAGAATCATCGACACCACGGGTGCGCCGGGGTAGGGGGTATGCGCCATGGGCGAGCGAAACACGGCGTCTGGCGCCAGCAGTTCGGGCAGGGCTTTGAGGTCGGCAGTGGCCAGCATGGTGTGCCAGCGCTTTAGGGTATGGGCGGCCGGGCTGGATAATTGCAGAGCTTCGGACATGGTCTGTACCTGTTCTTATGAGTGTCTGGCAACCATAAGAGCAGCCGCGAGATGGGATCAATGATCCAAACTGACAGTTATATGCCTGGAACAAACATCGCGCCTGTGGGAGCGGGTTTGCCCGCGATGGCGGTGTATCAGTCGATAAATCTATTGGCTGACCTGCCGCCATCGCCGGCAAGCCAGCTCCCACAGGAGAACGCGCACGGCTGTCAGGCTGGGGGGATGTGGGGGTTTACACCACCTCCAGGTAGGAGCTGTGGATCGCCCGCGCCAGTTCGCGCACGGTGTCGATAAACTCGGTCAGCCGGCTGTGCAGGCCTTCTTCGAGAATCTCATCGATACCTGTGTAGCGCAGCCGCGCTTCAAACTCCGCCGCCAGGCGCTGGGCCGTGCGGCCGTAGCTGCCCGGCAGGTCGGCGAGGATATGGCTCAACTCCTCGATACACGCATGCAATGAGCGCGGCACATCGCTGCGCAGCAGCAGCAACTCCGACACCGAACGCGCATTCAGTGCATTGGGGTACAGCTCGGTGTAGGCCTCGAACGACGACAAGGCACGCAGCAGGGCGCTCCACTGGTAGTAGCCGCGGGCGGACAGGTCGCTGACTTCTTCGGACTCCTCGCCGAACATCTCGTAACGCGCATCCAGCAGGCGCAAGGTGTTGTCGGCGCGCTCGACAAAGGTGCCCAGGCGGATAAAACGATAGGCATCGTTGCGCATGATGGTGCCGGACGTGGCCCCCCGGAACAGATGCGAACGCTGCTTGACCCAGTCACAGAAGTGGCTGATGCCATGGCGGGCCAGTCCGCCGGCGGCGATGCTGCGCATTTCCAGCCAGGTGGCGTTGAGGTTTTCCCACATGTCGGCGGTGATCCGCCCACGTACCGCATGGGCATTGCCCCGGGCGGCGCGCAGGCAGTTGTAGATACTGGCCGGGTTTTCTTCGTCGAGGGCGAAAAAGTGCAGCATGCGCTCGGCGTCCAGTTGTTGATGGCGCTCCAGGTAGTTGTCCAGGGTGCCACTGCTGAGCAGCGACATCGCCAGTTCATCGAGGCCATCACTGCGCCCGGCCTGGGGCATCAGCGACAGCGAATAGCTGACCTCCAGCATGCGCGCCAGGTTCTCTGCGCGTTCCAGGTAGCGCGACATCCAATACAGATCTGCGGCGGTTCTACTCAGCATACTCAGCCCTCCACCACCCAGGTGTCCTTGGTTCCGCCGCCTTGCGACGAATTGACGATCAATGAGCCTTCACGCAATGCCACGCGGGTCAGGCCGCCTGGCACCAGTCGGGTCTCCTTGCCCGACAGCACGAACGGGCGCAGGTCGATATGCCGTGGCGCGATGCCGTTTTCGACAAAGGTCGGGCAGGTGGACAGGCTCAGGGTCGGTTGGGCGATATAGGCATGGGGCCGGGCCTTGATGCGTTGGCGGAAGTCCTCGATCTCGGCCGCCGAGGCGGCTGGGCCCACCAGCATGCCGTAGCCGCCGGAACCCTGGGTTTCCTTGACCACCAGATCGGGCAAGTGCGCCAGTACGTGGGACAGTTCATCGGGTTTGCGGCACTGGAAGGTGGGTACGTTTTGCAACACCGGTTCCTCATCCAGATAGAAGCGAATCATCTCTGGCACATAGGGGTAGATGGATTTGTCGTCGGCCACCCCGGTGCCGATGGCATTGGCCAGCACCACATTGCCGGCGCAGTAGGCGGCCACCAGGCCGGGCACGCCGAGCATGGATTCGGGGTTGAAGGCCTGGGGATCGAGGAAGGCGTCGTCGATGCGCCGGTAGATCACATCCACGGGTTTCGGGCCGTCGGTGGTGCGCATGAACACCTTGAGGTCGTGCACGAACAGGTCGGCACCTTCGACCAACTCGACGCCCATCTCCCGGGCGAGGAACGCGTGTTCGAAAAACGCGCTGTTAAAGCGCCCGGGGGTCAGCACCACCACATTGGGGCTGTCCAGGCGGCTGGCGCTTTTCAGGGTCTTGAGCAGCAGGTTGGGATAGTGGTCCACCGGCGCGATGCGCTGCTTGGCAAATACTTCCGGGAACAGGCGCATCATCATCTTGCGGTCTTCGAGCATGTAGCTCACGCCGCTGGGGGTGCGCAGGTTGTCTTCGAGGACGTAATACGTACCGTCGCCATCGCGCACCAGGTCGACACCGGAGATGTGCGAATAGATATCACGGTGCAGGTCGAGGCCGATCATGGCCTTTTGATAGCCTTCATTGCCCAGCACCTGCTCGGCGGGAATGATCCCGGCCTTGATAATGCGCTGGTCGTGATAGATATCGGCGAGGAACATGTTCAGCGCATTGACCCGCTGGATACAGCCGCGTTCGATCACACTCCACTCACTGGCGGGAATGCTGCGCGGGATGATGTCGAAGGGAATCAGGCGCTCGGTGTCTTGCTCGTCACCGTACAGGGTGAAAGTGATCCCGGCGCGGTGGAACAATAGGTCGGCCTCGCGGCGGCGCTGGGCCAGCAGTTCCGGCGGCGTGTTGGCCAGCCAGCGGGAAAAATCCTGGTAGTGCGCACGGCACACGCCATTTGCGTCATTCATTTCATCGAAGAAAGATCGAGCCATTCCAATTACCTTGTCAGTGCCGGGTAAAACGCTGCAGGCACTGCCGCTTTAGAAAACGCATTGTTATGAGCCCGTGGCTTTTGGCGCCAACGGACCTTGTCCTTACTTTCTTTTGGAGTCGGCTCTGAGTCGGGGGGTAACAGTTGCTCCTGTGTTCACCCTGGCAAGTAGGCAGTAGCAGGAGTAAAGCAATGGCTGTGCCGCAAGCGTGTTTATTGGGATTACACGATGTATCAGCCCGTTACTGGAGCGGCCTGGGCAAGCGTGGTGCGTGATAGGCGCAGCATTTGCTTCATAACGGTGCAGGCGATTGACCTGAACTTCGGGCACCGCCGGTTCTTCTAAGTGGATTACGCCCTCTGAGGAATATCGATTGTGCCCAGGATCATCTCCCCGCACAGCCCGGAATCGGCGCTGACCGACCACACCGAACACAACGCTAAGATCTTCGGCTCGCCCAAGGACCGGCTGGATTTCTATCGTCGGGAAATCCAGTACGAAACCTCCATCCTCGCCAACCGTACCGATGCCTACCTGACGGCGCAGTCGTTTTTGGTGATTGCCTTTGTGTCCTGCATGGGCAACCTCAACCCGGAGTGGGGCAAGCTGTTTACCCTGGTGGTGCCGCTGATGTTGTCGATGCTTGGCGTGTTCAGCTCGCTCAATGCCTGGCCGGGCATCCGGGCGGCCTACGACATCATTGACCACTGGCACTTCAAGCAGAGCGAACTGTTGCGCAGCGAGCCGGTGATGGGCCTGGCCTACGATGAGTCGCCGCTGTTCTGCGAGACCGAGTCGTCGCACAAGGGCTATCGCAAGTCATTGCTGTTTTCCGTGCGCACGCCGTGGTTGTTCACCGTGTTCTGGATGCTGCTGGCAGCGTTTGCGTTCTATATCCAGGTAGACAACCCGGGGGGGTGACCATTGATCAGCATGGGGCTTGCGCACTGAACTTCATCCCGCCGCGCGGCACCTTAACCTTACACCAACGAATAAAGAGGTTCCCATGAGCACCAATGACAGCCAAGACCTGCAAACCAGCGGCAGGAACGATCCAGCCATCGCTGACGATGCCCGCAACGTGCCCACCCCAAGCAACGGGGCCACGGCTCCCAAGGACCCGCAACCCGTCACCGACAAGGTGGCCAGGGACAACGAGTACAGTCCGGACTTCAAGCCCGAACGCGAACCCAAGCCCAAGACCGACGCTGACATTGATACCCAGGGCGGCTAGGGCCATGCATATCCCAACCGAAGAGGAGCCGATCAATGACCCGGGCAATGAAGACCCCGGATCGTTGATGGATGATGCGCAGGTGCCGCTGATTGATGGGGACGACGCCCCAGAAGAGGTCAGCTCCGATTGATCTGTACCGCCTTCTACGCGCCATCCAAGGGCGGTAACCGACGCTTGACCGGGGTTTTCTTGACGATGGCGGTGTTGGTCTCGGCGTAGCCGTTGAGCCGGTCAAGCAAGGTATCCAGCTGGTCCATGGTGCGTACGTGCAGCCGTGCGATAAAACAGTCGTCGCCGGTGACTTTGTCGCACTCGGTAAACTGCGGTATTGCCTGGATCTGCCGCTCCACTTCCTGTAATTGGCCGGGCAGGGGGCGGATGCGCACGATGGCTTGCAGCAAATAGCCGAAGTGTTTGGGGTCGATATCCACCGTATAGCCCTTCAGAACACCGCGTTCCTCCAGGCGTCGCAATCGCTCGCCAACGCTGGGCGAGGACAGGCCGGTAATCCCCGCCAGGGTCTTGAGCGTGCAGCGCGAGTCGTCCATCAGGGCGGCAATCAGTTGTTGGTCAATAATATCAATCATCCTGGGCTCCTTAACCAAACCTGCTATTTCACCTAATAAGAATAGGCGCTGACTACCTTTGGCCTTATTCAGGCGCTGGAGCCTGATCGACGCAGATTGCCATAATTTAGCCTCATTCGAGGAGCTAAATCATGGACACATCCATACGTCGCGGCTCATGGGAAATGGTCGGTGCCATGCTGATCTCCGGCACGATCGGCTGGTTCGTGCTGGTGTCTGGCGTGCCGGTCATTGAGGTGGTGTTCTGGCGTTGCGTCATTGGCGCCTTGACCCTGTTGCTGGTGTGCTGGCGCCTGGGGTATTTGCGCAGTACATGGCTGAGTTATTCAACACTCGGCTGGGCCATGTTGAGCGGCGTGGCCATCGTGGGTAACTGGCTGTTGCTGTTTGCGTCTTATGCCAAGGCGTCGATTGCCATCAGCACGGCGGTCTATAACGTTCAGCCATTTATGCTGGTGATCCTCGCGGCGCTGTTGCTTGGCGAGAAAATCACCGTACAGAAGCTGGCGTGGCTGAGCGTGTCATTCATGGGCATGTTGGCTATCGTCACCGCCCATGGCGAGCAGCAGGGCAGCGGTGATCAATACCTGTGGGGCGTGGCCCAGGCGCTGGGCGCGGCCCTTTTGTATGCCATCGCTGCACTGATCATCAAGCGGCTGAAGGCTGTGCCGCCCCATCTGCTGGCGCTGATTCAAGTGAGTACCGGTGCGGTGCTGTTGGTGCCGCTGGTTTCGTGGCACAGCCTTTGGGCGCCGGTTGATGCCTGGGCGGCGCTGTTGACACTGGGGGTGGTGCACACCGGCCTGATGTATGTGCTGCTGTATGGTGCGATTCAAAAGCTGCCGACGGCATTGACCGGGGCGCTGTCGTTCATCTACCCGATTGCGGCGATTCTGGTTGACTGGATGGCCTACGGGCATCGTCTGGGCTGGGCCCAATGGCTGGGGGTTGCGGCAATATTGCTAGCGGCGGCGGGGTTGCAGCGAGGCTGGTGGTGGCGTGCTGAACACGATCTGCCGCCATCCAGGCGCCCCTTGTAGGAGCCGGCTTGCCGGCGATAGCGCCTTCCAGATCGCCATCGCCGGCAAGCCGGCTCCTACAAGGGCGTGGGTCAGTGCGGTGCGCGGGGGATGGTCTTGAGCAGGTCCGCCGGGCTGATATGCCCCACGACCTGCTGCTGCACACCGCTGCCCGGCAACGGCAGGTCGAGGATATGGCCCTTGATCTTGCCCACCACGTGCATTTCACAAGGCTTGCAGTCGAATTTCAGGGTCAGTACTTCGTCGCCATGAATCAGCTGCATCGGCGCGACCTTGGTCCGTACGCCGGTCACGCCCTTGGCCTGCTTGGGGCACAGGTTGAAGGAGAAACGCAGGCAGTGCTTGGTGATCATCACCGGCACTTCACCGGTTTCTTCGTGGGCCTCGTAGGCTGCGTCGATCAACTTCACGCCGTGGCGGTGATAGAAATCGCGGGCCTTCTGGTTGTAGACGTTGGCCAGGAACGACAGGTGCGATTCCGGGTACACCGGCGGCGGTGTGGTTTCGGCCTTGCGACCACCACGGGGGTGGGCCTCGACACGGGCCACGGTCAGCGCTTCGATCACATCGCGGCGCAAGGCCTTGAGTTGCGAGTTGGGAATGAAGTACGCCTGCGGCGCATCCAGCTCGATCGCCGTGGCGTGATACTGGGTGGTGCCCAGTTGGCCAAGCAGGTCGCGCAGGGTGTCCAGTGCCTGTTCCGGCTTGTTGGCCACGCCGAACGGGCCGGGCAGGGTGGTGCTGGCGCTCACGCCTTCTTCACTGGTGGCGGTCAGTTGCAGTTGGTCTTCGCGCAGGCACGCCTGCCAGGACACGCCAATCCGGCGCTCGGCCGAGGTCTTGAGCAACGCTTGCTGCCAGTTATGGTCGAGGTTGCGGTTGAGCGGGTGATTCGGTCGTAGTTGATGCAGGCCCGCCGGCATTTCGTTGGGCTCGACACGGTAGCGGTAGCGCTTTTCGCCGTCTTCTTCGAACTCGCCTTTAGGCTCGGCGATATTGGCGCGAAAACCTACGACTTCGCGCTTGATCAGCACGTTCAGGCCGTCACCGTTGGACAGCGGCTCGTGGGTGATTACCTGCAAGTCGCGTTTGCCGGCTTTTTCCACCACACCTACCGGCAAGCCGGTAAAGGTCGGGGTGTCGAAGGCGCCGATATCAATCTTGCGGTCGCTGACGAAGTAGTCGGTGCTGCCGCGGTGGAAGGTCTTTTCCGGGTCTGGCAGGAAGAAATGCGCAGTGCGGCCGCTGGAGGCGCGGGCCAGGTCCGGGCGGTCTTCGAGGATTTCGTCCAGGCGCTGGCGGTAATAGGCGGTGATGTTCTTCACATAGCCCATGTCTTTGTAGCGGCCCTCGATCTTGAACGAGCGCACGCCGGCATCCACCAGGGCGCGCAGGTTGGCGCTCTGGTTGTTGTCTTTCATCGACAACAGGTGTTTTTCAAAGGCGACGACGCGGCCCTGGTCATCCTTGAGGGTGTAGGGCAGGCGGCAGGCCTGGGAGCAGTCGCCACGGTTCGCGCTACGGCCGTTTTGCGCGTGGGAAATATTGCACTGCCCGGAGAACGCCACGCACAACGCGCCGTGGATGAAGAACTCGATGGCGGCATCGGTTTCATCGGCAATCGCACGGATTTCCTGAAGGTTCAGCTCGCGGGCCAGCACCAGTTGGGAGAACCCGGCCTGGTCGAGGAACTTGGCCCGGTTCAGGGTGCGGATGTCGGTCTGGGTGCTGGCATGCAGCTCGATGGGCGGGATATCCAGCTCCATCACGCCCAGGTCCTGGACGATCAACGCATCAACCCCGGCATCGTACAACTGGTGGATCAGCTTGCGCGCTGGCTCCAGTTCGTCGTCATGCAGGATGGTGTTGATGGTGGTGAACACGCGGGCGTGGTAACGACGGGCGAACTCCACCAGTTGGGCGATCTCGCTCACGTCGTTGCAGGCGTTGTGGCGCGCACCGAAGCTCGGGCCGCCGATATACACAGCGTCGGCGCCGTGCAGGATAGCCTCGCGCGCGATGGCGACATCGCGGGCAGGGCTGAGCAATTCCAGATGATGCTTGGGCAAGGACATAGTTTTTTTAGTCAGGCTTGTCACGGTTGAGGTGCGCATTGTAGCCGTGAATCGCCTGACCGGCACCCGCTGGATGCCCAATAACCTGCCGGGCTCAGCCCTTGGCGGCCATCGCCGTGACTTCCACGCGCATGCCTTCGACCGCCAATGCGGCCACGCCAACAGCCGCGCGTACCGGCCAGGGTTTGCCGAAGAAGCGCTTGTACACCTCGTTGAATGCGGCGCGGTCGGCCATGTCAGTGAGGTAGATGGTCAAGTGCATGACCCGGTCCATGGAACTACCTGCACGTTCAAGGGCGACCTTGAGGGCTTGCAAGGTGCATTCACTTTGCACGGTGATATCGCCCAGCTCCAGGCTGCCATCGGCACGCACGGGGATTTGGGTGGAGACCAGGATGCCGTTGAAGCCGATCACGTCGGATGAGATGGAATCGGGGTCGAGGTCGGGGGTGTAGTCTAGGTGGCTCATGGGGGCTCTTTTATTCAAGAAGTGGATCAGGCCGGCAGTTTACCCGGGGGCAACGTGTGCCACAGCTGATTTGAGAGTTAGATGATGTCGAAAACGGCTGGCTAAAATGCCACTATTGCGCACAAGTACTTTGCTGGCCTGGACATTGGAGCTTTAAAGGCATGACGGTTAAACATTATCCATCAAGGCTTATCCTAGTAGGCGAACCCAATACCGTTAGGAACCCCCTCATGCATTTATTTATCCGAGCGGCGCTGTTGCCAGTGGCCATTTTTGTCCTCGACGCACACGCCCAGACGGGGCCTTCGTTCAAGTGCAGCGCGAACTTGAGCAGCTCAATAGAGACGCTGATCTGCGCCAGCGAAGCGCTTAGCGCCCTTGATCGCCAAATGGCGAGCACCTACAGCGCCGCGCTGAAAAAGGCCGGTAGCCAGGCCAAGATGCTCAAGGCCGAACAACGTGGCTGGATCAAGGGCCGCAACGACTGCTGGAAGGCTGACGACAAACAGGCCTGCGTGCGCGACAGTTACAAGCAGCGGTTGGTTGAACTGCAGCAATGAATCGTCTGCTGTTTGTTGCTCTGGATGGGCCCAAGGGCACCGGCAAAACCACACTGTTGGAAGCCGTTACCAAAGCACTAAGGGCGGACAACAAAAAGGTCATCCGACTGTGCGAGAAAAAAAGCGATCCCTTTAGACGGGAAACAATGACCCTCGTTAACACGCTGGTCAGAAATCCCTCGCGGGACCTGGAGTGGGAGATTTGTGAACGCCTCGCGGACAGCCGTGCGTGGATTTCTCAACACGTCCTGGCTAAACAGCTACCCGGTAGGATTGTGTTGATTGATCGCTGGTACCCATCCGATGCAGCGTTTCGCCGCATAGTGCCGTTTGCAGAGATTCTGCAATTGAACATTGACCGAAACGTGCAAGTACCGGACTTGCATGTGGGGATTGTCACCGCACCTGGGGTTTCATGGGCGAGGGCTGCGGCGCGACGGCGTGGGCTGAGCAGCACGGTGATCCATAGGTTGGAAGAACATGTGGCGTGTACCGAGGCGTTCGAGCGAGCGGTTGCGAATCACGGTTGGGTTTTATGTCGGAATGAAGGATCGATCGAAGACGCAACAAGGCAGGTGGTTGCTGAGATCTATAGAGTACTTAGTGTCTCGTGATTACTTTGGAAGTATAGGTTTACCGTATCCAGAGTATTTTGTGGTGTTTGCCGGGTTAACACGGGAGCCGGTCTTGTTTCTGTTGATAATTACCTGCGAACTTCGCGCGATTGAGGCGTGATCGTTAGCCGCGGGATGAAAGCTGATCAACTTATGTAGTTTGACTGAAGTCCATAAATTTTTAACAAAGGTTTACATATGTGCTTTAGTTCGTCAGGTAAGGTCTGCTGCAATTAACGCAACTTGGTCGACGCTCAATGCACTCCAGCAATAACCCGGTAAACCCTGAGCTGATAAACATCAGGCGACTGTTTGCAACTCCCCTGGCCTGTCTCCAGTACCCCGATGCAGAAGAACTCAATGCAGAGCTCAAAACCCTGATCACCTGTCGCATGGCGAGCGATCAGGGCGGCACGCAGCGTAGTAACGACGGCGGCTGGCAGTCGGCCAGCGACTTCCCGGAATGGGGCGGGCAGGCCTGCGATGCGTTGGTCGGCTTTGCCAAGGAGTTCGCCACTCAACTGACGGCGGTGCATAGCGAGCAGTACGGCCTAACTGAACCGAGTTTTGCATGGAAACTCAATGCCTGGGTAAACGTTAACCAGGCGGGCCACAGCAATGCGTTGCATGGCCACCCGGGGGCATTTTGGTCGGGGGTTTATTGGGTGGATGCGGGCGGGCGAGAGGAGGATCCGGCTGTTGGCGGTGACCTGGAGTTTATCGACCCACGCGGTATGGTTGCATCGACCTACAATCCTGCGTTGCGCATGAGAGTGGAAGATTGTCTTACCGCCGGTTTTAGTACGACTTATGCCGCTACCAGCGGAACGTTCATTATGTTCCCGTCGTGGCTGATGCATTCCGTAAGACGTTTTGAAGGGACGCGTCCGCGTATTTCTATTGCCTTTAATTTTGGCGCTTGAGTTACCCACCTTCTTTTGATCATGCTGGCTTTGCGTCTGCCTACCATCGCATTATCCGGATTCACCGGAATATATTTCCCGAACCGAGTCGATTATCAAGAAATCCCCTCATAGATATTCTGTGGTCATTGGCACCACCGACTATCTACGAGGAGACACTGATGTCCACACTTTTTACCCCTGGCGTTGTTGGCCAACTGCACACCCCCAACCGTGTAGTCATGGCGCCCATGACCCGCTCGCGCAGCACCCAGCCTGGCGATGTGCCGAACGCCATGAACGCGGTGTATTACGCACAGCGGGCGTCGGCCGCGTTCATTGTTACTGAAGCCACGCAGATCTCGCCCCAGGGCAAGGGCTATTCATTCACCCCAGGTATTTACAGTGACGAACAGGTCGCCGGCTGGCGCCTGGTGACCGATGCGGTGCATGCCGCTGGCGGGCGAATTTTCCTGCAGTTGTGGCATGTAGGGCGTATGTCGCACCCTGATTTCCACAATGGCCAATTGCCGGTCGCGCCGTCTGCAATTGCGTTTGACGGCAGCATCTGGAAAGTGGACGCCGAATCGGCTGTCGGCAGCATGGCCCCGTGCCCGACACCACGGGCGCTGGAGCGTAACGAAATCCACGCCATCGTCGACGATTATCGTAAGGCTGCGCGTAATGCCATGACCGCGGGTTTCGACGGTGTCGAAGTGCATGGGGCCAACGGCTACCTGATCGACCAGTTCCTACGTACCACGTCTAATGTTCGTACAGATGAGTACGGCGGATCGCGCGAGAACCGCCTGCGCTTTCTCAAGGAAGTCATGGATGCAGTGATTGATGAAGTGGGAGCCGCCCGTACGGCGATCCGCGTTGCGCCGTTTCTTACGGCACGTGGCATGGCGTGCCCGGACATTCTGCCCACCTTGTTGGAAGCAACCAGCTATTTGCAAGGCAAGGGCATTGCCTACCTGCACCTGGTCGAAGCGGACTGGGATGATGCCCCCAAGTTTCCCGAGGACTTCCGCCAAGCCGTGCGCGAGCGCTTTCGCAATGCGATTGTGGTGGCCGGTAAGTACGACCTGGAACTCGCAGAATGGGTCCTGGAAAAAGGCTACGCAGATTATGTTGCCTTCGGACGCAAGTTTGTCGCCAATCCGGATCTGCCTCTGCGGCTGGAGAAGGGGTACCCGTTAGCGGGTCTCGAAGGTGCCGAGCTATTTGGCGGTACCGAACGTGGCTACTCGGATTTTTCCGCCTGGGCTCAGTAGGGCGCAAGCTCTCAGGTCAGCTCTGAAACATCTCCTTGGAGCGCGCTCAAGTTGCCAGCTTCAAGGAGATTTCGTCCATCAGCAGTTTGACCCGGCGCGGCACTACGTGGCCGGAAGGGTAGACAATCTGCAAGTCCACGCCCGGCAGAGAGTAGCTCTCCAGCACCTCGACCAGTCGGCCTGCGTCCAAGTCATCACGCACATCGATGTAGGACTTGATACAGATGCCGTGACCGGCCAGGCACCACTGGCGCACCTGATCACCGTCATTGGCAATACGCCTGCCTGACACCAGAACCTTGAATGTACGACCATCGGCGCGGAACTGCCATTCACGGTGGATGCTGCTGCCAAAGCGCATCAGGATGCACTGCTGTTGCGCCAGGTCCGATGGGTGTTGGGGCGTGCCGTGGGCCGTGAGATAAGCGGGGGATGCACACACGACCCTACGGCCCTCGCTGAGCTTTCTGACGCGCAGGGTGCTGTCGGACAGGGCGCCATATCGAATGGCGAAATCAATCCCTTGCCCCGCGAGATCCAGGTAGCCATCGGTCAGGTTCAGGTCGAGGCTGACGTTGGGATGCGCCTGCAGAAAGTCATCAAGGATCGGCACGATGCGGTTGCGGCCCAGGTCGACGGGGACGCTCAGGCGTATCAGGCCCGAGATCCTTTCGGTGCCCAGTTTGATATTGCTCTCGATGTCTTCAGCTTCGGCGAGCAGGCGCCGGGCGCCCTCCATCAGCATCCGTCCTTCGTCCGTCAGGCTGATCGAACGTGTCGTACGGGTCAGCAGGGTTGCGCCGTAGTGCCTTTCCAGAGCCCCGAGCCGTTCCGACACAGACGTGGGCGAAAGTCCGACCTCGCGGCCTGCCGCCGACAATCCGCCTTTCTCGACAATCAATAAAAACAGCGCGAGGTTCTCGAAGAGCATTATCCGGATTTCCCTGAATATGATTGTGCTTTTGAATGGATTCTACGCCTTGGGCTTCAAGGATATCGTTTCTGCATTCACTCTTGAGGAACGACATCGTGCATATCGATCACGTCACCCTACGAACCCGCGACCTTCGCGCTATCCGCGACTTCCTGATTCAAGTCTTTGACCTGGAGGAGGGCACTCGCCCCCACGAAATCCGTGGCAGCGGATTTTTTTGCGCACCCCGGGCGGGCAGTTGCTAGAGACCGTTTTCCCTGGCCCCTCTTCTGAAAACAGCTGGTAGCCCCCCAACCGCACCCGTGGAGAAACACCGATGACTGACTCAACCAAAATGCCTTTTCAAGTATGGATCCTCACGCTGGCGGCGTTCGCCATTGGTACGGCGGAGTTTGTGATCGCCGGTATCCTGCCGCAAGTGGCTGAAAGCCTGGCGATCAGCGAAGGCCAGACAGGATCGTTGATCACTGCCTATGCCCTATCCATTGTCGTGGGGGGGCCTTTGCTGACCCTGTGGCTATCGCGCTTTGAGAAACGCAATGTGTTACTGGGGTTGATGGTGCTGTTTATCGTCGCCAACCTGATCACCGCGCTCAGCCAGGATTACACCGTGCTGCTGATCAGCCGTGTCCTGGCCGGCCTGACCCAAGGCCCGTTTTATGGGATCGGCGCGGTAGTTGCCACGCGTTTGGTCGCGCCGCAGATGGCGGGGCGTGCAGTGGGCCAAATGTTTGCTGGCCTGACCCTGGCCAATGTACTGGGTGTGCCGGCAGGGGCGTGGATTGGCAATGCGCTGGGGTGGCACGCAGCGTTTTTTGTGGTCGCGGCATTGGGGGCAGTGGCAGCCGTGGCGATTGCCACTAACATCGAGCGACAAGGACAGGAAAAGGCCGTCTCCGTGATGGGGCAACTGGCTGGGCTACGTGACCGTAACTTGTTGGCGAGCCTGCTGATTACCGTTCTCAGTTGGGTTGGCTTCATGACGTTCTACGGTTACGTGGCGCCCTTTGCCGAGCAAGTTGCAAGCATCGATCGCGGTAACGTCACGTGGGTGTTGATGATCGTTGGGATTGGCCTGGTCATCGGCAATAGCCTGGGTGGCAGGACCGCCGATGCCAACCTGCGTCTGTCGCTGATTGGCTGGCCTTTGGCGATGATCGCGTCGCTGGTCGTGGCGTACCTAGTGTCGAGCAACCCATACGCGTTTCTGTTGGCTGTTTTTGCCTTTGGTGTAACCTCATTTGCCAATGTCCCGGCGCTGCAGATGCGGGTGATGAACTACGGCGGTAAAGCGCCGGAGTTGGCAGCCACGGCGAATATCTCGGCGTTCAATGTTGCCAACGCCCTGGGTGGAATGATTGGTGGCGCAGTCATTGACAGCCATTTCGGTGCACAAGCGATTCCATTTGCGGCGGCGATTATTCCTATCGTCGGTGTGTTGTTTATCCTGACCCAAGAGCGCAAGGGCCCAACTGCAGCGGTTTCGTTGTTTAAGTGATCAACAAGGGCGTCCCGTTCAGTTCACCTTCGGTGCGCAACGTTCAGCGTGCGAACGATCTGGAGTTGCGTATCTGTCAGGCTGCGGTAACGAGTGCGGTCGGAACGAGCATTGATGATATGGCTCTCAAAGCGCCGCTCTAGGCTTGTACAAGCAGCGGTAGTCGTTGACCTGAAGAGAACCTGCGTTGAATCAGTTTCATCGACAGCCACTTGATTTAACATAATATACATTATGCGAACTATCCTATGCGGAGCTGGGGGGCTCTGGAGGCTGCTTTTCACTAAGCGACCTAGAACCACTGCGTGCCAGATTCAAAAGCAGCCTCCGTCGCCGTCACTGACTTGCCTTCGTTTGAGTCTTGGGCCATCTGACGTTTATGGCGAGTCAGCACACCGTTCACCAACACTGTGATGAAATCGATATCGTTGCCCGTCGTAACGCAGTACTGGGAAACAAGAGCCCGGGCCGCCGACCTTGACATCAGGCCAACCATTACTGCCTTTGCTAGCGAGAAACTCAGCGGCGCCGCTTTCTTTGAGCATGAGTTTCCAGTGGCCGTCAGACTGCTGACTGACTAGATAAAATCCAGTACCCGCTTGCCCATAACAGTAAGTGCTGCCTTCGGTAATCAACGCATCCGGCCGGCCGTCACCGTTCAGGTCCTCAACCAATTCCATGGTTACCGGCGTGTAGCTACCTGTTGTCTCGATTTCGCACTCCGACGTCTCTTGGTTAAATCCAGCAGCGCGGAATGCTTTTAACTGCTCGCTACGCGGTAGTTCATCCGCCAGCGCTGTAGCACTGATCACGAAACATGCCACCCACAGACCTGACGTAAGCCTTCCCCGCATATAGATCGTCCCTATATGATGCCAAACGTTTAGCTATGCTCTTGACTATAACTAAACTAAATAACTGTTTAGTTTAGTTATAATAATCCACTTACACTCCCAAGCTAAAATGCTAACCCTTCCTCGCCCCCGGACTCTGCCAAAACGCAGGATCAGCACTCTTGAGCCGCTCAACCGCATTATTGATATGCTCCAGCGCCGCCTGGCGCGCGGCTTGCGGGTCGCGTGCGGCAATGGCGGCGTACACCGCAAAGTGCTCGGCCCGGACGGTCTTGGCCAGGTCGCGGCGGCGTTCTTCGTTGGAGCGGGTGATGCGGATCGCTTCTTTGATGAACTGCGCGATGAATTCGTGCAATGACGGATACAGCGGATTGCCGGTCGCCTTGGAAATGGAGTGATGGAACGCCAAGTCCTCCTCAACCCCGTCGCGACTCCCCTGCTCGGCCGTATCAATGGCCTTCAGCGCCTGGTGGATCGCTTCCAGTTGCGCCGGTGAGTGCCGTTGCGCCGCCAGTGCCGCCGCTTCACCTTCGATGCCACGGCGTAGTTCGGTGACGCGCAACACCGCCTCGATTGACCCGCCCACATCCAGGTCAATGGTGAACGCCTTGATGTGCGCACCTTCGCTGACCACCGTGCCGCTGCCCTGGCGCACCTCCACCAGGCCGGCTGACTTGAGGCGTGAAATGGCCTCACGGATAACCGTCCGGCTCACGCCGAAGCGCTCGGCGAGTACGGGCTCGGTGGGCAGGCGATCGCCCGGCAGTGCTTCACCGTTGGCGATGTAGGCCTTGAGGGCCGCCGTCACCTGGTCGGACAGTGTGCCCTTGGCGGCGTCCTTGAGGACGCCCAGCGCATCGGCACTACAGGAAGACTTGTCAGCAGTGGGCATAGAAAGCTCTGGCTCAAATCTGTGAAAGGTACTGCATTTTAGACCCGGCGTCCCCTGGGGATTTAGTCGTTGAATTCGTATGACGTATTATGATAAAAAACGCCCCATCATGTAATCCGACACACACAACGCCACCCACTATAAAAATAAGGATGGGGGAAACACATGACTGAGTCAGTGATTCAAACCAGTACTGCCGTACCCGCAGATCGCTTCGAGAACCTGGCGTATCGCAAAGTGGCGTGGCGGATCATGCCGCTGTTGCTGCTGTGCTATCTGGTCGCCTACCTGGACCGGGTGAACGTCGGTTTCGCCAAGTTGCAGATGTCTGACGATTTGCAGTTTTCCGAAGCCGTCTACGGCCTTGGTGCAGGGATCTTCTTCATTGCCTACTTCCTCGTCGAGGTGCCCAGCAACCTGATCCTGCATCGCGTCGGCGCGCGGTTGTGGATCGCCCGCATCATGATCACCTGGGGCATCATCTCCTCGGCCATGGCCCTGGTGACCACGCCGACATCCTTCTACATCATGCGTTTCCTGCTGGGGATTGCCGAGGCCGGGTTCTATCCGGGTGTCATCCTGTATCTGTCCTATTGGTTCCCGACCCACCGCCGCGGCAAGATGTATGCCCTGTTTGCCACCGCTGTGCCGCTGTCCGGGCTGATTGGCGCGCCGCTGTCCGGCTGGATCATGAGCGCGTTCAACGGTATGCATGGATATGCCGGCTGGCAATGGCTGTTCTTCCTTGAAGGGCTGCCCTCGATTGCCGTCGGTTTCCTCGTGGTGTTCTGCCTCAGCGACCGGATCTCCAGCGCCGGCTGGCTCACCCGCGAAGAAAAAACCCTGCTGCAGGCACGCATTGACGCCGAAGCCGTCGGCCACCAGAAACACAGCCTTAAAGAGGTGTTCCTGCAACCGCGTATCTGGCTGTTGACGGCCATCTACTTCTGCATGATCGCCGGGTTCTACACCGTCGGTTTCTGGTTGCCGACCCTTATCCGCCACGCCGGCGTCAGCGATGTGTTTGAGGTGGGCATGCTCACCGCCATCCCGTACGCCGCCGCGGCAGTCACCATGATCGTGGTTTCACGCAGTGCCGACCGGCTGCGCGAACGGCGCTGGCACCTGGCGCTGACCGCCGTGCTCGGGGGTATCGGCCTGTTCATCTCCGCCACCTGGAGCGACAACTTTACCGTGTCGATGATCGGCCTGACCCTGGGCTCGATGGGGGCCATGAGCACCCTGCCCTTGTTCTGGAGCCTGCCGACAGCCTTCCTCGGCGGTACGGCTGCCGCTGCCGGCATTGCGCTGATCAACTCCTGGGGCAACCTGGCGGGCTTTGTCTCGCCGTACCTGATGGGCTTCCTCAAGGACCTGACCCACAGCACCACAATCGGCATGTACGTGATGGCGAGCGCCCTGTTCCTCGGCGCCCTGCTGGTCTTCAGAATTCCCGGAAAACTCGTCAACCGCTGACGTTTGGAGTAACTCATGAATATTCTCGTGACCGGTGCAGCCGGCTTCCTCGGCCGGCGCCTGATCGAAGCGCTGCTGCTGCGTGGTTCGCTCACCGACCGCACTGGCCAGTCGCGGCCCATCGGGCAGATCCTCGCCTTCGACATGGTCGAACTCACAGGGATCGCTGATCCCCGGGTCAAAGTGGTGTGTGGCGATATCGCCAACGCGCAAGTGCTGGAAAGCCTGATCGATGCCAACACCGACAGCATCTTCCATCTGGCTGCGGTGGTTTCCAGCCAGGCCGAAGGCGACTTTGAATTGGGCATGCGCATCAACTTCAGCGCAACCCAGAACATGCTGGAGCGCGTGCGCCAGCTCGGTACGTGCCCCAAATGGGTGATGACCAGCTCTGTCGCGGTGTTCGGCGGACAGTTGCCGGAACAGGTGCCGGATAATCAGGTCTGGGCGCCGCAAAGCTCCTACGGCACGCAAAAAGCCATGAACGACTTGCTGCTCGCCGACTACAGCCGGCGCGCCTTCGTCGATGGTCGCAGCCTGCGCATGCCGACCATCGTGGTGCGCCCAGGCAAACCCAACCTGGCGGCCTCCAGCTTCGCCAGCGGGATTATCCGCGAGCCGCTCAACGGCCAACCCAGCGTGTGTCCGGTACCACTCGACACCCGCCTGTGGCTGATGTCGCCGGCACAGGCCATTGGCAACCTGATTCATGGCCATGAACTGGGCGGCGAGCAACTGGTCCATGGCCGGGTGATCAACATGCCGGGCCTGTCGATCACCGTTGAGCGCATGATCGATGCCCTGCGCCAGACCGCCGGTGCGCAAGTGGCCGAACGGATTCGCATGGAGCCCAACCAGGCGATCGAGCGCATTGTCGGCTCCTGGCCCGGCGCCTTTTGCGCCACCTACTCCCGGGACCTGGGCTTTACCGCAGACGAGCATTTCACTGATGTGATCGAGCAATTCATCCATGAATACCAGCCCGGCTAAACCCGATTGAGGAGCGCACCATGTTGAACGCCCCTGCCCGGCCGCTGCTGGGCTGCATTGCCGACGATTTCACCGGAGCCACGGACCTGGCCAACATGCTGGTGCGCGGCGGCATGCGTACTGTGCAGAGCATCGGCATACCCGCTGCCGATGTTGCCAGCCAGCTCGACGCCGATGCAATCGTCATTGCCCTCAAGTCACGCACGGTGCCGGCCGCCGATGCCGTCGCGCAGTCCCTCGAAGCGCTGCACTGGCTGCGCGAGCGTGGCTGCGAGCAGATATTTTTCAAATACTGCTCGACCTTCGACTCCACGGCGGCCGGCAATATCGGCCAGGTCAGCGACGCCTTGCTGGACGCGCTGGGTAGCGATTTTACCCTCGCCTGCCCGGCGTTCCCGGAAAACGGGCGCACGGTGTTTCGCGGGCACTTGTTTGTGCAAGACCAATTGCTCAGCGAGTCGGGCATGCAGCATCACCCGCTGACGCCAATGACTGACGCCAACCTGGTTCGCGTGTTACAGGCGCAGACCCAAGGCAAGGTCGGCCTGTTGCGCTATGACAGCGTGGCCGGCGGCGTCGAGAGCATCCGCGCACGCATCGCTCAGTTGCGCGCCGACGGGGTCAGCATGGCTGTCGCCGATGCCCTGTGCGATACCGATCTCTATCTGCTGGGCGAGGCCTGTGCGCAGTTGCCGCTGCTCACTGGCGGTTCCGGGTTGGCCCTGGGCTTGCCGGGCAACTTTCGGCGTGCCGGTAAATTGCGCACGCTGGACGCTACACAAGTGCCCGCCGTCAAAGGCGCTGAGGTGGTGCTTGCGGGCAGCGCTTCCCAGGCCACCAGGGGGCAGGTCGCGAATTGGTTGCAGGCAGGTCGCCCGGCCTTGCGTATCGACCCGCTGGCATTGGCGGCGGGAAAACCGGTGGTCGAGGAGGCGCTGGCCTTCGCCGCCGACCATGCGCAAACGGTGCTGATCTACGCCACCAACACGGCCGATGAGGTCAAGGCGGTCCAGCGCGAATTGGGCGCCGAGCGTGCGGGGCATCTGGTGGAGCAAGCCATGGGGCGGATCGCCAGCGGGCTGCGCGAGGCCGGTGTGCGGCGCTTTGTGGTCGCCGGCGGGGAAACCTCGGGCGCCGTGGTCCAGGCGCTGAATATCCAGCTATTGCAGATCGGCGCGCAAATCGACCCAGGGGTGCCCGCCTGCGTCAGCACGCCCGGGGAACCCCTGGCACTGGCGCTCAAGTCGGGTAACTTCGGCGGTGTGGATTTCTTCGACAAGGCCCTCAAGCAACTGGCAGGAGTTCGGACATGAGCAACGAAAATACCCTGCGTGAAGAGATCTGTGACGTCGGCGCTTCGTTGTACACCCGTGGCTACACGGTGGGCAGCGCCGGCAATATCAGCGCGCGCCTGGAGGACGGCTGGTTGATCACGCCCACGGACGCATGCCTGGGGCGTCTCGACCCGGCGGCGATTGCCAAGGTCAACCTGGCCGGGGAATGGGTCAGTGGCGACAAACCGTCCAAGACCCTGGCCCTGCACCGTCAGGTCTACGATCGCAACCCTGGGGTGGGCGGCGTGGTCCACACCCACTCGACCCATCTGGTGGCGTTGACGCTGGCCGGGGTCTGGCAGGAGGATACAATCCTGCCGCCGTTGACCCCTTACCAAGTGATGAAAGTCGGGCGCATCCCGCAGATCGCCTATGAGCGCCCCGGCTCTCCCAAGGTGGCCGAGCGGGTGGCGCAACTGGCCAACCGTGTGCGCGGGGTGATGCTTGAGCGCCTCGGGCCGGTGATCTGGGAAAGCTCGGTGTCCAAAGCCAGCTATGCCCTGGAAGAATTGGAAGAAACCGCACGCCTGTGGCTGATGACCGATCCGCGCCCCGCTCCCCTGCCCCAGTCGGCACTGGATGAGTTGCACGCGGCCTTTGGTGTTCAGTGGTAACACCGGCCATACGATTGATTGTTCACCCCTGGAGTCTTCATGCCTCGTTTCGCTGCCAACCTCAGCATGCTTTACCCCGAACATGATTTTCTCGACCGTTTTGCCGCCGCCGCTGCCGATGGTTTCCAGGCCGTGGAATACATGTTCCCCTACGCCTACCCCGCGCAACAGTTGAAACAACGGCTCGACGACAATGGCCTGGTCCAGGCCCTGTTCAACGCGCCGCCCGGCGATGTTGCGGCGGGCGAGAAAGGCACCGTGTCCCTGCCTGGTCGTGAATCGGAGTTTCGCTCAGGTTTCGACCAGGCCCTGGAATATGCCGCCGTCCTGGGCAACGACCGCATTCACGTTATGGCCGGGCTGCTGGCAAACGAAGCGGATCGCGCCAGGCACCAGCAAACCTACCTGGAAAACCTCGGCTACGCGGCCACACAAGCCGCCAAGAGCGGCGTCACCGTGTTGCTGGAGCCGATCAACACCCGGGACATACCGGGGTTTTTCCTCAATCACCAGCATCAGGCGCACGCCATCTGCAAAGCCGTCGGCCATGCCAACCTGAAAGTCCAGTTCGACATCTACCATTGCCAGATTGTCGAGGGCGACGTGGCGACGAAGCTGCGCCAGGACTTCGCCGGTATCGGCCACATCCAGATCGCGGGCGTGCCGGATCGCCACGAGCCGGACCTGCATAACGAGCTGAACTATCCCTATCTGTTCGAACTGATCGACCAACTGGGCTATACCGGCTGGGTGGGTTGCGAATACCGGCCGCGCGGCAACACATCCAAGGGCCTGCAATGGCTGCGTGATTGGCAGGCACGCCCAAACAAGAGCGTCACTTTCGGCGCAGACAAGCAGAACGCGCCCCAGCCCTGAGCCTGCAAATGTGGCTTTTAAGAATCGCCTGAGAGAATCCCCAGCGCCCACCTCCTAACATGAGCCCCGAAGCCATTCCAAACCTATCCAGGGAAGCTGCGGGCCCTCATGTCACCACTCAAGCATTTGCCATTCTGCCGGTCCCTGCTCTGGATCAGTGCGCTGCTTGCAGCGCTGCTGGCCCTGGCGCCCTGCGCGCAGGCGACGGTCAAGATTGAAGGCACGCGCCTGATCTACTTTGGCCAATATAAAGAAGCCAGCATCAACATCGTCAATCAGTCCCCCGGCGAACTGGTGGTGCAAAGCTGGGTCACCCGCGAGGACGATGATGCAACTTTGCCGGTGCCCTTTGCCGTGGTTCAGCCGCTGGTTCGCCTGGATGCTCAACAGCATCACCTGCTGCGTATTCTGTACGCCGGCGAAGGCTTGCCCGACGACGTGGAATCGATGTTCTTGCTCAACGTCATGGAAATCCCGCTGAAGCCGCACGCCACCGACAGCGTGCAATTTGCCGTGCGCCAGCGTCTCAAGCTGTTCTATCGCCCGCCTGGGCTTGTCGGCAGCTCGTCAGAGGCGGTGCCCCGCTTGATGTGGGAGCGCACCGATGGGCAGTCCATAGCGGTCACCAATCCGAGTGCGTTTCACCTGTCCCTGATCGATGTGCAAATCGACGCCGGCGGCCAGGTTCAGGCGCTGGATGACTACGCATTGCTCAAGCCCGGGGAACGCAAAGTCTTCAGTGCCAAGGCCCCCATCAGCGCCGGGAGCCAAATCAACTTTACCGAAATCACCGATATCGGCTTGCAGGCCCGCCATCGTGCGGCCCTCAAGTGATGGTTCGTGGGGAACACCGACCTATGTCACACCTTAAATACTTGCTCCTGGCCACCTTGCTTGCCTGCGCCGCCCTCCCCGCTACCAGCTATGCGCTGGCCTGTCGGGTGGACGGTAGCGGTTCTGTCGCTGACACCGCGCCCTTGGGCACGGCATTGGCAGTAGCGGCCGATGCGCCGGATGGCACGATTATCTGGGAGTCGGGCCCACGCTCGGTCAACGTGATTTGCAAGGATGACTTTGACCATGGCCGCGAAGAAGTGTTTTTTTACCTGAACCCGGCAAGCGTCAGTATCGGTCAGGGCATTCGTGCCGGGATTCGCTATAACTCGGTGCCGATCACCCAAAGCAGTGGTAAGTACGGTACTGGGTTCTACTCCGACCGCGGTTGCAACTTGTCAAACTGCGTCGGTTGGGACAAGGCCCGGTTCACTCTCAACTTCAGCGTGTTTATCGAGAAATTTGGTACCACGCCGCAAAACGGCCAGGCCAGTACCCTGTCGCAATACCGGGTTTTTCAACTGGACGGTATTACGGGGCTCAACAACCGCCCCAACAGCAACCTCAACTACATCGTCACCGGCGTCAACGACATCCGCTTCGTGCCCTGCACGCCAGACCTGACGATCACGCCCAACGTGGTGAACTTTCCCAAGCCCTCGCGCAAGGCGCAGATCGGCGAGGTGGCAAGCACCGCCACCTTCAGCTTGAGCCTGCGCAAAGCCTGCGACACCCCGTATACGGTGAGCGCGCGCTTCGCCACCACCCCGGGCGGCGGGAACGTGATCAATGGCCTGTTGGTGCCGGCCAATAACAGTTCCGTGGGCATCTCGTTGGCCTGGGACTATACCAATCAGCATCTGCCCTTTAATGAATGGTTCCCCCTGGCCCGAATGAATGGTGCTAACCAGACCTTCCGCCAAGACTTCAGGGCGGACTTGAAGTGGCGCAGCCTGCCCATTCCCGGAGCGTTCGATGCGGCGGTCGTGGTCGATATGTTCTACAAGTAACGGCACCGGCGCTTTTAAGGATCGTCTTATGCCCAGGCGCTAGGCGGCCGATTAAAATCCGCCGATGCGATTTAAAAGTTATCTGTTGCAGATCAATCCCGTCCTGTCCCGACCCGAAGCAGCCAGAAGGCTGCTTCGTCTTTTCGCCACCGTGTTGCTGGTTGGCATCTTGAGCGGTGTCTATACGTTTCTGCTCTCCACCTTCAACAATGACATCTCCCAGCGGCGCGGCTATATGAGCAGCGCCATTGCCGAGGCGCATACCTTCTTCACCACTCGTGAAGCGCTGCTTGAAAGCCTGAGCCTGTCGGCGGTGCGCAAATCCGCGCAGGCCAAGGCCCAGGTCTACCCGGCAGTGGGCGAAGAGCAGCGCCTGCTGCTGGGCAACACGCCAAGCCATCAGTGGAGCATCTGGCTAACCTCGCGCATGCGCAGTTACCTGAAGTCCAAGCAGGTCAACCTGCTCTACGTGACCGCCGGCCCCGATCCGCAACTGACCCGGCTCTACGACTCCACGCCCCAGGTACTGCCGTTTTCCCAGTGCATGCTCAATCGCCTGCGGGCGCTGAAGAAGCACAACCCGTTGGACCCCGGCGAACTCTGGCTCAGCGACCAGACCGAAGGCCATTCCCACCTCTACCTGTTCATTCTGCTGGATGAGCGCGACCCCGACTCCGGCTGGCTGGGCCTGGAGATGGAAAGCCATGAAGTGTCCACGACCCTCAATGACCAGAGTGCGGGCGAATTCATGATGCTCAACTCCCAGGGCATGCTGGTGTTTACCAATAGCCACGACCCACGGCTGGACCAGTCCCTGCTCAAGCCCAAGGGCGAGAATTTTTTCGGTTTTGTCGGCGGTGGCCTGGTGCCGGATCACCTGGTGATTCGCAAGCAACTGAAGTCGTCGGACTGGCAACTGATGTATTCGATCAACTTGCGTGATGTGGTGCGCGGATTATGGCGCGAACTGCTTGGCTCGCTGGTGTTCTGCCTGTTCAGCGTGACCCTGATCTGGCTGGTGATGCGCCGGGTCAATCAACGCTTCATCATCCCGTCGATCAATGGCATCCAGGCGCTGATCGAAAGCGAGGCCTTCGGGCGCGACGTGATCCAGACCGCGCCGGTGGCGTTGTGCGTGCTGCGTCGCACTGACGGCCAGGTGGTGCTGGAAAACACCCTGGCCCAGCAGTGGCTGGGCACCGGCCTGGAGCGTGAAGCGCTGTGCGCCGGCTGGATCCGTCAGGCCTTCGATGGCACCTCCTGCGGGCATTCGGATTACTTCGAGACCGTCGACGGTCGCCACCTTTACCTCAGCAGCGCGCCCACCCGCTATAGAGGTGAGGACGTGCTGTTTTGTGCATTCAGCGACATCAGTGCGCGCAAACAAGTGGAAGCGGCCCTGGAAGAAGCGCGGCAATCAGCGGATGCGGCGAATGCCGCGAAAACCCTGTTCCTGGCGACCATGAGCCACGAGATCCGCACACCGCTGTACGGCGTGCTGGGCACCCTGGAACTGCTGGCCCGCACTCAGCTCGATGCCCAGCAAAAAGACTACCTGCATGCCATAGAGGGTTCTTCGGCCACGTTGCTGCAACTGATCTGCGATGTGCTGGATGTGTCGAAGATCGAGGCCGGGCAGTTGGCGTTGGAGCTGAGCGAGTTCTCGCCCCTGGACCTGGTCAATGAGATCATCCAGGGCTATGCCGCGGCCGCCAGGGGCAAGGGTTTGCAGCTCTACGCCTGCTTTGATCCCAAGCTGCCCGAGCGGCTGATGGGCGATGTCACGCGCCTGCGCCAGATCCTCAACAACCTGTTGAACAACGCGGTGAAATTCACCGACTACGGGCGCGTGGTTCTGCGGGTCAAGTTGCTTGACCGCGATGACGAGCGCTCCAGCGTGCTGTGGCAAGTATCCGACACCGGCAAAGGCATTGCCCAGGAAGACCAGGCGATGATTTTCGAGCCGTTCTATCAAAGCGAAGGCAATACCAACGTGGTGGCCGGCACCGGGCTTGGCCTGCCGATATGCCAGCGCCTGACGCAATTGATGAACGGGCATATCCGCATGGTCAGCGAGCTGGGCCTGGGCAGCAGTTTCAGCCTGACCCTGCCACTGGAAGTTGCGCACTGTGCGCCCATGAGCAGCTTGCTTGCCGAGACTGTCTATGTGGTCTCGCCGATTCCCGAACTCGCTCAATCGATCAGCGGCTGGCTGCGCCGCTGGGGCGCCCGGGCCCAGACCGGCCAGCCGACCCACCCCGATGGCCAACTGCTGCTGGAGCTGCACCCCGGCGCCATCGAACAACCCCTGGTGCCCGATTGGCCGGGGCCGGTAATCCTGGTCAGTAGCAACAGCGGCAATGGCCAGCAACCCGAGACCGGTACGTGGCACGCCAACCTCAACCAATTGAGTGCGATTCACCAGGCGGTCAGCCAGGCCCAGGGATTGTGGGTCGCCCGGGTCGACGAGCAGGCGCAAAAGCGTGAACTGCGCAAGCTCAACCTGCATGTGCTGGTGGCCGAGGACAACGTTATCAATCAATTGATTTTGCGCGATCAGCTTGAGGAACTTGGGTGCACCGTGGAATTGGCCTGCGATGGTCATGAAGCGCTGCAGCTGTGCAAGGCCTCGCACTTCGATGTGGTACTGACGGATGTGAATATGCCCAGAGTCAACGGTTACGAATTAGCCAGGCAGTTGCGCAGCCAAGGTTGCGCGCTGCCCATCATCGGCGCGACTGCCAACGCCATGCGCGGCGAGGCCGACCTGTGCCTGGCCGCCGGAATGAACCATTGCCTGGTCAAACCCTTTGCGTTGCGGGCCCTCTTCAACTACCTGGAGCCTTACGCACGGATCCCCCATGAAGCCCTATAGTATTTTGATCGTCGAGGACCATCCCCTGCAGCACCTGTACCTGCAGAACCTGCTCAATGAATTGGGCGACTTCCTGCTGGAGGCTGCCCAGGATGGGAACGAGGCGCTGGAGCGCCTGCGCCAGCGTGATTTCGACCTGGTACTGACGGATCTGCTGATGCCGGGCATGGACGGTGTGCAGTTTATCCAGAGCCTGGCGACCCTGCGTTGCAAGCCCGCCCTGGCTATCATGAGTGCCGCGTCCCGGCGGATGTTGATGGCGGCCAGCCTGGTGGCGAAAAATCTCGATGTGAAAGTCATCGGGCTGATTTCCAAGCCGGTCGCCGCTGATGCGCTGCGCAGCCTGGTCAGCCAGCTCAACCACAAGGACCGCAGCCCTTCCCCACCGGCCGCGACGGCCCCGGCGATTGACCGGCATACGCTCATCCAGGCCATGGGCAACGGGCAAGTCCAGGCCTGGTTCCAACCGAAAAAATCCCTGGCCAACGGCCGGATCGTCGCTGCCGAAGCGCTGGTGCGCTGGATGCACCCCGCACAAGGGGTACTGTTGCCCGCGGCGTTTTTGCCGGCGATCAAGGCCTTCGACCTGGAGGAGCGTCTGTTGTGGCTGGTGCTCAAGCAAGCGATCCATGCCCAGGAGCGCTGGCGCCAGCGCGGGTATGAGATTCCGGTATCGATCAACTTGCCGACCCACCTGCTCAACAGCCATGACTTGGCAGACCGCCTGCTGGCGTTTGTCCTGGAGCACCAGGGCATCCCGGGGATGATCTGCTTCGAGCTGATGGAATGCTCGGTGCCCCAGGACATCAGCAACTTCTACGCCGGTGCCTGCCGCCTGCGGATCAAGGGATTTGGCCTGTCCCAGGACGATTTCGGCAAAGGCTACAGCTCTTACCTGAACCTGGTCTCGACCCCGTTTACCGAACTGAAGATCGACCAGGCGCTGGTGCAGGGTTGCCATGATAACGAGGGCATGGCTTCGGCCCTGGCCAGCATCATCGCACTGGGCCGCAAACTGGGGCTGACCGTCGTCGCCGAAGGAGTCGAAACCCCCCAGCAACTGGCGCTGCTGCGCAAAATCGACTGCACCCAGGTCCAGGGCTTCCTGATCTCTCACGCGGTGTCGTCAGAACAATTTCAGCAACTGTTGAACAATGATGGCCCTGCGATATCTCATTAGCCCGCGGCCTGGATTTGTCTAACCTGTATAAGGAGTAAACTCCATCCAGCGCCGATTCTTCATCCGCCTGCGAAAACCTTCCATGAAGCACAACAACGCGATCCTCGAAGCATTCACCCGCAGCTCACTGCGCTTGAACAAAGGGCTGATGGTGGTGCTCGGCGTCGCGTTGCTGCTGGCAGGCACCAGTTACTGGGCACTGCAGCGGACCATCGATGCACAGTACGCTGCCGTGGGTTTTCATTTTGCGCGGCTGATGGAAAACATCCAGGAACAGGAAGTCTTCCTCCGGACCCTGGCGCAGCCGGCTATCCAACGCGAGTTGACCAGCGACAAGAACGTCCAGGCCAGCCTCCAGAGCCAACGCCTGGACGCCCACACCACCCGCTATGAAGGCCGCGAGTTCGCGTTTTCGGTGCCCTTCAGCGCGCGGTTCGAGGCACAACGGGTCACGCCCGTCGAGCAGCAGAAGATCTTTGCCCTCGGCGTGCACCTGGCCAGCTACTACAGTGCGTTCTGGTCATCGTCGCCCTACGCTTCGCCCCATGTCTTTATCTTCAACCGCCTGGTCAACTACGACATGGCGGTGCCTGCGGTCGGTTACCAGCGAGGCGGCAAAACCCCATTCAACGGCCCGTCGCCCGAGCAGGCCGAAGCCGTGCAGCAAAGGCTTAGCCAGTTGCACCGAGTGGACGAGCGCCTTTACTGGGAGGCCTACATCCCATCCGGCACGCCCCCTGCGGCCCCTCAGTTATTGGCGTATGTGGCGGTGACCCTCAACCCTCAGGTATTGCGCGCCGGCCAAGGCGATAACCCGGTGATGGTTGCTACCCTGCTGGACATGGCGCACGTCAACGATGTGGAACGCACCATGGAGTCGTCCATCTATGACCGGTTCACCCTGATCTCCCCGGCCGGCCAGACGTTGACTGGCCCCCAGGCCATGGCGTCGTCCCTGGGCGAAGGGCTGAATTTTCGCGCTGAAGGCCTGGAGTTCAAGATCACCCACAATACTGAGTCGCAGTGGACGGCGATCTACGGGATCAGCTACAAGCATTTTTTCCGCTATGCCCTGTGGCCACTGACGAGCCTTGCGCTATTTGTGTGTGCGGTACTGGCGATTGCCTGGGCGGGCAACCGCTGGTACCGCAAGCACGTGATTCGCCCGGCGCGCCAGGCCCATGAGCGCATTGCCGAAAGCGTGGCGTTCAGCCGGGTGATCATCGACACCGCGCCCACCGGCCTGTGTGTGGTGGGCCGCGCGGATGGCCAGGTATTGATCGAGAACCAGCGCGCCCAGCAATGGCCCGGCACCGCCAGGCTGGTGGCGGCCCTCAGCCGTTCCCACGACAGCGCCGACAGTGGCGAAACCCACCTGGAAATCGAGGGCCGGCACTTGCAGGTGGGCTTCGTCTCCACCCGTTACCAGGGCCAGGATGTGCGCCTGTATGCATTCAACGACGTCACCCGGCACATCGAGGACGCCCTGGCCCTGGAAGACGCCCGGCGCGCCGCCGATGCGGCCAATGAAGCCAAGACGCTGTTCCTGGCCACCATGAGCCATGAAATCCGCACGCCTTTGTACGGTGTGCTCGGCACCCTGGAACTGCTCGGGTTGACGCCCCTGGACCCGCGCCAGAAAACCTACCTGCACACCATTCAGCGCTCGTCTGCCACGCTGTTCCAACTGATCAGTGATGTGCTCGATGTGTCGAAAATCGAATCCGGGCAGATGGCAATCGAATCCATCGAGTTTTGCCCACTGGACATGCTCGAAGACACCCTGCACACCTACGCAGCCTTCGCCCAGCGCAAGGGCCTGCAACTGTACGGCTGCATCGATGCGCAGTTGCCCGATTGTGTGGTCGGCGACCCGATGCGTATCCGCCAGATCCTCAACAATCTGGTGAGCAACGCCATCAAGTTTACCGACATAGGCCGCGTGGTGATTCGTGCCAGGGCGCTGCGCCGGGGCAACGATCGCGTCGACCTGGAGTGGCAAGTGACCGACTCCGGCGTGGGCATCAGCCAGGCGCAGCAGGCCAAGCTGTTCGACTTGTTCTACCAGGCCCCGGACACCGCCGGCCAAGGCGGCGCCGGGCTTGGCCTGCCGATTTGCCGCTGGCTGGCCGAGATGATGGATGGCCAGATCAAGGTGGTCAGCGAACCTGGCCTGGGCAGCAGCTTCACCCTGAAGATGAGCTTGCCGACAGGCCGTGGCGAGCTGCCGGGGCTGCCGCCCATTGAACCAAGCACCACACCGGTGCAGGTGCTGGCGCCCGTGCGCGAGTTGGCCGAGTCGCTGTGCGACTGGCTCAGCCGCCTGGGCATCCAGGCCTCGGTGGCAGCGCTGCCCCTGGCCCAACAAAGCGAGCGAGCGGTGCTGGTCGAGATGCTGCCCGCAGGCCCGCCGCGGCCCTGGGCCGGGCCACGGGTGTTGTGTGTGCCGGGTGCACACAGCCCGCCGCTGCACACCGCCCAAGGCTGGGAAGTGGATATGCATGACGTGCGCGCCATTGCGGCGGTGGTATCACTGGCGCAACGGGGTAAACAGGAGGCCGTGCTGCACGCCGAACAACAGAGTGCCGGGCAGTTGCAGCTGCGCATCCTGGTGGCTGAGGACAACCCGGTGAACCAGGCCATCATCCAGGAGCAGCTGCAAGCGTTGGGCTGCACGGTAACCCTGGCGGACAATGGCGAGCAGGCCATGCACCTATGGCAACCCCAAGCCTTCGACCTGGTGCTGACGGACGTCAATATGCCGTTGATGAATGGCTATGAACTGGCCCGCACCCTCAGGGAGCACGATCCGCAACTGCCGATCATCGGTGTCACCGCCAATGCCATGCGCGAGGAAGGCCAGCGTTGCCTGGCGGTCGGGATGAATGCCTGGCTGGTCAAGCCCTTGAGCCTGCAAACCCTGCGTGCGCAGTTGATCAAACTGTGCAAACCCACGGTACGCGCCGAGCCGGCGGTAATTGACACGGTGCAGATGTCAGACAAAATGCGCCCGCTGTTTATCAGCAGTGTGCAGCACGATCTGCAGCGCATCAGCGCCGCACTCGAGCAACGTGATTGCCGGGGCCTGGCCGAAACCTTGCATTCGGTGGCCGGCGCCTTGGGGGCGGTGCAGGCACTCGACCTGGCCCAGGCGTGTATCGAACTGGAAAGCCAGTTGGCCGGCGGCCGGCTCAGTACCACGCTGGAGCTTGAGACAAAACAGGTCATGACTCGGCTGTCAGCCTTGCTCGGGGCACAGCTATGAGCGCATTGCACCGCCTGGCGCGCAAGCGCTTGGGACCACCTCACTTACTGAACCAGCATTACGGGCCCGCCTTATGAAAACATTCACTGTGGTTATTGCAGACGATCACCCCATCGTGCTCCTGGGGGTGCGAGAACTCGTCGAGCGAGACGAGCGCTTTGAAGTCGTCGGTGAAGCGATCTGTTCGGCGGGCCTCATTGGCCTGCTTGAGCAGCAGCCCGTCGACATCGTGATTACCGATTACAACATGCCCGGCGATTCGCCCTACGGTGATGGCTTGAAACTGGTGGAGTACCTCAAGCGACACTTCCCCGAGGTGCAGATTCTGATCCTGACCATGATTTCCAACCATCTGATCCTGACCCGCCTGCAAGAGTTGGGGGTGGTTGGGGTAATCCAGAAAAGCCAGTTGCACACCGAAATCCAGGTCGCCCTCAAGTCCATTGCGCAACAGGCGCTGTATCGCAGCCTGGAGCCGGCCAAGACCTCGGTGATCGAGTCAATGACTGCCATTGATGCACGCTTCTCGACGCTATCGCCGAAGGAGTACGAGATATTGCGTTTATTCATTTCGGGCAAAAGTGTCAGTGATATCGCGCGCAGCCAGAATAGAAGCTCAAAGACTATCAGTGCGCAAAAAATTTCGGCCATGCGCAAACTTGAAGTCAGCAGTGATCAGGATTTATTAACTTATTGCCTGGCGCAGAATATTTTCAACTAGTTCGCACTTTATCAAGTAGTGCCATTTTTAACTAACTCGCGCTGTAGTGCTTTATAAGAATCGTCTTATTCTATCTAAGGCACAAATTCACTATTGTTCGTTGGCAGTTTCAACCCGTCTCTACAACCAACACTAACGGACATCATCATGAAGAAGTTTTCCCTGGCCCTTATCGCTGTGTCAGTTATTGCCGCCAGCGGCAGTGCGTTTGCCGAAACTACCCCGGGTACGGGTACCCCGGGCGGCGGCGGCAAAATCACCTTCACCGGTTTGATCAACAACGACGCTTGCTCGGTTGACGGTGCCAACGCTGATCGCGTGATCTCCGTCGACATGGGCACCGTCTCCATCAAAGACATGGGCACCGCTGAAAACCCGGCCTCGGGCCGTGTGACCGCCAAGGACTTCAACCTCAGCGTTAACTGCAACCTGGGCACTAAAGTGGCGATGATCTTTGACGCCAAAAGTGGTGGTTCAGGCCTGGTGACTGGTAAAAAAGTCCTCGCCCTGACCCCTGGTAACGGCAGCGCAAGCAACGTCGGTATCGCACTGCTCGACAGCACTGGCGCGCTGATCGACCTCAGCTCCCCGGCCACCGCTCGTATCGAAAGTGCCATGCACGGCCAAGGTGCCGTAGGCGGCGACGCAACCTTGAGCTTTGCCGCAGCCTATGTGACCACCGGTGCAGCCGGTGCATCCACCGCGGGTCGTGGTGACGCCACCCTGCCGTTCATCCTGCAATACGAATAAACGACACGCAGCGCCTGTCACGCGCGAGGCCTTCGGGCCTCGCCATTTATTCGACCACCAAACGGTAGACATCATGTTGCCTCGTTCCATTGCAGCAGGCCTCGGGCTGCTGACCCTGCTTATGGCGACCCAGGCTGCCGCGAGCATTTCACTGAGTGCCACCCGTATCGTCTTCGATGGCGATCACAAGGAGGCCAATATCACCGTGCGCAACGGTAACCAGGACGTATTGATTCAATCCTGGGTCGACACCAACGATGCGCAAGCCAGTGCTGCACCCTTCGCAGTAACCCCGCCACTGGCACGCATATTTGCCAAGGAGCAGCAGTTGCTGCGAATTCTTTACCAGGGTGCCGGGATGCCAACGGATCGTGAGTCCGTGGTCTGGCTCAATGTGCAAGAGATTCCCCAGGCCGCCGCCTCCGACAACACGTTGCAGTTGGCGGTACGCCAGCGCATCAAGGTATTTTTCCGCCCAGCGGGGTTGCCAGGTAGCGCGCTGTCGGCGCCCGCGCAACTGCAGTGGCAATTGCAAAAGCGCAGCGCTGACTCGCTGCTGACGGTCAAGAACCCGACGCTGTATCACGTGTCCATGGCCGACATACAACTGCAGGCCGGTAAACAAACAGAACTGGCTGCCGACTCGACAATGATTGCGCCGGGTGCCGAAAAACAGTTCAGCGTTAAACAACTCAATAGTCACGATGCTGTGCAGTTGTCTTTTTCCAGTATTAACGACTATGGCGCACAAGATAAATACACCGCACAACTTTCCACGCGTCTGACAGCCAAGGCCATTGAGGCGCGCACCCGGCAATAAGCATTTCCCTTAAACCCTTCAGGTTCGATTCGAGTGCGTACTCGCGTGCCTCGCCTGTCCGATAAGCAGGGATGATTGCATGTTTTTTCTTTTAGGCAGCAGGCCCAATCATTACATATCAAGCGAGCGCACTTTACGCGCGTCGACAACTTGCACGCTGTCACTGGCCATTCTTGCCGGTTCGCCCGCTTGGGCCGTTGCCGATGAACCGTCCCTGGAAGTGTTCAACACCACTTTTTTGCAAGGTGCACAATCGTCGGTCGACCTGCAGCAACTGCTCTCGGCCAACAGCGTGCTGCCTGGCAACTACCGGGTCGACCTGTACAGCAATGAGGTGTTGGTGGGCCGGCGTGACATCGACTTCAAACGCAACCCGCAGACCGGCCGGGTCGACCCCTGCCTGACCCTGGATCTGCTCAAGCAACTGGGCATCGACATGCCCCTCTTGCAGGCCCAGGGCAAGCTCGACCCCAATCAGCCCCAGGACTGCTACGACCTGCCGACGCTGATCGACCAGGCGACCTTGCGCTATGACGCCAGTCGCCTGCGCCTGGCGGCGAGCATTCCGCAGGTCGCGATGCAACGGGGCATGCGCGGTTATGTCGACCCAGAGCTTTGGGACGACGGCGTGCCGGCGGCATTTATCAACTATCAACTCAACAGCAGCCGCACAGGCGGCGACTATGAAACGCGTATCAACAACAACCTGGGGCTGCGCAATGGCATCAACCTGGGGGGCTGGCGGCTGCGTAACGAGTCGAACCTGAGCAGCGGTACCGGGCGCCCGAGCAATTTCACCAGCAACCGCAGCTATGTGCAGCATGACGTGACTGTGCTCAAGGGGCAGTTCAGTGCCGGCGAGATTTTTTCCGATACCGACCTGTTCGACAGCGTGCGCTACCGTGGCCTGAAACTGGCGTCCGACGAAGGCATGCGCGCCGACAGCGAGCGCGGTTATGCGCCGGTGATCCGTGGTGTAGCGCAAACCAACGCCACCGTAGAAATCCGCCAGAACGACTACATCCTGTACACCGCCAACGTCGCGCCCGGGCCCTTCGAGATCAACGACATCTACCCCAGCGGCTCGAACGGCGACCTGGAAATCACCATCATCGAGGCCGACGGCCGTCGTCACGTGAGCACCCAGGCGTTCTCCAGCCTGCCGATCATGGTGCGTGAAGGCCAGGTCAAATACAGCGTGTCGGCCGGTAAATTCAGCAGCAATGCTGACGGCTTGGCGAGCCCGCAATTTGTCAGCAGCACCCTCGCCTACGGCCTCACCAGCAACCTGAGCGCGATTGTCGGCTTGCAAGCCAGTGAAGACTACAAGGCGTTCTCCCTGGGAGTGGGCCGCAACACATCGCTGGGCGCCGTGTCCATGGACGTCACTCACTCGTCGAGCGCCGCCCAAGGGCAAACGACCCAGGGCAACAGTGTGCGTGCGTTGTATGCCAAGACCTTTGCCGGCACCGACACCAACTTCACCCTCGCCGCGTATCGTTACTCGACCGAGGGTTACCGCACCCTGACCGACCACGTCGAGGACACCAGCGAAGAGGCCGTCAAGCGCACCGGCAACTCGAAAACCCGTACCGACCTGACCATCAACCAGAGTCTGGGGCGCAACCGTGAGTTCGGCAGCCTCTACGTGAACGCCACCGACCAACGCTATTGGAACCGTGGCGGCTCCCAGAGCTTTTCAGCTGGCTACAACAACAACTGGGGCGACCTGAGCTACAACCTGGGTGTGACCCGCACCAAACAGATCGCCAGTTGGGGCGCACCCGACTCCGACACGCAGTTCAACCTGTCTGTTTCGTTCCCCTTGGGCAGCCAGCCTCGGGCACCGCGCGCGTTCGTCACCAGCAGCACCCAGCGAGGCGATACCAGCACCCAGGCCGGTATCAACGGTTATGTGGCCGATACCAGCGATGTGTTCTATTCGGTGCAGGCCGGCCATAGCAGTACGGGCGGCCAATCGGGATCGGCCAACATCAACAGCCGCACCTCCATAGCCGATATCAGCCTGGGGTACAGCCAGGGGCGTGGTTACGACTCGCAAAACCTCAACGTCGCCGGTTCGGTGGTTGCGCACGCCGGTGGTATCAACCTTGGGCAGACTGTCAGCGAAACCTTCGCCCTGGCCCAGGTGCCGGGCATCAGCGGGGCAAAGATCAGCAGCTACAGCGGGGTTGAAACCGGGCGCAACGGCTATGCAGTTATCCCCTCGACACAACCTTATCGAGTGAACTGGATCAGCCTCGACACCCGCGACCTGGGCGGCGACATCGAAATCACCCAGGCCACGCAGCAACTGGTGCCACGCCGTGGGGCGGTGGTATTGGCCCGCTACAGCGGCAAAAGCGGGCGGCGCGTGCTGTTTGAACTGTTTGATGCACAGCACCAGCGCATGACGTTTGGCGCCTCCCTGGAAGACGCCAGCGGCAAGCAATTGGCCATCGCCGACCCCAGCGGCAATGCCTTGGTGCTGGTTGAAGAAGACCAGGGCAGCCTGACGATCAAGTGGGGTGACCAGCAATGTACGGCGCCGTACGCCCTGCCCGCGCAAAACAGGGCGTTGAACTACGAGCGCCAGGCATTGACATGCCAATAAGCCGTAGCCCTTGTCGAGGGCGACACCGCTCAAATCTGCGATAGCGGCTCGACAGCGCCTGCACTTGATCTGCGGGGTTGTGCCTATCCCCTACTCTGGTTTGGATGGGCGATATTCCATGATGGTCTCATGGTGTATTTTGCCGCCTTCGTAGGTGATGGTTCGCTTCACATACATCGGCGAAGGCTCCAGGGGCTCAGGCAGTGTCTTGTCTCTCCTGAACAGGCCTTCAGACAAGATATTGACCCCCAGCGCACCCCCGAGAAAGCCCACAAACACGCCGATCATATCGACAATTTTAGCCATGATGGTGTATAGCGTTTCGCCATCATCCTCTTGCCTCTGCTGGTCTTTTTTTTGCGCGCATTCCTGGTTCTGAGCCTTGAGCGCAGCGCATTTTTTTTCGTCGGTATCGGCTTGCAGGCGCTGGTTCATTTGCGCTGTTTCTTGGGACTCAGCTTGCCGCTGCTCTTTGAAATCCATGTATTTGAACCACGAAACACCAGGCGGGACCATAGAAACAACCACCAGAATCAACCCCAGGTAGATATTCTGTTTCGCCGCCGTGATGCCCTTAAAGACCTTGCCGGAACGTACCCGCCACCCGATCAAAAAGGCGATCGCACCCCAGCCGCTCAGTGCAAGCAGGGTTGCCCACCAGAAATCATTAATGCTTGTAGTCATGCTTACTTCCTGAGTCTGAAAAATCAAAGATCAAATCGATCAATCGCCCGCCGCCGCTCGTTGTCATCGCGCACGTCGTAGCTGGCGGTGGTCTGGATATTGGTGTGGTGCGCCAGTTTCTGCGCAATCGACAAGTCATGCTCCTCGATCACCCGGGTAATGAATGATCGCCGGAAATCATGGGGCATGATCTTCACGCCCACCTGCTCGCCGCGTTGGCGGGCGATGTAGTAAATCGCATGTTTGGTAATGCGTTCGCGGGTGATGTGGCTGCCACGGCGGATGCGGTTGAACAGGAAGCTATCGTCCTGTTCCCCGTCCTTTAGATGCTCGCGGCGAAATTCCAGCCAGGCCTGCAACTTGGCAAACGCCCAGGCTGGCGCGTACTTGACCAGTTCCTTGTTGCCCTTGCCGATCACCCGCAGGCTGCGCTCTGCAAAGTTCACCTGGGCCAGGTCGAGGTTGACCGACTCTGACTTGCGCATCCCCGAGCCATAGAGGATTGCGATCACTGCCGCATCCCGCAGGCCCTGGGGCCTTGGATCGGCAGCGCAGACGTCCATCAGTTCGCGGATCAAGGTGCGGCGCAGGTTGCGTCCCTGGCTCAGGCGCGTGCCGGCGGTGGCTTTGACCGAGCGCATCTTCAGCAGGTGTTCCTGGCTGATCAGGCTGATGCGCCAGGCTTCGTTCATCACCCCGCGCACGGCGTTGACATACAGCGATGAGGTGTTGGGCGCGTACCCGTCTTCACGTAACACGGCGACCAGGGCCATCACGTGTTCGGGTTGCAACAGATGCCAGTCGATATCTTCCAGGTTGATTTCTTCGAAACCCAGGCGGTCGGCGGCGTCTTGCAGCACGTAGCGCATAGTCAATTGGCTGGAGGGCGCCAGGCGCGCGAGATAAAGGGTCAGGGGGTTGCGGGAAATCTCAGTCAAAATAGATCAGCCTTGAGATTAAATATCGAGACTAAGCCTATGTTTAATCTCGGTATTTATTGGTTTGGCGAGCGCCGAGTCTAACGCAGGTCGGCGCCGCATACCAAACTAGGGCTCATCCTCGGCCGGTGCCGGGCTCTGCTGCTGGCTCCAGTCGGCGTCCTGTTTTTGCATCAGCGCAAACCACTGCTGGCGCATGAAAACCAGCAGCTTGGCGGGCGCCTTGGCGAAGTCTTGCTCGTCGTTGTAGCAGCCTGGCAATGGCAGGTCGGTGCCCTGCTCCTGGTATTGACTGACCAGGGCCTGCTGCGCGGCAACCGTGCAATCGGTGGGCAGCGGCATACCGCGCAGCGCGCCGGCCTCCTCGTCCCACCAACTGGCGCCGTAGCGGTCGACCCCACGCAGCCCGTACTTGTGCGCCTTGCCGATGTGCATGATCAGCTTGAACTCACGGGGGCTGACATCACTGGTGCAGGTGCGTGAATAGCCCACGGTCACCTGGCTCAGACCGTCACCCAGCAGGTCGGTGACGCGGGTCGCGGCGTTATCGAAGTGCAGGCCGGCGTCGAACTCGCAGCGCTGCACATCGTCATGCAGCATCCACAGGCGCTTGGGGCGATCCCCTTCCAACAGGTACTGCGCGGCATAGATCGACGCCGATTGCGTGCCGTCGTCATCGCGCTCGCCTGCTTCCTGCTCGGCCAGTACCAGCAGGTTATGACCCTGGCGGTCATCCCAGCTGTACGCTGCCACTTGCTTGCCCTGCACCTCGACCCCGGGCGGAACCTGGGCCAGCGGCGTCAGGCTCACTTGCTCGGCAGCGCCCGCAGTCTGGGCAGCCCCCAGGGTCATCCACATCACTATCAACACCGGCCTTAACTGGCCCCGTAAAAACTGCACGCTATTCATCCGACTACCCTGGCAAGAGACCGCCTACTTTACCGGCACTTGCAGGGTGTTGCTGAGAAGATTGTTCAATCGCCATGGATTGCCAACCCGGTTAAATCAGCGCGAATACGCACTAAAGCACTTACGGATTAGGACTACGTGTAAACAGTTATCGTTTGTCTGCGTTCTTTATTGTCTAGCTGAACACTAGCTGTCTGCCCACCAAATAAACGAGTTTTTCATCTGCCTTTCATATTCGCTGGACAAATTTGCGCTTAATCTTGGCCGCAATACTTGGGGAAAGCCGGGTTTTGCTGACTAACTCCTTGATAATGCTTTACCTTTGGCCGTTATGGGCTTTACTCAGGGTGGCTCTGCACGCGGCTCTTTTTTATTGAACTGCCTGCACTTTCATCCGCTGTTTGTTGTCATCTCTACGCTCAAAGTTGCTCTAACCCGAGGTCATGAATCTTTGAAACCCTACCCTATTCATTGCGTGTCGATCGTTATCCCGGTCTACAACGAAGAACAGAGCCTGCCCGAACTGCTGCGCCGTACCCGTGCGGCATGCGAGCAGTTGGCCTATGCGTACGAAATCATCCTGGTGGACGACGGCAGCCGCGACAGTTCCGCCCAACTGCTGGAAGACGCGGCAAGCGAGCCCGGCAGCCATGTGGTAGCAGTGATCCTCAATCGCAACTACGGCCAGCACGCCGCGATCATGGCCGGGTTTGAACAATGTCGGGGCGAGGTGGTGATTACCCTCGATGCCGACCTGCAAAACCCGCCCGAAGAGATTCCACGCCTGGTCGAGCAAGCCGCCCTGGGTTACGACGTGGTCGCGACCGTGCGCAACAATCGCCAGGACTCGGCCTTTCGCCGCTGGCCTTCGCGCCTGATCAACCTGGCCGTGCAGCGCTCGACCGGCGTGGCCATGACCGACTACGGCTGCATGCTGCGTGCCTACCGGCGCACCATCGTCGACGCCATGCTCGCCTGCCGTGAACGCAGCACCTTTATCCCGATCCTGGCCAACGGCTTCGCCCGCCATACCACGGAAATCCTGGTGCACCACGCCGAGCGCGAACATGGCGAATCCAAATACAGCGCCATGCGCCTGATCAGCCTGATGTTCGACCTGCTGACGTGCATGACCACCACGCCCCTGCGCCTGTTGTCCATCGTCGGTTTCAGCCTGGCGGCCCTGGGCATGCTGTTTGCCTTTGCCCTGATCGTCATGCGCCTGGCCTTTGGTGCCGATTGGGCCGGCGATGGCCTGTTCGTGCTGTTCGCCGTGCTGTTTGTGTTTACTGGCGGGCAGTTCATCGGCATGGGCCTGCTGGGTGAATACCTGGGGCGCATGTACAGCGATGTGCGCGCCCGCCCACGCTTCTTTATTGAAAAGGTGCTGCGCAACGAGCCGACAGCCCCTGCGCCAGCGGTCATCGTTGATGGCCTGCCCTCTTCCCAATCGTCCACTTCCTCTTCCAGTCAGGTTTCGTCATGAGTTCAAAAGCTGTTGTCTTCGCGTACCACGACATTGGCTGTGCAGGCATCGAAGCCCTGCTCGCCACGGGCTACCAGATTGCTGCCGTGTTCACCCATGCCGATGATCCCAAGGAAAACACCTTCTACGGCTCGGTCGCCCAGCTGTGCGCGCGCCACGGCATCCCGGTGCACGCGCCGGAAGACGCCAACCACCCGCTGTGGGTCGAGCGTGTGGCCAAGCTCAACCCGGACTTCATCTTCTCGTTCTACTACCGCAACCTGCTGGGCGAAGCGCTGTTGGCCACCGCGCGCCAGGGCGCATTCAACCTGCACGGTTCGCTGCTGCCCAAGTACCGTGGCCGCGCGCCGGCCAACTGGGTGCTGGTCAATGGCGAAACCGAAACCGGTGTGACCCTGCACCGCATGGTCAAGCGTGCCGACGCCGGCGCGATTCTTGCCCAGCAAAAAGTCATGATCGAACGCAGCGACACCGGCCTGACACTCCACGCCAAGCTGCGCGAGGCCGCCACCCAGTTGCTGCGTGACGCGCTGCCGCAACTGGCCCAGGGCAAGTTGAGCGAAACCGCCCAGGACGAAAGCCAGGCCACCTGCTTTGGCCGCCGCACCCCGGCAGACGGCAAGCTCGTATGGCGCAAGCCCGCAGAAGAATTGTTCAACCTGGTGCGTGCCGTGACCCAACCGTACCCCGGCGCGTTCTGTGCGGTGGGCGAGCACAAGCTGATCGTGTGGCAAGCCGAAGTGCTCAAGGGCAATGAAGGCCAGGCGTCGGGTCGCGTGATCAGCGTCAACCCGCTGCGCATTGCCTGCGGTGAAGACTCCCTGGTCATCAACTTTGGCCAGCGCAATGACCACGGCCTGTACCTGACCGGCCCGGCCCTGGCCGATGAACTGGGCCTGGTGGACGGCTCGATCCTGCGCGGCGCCGAGTCGGGCGGTAAACCACGGCGCACCCGCGTGCTGATCCTGGGGGTCAACGGCTTTATCGGCAACCACCTGTCCGAGCGCCTGCTGCGCGATGATCGCTACGAGGTCTACGGCCTGGACATCGGCTCCGACGCCATCGAACGCCTGCGCAGCCACCCCAACTTCCATTATGTGGAAGGCGATATCAGCATTCACTCCGAGTGGATCGAGTACCACATCAAAAAATGCGACGTGGTCCTGCCGCTGGTGGCCATCGCCACGCCCATCGAATACACCCGCAACCCGTTGCGTGTGTTCGAGCTGGACTTTGAAGAAAACCTCAAGCTGGTGCGCTATTGCGTCAAATACAACAAGCGCGTGATCTTCCCCTCGACCTCTGAAGTCTATGGCATGTGCCAGGACCAGAATTTCGACGAAGACACCTCCAACCTGGTGGTGGGGCCGATCAACAAGCAGCGCTGGATCTACTCGGTCTCCAAGCAACTGCTGGACCGGGTGATCTGGGCCTATGGCGCCAAAGGCCTGAAATTCACCCTGTTTCGCCCCTTCAACTGGATGGGCCCGCGCCTGGATCGCCTGGATTCGGCGCGTATCGGCAGCTCCCGGGCGATCACCCAATTGATCCTCAACCTGGTGGAAGGCACGCCAATCCGCTTGTTTGACGGTGGCGAGCAGAAACGCTGCTTTACCGACATTGCCGACGGCATCGAGGCCCTGGCGCGGATCATCGACAACGATAACGACGCGTGCAACGGCCAGATCATCAACATCGGCAACCCGGACAACGAAGCGAGCATCCGCCAGTTGGGCGAAGAACTGCTGCGTCAGTTCGAGGCCCACCCGTTGCGCGGTAACTTCCCGCCATTCGCCGGGTTCCGTGATGTCGAAAGCAAGGCGTTCTATGGCACTGGCTATCAGGACGTGGCGCACCGCAAGCCGAGCATTGCCAACGCCAAGCGCCTGCTGGACTGGGAGCCGAGCGTGCAGATGAGCGAAACCATTGGCAACACCCTGGACTTCTTCCTGCGTGAAGCGATGCTGGAAATCGCCCAGTCCAGCGAAGCAGGCAAATAATGAAGGCAGGTCTGCGCATCGACGTCGACACCTACCGCGGCACCCGTGATGGCGTGCCACGGTTGCTGGAGTTGCTGGATGAGGCCGGAATCAAGGCGACGTTTTTCTTCAGTGTCGGCCCGGACAATATGGGGCGGCATTTGTGGCGCCTGATCCGCCCGCAGTTCCTGTGGAAGATGCTGCGCTCCAACGCGGCCGGGTTGTACGGCTGGGACATCCTGCTGGCCGGCACTGCCTGGCCGGGCAAGCCGATTGGCCGCGACCTGGGGCACCTGATGCGCCAGGCCAAGGCCGCCGGGCACGAAGTAGGCCTGCATGCCTGGGATCACCATGGCTGGCAGGCCAATGCCGGGCGCTGGAGCGATGCGCAGTTGGTGGAGCAGGTACGCCGTGGGCTCGACACGTTGGGCGATATTCTCGGCGCCCCGGTGGAATGTTCCGCTGCCGCCGGCTGGCGTGCCGATGAGCGGGTGGTGCAGGCCAAGCAAGGCTTTGGCTTGCGTTACAACAGCGATTGTCGCGGCGCCGGCCTGTTCCGCCCGATCCTCGCCGATGGCCGCGCCGGCACGCCGCAGATCCCGGTAGACCTGCCGACCTTCGACGAAGTGGTCGGGCCTCAGGTCGCGGCCAAGGACTTCAACGGCTTCATTCTTGATCGGTTCACCGAATCGACACTCAACGTCTATACGATCCACGCAGAAGTCGAAGGGATTCTTATGGCTAATGAATTTCGCCAGTTGCTCGCCCAGGCAGGGCAGCGCGGCATCCAATTCCAGCCCTTGGGCAACCTGTTGCCGGCCGATCCGGCGAGCTTGCCCCTGGCGCATCTGACACGCGGCGTACTCAGTGGCCGCGAAGGCTGGCTGGGAGTGCAACAGGCATGATCCGACGTTGGGCCCTGCCCCTGCTCCTACTGGCCTTCGGCCTGTGTTACCTGCTGCCGATGGTCACCCATGGCCTATGGATCCCGGACGAAACCCGCTACGCGCAGATCAGCCAGGAAATGCTGCTGACCGGCAAATGGGCGTCGCCGCACTTCATGGGCATCCGCTATTTCGAAAAACCGGCGGCCGGTTACTGGATGATCGCCCTCGGCCAGGCCCTGTTCGGGCAAAACCTGTTCGGCGTACGCGTGGCCTCTGCGCTGGCCACGGGCTTGAGCATCCTTTTGGTGTACTTCATGGCCCGGCGCCTGTGGAACGATCCACGCAAGAGCCTGGTCAGCAGCGTGCTGTACATGAGTTTTGTCAGCGTGGCGATGTCGGGGGGCTACGCCAACCTCGACCCGCAGTTCAGCTTCTGGGTCAACCTCAGCGGCGTGGCCTTATGGCTGTGCATCGACAGCCACAGCCGGCGGGCGCGCCTAGGCGCCTGGGCCCTGTTGGGGTTTGCCTGCGCCATGGGCTTCATGACCAAGGGCTTTTTGGCCTGGCTGCTGCCGGTATTGATCGCCCTGCCCTACATGATCTGGCAAAAGCGCTTGCGTGAGCTGCTGGCCTACGGCCTGGTGGCGGTGGCTGTGGCGATTGTGGTCAGCCTGCCCTGGGCGCTGATGGTGCATGCCCAGGAGCCCGACTACTGGAACTTCTTTTTCTGGCACGAACACATTCAGCGCTTTGCCGGTGAAGATGCCCAGCACGAAGAAGCCTGGTGGTACTACCTGCCGTTGCTGGCCGCATTCAGCCTGCCATGGCTGGCCCTGTTGCCCTCCACCCTGAAACAGGCGTGGCAGGAAAAACGTGCGCACACCACTGGCTTCCTGTTGTTGTGGTTGCTGATGCCCCTGGCGTTTTTCAGCCTGAGCAAGGGCAAGCTGCCGGCTTACATCCTGCCGTGCCTGCTGCCTTTGGCATTGCTGATGGGCCATACCCTGGCCGACAAACTGGCCCAGGCCCGTGGCCGGGTGTTGCAAGTCAATGGCTGGCTCAACCTGATCCTCGGGGTGCTGGGCCTGCTGGCAATTGTGTATTTCCAGCTGAAAAAGCCGATCTATGCCCACCAGCAGGAACTGTCGAGCCTGGTGCTGGTGTTTATCGTGTTGCTGGGCTGGATTATCGTCAATCTGCTACAGGCGGCGCGCCCGCTGCGCCTGTGGGCGGCGCCGGCCCTGGGCAGTTGGTTGCTGGTGGCCCTGGTGCCTGCGGCGTTGCCGCACTCGGTGGTGAATAACAAGACCCCGGACCAATTCATTATTGATCACGCCCAGGAACTGGCAGGTACCAATCGTTTGCTGAGCAACGACCTGGGCGCAGCCGCCGCCCTGGCGTGGCGGCTCAAGCGCCCGGATGTGACGCTGTACGACACCCTGGGCGAAGTCAAATACGGCCTGGCCTACCCTGACAGCGCTGCGCGCCGGGTCGACACCACACAAGTCCAGCAATGGATGACCGAGGCCCGCAAACAGGGCTCGGTGGGCGTGGTGATGCGCGTCAAGGGCGAGAGTGAAGTGCGTGAAGTCGAGTTGCTGCCCAGCGATGGCCAGCGCTACGAGCAAGGCAACATGGTGATCCTGGTGTTCCCGCAGGTGGCGCCTTGATCAGCCTGCTGCTGCTCCTGGCCGCGTGCCTGCTGACCTGCATGGGCCAGATCGCGCAAAAGTATGCCGTGGAAGGCTGGCGTGGCCAGCCGGCGGGCTGGGGCGTGAAACTGCACTCGCCCTGGCTGTGGCTGGCGCTGCTGTGCCTGGGCCTGGGCCTGCTGGTGTGGCTGCTGGTGCTGCAACGCCTGGAAGTGGGAATTGCCTACCCGATGCTCAGCCTGAATTTTGTACTGATCACCCTGGTGGCGCGCTTTGTGTTCCATGAGCCGGTAGACCGCCGCCACTGGGTCGGCGTGGCCCTGGTGATGGCCGGCGTGCTGCTGCTGGGAGGCCAGGTATGAGCCGGTTGCGCGGTTTCACCCTGGCGTTGTCCAGCGTGGTGCTGGTCAGCGCGGCCCAGTTGGGCATGCGCTGGAGCATGACACGCTTGCCATTGCCCGCCGACTGGCTCACCGCGCCCATGGTTGATCCCGTGGCCTTGGGCGTGGTGGCCCTGGCCATCGTGGCCTACGCCCTGTCGATGCTGTGCTGGCTCGGTGCGCTGGCGCATCTGCCCCTGAGCCGCGCCTATTCGTTGCTGAGTATCAGCTACGTCCTGGTGTACCTGCTGGCCGCCAGCCTGCCCGGCTTCAACGAACCCTTTTCCCTGTCACGGACCTTGGGGGTGGCACTGGTCATCCTCGGCGTTTTGACCATCAACTCCCGTCGTATCGGCAATACAAGCCCCAGGAATGCCCCATGAAAATCAGCGTATTTGGTAGTGGTTACGTTGGCCTGGTACAGGCCACCGTATTGGCCGAGGTCGGTCACGATGTGATCTGCATGGACGTTGACGAAAACAAGGTGCGTCTGCTGCAACAGGGCCATGTGAGCATTTTCGAGCCGGGGCTTGCCAGCCTGGTCCGGGAAAACCTGGAAAACGGCCGATTGACCTTTACCAGCCAGGAAAAACTCGCGGTCGAGCATGGCGAAGTGTTGTTTATCGCGGTCGGCACGCCCTCGGACGAGGACGGCTCGGCAGACTTGAAGTACGTACTGTCGGTGGGTGATGCGGTGGCCCGGCATCGTGTCGAGCCGGTGATCCTGGTGGAGAAATCCACGGTCCCGGTGGGCACCGGCGACACCCTGCGGGCCCATATCGACAAGGCCCTGGCTGGGCGCAGCCTGGTGTTCGATATCGTCTCCAACCCGGAATTCCTCAAGGAAGGCTCTGCCGTGGCTGACTGCCGGCGCCCCGACCGGATCATCATCGGCTGCGAGCGCGAAGAAGTGCGCGAGGTGATGCGTGACCTGTACGCGCCGTTCAACCGCAACCACGACCGCATCATCTTCATGGACGTGCGCAGCGCCGAGCTGACCAAGTACGCCGCCAACTGCATGCTGGCCACCAAGATCAGCTTTATCAACCAGATCGCCGAACTGGCCGAGCACCTGGGGGCCGATATCGAGTCGGTGCGCCTGGGCATCGGTGCCGATTCGCGGATCGGCTACCACTTTATCTACCCTGGTTGCGGCTACGGCGGCTCGTGCTTTCCCAAGGACATGCGCGCGCTGATCCACAGTGCCCGCCAGGCCAACTGCTCCAGCGACCTGCTCGAAGCGGTGGAAGCCATCAACCAGCGCCAGAAAAGCAAACTGTTCGAGCGTATCCGGGCGTTCTACAAGGGCGAGTTGCGCGGCAAGACGTTTGCCTTGTGGGGCCTGGCGTTCAAGCCCAACACCGACGACATGCGCGACGCGCCGAGCCGGGTACTGATGGAGTCGCTCTGGGCCGCCGGGGCCAACGTACGGGCCTTCGACCCCGAGGCCATGCAGGAAACCCAGAAGCTCTACGGCGATGACCCGCGCCTGATGCTGATGGGCACCCCGGAATCGACCCTGGGCGGCGCCGACGCCTTGATCGTCTGCACCGAGTGGCAGCAGTTCAAGGCACCGGATTTCGACCTGCTGCACGCGCGCCTCAAGGCGCCGGTGATCTTTGACGGGCGCAACCTGTATGACGCCGAGCGCCTGGCGCGCAAGGGCTTTGACTACTTCCCCATGGGCCGTGGGCAGTCTTGCGAGTTGCCGATCCCCCAGCAACAGTGGGTGCCACGGTTGCTGGAGGCCTGAGGCGTGGACTCGCTGCTCGCGCCTGCCTTGCGTCGCCAGTCCTGGGGCGTCGGGGTGCTGGCCCTGTTGCTGTTTGTCGCCGGTAACTGGGACCAGGCAATTATCGGTTTCGACTCGCGCTTCGTGCTGTTCGCCCAGGAAATGCTGCGCCACGGGCCGGGGTTTTTCCCCACCACCTATGGCCAGCCATATGCCGATTACCTCTCGACCTCGACCCTGCTGACCTGGCTGTTGTCGCTGCCCCTGGGGCGCGTCACCAGCCTTAGTGCGTGGCTGCCGACGGCCATCGCTGCGGCGGTCATCGTTGCCCTGCTCTACCGCCTGACGGCGCCTTACTCCCGGCGTTGGGCGCTGCTGAGCATCGCGTTGCTGTTGCTCAGCAGCACGTTTATCAGCGAAACCCGCTCGGTTTCCCTGGACCAGATGCTGGCGGCGGTGACCCTGGCGGTGTTTTACCTGGGCTATGCCCATGATCATTTCGCCAGCCCCCGGCGCCTGCCGTGGCTGTTGCTCCTGTTGCTGCTGGGGTTTGCCATTCGCGGGCCCATCGGCCTGGTGATCCCCACTGGGGTGTTGTGCAGCTATTACCTGCTCAACCGCCAATGGCGGCCGTTGTTCAGCTTCGGCCTGCTGGCCCTGGCGTTGCTGGTGGCGTGCGTGGGCTTGCTGCTGTTGCTGGCCAAGCTCAGTGGCGGCGAGGCCTTTATGCAGGACGTGATCCGCATGCAGTTCCTCGGGCGCATGGATGGCCGCGAAGGCTCCAGCAGCGTGCTGTATTACTTCAGCAGTTCCCTGGGCAATTACGCCCCGGCGTACCCGCTGGCCCTGTTGGCGCTGCTGGCGGTGCTGCAAAGAGGCCGGCGCGCGTCCGATAGCGGCTGGCAACTGCTGCTGGGATGCATCGCTGCGGGGTTGATCGTGATGCTGGGCCTATCGATCCCCGAGGCGAAGAAAGCCCGCTATGTGTTACCGATGATGCCCATGGTGGCGATCATCGCCGCGTATCCGTTTCATCGGGCGGATGGGCGCCTGTTCAAGGGGCTACGGGGCTTGATGCTGGGGTTATGGGCACTGGCTCCGGGTTTGCTGGTCGGCGCGCTGCTGGTGGCCCGGCATCGTTTTGGCGCGCAGGTGGAGCATTTCCAGGGCGCGTTGGGCCTGTTGATCGGCTTGCAGGTCGTTGTCGTCGCGATGCTTGTGAAGTGGCGCTGGCGCCCTGTGGGACCGGCGTTTTGCGCGGTGCTGGCGGTGTGGAGCGTGTACATCCTGGTGGTCGAACCCCTGGAACGCCGCCTGTATGACACCCGCACCTTTGCCCGCGAGGCGCAGGCGCTGATTCGCCAGGACCCCGCGCCGCTGGTGTTGCATGGCCTGGGCAAAGACGCCAAGGCCATCAAATTCATGGTCAATGTGGAGTGTGACCGGGTGCCGCTGTTCACCCAGGCACCTGCCGACCTCGCAGCGCTGCCGGCGCCGGCGTGGCTGGTGATGGACAAGGCGCAATTCGATGGCCTGGAGGAGCCGCGCTGGCGCGGATTAACGCCGGTGCTTGTCGGGCAGTTCGATAAAAACCCCTACGTAATGCTGCATCTGGAGCCGCTTGCGCCTTGAGTGTGAGTCATCAAGAAAGCTCCTACGTTTGTATCCGTAAATGCCGGTAGCGGTTCCCCTACCGGCTCTCTGACCCCACCGGTAAACTCGTTTTACATTTGCGCCACCATTCGCGCCACATCGTTACTGCCCTCAGAGGACCGCTGCCGTGCCTGACGAGCAATTGCCTGTTGCTGCCGAGCCTGTACACGTCGGCTATATCCCGCTGCCCACCCTCGACCGCCTGATGGAACTGCGCGACGCCCTGGTCGCACTCAAGGGGCCGTTGGCCAGCGACCCACAGTTGCGGGAAAGCGTGCACAAATCGCTGATCAATGCCGAGAACCACGAGCGTGTCCTGGGCAAGGTCTGCTCAGGGCCCCGGTGGGCTTGATGCAAAATTACTGCACTTAACCTGCATTAATATGCATTGGCGCCAGTGTTGATTGATCGGCACACTGCGCCGGTTCCTCCCCCAAATGTTGGAACTTTCGAAGGGCTTTACGGGAAACCGCAAAGCCCTTTTTTTGCCTTTCAAGATCGGACTGCCCCGCAATGCTCGCTCGCTGGATCCCCGCTGCCATCAATACCCGTCCCGCCGAATGGAGTCGTGCCGCCATCGGCATGGCCCTGGGCACCCTGTTTACCGTATGGCTCTGTGCCCAGGTGTATGGCCTGGAAGTGGCCATGCACCTGCTGGGCCCGCTGGGCGCCTCCGCCGTGCTGTTGTTTGCGGTGTCATCGGGGGCCCTCGCCCAGCCATGGTCGATTATTGGCAGCTATCTATGCGCCAGTGTGGTGGCCTTGCTGGTGGCCCGCGTCTTGGGCCGGACCCTGGGCAGCGCCTGCCTCGCGGCGGGCATGGCGTTGATCCTGATGTGCTGGCTGCGTTGCCTGCACCCGCCTTCCGGTGGATTGGCCATGACCCTGGTGCTGGCCGACCCGGCCACCATCGCCCTGGGCTGGCAGGAAGTCGGCCCGGTCATGCTCGGCGCTGGCACCTTGCTGCTGTCGGCCCTGGCCTACAACAACCTGACCCGCACCCGTTACCCCAAGGGCCCGGCTGAAACCCCAGTGGTGGTGCCGACGCCGTCCCCAGAGGTGGATGCAAAAATCACCGCCGCAGACCTGGAACAAGCGTTGGCGCAAATGGAGCAGTTTTTTGACGTTACCCCCAGCGAACTGGAGGAACTGATCCATATCGCCGAAGACCATGCCCGCCGCCGCAGTATCAGCCAGGTGCTGGCCAGCCGGGTCTAGCCAAGCCTGCCCAGTTTTTTATCGAATGCCTCGCTGCATAAATGCAAAGATGACCTGCAGGATTCCGGCTTGTACTGGGCAAATTTGCACTGGTACGATCCGGAGATGGTTCGCCCGCGAACACTTTGATAAAGAACAATAAAAGCAGGGAGTTACAGATGACTGCTCAGGCTCAGTCCCAGGCGACACGCAGCACCGAGTCCTCCCAGGACAGCGTCCTGGCCGAAGTACGCAACCACATCGGCCACCTGACCCTCAACCGCCCCGCCGGCCTCAACGCCATCACCCTGGACATGGTCCGCAGCCTCTCGGCGCATTTGCGCGTCTGGGCCGATGCGCCCGAGGTGCACGCCGTGGTGTTGCGCGGCGCCGGTGAAAAGGCCTTCTGCGCCGGTGGCGATATCCGCTCGCTGTACGACAGCTTCAAGAGCGGCGACACCCTGCACGAAGACTTCTTCGTCGAGGAATATGCCCTCGACCTGGCCATCCATCACTACCGCAAGCCGATCCTCGCCCTGATGGACGGCTTTGTCCTGGGCGGCGGCATGGGCCTGGTCCAGGGTGCCGACCTGCGGGTAGTCACCGAGCGCAGCCGCCTGGCCATGCCGGAAGTGGCCATCGGTTATTTCCCGGATGTGGGCGGCAGCTACTTCCTGCCGCGCATTCCCGGCGAACTGGGGATTTACCTGGGCGTGACCGGGGTGCAGATCCGCGCCGCCGACGCTTTGTATTGCGGGCTGGCTGATTGGTACCTGGACAGCGCCAGGCTGGCGGAGCTGGACCACAAACTCGACCACCTGCAATGGCACGACTCGCCACTCAAGGACCTGCAAGGCCTGCTGGCCAAGCTCGCCGTGCAACAATTGCCGGATGCGCCGCTGGCGGCCCTGCGCCCGGCCATCGACCACTTCTTTGCCCAGCCCGACGTACCGAGCATTGTCGAACAGCTGCAACAAGTCACCGTCGCCGACAGCCATGAATGGGCCGTGAGCACAGCGCAACTGATGCACACCCGCTCGCCATTGGCCATGGCGGTGACCCTGCAGATGCTGCGGCGTGGACGGCACCTGGCGCTGGAAGATTGCTTTGCCCTGGAACTGCACCTGGACCGCCAGTGGTTCGCCCGTGGCGACCTGATCGAAGGCGTACGCGCATTGTTGATCGACAAGGACAAAGCCCCGCGCTGGAACCCGCCAACGTTGGCGGCACTGGACCAGCGCCATGTCGACAGCTTCTTCCAAGACTTCGCGAAGAACGGGAACTAACTCATGCAAGATATTGAATTTACAGAAGAACAAGTCATGATCCGCGACATGGCGCGCGACTTTGCCCGTGGCGAAATCGCCCCCCATGCCCAGGCCTGGGAAAAAGCCGGCTGGATCGACGACGGCCTGGTAGCCAAGATGGGCGAACTGGGACTGTTGGGCATGGTGGTGCCGGAAGAATGGGGCGGCACTTATGTGGACTACGTGGCCTATGCCCTGGCCGTCGAGGAGATTTCTGCGGGTGACGGTGCAGTAGGCGCACTGATGAGTATCCATAATTCAGTGGGTTGCGGCCCAATCCTCAACTACGGCACAGCTGCGCAAAAAGAGACTTGGTTGGCCGAGCTGGCCAGCGGCCAGGCCATCGGTTGTTTCTGCCTGACCGAACCCCAGGCCGGCTCCGAAGCCCACAACCTGCGCACTCGCGCCGAACTGCGCGATGGCCAGTGGGTGATCAACGGCGCCAAACAGTTCGTTAGCAACGGCAAACGCGCCAAGCTGGCGATTGTGTTTGCCGTGACCGACCCGGAGCTGGGCAAGAAAGGCATTTCGGCGTTCCTGGTGCCCACCGCTACCCCAGGCTTCACCGTGGACCGTACCGAACACAAGATGGGCATCCGTGCCTCGGACACCTGCGCGGTAACCCTCAGCCAGTGCAGCGTGCCCGAGGCCAACCTGCTCGGCGAGCGCGGCAAGGGCCTGGCCATTGCCCTGTCCAACCTCGAAGGTGGGCGCATCGGCATCGCCGCCCAGGCCTTGGGCATCGCCCGTGCAGCCTTTGAAGCCGCATTGGCCTACGCCCGTGACCGGGTGCAGTTCGACAAGGCCATCATCGAGCACCAGAGCGTGGCCAACCTGCTGGCTGACATGCAGACCCGCCTCAATGCCGCACGGCTGCTGATCCTGCATGCCGCGCGTTTGCGCAGTGCGGGCAAGCCGTGCCTGTCCGAAGCCTCCCAGGCCAAGCTGTTCGCGTCGGAAATGGCCGAGAAGGTCTGCTCATCTGCGATGCAGATCCATGGCGGCTATGGCTACCTGGAAGACTACCCGGTGGAGCGTTACTACCGGGATGCGCGGATTACGCAGATTTATGAGGGCACCAGTGAGATCCAGCGCCTGGTGATTGCTCGGGAGCTGAAGAACTATCAGCTATAGGCCTTGCTGCGAACCCGTCGAAAAAGCCTGAAGACTCCCGTGCGTTGTACGGGAGTGCGACTATTCTGACAGTTCCTAGCCACACAGGAGGTGTGTCATGAATGCAGTCGAGCACCCGCTCCGCGTCGAGCGAATCAGCCAGGAACGCTACATCCAAGCCCCTATCGAAGCCGTCTACGACTACGTGACCCAGCCGGATCGCTGGCATGAATGGCATCCCACGTCCCTGGGCGCGGACACCGGCACCAGCGGTTCACTGCCTGCCGGTCAGCGCTTCACCGAGACGATCGACCTACTGGGGGTACGTGTACCCATGAGCTACCGGGTGCAAATCGCCGTGCCGCCCCGGGAATTCAAGACCGTGTTCACCTCCCTTGCGGTCGATGGCAGCATTCATTACTTACTCCAGCCTCAAGGTAGCGGCACTTTGTTCACCCGGGTGCTGAGCTATGAGACCGAACTGCAGCTGCGCACCTTGCAAACGCGCATGGTAGAGCTGTCGGAGCAGGCCATGGACCAGCTCAAGCAGCGCCTGGAATCGTCCTGAACTGACAAAATTGTCATCTTTGCCTCAGTTGGCTGACAGCTGCGCCCCTTAAGCTGCGGGGTTGTCGCGTGTCCGTATAATTTCGAAACATAACCACCTCACCTGATTCGCAAAAGCGCGGACAATGCGCCCTCTTTGCGCACTCCGTAACCGATGGGACCTGTCTATGAAAACCACCCTGCGCCTGACTTTGCTGTCCGCCCTGTTCATGACCACCCTGGCCCAGGCCGCCGAACTGATCCCGATTGACGTGCACCGCGATGCCAACTGCGGTTGCTGCAAGAAATGGATCAGCCACCTTGAAAGCAACGGATTCAAGGTCAACGACCATGTGGAAGCGGACATGAGTTCGGTCAAGCAGCGCCTGGGCGTGGCGCCGCGCCTGGCGTCCTGCCACACCGCCGTGATCGACGGCAAATTCGTCGAAGGCCACGTGCCTGCTGATCAGGTGCTGGCCCTGCGCAAACGTGAGGACTTGCTGGGCATCGCCGCCCCAGGCATGCCCATGGGCTCGCCGGGCATGGAAATGGATGGCATGAGCGACGCCTATCAAGTCATCGGCCTGACCCGCGAAGGTAAAGATGTAGTGGTAGCCCAATACCCGGCCCACTGATCAATGCTCGCTGGGTATGCCGGGCTATTTTTCAGCGCCTTTGGCGCGGCAACGCTGTTACCACTGCAATCGGAAGCGGTACTGGTCGCGCTGCTGCTCAACGGCAACTACGCGGTGTGGTTGCTGCTCGGGATCGCGACCCTGGGCAACGTCCTGGGTTCGCTGGTCAACTGGCTGCTGGGCCGCTCGGTCGAGCTGTTCAAGGATCGACGCTGGTTCCCACTAAGCGCCGCGCAGTTGGAAAAGTCCCGCGGCCATTATCGCCGCTGGGGGCATTGGTCACTGCTGCTCAGTTGGGTGCCGATCATCGGCGACCCACTGACCCTGGTGGCCGGGGTAATGAAGGAGCCGCTGTGGCGTTTTGTGCTGATCGTCAGCCTGGCCAAGGCGGCCCGGTATGCGGTGGTGGCAATGCTTACGTTGCATTGGATGTAAGCAATGTGCGTTGCTGCACTGGGCCTGCGGCGGCGGGTTAATCCCCGCTTAATCCCCCCGCCACAGCATCCGGGAGCATCGTCCCTGGAGCTTTCCCATGCCGCTGACACGTTCGTTTCTCCTTGCCGGCCTGCTGGCCACCTGCGCCCTCCCTGCCTTGGCAGCCACGCAAAACCCAAGCTACGGCCCGCAGTTGCAAGGTTTCCAATACCCCTACCCGGTCGAACATTTCGATTTCCAGTCCCAGGGCCAAGCAGTGCAAATGGGCTATATGGACGTGCCGGCCAAAGGCCCCGCCAATGGCCGCAGCGTGGTGTTGATGCATGGCAAGAACTTCTGCGGCGCGACCTGGGAGGCGTCGATCAAGGCCCTGAGTGACGCCGGCTACCGGGTGATCGCACCGGACCAGATCGGCTTCTGCACCTCCACCAAGCCTGAGTACTACCAGTACAGCTTCCAGCAGTTGGCAATCAACACCCATCAACTCCTGCAAAAACTCGGCATTCCCAAGGCGACCCTGGTCGGCCATTCCACCGGTGGCATGCTGGCTACCCGCTATGCCCTGCTTTACCCCACACAAACCGAGCAACTGGCGCTGGTCAACCCGATCGGCCTGGAAGACTGGAAAGCCCTGGGCGTGCCCTATCGCAGCGTCGACCAATGGTATGAGCGCGAACTGAAACTGAGCGCCGACGGCGTGCGCGAGTACGAGCGCAAGACCTACTACGACGGGCGCTGGAAGCCTGAATACGAGCGTTGGGTGGACATGCTCGTCGGCCTGAACCAGGGCCCGGGCCATAAGCGGGTGGCGTGGAATTCGGCGTTGATTTACGACATGATCTTCACCCAGCCGGTGTACTACGAGTTCAAGGACCTGCAGGTCCCGACCCTGCTACTGATCGGTACGTCCGATATCACCGCCATCGGCAGTGATAGCGCGCCGCCCGAGGTCAAGGCCAAGATCGGCCGGTACAACGAACTGGGCAAGCAAGTGGCCAAGCTCATTCCCCACTCGACCCTGGTGGAGTTCCCGGGCCTGGGCCACGCACCACAAATGGAAGAACCCGCGCGCTTCCACCAGGCGCTGCTGCAAGGGCTCAAGGCGCTCTAATTCCCACTAAGCGAGGCACCGTGCATGTCAGTTCAGATCGCAGTCATTGATGATTGGCAAGATGTGGCCCGCGACGTGGTGGACTGGTCCGCCCTGGAGGCGATCGGCCAAGTGCGTTTCCTTCACGACTACCCTGCCGACACCGCCACCTTGATCGCACGCTTGCAGGGTTTTGCGGTGATTTGCGTGATGCGCGAGCGCACAGTGTTTGACCAGGCGCTGCTGCAAGGGCTGCCGGGGCTCAAGTTGCTGGTCACCGGCGGCATGCGCAATGCCGCCATCGACCTTGGCGCCGCCAAGGCCCTGGGTATCCAGGTGTGTGGCACCGACAGCTACAAACACGCGGCACCGGAGCTGACCTGGGCCCTGATCATGGCCTCCACCCGCAATCTGCTGGCCGAAGCGAGCTCCTTGCGTGACGGCCAGTGGCAGCAAGGGCTGGGCGGTGATCTGCATGGCCGGACCCTGGGTATCCTCGGGCTGGGCAGTATCGGCCAGCGTGTCGCGCAGTTTGCCCAGGTGTTTGGCATGCGCGTGATCGCCTGGAGTGAAAACCTCACTGCGCAACGCGCCGCCGATGTAGGCGTGACCTGGGTCAGCAAGCGCGAACTGTTCGAACAGGCCGACGTGCTGTCGATTCACCTGGTACTCAGCGAGCGCAGCCGCGGCATGGTGGATGCCCAGGCCCTGGGCTGGATGAAACCCGGCGCGCGCCTGGTGAACACGGCGCGCGGGCCGATCGTCGATGAGGTGGCCCTGATCGATGCGCTGCGCGATGGGCGACTGGCGGGCGCGGCACTGGATGTGTTCGAGCAGGAGCCCTTGCAGGTCGACCACCCGTTTCGCCATCTGCCCAACGTGTTGGCCACCCCCCATGTGGGTTATGTCAGCGCGCACAACTACCGGCAGTTCTATGGGCAGATGATCGAGGATATCCAGGCGTGGGCCAGTGGGCGGGTCTTGCGCAGCCTGACATGATAAATAGCTTCATATATATCAATCAAGATATTGATTTATATGGATATTAACTCTTAACAAATCACTTTAAGTAGCATCCCGCACCACTATCGAGCAGCCCAACCCCGATGCCCCATCAAGAGGCGATCCCCCGGTAGGAGCCGGCTTGCCGGCGATGAAGCCCTCAGCAGCGACGCACTCCCCAAGGTCGCCATCACCGGCAAGCCGGCTCCTGCAAGGGAGGCGCCTGCCTGAAAAATAATATTGTCCTACAAAATTATCCTACAAGCCTTGCAGGCTCTGGTCTGTGTCCTAGACTGATGACCGATGGGTCACGATCAGAACAAAAGCCCCCGCAATAAATCGAAACTTTCCAACTCTGCCGTAGGTCAGGTTTAAGGTAGGACGCACGCTACCGGCGCCAGCCGGACGTCCGCCCATCCAATCTATTTATCAGTTCGGTGCAATTGGCATAAGCCTTGCCAGTCTGTGCAGTGCTAGTGCGCGTGACCGCAGGACGCGGTTGACTTTCGCTGAGGGCGCCAGGCTCTCGGCTGACCAACACATGGGAGAGAACAATGATCAGTGCCGCTTCGGGAATTCAGGGACAGCGTTTCAGTCAGCCGGTCGATGGGCCAACCGCCTTGGTTGACCTGCCCGGCGCAGTGCGGCCGGTCTCGTCTCAAAACCCCAATCGCAAGAAAGTGCTGTTTGTGACCTCGGAGCTGGCCGACCTGGTGAAAACCGGTGGCCTGGGCGATGTATCCGCTGCCCTGCCCCGTGCCATGGCCCACCTGCACGATGTGCGGGTGCTGATTCCGGGCTACCGCCAGGTGCTGGACAGCGACAACCCGATCCACATCATCGGCGAGTTGGGCGGGCATGCCGCGCTGCCGCCGTGCAAGATCGGGCGCATGGACCTCAAGGACGGCCTGGTCATCTATGTACTGATCTGCCCCGAACTGTACGAGCGTGAAGGCACGCCCTATGGCGCCAACAATGGTCGCGACTGGCCCGACAACCACATCCGCTTCGCCCGCCTGGGCCTGGCCGCCGCCGATATTGCCGCCAACCTTGCGCAAATCCATTGGTGCCCGGACCTGGTGCACGCCCATGACTGGCCAGCCGGCCTGGCCCCGGCGTACATGCACTGGCGTGGGTCACGCACCCCTACGCTGTTTACCATCCATAACCTGGCCTACCAGGGTGTGGTCAGCCTGGCCTCGTGCCCGGAACTGGGGATTCCCGAACATGCCTTGCAACAAGAAGGCATGGAATTCTACGGCAAGATGTCATTCCTCAAGGCCGGCATGGCGTATTCCAGTCACATCACCACGGTCAGCGCCACCTATGCCCGGGAAATCACCACGCCCGAGTTCGGCTGCGGCCTGGATGGCTTTCTCGCCAGCAAGACCCAGCAAGGCCTGCTCAGTGGTATCCCCAACGGCATCGATGAAAGCTGGGAATCGTCCACCGACCCGCACCTGGATCACCCATTCAATATCGGCGACTGGCAAGGCAAGGCGGTCAACGCCAGCCATGTGCGCAAGCTGTTTGGCCTGGACGAGTCCACCGGCCCCCTGTTTGCCGTGGTCTCGCGCCTGGTGTACCAGAAAGGCCTGGACCTGACCGAAGCCGTCGCCGGGTTTATCGTGGAAAACGGCGGGCAAATTGCCATTATCGGCCGCGGCGAGCCGGAAGAAGAACAGGCCATGCGCGCCCTGGCCCTGCGATTCCCCGGCCGCATCGGTGTACGCATCGGCTTCAACGAAACCGACGCGCGCCGCATGTTTGCCGGCAGCGACTTCTTGTTGATGCCCTCGCGCTACGAGCCCTGCGGCTTGAGCCAGATGTACGCCCAGCGTTTCGGCTCGCTGCCGGTGGCGCGCAATACCGGTGGCCTGGCAGACACTATTGAAGACGGCGTGACCGGCTTTCTGTTCGACGAATCCACCGTACAAAGCTACGAAGCCGCCCTCGCCCGTGCCTTCAAGGTGTTTGCCTTCCCAGGCCTGCTCAACGCCATGCGCTGCCGGGCCATGGCCGCGCCGTTCAACTGGTGCCAGGCGGTGGAACCCTATGCCGAACTTTACGAGCAACTGGTAGCGAAAGCGCTGGGAAAATCAGGGAAAGTATAAAGAGGTCAGGATAGATGCCGTTACGGACTCTGGAAACATGGCCCCACGGCGCGATCATGCAGGATGCGCAACACACCCGCTTCGCCCTGTGGGCACCTGACGCGTTCTATGTCAGCGTTGAGCTGCATGACGGTCAGTCGCTGCCCATGCAGCCCCAGGCAGAGGGCTGGTTTGTCGCCTACGTGCGCTGTGGGGCGGGCACCCGCTACCACTACAACATCGATGGCGAGCTGGATGTGCCGGACCCGGCCTCGCGCCTCCAATACGCAGGTGTGCAGGGTGACAGCGTGGTGGTCGATCCCCTGGCCTACCCCTGGCGCCACGGCACCTGGCAAGGCCGGCCCTGGCATGAAGCGGTGATCTACGAGCTGCATGTGGGGATACTCGGTGGCTACGCCGCAGTGGAGCAGCACTTGCCGCGCCTGGCGGAACTGGGCGTCACCGCCATCGAACTGATGCCCTTGGCGCAGTATCCCGGCGAGCGCAATTGGGGTTACGACGGGGTCCTGCCCTACGCACCGCAAGCGTCCCTGGGCACGCCGGAGCAGTTGAAACAGCTGGTCGACAGTGCCCACGAGCATGGCCTGGCGGTGATCCTCGATGTGGTCTACAACCACTTCGGCCCCGACGGCAATTACCTGGGCCAGTACGCCAAGGGCTTTTTCCACGAAGACACCCACACCCCCTGGGGCGCCGGGATCGACTTTGGCCGCCGCGAAGTGCGCGACTTCTTTATCGACAACGCCCTGATGTGGCTCCTCGAATACCGCTTCGATGGCCTGCGCCTGGATGCGGTGCATGCCATCAACGACCCCTCGTTCCTAAAAGAGCTGGCCCAACGGGTGCGTGAGCAGGTCGACCCGGCGCGCCATGTGTGGCTGGTCTTGGAAAACGAATTCAATCAGGCCAGCCTGTTGCAGCAAGGCTTCGATGCGCAATGGAACGATGACGGGCATAACGCCTTGCATGTGCTGTTGACCGGCGAGACCGACGCCTACTACGCCGATTTTGCCGACGACCCCACCGCCAAGCTGGCCCGCTGCCTGGGCGAAGGGTTTATCTACCAAGGCCAGACCACGCGCCACGGTACCCGACGCGGCGAGCCCAGCGGGCATTTGCCCCCCAGTGCCTTTGTGCTGTTTTTGCAGAATCACGACCAGATCGGCAACCGTGCGCTCGGCGAGCGCCTGCACCAGTTATGTTCGCCCCAGGCGTTGCAGGCAGCGACCGTGCTGCTATTGATGTCACCGATGATCCCGCTGTTGTTCATGGGGGATGAAGTCAACGCCGAGCAGCCCTTCCTGTTCTTTACCGACCATCACGGCGAGCTGGCCGAGGCGGTGCGCGAAGGCCGGCGCAACGAATTTGCTGATTTTGCCGCCTTCAGTGATCCCCAGCGCCGCGCGCAGATTCCCGACCCCAACGCGCTACAGACTTTCGAACGCTGCATACCCCGGTTTACCCAGGCACCTGCTGCGCTATACCGGCAACTGCTGGGCCTGCGCCAGCAGCATATCGTGCCGCACCTGCCCGGCAGCACCGCCCTCGGCGCCCAGGTCCTGGGCCAGGGCGCGGTGTCTGCACGATGGCGCCTGGGCAATGGCAGCGTATTGCAGATCGACCTCAACCTGGGGCCGGCCACCCTGCAGCCCCCGGCCGCTATCGGCCAACTGTTCAGTACCAGCAACGACCCCGCGTTACTCACGCCCTTCTCTGCCCGCGTCAGCTTGGCGCCGGGTGACACCTCATCATCTGTTGGAGAGCACTCTTGAGCGAAGCGCAATTGGAAATACTCGCCAGCCGTGCGGGCCTGGCGGTGGACTGGATCGACGCCAACGGCCGGCCGCAACATGTCAGCGCCGACGCGCTGCGTGCCGTGCTCCATGGCCTTGGCCACCCCGCCGACACCGACGCCGCCATCGCCGCCAGCCTGCAAGAGCTGGAGCGCGTGCAGCAGGATCGGCACCTGGCGCCGCTGTTGACCGTGGACGTGGGCGCAGGCCTGGACCTGGCCGCCTACTTTGCCCCGGGTACGCCGTGCCAGGCTCATCTGGAGGACGGCAGTACCCGGGACCTTGCGCTGGATGCCCAGGCCACCCTGCCTGGCGTGTTGCCCGTGGGCTATCACCGGGTGCAGATCGCCGATCAATCCTTCACCCTGGCCGTGGCCCCTGAACGTTGTTTCACTGTCGCCGAGGCGGTGGACAGCCAGCCTGCCCGCGCCTGGGGCCTGAGTGCCCAGTTGTATGCCCTGCGCCGCAGCGGCGACGGTGGGTTTGGCGACACCCAGGCCCTGGAACAACTGGCCCGGGCTGCCGCTGAGCGGGGTGTCGACGCCCTGGCGATCAGCCCGCTGCATGCCATGTTCAGTGCCGATACCGAGCGCTATAGCCCTTATTCGCCGTCCAGCCGCCTGTTTTTCAATAGCCTGTATGCGTCCCCCGGTTGCATCCTCGGCGAACGCGCCGTGCACAGCGCCATCGAGGCCACGGGACTGGCCGACGAGCTGCACGAACTGGAACAACAAAGCCTGATCGACTGGCCCGCCGCCGCCAAGGCCAAGCAACGCCTGCTGCGCGCCCTGTACGAGGACTTTCGCCAGGGCGAGCACCCGCAGCAGGCGGACTTTCTCAGTTTTCGCGAGGCCGGTGGCGAGGCCCTGGAAAACCACTGCCGCTTCGAAGCCTTGCAGGCCGCGCGCGCCGCCAACGGTGAAAGCCTCGACTGGCGCCAATGGCCCGAGGACTGGCGCGACCCCGCCAGCGCTGCGCTGGCGCAATTCGCCGCCGAACAGGGCGAAGCGATCGGTTTCTATGCCTTCAACCAATGGCTGATCGCCCGCTGCCTGGCGCGCGCCCAACAGGCCGCCCGCGGCAGTGGCATGGGCATCGGCCTGATTGCCGACCTGGCCGTGGGTGCCGATGGCGCCGGCAGCCAGGCCTGGAGCCGTCAGGATGAGCTGCTGGCCGACCTGACCGTGGGCGCGCCACCGGATATCCTCAACCGTGCCGGCCAGGGCTGGGGCATCTCCGCGTTTTCTCCTGAAGGCCTGAAGCGCAACGGCTTTCGCGCATTTATCGAAATGCTGCGGGCCAACTTCGCCCATGCCGGCGGCCTGCGGATCGACCATGTGATGGGCCTGCAACGGCTGTGGGTCATCCCCCGGGATGCTTCACCCAAACAAGGCGCGTACCTGTATTACCCGGTAGACGACCTGCTGCGCCTGCTGGCCTTGGAGTCCAGCCGCCACCAGGCGATTGTGCTGGGCGAAGACCTGGGCACGGTGCCCGAGGGCCTGCGGGAAAAACTCAGCGCCCGTGCCATGCTCGGCATGCGCGTGCTGTTGTTCGAGCAGGACCATGGCGGGCGCTTCACGCCGATCCTCGACTGGCCGGACAACGCCCTGGCCACCACCAGCACTCACGACCTGCCGACACTCAATGGTTGGTGGCACAGCCGCGATATCGACTGGAACGTGCAACTGGGGCTGATCGACGTGCCCACGGTGGAGCAATGGAGCGAGCACCGCCAGCGCGAGCGCGAGTCACTGCGCCAGGCCTTGGTGCAAGACCCGCAGAACTTTCGCGATGAGCTGCGCAACGAAACTGACCACATACTCGATGCCAGCGTGCGCTACCTCGGTCACACCCGTGCGCCCCTGGTACTGCTGCCTCTGGAGGATGCCCTGGGCGTCGAGGAACAGGCCAACCTGCCCGGCACCATCGACACCCACCCCAACTGGCGCCGACGCCTGCCGGGGGACGCCGCGCAGCTGCTCGACGATGAAAACGCCGCGCGCCGCCTGGAGTTGCTGGCGGTGGCGCGCAATCAGGCCCTGGAGCGTGACCGATGAGCGCCGTCTTGCTCCGGGCCACCCAACGCCTGCAATTTCACAAGGGTTTTACCCTGGATGATGCGGTGCCGCTGGTGCCGTATTTCGCCAGCCTGGGCATCAGCCACCTGTACGCTTCGCCCCTGCTCAAGGCCCGCGCCGGCTCGATGCATGGCTACGATGTGGTCGACCCGACCACCGTCAACCCGGAACTGGGCGGCGAACCCGCCTTGCGTCGCCTGGTAGCGGCCCTGCGCGCGCACGGCATGGGCCTGATTCTGGACATCGTGTCCAACCATATGGCCGTCGGCGGCAGCGACAACCCCTGGTGGCTGGACTTGCTGGAATGGGGGCGCCTGAGCCCCTACAGCGAATTCTTCGACATCCAGTGGCATTCACCGGACCCGCTGCTCAAGGGCCAACTGCTGATGCCCTTCCTTGGCAGCGACTACGGCGAAGCCTTGCAAAGTGGCAACCTGCCCCTGCGGTTTGACCCGGCCCAGGGCAGCTTTTTTGTCGAGCACTACGAACACCGCTTCCCGATCTGCCCCAGTGATTACGGCGATATCCTGCGCGCCCATGCCCCGCTCAAAGCGCTGGCCGACCGCTTCAGCGCCCTGGCCTATCAGGCCGATGCCTGGCCCCTGGCGGGCGAGCTTAAACAGCAACTGGCACAACAGGCCCGCGACCCACTGACCCTGGCAGCCATCGAGCACGCCCTGCAATGGTTTGACGGGCGCCAGCGCGAAGGTTTTTTGCGCCTGCATCAACTGCTGGAACAGCAAGCCTATCGCCTGGCCAGTTGGCGCACGGCGGCGGATGACATCAACTGGCGGCGCTTTTTCGACGTCAACGAGCTCGGTGGCCTGCGGGTGGAACGGACCACCGTATTCGAGGCCACCCACAGCAAGATTTTCCAGCTGATCAGCGAAGGCCTGGTGGATGGCCTGCGCATCGACCATATCGACGGCCTGGCCGATCCACGGGGCTACTGCCGCAAGTTGCGGCGGCGCGTGGATGGGTTGTCGCCGAGCCGGCACTTGCCGATTTTTGTCGAGAAGATCCTCGGCGCCGGCGAAACCCTGCGCGAAGACTGGCGGGTCGATGGCACCACCGGCTACGAGTTCATGAACCAGGTGTCGCTGATGCAGCACGATCCCCAGGGATTCGAGGCCTTGGCCCAGCTCTGGAGCGAGGCTACCGAGCGGCCTTCGGCGTTTATCGAGGAAGCCTGGCTGGCCCGGCAACAAATCCTCAACGGCTCCCTCGCCGGGGATTTTGAAAGCGTGGCCCAGGCCCTGCTGCAAGTGGCCCGCGCGGATGTGATGAGTCGCGACCTGACCCTGGGTGCAATCCGCCGCGCCTTGCAGGAACTGGTCGTGCATTTCCCGGTGTACCGCACCTATATCAGCGCAGGTGGCCGTAGCGCCGCGGACGAGCGCGTGTTCCAACAGGCCCTGGCCGGCGCCCGTGGGACCTTGAGCGAAGCTGACTGGCCGGTGCTCGACTACCTGCAACAGTGGCTCGGCGGGCAACCCTGGCGCGAGCGCCCGGTGGGGCAACCGCGCAAGATCCTCAAGCACGCCTGCGTGCGCTTCCAGCAACTGACCTCGCCGGCAGCCGCCAAGGCGGTGGAAGACACGGCCTTCTACCGCTCGGCAGTGTTGCTCTCACGCAATGACGTGGGCTTCAGTACCGAACAGTTCAGCGCGCCCCTGGCCGACTTCCATGCCGCCAACCAGCAGCGCCTGCACACCTTCCCCGATAACCTGCTGGCTACCGCCACCCACGATCACAAGCGCGGCGAAGACAGCCGCGCGCGCCTGGCGGTGCTCAGCGAGTGCGCACCGTGGTATGCCGAGCAGGTGCAGCAGTGGCGCCGGCTGGCGGCGCCCCTGCGCGACGATCCGGCCATCCCCTCGGCCGGCGATGAGCTGATCCTGTATCAGGTGCTGCTGGGCAGTTGGCCCCTGGACCTGGGCATTGAGAACACCGGCAACTATCAGCAGCGCCTCTGGCAGTGGCAACAAAAGGCCCTGCGCGAAGCCAAGCTGCACAGCAGTTGGAGCGCCCCCAACGATGTTTATGAGCAAGGTGTCGAAGCCTTCCTCAGCCGCTTGCTGCTCGACCCCGCCGGTCTGACCTTGCGCACGGCGATACACGCGGCAGCCGAGGCCATCGCCCCTGCCGGCGCGTTGAACGGGCTGGCGCAATCCTTGCTGCGCAACACCGTGCCAGGCGTGCCAGACCTGTACCAGGGCGACGAATTCTGGGACTTGAGCCTGGTGGACCCGGACAACCGCCGGGCGGTGGATTTCAGTGCCCGGCAACAGGCACTGGCGGCAACACCCGATGCCTTGCTTGAGCACTGGCGTGACGGCCACCTCAAGCAGGCGTTGATTGCCCAGGTCTTGAACCTGCGCAAGGCCCACCCGCTGTTGTTTGCCAGGGGGCGCTATGTACCGCTGCAAGTGCTGGGCCGGCACGCCCAACGGGTTGTCGCCTTCAGCCGTGAGTACCGGGGGCAATGGCTGTTGGTGGTGGTACCGCGCTGGACCCACGCCCTGCTTGAAAACAGCGCCCAGCCCCGGGTGGATGCGCAGGTTTGGGGCGATACCCGGATCACATTACCGTTCGACGCCACGCTGCGAAATTGGAAGGGACTTTTGCAAACAGGCGCAGTCACACCCAACAAGGAGCTACTGATCAGCGCTGCCCTGGGGGATCTCCCGGTGAATGTCTTTATCCATTCTGACGATCAAGAAAGCTGAAATTTTCTGTGAGGAGCATTGCGATGAGCACCGAAGACAAGCGCGTTCGTGAATTCGCGTATCAGATCTGGGAGTCCGAAGGTAAGCCCGAAGGCCAGGAAGCCCGCCATTGGGAAATGGCCCGCAAGTTGGCTGAAGCCGAGGCTCTGACGCCTAGTAAACCCAAGGCCGGCGCCAAGGCCAAGGCCAAGCCGCCAGCGGAAAAACCCGCCGCCGCGAAAAAGCCTCGAGCCCCACGCAAACCCGCCGGCTGACCCCACCTGTAGGAGCCGGCTTGCCGGCGATAGGTCTCCATCAAGCACCACCCGAGACGCTATCCCCGGCCACCCGGCTGCTACAAAAAATGCTCAATTATTGATCTGACCTGATGTCAGCACGGCCCCGTTCGGCCCGGAAAAACTTTGCAGGAGCAACACCATGAGCAAGACACCCGATACCGAGCCATCGCGGATTCGTGAAGGGCTGCCCTTCCCCCTTGGCGCGACCTGGGACGGTCTGGGGGTCAATTTCGCACTGTTCTCGGCCAACGCCACCAAGGTCGAGCTGTGCCTGTTCGACGATACCGGTGAAGTCGAGCTGGAGCGTATCGAGCTGCCGGAGTACACCGACGAGACATTCCACGGCTACTTGCCCGACGCCCACCCGGGGCTGATTTATGGCTACCGCGTATACGGTGCCTACGACCCGGCCAATGGCCATCGCTTCAACCACCATAAATTGCTGATCGACCCCTATGCCAAGCAGCTGGTGGGCGAACTCAAGTGGTCCGAAGCGCTGTTTGGCTACACCATCGGCCACCCGGATGCCGACCTCAGTTTCGATGAACGCGACAGCGCGCCCTTCGTGCCCAAATGTAAAGTCATCGACCCGGCCCATACCTGGGGCAACGACCAGCCGGTACGCACGCCGTGGGACCGCACGATCATCTACGAAACCCATCTGCGCGGCATCAGCATGCGCCATCCGTCCGTCCCCGAGGCGGTGCGCGGCACCTGCGCCGGGTTGATGGTCGACGATGTGCTCAAGCACATCCGCCAACTGGGTGTGTCATCGGTGGAACTGCTGCCGATCCACGCCTTCGTCAATGACCAGCACCTGCTGCAAAAAGGCATGACCAACTACTGGGGCTACAACAGCATCGCCTTCTTTGCCCCCGACCCGCGCTACCTGGCCAGCGGCAAGATCGCCGAGTTCAAGGAAATGGTCGCGCACCTGCACGAAGCCAAGCTGGAGGTGATCCTCGATGTGGTCTACAACCACACCGCCGAAGGCAACGAGCAGGGCCCGACCCTGTCGATGCGCGGCATCGACAATGCCTCCTACTACCGGTTGATGCCCGATGACAAACGCTTCTATATCAACGATTCCGGCACCGGCAACACCCTGGACCTGAGCCACCCTTGCGTACTGCAAATGGTCACCGACTCCTTGCGCTACTGGGCCACGGAGATGCATGTGGATGGTTTCCGCTTTGACCTGGCGACCATTCTGGGGCGTTATCACGATGGTTTTGATGAGCGTCACAGCTTCCTCGTCGCCTGCCGCCAGGACCCGGTGCTGCGCCAGGTAAAAATGATCGCCGAGCCTTGGGATGTGGGCCCAGGCGGTTATCAGGTGGGCAACTTCCCACCTGGCTGGGTGGAATGGAATGACCGTTTCCGCGACACCGTGCGCGCCTTCTGGAAAGGCGATGACGGCCAGTTGGCCGACTTTGCCGGGCGCATGACCGCTTCCGGCGAGATGTTCAACCAGCGCGGGCGCCGGCCCTACAGCTCGGTGAATTTCATCACCGCCCATGACGGTTTCACCCTGCACGACCTGGTGTCCTACAACGACAAGCACAACGAGGCCAACGACGAGAACAATCAGGACGGCAGCAATAACAACCTGTCGTGGAACCACGGCGTCGAAGGCCCGACCGAAGACCCCGAGATCAACGCGCTGCGCCTGCGCCAGATGCGCAACTTCTTCGCCACCCTGTTGCTGGCCCAGGGCACGCCAATGCTGGTGGCCGGGGATGAGTTCGCCCGCACCCAGCACGGCAACAACAATGCCTACTGCCAGGACAGCGAAATCGGCTGGGTCAACTGGGAGCTGGATGAAGATGGCAAATCCCTGCTCAAGTTCGTCAAGCGCCTGATCAAGCTGCGCCTGGCCTACCCTATCCTGCGGCGCGGGCGCTTCCTGGTGGGTGACTACAACGAAGACATCGGGGTCAAGGACGTGACCTGGCTGGCTCCCGACGGCAACGAAATGACCATCGAACAGTGGGAAGACAGCCAGGGCCGCTGCCTGGGCATGTTGATGGATGGGCGCGCCCAGGAAACCGGGATCCGCCGGCCCGGGTCCGACGCCACCTTGTTGCTGGTGGTGAATGCGCACCACGACCTGGTGAATTTCCGCTTGCCCCAGGTACCGGATGGCGGCTTCTGGACCTGCATGGTCGACACCAACCAACCGGCCGTGCGTGGCCAGGAACGTTTCGATTTTGACCACGAATATGCGGTGACCGGACGCTCGTTGCTGCTATTTGAACTGCAACATGAGCAAGAGGTGTGAAATGGCTCTACACGGGTTTTTGCAACGCAATCCCCAGGGACTGGCCGACACCCAAGGCCTTGGCCAGACCCTGAGGGCCCTGGTGGATGCGGGCCTCGACCAATTGCCGCGCCCCGGTAGCGGGCAGACGCTGCTGCGCTTCAGCGAACTGGCCCAGGTGGCCGGCCACGACCTGAGCCTGTGCAAGCTGTTTGAAGGGCACACCGATGCACTGGCGATCATGGCCGAGCTCGACAGCCCGGCCCCACCTGCCGGTAGCACCTGGGGCATGTGGGCCGCCGAGCCGCCGACGGCACGGGTGCAGGTTCGGCGTGAGGGCTCGCAGTGGCTGCTGCATGGGCGCAAGGCCTGGTGCTCCGGGGCGGCGGTGGTCAGCCACGGGTTGTTGACTGCCTGGGATGAACAGGCGCGCCAGCAGTTGGTTGCAGTGTCGATGGACCAGCCGGGTGTCCAGGTCACCGGTGAAGGCTGGCAAGCCGTGGGCATGGGCGCGTGCGCCAGTGTCGAAGTGCGGTTCGAGAATGCCGTGGCGCTGGCCGTGGGCGAGCCAGGGGATTACCTGCAACGCCCAGGGTTCTGGCAAGGAGGGGTTGGCATCGCCGCCTGCTGGTACGGCGCGGCGCAGCGCTTGGCCGAGGCCCTGCGCGAACACTGTGACCGTCGTGCAGAACCCCATGCCCTGGCCCATCTGGGTGCGGTGGACATGGCCTTGTTCGCCGCCGCCACGGTGCTGCGCAGCGCTGCGCGGCAGATCGACGAGCAACCCCAGGCCAACGCCCAGTTGCTGGCGCGCCGGACTCGGGCAGTGATTGAAGCGGCGGCCAACGAAGTCATCCATCACGTCGGCAGGGCCATGGGAGCCGGGCCCTATTGCCAGGACCGGCACTTCGCGCAATTGATCGCAGACCTGCCGGTGTACTTGCGCCAAAGCCATGCCGAGCGGGACCTGGCAGCGCTCGGCGAGCAACTGTCGAGCGCAGCTGGCGGGACATGGCAACTATGAAAGCCAACCCGATTGTCGGCCAAGGCACGCCCCTGCGCGCCTGGCAAGGCTCTGCCCGTGTCGCCGGCCTGCCTCTGATCAGCGTGGCGCAACTGGTGCCTGAAGGTTGCCGCGCGGTGATCATCGCGCCCCATCCGGATGATGAAGTACTGGGCTGCGGCGGTTTGTTACAAGGCTTGGCGGCGTTGGGCCGCGAGTTGCTGCTGGTTTCAGTCACGGACGGTTGCGCCAGCCATCCGGGCTCAACCCGTTGGCCAAGGCAACGCCTGCGCGAGGTTCGTCCCCGTGAGTCGGCCGAGGCCCTGCAGCGCCTGGGTTGGCCGCAGCAACGCCTGAGCTGGTTGCGCGGCGGTTTTTCCGACAGCCAGGTGCAGGCGCGCGAACCTGCGCTGACGGCGTTTATCCAGCAGCACCTGCAACCCGAAGACGTGGTGTTCACCACCTGGCGCGAAGACGGCCATTGCGACCACGAAGCGGTTGGCCGCGCCAGCGCCCAGGCGGCCCGGGCAGTCGGCGCGCGCCTGATCGAGCTACCGGTGTGGACCTGGCACTGGGCAACCCCCGAGGACCCACGGGTACCCTGGCACCGCGCGCACAAGATTGCCCTGGCACCCGCGGCCGTGGCCCGCAAACGCCACGCCCTGCACGCGTTCACCAGCCAACTGGAAGGCGACCCGCAGGTCGACCTGCCGCCCGTCTTGCCGCCCCATGTGCTGGAGCGGCTGTTGCAACCTTTTGAAGTGGTGTTTCTATGAGTGTGGCCACGGCTTACTTCGACCAACTGTTTGTCGACAACGACGACCCCTGGGCCTTCCGCCAGCGCTGGTACGAGCAGCGCAAGCGCGCCTTGACCCTGGCGCTGCTGACCCGGCCACGCTACGCCTCGATTTTCGAACCCGGCTGCGCCAATGGCGAATTGAGCGCCGAACTGGCAACGCGCTGTGAGCGCCTGCTGTGCTGCGACACCGCTACGGCGGCGGTAGCCCTCGCGCAAGCGCGCCTGCAGGAGTTTGGCCACGCCCAGGTCGAGCGGCTGCGCTTGCCTGCACAGTGGCCGCAAGGCTCGTTCGAACTGATCGTCCTCAGCGAGTGGTGCTACTACCTTGATCATGACGATTTGTGCGTGCTGATCGATCAGGCCCTGGGCGCACTCAGCCCGGATGGCCAGGTCCTGGCCTGCCACTGGCGAGCGCCCATCGACGGTTGCCCGCAAACCGCCGAACAGGTCCACCAACTGCTGCACCAACGCCTGGGCATGTCGCGCGTGGCGCAGGTGGCTGACAGTGATTTCCTACTCGACCTGTGGTCTCGCGAAAGCGCCTCGGTCGCCCATCTTGAGGGGCTGCGATGATCGGCATTCTGATTCCGGTGCATAACGAAGAGGCGCTGCTGGCCGAGTGCCTGAAAGCCGCGATGATCGCCGCCAGCCATCCGGGACTGCTCGGTGAGCAGGTACAGATACTGGTGGTGCTCGACAGTTGTACCGATGGCAGCGCCGCCATTGCCGAGGCGTTCGGGGTACACAGCCTGAGCGTTGCAGCACGCAATGTCGGCCAGGTGCGTGGAATCGGTGCGCGGCATCTGTTGAACCAGGGCGCGCGCTGGATTTCCTGCACCGATGCCGACAGCCGCGTGGCGGGCGATTGGCTGGTGGCGCAACTGGCCCTGGGGGTGGATGCAGTCTGTGGCACCGTCACAGTGGATGCCTGGAGCGACGGTTTCGACGAGGCGGCGCAGATCCGCTACCACCAGGCCTATCAGGCCAGTGACGGGCACCGGCACATTCATGGGGCCAACCTCGGCGTCAGCGCCGGCGCCTACGTGCGCGCTGGCGGGTTTGAACCCCTGGCGTGCCATGAGGACGTGCAACTGGTGCGCCAACTGGAGCGTTGCGGCGCAACCATAGCCTGGAGCCATGCCCCGCAAGTCATCACCAGTGCCCGCTTGGACTGCCGCGCACAGGGTGGCTTTGGCGACTATTTGAAAGGCTTGATGTTGCCATCTTGAAAAACTTACAACTTTGCCCGGCGAAATCCGGGTGATGAACAATACTCAAGCACGGCAATCTTAGGATTCGGAATGCCAGCGTGCCGCACCGGCCATGAGGCCGGCGCGACAAAAAGGAGAGTCGACCCGGCCACGGGGCACGACCTGCATTACCAGGACAAGGACGTAACATTGATCAATCCCGCCACTTTGAACGACGTTCGCCGCACGCCGGCGCAAATCTGGAACAGCGCGCCGCAATTGGCGCAAATCCCCACCATCAGCCCTTCCCTACTGGTGCCTCCTGGCTCGCGAGTGGTGGTGGTGGCGCCGCATCCGGGTGACGAAGTGCTGGCCTGTGGCGGTTTGCTGCAACTGCTCAGCGCCCTCGACTATCCCTTGAAACTGATCTCGATCACCGACGGCAGCGCCAGCCATCCGGGCTCCAACCAGTGGTCGGCGCAGCGCTTGAGCGTGTTCCGGCCCCAGGAGAGTGTCGAGGCCCTGCGCCGCCTCGGCTTGCCCATGCATAGCTTGAAGTGGATTCGCGGGGGCTTTTGCGACAACGCCCTGGCGGGCCGCGAACAGCTCTTGAGCCAATTTATCGCCCGCTACCTGCAACCCGGTGACGTCGTATTCACCACCTGGCGCAATGATGGCAATGACGACCACGATGCCGTCGGCCGTGCCACCGCCATCGCCTGCGCGCTGACCGGCGCGCGCCTGCTGGAGTTGCCGATCTGGGCCTGGCACTGGCCCGCCCGCGAAGCCGGGCGCATGCCCTGGCAGTGCGCGCGCAAGATACGCCTCGACACCTGGAGCGTGGCGCGCAAACGCCACGCGGCCCATGCCTACGCCAGCCAGTTGCTCGGCGACCCTTTGATCGGCCTGGCGCCGATGCTGCCCCCGGTGCTGCTGGAGCGCATGCGCGTCCCCTACGAGATTGTGTTTCTGTAATGCCTTGGAGCACCACGCCACACGGCGTTACGCAGTCCTATTGAAACACCTGCGCCTCGCCATCGACGGTGGCGCGGATCCAGCGTGGCTCCATGGGGTCGCTCCACACCGAGCGCGGCGGCGTGCCCCCGTCGCTGATCAGGATGCGCCGGCCCGACTGGCTCCACTCCTGCATCCGCGCCTTGAATTGGGCCGGATAGTCCGCGGCCTTGCAGGAGATGCCGGCCCACGGGTCGACCACCCACGCCTCGTCCCACTCCGGCCCCGTGAAGCCTTTGCTGCGCGGCTGGCCGGGCGGCCCGCCGACCACGGCGAATGTATGCCCCTTGACCTGGGCGATCCGCGCATTGCCGCCACTGGCGTTGATCGTATCCACCGCCACCTTGGCCATCTGGTCGCAATTGCCGGCACCGGTCTTGAGGACCATTTGCGAATAGTTGGGCGCCCCAGTGCGGGTGTAGAGCCAGCCCACCATCTCCGTGGCTGTCTGGCTGCGAACGACCTCTGCGGGAAGGCCGGGAACCTGTTGATTGGCCGACCTTATGCCCGTGGCCTGGAACTGCTCTTCAACCGCTTTGCTGCCGCCCTGTGCATATAAATGGTTCTGCTGTTCGGTCGGCAACAGGGCGAAGTCCGCCGGTTTGTTGATCGGCGAGAGCCGCACCGGTTTTGCCGCAACCACCACATGTCCAGGGTTGCTCCCGGCGGCATACACCCCCATCAAGACTTCACGCTGCTTTTCGGGGGGAAGTGCGCGCAGGACCTTGACCAAGTGGTCGATTTCCGCAGGCGACATGGGCTCATCCGCGACAATTTTCTTGATCAGGGTCTCAAGGCTGGGCAGTACCACTAGCGGGTTATCCGGCAGTCCCTGCGCCACAAAGCTGTAGACATCCTTGTAGTGGTCGTACCGGCGGATGAACTCCAGGTCCAGTGGGCCACTGCGGGTCAGGCGATGAAAGTCCAGCTTGCCGGTGCCGTCCAGCGGCGCGAAGAAATACACCCCGGTATCGCCCTCGACCATCACGTATTGCTGGCCAGCATGGTCGATCTTGAGCCCTCTGACGACGCGCTGATCGTTGCTCAAATCGCTGATGGCATCCATTTTGATCACCAGCGTTTCCTGATTGAGCGCCCGGGGCACGCCGAAGTCGTCGTAACCAAAGTCCGGCTCATTGACCACGGTGCCAGAGGTACGGTTTTTGTAGGTGACAGGCTGGGTGCTGGCCATCGGCAGCAGTTCCTGGTTGCCTGCTTCGTTGACGCGATAGCGACGGTGTTCGTGAATCACCGTGCGTGGCCCTTTCACCGGGCCGGCGCCGGGAATCAGGCGGCGATGCTCCAGGGCCTGGGCGTCCTGAAATATCGGAGTGCCGCCAGGTTCGATTTGCTTGGTGTAGCACAGGTCACCCAGATCGCGCTTGAAACGCCGGCCCCCGACACCACAGGTCAATACGAAGCCTTCAAATGGCTCGGTATCGCTGGGGCCGCCCAGTTTGATCAGGCTCTCGGGGTTTTTCGGGCGATAACGATAGACGTCATCACCGACCACCACATCACTGTGCGTGCGCCGATGCAGGACGCGGGCCTGGTCACTGGTGATGCCTTCGGCCACCCGTACAGTCTGGCCTGGCGCCAGGGGCCTGGCGGTCAGGGGGATTTGCTGGGTGATGTCGTAACGGCCTCTGCCAGGCAGTTCAAGGGCGGCCGATTGTCTGAATTTCGCAATGCCGGCCTGGACCTCCTTGAGTTGGAGGCTCCCGTGCTTCATCAGACGGTTCCCGACGCTGTTCAGCGCGGGCATCACCGGGTCCATGGGGTTGAGATTGCGCGCCACGGAAACCGCGAACTTCTTCACCAGGGGCGCAAATTTTGGCAGCAGTGCGCGCACGCCGATCTTGCCGGCCTGGGACAGCAGGCGCACCGAGCCTGCTGCCAGCTTGCCCGCCGGGCTGGCGAAGGTCAGTAGCCCATCGACCACCAGCTCCATGATGCCCTGCTTGGTGTTGCCGTTGACCAGGTTCTCAATACCACTCCAGAACGGAATAACCATTTGGCCGACGCCTTTGACCCGCTCCCAGAATGCTTCATCGTTTTTATGCGCTGCGCTTTCCCGGGCGGGGTCCGACGCGGCCCATTGCTTGAGCGTGTCCTCATCGACATAAAACAGATCCGTGGTAATGGCCTTGGCAATGGCGACCGAACGCTCGGAGTCAAAGGTGCGCGGCACCAAACTTTTGGATGGGTTTCCCGTCGCGGCGAAGTGCGCAAGCTGTTGCGGCACCACGATCGAAAAACTCTTGGGTCTAGGCCCCTTGCCTGCCGTGTAGGCGGCCCACTGCTTCTTGAACTCGGCCCGGCTGTCGGGGCGGGTATTGCGCACCACCAACTCTTCGCTAGGCACGCCGTCTGCGGCGTGCTCAACAGAGATGAAGTCCTTGCCATAGCTTTTGTCCGCAGGATTGTAGGCCTCCAGGATCGGCTGCAAGTCGTCGCGGCGCCGGGCGATGCCCTTGAGCGGATTGATTTCGTAGTAGTTTGTCTGGCCGTCATGCACGGCCTTGAGAATAAACGCCGGGCGTGTCACGGCGGCCCGTTTCTCTTCATCCGTCTCATGGCCGGGGCCGGGCTTTGTGCGCAGGGCAAACACGGTGACGTCACCCTGCTCAAGCGCTGTGCGATCCTTTATGGGCAACTGGGTCAGTTGGCTGCGGATAAGTTGTGAATAGGCAGCCTTGGTGTCGGCCAGGTATTGGTCAAACTTGCCCTGGAACTGATCTTCGTCATACACAGGGTATTGATAGCGGATGTCCGAGGGGGTGATTTTCTCACCGCTCATGTGGCGGTATAGGGCAAAAATCGGGCTGATCATGCTCAGCAGTTCAGTACGCGAGGTGCCCTTCTCCATGCGCTCGAAATAATCCTTGCGCATCGGCACATCGGCTGCCATTTGCTGGGTTGCCGCGACCACCCGATCAAGATGGGCATCAAACGCCGTGACCGCCTTGTTGATGTCCTCCTGCAAATAGCTGTCTTTGTGCGCGATTACCCCCTGCACCACCGCCCAATCCAGGGTCGCCGGGATACGGGTCGATGTGATAAGCGCCCACTGGGCGTCGGTGGAGGCTTGCTCGCTGAACTTGCCCGGCAGGTCAACCAGCTCCTGGAAGCCCATGCTGCGCGACGAACCGGGCCGGATCGCCTCCGCCAAACTGACGCCGTGCTGGAAATTCACCCACACTGCCGATCCCTGATACGCAAGGTCGGCGGGCACATCACGTACGGAAAAATCGGCCGGGAACCGGGCGCGCAGAACGTAGGCCGCCAGATGCGCCTGGTCGGCGGACAACTGCCTGGAGTCGACCAGATGCTGGCGAAATTGCGCCTTGATCGCCGGATAGCTTTGGTTCGCCAGGTCACGTGAAGCCAGATCAAAACCGGCAATATGCCCAGGTTTGCGCCCGTGCAACGGGTCCAGGCTCAAGCTCAGGGCCTTCACCAGCAACTTGACCTTTACCTGGGGAGCAATCACCCCATCGAGGGGAAACGGCGCGCCGCCCAGGTGCCTCAACAACTGTTCAAGCAGCGCCTTGGCCTGGGGGGATTTGAGTATTAGCTCGAGCACGGCGGCCGGCGTGCCCTGGGCTTTGGCCAGGGCCTGTGGCGAGAGGCCCTCGGTCAACAGGCTGAGCAGGGGCTTTTTAGACGTGGCCTCCTGCTCGGCGACCCATGCCGCGATAGCGGGCTCAGTGCTCGGTTGCAGTAAACCGTCCACATCAGTGGCCCCATCATCCAGGCCCAGGGCAATTTCGCTGCGGGCATCTTGCGTGGCATCAAGCGCCGCCTGCACTTGCGCAGGCGTCCTCGGATCGGCCGGCACAACCCCATAGAACCTGAGCATGTTGTCCAGCCGATTGGTGCCTGGCTGGGTGGAGCCGTTGGGCGGGATCAACGGTGAATCTTTGTTGAGGAACAGGCTTTTATTCAGATCGCCGCCGGGGCCGTCCGATGTTTTGAGTTGGTGTAGCACCCGAGATATTTCGTCCAGATCCGCCAGTTTTCCGCGCAGTTGCGCCTGGTAAGAATCGGCTGCTTGCGTGGTCGGCTGCACTAGCGCCAGGCCGGAACTGGCCTGGGCGTTGGCCGGCTGCACGTGAGAAAGAGCGACAGCGGGAGGTGGGGCATTCAGGTGGACAGACGTCATGGCCTTTCGCCTCTGGCAAGGATACACAGACACCCTTGTGTGGAGCGCCTGTAAGAAGATGCTCCAGAGGATTGGTAACAACGTTCGTCAGATCATCCCAAGGAGCCGGCTGGCCGGCTCCTTGGGTTTCATTCCTGGCCCAGGATCAGCACCCCCAGTGGCGGTAGATTCAACGCCAGTGACACCGGCTGCCCATGGCGCGGCTCGTCCTGGGTAAAGACTTCACCGCCATTGCCGTAGTTGGAGCCGGAATAGGTGTCGGCATCACTGTTGATCAGCTCTTTCCAAGTGCCAGCAAAAGGCACGCCCACCGTGTACGCCTCGCGGGGCACCGGGGTGAAGTTGGCCACCACCAGCACCGCCTTGCCGTCCTTGCTCCAGCGCAGCCAGGCATAGACGCTGTTGATCGCGTCGTCGCCAATCAGCCACTGGAAGCCCTGGGGCGCGGCGTCCTGCTCGTGCAGCGCCGGCTCTTCGCGGTACAGGCGGTTGAGATCGCCCACCAGTTTTTGCACGCCGCGGTGCTCCGGGTATTGCAGCAGGTACCAGTCCAGTTGCTGGTCGTGGTTCCACTCGCGCCACTGGCCGAATTCACAGCCCATGAACAATAGCTTTTTGCCGGGGTGCATCCACATGAAGCTCAGGTAGGCCCGCAGGTTGGCGAATTTCTGCCAGCGGTCGCCGGGCATCTTGTCGATCAACGAGTGTTTGCCGTGCACCACTTCATCGTGGGAAATGGGCAGCACAAAACGTTCGGACCAGGCGTACACCAGGCCGAAACTCAGCTCATTGTGGTGATGGGCGCGGTACACCGGGTCTTGCTGGATGTAATGCAGCGAATCGTGCATCCAGCCCATGTTCCATTTGTAGTTGAAGCCCAGGCCGCCCTGCTGGGTCGGCTGGCTGACGCCCGGCCAGGCCGTGGACTCCTCGGCGATCACCAGGGCGCCGGGGGCTTCCAGGGCCACCACGTCATTCAAATGCCGCAGGAAGTCGATGGCTTCGAGGTTCTCGCGCCCTCCGTGGCGGTTGGGCACCCACTCGCCGGCCTTGCGTGAATAGTCGCGATACAGCATCGACGCCACCGCATCCACCCGCAGCCCATCGATATGGAAATGCTTGAGCCAGTGCAGCGCCGAGGCCAGCATAAAACCGTGGACTTCGGTGCGCCCCAGGTTGTAGATCAGCGTGTCCCAATCCTGGTGGAAACCTTCCAGCGGGTTGCCGTACTCGTACAGCGCAGTGCCGTCGAACTGGGCCAGGCCGTGGGTATCGGTGGGAAAATGCGCCGGCACCCAGTCGAGAATGATGCCGATGCCTGCCTGGTGGCAGGCGTTGACGAAGGCGCCAAACTCATCCGGTGAGCCGAAGCGCGCGCTGGGCGCAAATTGCGACAGCGGCTGATAGCCCCACGAACCACCGAAGGGATGCTCCATGATCGGCATCAGTTCGATATGGGTAAACCCCAGTTGCTGCACATAGGGGATCAGCCGCTCGCCCAGCTCGCGCCAGCCGTATTGGCGTGACACTTCGCCCAATTCGTCGAGCTCGCACTGCCAGGAACCCACGTGCAGTTCATAGATCGACAACGGCGCACTGGGCGCCTGGCGTTCGCCACGGGCTTGCATCCAGGCTTCATCTGCCCAGTCCACTTGCAACGGTGCGGCGACTTTCGACGCCGTGTCGGGCGGCAACTGCGTGGCCAGGGCCATGGGGTCGGCCTTGAGCGGCAGGATGCCGCTGGCGCCGAGGATTTCGTATTTGTAGGCGGCGCCCGGATGCAGGCGCGGGATAAAGATCTCCCAGACCCCGGCGGGATGCCGCAGGCGCATCGGGTGGCGGCGCCCGTCCCAGATATTGAAGTCTCCGACCACCGAAACCCTGCGGGCATTGGGTGCCCACACGGCAAAACGCACGCCCTGGATACCCTCGACACTCATCACCTGGGCGCCCAGGCAACTGCTCAGGTCGCGGTGATTGCCCTCGGCAAACAGGTACAGGTCCATCTCGCCAAGCAACTGGCCGAAGCTGTAGGGGTCTTCGGTGATCTGCTCGCCGCCGGCCCATTGGATCTTCAGCAGGTAGCCCTGGCGCGTGGAGAAATGCCCGATAAACAAGCCAGGGACTGGGGTCGCGTCGAGGCTGCCGAGCACATCGCCGCTGTCGCGGGCCAGCACCAGGACGCTCAAGGCTTCCGGCAGGAATGCACGGATAACCTGGCCGCCCTGCTCATCGTCATGGGGGCCGAGGATCGCAAAAGGATCCGGATGTTCGGCACGCACCAGGGCTTCGATATCCTTGGGCGCAGGCATGACAGCGAACTTCGATTGCAGCGGTTCTTTATGTGTAAAGCTCATGGTTTCTCCCACCTTGACGTTCGCGCGCTTGGACTGAACGTCATTAATAACCTTGCAATAACCCGTGCAATCCGCGTAAGGGCACCGCCAACCAGGTCGGGCGGTTCTCTGCCTCGTAGGCCACTTCATACGCAGCCTTCTCCAGGCTGAACAGTGCCAGTGCCGCATCCGCCCCTTTGGCATCCTGCCAGCCATGCGCCAGTGTAGACGTAGCCTGTTGATACGCCTGGATAAATGCCTGGCGAGCTTCACTCAGGTAACGATCGGCGACACGCTGGCGTGCCGCATCGGCGTCGGCCGAGTGATCCAGCCCCTGCCCTTGCACATTCAGGGCCATGGCGCCGGCATAGTCGAACGAGCGCAGTACGCCGCTGACGTCCTTGTACGGGCTGTGCTTGCCCCGGCGCTCGTGCAGCGGCCGTGCAGGTTCGCCTTCGAAGTCGATCAGGTAGGCATCGCCCTTGACTACCAGCACCTGGCCCAGATGCAAATCACCATGGACCCGGATACGCAAGCCGCCCACCGTGGCTTTCGCCAGGTCCTGCACATGGTTGGCAATCGCCTTTTTTTGCCCCAGCAGTTGAGTGACCAACGCCTGGTCGGCGGGGTTCAATTGGGTTTGATGCTGTTTGAGCAACTGCAAGGCGCGTTCAATCTGCGCCCCCACTTGTTTGGCCCAGCCCTGGCTGTCCTTGACCGAGGTGACTTCAGGCTTGAAGTCCGGGTTGGCCGTTGGCGCGGCCAGCACCTGGTGCATTTCCCCAAGCCGCTGGCCGAGCAACCCGGCGAAATCTGCCAGTTCACCCAGGGCGTTGTAGTGCTGCTCCTGCTCGGAGATCGCTTCGGCCAGCTCGTCGCGGATCGCCCGCTCGAGGTTGTTCTGGGTCCAGGCCCAGGCGTCGCCCTGGTTACTGAGATAGCCTTGGGCAATCATCAACAGATTGTCCTCACCCGCGGCATCGCGCCGGATCACCGAGCCCAGCAATGGCGAGATATGCCTGTAGCCGGCGGCGGTCAGGTAGGCGCCCATTTCCAGTTCCGGGTGAACCCCGGCGCTGACTTTGCGGATCAACTTGAGCACCAGGCTTTCGCCGACCACCACTGAACTGTTGGACTGCTCGGCCGCCAGGTAACGCACTTGCAACTCATCGCCTACCGGCAAGTCGGCCAAGTGCGGGGTGGGTTCGAAACGAATCTCGCCGTCGCTACTGCTGAGCACCGTTTGGGCGCGCAGGCCGTCGATGACGGCACGGATATAGCTGTCGAGGCTGAAGGCATCGGTGATCAGGCCCACCTGGCGCACCCGGCGCACTCGGGCCAGGGCCAGTTGTTGCGGCAAGGCACTGGTGAACTGGTCTTCGCCGAGCAAGCCGAATGGCAGTTGGTAACGGCTGGTCTGCCCGCCGCTGGTCACTTCAATCTCGCTGAGCAATACCGGATGCTGGGCATCGCCAAAGCGCACGCCATAGGCGATATGCACGCGGTCGATGGCCGAGTCTTTATTGGCAAACCAGCGCCGGTTGGGCAGCCAGCTGGGCAACGAGGTCTGCTCCAGGGTGGTGCGGCACGGCGTTTCGAGCAACTCTTCGAGGCGTTTTTTCAGGACCAGGGTTGTGAAGTCCGGCAGGCTTTGGGCCGGTTCCACATGCCAGCTGGGCATCTGGTTTTCGGTAGCCAGCACGAACCAGTAGAAGCCATAAGGAGGCAGGGTCAGGAGAAAATTCAGCTGGCCAATGGGCGGGAAGGCGTTGCCGCCGAGCATTTCCACCGGAACCATGCCGGCAAAGGCTGACAGGTCCAGCTCCGCCGCCTGGGCCGTGCGCGACACGTTGGCCACGCACAGGATGATTTCGTGCTTGCCATCGACGCCGGTGTATTCGCGGGTGTAGGCCAGGATCCGGCGGTTGCTCGGCGAGAGCATTTTCAGGCTGCCGCGCCCGAAGGCCTTGGACTGCTTGCGGATCGCCAGCATGCGCCGGGTCCAGTTCAGCAGCGAATGGGGGTCCTGGGCCTGGGTTTCGACGTTGACCGACTGGTAGCCGTAGAGCGGGTCCATGATCGGTGGCAGCACCAGGCTGGCCGGGTCGGCACGGGAAAACCCGCCGTTGCGGTCGATGGACCATTGCATCGGCGTACGCACGCCGTCGCGGTCGCCGAGGTAGATGTTGTCGCCCATGCCGATTTCATCACCGTAATACAGGGTCGGTGTGCCGGGCATCGACAGCAGCAGGCTGTTGAGCAGCTCGATGCGGCGTCGGTCGCGTTCCATCAGTGGCGCCAGGCGCCGGCGAATCCCCAGGTTGATGCGCGCGCGGCGGTCGGCGGCGTAGTAGTTCCACAGGTAGTCGCGCTCCTTGTCGGTGACCATTTCCAGGGTCAGCTCATCATGGTTGCGCAGGAAAATCGCCCATTGGCAGTTGGCGGGGATTTCCGGGGTCTGGCGCAGGATATCGGTGATCGGGAAGCGATCTTCCTGGGCCAGCGCCATGTACATGCGCGGCATCAGCGGGAAGTGGAAGGCCATGTGGCATTCATCGCCGTCGTCGCCCTTCTGGTCGCCAAAGTACAGCTGGGTATCTTCCGGCCATTGGTTGGCTTCGGCCAGCAGCATGCGGTCGGGGTAGTTGGCGTCGATCTCGGCACGGATCTGCTTGAGCACATCGTGGGTTTCGGGGAGGTTTTCGTTGTTGGTGCCGTCGCGCTCGATCAGGTAAGGAATCGCGTCCAGGCGCAGGCCGTCGATGCCCATGTCCAGCCAGTAGCGCATCACCGACAGCACGGCCTTCATGACTTGCGGGTTGTCGAAGTTGAGGTCCGGCTGGTGGGAATAGAAGCGGTGCCAGAAGTACTGGCCGGCGACCGGGTCCCAGGTCCAGTTGGACTTTTCGGTGTCGAGGAAAATGATGCGGGTGCCGTCGTATTTCTGCTCGTCGTCAGACCACACGTAGAAATCCCGCGCGCTGGAGCCGGGCTTGGCCTTGCGCGCGCGCTGGAACCACGGGTGCTGGTCGGAGGTGTGGTTGATCACCAGTTCCGTGATCACCCGCAGGCCGCGCTTGTGCGCCTCGGCGATAAAGCGCTTGGCGTCGGCCATGGTCCCGTAGTCGCTGTGCACGCCACGGTATTCGGCGATGTCATAGCCATCGTCACGGCGTGGCGAGGGGTAAAACGGCAGCAGCCAGATGGTGTTCACGCCCAGGTCGGCGATGTAGTCGAGTTTGGCGATCAGCCCGGGGAAGTCACCGATGCCGTCGTTGTTGGAGTCGAAATAGGATTTGACGTGAACCTGGTAAATCACCGCATCTTTGTACCAGAGCGGGTCTTTGATAAAGGTGGCAGCCTTGGGTTTCTTCGCCATTGGAAACTCCTGGAAAATTCAAAAAAATTGACAGACAGGACGTGGTCAATGTGGGAGCGGGCTTGCCCGCGATAGCGCTGGATCAGTTGATGGATACGTGACTGAAACACTGCTATCGCGGGCAAGCCCGCTCCCACAGTTGATCTGCATCCGACTCAAGACTGGGTGACGCGCCAGATGCCAAACGGCATATGGGGCTCGATACGCATCCATTGGGTCTTGCCGTACCAGGTCCAGCGATGGCCGTTCATCAGGTCTTCGCCCTGCACCTGGGCGTCGTCCGGCAGGCCCATCTCCCACAGCGGCAACTCAAAATGCGCCTCCTGGGGGTTGAACGGGTCGAGGCTGACGGCGATCAGGATGAAGTTGCTGCCATCCTCGCTGCGCTTGCCGAAGTACAGGATGTTGTCGTTGAAGGCGTTGTAGAGCGTCAGGCCCAGGTGTGTCTGCAGCGCCGGGTTTTGCCGGCGGATGCGGTTGAGCTGGGCGATCTCGGCGATGATGTTGCCGGGGGCGCTGAAGTCCCGGGGGCGGATCTCGTACTTTTCCGAGTCCAGGTATTCCTCCTTGCCCGGCACTGGCGCGCTTTCACACAGTTCAAAGCCCGAGTACATCCCCCACAGGCCCGAGCCCATGGTGGCCAGTGCAGCGCGGATCAAAAAGCCCGGGCGCCCGGATTCATGCAGAAAGCCTGGGTTGATGTCCGGTGTATTGACGAAAAAGTTCGGCCGGTAGCACTCACGCCAGGGCGACTGGTTGAGTTGGGTGAAGTACTCGCTGAGTTCGGCCTTGGTGTTGCGCCAGGTGAAGTAGGTGTAGCTCTGGGAGTAACCGACCTTGCCCAGGCGCGCCATCATCGCCGGGGTGGTAAAGGCCTCGGCAAGGAAGATCACCTCGGGATGCTGGGCCCGTACATCGCTGATCAGCCATTGCCAAAATGGCAGCGGCTTGGTGTGGGGGTTGTCGACGCGGAAGGTCTTGACCCCCTCCTCGACCCAGCCCAGCACGATATCGCGCAACTCCAACCACAGGCTGGGGATCGCATCGGCGGCATAGAAGTCAACGTTGACGATGTCCTGGTATTTTTTCGGCGGGTTTTCCGCGTATTTGATCGTGCCGTCCGGGCGCCAGTTGAACCAACCTGGGTGTTGCTTGAGCCACGGGTGGTCCTGGGAGCACTGGATGGCAAAGTCCAGGGCGATCTCCAGGCCATGCTCGGCGGCGGCCGCTACCAGGCGGCGGAAATCTTCGCGGGTGCCCAGTTGCGAATGGATCGCGTCGTGGCCGCCCTCCTCGCTGCCAATCGCATAGGGACTGCCGGGATCCTCGGGGCCGGCGCTCAGGGAGTTGTTCTTGCCCTTGCGGTGGCTGCGGCCGATGGGGTGGATCGGCGGGAAGTACAGCACGTCAAAGCCCATGTCGTGGATCATCGCCAGGCGCGAATGCACGTCATTGAACGTGCCGTGGCGCGTCGGGTCATCGGTGATCGAGCGCGGGAACAGCTCGTACCAACTGGCAAACAGCGCTTGGGGGCGCTCCACATCCAGTGGATACACCGGGCTGATGCTCAAGTAGGGGCGCAAATCGGCCTGGGCCATCAGCTGTGCACTGTGTTCGTGCAAAAACAGCGCGACCTGCTCGGTTTCCAGCAGCCCGGACAGTTGGTGATGCAGTTGCTGCAAGTGTTCCTGCAGCTCACCTTCACTGCGTTCAGCGGCTTGCAGGACCTGCTGGCGGCCTTCCTGCAGCTCCAGGCTGACAGGAACCCCGGCGGTGTGTTTTTTACCCAGTTCGTAGCAGAAACTGGCGAAATGATCGATCCAGGCCTCGATGCAATAGTGGTGCGGGCCCTGCTGGCTTACACCAAAGGTGCCTTCCCAGGTGTTGTTGCCCTTGTCTGCCATGACCGCGCTGTGCCAGTTGTCTTCACTCAACGACCGCCAGCGAATCAACACGGCCAACTGGTCATGCCCGTCAGCGAATACCTTGCTGGTAACGTGGATGGCTTGCCCTTGCACGGCCTTGACCGCGAATGCACCGGCATCAATCACCGGCATGGTGTCTTCAATGGCGATCCTGGGCAGCAACAGTGCCTGGGACAGCGGTAATACGGGTATTTCAGCCGTCATCGAGCATCTCCCCTTACGCCCCATGGACGCTCTTGTGCTTGATTGTCTGTGCAGCAGGCGGGCTCTTCCCGGGCGGGCCGTATAAGGTCCGAGCCCGGTGGCCGACGGAAAGTTCAGATGGATGTGCCGCCACCGGGTGGGAATCAATCGGCCATGGCGGTTGTCCACCGATTGAGCAAAGCACAAACGAGGCCACCGCGATGAATATCCCGATTCCTGCCCAAACCCCTGACCCGAACATTGATAAGCCTACCTTGCCGCCGACCGAGCCAGAGCCGATTCCTCAGCAGGAGCCGCCGCAAAGCGTGCCTGCGGCAAAGGAAGAACCGCCGACAACGATACCGCCGGTCATCGTGTAGGCGCCCGCAGCTAGGGCTTGTCCAGCAGCTTCACAATCCTTGGCATCACGCTGAACACCGCGAGCGCCAGCACGGTGCTCAGTACCGCGGTGGACTCCTTGCCCAGCCCCGCCGCCACCCCGATGGCGGCGGTCATCCACAAGCCGGCTGCGGTGGTCAGGCCCTTGACGTGCTGGCCGGCCTCTTCCTCCTTGCCCTTGAGGATCGTCCCTGCGCCCAGGAAGCCGATGCCGGCGATCACCCCCTGCACCACCCGGCTCATGGCGTCGGCCTGGGAACCGCCCATCTGCGGCACCAGCACAAACAAGGCCGCACCCATCGCCACCAGCATATGGGTGCGCACGCCGGCGGCCTTGCCTTTTTGTTCGCGCTCAAACCCCAGGATGCCCCCCAGAATCGCGGCAATCAGCAGGCGCACGGTGATTTGCGTGAGTTGCCGCGCATCGCCGATATCGGCGAATTCGCTTTGCAGGGTTTGCCAGACTTCTTGCCACCAGGCGTCCATGGTCCTGTCCTTTTCGTAGGGGGGATAAAGGATGGACAGCAACGACCGCCAGTCAGTTGCGCCGAACCATTGGCCCGTGTGCGTCACCTAACGAACAGCACCGATCAACCAGGAGAAGACCATGCCCGTACGTATCGAAAACCAGACCTGCTACTTCAAGATCGACGACAGCGGTGAAGAGCAACGCCTAAGCGTGCTGGAGGTGACGGTGATTACCGACAGCGAAAAATCGATGTCGGCAGTCGAGATTGACGGCCAGCGCATCTACATCACCGAGGCACAAGCCGACGCACTGACCGTCGCCGGCGCCATTGACGGGCGCAAGCACCTCAAGGCCAGCGCGGGTGATTCGGTGATTTGATTGATCTGGATCAGCATGCCGCGTGCACTGTTGATCCAGGCACCGGCCCCACGGCTTGCGGGGTGCTGCACATTGTCGCAGCGCCGGCGCAAAAACCCATCTGATCCGCTTTTTATCGATTTACCTGAGTCTGTTATGCAAACAGATCGCGTCGCATAGTTCATCTGCCTGATGGAGGCTGATGAGCGAAAGACCATGAGCGATAGAATCCCCGTCCGATTAGTAGAACATTTCGAGCCTGCACATCCAAAGAAGATGAAGGCCAAATCCAGCGACAACCAGATCCATACCCGCAGTTTCACCGGCCTGTTCCGCACCTTGCGCGTAAGCGGTGCAGGCTTTCTGTTCCTCGCGTTTTTTGGCACTGTGTGGCTGAACTGGGACTCACGCCAGGCCGTGCTGTGGGACTTGGCTGAAAGCAAGTTCCATATTTTTGGCGCGACCTTCTGGCCCCAGGACTTCATCCTGTTGTCGGCGCTGTTGATCATCTGTGCCTTTGGCCTGTTTGCGATCACCGTGTTTGCCGGCCGCGTCTGGTGTGGCTACACCTGCCCGCAAAGTTCGTTTACCTGGCTGTTCATGTGGTGCGAGAAGGTCACCGAAGGCGAGCGAAACCAAAGGATCAAGCTGCAGGCCGCGCCCTGGGGCGTGAACAAACTGGCGCGCCGGGCCGCCAAGCACACGCTGTGGCTGGCGATCAGTGTGCTGACCGGCCTGACCTTTGTCGGCTACTTCACGCCGATCAGGCCCTTGGCCCAAGAGCTGCTGACCTGGCAGATGGGCGGTGTCAGCCTGTTCTGGGTGCTGTTTTTTACCGGCGCCACTTACATCAATGCCGGCTGGCTGCGCGAGGCGGTGTGCATGCACATGTGCCCCTATGCGCGGTTTCAGAGCGTGATGTTCGACAAGGACACCCTGACCATTTCCTACGACGCTGCCCGTGGCGAAAGCCGTGGCCCGCGCAAGCGCGAGGTGAACCCGGCGGACGTTGGCCTGGGCGACTGCATCGACTGCCAGTTGTGCGTGCAGGTCTGCCCTACCGGCATCGATATCCGCGACGGCCTGCAAATGGAATGCATCGGCTGCGCGGCGTGTATCGATGCCTGTGATTCGATCATGGACAAGATGGGCTATGCGCGAGGCTTGGTGGGCTATACCTCCGAGCATCAGTTGCAAGGCGGCAAGACCCACCTGCTGCGGCCACGCTTGATCGGCTACAGTGCGGTGCTGCTGGTGATGATTGCGGCCCTGGTGATGGCATTGGTGCAGCGGCCGATGGTGTCGCTGGACGTGACCAAGGACCGCGGGATGTTCCGCGAGAACAGCCAGGGGCTGATCGAGAACATCTACAGCCTGAAGATCATCAACAAGACCCAACAGCGCCAGGACTACCGCCTGGAACTGGTGGATGGCGAGGGCTTTGAGCTGCAAGGCAAGACCGAAGTCAGCCTGGCGCCCGGGGAAATCACCGATGTGCCGGTGTCGGTGGCACTAACCAGTGACAAACCGACCAGCAGCTCGCAAACCATCCGCTTCAAGGTGACGGATAGGGATGAACCAAGTGTTTATAGTGTCGCCGACAGCCGTTTTGTGGCGCCGCTGAACCGCTGAGCCCGCAAGCCCCCCTGTGGGAGCGGGCTTGCCCGCGATTACGCTGTGTCAGTCAAACTATCGGCTACCGACACACCGCCATCGCGGGCAAGCCCGCTCCCACGTTTTGACCTGTGTAGAACCTAGGATCACGATGAAACGCTACGAGAAATTTGCCGACGACATCGCTGAACTGATCCGCTCCGGCGTCCTCGGACCGGGCCAGCGCGTGCCGTCGGTGCGCTATGCCAGCCAGACTTACGGCGTCAGCCCGTCCACGGTGTTCCAGGCCTATTACCTGCTGGAGCGCCGTGGCCTGATCCGGGCGCGGCCGCGTTCAGGGTATTTCGTCAATACCCATGCGCCCAGCCCGTTCTCGGAGCCGGCGGTCAGCGCCCATGTCCATGAATCCACCGAGGTGGACGTCAGTGAGCTGGTGTTTTCGGTGCTCGATTCGATCAAGGATCCGCAAACCGTGCCCTTTGGCTCGGCCTTCCCCAGCCCGACGCTGTTCCCCCTGCAACGCCTGGCCCGCTCCCTGGCCAGCGCCAGCCGCGAGATGGACCCGCGCATGGTGGTCACCGATATGTCGCCGGGCAACCCGCAACTGCGCCGGCAAATCGCCCTGCGCTACATGGTCGGTGGCCTGATGCTGCCCATGGAAGAACTGCTGATCACCAACGGCGCCCTCGAAGCGCTGAACCTGTGCCTGCAAGCAGTTACCGAACCGGGCGACCTGGTAGCCATCGAGGCCCCGGCGTTTTATGCCTGCCTGCAAGTGCTGGAACGCCTGAAGCTCAAGGCGGTGGAAATCCCCGTGCATCCGCGCGATGGCATTGACCTCAAGGTGCTGGCCCAGACCCTGGAACGCTACCCGATCAAGGCGTGCTGGTGCATGACCAGCTTCCAGAACCCCATGGGCGCCACCATGCCCGAGGCCAAGAAGCAGGAGTTGATCGAGTTACTGCGCGGGCATCAGGTGCCGCTGATCGAAGACGATGTGTACGCCGAGTTGTACTACGGCCAACAGGCGCCCAAACCCGCCAAGGCCTTCGACACAGAAGGCCTGGTGATGCACTGCGGCTCCTTCGCCAAGAGCCTGGCCCCCGGCTACCGCGTCGGCTGGGTGGCCGCGGGCCGCTATGCGCAGAAGATCGAACGCTTGAAATTGATGACCTCGCTGTGTGCCTCGATGCCGGCCCAGGCGGCGATTGCCGACTACTTGCAACACGGCGGCTACGACCGGCACCTGCGCAAACTGCGCTATGCCCTGGAAGAACAGCAAAGCGCGATGCTCGCCGCCATCGGCCGTTACTTCCCGGCGCAGACCCGGGTCAGCCAACCCGCCGGCGGCTACTTCCTGTGGCTGGAATTGCCGGAGCAGACCGACTCGTTGAAGCTGTTCCAGATGGCCCTGGCCCAGGGCATCAGCATTGCGCCGGGGCCGATCTTTTCACCGACCCAGCGTTTTCGTAACTGCATCCGTCTGAACTACGGCAGCCCTTGGGACGAGTCGGCGGAAAAGGCCATGGAGACGCTAGGGCGGATTGTCCGTTCGTTTTGAAAGACACCTTGAAATAGATCAGCCAGCCGCTGCCGTAGGAAGGCACCCTCCGGCAGTTTAGGATCAGCCTCTTTTTCCTGAAGAACAGAGGCGCCATGAAAAATACCCTACTGCCATTTTTTTCTTTTCCACTGCCCATCCCGCCCCATTACATGCGTGTCGCAGAGCAGCGCGAAGTTCGCCAATTGACTGCGCCAATGGGACGCCCTGCCGGGGATCACCGCTCGGCAGAGAGGATTATTGAACAGAGTTCGGTGCTCAGGTGCTACCTCGAGGGGAATGACCGCTGGCAACTGGAGCTTGACCTCAAACGGCACGTGGGTGACTGGACGCACGCCAATCCCGACCCGGATGCGCGCGCCAATGCAGCCTATGATCTGGACAAGGTGCTGCGCTTTATCGACAACCTGGACGAGTGCAAGCTCAAAGGCAGCGAGGAGCGCAACGGCAAGATCGACGGTTTTTCCGACTTGGGTGTGGTCATCCTGCCCAACTCAGAGGCTGACCGCCTGGACCAGTTTGCCCGCAAAGGCTACCCGGTGTTGCACTCCTTCTAAGGGTGGCCCGCTATTGAAGCGCTGGCCGGGACTTGCGCACTTCAGAGACAAACGCATAGTGGCAGCCGGCCAGCTCAGCTAGACTTGCGCACAGAGTCACTTCTAGAAACGCTGTGTGAGATTCCATGGTCGCTCATACCCCCACGCTTTTTGCCTGTGTCGCGTTAGTGGCGACGATCATGGCGTTTTGTCTGATTCTGGTCGGCCAGTTCAACCAGCGTGATGGCTTGCTCACCATTGGCGTCGGTTTGTTGGCCCATGCCTTGGCCTACATTGGCTACAGCTCCTACGGGCATGCCCCATTGTGGTTTACCTACGGTGCCGCCAATACATTGTTGGCGGTGGCGCTGGCTTTTTATGGGGCGAGTTTATTTCGCATCGTTGAGCTGCCAGTGCCCTGGTGGCGGGTATTCGCCCCCGCTGGGTTGATGCTGGTGCTGATGGCAAGCCTGATCGAAACCCTGGAACCGCGCATGCTCGCTGCCACGCTGGTTTTGATGGTGCAGTGCGCGTTGATCATCCACTGGACGCGCCGCTACATCCCGGCCCATGGCCGTGCAAGGATGTTGCTGATCATTGGTTCGAGCATCAGCCTGATTGGCTTGGGCATGCGCGTGGTGGCTGTGCTCGGCGGAGGTGCTGCCCAGATGCGTTATGACGTCAGCAACCTCAAGCAAACCATCTCGGTCAGCATCGGCACGTTCACCGCAATGATGATTTCTCTGGGGTTGGTGCTACTGGCCAAAGAACGCAGCGAGTCACTGCTTCAGCATCTGGCCCAGCGCGATGTGCTGACAGGTATTCTCAATCGTCGCGCCATCCTTGAGCAGTTTTCCACCGAACTGGAACGTGCACGCCTGGGCAATGCCTACCTGGCGGTGGCGATGGTCGACATAGATCACTTCAAACAGATCAACGATGTATATGGGCATCTGGCCGGTGATGAGATGATTCGCCACTGTGTCTGCCATCTGACCCAGCGCCTTCGGCATTCCGACAGTATTGGTCGGTATGGCGGCGAGGAGTTTTTGCTATTGCTGCCAGGCACCAGCCCCGAAGGAGCCACAAGTGTCCTCGATCAACTGCGCGCCTCCCTGGCCGAGGCGCCGGCGCATTTTGGGGGGGCAAGCATTGAACTGCGCATCAGTATCGGGGTTTGTTGTGTAGTGCCAGAGCACGCTGATACCACCGCCAGCCTGCTTGCCAGGGCCGATGCCGCGCTGTACGAGGCCAAGGGCCTGGGACGCAATACGTTGCGGCTGGTGCATTGACGCCCCGCTTGCCAGAGGCGTCCTGCCAACAACGGCGTCGGTTAGCGGCCGCCGCCAAGGTCAACAAAGGTCCCGGTGGCATAGGACGCCTTGTCCGATAGCAGCCAGACAATCGCTTCCGCCACTTCATCCGGGCGCCCGCCACGGGCCATGGGAATTCCCGATTCAAGCTTGCTGACCCGATCCGGATCGCCGCTCAAGGCATGGAAGTCGGTGAAGATGTAGCCAGGGCGTACCGCATTGACCCGAATCCCCTCGCCCGCCACTTCCTTGGACAGGCCAATGGTGAAGCTGTCCAGCGCACCCTTGGACGCTGCGTAGTCGACATACTCGCCGGGGGCACCAATGCGCGAGGCTACCGACGAGACATTGACGATGCTACCGCCCTGCCCGCCATGCTTGGGCGACATGCGCAGCAGCGCATGCTTGGCACACAGGATCGGCCCCAGCACATTGGTCCTGAGGGTTTTCAGGATGCGGAACTCGGACATCTCCTCGACCCGCGACTTATGCCCCACCGTGCCGGCGTTGTTGACCAGCGCGGTAACACGACCCAGTTCGGCGTCGACGCGATTGAACAGGCTGATCACTTCGTCTTCGATGCTCACGTCGGCGCGCACCGCAATGGCCTGGGCGCCCAAGGCGCGCACCTGCTCCAGCACGCCCAGCGCGGCTTGTTCATCGGATTGGAAGTTGATGCAGATGCGATAGCCCTGCCGGGCCGCCAACAAGGCCGTGGCGGCCCCGATCCCACGACTGCCGCCGGTAATGATGACGACTTTGTCCATGTGTGCTGACTCCCCATTCAACGTGAGCTGTTGGATCCAAGAATACCTGTGCCTGCCAGGTTTTGCATGGACCGGGGTCAATTGATCTCAGGGTCGGGTGAGCCGTTCCTTGGCCTCGATAGCGCTCATGAAGGTATCCGGCGGCAGCGGGTGGCCCAGGTGGTAGCCTTGCAACGAGTCGCAGCCCAGGCGCGTGAGGAAGGTCTGCTGCACATCGGTCTCCACCCCTTCGGCAACGATGCGCAGGCCGAGGGCCTGGCCCAGGGCGACAATGGCCGAGACGATGGCGGCATCGTCACTGTCATGCTCCAGGTCCCGCACAAAACCGCGGTCGATTTTCAGCTCGTTGGCCGGCAGGCGCTTGAGGTACATCAGGCTCGAGTAGCCGGTACCAAAGTCGTCGATGGACAGGTCCACGCCCATTTCCGAGAGCTGCTGCAACACCGTCATGCTGGCATCGGCATCGCTCATGGCCGTGGTTTCGGTGATTTCCAGGGTCAGGCTATTGGCCGGCAACTGGTGGCGTTGCAGGGCGTTCGCCACACTGGCGACCAGCCCCGCGTGGCAGAACTGCAGGGCGGACAGGTTGACCGCGATGCGCCAGTCACGATAACCCTGGGCAAACCACACCTGCATTTGCCGGCACGCTTCGTTGAGCACCCAGTCGCCGATGGCGATGATCACCCCGGTCTTTTCCGCAAGTTCGATGAACTTATCCGGCAGCAACAGCCCATGTTGCGGGTGTTCCCAGCGCAACAGGGCCTCGGCCCCGATGGCGCGGCCGCTGAGCGCGTCGAACTTGGGTTGGTAAAACAGGCGCAGTTGCTGTTTTTCCACCGCATTGCGCAGATCCTGCAACAGTTGCAGTTGGCGGCGTGCGTTGGTGTTCATCGACATATCGAAAAAGCTGTAGCCGTTCTTGCCCATGCTCTTGGCGTGATACATCGCCGCATCGGCATTCATCAACAGTTCCTGGGGGGTTGCGCCGTTTCCAGGAAACAGGGCAATGCCGACGCTGGCGGAGATGTTCAAGTCATGCTCGGCCACCCGGAACGATTGGTTGATCAGCCCCACCTGGCGCTCGGCCAGGCGCAGCGCATCGTCGGGTTGGCTCAATTGCACCAGCAGCACGAACTCATCGCCGCCGATCCGCGCCAGGGTGTCCTGGCTGCGCAGGTCTTCCCGCAGGCGCAGGCCCACCTCGCGCAACAACTGGTCGCCCAGATGGTGGCCAAAGGCATCGTTGACCGGCTTGAAACCGTCCAGGTCGATAAACATCAGGGCAAAACAGCCGCCCTGCTCCGCCACCAGTTGCGTGGCCTGCTGAATGCGATCGGCCAGCAGCGTGCGGTTGGGCAGGCCGGTGAGTGTGTCGTGCAGAGCCAGGTGGGTGAGTTCCTGGTTGGCCAGGGTCAGGGAGTCGGCCAATATCGCGGTGCGCGCCTCCAGGCGTGCGTCAAGCAACGAGGTCAACAGGGCGATGGCCAGCACTGCCAGGGTGGTCACCAGCACCAGATTATCCAGGCCGCTACCGCTCAGGCCGTCCACCGCCGCCCCGCAGAAACTGCCATCGGCAAAACGTGCCGCCGCCATGCCGGTGTAATGCATGCCGACGATGGCCACGCCCATCACCACCGCCGCCCCGCCCCGTGCCAGGCGCACATAGGGGGTGTTGCGCCGCAGGTTGAAGGCAATCCACAAGGCGGCCGCCGAAGCGCCGACGGCGATCAGCAGCGAGGCGCCGAACAGGGTTGGGTCGTAGTCGATCCCCGGCATCATGCGCAAGGCGGCCATGCCGGTGTAGTGCATGGTGCTGATACCCGCGCCCATGATCAGGGCGCCAAAGCCCAGTTGCCAGGCCGGCAGGCGCGGTTGGTTGACCAGCCACAGGGCGAAGCCACTGGACAGGACGGCGATCAACAGCGACAGCGCCGTTATGCCGATGTCGTAGCCCAGGGTAATGGGCAGGCGAAACGCCAGCATTCCGATAAAATGCATCGACCACACACCAATCCCCATGGCCAGGGCGCCGCCGGTCATCCACAGGTACACGGTCCGACCTTTGGCCGTGGCGATACGGCCGCTCAGGTCCAGGGCAGTATAGGAAGCGAGGATCGCCACTAACAGGGAGATCAGGACCAGTGCGGGGGAATAACTGCCGGTAAGCATGGGACTTCTCGTGGCTGACGATACGAACGGCGTCCATGCCGTGGAAAAGTCGCAGATTGTAGCGAGAATAATTCTTGTACAGGTGGAATATTGTCACAAGGCCATTACTGAAAATGTATGGCCTGGGGGGGGCAAAACTACGCCCTGTGGGAGCGGGCTTGGCCTAATGCCGATCAGTTAAGCGAACGCAATGCTCAAAGCAGTGAAGATCAAATGTGGGAGCGGGCTTGCCCGCGATGGCGTCAGTAATAACAACTGAGGGTTTATCAGCTGTTCATCCGTTATCGTTGACGACCATCGCCTACAGGGTCAGGGTTTCTCTTGCGGCTCCAACTGGCCATCCCAGCCGCCGCCCAGCGCTGCGATCAGTTGCACACTGGCCACCAGGCGGGTCTGCAGCAAGGTCAGCACGGTGCGTTCGTTGCTCAATGCCGTGGCCTGGACGTTTACCACATCCAGGTAGGCAATCAGGCCCGCCTTGTACTGGTTCTGGGTCAGGCGCAGGGATTCGCGTGCCGACTCCAGGGCTTCGTTGCTCACGCCCGCCTCATCTTCCAGGACCTTGAGCTGGACCATGTAGTTTTCCACCTCGCGGAAACCGTCGAGCACGGTCTGGCGGTACTTGGCCACGGTTTCGTCGTAGGACGCTTCGGCGCGGTCGACTTCGGCCGAGCGCTGCCCGCCGTCGAACAGGGTCATCGCCAGTTTCGGCCCCACCGACCAGAAACGGTTCGGCAGGCTGATCCAGTCGGCGTAGGTGCTGCTGGAATAACCACCGGCCAGGCTCAGGGTCAGGTCCGGGTAGTAGGCGGTTTTCGCCACGCCGATATTGGCGTTGGCGGCGATCACCGCGCGTTCGGCCGAGGCGATGTCCGGGCGGCGCTCCAGCAGTTGCGATGGCAGGTTGGCGGGGATCTGCGGCAAGGCGGGGATGTCCTTGCTCACCGCAAGGTTAAACGTGGCCGGCGCTTCGCCGATCAATACCGCGATGGCGTTTTCCAGCTGCGCGCGCTGCCAGATCAGGTCGATCAGGCTGGCCTGGGTGCTTTTGAGCTGGGTCTGCGCCTGGGCCACCGCGTCCTTGCCGGAGACGCCGGCGCGGTACTGGTTCTGGGTCATTTGCAGCGAGCGCTGGTAGGTCTCGACGGTGGATTGCAGCAAGCGCGTCTGTTCGTCCATGACCCGCAGTTGCAGGTAGTTCTGTACCAATTCCGACTGCTGGCTCAGGCGCATGGCGGCCAGGTCGGCGGCGCTAGCTTGCTCGCTGGCGTTGCTGGCCTCCAGGCCACGGCGCAGTTTGCCCCAGATATCGGCTTCCCAGCTCACGCCCAACTGGGTGTTGAGGGTGTCGCGGATACCGCTGCTGGAGCTGCTCAAGCTCGCATTGCTGCTGCCGGTGCCCTGGCTGGCGCGGGTTTTCCCGGCGCTCAGGTCGACGGTGGGGAAGAATGCGCCACGGGAACTGCGGGCGGTGGCCTGGGCCTGGCGGTAGCGAGCTTCGGCCTGGGCCACGGTCTGGTTGGCGTTGTTGAGCTTATCCACCAGGCTGTTGAGTTGTGGGTCGCCATACAACTCCCACCAGGCGCCACGGGCCAGGGCATCGCTGGGCGCGGCCTGGCGCCAGCCCTGGGCTTCTTTGTACTGCGCAGGCTCGGCGACTGGCGGGCGTTGGTAATCGGGGCCGATGGCACAGGCGCTGAGGAGCATGGCGCACACAACTGTAGGCGCAAGCTTGCTCGCGAAAAACCGCAGGCCGCTACAAAAGGTTGGGTTGGTCATAACGGAGTGTCCAGGGCAGCATCGGTACGCACCCCGCGCCAGCCGTTGAAACGGTGGCGCAGGCGGTCGAGATAGAGGTAAACCACCGGGGTGGTGTAAAGGGTCAGGATCTGGCTGAAGACCAGGCCGCCGATAATGGTCAGGCCCAGGGGCTGGCGCATTTCCGCGCCTTCGGCGGTGCTCAGCAACAAGGGCAAGGCCCCGAGGATTGCCGCCAGGGTGGTCATCAGGATCGGCCGCAAGCGCAGCAAGCAAGCGCTGCGAATCGATTCCAGGGGCTGCATGCCTTCCTTGCGCTCCAGTTGCAGCGCCAGGTCGATCATCAGGATCGCGTTTTTCTTCACCACACCGATCAGCAAGAAAAGGCCCAGCAGCGAGATCAGGCTGAACTCGCCGCCCAGCACGTAGATCGACAACAGCGCGCCGACCCCGGCCGACGGCAGGGTCGAGAGAATGGTCAGTGGGTGGATGTAGCTCTCATACAGAATCCCCAGCACCAGGTACACCGCCACCAACGCGCCGAGGATCATGAACGGCTGGCTTTTCTGGGTGGCGGCAAAGGCGTCGGCGGTGCCGGCCATCTTGGCGATCACGTCTTCCGGTAAGCCGACCTTGGCGATCGCCCGCTCGATGGCAGCCGTGCCCTGCTCTACCGTGACCCCGGGGGCCATGTCGAAGGCGATGTCTTCGGAGGCAAATTGCCCCTCGTGGCTGACGCGGTCGTCGGCCAGGCTGTTTTCGTAGTGGGCGATGGTCGACAGTGGAATTCGCGCGCCATCAGCGGTAATCACCTGCACCTGGTTAAGGGTGATCGGGTCCTGGGCGTATTTCGGATTGACCTCCATCACCACCCGATACTGGTTGAGGCTGTCATAGATGGTGGAAATCTGCCGCTGGCTGTAGGCGTTGTTCAGCACCGAGGTGACCATGTTCATGTCCACGCCCAGGCGCTTGGCCTGGTCGCGATCGACAATCAGCGTCACCTGCTGCGCCCCGCGCCCTTCACGAGCGTCGATGGCGGTCAGTTCCGGCAGCTCGCGCAGCGCGGCGACCACTTTCGGGTACCACAGGCGCAAGGCGGCCAGGTCGCCACTTTGCAGGATGTAGGAATATTGCGAGGACGTCTGGTCACGGCCGCCGCCAAATTGCAGGTCCTGGTCGGCCATCAGCATCAAGCGGCCGCCGGGTACCAGCGGCACGGTTTTGCGCAGGCGCTCGATCACCGCCTGGGCCGACAACTTGCGTTCCTTGATCGGCTTGAGGCGCACCAGCATCACCGCGTTGTTGGTACCGTTGCTGCCACCGATAAAACCGGCCACGCTTTCCACCGCCGGGTCTTGCAACACGGCTTTGCGGAAGATCTCCATCTTCGGCTGCATGACACTGAATGACAGGCCATCATCGCCGCGCACAAAACCGATCAGTTGCCCGGTGTCCTGTTGCGGCATGAAGGTTTTGGGCACCACCACATACAGCGCGATATTCACCCCGATGGTGACGAACAGGCTGAGCAGGGTCAGGCGCTTGTGCCGCAGCACCCAGTCGAGGCTTTTGGCATAACCCGAAACCATATGGTCGTTGACCTTCTGGCTCCAGCGCTGCAAGCCGGTCTGCTGGCCTTTGACATGGGGCTTGAGCCAGCGCGCGCAGAGCATCGGGGTCAGGGTCAGCGAGACCACCAGCGACACGATGATCGCCGCCGCCAGGGTGATGGAAAACTCACGGAACAGGCTGGTGACAATCCCGCCCATAAACAGGATCGACAGGAACACCGCCACCAGCGACACGTTCATCGACAACAGGGTGAAGCCGACCTCCTTGGCTCCCAGGTACGCCGCTTTCATCGGCGCGATGCCGTCGTCGATATGCCGCGAGATGTTCTCCAGCACCACGATGGCATCGTCCACCACCAGGCCGGTGGCGAGGATCAGGGCCATCAGCGACAGGTTGTTCAGGGAAAACCCATACAGGTACATGATCGCAAAGGTGCCCACCAGCGACACCGGCACCGCCAGGGTCGGGATCAGCGAGGCCCGGAAGTTACCGAGGAACAGGTACACCACCAGGATCACCAGGGCCACGGCAATCAGCAGGGTCATTTCCGCTTCATGCAGGGTGGCGGTAATCACCGGCGAGCGGTCCATGGCCAGGTTGAGCTTGACGCTGGACGGCAATACCGCCTGCAACGCCGGCAACTGGGCCTTGATCTGCTTGACGGTCTCGATGATGTTGGCGCCGGACTGGCGGTTGATCACCAGCAATACCGCCGAGTCGTTGTTGAAGAAGCCACTGTTGTAGCGGTCTTCGACGCCGTCGCTGATCTTGGCCACGTCACTGAGGCGCAACGCCGCGCCGTCCTGGTAGCGGATCAATAGCGGCTCGTAGTCCTTGGCTTTTTCCAGCTGGTCATTGGCCTGGATCTGCCAGTTGCGCTCGCCATCTTCCACCGAGCCCTTGGGCCTGCGTACGTTGGCGTTGGCGATGGTGTCGCGCACCTCGTCCAGGGACACGCCGTACTGGTCGAGGGCCTTGGGCTCCAGTTCGATACGTACCGCCGGCAGGGAGCTGCCGCCGATCTGCACTTCGCCCACACCCGGCACCTGGGACAGGCTTTGCGAGAGGATGGTGGACGCCAAGTCGTAGAGCTGGCCCTTGGGCAATACGTCCGAGGTCAGCGACAGCACCATGATCGGTGCCTGAGACGGGTTGATCTTGCGGTAGGTGGGCATGCTGCGCATGCCGCTGGGCAACAGGTTGCGCGAGGCATTGATCGCGGCCTGCACTTCGCGCGCCGCGCCGTTGATATCGCGGTCGGAGTCGAATGCCAGGATCACCCGGGTCGAGCCCTGGCTGGACGAACTGCTCAGGGTGGTGACCCCGGCAATCGCACCGAATGAGCGCTCCAGCGGCGTGGCCACGGTAGACGCCATCACTTCCGGGCTGGCGCCAGGCAGGCTGGCAGAGACCACAATCACCGGGAAGTCGATCTGCGGCAATGGCGACACCGGCAGCAGGCTGAAACTGACACCGCCCAGCAACATGATCGCCAGGCTCAGCAACATGGTGGCTACCGGCCGGCGAATAAAAGGTCCGGACAGGTTCATGGCTCAACCGGCTCCAGTGCGTCCGGGGTCTTGCGCCAGCGACGGCCAAGGCGGTCGAAGTACAGATAGATCACCGGCGTGGTAAACAGCGTGAGGATCTGGCTCAGCAGCAAGCCGCCGACCATCACCAGGCCCAGGGGCTGGCGCAACTCGGCGCCGGAGCCGGTGGCCAGCATCAAAGGCACCGCACCGAACAATGCCGCCAGGGTGGTCATCAGGATCGGCCTGAAGCGCAGCAGCGCCGCCTGGTAGATCGCGGTCTGCGGGTCCAGGCCCTGGTTGCGTTCGGCGTCGAGGGCGAAGTCGATCATCATGATCGCGTTCTTTTTCACGATGCCGATCAGCAGGATGATGCCGATGATCGCAATCATCCCCAGGTCATTGCCCGTGAGCAGCAGCGCCAACAGGGCCCCCACCGCTGCCGACGGCAAGGTCGAGAGGATGGTGATCGGGTGGATGTAGCTCTCGTACAGCACGCCAAGCACGATGTACATGGTCACCACCGCCGCGAGGATCAGCAGCAAGGTGCTCGACAGCGACGCTTCGAACGCCTGGGCAGCCCCCTGGAACTGAGTCTGCACGCCGACCGGCATGCCGATGTCCTTCTGTACCTGGTTGATCAGCTCCACGCCCTTGCCCAGGGCCACGCCGGGTGCCAGGTTGAACGACATCATCACCGCCGGGAACTGGCCGATATGGGTAATCGCCAACTGCGCCTGGCGCTGCTCGATGCGGGCCAGGCTCGACAGGCGCACCTGGCCGCCATCGGTGGTCTTCACGTGGATCTGGTTCAGCGCGTCCGGCCCCAGGCTTTCGCCGGATTGGGCCTGCAACACCACGCGGTACTGGCTGGCCTGGGTGTAGATCGTGGAAATCTGCCGCTGGCCGAAGGCGTCATACAGCGCGTCGGTGATATTGGCTACCGACACCCCCAGGCGCGAGGCCGCATCGCGGTCGATCACCATGTACACCTGCAAGCCTTTGTCCTGCAGGTCGCTGGCCACGTCGGTGAGTTCCGGGTACTGGCTCAGGGCCTGCACCAGCTTGCCGCTCCACAGGGCCAGTAGCTCGGCATCCGGGGAGGACATGCTGAACTGGTATTGGGTGCGGCTGACACGGTCTTCGATGGTCAGGTCCTGCACCGGCTGCATGAACAGGCGGATGCCCACCAGTTTATCCAGCGTCGGTTGCAGGCGTGCAATCACCTCGACAGCGCTCAAGTCCCGCTCTTTATGGGGCTTGAGGTTGATCAGCAGGCGGCCACTGTTGAGGGTGGCGTTATCGCCATCGACGCCAATGTAGGAAGACAGGCTTTCCACCGCAGGATCTTCGAGGATGATCTTCGCCAGTTCCTGCTGGCGCTGGCTCATGGCCGCGAAGGAAATCGACTGCGGCGCCTCGGAAATGCCCTGGATCACCCCGGTGTCCTGCACCGGGAAGAAACCCTTGGGCACTACCAGGTACAGCACCACTGTCAGGCCCAGGGTGGCGATGGCCACCAGCAGGGTCAGCGGCTGGTGCTTGAGCACCCACTGCAGCTTGCGGCCGTAGGCGGCGACCAGCCAGTCGATCCAGGCGCCGCTGGCCTTGTAGAAGCGCCCCTGTTCTTCTTCCTTGGGTTCGCGCTTGAGCAGGCGCGCGCACATCATTGGCGTCAGGGTCAGGGACACCACCAGGGAAATCAGGATCGCCACGGCCAGGGTGATGGCAAATTCGCGGAACAAGCGCCCGACCACATCGGCCATGAACAGCAACGGGATCAATACCGCAATCAGCGACAGCGTCAGGGAAACCAGGGTGAAGCCGATCTGCTTGGCGCCCTTGAGCGCGGCGGCCAGCGGCGTCTCGCCTTCCTCGATATAGCGGGAGATGTTTTCCAGCATCACGATGGCATCGTCCACCACAAACCCGGTGGCGATGGTCAGGGCCATCAGGGTCAGGTTATTGATGGAGAAGCCGGCCAGGTACATCACGCCAAAGGTGCCGATCAGCGACAACGGCACGGCAATCGAGGGGATGATGGTGGCGCTGAAACGGCGCAGGAACAGGAACGTGACCATCACCACCAGGGCAATGGCGATCAGCAATTCATGCTGCACATCGGTGACCGAGGCGCGGATGGTCTGGGTGCGGTCGGTGAGTACCGTCACGTCAAGGCCGGCCGGCAGGTTGTCGGTGATGCTTGGCAGCAGCGCCTTGATCCGGTCCACCACCTCAATCACGTTGGCCCCCGGCTGGCGCTGGATGTTCAGCAGCACCGCCTGGTTTTCATTGGCCCAGGCGGCGAGGCGTTCGTTTTCTGCGCCATCGACGATTTGCGCGACGTCTTTAAGGCGCAGCGGTGCGCCATTGCTGTAGGCCAGGATCAGTTCGGCATACTGCTCGGGCGATACCAACTGGTCGTTGGCATCGAGCATCGACACCCGGGTCGGGCCGTCGAAGTTACCCTTGGGCTGGTTGACGTTGGAGGCGGCGATCAGGCTGCGCACGTCCGCCAGGTTCAAGCCATTGGCGGCCAGGGCCTCGGGGTTGACCTTGATCCGCACCGCCTGGCGCTGGCCGCCGGCGATGCTGACCATGCCCACGCCGCTGATCTGCGCGATTTTTTGCGCCATGCGCGTATCGACCAGGTCGTTGAGCTTGGGCAACAGCATGGTCTTGGAGGTGATGGCCAGGGTCAGGACCGGGGTATCGGCCGGGTTGACCTTGTTGTACACCGGTGGCGCCGGCAGGTCCGAGGGCAGCAGGTTACTGGCTGCGTTGATCGCCGCCTGCACCTGTTGCTCGGCCACGTCCATATTGACGTCGAGGTTAAAGCGCAGGGTCAGCACCGAGGCCCCGCCGGAACTGGTGGACGCCATCTGCGTGAGGCCGGGCATTTGCCCGAACTGGCGCTCCAGGGGCGCGGTGACCGCGCTGGTCATCACGTCCGGGCTGGCGCCGGGGTACAGGGTCATGACGCGGATGGTCGGGTAATCCACCTGGGGCAAGGCCGACACCGGCATCAGGCGATAGGCAATCAGGCCAGCCAGGACAATGGCCAGCATGCTCAGGGTGGTGGCGACGGGCCTGAGGATGAACAGCCGTGACAGGTTCATGCGCCGGCCTTTTGCGCCTTGCCGGCGTCAGCCGCCGGGCTGCCTTCGCCTTTCGCCGCGGGTTTGCCCTGCAAATGTTCGGTTGGGGTGGTCGGGACCAGGTTGCTGTCGTTGACCACTTCGATGTCGGTGCCGTCCTTCAGGCGGTCGGTGCCTTCGAGCACCACGCGATCGCCTGCGGCCAGGCCTTCCTTGACCACGGTGTTCTGGCCATCGGTCTCCCCAATCACCAAGGTGCGGATCTTGACTTTCTTGTCACCGTCCAGGGCATAGACAAAGGTGCCGTTGGTGCCGAACTGGATCGCCGCCGAGGGAACCAGCACCACGTTTTTCAGGGTGTCGGCCAACAGGCGCACATTGACGAATTGGTTGGGGAACAGCACCTGGTCCTGGTTATCGAAGCGGGCCTTGAATTTCAGGGTGCCGGTGGCGACATCGATCTGGTTGTCCAGGCTCTGCAATACGCCGGTGGCTTGCAGTTGCAGGTCGCCCCGGTCCCAGGCCTGTACCGGTAGCTTGTTGCCGCTGCGGTAGCGGGCCAGGACGGTTTGCAGGCTGTTCTCCGGCAAGGTGAATGCCACGCTGATCGGCTGGGTCTGGGTGATGATCGCCAGGGCGGTGGTGTCATTGGCCGCCACCAGGTTGCCGACGTCCAGTTGGCGCAGGCCGACACGCCCGGAAATCGGTGCGCGGATCTTGGTGAATTCCAGGTTGAGCTTGGCGTCATCCACCGCGCCCTGGTTGGTCTTGACCGTGCCCTGGTATTGCAGGACCAGCGCAGCGGCGGTGTCCAAAGTCTGCTTGGCAATACTGTCCTGTTCATACAGGCCGCGATAACGCTCGAGGTCGACCTGGGCGTTCTTCAATTGGGCCTGGTTTTGCAGCAGCGTGCCCTGGGCCTGGAGCAAGGCGTTTTGGTAGCTGCGCGGGTCGATTTCTGCCAGCAGGTCGCCGGCCTTGACCATCTGCCCCTCTTCAAAGGCGATCTTGACCAGCTCTCCCCCCACCCGGCTGCGCACATTGATGGTGTTCAGCGCCGTCACAGTGCCCAGCGCCTTGTAGTACACCGGGAAATCCCCAGTGATCGCGGGCGCGACACGCACGGGTACCGCAGCACCTGAGCCGCCGAAGCCGGGACGCATCATCCCCGTCTTGCTGGTCCGGGCTGCCGGGGCCTCTTTCTGGGCGGCGCCGGTCGGCCAGAACTTCCAGCACAGCACGGCAACAACCAACAGGACGAGCAAGCCAAACAGCCAGCGGCGGGAACTACGGAGGGACGATTGCATGGATTGATCAACCATTGGATGCGAGGGCTTCTACTGTGGGAGGCTGAAAGATAAGCACTGGGGCGCGTTTAGAAAAGCGCCTTTACCGGCTATTTACCTTCGCGCTTACAAACATTTACTTTTCGAAGTGAAATGTCAGCAATTTGGGCTAAACCGCTGAAGCACAAATAAAAACGGCCTGGACTAGGCCAGGCCGCAAGCATGCATCATACGTGTTACTGCAAAGCGACAGTAACGCGCAGCCGCAATTACTTCAGTACAGCCAGCGCCGCTTCGTAGTTTGGCTCGTGGGCGATTTCGCCAACCAGCTCGCTGTGCAGCACCTTGTCGTTTTCGTCCAGTACCACCACGGCGCGGGCGGTCAGGCCCTTGAGGGCGCCGTCGGCAATGGAAACACCGTAGTCAACGGCAAAATCGGCGCTGCGAAAGTCCGACAGGTTCTTCACGTTTTCCAGGCCTTCGGCACCGCAAAAACGGGCCTGGGCGAATGGCAGGTCGGTGGAGATGCACAGTACAACGGTGTTGTTCAGCTCGTTGGCCTGGGCGTTGAACTTGCGCACCGACGTGGCGCAGGTCGGGGTGTCAACGCTTGGGAAGATGTTCAGTACTTTGCGCTTGCCGGCGAAAGTCGCCAGGGTGACGTCCGACAGATCGCCTGCGGTCAGGGAAAAGTCGAGGGCCTGGGTACCGATTTGCGGCAACTCGCCTTCAACCTGGACTGGGTTGCCTTTGAGGGTGACTTGAGCCATGAACGGAATCCTTATGCTGGGTTGGATGAAACGAATTCGAGAGGCAGAAGTTAACCACAAAGTTCGATTTACACCTATGGCCGTCACAAATTGTCATGACAGCGCCTGGGCCGACGGCTGTGGTTTAATTGCGCCGCTTTTGCCCTGCCCTTGAAGGAGTTCGTCGTTGAAGAATCAGCCTGCCACCCAAGTCCTGGTCATCGGTTACGTCTGGCCGGAGCCTCGCTCCTCGGCAGCTGGCGGACATATGATGCAGATTTTGCAGAGCTTTCTTTCGCAAGGCTGGGAAGTAACCTTCAGCAGCCCAGCCGCTATCGGTGAACACAAGGCCGACCTCGCGCCACTGGGTATTCGCGAATGCGCTATCGAGCTCAATAACCGCAGTTTCGACGACTTTATCCGTGAACTGGCCCCGGATATCGTGCTGTTCGATCGTTTCATGATGGAGGAGCAGTTCGGCTGGCGCGTAGAGAAGCATTGCCCGCAGGCCTTGCGCGTGCTGGAGACTTCGGATTTGCAGAGCCTGCGCGATGCCCGCCAGCAGCGCCTCAAGGACTACCTCAAGCACCAGCCGGATGCTGACGATTTCAGCCCGTTATTCGCCCAGGTCCTGGACCAAGAGTTCCAGAGGATGGCCGACACCGATCTGGCCAAGCGCGAGATCGCCGCGATCTACCGCTGTGATATCAGCCTGATGATTTCCGACGTCGAGATCCAACTGCTCACCGAGCACTTCAAGGTGCCGGCCGCCCTGCTCCACTGGTGCCCGTTGATGATCGAGGCGCCCAGCCAGGCGTTTATTCCTTATGAAGACCGCGCGCACTTCCTGAGTATCGGCAACTTCCGCCACGCACCCAACTGGGATGCGGTGCTCTGGATGAAAAACAGCCTCTGGCCGTTGATTCGCCAGCAGCTCCCCGGCGCCCAACTGCATATCTATGGGGCCTACACGCCGCCCAAGGCCACTGCGCTGCATAACCCGGCGCAAGGCTTCCATGTGATGAACTGGGCCGAGGACGCGCTGCAAGTGATGTCGGCGGCGCGCATCTGCCTGGCCCCGCTGCGCTTCGGCGCCGGGATCAAGGGCAAACTGGCCGATGCCATGCTCTGCGGCACCCCCAGTATCACCACTCCCATCGGCGCCGAAGGCATGGGCGACGGGCAACCCTGGCCGGGGATGATCGCCCAGAGCGCCACGGCCTTGGCCGCTGCTGCCGTGGCCCTGTACGCAGATCGGCAAGCCTGGACCGAGGCCCAGGCACATGGCGAGCAACTGCTGGCCCGTCGCTATGCCCCGCACAACCACGGCCCGGCCTTGGTCGAGCGCCTGCAACACTGCCTAGGCGAGCTGGCGCAACATCGGCGCGACAACTTTACCGGCAGCATGCTGCGCCACCATCTGCACAAAAGTACCCAATACATGGCGCAGTGGATCGAGGCAAAAAACCGCCCCGTTTAAACAGCGGCGCTGGCGAGGTGACGTGCAACGGGGCATTATCGGCTGCGCAACCACAATAAAAGCGACGCCAGCATGAGCCGAGCAACGCGCATCACCGACCCCTCCTACGAGTTGATGGACGACCACAACGGCCTGTCCATCATCTATCGCCAGCATGGTTTCCCCTGCCCCCTGGTGCGCTGGCACTTTCATAAGGAGTATGAGCTGCACTTGATTGTCGCCAGTTCCGGCAAGGTGTTTATCGGCGACTATATCGGCAACTTCTACCCGCAAAGCCTGTTCCTCACCGGTCCCAACCTGCCCCACAACTGGATCAGCCAGGTGGAGGAAGGCGAAGTGATCACCAAGCGCGACATGCTGGTGAATTTCACCGATCAGTTGCTGGAGGACGGCAGCCAGGTCTTCACCGAGTTCAAGAGCCTGGCGCCCTTGCTGGAGCGCGCGCAGTACGGCATCGAATTTCGCTGCAAGAACACCATCGCCCAGGCCATGACCCTGATGCAACGCATCGAGGATGCCCAGGGCATGGCGCGGCTGGGGCACTTCTTTGTGTTGCTGGAGGCACTTTGTGCCTGTGAGGACTACCTGGTGCTGTCAGGAGGGACTACAGCGCAGTTGGCCGATGAACACAGCATCGACCGGACCAACCGCGCGGTGGACTACATCTTTGCCCACTACGCCCGCGAACTGTCCCTGGAAGAAGTCGCGCAGTACCTGGGGATGAAACCCACCTACTTCTCCCGGGTGTTCAAGCAGGCCACCGGACGCACCTTCGTCGAGTTCGTCAACCGCCTGCGCATCAGCAAATCCTGCGAGTTGCTGGCCGTGGGCGACAAGGCCGTGACCGATGTGTGCTTTGAGTCAGGGTTCAACAACATCTCCAATTTCAACCGGCGCTTCCAGCAGCTCAAGGGAATGACGCCCTCACACTACCGGCGCTTGGCAGTGCAGCGCCTGACGGAACAGAACCTGGCCTGACAGCGACCACTCGTCGCCACTGTCAATTTTGACAGTTATATGCAGCAGCACCTTGGGTGTGTGATGTCCGTGGCCAGTTACCTCTGCACACGGAGCACCCATGATGAAGAACACCGAGTCATCCAACCCGAGCACTTTGCCCTGCCTCCCCCATCCAAGACCTGTGGACCCAAGCGTTATCGACGACCTGGACCCGCCTGACGTCAGCGATGCGGTGCGCACGCTGCCAGACGCGGTGCGCGGCCTGGGGATACGCCACACCGAGCCGTGGCTGACCGTGCATTTCCCGCGCTGGACCCAATTGACTGTCGGCGATAGGTTGAACTTCTTCATGGGCAGCAACCGCTTTGCCCTTGTGTCGACGGAAATCCGCGATGAGGATCTGGACAAGACGTCGGTGGCGTTGGTGATTCTCCCGCCATTGGTGCCACTGGGTTATACCTACCCGTGTTTTTACGAGGTCATCCGCAGGGGCAGCGGCACCACCAGCAGCTCGCCCTACGAAACCTGGTATGTCAAGCGCACTCGCCCCGGCGGGGTCAGTAAAGATCCCGGGCTGGCGTATCACACGGAACTGGTGATACACCTGCCACCCGACCTGGAAGGCGGCGTGATAGACCCCCATCGCGCCGCCGAAGGGGTGGAAATGACGATCGACCCTTACCCCAACCTGACCGAAGGCGACACCGTCGAGGTGTATTGGAACGGTTACCCCATTTCCTTGAGGCTTGATGCCGAGCATGTCGCCGGCATCAAGCCGATCACCGTATTGGTCCCGGAATCAATCATCCTGCTGGGCGGCAGTGGGGTGGTGACTATTCGCTTCCGGGCCTACGACAAGGTGTTCAACTTTTCCGGGGAAACCCAGCAATGGTCGAAGGCGGTCACGGTCGTCAGCGACCTGGACCCTTACCTGCTTGACGCTCCGCATTTTGTAGTGGACGGGGACTCCGTTATCGACGTCAACCTCGACATCCACAACGACTTCAATATCGAAATGGTGGTACCGCGGCGCCTGCCCAATGGCGCCTCGACCCCTACAGGCGCGTTGATCGTAGTGACGTTGCGAGGCGCCGATGCCGATGGCCTGCCGTTCGAAAGGACCCTGCCCGCGTTTGCAGCACGCATTGGCCTGTCGTCGTCCGTCGCCGTGGCCCCCCAATACCTGCAGGCGGTGCTCAACGGCCACCTGCAAATCGAGTACAAGCTGACCACGGCCACGGGCGTGTTCCTCGCCTCCTCCCGACGCCTGAATATCACGGTGTTCGGCACCAGGAGCTCGATGCCGCCGATGATCATCGAGCAAAACGAGGGCGGCAACATTGTCCCGGACCATCCTTTTATCAAGGCGATTTTCCCGCGTTACACCCCATACGACCGCAACTACAGCGTGACCCTGCGCATGGAAGCCGTGCGCCCAGGCGGCGGCCTGGTGGTCTACGAAGAAACCCTGTTGGCCGGCGCCGAGCCGCCTCCGGAGCGTTTTCGCATTGTGCTCAAGGAGAATTTCGATCGCTTCGTCGGGCTGGGCACCGTACGGGTGTACTACCTGGTCGACACCGGCACCCTGGGTATCCTGAACCCCAGCATTCAGACGGTGCGCATGTCAGAGGTGCTGGAAGTCACCTTTGGCCCCCGCTATGCCGATCTGCCATCGCCCCTGATGCAATATGTCGATGAGTTCAACAACCTGGACCCGGCGCGCATCAAAGGTGGTCAGTTGCAGGTAACCCTGCCCTACACGCGCACCGCCAGTGGCGACATTCTGCGCTGGACACTGTTGGGCGCGACCAGCAACGGCACTGCCAGCGATGAGATACGCCTCAACAATGCAACGGCGGGCAAGCCGGTGGTATTCACCCTGGAAGAGGCGTTGATCCGTGCCAGCGAAAATGGCGAGCTGCGCCTGAGCTATTCGCTGGTGCCTGCAAGCGGTGGCGCCACGCTCTACTCGGACGTGTTAGTGGTCACGGTGGGTGCGGCCCTGGACCTGTTGCGCCCAGAGGTATTGCAAGCCCAGCGCTATCCCGACCAACTGTTGCCGGAGGCGGCGCTGAACGGTGCGACCATCACCGTCACCTACCCGCAAATGCTGCCCAGTCACCGTATCCAGGCCTGCTGGAGCGGTATCCCGCAATTGGGCACCTATTGCGAAACCAAGGATGGCAACACCTCCAGGACCCTGCATTTCGAGGTGCCGGCAGAGGTCATCGGGGCCAACCTCAGCGAATACGGGCGTTACATTCAGGTGCAGTACTTTGTATTGCTGGGTGCCCACCAAAAACCTTCGCCGGTATTGAGCCTGAATCTGTTGGCGCCGGTACTGCCCCTGCCCTATATCGAAGGTCATACCAGCAGCGTGCTGAACCTCAGCAACCTGGTCGGCTCCGAGCGCGCCATGGTTGATCGCTGGAACTTTATCAACCGCAATCAACGCATGTGGTTTGAACTGCGCGGCACCTCTGCCAATGACACGCCCTTTGTTGCCGTGCTCTACGACGGTGACCTGGTGACCTACAACGGCGAACAGATCGGGATCCGCCCCCAGGCGCCGGTGGCGCAATTGCGCCAGCTCAAGGACGGCTCACAACTTGTGATGCGCTTTGGGGTGACGTTTGACCAATCGACCGCACAGGCCAATGCACTGTGGTTCCCGGAACGCCGTTACACCGTGCAGGCCATTCCCGCCGAATTTCCAGTGCCCCGAGTGCTCGAGGCCACGGGTTCGGGAGCCGCGGTAATCCTGACACCGCTCAATGCGCAAAACGGGGCGACGGTAGAGGTGGCCTACAGCCCGATGTACACCACCGACAGCCTCACCCTGGAGGTTCTGGGTGGCAGCGGGCCAGGGTCGGTGCAACTGGGGCCGAAAAATGGCGAAGCCGATGGCACAGTGGCTTTCAGCCTGCCGGCCGCGTTGATTGCCGCCAATCTGGACAGCCGCGACAGCGTGTTCACCGTGCAGTACTCCGTCTTGCGCAACGGCGTGCGCCGTTCGTCAACGGTGTTGAGCGTGACCCTCAAAGCCATCCCGGTGACTGAGCTGAAAAAAACCGTGCTGCGGATCGACGAGGCTGTCAGCGGTGTACTGGATGTGGGCGAACTGGCCGGCAACGCCACGGCAACCGTAGGTACCTGGCCACTTATTGCCAGGGACCAGCCCGTCTGGCTGCGCTTGCTCGGCAACCGGCCCAACGGTGCGGCCCACAACCTGACCCTGTTGGACGGCTCCTACGGCGACCGGGTGACCTCTGGCTGGTTGAGCCTTGGGTATCACCAGCAAACCATCCTCAATAGCTACCTGTCGGACCTGGGCAACAACAGCCAACTGACCCTGCAATTTAAGGTGGCGTTCAACAACAGCACCGAAGAGTCGCGGGCAATTGAGTTCCCGCCGGTCATTTACACCATCCGCAGCCGGATGATCACCGACGAGACGACCTTTACCGGCTCCTTCCTCAATGGTTGGCTCAGCCAGTGGCCCAATACCGGGATCCGCCGCGAGGCAAACGGCAATTACTACCTGCAAGCCGCCCCCTACCCCGGCAGTGGTGTGAGGATTTACAAAACCTTCACCCCCGCCGCAGTGGGCTACTATCGGGTAAGTTTGCGCTTCAGGATCAGCAAGTTCGCGGATATCGGCGGGCCGACCAGTGTATTTATTCATATAGGCAACTTGACCAAGAACGTGGCGATACCCAGCATCAATACGTGGTTGTATGCCGATGTGTATATGGGATATTTGCCAGGCCAGCCATTTGAGGCGTCAATTGCCATAACGAATCCGTCAACCGAGGGTATCTACGATTTTGACGACATCATCATCCAGCAGCGGCCTTATCCAAGTCAAATAACCCTGGAGCAGGAAGACGGGGTCGACTGATCTACTACTCACCCCCTGAAAACACAAGGCCCCCAGTGAAAACACTGGGGGCCTTGTGGGTTTACACGGGCTCACTCACATTGTCTGGTCGCTTCGTTGAACTCTTTGCCGGCCGGGCAAGTGTAGCGATAAAGCGTATATTTCTTAGTGCTTGAATTATACACGCAGCGGTAATACCCACCGGCGATTTCGACACTTTTGAAATAACCCTCACGCACGCATTCATCAAAATTACCGGAAGAAGGTGACTGCCCTGTGCATGCACTGACAAACAGTGCGACGACCATGCCAAGAGCAACTTTGTAGAGCCAGTTAATGTCGGGTCTTACGGTGGAATAGTTCATGAACATATCCTCGGTTGGTTGTGCACAACAATTAACCCTTGATTCCTTTAGATCGTCTACTGTCAAAAGTAACAGGTCGCCCATGGCACCTATCAACCAGTGCAAAAAAGTATCAGTGCAAGTGTGTCCAAGGATTTGTCACCGGGCCTGCACAAGGCTGTAATCAATGCACACTCTTCCTGCTGCCCTGGAAGACACAACAACAATAACTGTCCTTCTGCAGCCCTCTGGGCGCAGATACGGAGTGCGCGATGAAGTTCCCAGCAAAAGCCCTGCTTGCCTGTACCTGCATGACCCTCAGCGCCGTGAGCCTTGGTGCACAAACCCTGACCATTGCCACCGTCAACAACAGCGACATGATCCGCATGCAAAAGCTCTCGAAAACCTTCGAGGCCGAGCATCCGGACATCAAGTTGAACTGGGTGGTGCTCGAAGAAAACGTGCTGCGCCAACGCCTGACCACCGACATCGCCACCCAGGGCGGGCAGTTCGATGTGCTGACCATCGGCATGTACGAAGCTGCACTCTGGGGCGCCAAGGGCTGGCTGGAGCCGATGAAGGACCTGCCGGCGTCCTACGACCTGGACGATGTGTTCCCTTCAGTGCGCGACGGCCTTTCCGTCAAGGGCACGCTGTACGCCCTGCCGTTCTATGCCGAAAGCTCCATTACCTACTACCGCAGCGACCTGTTCAAGGCCGCCGGGCTGAGCATGCCGGAGCATCCGACCTGGGTGCAGATTGGCCAGTTTGCCGAAAAACTCACCGACAAGAGCAAGGAGCAATACGGCCTGTGCCTGCGCGGCAAGGCCGGTTGGGGTGAGAACATGGCGCTGATCAGCACCCTGGCCAATGGCTATGGCGCGCGCTGGTTCGATGAGAAATGGCAACCCGAATTCAATGGCCCTGAGTGGAAGGACGCGCTGAATTTCTACGTCGACAACATGAAGAAGTCCGGCCCACCGGGCGCTTCCAGCAATGGTTTCAATGAAAACCTGGCGCTGTTCAACAGCGGCAAGTGCGCGATCTGGGTGGACGCCAGCGTCGCCGGTTCGTTTGTCACCGACAAGACCCAGAGCAAGGTCGCCGAGCATGTCGGCTTCACCTTTGCCCCGCAACAGGTCACCGACAAGGGCACTTCGTGGCTGTATTCCTGGTCGCTGGCGATCCCCACCAGTTCCAAGGCCAAGGACGCGGCCAAGGTCTTCAGTGCCTGGGCGACGTCCAAGGAGTACGGCGCGCTGGTGGCCAAGACCGATGGCATCGCCAACGTACCGCCAGGCACCCGCGCCTCGACCTACAGCGAGCAATACATGCAGGCCGCGCCCTTTGCCAAGGTGACGCTGGAGTCGTTGAAAGTCGCAGACCCGACCAAACCGACCCTCAAGCCCGTGCCCTATGTCGGCATCCAGTTGGTGACCATTCCCGAGTTCCAGGCCATTGGCACCCAGGTGGGCAAGTTCTTCGCCGGCGCCCTGACCGGCCAGCAGACAGTCGACCAGGCCCTGGCTGCCGCGCAAACCACCACCGAGCGGGAAATGAAGCGTGCCGGCTACCCCAAATAGCCCAGGCTCACCCTCGTAAATGTAGGAGCTGGCTTGCCTGCGATAGCGGTCGATCAGTTAACTGATTTATCCACTGACAGGCCGCCATCGCAGGCAAGCCAGCTCCTACATTGACCGCACTCCAAGGCTGATTCTGTTTGCCTCCAATGGGTTCTGATTGTCATGAATACGTCTAAAAGCCGCCTGCTCAACCCCGGCTGGTTCCTCGTCAGCCCCTCGGTGGCCCTGTTGCTGCTGTGGATGATCGTGCCGCTGGGCATGACCCTGTATTTTTCGCTGATCCGTTACAACCTGCTCTACCCCGGCGAAAACCAATTCGTGGGCCTGGAGAACTTCACCTACTTCGTCACCGATTCCGGCTTTTTGCCCGGTGCCACCAACACCCTGTTGCTGGTCGGCAGCGTGCTGCTGATCAGTGTGGTGCTGGGGGTGTTGATCAGTGCCTTGCTGGAGGCCAGCGAGTTTTTCGGCCGGGGGCTGGTGCGGGTGTTGTTGATCTCGCCGTTCTTCATCATGCCCACGGTCGGTGCGCTGATCTGGAAGAACCTGATTTTCCACCCGGTGTCCGGCGTACTGGCGGCGGTGTGGAAGTTGTTTGGCGCGCAGCCGGTGGACTGGCTGGCGCACTACCCGCTGCTGTCGATCATCATCATTGTGTCCTGGCAATGGCTGCCCTTCGCGATCCTGATCCTGATGACCGCCATGCAGTCCCTGGACCAGGAACAGAAAGAAGCCGCGCGCCTGGACGGTGCCGGCCCGATTGCGATCTTCTGGCACCTGACCCTACCGCACCTGGCCCGGCCCATTGCCGTGGTGGTGATGATCGAGACCATCTTCCTGCTCTCGGTATTCGCTGAAATCTTCACCACCACCAACGGCGGCCCCGGCTACGCCTCGACCAACCTCGCCTACCTGATCTACAACCAGGCGCTGGTGCAGTTCGACGTGGGCATGGCCTCGGCCGGCGGCTTGATTGCCGTGGTCATTGCCAATATCGCGGCGATCATCCTGGTGCGGATGCTCGGCAAAAACCTGACTGACAAGCCTTGAGGGCCGCGCCATGACGCTTCAACAATCCCGCCGCCTGCAAAGCCTGTTGCTCGGCACCCTGGCCTGGGCCATCGCGATCGTGATTTTCTTCCCGATCTTCTGGATGGTGCTCACCAGTTTCAAGACCGAAATCGACGCGTTTGCCACACCGCCGCAGTTCGTTTTCACGCCCACCCTGGAGAACTACCTGCACATCAATGAGCGCAGCAATTACCTAAGCTTCGCCTGGAACTCCGTGGTGATTTCCTTCAGCGCCACCGCCTTGTGCCTGCTGATTGCAGTGCCGGCGGCCTACTCCATGGCGTTCTACGAAACCCAGCGCACCAAGGGCACGTTGCTGTGGATGCTGTCGACCAAGATGCTGCCACCGGTGGGCGTGCTGATGCCCATTTACCTGCTGGCCAAGAGCATGGGCCTTTTGGATACGCGCATCGCGCTGATCATCATCTACACCCTGATCAACCTGCCGATTGTGGTGTGGATGGTTTACACCTACTTCAAGGACATCCCCAAGGACATCCTCGAAGCCGCGCGCCTGGATGGCGCCACCTTGTTGCAGGAAATGCTGCGGGTGCTGCTGCCCATCGCCAAGGGCGGCCTGGCGTCCACCGTGTTGCTGTCGCTGATCCTGTGCTGGAACGAGGCGTTCTGGTCGCTGAACCTGACCTCCTCGAATGCCGCACCGTTGACCGCGCTGATCGCCTCCTACTCCAGCCCCGAAGGTTTGTTCTGGGCCAAATTATCTGCCGTCTCGACCCTGGCCTGCGCGCCGATCCTGATCTTCGGCTGGATCAGCCAGAAGCAACTGGTGCGCGGCTTGTCCTTTGGCGCAGTGAAATAACGACCCCTTATAAAAAGGAGGCCCATCATGGCCAACCTGAAAATCACCAATCTGCAAAAAGGCTTCGAAGGTTTCTCCATCATCAAGGGCATCGACCTGCAAGTGAACGACAAGGAGTTCGTGGTATTCGTCGGGCCGTCGGGCTGTGGCAAGTCGACCCTGCTGCGCCTGATTGCCGGCCTTGAGGAAGTGACTGAGGGCACCATCGAACTGGATGGCCGCGATATCACCGAAGTGACCCCGGCCAAGCGCGACCTGGCCATGGTGTTCCAGACCTACGCCCTGTACCCGCATATGAGCGTGCGCAAGAACATGTCGTTTGCCCTGGACCTGGCCGGCGTCGACAAAACAATCGTCGACAGTAAAGTCAGTGAAGCGGCACGCATCCTGGAGCTGGGCCCGCTGCTGGAGCGCAAGCCCAAGCAGCTGTCTGGCGGCCAGCGCCAGCGCGTGGCCATTGGCCGGGCGATTGTGCGTAACCCGAAAATCTTCCTGTTCGACGAGCCGCTGTCCAACCTCGACGCCGCCCTGCGCGTGCAAATGCGCCTGGAACTGGCGCGCCTGCATAAAGAACTGCAAGCCACCATGATTTACGTGACCCACGACCAGGTCGAAGCCATGACCCTGGCCGACAAGGTGGTGGTACTCAACAGCGGGCGCATCGAACAGGTCGGCTCGCCGCTGGAGCTGTATCACCAGCCGGCCAACCTGTTTGTCGCAGGCTTTCTGGGTACGCCGAAAATGGGCTTTCTCAAAGGCCAGGTCACCCGGATCGAGGGCCAGGGCTGCGACGTGCAACTGGACGCCGGCACCCTGATCAGCCTGCCCTTGAGCAGCGCCAGCTTGCGCGTGGGCAGTGCGGTGACCCTGGGCATCCGCCCCGAGCACCTGGAACTGGCCGCGCCGGGCGATACCACCCTGACCGTCACCGCCGACGTGGGCGAACGCCTGGGCAGCGACACGTTCTGCCATGTGCTCACCACCAGCGGCGAGCCGCTGACCATGCGGATCCGTGGCGACATGGCCAGCCAGTATGGCGAGACCCTGCAACTGCACCTGGACCCGGCGCACTGCCATCTGTTCGACACCGACGGTGTGGCCGTGGCCCGCCCACTGCGCGCTGCCGCCTGATTTCGCGAGATTTTCTGATGAAACTCAATAAGCAAAACCTCACGCAGCTGTCGCCTGAAGTGCGCCTGCCCGCCTACACCATCGCCGATACGCGCCAGGGCATCGCCCATATCGGCGTCGGCGGTTTCCACCGTGCGCACCAGGCGTACTACACCGACGCCCTGATGAACACCGGCGACGGCCTGGACTGGAGCATCTGCGGCATCGGCCTGCGGGCCGAAGACCGCAAGGCGCGCGATGACCTGGCGGGCCAGGATTATCTGTTTACCCTGTACGAATTGGGCGATACCGACGACACCGAAGTACGAGTGATCGGTGCCATCAGCGACATGCTGCTGGCACAGGACGGCGCCCAGGCCTTGATCGACAAGCTGGCCAGCCCTGCAATCCGCATCGTCTCGCTGACCATCACCGAGGGCGGCTACTGCATCGACGATAGCAACGGTGAGTTCATGGCCCACCTGCCGCAGATCCAGCATGACCTGGCCCACCCCGACGCACCCCAAACCGTGTTCGGTTTTATCTGCGCGGCCCTGACCCAGCGCCGGGCGGCGGGCGTGCCTGCCTTTACCGTGATGTCCTGCGATAACCTGCCGCACAACGGCGCCGTGACTCGCAAGGCGCTGCTGGCGTTCGCCGCATTGCGCGATGCCGAGCTGCATGACTGGATCAAGGACCATGTGAGTTTCCCCAACGCCATGGTCGACCGCATCACACCGATGACCAGCACCGCGCACCGTTTGCAACTGCATGATGAACACGGCATCGACGATGCCTGGCCGGTGGTGTGCGAACCCTTTGTGCAATGGGTGCTGGAAGACAAGTTCGTCAACGGCCGCCCGGCCTGGGAACAGGTGGGTGTGCAATTCACCGACGACGTCACGCCGTATGAAGAAATGAAGATCGGCCTGCTCAACGGCAGCCACCTGGCCCTGACTTACCTGGGGTTTCTCAAGGGCTACCGGTTTGTCCACGAGACCATGAACGACCCGCTGTTTGTCGCGTATATGCGCGCCTATATGGACCTGGACGTGACCCCCAACCTGGCGCCGGTGCCGGGCATTGACCTGGGCGAGTACAAGCAGACCCTGGTGGACCGCTTCTCCAACCAGGCGATTGCCGACCAGTTGGAGCGGGTGTGTTCCGATGGCTCCTCGAAGTTTCCCAAGTTCACCGTGCCAACCATCAACCGCCTGATTGCCGAGGGCCGCGACACCGAGCGGGCGGCACTGGTGGTGGCAGCCTGGGCCTTGTACCTGCAAGGCGTCGACGAGAACGGCGTGCGCTACCGCATCCCCGACCCCCGCGCCGACTTCTGCCGGGCGCTGGTGGCGGATGACGCCTCGATCAGCCAGCGCTTGTTGGGTGTGGAAGAGATTTTTGGCACGGCGATTCCCAATTCGCCTGAGTTTGTGGCAGCGTTCGAGCGGTGTTTTGTCAGTTTGCGCGATAACGGTGTCACAGAGACCTTGAAACGACTTACCGACTGAAGAACCCCACATTGCTCGGGTTTTCACCCTGTTTTCTGCTGAGTAACCACCATGCCCCGCCAATCTCTGTTTCTTGGTATCGACTGCGGCACCCAAGGCACCAAGGCCATCGTCCTCGACGCCGCCAGCGGCCGGGTGCTGGGCCTGGGCGCCGCGACCCACAGCCTGATCAGCGGCGCCAATGGCCGGCGCGAGCAAGACACCACGCAATGGCTGGACGCCTTTACCCAAGCCACCCACCGCGCCTTGCAGCAAGCCTGTGTGGACGGCCAGGACATTCTCGGCATCGGCGTGTCCGGCCAGCAACATGGCCTGGTGCTGCTCGATGAGCAGGGCCAGGTGCTGCGCCCGGCCAAGCTGTGGTGCGACACCGAGACCAGCGCCGAAAACCTGCGATTGTTGCACTACCTGGGCGGTGAAAGCGGCTCCCTGGAACGCCTCGGGGTGGCGATTGCGCCGGGCTACACCGTGTCCAAGCTGTTATGGACCCTGGAGCAGCACCCGGACGTATTCGCACGCATCGCCCATGTCCTGTTGCCCCACGACTACCTCAATTATTGGCTCACCGGCCGAGCCTGCGCTGAGTATGGCGACGCCTCGGGCACCGGCTATTTCAATGTCCGCACCCGGCAATGGGACCTGCCATTGCTGCGGCATATCGACCCCAGCGGGCGCCTGGAAACGGCGTTGCCAACCCTGATAGAAGCCAATCAGGCGCTGGGCACTGTGCTGCCGGCCATCGCCAAGCGCCTGGGGATCAACCCCGGGGCCATTGTGTCCAGTGGCGGCGGCGACAATATGATGGGGGCGATCGGCACCGGCAATATCAAGCCTGGAGTGTTTACCATGAGCCTCGGTTCGTCGGGCACCCTGTATGCGTTTGCCGATCAGCCGACTGTCAGCGCCCAGGCCGCGGTGGCGACATTCTGTTCCTCCAGCGGCGGCTGGCTGCCGCTGATCTGCACCATGAACCTGACCAATGCCACCGGGGTCATCCGTGAGCTGTTCGAGCTGGACCTGGTGGCGTTCAACGCCCTGGTGGCCCAGGCGCCGATTGGCGCCGAGGGCGTCTGCATGCTGCCGTTTCTCAATGGCGAGCGCGTACCCGCCCTGCCCCACGCCACCGGCAGCCTGCACGGCCTGACCATGACCAACCTGACCCGTGGCAACCTGTGCCGCGCGGTGGTCGAAGGCACCACCTTTGGCTTGCGCCAAGGCCTGGACCTGTTGCGCCAGACCGGCCTGCAAAGCCACAGTATCCGCCTGATCGGCGGCGGCTCGAAAAGCCCGGTGTGGCGGCAGATGGTCGCCGATATCATGGACACCGAAGTGATCTGTACCGAACAAAGCGAAGCGGCAGCCCTGGGCGCGGCGATCCAGGCCGCGTGGTGCCAGTCCGGCGAAAGCCTGGAGGGGCTGTGCGCGCGGTGCGTGAGTGTCGACCCGGCCAGTCGCACCCAGCCCGTCGCCGCCAGCGTCAGGGCGTACCAGCAGGCCTATGAACGCTATCAACAGCATGTGGCAACCCTTTAAGAGCGAATAATTATGTATCTGGTGTGTGGCGAAGCGCTGTTTGATTTTTTCAGCCAGGAGGATCCCAGCGGGCAGGCCTCCAAAGTCAATTTCAAGGCGCTTGCCGGCGGTTCGCCGTTCAACGTGGCGGTGGGGCTGCGCCGTTTGGGGATCGAGGCCGGGCTGTTCGCCGGGTTGTCCAGCGACTACCTGGGCCAGCGCCTGCGCCAGGTGCTCGAGGATGAAGGGGTACACGACGAGTACCTGTTGGAGTTTGCCGCGCCGACCACCCTGGCGATGGTCGCCGTGGGTGCCAACGGCTCGCCGCAGTACAGCTTTCGCGGCGAAGGCTGTGCCGACCGGCAGTTGCAGATCGAGCATTTGCCCGCCCTCGATGCGCAGGTACGCGGCCTGCATTTTGGTTCGTTTTCGTTGGTGGTGCAGCCGGTCGCCGATAGCCTGCTGTCCCTGGCCCGCCGGGAAAGCGGCAAGCGCCTGATCAGTCTCGACCCGAATGTACGCCTGAATCCCGAGCCGGATATCGAGGTATGGCGCCAGCGCGTGGCCGAGTGGGTGCAGCATGCCGACCTGATCAAGGTCAGCGATGAAGACCTGCACCTGCTCTACCCAGGCCAGGCCCCCGAAAGCGTGCTGCAAGGCTGGTTGCAGCAGCGCTGCCAACTGGTGTTCCTGACCCGTGGCGGCGATGGCGCGAGCGTGTTCAGCCGCCAGCATGGCAGTTGGTCGGCACCGGCCGTCAAAGTGGTGATGGTCGATACCGTGGGCGCTGGCGATACCTTCCAGGCGGCCTTGATCGCCTGGCTTACCGAGCAGCAGTTGGATTCGGTTGAGGGGGTGCAGGGGCTGGCCCGGGAACAGATCGACAGCATGCTCAAGTTCGCCATTCGCGCCGCCGCGCTGACCTGTGGCAAGACCGGGCCAGACCTGCCCTATCGCCAGCAATTAAACGCTTAGATACAGGCATAACTGCACAGTGCCATCACTGCAGGCCACGGATTTCGTGGCTTTCAGCCTTGCCTTAAACATTGCGATTCATCCCAGGCTGTACTAGACCCTAGTTACGTATATTTTTCCTACATGGGCAGGGATGATCGATGAGCAATGAACGGACTTTTTTCAAGCCAGCCGTTTTTGTAGTCGGCATTCTTTCACTCCAGACTCCTGCCCAGGCCGCATGCGTCCTCACCCCAGGCAGTGGCGACGACAGCTATACCTGCGACAGCGGCACCTCGGCAGGCGGCCTGACCGACGTATCCGGCAACAACAGCCTGACGCTGCCCACGGGGGGCTCCGGCACCGTCAATGGCAATGTGCTGTTCGGGCCGGGCGTCGACGGGGTCCAGATGAACTCCGGCAGCATCGTCGGCTCGGTGACCCAGGGCGACGGCGCCGATCGCTTCCAGATCAGCGCCGGGACCGTCACCGGGGCAGTCTCCCAGGGCAACGGCATCGATGACTTTGTGATGAGCGGCGGGCAGATCCAGTCCCTGGCCCAGGGCGATGGGCGCGACACCTTCACCATGACCGGCGGCACCATCGTCGGCGCCTTTGAAGACGGCGATGTGGCCAGCCAGAGCGCCGGGACCATCGGCCGAGTGGACATGAAGCTGGACAACAACATCTATGACCTGTCCGGTGGCGCAATCCTCGGCAACCTGGTGACTGGCTTTGGCACCGACCGGATCAGCGTGTCCGGCGGCACCATTGGCGGCAACATCAGTGTCAGTGGCGGCAACGACACCCTTCTCGTCAGCGGCGGCGTGATCAACGGCGAGATCCGCGCCAGCCTCGGCAACGACACCTTCGAATGGCGTTCGGGCGGCGTGATCAAGTCTGCGGTGCTGATGGGCGACGGTGACGACACGGCATTGCTGGCCAACCTCAACGAAACCCTGCTTGGCAGCACCCCCTCGATTGACGGTGGCCTGGGCAATGATCGCTTGACCTTCGACAACACCACCTCAGGCAATGCTGGCCGCTATATCGGCTGGGAAACCTTCGACCTCAACAATGGCTCGCGCCTGGACCTGACGCAGGATCTGTTCCTGGGGGACAACACCAGCGGCACCGGGGTGTTGTCCATCGATAACAGCAGTGTGCTGGCGGTGACCCAAGGCAGTATCCGGCCCTACACCGCAGGCCAGTTGGCCACCCTGAACAATGCCGGGACCATCGACATGGCCAGCGCCAGCAACAGCGCCACGGATTCGTTGACGGTGCACGGCAACTATGTCGGTAACAACGGCCAGTTGTGGCTGCAAACGGTGTTGGGCGACGAGACCTCGGCCACCGACAAGCTGCTGGTGTCCCAGGGCACGATCAGCGGTAACACCCAGTTGGCCGTGAGCAACCTGGGCGGCCTGGGTGGGTTGACCCGCAACAATGGGATTGAAGTGGTGCAGGCGCTCAATGGCGCGACCAGCAACAGCGACGCGTTTGCCCTCAAAGGCGCGGTGTCGGCCGGGGCCTATGAGTACTTCCTGTTCAAGGGCGGCGTGACGGCCGGTTCGGAGAACAGTTGGTATCTACGCTCTTCAGTGGTGGCCGTGCAGCCACCCGCCGTGCCCACGCCGCCGGTGGTGCCACCGGTGATCGTGCCAGAACCCCCTATCCCGGCCGTGCCTCCGGTGGTCGGCCCCGACGAGCCTTTGGTCGAACCCCCTACCGCGCAGCCCGTGGCTCCCGTCGAGCCTGCGCCGCCACCACCGACCCAGGTCCCGGCCGAGGTCTCGCCAACCCCTGCCGACTCCACGCCGCCCTTGCCCACCGCCGTGGCCGGCGCCGAGCCGATCCCGCTGTATCGCGTCGAGGTGCCGGTGTACTCGGTGGTGGTTCCGGCGGCCCAGCGCATGACCTTGCAGGCGCTTGGCACGTTCCATGACCGCCAGGGCGAGCAAAGCCTGTTGGGCGAGACCGGCACCGCCCCGGCTGGCTGGGGCCGGGCCTATGGCAGTGACTTCAAGCAGAGTTGGTCCGGCACGGTGTCGCCGAGTTTCGACGGTTCCGTCAAGGGTTATCAGGTGGGCCATGATCTCTATGCCTGGGCCACCGATGGCGGGCAACTCCAGCGCCTGGGGCTGTTTATCGGGCAGAGCCGCCTGCAGGGTGACGTCAAAGGCTTTGCCCTGGGTTTTGAAGACCAGCGTTCCGGGCAAGTCAAACTCACCGGCGACAACGTCGGTGCTTACTGGACGTTGACCGATCCCAAGGGCTGGTACGTGGACCTGGTGGCCATGGGCACGCGCCTGGACGGTGACAACAAATCCGAGCGCGGGATAAAGATGGATACCAAAGGCCATGCGCTGGCCCTGTCTGCGGAGGCGGGCTACCCGTTCGCCGTTTCCGCGAACTGGGTGGTGGAGCCACAGGCCCAGGTGATCCACCAACAGATTGACCTCGATCGCCAGAATGACGGGATCTCCAGTGTGTCCTTCGACTCCCAGGATTACTGGACCGGGCGCGTGGGTGCCCGCTTGAAAGGTCGCTACCTGCTGCAAGACACCCCCGTTGAACCCTACCTGCGGGTCAACGCCTGGCGCACGTTCGGTGGCAGCGATACGGTGACTTACGATGACATTGATCGGATCAAGACTGACCACAAGTCAGCCTATGCCGATCTGGGCGTCGGCGTGGTCGCCAAACTGTCCGCCAGCGTCAGCGTGTACGTGGCCGCCGACTACAGCACCCAACTGGACACCAACACCCTGGAGGGCGTGAGCGGCAATGCCGGCATCCGCATGAGCTGGTAGCGGCTCACGGCCGCTCCCGTACGGCCCTGGCCACCATGGCCCCAAGGATGCCCCCGGCCAGGGGCACCAGCCAGAACAGCCAGAGTTGCTTCAGGTAATCGGCGCCGGCAAACAGTGCCGGGCCGGTGCTGCGGGCCGGGTTGACCGAGGTGTTGGTCACGGGGATCGACACCAGGTGAATCAGGGTCAGCGTCAAGCCGATGGCTATCGGCGCAAACCCGGGCGCTGTCACCCGCATGACGATAAACACCAGGAAGAAGGTGCCCACGCTTTCCACCACCACCGCAGCCAGCAGGCTGTACTGCCCCGGGCTCAAGGCGCCATAGCCATTGGCGGCGAACTCGCCGATTTCAAACCCCGGCCGGCCACTGGCGACCAGCGCGAGGATCGCCGCCGCAACCGTCGCCCCGGCGACCTGGGCAATGATGTAGGGCAACACATCCATTGCCGGTAGACGCCCTGCGACCCACAAGCCAACGGTGATCGCCGGGTTGAAATGCGCACCACTGATACTGCCTACCGCGTAGGACATGGTCAGCACACTCAGGCCAAACGCCAGCGCTACCCCCGCAAACCCGATGCCCAGGCCGGGAAACGCGGCCGACAGGATGGCGCTGCCACAGCCGCCGAACGTCAACCAGAAGGTGCCGAGAAACTCTGCTGCGATTTTTTGTTGCACGCACTACCTCAGCCACTGCCGACAGATTTGGCGAAACACTAGCAGCGAGATGGGAACGTGCCGTATCGGATTTGTCTGAGGCTTGCCGCACAGCTTATTCTTGGGCCCTTCTGAAACGGCCGAAAGGACTCGCCATGCGCCTCAGCTTCCACTCACTCGCCACCTTCACTGCCGTGCTATGCCTGGCCCTGGCGATTGCCTGGGGTGTGCGGCCCGACCTGCTGCTGTGGCTCTGGGGGGTGCAATACACCGATGCCAGCGGCCTGGTGGCGCGCCGCAATGCCATGCTGTTCCTGGCAATCGGCATCATGTTTTATCGCCTGCGTCATACCGCCCCGTCACCCACGCGCAGCGCGCTGGTGTCCGGCTTTATTGTCGGTTGCCTGGGGTTGGCCGCATTGGGGATGGGCGAATGGCTCAAGGGGCATGCTGGCCCGGGGATTCTGTTGGCCGTGGGCACGGAGCTGGTGCTGGGCCTGGGGTTTATCCAGGCCCGCAAGCCCAACGTGGGCTGATCAGTAGAGCCTGGCGCCGGCCCTGCGCGGGGCGGGTGCGTGGGCGTGATGGAGGTCTCCACGCAGCGTCGTGATCAAGTTACAGATGGCACGACTGCTGTCGAGTTTATCGGCCTGGATGCCGGTGACAGTCATGTTGGTGCCATCGTCGTCGTAGATTCTGATGGTCAACGACGCATCCTGGGCCTTGATGCATTCACAACGCCTGGGCAGGAAGCTTCCTTCAATAAGGCCGCGTAGTTCCAATTCCGAAAGCATGGCTGAACCTCTCCTTTTTTTGAGACCGCCAATGAATTTTTATAGATATCAATAGTCTGACCGCTGCCTTGCCAACCCTGGCAGGCACGTTCCATTGCAAAGCCTACTCCTTGTGTTTTTTGGCGTAGGATCCTTTCCTCATAAGCACCAGCAACCCTTATATAAGTTGCTGCTGGTTTGCACGGCCGGACGTTGGCGTGCAGCGTGGCAGTGACCGTTTCAGCGCCCCCCAAGATAAGGACGTCCCATGACTTCTTCTGCACTCAACATCCTTTGCGTACTGGCCATGAGCATGTTGGCCGCCCAGGCCCATGCCGCCAAGCTTGAAGATATCGCGCCCTACCCCAAGGCCGATGCCGGGCAGGTTCGCCAGGTCATCCACTTGCCCGCAAAGCCCCAGGAGCAGGACTTCAAGGTCGAAATCCTCGCCGGTAAAACCTTGCCTGTGGACTGCAACCAGCAGCGACTGGGTGGTGTACTGGAAGAGAAAAACCTCGAGGGCTGGGGTTATCCGTTCTACCGCCTGGAGAAGGTCAGCGGCCCCATGAGCACCATGATGGCCTGCCCCGAAGGCAAGACCCGCGAGGACTTTGTGCCGGTGGTCGGCGACGGTTTTGTGCTGCGCTACAACAGCAAGTTACCCATCGTCATATATGTTCCAAAAGATGTCGAAGTGCGTTACCGCATCTGGTCGGCATCGAGCACCGTCGAGAAGGCCAGGGTGCAGTAGCGCCTCACATCAGATGTAGGAGCGGGCTTGCTCGCGAAAGCAGTGGGTCAGTCAACATCAATGTTCGCTGGGCCGACGTCTTCGCGGCGATGCGGCGATCCGACAAGCCCGCTCCCACAATGGACGAGGTGTAGTTGCTGGCGCCATCGTAGCCTCGCTAAGGCTCGACAACGCCTACATTCAGGCTGTGCTGTTGCGCCGCCACTCGCTCAGCCACGTGGCGCAAGCTATCGAAGTTGATGTTGGCCCCGGAGTTGATCGCCACCAGCGTCTGCCCCCTGGCCCCGGTGCGTGTCACATAGCGGCGGATCCCGGCAACCGCCAGGGCACCGGAGGGCTCGGTGATGGAGCGAGTGTCGTCGTAGATCAGCTTGATCGCGCTGCACAGTTCATCGTTGCTGACGGTGATCACTTCATCGACATGCTCGCGGCAGATTTCAAAGCCGTAGGCGCCGATCTGCGCCACTGCGGTGCCATCGGCAAAGCTGTCGACGCTGGGCAATATCACCCGCTCGCCTGCACGCAAGGCCGCCAGCAGGCAACTGGAGCCTTCAGGCTCCACGCCTATGACCCGCACTTGCGGGCGCAAATACTTGATGTAGGCCGCGATGCCGGCGATCAAGCCACCACCGCCCACGGGCACGAATATCGCGTCCAGTGCACCTTGTTGCTGGCGCAGGATTTCCATGGCAACGGTGCCCTGCCCCGCAATCACGTCGGGATCATCGAACGGCGACACAAAGGTCGCGCCCGACTGTTCGGCCAACTGCAACGCGTGGGCCAGGGCGAACGGGAAACTGGCGCCGTGCAACACCGCGTCGGCGCCCCGCGAACGCACGCCAAGTACTTTCAATTCGGGTGTGGTGCTGGGCATCACAATCGTCGCCTTGATCCCCAGCTCACGCGCCGCCAATGCCACGCCTTGGGCATGGTTGCCTGCCGAGGCGGTGATCACCCCGCAGGCTTTTTGCGCCTCGCCAAGCTGCACCAGCTTGTTGTAGGCGCCGCGAATCTTGAAGGAAAACGTCGGCTGCAGGTCTTCGCGCTTGAGCAGGATCTGATTGCCAAGCAACGCCGACAGCGCCGGGGCGGCCTGCAACGGCGTGCGTACCGCCAGGTCGTAGACCGGCGCGGCGAGGATTTTCTTCACGTAATGCTCAAGCAATCCATCGTCGGCGGTGGACTGCGGCAGCGGGCTACTCATGGGTGTCTCCTGGCGTTTGACAGAGCCCTGGAGACGGAAAAACAAAACCCGCCTCTAGGGCGGGTTTGGGTACAGCCGATCGCTATCCCGCCAAATGAGGAATGGCGGTAATAATGCTTGGCTGGGAACGATAGGTTTGTAATGTCATGCAACAAAACTAACCGCCGGTCCTGGGCAAGTCAACACCGGGGTTTACGAGCAATATACGAAACGTATACGCTTTGTATATAAACTCTACACAGTGAACCCCATGGGCATCGTCAAGATCACCGACCAACTGCATGAACAAATCCGACTGGCCAGCGCCACGATGGACCGCTCTATCAACGCCCAGGCGGAGTTCTGGATCAAGATCGGCCTGCTGGCCGAACTCAATCCGCACCTGGCCTACAACGACCTGATCAACAAACTGTTGCTCGACAAGCCCGACCTGATCCGGGGGCGCAGCTGATGACCAAGACCCCTGCACAGATTGCCGTGATGCGCGAAGCCGGGCGCCTGCTGGGCCAGGTGTTCACCCTGCTCGACAACCGGGTCGCGGCCGGCCAGACCACCCTGGAACTGGATGCAGCCGTCGAGGCATTTATCCGCCAGGACCTGCAAGCCCGCCCCGCCAGCCTGGGGCAGTACGACTACCCCTTCAGCATCAACACCTCCATCAACGAGGTGGTGTGCCATGGCATGCCAAGTGCCAAGGACGTGTTGAAGGATGGCGATATCGTCAATATCGACATCACCCTGGAAAAAGGCGGCTTTATCGCCGACTCCAGCAAGATGTACATGATCGGTGCCGTCGCGCCCAAGGCCCGGCGCCTGGTGGAGCAGACCTTCGAGGCGATGTGGGCCGGTATCCGCCAGGTCAAGCCCGGCGCCCGCCTGGGGGATATCGGCCATGCGATCCAGAGCCACGCCCAGGCCAATGGCTACAGTGTGGTGCGCGAGTATTGCGGGCATGGGATTGGCCGGGAAATGCATGAAGAGCCGCAAATCCTGCACTTCGGCCGCCCAGGCACCGGCCTGACCCTGCGCGAAGGCATGGTGTTCACCATCGAGCCGATGCTCAACCAGGGCAGCGCCAAGGTGCGCAGCCTCAAGGATGGCTGGACCGTGGTGACCCGTGACAACAGCCTGTCGGCCCAGTGGGAACATACGGTGGCCGTCACCGCAGAGGGTTTTGAAGTGTTGACCCTGCAGGCCGGCGCCTAAGCCCGCCTGCACCGACGCGAATGCGGGGCCCGGTCACCCCGCTTTGCCGCCGCCCTTGGCAATCCGCCGCAGCCCCAGCACCATCCCCGCCGCGCCCAACGCCATTGCCAGCAAAAACAACGGGTACGCCACCCACCACGGCGTCCCCGCCGTCATCATGCTGAACTCGGACATGCCACCAATGCTGGCGATCAGATTCAGCGGCAGGAACACCACGTTGATCAGCGTCAGCTTGCGCAGCAGGTTGTTCATGCTGTTGTTCATCAGGTTGCCCCGGGCATCGATCAGCCCGGAGAACACGTTGGAGTAGATCTCCGCCTGCTTGTAGCACTGGTTGTTCTCGATGATCAGGTCGTCGATCAGGCCCAGGGTCTGCGCGCTGAAGTGTTCTTTTTCGCCGTGGTTGCGCAAGCGCGTCAAGACCGCGCCATTGCTGTGCAGCGCGTTGATGTAATAGATCAGGCTCTCGCTGAGGCTGAACATCTGCATCAGGTGGCGATTGCTCATGGAGGCGTTGAACTGCTGCTGCAACTCGCGGGCGACCAGCTTGATCACCTTGAGGTGGCCCAGGTAGTGGTGGATGTTGTTCAGCAGCAGGTCCAGCAACACGTCCAGCGGTGTATGCAGCGGTCGGCGCGCGCCGAGGCCCGACAACTGGCTGTCGTCGGTAGCAATCACCAGCAGGCGGTCGGGGGAAAACAGCAAGCCACAGGACGACACTTCAAACACCAGGTTGCTGCCCCCGGAGTAGTTTTGCGGGCGCTTCCAGATCAGAAACAGGTTGTCTGGGTGGAACTCGATGCGCGACACCTCGTCCGGGTCCAGTGCCGACGCCAGCGCGTGCTCATCGACTTTATAGCGCTCGCGCAGCAATTCACGCTCATCGCTGTCGGGATTGTTGAACAGCAGGATCTCGGCATTGTCGCGCTCGGTGCGGCGTAGCGCGCCCTCGTTGAGCTCAAAGCAGATCACCAGACCTGGCCCTGGCGTTTGAGCTCCAGGCGGCGCACGAACTCTTCCAGCACCAGGGAGTACAGGTCGTCCTGCAAGTAGGCGTCTTCGATCCCGGCGTCCATGTTCGGGTTGTCGTTGACCTCGATCACCACCACTTTGTCGCCGGACTGCTTCAAGTCCACGCCGTACAAGCCATCGCCGATCAGGTTGGCGGTCTTGACTGCCAGTTCCACGACGGCCTTGGGGGCCTCGTGCACCGCCAGGGTCCGGCATTCGCCGTTGATATCCTGGCCGATGGCCTTGTGGTTGTAGATCTGCCAGTGGCCCTTGGACATGAAGTATTGGCAGGCAAAGATCGGCTTGCGGTTGAGTACGCCAATGCGCCAGTCGTACTCGGTATAGAAAAACTCCTGGGCCAGTAGCAGCACCGAGTGTTCGAACAGCTCGGCCGTGGCGGCCAGCAGCGCCTCCTGGCTTTCCACTTTGATCACCCCCCGGGAGAAACAACCGTCGGGGATTTTCAGCACCAGAGGGAAGCCCAGGCGCTCGCCGACCCGTTCGAAATCTTGCGGTCGCTCCTTGTACAGAATCTCGGTGGCGGGCATGCCCAATTGATGGCTCTTGAGCATATCCGTGAGGTAGACCTTATTGGTACAGCGCAGGATCGACGCCGGGTCATCCATTACCACCAGCCCTTCACTCTCGGCTTTCTTGGCGAAGCGGTAGGTATGGTTGTCGACACTGGTCGTCTCACGAATCAACAAGGCGTCGTATTCGGCCAGCCGCGCGTAGTCCTTGCGTTCGATCAACTCCACATCGATCCCCAGGCCCTTGCCCACCCGCACGAAATTTTCCAGGGCCTTGGCATTGGACGGCGGTAATTGCTCCTGGGGATCATGCAGGATCGCCAGGTCATAACGGGCCAGCCGCCGCGAACGGGGTTGGCGCCAGATCCGGCGACTGAAGTTGTCCAGGGCATGGGCGAATTGATCTTCCTGATCATCGCGCAACTTATGTAAGACTCCAGACTTGATACCTTCGATATGCCAGCCGTTATGTTTACGAAACTCAACTAACAGGATCGGACACGGGAAAGCCTCAAATAACTGCCGGGCCAAATCCTGCAACGGTTCAATATTGGTCCGACCGAAATAAAGTGTCAGGGTAAAACCTTCGGTATTGCTGTAAAGGTGATGACTCAACGCTTTATCGAGGGTTTTATCCAGGTCATCCAGGGCCAGGCCATACAAGGATTTCTTTGTCAGCTCGCTGATGGTGCGCACCGACGGAATCACCTTGTGCCCCCGCGCCTCGGCCAGCAGCGAGCAGTAGTAACCATGCCCCAGGTACTTGTAGCTGCGGCACAGGTTGATCACCTGGACCCGTTTGCCCGCCTCGTTTTCCCGGGAGTGTTCGAGGTATTCCTGGGCGGTGACTATATCTTCGCTAGGGAAGTACGAGGCCCAGTCTTCCTTGCGTTCAACAATAATCACGACTTGGCTTGGGCTCTTGGGCGGGGTAGAAAAATATCCGCTGGAAGTTATTGTCGCCGAGACGGTTTGCTCGGATACTTCTCGCCAATGACTTTGTACCGCTGACATATTGATTGATCCGCTAGAGAACTTGACCTTTTCTATTAAGCACGATCTTTCACAGAAGTCTCGTTTAGTTACGCAACTTTTACGGCGGTTATATGACTCTTTCCTTTCGCGTTGCAACCCTCGAAGACTTGCCAGCATTGGTAATGTTGGAGCAGCACTGTTTCACCACTGACCGGCTGTCTGCCCGCAGTTTCCAGTGGATGATCAGCCGTGCCCACGCGCAGTTGCTGGTGGCCGAAAATGCCGGGCAATTGGTCGGTTATGCCCTGGTGCTGTTCCATCGCGGCACCTCGTTGGCGCGCCTGTACTCCCTGGCCATTGCCGCGCCGGCCCGGGGCATGGGCCTGGGCCGGCAGTTGCTGGCGCGCATCGAAGCCTGCGCCGTGGCCCACGACTGTGCGTACCTGCGCCTTGAGGTACGCACCGATAACCCAGGCGCCATCGCGTTGTATGAGCGCGCTGGCTACCGGCGTTTTGCCCTGATCAACGACTATTACGCCGACCATACCGACGCCCTGCGCCTGGAAAAACGTATCCTCCAGCCCGCGCACGCCCGCGCCTTGAGTGTCCCCTACTACCAGCAGACCACTGACTTTACCTGCGGCGCTGCCTGTTTGCTGATGGCCATGGGGGCCCTGTTACCTGGGCGTGAGTCGCTGCGCCGCGAAGAACTGCAGATCTGGCGCGAAGCAACCACCGTGTTCATGACCGCCGGCCACGGCGGTTGCAGCCCCCAGGGCCTGGCCCTGGCCGCGTGGCGCCGGGGGTTTGCTGTACGCATGCAGGTCAACGTGCGTGGGCCGCTGTTTCTCGATGGCGTGCGCAACCTGCATAAAAAAGAGGTGATGCGCCTGGTGCATGAGGGATTCGCGGATGAGTTGGCCCGCAGCAATGTGCAGCAGGTATTTGGCGGTGCGCTGGACCTGCCGCAGGTCCTGGACGGCGGCGGCCAGCCGCTGGTGCTGATCAGCAGTTACCGGCTGACGCGCTCCAAGTCACCGCATTGGGTGATCGTGACCGACTGCGATCAAGAGTTTGTCTACCTGCATGATCCCGACGTGGACCATAGCCAGCACCGCCAGCCCATGGACTGCCAGCACCTGCCGGTCAGCCATGGGGAGTTCGAGCGGATGTGCCGCTTTGGCAACAACCAACTGCGTGCGGCAGTGGTGCTATACCGGTAACGCCGCCTTGGCGCTGCCGGCCGCCGCGGCCTTGGCTTCCAGCTCGCGCACCAGGGGCAGCACGCGCTGGCCAAAATACGCCACCTCCTCCTGAAAATGCAGGAAGCCCGCCAGCACCAGGTCCACCCCCACCGCCTTGAGCGCGACGATGCGCTCGGCGATCTGCCGGGGCGTGCCGATCAGGTTGGTCTTGAAACCGTCGTTGTACTGCACCAGGTCAGCGAAGCTGGACTTGGCCCAGTTGCCCTCACCTTCAGGCGATGCCTTGCCTGCTTGCCTGGCCGCATCACCAAAGGCGTTGACCGCGTCCGGGTCGGCCTTGTCGATGATTTCGGCCAACACCGCCTGGGCCTCTTCTTCGGTGTCACGGGCGATCACAAATGCGTTGACCCCGATCTTGACCGAGTGGTTATTGGCGGCGGCCTTGGCCCGGATGTCATCGACCTGGGCCTTGATCCCCTGCGGCGTATTGCCGTTGGTGAAATACCAGTCCGACACCCGCGCCGCCATATCCCGTGCCGCACGGGAGCTGCCACCCTGGAAAATCTCCGGGTGCGGTTGCCCCAGGGGCTTGGGCTTGAGGGTGTAATTGTTGAAACGGTAGAAATCACCCTTGAAGGTAAAGTCATCCTGGGTCCAGATACCCTTCAGGGCACGGATGAACTCTTCGGAGCGCCGATAGCGTTCGTCATGCTCCAGCCAGTGCTCGCCAATGGCCTGGAACTCGCCCTTGAACCAGCCGCTGACGATGTTCACCGCCACCCGGCCATCGGTCAGTTGATCGATGGTGGCCAGCTGCTTGGCCGCCAACGCCGGCTGCCAGGGGCCCGGCAGGATCGCCGCGATCACCTTCAGTTTGCGGGTGGCGGCCAGCAGCGCGTGGCTGAAGGCCACGGATTCATGCTGGTATTCGGCACCGTAGCCGGCGGTGAAGCGGATTTGCGTCAAGGCGTACTCAAACCCTGCCTCCTCGGCCAGTTGGGCCAGCTTGCGGTTGTAGTCGATGCCCCAGTCGGTACGTTGTTCGACCTTGCTAACCACCAGGCCACCACTGACATTGGGCACCCAATAGGCAAATTTCACGGCTTGCTGAGTCATGGCTCGGTACCTCGCACACAAAGATTGTGCAAGTGGTGGAGCAGCAAGCGTGCCAGTGTGGGCCAAGCCACGTGGCACGGGCGTTTGGCCCCTGCGAGCCTGGGCCGGGCAATGTTGCCTTGGTGGATGGTTTGTTGGATCACTGTTGCTGGCACAACACCTACCGCACCTGCGCGGGTGTGTCGCAACAGTCGCCCTGACAATCGGTTATAGGTAAGCTATCGGACTTTCGCGCAGCCCCTTTCTGCGCCTCGCCGAAAATAAGTCGCCTCCATGCCTTTTGAACTCAGCGTTGACCTCACCACCCTGGCCATCCTCGCCGTGGTTGCCTTTATTGCCGGTTTTATCGACGCCATTGCCGGCGGTGGCGGCTTGCTCACCACCCCGGCCCTGCTCACCGCCGGCATGCCGCCCCACCTGGTGCTGGGCACCAACAAACTGAGTTCGACCTTCGGCTCGGCCACCGCCAGCTTTACCTTCTACCGGCGCAAGCTGTTCCACCCGCGCCAATGGGTGCATGCCATCGTCGGCACGCTGGTCGGCGCGCTGGTTGGGGCCGTCGTTGCCCATTACTTGCCCGCCGAGTGGCTGAACAAGATGCTGCCGGTGATCGTCTTTGCCTGCGGCATCTACCTGTTGTTTGGCGGCACGCCCAAGGCGCCGCTGGACGCCGATGCGCCGATCAAGAAGAAATGGCAGTCGACCCAAGGCTTCGGCCTGGGTTTCTATGATGGTGTGGCGGGCCCCGGCACTGGGGCGTTCTGGACCGTCAGCACGCTGCTGATGTACCCGGTGGACCTGGTCAAGGCCAGCGGCGTGGCGCGCAGCATGAACTTCGTCAGCAACGCGGCGGCGTTGTCGGTGTTTATCTTCAACGGTTCGGTGGACTGGATTGTCGGCCTGAGCATGGGCCTGTCGGTGATGGTGGGCGCGTTCTTTGGCGCTCGCAGTGCCATCAGCGGCGGCGCCAAATTCATTCGCCCGGTGTTTATCACCGTGGTCCTCGGCCTGACCGTGCGCCTAGCCTGGCAGCACTGGTTCAGCGTGGCCTAGACGGCGCGCCACATACAGGTCGATGAGGTAGCGGGCAATCGAGCGCGAGGCCGGCAGCGGCGGCAACTGGTGGATGTTGAACCACTGCGCATCTTCAATCTCATCGGCCTGGGGCACGATCTCGCCCCCGGCGTACTCGGCGTGAAAGCCCAGCATCATGGAATGGGGGAACGGCCAGCACTGGCTGCCCACGTACTGGATGTTCTGCACTTCAACCTGCACTTCCTCGCGCACTTCGCGGATCAGGCAGTCTTCGGCAGACTCCCCGGGCTCGGCAAACCCGGCCAGGGTGCTGTAGACCCCAGTGACGAAACGCGGCGAACGGGCCAGCAGAATCTCATCGCCACGGGTGATCAGCACAATCATGCTCGGTGAAATACGCGGGTAACTGCGCAGGTCGCACGCCTTGCAGAACATCGCGCGCTCGCGGGGCACCTGCACCATCGCCTGCCCGCAACTGCCGCAAAAGCGGTGCTCGCGGGCCCAGGTGCCGATTTGTGCGGCATAGCCCAGGACTTTGTACAGGCGGTGATCGCCTTGCAGCATAAACGCCCGCAAGCCTTGCCAGCGGCAACCTGGCACGTCGCCGGGGCTGTTCAGCTCCAGCAGATACACAGGCTCGCCGTCCAGATGGCCAATGCCATGCTCGGCCAACACTGGCAGGTCCTGGCGCTTGAGCCACTCCCTGGGAAACAGCGGCCCGTTGTCATCCACCAAAAAGCCTTCGCGGCTGCGGGCCACAGCCCAGCCGCCGGGGGCGTCGTTGTCCAGCAGCGTTGTGGTAATCCAGCCTGGGGTCATGTTCAGTCAATCCACGAATTCGGGTTTCTGCTTACTCATATGGGCCGCAATGGCCACGCGCAGGTCGTTGGATTGCAACATAGCAGCGTTCCAGGTGGCAACGTATTCCAGGCCGTCGTTGATGCTGTGGTCACGCATGTAGCTGATCATGGCCTTGGTGCCGGTCACGGCAATCGGCGATTTGGCGGCGATTTGCGCGGCAAGGTCCATCACCCCGGCCAGCAGGCTTGCGTGGTCGGCAAAGGTCCGGTTGACCAGGCCGATGCTGCGCGCTTCTTCGGCGCCAAAGGTGCGCCCGGTGTAGGCCAGTTCGCGCAGCATGCCGTCGCCGATGATGCGTGGCAGGCGTTGCAGGGTGCCGACGTCGGCGGCCATGCCGATGTCGATTTCCTTGATCGAGAATTGCGCATCGTCAGCGGCGTAACGCATGTCGCAGGCGCTGATCAGGTCGATGGCGCCGCCGATGCAGTAGCCCTGGATCGCCGCCAGCACCGGCTTGCGGCAGTTATCCACGGCGTTGAACGAGGCTTGCAGTTGCAGGATCTTGCGCCGCAGCAGGCGCGCATTGCGCCCCACGTCCTTGCCAAACTCATTGGCCACCGAGGCCAGCATCATCAGGTCGATGCCCGAGGAAAAGTGCTTGCCGGCGCCGCTCAACACCACTGCGCGCACCGCGTCGGTGTCGTCGATCCATTGGAAAATCTCGATGATTTCGCTCCAGAACGCCGCATTCATGGCGTTGATTTTTTCTGGGCGATTGATCTGCACATGGGCGACGTTGCCGTGGAGTTCGACGACAAAGGCTTGGTATTCGGACATGGCAGTGATCCTTGGCTGGCGGCTGATAAGGGCCGAACTATAGCAAGGGTGCGTCAGGGGCGGTAAGGCTGCGCATATGCCAAAAGCAGGACTGCAGAAAAACACCCATCAATGTGGCAGCGGGCTTGTGTGGGAGCGGGCTTGCTCGCGAAAGCAGTGGGTCAGTCAACATCAATGTTCGCTGGGCCGACGTCTTCGCGGCGATGCGGCGATCCGACAAGCCCGCTCCCACACAAGCCCGCTCTAGACAGACAGTCAGGTAGGCAGCCACAGGCGCAGGCGTGCGCCACCCAGTGGCGAGGCCTGGGCGGTGAGTGTGCCGCCCTGTGCTTCGACGGCCCGGCGGCTGATCGCCAGGCCCAGGCCGAAGCCACCGGTGGCGCGGTCGCGGCTGCGGTCCAGGCGATAGAACGGTTCGAAAATCCGCGCACGTTGCTCTTCGGGGATGCCGATGCCGTCGTCATCCACCCAGATCTCACAGCCCTTGGCGCAGACCTTGACGCCAATCTGGATGCGTCGCTCGCAATAGCGCATGGCATTGCGCAGCAGGTTTTGCAGGGCGCGGGCGGTGAGGCGTGGGTCGAGGGTAAAACGCTCCACGGCGCAGTCCAGCACCACATCAATCACAATCTCGGGGTTCTCCAGTTCGTCGTCGATGCTGCCCAGGATGCTGTCGATAAACTCATCCAGCACCACTTCCACCCGCTCGGGCAGTTGTGCCGGGTTTTGCAGGCGGCTGTAGGACAGCAGTTCCAGCACCAACTCATCCAGCTCGCGGATGTGCGCCACCAGGCCTTGCAGGCGTTCGCGGCTGGCGGCCGGTTGGTCTTCGGACAACGCCAGGGCCAGGCCGAAGTCCAGGCGGGTCAGCGGGGTACGCAGTTCGTGGGACACGGCGTTGAGCAAGTCACGCTGCTGGTTGAGCAGGTGTTCGATGTCATTGGCCATGGTGTCGAACACCGCCGCCAGGCTGCCGATGTTGGAGCTGGGCGGAATGTGCGTGCGTTCTTCCAGATGACCACGGCCCAGTTGCGCGGCCGTGGCCTTGAGGCGCTCCAGGTCGCGCCAGTGCGGGCGCAGCCACAGCAACAGGCCCCCCAGCAGCGCCGCGCCGATCAGTACGTTCATGGTCCAGTACAGCAGGTTCATGTCCAGCGGGTCGGGCGGGATGGTCAGCTTGACCGCCAATTGGTCATTGAGCGGCGAGCTGATTTCTTCCATCCAGCCCCACTCCCCCAGGCGGATGACCGGTTTGCCCTGCTCCAGCAACCGCTCCTCGGCCGGCGTATAGCGGGCATCCTGGCGATGCAGCAATTGCACCTTCAAGGGCGCAAAGTCCCGGGCCAACTGGTCGGTGACCTCGGACCAGCGCTCCACCGGCCGGCTGTGGTACTGACGCACGATCAGGCTCTGCAAGCCCCGGGATTGCTCGAGGTTGTAGTTCATGTAGCGATGATGGAAGACCTCGATGATGCCCATGGGAATCAGGTAGATCGCCGCGCTGTAGGTCACGATGGTCAGCAGGTAGAGACGGATCAGGAGCCGGAACATGCTGTCAGCATTCCCACTCGGAACGGCTGAACAGGTAACCCTTGCCCCACACCGTCTTGATCTTGCGCGCCTCGCCGGCATGGTCGTCGAACTTGCGCCGCAGCTTGGAAATGGCCACATCCACCGAGCGGTCGGTGCCGTTGAACTCGATGCCGCGCAGGCGCTGCAGGATCTGGTCGCGGCTGAGCACTTCACCGGCATGCCGGGCCAGCACCACCAACAGGTTGTATTCACCGCTGGACAGCTCCACCGCCTGGTCGCGCCAGGTCACGGCGCGCTCCGACAGGTCGATGCACAGGTTGCCCATGATGATTTGGTCATTGGCCGCCTGTGGCTCGCTGAGGCTGCTGCGGCGCAACAGAGTGCGCACCCGGGCCAGCAGCACCCGTGGCTCGCAGGGTTTGGTCACGTAGTCATCGGCGCCCATCTCCAGGCCCAGCACCTGGTCATGGCTGTCATCGCGGGCGGTGAGCATCAGGATCGGCAGGCCGGCCGAGTCGGCGCGCAGCAGGCGGCAGACTTGCAGGCCATCCAGGCCCGGCAGCATCAGGTCGAGGATCACCAGGTCCGGTGGGTTGAGCCTGGCCCGCTCGCGTACGTGGTCGCCACGGCTGAGCACATTGACGTGATAGCCATTGCGTTCAAGGTAACTGGCAATCAGCTCGGACAGCGCGGCGTCGTCTTCGACCAGGAGGATGTTGGGCATGGTGCTTCCAAATAATACAGTTTCACATTAGATCGTCATTGATCAGAAGAGCTTGTTAGGATCCACGGCCGTGAAGGATATACGCAGGCGCCTCGGCGTGCGCCGTACCTTACATTTCTTCACACACCACCTACACAGCTTCACAGCACCGAGCCGGGGGCGTCCGTAGGATGCGCCAGTCAATATTGGGATAAGAGCATGTCAAAGAATCTGTTTGCGCCGTTTTGCCTGCTGGCACTGACGTTGGCCCTGGGTGCCTGTGGCAACTCTGCGGACGACGCCCCGCAAATGCCCCTGGCCAAGGTACGGATCGAAACCCTCGAAGCCAAACCCCTGTCCATCAGCAGCGAGCTGAGCGGACGGATTGCCGCGCCACGCATTGCCGAAGTGCGCGCCCGGGTCGCAGGCGTGGTGTTGCAACGGGTGTTCAACGAAGGCCATGACGTCAAACAGGGCGACGTGCTGTTCCGTATTGATCCGGCGCCGTTCAAGGCCGACCTCGACAGTGCCCAGGCCAGCCTGCGCAAGGCCGAGGCCAATGCCTTCCAGGCGCGTCTGCAAGAGCAGCGCTATAGCCAACTAGTCGAAGGCAATGCCATCAGCGCCCAGGACTACGACAACGCCCGCGCCGCCGCCCGGCAAACGGCCGCTGAGGTCGCGGCCAACCAGGCAGCGGTGCAGCGTGCCAAGCTCAACCTCGGCTATGCCACCGTCACCGCACCGATCTCCGGGCGTATCGGCCGTGCGCTGGTGACCGAAGGCGCGCTGGTGGGCCAGAACGAAGCCACGCCCATGGCCGTGATCCAGCAGTTGGACCCGATCCACGCCGACCTCACCCAGTCCACCCGCGAACTCAATGACCTGCGTCGCGCTTTCCGCGCCGGGCATTTGAAGCAAGTGGGCCAAAACCAGGCCAAGGCCACGCTGATTCAGGATGACGGCAGCCTCTACCCGCTGCCGGGCAAGTTGCTGTTCGCGGAAATCTCCGTAGACCCCGGCACCGGGCAGATCATCCTGCGCAGCGAATTCCCCAACCCGGATCTCGACCTGTTGCCCGGCAGCTTTATCCGTGTGCGCCTGGAGCAGGCCGTCGACCAGCAAGGCCTGAGCGTGCCGCAGCGCGCAATCACCCGCGACAGCGCCGGCATCCCCATGGTGTTGCTGGTGGATGCCGAGCAGAACGTCAGCCAGCAACCGGTGGAATTGGGCGCAGCGGTCAATGATCGTTGGGTGGTCAACAGCGGCTTGAAGGCCGGGGACCGCATCATCGTCGAAGGCCTGCAACATGCGCGCCCCGGTGAAAAAGTCGAAGTGGATGCCAGCACCGCGCCTGTCGCCCAGGCAGCCGGCCAGTAATCATAGGGATCAGAGACAATGCCGCAGTTCTTTATTGACCGCCCGATCTTCGCCTGGGTGGTCGCCCTGTTTATCCTGCTGGCCGGCGCCCTCGCCATCCCGCAGTTGCCCGTGGCGCAGTACCCCAACGTCGCGCCACCGAAAGTGGAAATCTATGCGACGTACCCCGGTGCGTCGGCGCAGACCCTGGACGAAAGCGTGGTCAGCCTGATCGAGCAGGAGCTCAACGGGGCCGACCACCTGTTGTATTTCGAATCCCAGAGCAGCCTAGGCTCGGCCACCATCACCGCGACCTTCCAGCCGGGAACCAACCCGGAAATGGCCCAGGTCGATGTGCAGAACCGCCTCAAGGCCGTAGAGCCGCGCCTGCCGCAAGCGGTGACCCAGCAAGGCCTGCAGGTGGAGAAAGTGTCCGCCGGCTTCCTGCTGCTGGTGACCCTGACCTCCAGCGACGGCAAGCTCGACGACGTGGCGCTCAGCGACTACCTGGCGCGCAACGTGATGAACGAACTCAAGCGCCTGGACGGTGTGGGCAAGGCGCAACTGTATGGCGCCGAGCGGGCGATGCGGATCTGGATCGATCCGCAGAAACTCATTGGTTTCAACCTGACCCCGGCCGACGTCAACGCCGCGATTACCGCGCAGAACGCCCAGGTTTCGGCCGGCAGCATCGGTGATTTGCCAGGCACCAATACCCAGGAAATCACCGCATCGATTCTGGTCAAGGGCCAGCTCTCCACCCCCGCCGAATTTGCCGACATTGTGCTCAAGGCCAACCCGGACGGTTCCACCGTGCGCATTGGTGACGTCGCGCGGGTCGAGGTCGGCAGCCAGGAGTACCAGTTCTCCACGCGGTTGAACGGCAAGCCTTCCACCGCCGTCAGCGTGCAGCTGTCGCCCGGCGCCAATGCCTTGAGCACCGCGACCCTGGTGCGGGCGAAGATGGATGAGCTGTCGCGCTACTTCCCGGCCAACGTCGAGTACAAGATCCCGTACGACACCTCGCCGTTCGTCAAGGTCTCGATCACCAAGGTGGTCTACACCCTGCTGGAGGCGATGGCGCTGGTGTTTGCGGTGATGTTCCTGTTCCTGCAGAACATCCGCTACACCCTGATCCCGACGCTGGTGGTGCCGATTGCACTGATGGGCACCTTCGCCACCATGCTGTTGCTGGGTTTCTCGATCAACGTGCTGACCATGTTCGGCATGGTGCTGGCCATCGGCATCCTGGTGGACGATGCGATTGTGGTGGTGGAGAACGTCGAGCGGATCATGGTCACGGAGGGCCTGTCGCCCAAGGAAGCCACACGCAAGGCCATGGGCCAGATTACCGGGGCGATCATCGGCATTACCCTGGTGCTGGTGGCGGTGTTCCTGCCGATGGCGTTTATGCCGGGTTCGGTGGGGGTGATCTACCAGCAGTTCTCGCTGTCGATGGCCACCTCGATCCTGTTCTCGGCGTTTCTTGCCCTGTCCTTGACCCCGGCCCTGTGCGCCACGTTGCTCAAGCCAATTGCCAAGGGCGAGCACCATGCCAAGGGCGGGTTCTTTGGTTGGTTCAACCGGCGCTTTGAACAACTGACCGACCGCTACGAAGGCTGGGTCGCCTATGCCCTCAAGCGCAGCGGCCGCTACCTGCTGATCTACCTGGTCCTCCTGGTGGGCCTGGGCTTCCTGTTCAGCCGCCTGCCCGCCTCGTTCCTGCCAGTGGAAGACCAGGGGTATACGATCACGGATATCCAGTTGCCGCCAGGCGCGAGCAAGAATCGTACGGTGCTGGTGGCCGAGCAGATCGAGGCGCACAACGCCACCGAGCCGGGCGTTGGTGATACGACGATGATCATGGGCTTCAGCTTCTCCGGCTCCGGGCAGAACGCGGCGCTGGCGTTTACCACGCTCAAGGACTGGTCCGAGCGCAGCAGCGACGATTCGGCGGCCTCGATTGCCGATCGCGCCAACATGGCCTTTACCGAACTCAAGGATGCGATGGCCTATGCCGTGCTGCCGCCACCGGTGGACGGCCTGGGCACCTCCAGCGGCTTTGAGTTCCGTTTGCAGGACCGTGGCGGCGTGGGCCATGCCGCGTTGATGGCGGCGCGTACCGAGCTGCTGGCGGCGGCGGAAAAAAGCCCGATCCTGGCCAATGTGCGCGAAAGCGCCCTGGCCGAGGCGCCGCAAGTGCAGTTGGAGGTGGACCGCAAGCGGGCCAACGCCCTGGGCGTGTCGTTTGCCGATGTGGGCAATATCCTGTCCTCGGCCGTTGGCTCGGCCTATATCAACGACTTCCCCAACCAGGGCCGCATGCAGCGCGTGGTGGTGCAGGCCGAAGGCGACCAGCGCAGCCAGGTCGAAGACCTGATGAAGATCCATGTGCGCAACAACGCCGGGAAAATGGTGCCGCTGTCGGCGTTTGTCCAAGCGCGCTGGGTCCAGGGCCCGGCGCAGTTGACCCGTTACAACGGCTATCCGGCCATCGCTATTTCGGGTGAAGCTTCACCGGGTCATAGCACTGGCGAGGCAATGGAAGAAATCCAGCGTCTGGTCAGCCAATTGCCCGCGGGCCTGGGCCAGGAATGGACCGGGTTGTCGTTGCAGGAGCGCTTGTCGGGTTCCCAGGCGCCGCTGCTGCTGATGCTGTCGCTGCTGGTGGTGTTCCTGTGCCTGGCAGCGCTGTATGAAAGCTGGTCGATCCCCACTTCGGTGCTGCTGGTGGTGCCACTGGGGGTCTTGGGCGCGGTCATGGCGGTGTCACTGCGCGGCATGCCCAACGATGTGTTCTTCAAGGTCGGCCTGATCACGATCATCGGGCTGTCAGCGAAAAACGCGATCCTGATCATCGAGTTTGCCAAGGACTTGTATGACCAGGGCGAAGACTTGGTCGAGGCGACATTGAAGGCTGCTCGCTTGCGTCTGCGACCGATCATCATGACTTCGCTGGCGTTTATCCTGGGCGTGGTGCCGTTGGCGATTGCCACCGGCGCCAGTTCGGCGAGCCAGCAGGCGATTGGGACCGGGGTGATCGGCGGGATGATCACTGCGACGCTGGCGGTGGTGTTTGTGCCGGTGTTCTTTGTGGTCGTCATGAAACTGGTGCGCAAACGCAAAGATTGATACCCCCCTGTAGGGGCCGGCAAGCCGGCTCCTGCAGGAATAGGCTATGGTGCTCACATGTCCTGTGTTTGTGAGCCATCATGCCTTTTCTCGCCCGTACCCACCCTCGCCTGTCCGCTGCCGCCGTCCTGGGACTGGCAATCGGCATCCTGGCGCCCGTCGACTCAATCCTCAGCAAAATCCTGATCGGCTGGAACGTCGGGGTCTGGACCTACCTGGTGCTGATGCTGCGCCTGACCATCCGTGCCAAGGCCGAAGACGTCAAGCGCATCGCCGAGGTCGAGGACGAGAACGCCGGCCTGGTGTTATTTATGGTGTGCATTGCGGCGATTGCGAGCCTGGCCACCATTGCGGTTGGCCTGGCCGGCAGCAAGGGCCTGGATACGACCGAACGCCTGTTGCATTACGGTTTTACCGGGGTGACGGTGATTGGTTCGTGGTTGCTGATCGGGGTAATTTTCAGCGTGCATTACGCCCGCCTCTATTACACCTGGGAGGGCAAGGAACCGGCGCTGCGCTTTGCCGAAGGGCTACTGACCCCCAACTACTGGGACTTCCTGTACTTCTCCTTCACTATCGGCGTTGCCGTGCAGACCTCGGATGTGGGGGTGGCTACCCGGGCCATGCGCAAAGTGGTGTTGGGGCAATCGTTGATCGGTTTTTTGTTCAATACGGCGATCCTGGGTTTTTCGATCAACATCGCGGCGGGGTTGTTCGGTTAGTCTAAGTGCCAAAGAGTATTAACAGCGGCGTGCTTAGATTGTCATTAGATCATTCATAAGTCGTTGTCTTCGTATACTGTTAGTTCTGACAGTTTACAGCGCAGGTGCGGTGCTATTTCATGACTCAGACAGAGCCGTCAACATCTCTGTTACTCGCACAATCATCAGCGATGGAGAAGCGATCATGACCGAACAAGCGCAACAGTTGACCCCCGAGCAAAAAAAATTGCTTTACCCCAGGTTCCTTCTTGCAACTGGCACATTCGATGCACGTATCGATAATATACCGCTCCACTTTCAGACCTTGAAACTGCTGCATGACCCTATAGAAGCCATGTACCGCCTTAATGCGCGACATGCTGATAACTCAATCACAGTGAAAAAAATCACGATTGGGCTGCCCAACACCGTTCGTCAGGGGCAGGTACTGGATCTGAGTAAGTGGCAGACCAATGAGGTTAGTGTCTGGTATGCCATTGAGGGCACTCCGAATCCTAACTCCATGCGGTGTTCCACAGGAACTTTGATCGTTAATCGCTTGCAAGCAGGCACTGTCAAGTTCGGCGGTGAATTGAACGGTACCACCGATCCGGATGAAAACGGCAACAGGCATACAATACAAGTCGACTTTGATCTAACCAGTTGATCGCTTATGCAAGAGAAAAAAACGCCCGTATCCTTCGATACGGGCGTTAATAAGCGTCCTGTTTTTACCAGCTGTAACGCATACCTACGTTGGCGCCCCAAGGCTGCTCGACCCGGCCACCACTGCTGTGCTCAAGGTCAGCGTGCAGTTGCAGGTTCTGCGACAACTTCACCGCAACCCCTGCGCCGAACTCAGTGCGTGAGCCTGACAGGTCGTTGTTGAACACATTGTTGTTCACCTTGACCTTATTGTTGTTGGCAAACTCATGCACCATCGCTGCCCGCAGGTACGGCTGGACGACACTGCCACTGTCGAGTTGGATATCACGCCCAATCGTCGCGCCGGCCTTGGCCATGATCGAGCGGGTGCGCTCGCCATCGGCGTGCAGGCCATTGTCCAGGTTGTAATTGGCACCCTGGATGACCACGGTGGACAATTGTGCATACGGTTCGACGAAGTAGCCGTCATCGAGCTTGATGTTGCGCCCGAGCTCTGCCGACAGACCGCCACCGGTGTTGGCGTACTTGCCCTTGGACTTGGTACCGTCGCTCATGCCGACCTTGGACTCGTTGTTGAAGCGGTTGAGCTTGGCCACGGCGTCAAAGTACAGGCCACTTTCCTCATCCAGCCAGGTGGCATAGGCACCCACGTAGTAGCTTTTCACGGTGCCGGACGTACCGCGCTTGAGGTTCAGGTCCGAGGTACTGTGACCGGCCATCACACCTACCAGCCACTGGCTGTCGGCCAACGGCATGTCGGCACCCAGGGTGAAGCCTTGCTGGTTCTGGTCATAGCCCACACCAGTGCTCTCGGCCACCTTGTACTTGTTGCCGTAACCGCGCATCCACACACCCGCCTGACCAGGCTCGAAACGCAGTTCGCCCATGCGCGTACGCAATGAGGTCGCCTCGCCGTACCAGACGGTCGGTGCGGTGTTGAACAGCGCCATCACCGAGCGGGTGGACGGGCTGATCACACGGTTTTCCGGGTCGAGGAACCAGTCGGTGCCGTCCTTTTTCAGGCCGTAGGAGTAGGCGCCCACGTCGACGAAATCATTGGCCAGGGAGAACTGCGCGTCCCCGCCTTCGGTGTGCACGATACGAATCGCTTCAGGGTTGAGCGGCTCCACGCCAGTGGCCTCAAGCAGCAGGCTGTGGGTGCCGTTGGCTTGGCCATTGATATTCAGGAAGTCGGTGATACCCCGGGCAAAATCGGTGCCCATGACAAAGGTGCCGTTACCGTCGAGGCTGTCCAGGTCCAACTGATAGAACGCGTCGCTGTCGCCGAACTTCACCGTACCGCCGGCCAGGTTCAAGGCACCCACCTGGCTGTCGCCGGTCAACTCCCAGTAGGACTGGTCGCCGATGTTCAGGCTGCTGACATTGTGCAACTGGCCCGTCAGCCCGGCGTTGTTGTCGAGGTTCAGGTGCGCGGTGCTACCGTCTTCGACAATGATATTGCCGTTCAAGCGGCTGTTGTCGACGTTCATGCTCGCCTGGGCGCCGCCGTTGACTTCCAGCAACGTGCCATTGCCGCCGCTCAGGGTCGAACCATTGCGCACGTCGATTTCAACGTCCATCGGCTCGCCAGGCTCACCTTCGACAACAATGGCCGAGCCGCTGCGGCCTTCGACGCTGGAATTGTCCAGCACCAGCTTGCCGGCAGTGGTGCTGCCAAGGTTGTTGGTGAACAGCACGCCATTCTTGCCGCCAATGATGCTGCTCTGGCTGGCAGTCGCCGTTGCACCATCAAGCAACACGCCATAGCTGTCGGCGCCAGTGCCTTCGACCACGGTGTTCTAGTTGAAATGCAACTCGGCGTTGCCGTTGGCTATTGCCCCACCCTTTACACCGCGGATGATGCTGTTGAACACCTGGGCAATGCCGCCCGTTTGCGAGTTGAAGCTCTGGAACGCTTGCAGGCCGACAACGGTGTTGCTGGTGATGGAGCTGTCACGAATGATGGCTGTGCTGTCATCCAGGCGCACCGCGCCCCATGTCGAGTTGTTGGAATTGACCGTGGCACCGTTAAGACTGACGGAGGAGCCCTGTGTCGCGCGGATATCCTCGATCAGGCTGCCGGGATTGACATTCAGCGTCGAATCGTTGGCCAGGATATGGCCCGCACGGGCGCCGTTCATGGTCAGCTCGGACTTTTGATCGAGTTGCCAGTGATTTGTCGGTTCATCGGCGCCAATGACCTTGGACTCGCCAATCAGATGGCCGGCTTGCACATTGGTTTGCACTGCCGCAAACAGCAGGACAGTCATGGCTGGGACTTTCATCATCTTGCTCAAGGGTTTGAGCTCGAAGTTAATGGGTGCTGACATCGGGTTCACTCTCTGGGGTAGAGCCACTAAAAACGGCTTGGCTCGTTCCCCGCGGAATGAGGCCTCACCTGTACAGCGCAGAGGTTACGTAGTGAACATACCGACGACTGTAGGACTAATCTGAACGAGCAGTGTTAATCGGCAGCGCAGATGCATGGAAAGTGGCGCCCCCGGCAGACGGAACCGTCTAAACGCGCCAATCCAAGGCTTGCAGACGCACAAAAGGGAAGCCAGGCTTCCCTTTTGTGCTTGCAGCGGTTTATTGACTTATCAGAGTGGTTCCCAGGCTAGCCGGTACGCCATCACAGAATGAGTCAGGGTTGGAGAATACCGTGTATACCTCGGCCAGTTCGCCGCGACCGAGTCCCCCACCTGCCACGCCCGTGGTGTAGGTGACCTCGCACGGCCCAAACGCCACTTGAGCCAGGAACGGACGGTAGATGATATTTACCTCAATACCGTTGGCCACCTCGGCAGCGGTCAAGGGCGGGGTTGTAATAGTCAGTGTAAATGGCCCTGACGGATGCCCTGGGCGTTCGCTGGTAATGGTGATCGTAACATCCACGGTATTGCCCACTACCAGTCTTGCATCGCCCGGGATCAACACAGTGGCAGCCAGTACCGGTGGCGAGCCAGCCTGGATTGGTACCAGCGACTGACAGTTCCACTCACCAAATACGAGGCGCTGATACCTTGCAGGTGCCAGCTCCACCGTCACGGCATCGATCACATTGACCATGGTCACGGGCGATGGGTTTTCATTGGTGGTGCCGGGGCCAATCACAGAGTAGCTGACCGGTTGCATATTGTTGCCGTGGCGCGCCACTACGTCCCAGGGAATGGTAAACGTTGCGTCGGCGCCGGGAACTGTAGTGCTTAAAGGGAACGGCCCGACACGCTCTCTGGAGGTGCCCCAATACAGGTAAAACTCATTAGCTGCATGAGGCAACGCCGCAATGGTCCAAAGGGGGATCACAATAGTGACAGGCAGGTTCGCATCCCCGATGCGCAAGGTGTTCAACTCGTTGGAGTTGGCACCAAACACTTGCGGCGGGTTCAGCCCAGGGTTCACATCGCCTGGCTCCAGCGTGCCCGGCAGGACCGGCCCTTCGACCGACAAATCGAGCTGCAGGGTTTTATCTGGCGAGATGAAGAACACACCGTTGCGCTCGATCCGGTAACGCACATTTACCGTCTGCGGGCCCAGAGTCGCGGTATAGGCGGCCTTGATTGCGTCATTCATATTATTGAACACCACCGGGAAACCAGTGAGTTCGGTAGTTTGCGGGCCAAAGGGCTCGGCTTCCCATTGCGTCTCGAACTTGTCCAGCCCGGTCACGAAATTAACATACTGCTCAATATGCAGATCGATCCCTTGCACATAGTCCGCAATGCTGAGCAGGTCATCAGTGCTGCCGTTACGAGGGGCAGGCGCAAGTGGCAGGAACGGCGCCAATGGCACGGGATCGGCCAACAACGAAACCGTACGAAACTCATTGAACGACGGGCGACTGACGTTCCCTGCCCGGTCCCTGATGGTGTAGAAAAAGTAATAGAGCCCACTCAAGGTGATCAGGCTGGCTGGCAGGAAAAAAGTGCTCGACGCAGGTGGCGGCAGCATAGGCACACCTGGACCACTGACCAAATACTCGGGTCGAGGGTCCATGACCGGGCCGTAGTACACGTCAATTTCGTCCCCCGGTTCAAACCGTCCGGGCTGCGGCCCGAAACTGTTTGCCAGGATACGCACCTCCACGCCGCCCTGGTTGATCAGGAAAGCATTGTTGATAACCGTACCCGGCGGGGCATTGACTAACACTGGAGCGGTCGGCTGTTCACGGGACGCCGCTACGGCGTAGGGCGCAATGAGGTCAACCCGGAATGCGGCGGGGTTGGACTCATCCATCGCAGGACCCGGTACACCACCGGCATTACGGTATTGCGTGACTTTGAGTTCATAAAAGCCATGGGCGAACTCAAACTCGGGAGCCGGAGCAGGAACAAATCTATCGATTATTGCCGGCACGGGGTTCAAGTTGATCTGGAAGGGGGGCACGAAGGTGGTCCAACTGGGCACCGTATCTGTGGTTCTGCGAATTTCGACACTCAGCCAGTCGGTGCGCAATGAAATCAGCCCGGTTCGCAGTTGAAGGGTTATACCCGCCCGTGCAACGGCTACCGGGATGAGCCCGGATGCATCATCCAATGCTTCTGCAATCGTGGGGGCATCAATAACGAACGGCGCTGGTGTAATGGTGACGTCAGGGTTGCTGCTCATATCAGTCTCTCCTTAGTACTTAATGTAGGCGTCGAACAAACACTCATTAGGTGGCCAAGCCGCCATCGCCCGATACTTGAGTGATTGCCTGGTGACTGAAATCGCAGCAACACTCTCTCCAGCACGTAAAACACGCGGCCAAACAAACCACCTTTCGAATTACCCATCTGTTGTTAAAGCAAACGTGTAGGGTGTTCAGTCCTCGGGGCCATTGCCGTCAATCCAGCAATAAATAGGCGTGGGCGGTGGCGGTGAGGTGGGCACCACGCGGTCGAACTCCACATAGCGCGAAGAAGAACGGCCGATCACCACGCCGCCCCTGGACACCGTGTAACTGGCCTCGCCGCCGGCGTTTTTTTTCAGGGGCCGAATCACGCGCTCGACATCCAGAATCCAGAAGGTATAGCCCGCCGCATCGGCGACCCCATCCCAATAATGCGTGAGGGTTTCCACGATATTGGGGTCCGGATTGACATCCGGGTACTTGCCATACCCCTGGAACCGCAGCGTGATCAGGTCGCCAGCGTGTATGTCGGCGTGAGGGGCGACATACACCTCGACTCCCAACCAGATCGGCGGTTGGGTGCTGCAGGTCAGGAAACGGTTTGGATGCGACTCCGACTGCGGGAAACTGGGCCGAGGGTACCTGGATGGCGGCTGGCCGGTTTGCAGGCCCACTTGCGCCACCTGTGAAAACAGCGGATTGACGTTGCCTGCGCGATCCTTCAGGCGATAGAAGCAGAAGATCCAGAGCGCCCCCGGGAAACTGCGGAACACGGTGCTGGGCACATCCACGAATATACGGCCGGTGGCGCTGGTCAGCGGCGCTGAAACCAGGGTAGGCGCGCCGGTTGGCAAGGTGTTCATATCTGAAAAATACATCAGCACCTGATCACCCACCTCACGATCCAGATAGCCCTGGGGGATTTCCATGGGCACCTGGGGGTTGGCAATCAGGTAGGCCTCGGTGATCGGATCGATGGGAAAAATGGCCGGTGGCAGCAACGCCCCCCCACCGGGCGCATCGCGGTCGATCCTGATGGTCACAACCTCGGAGGCATCAACGCTGGGGCTGTTCGGCGTGCGGTTATGGATGCGAAACCGCAGATCAACAATTGCACTGTTGAGCAGGAATGCCTGAGGTATCTGCAGGGCGTAGGGAAAGTCGGCAGGCGTCATCGGGTTAGGCAGCAAAATCGGCGGCGTATCCAAGGGCCGGGCACCGCGAACGTTCCACTCGAACACCAGATACTGATCTCTGCCCGGACCGGGTAAAAACGCCCAGGGCGTCGGAATCTCAAGCTGCAGATCAGCGAAATAAAACTGTGCCGGCAGCAACCCATCAGGCAGCGCGTCGACGACGATAGGCGCTTCAATCAACAGGATGCCGCCTGGGCCATTGGATTGGCCAGCATTGTGGGTGCTCATCAAAACCTCCCATCACCTAGACACGCGCCAGGGCGTCGATGGATCACGGCGCTTGCGGCTCAGTTGGGATAATTGAACACCTCCAGCAGTGCTGCGGATACTGTCAGAACTAACAGGTCGGCTCGCCGCTCGTCGGTTTCACGCAGCCGGTTTTGGCAGTGTTCCAGCAAAGATTTTCTTGACGAAAGGGGCTGGCTGGTGTTTTCTGAAACCGGTTTCAATGCCCAGCGCACTGCCACCTCACACTAATAAGAAAGGCCCCGCCGTGACTTCATTCTCCGCCGCCCAACGCAGCCGCGTGACCATGCTTGATGTAGCCGAACGCGCCGGCGTCTCCAAAGCCAGCGTGTCGCGTTTTATCGGCGATGACCGCGCCCTACTCTCCGACGCCATCGCCCTGCGCATCGAGCAGGCTATTGATGACTTGGGCTACCGCCCCAACCAGATGGCCCGAGGCCTGAAACGTGGGCGCACGCGCCTGATCGGCATGCTGGTGGCCGATATCCGCAACCCCTATTCGATTGCCGTGATGCATGGCGTGGAAACCGCCTGCCGCCAGCACGGCTACAGCCTGGTGGTGTGCAACACCGACCGCGATGATGAGCAGGAGCGCCAGCACCTGGCAGCCCTGCGCGCCTATAACATCGAAGGCTTGATCGTGAACACCCTGGGCCATCACCTCGAACAACTGCTGGAACTGCAACGGGAAATGCCCCTGGTGCTGGTGGACCGCAAGGTCGACGCCCTGCACAGCGACCTGGTAGGCCTGGACAACCCACTGGCCGTGGGCATGGCGCTGGACCACCTGGAACACCAGGGCTACCGGGATATCTTGCTGGTCAGCGAGGCGGCCGATGGCACCAGTTCGCGGGTTGAGCGTATGGAGAGTTTCCAGGCCCAGATCCGCCGTCGCAAAAAAATGCGCGGCGCCGTATTGGAAATAGACCGCGACCTGCCCCACCGCTTGCAGACGTTTCTTGGCGCAGGCCAAGCCGGGCCCAAAGCGTTGTTCTGTGCCAACGGCATTGCCGCGCTGGCCTGTACCAAAGCCCTGCGCGAACTGGGTTGCCGATTGTTCGAGGACGTGGGCTTGCTCGCCCTGGATGATCTGGAATGGTACCCGCTGGTGGGCAGCGGCATCACCGCCCTGGCCCAGCCGACCGAAGCCATTGGCGCCAGTGCTTTTGAGTGCTTGCTCAAGCGCTTGCGCGGCGATACCGCGCCGACCCGTTCCGTGGATTTTGCCCCGCAACTGATCGTCCGAGGCTCAACCCAACCCGTGTAGGCATAACCGCCTGCACGAGCATTTTTTATCTTCAAATGAAACCGGTTTCAGAGATCAATAACAATGCACAGATACCCCGTTTCCATCAGCCTTTCCAGCTACGGCGCCGACCTGGTCCGCCAGCGCGGCCAACTGAGTTTTGTCGACCTGCTGACCGCCGCCGGCGCCACGCGCATTGAATGGCGTGAAGAACTGCTGACCACCGAACAGCCCGCTGAACTGGCGCAAGCCGCCGCAGCGCAAGGCCTGGAGTGTGTATTTTCCTCGCCCCTGGAACTGTGGGTTGCCGGGCGGGCGCAAGCCAACGCCGAGCTGGCCGCCACCCTCGACCGCGCCCAGGCGTTCGGTGCGCGCTGGTTGAAGGTGTCCCTCGGTTACTTCACCGACACCAACGACCTGCACAGCCTCAGCGCCTTGCTCAACCGCCACCCGGTGCGCTTGCTGGTGGAAAACGACCAGACCCTGCACGGCGGGCGCATCGAGCCGCTGCAACGTTTCTTCGATGAAGCTGAGCGCCTGGCGGTACCGGTGAAAATGACCTTCGATATCGGCAACTGGCACTGGCAGGACCAATCGGCGCGCACCGCTGCGCGCCTGCTGGGCCGCCATGTCGACTACCTGCACTGCAAGGCCGTAGAGCGTCGCGCCGACGGCAAGCTGGTGGCGTTGCCGCCGGGCACCGCCGACCTGCATCTGTGGGAACAATTGCTGCAACTGATGCCCCAAGGTATCAGCCGCGCGGTGGAATTCCCGCTGCAAGGCGCAGACCTGGTGGCGGTCACCACCGTGCAAGTCGCCGCCCTCACCCACCTTGGCCAACCGCGTGTGGAGAATGCCCATGTCTGAGATCGATATCCTCTCGTTCGGCGAGACCATGGCGATGTTCGTCGCCGAACAAACCGGTGACCTGGCCCAGGTCGGTCACTTTGAAAAACGCATTGCCGGCGCCGACAGCAATGTGGCGATCGGCTTGTCGCGCCTGGGCTTCAATGTGGCTTGGCTGAGCCGTGTGGGGGATGATTCATTGGGCCGCTTTGTGGTCGATACCCTAGAACGCGAAGGCCTGGATTGCCGGCATGTAGCGGTCGATCCGGCACACCCCACCGGCTTTCAGCTCAAGTCGCGGGAAGAGCGCGGCGACGATCCCAAGGTCGAGTATTTCCGTCGTGGCTCGGCGGCCAGTCACCTGTCCAGCGCCGTGATCACTCCACAGTTGCTAAAAGCACGGCACCTGCACGCCACCGGGATTCCGCCAGCATTGTCGGACGCTACCGCCGAGCTGTCGCGCGAGTTGATGAACCAGATGCGCGCGGCAGGCCGCAGTGTGTCGTTCGACCCTAACCTGCGCCCGTCACTTTGGCCCAGCGAGCAGAAAATGATCCGCGAAATCAACGCCCTGGCCTGCCTGGCCCACTGGGTGTTGCCGGGGCTGAGCGAAGGTCGCCTGCTGACAGGCTTCGAAGACCCGGCGGATATTGCCGCCTTCTACCTCGACCAGGGTGTGGAAGCGGTGGCGATCAAGCTCGGGCCCCACGGCGCCTACTACCGTAGCCATCTGGACCAAGGGTTTGTCGCCGCGGTGCCGGTGGCCAAGGTGGTGGACACGGTGGGCGCCGGTGATGGTTTTGCCGTGGGCATGATCAGCGCCCTCCTCGAAAACCTCAGCTTTGCCCAGGCGGTGCAGCGCGCCAACTGGATCGGCAGCCGCGCCGTACAGAGTCGCGGCGATATGGAAGGCCTGCCCATGCGCGCCGACCTGCCAGCCCTGCAAAAGGCCGGCTGACCCCCGGCGCTAAACCCGTTACCTGTTGCCACAACTACAACAAGCTCAGGAGCAAACCCATGACGACCAAACTCGCCACCCGCCGCTGGTGGTACATCATGCCCATCGTGTTCATCACCTACAGCCTGGCGTACCTGGACCGCGCCAACTATGGCTTCGCCGCCGCCTCCGGGATGGCCGAAGACCTGATGATCACCCCGGGCATGTCCTCGCTGCTCGGCGCGCTGTTCTTCCTCGGCTACTTCTTCTTCCAGGTGCCGGGGGCGATCTATGCCCAACGGCGCAGCGTCAAGAAGCTGATTTTTGTCAGCCTGATCCTCTGGGGCGGCCTGGCCACGCTGACCGGCATCGTGTCCAACGCCTACATGCTGATTGCCATCCGCTTCCTGCTCGGGGTGGTCGAGGCCGCCGTGATGCCGGCGATGCTGGTGTACCTGTGCCATTGGTTCACCCGTGCCGAACGCTCGCGGGCCAATACCTTCCTGATCCTCGGCAACCCGGTGACCATGCTGTGGATGTCGGTGGTGTCCGGCTACCTGGTGCAGCATTACAGCTGGCGCTGGATGTTTATCATCGAAGGCCTGCCGGCGGTGTTCTGGGCCTTTATCTGGTGGCGCCTGGCCGATGAGCGCCCAGCCGATGCCAAGTGGCTGAACGCCGGCGAGAAGCACGACCTGGAAACCGCCCTGGCCGCCGAGCAGGTTGGGCTCAAGGCGGTGAAAAACTACGCCGAAGCGTTCCGCTCGCCACAGGTGATCATCCTCGCGCTGCAGTTCTTTTGCTGGAGCATCGGCGTGTACGGCTTTGTGCTGTGGCTGCCGTCGATCCTCAAGGCCGGCTTGCAGATGGACATGGTCGAAGCCGGCTGGCTTTCGGCGTTGCCGTACCTGGCGGCGGTGATTGGCATGCTCGTGGTGTCCTGGGGCTCGGACAAGCTGCAAAAGCGTAAACGTTTCGTGTGGCCACCGCTGCTGATCGCTTCCGTGGCGTTTTATGGCTCCTACCTGCTGGGGGCCGAGCATTTCTGGTGGTCCTACACCCTGCTGGTGATTGCTGGCGCCTGCATGTATGCGCCCTACGGGCCGTTTTTTGCGATCGTCCCGGAAATCCTCCCGGCCAACGTTGCCGGGGGCGCCATGGCGCTGATCAACAGCATGGGCGCGCTGGGTTCGTTTGGCGGTTCGTACCTGGTGGGCTATCTCAACAGCAGCACCGGCTCGCCCGGTGCGTCCTACCTGCTGATGAGCGGCGCGTTGCTGCTGTCGGTGGTACTGACGATTTTTCTCAAGACCGGTGCCCGTGAGCCGTCCCCGGCAGCACCGTTGCACTCCTTGGATTTGAAGGTAAGAACCTGATGAAAAAACATGTCGTGCTGTACAAAAAACTCTCCGCGCCGCTGATGGCCCGCCTGCACGAGGCGGCCACCGTGACCCTGATCGAAAGCCTCGACGCCACGGGCCTGGCGCAACTGCGTGAGGCATTGCCCACCGCCCACGGCCTACTGGGCGCCAGCTTGCGCCTGGATGCGCAACTGCTGGACCTGGCGCCGCGCCTGGAGGCAGTGGCCAGTGTTTCGGTGGGCGTCGATAACTACGACATCGACTACCTGACCCAACGCGGCATTTTGCTCAGCAACACCCCGGATGTACTCACCGAAACCACCGCCGACACCGGCTTTGCCCTGATCCTCGCCACCGCCCGGCGCGTGGTGGAGCTGGCCAACATGGTGCGCGCCGGCAACTGGAACCAGAACATCGGCCCGTTGCACTTTGGCAGCGATGTACACGGCAAGACCCTGGGCATCATTGGCATGGGGCGCATTGGTGAAGCTCTGGCACAGCGCGGGCATTTTGGCTTTGGCATGCCGGTGATCTATCACAGCCACTCCCCCAAGCCTGCGGTGGAACAGCGCTTCGGCGCGCAATACCGCAGCTTGCCCGACCTGTTGCAGCAAGCCGACTTTGTATGCCTGACCTTGCCGTTGACCGCCGAGACCCAGGGGCTGATTGGCGCCAGGGAATTCGCGCTCATGGGCCCGGAGACGATCTTTATCAACATCTCCCGGGGCAAGGTGGTGGACGAGGCGGCGCTGGTAGAAGCGCTGCAACAGCGTACGATCCGCGCGGCGGGGCTGGATGTGTTCGAGCGTGAACCGTTGAACCATGACTCGCCGCTACTGCGCTTGAACAATGTGGTGGCGACGCCGCACATCGGCTCTGCCACCCATGAAACGCGGGAAGCGATGGCGCGGTGTGCCGTGGATAATCTGCTGGCGGCACTGGCGGGAGAACGACCGAAAAACCTGGTCAATCCCGGCGTATGGAAAGCCTGACAGCTCGACCAAATGGCGTGTGCCAGCCACCGCCATCGCGGGCAAGCCCGCTCCTACAGGGGATCTTCATCGGGACAGAAGTCTGGGCCACACCACCAATCAAGTGTAGGAGCTGGCTTGCCTGCGATAGCGGTATGCCAGCCACCGCAAACAGTGGCTGAGCCACCGCCATCGCGGGCAAGCCCGCTCCTACAGGGGATCTTCATCGGGGCAAAAGTCTGGGCCACACCACCAATCAAGTGTAGGAGCTGGCTTGCCTGCGATAGCGGTATGCCAGCCACCGCAAACAGTGGCTGAACCACCGCCATCGCGGGCAAGCCCGCTCCTACAGGGGATCTTCATCGGGACAGAAGTCTGGGCCACACCACCAATCAAGTGTAGGAGCTGGCTTGCCTGCGATAGCGGTATGCCAGCCACCACAAACAGTGGCTGAGCCACCGCCATCGCGGGCAAGCCCGCTCCTACAGGGGATCTTCATCGGGGCAAAAGTCTGGGCCACACCACCAATCAAGTGTAGGAGCTGGCTTGCCTGCGATAGCGGTATGCCAGGCACCCAAGCCTTCCCTGCTTAGATAACAAACCGCGCCACCATCGCATTCAAATCCACTGCCAGGCGCGACAGTTCGTGACTGGCGGCGCTGGTCTGGTGGGCGCCGGCCGCCGATTGGGTGGCCAGGTCGCGGATGTTCACCAGGTTGCGGTCCACTTCGCGGGACACTTGGGCCTGCTCTTCGGACGCGCTGGCGATCACCAGGTTGCGCTCGTTGATCAGGCTGATGGACTGGGTGATCTGCTCCAGTGCCACACCCGCCGCGCGGGCCATTTCCAGGGTGCTTTGGGTGCGCTGGTTGCTCTGTTGCATGGACTGCACCGCCTCACCCGTACCGTTCTGGATGCCGGCGACCATTTTTTCGATCTCCTGGGTCGACTGCTGGGTGCGGTGGGCCAGGGCGCGCACTTCATCGGCCACCACGGCAAACCCGCGCCCGGCTTCACCGGCGCGTGCGGCTTCGATGGCGGCGTTGAGGGCTAGCAGGTTGGTTTGTTCGGCAATCGCCCGAATAACATCCAGCACCTTGCCGATATCGCGGCCCTGGGTCGCCAGGCCTTCGATCAACACCGAGGTGTTCTGCACGTCCTGGGTCATGGTCTGGATCGCGCCCACGGTTTCCACCACGCGGTCGCGCCCTTCCCGTGCGGCCTGGTTGGACTGGGTCGAGGCCTCGGAGGTGGACACCGCATTACGCGCCACTTCTTCCACGGCAGCGGTCATTTCATTGACGGCGGTGGCGGCCTGGTCGATTTCATTGTTCTGTTGCTGCAAGCCCTTGGAGGCTTCCTCAGTCACCGCGCTCAGCTCTTCGGCGGCGGACGCCAATTGTGTCGCCGAGCCGGCGATATGCTGGATGGTCTGGCGCAGGTTGCCCTGCATGGTCGCCAGGGCACTGATCAGCCGCGCAGGCTCATCCTGGCCATCATCCTCAATAACCTTGCTCAGGTCGCCGCTGGAGATGGTCTCTGCGGCTGCCACGGCCTTGCGCAAGGGCGTGACAATGCTGCGGGTCAGCAGCCAGGCGAGCAATACGGTCATCAGTGCCGCGACCACCGACACCACGATTATCCCGCTGATCGCATCGCGGTAGCTGCGCCCGGCGTCGTCCCCGGCCTGCTTGGCATCGGCAGCGTTGATCGCAATCAACTTGTTGAGCTGTTCACCCATCTGATCGGTGCCGTCCTTGATCCGGCTGTTGATCAGGGCTCGCATCTCCTCGACCTTGTTCTGCTGGGACAATGTCAGCATTTCAGCCTGGGCTTTAAGGTAGTTGTCCAACGTTACTGCAAAAGTCTTGTAAAGCGCCGCTTCTTCGGCGCCGGCCGGCATCGCGGCGTAACCCGCCTGGGCTTGGCGGGCCTTGTCGACCAGGACATCAATGCGCGCCTGGGCATCTTGCAGGGCGCCAGGCTCGCGGTTGACCAGCACCCGGAACGACAGAATGCGCAGGCGTAATACGCTCTCGGTCATATTGGCCAGGTAGCCGACACTCGGCAGCTGGTTGGCGCCCATGTCCAGCGCGGCCTGGCGAATCAGGGTCATGCGGTTGACGGCAAACACCCCCAGAACAATCACAAGCAACGCAATAAACGCAAAACCGAGAAACGCCCGAGGTGCGATATTCAAATTACGGAGGGACATAGGAAAGCTCTCAAAGAGGGATGGCTGCGAGCGTCCTTGCCGCGACACGGTCACTTAGCGTCAACGCACCGAGATGACTGTTCGGCGCCACTGTTATAAGGGTTGTGTGGGCCTATAAGAGGTATCGGCCGGCTTGAGGCTTTTTGCACAAACCGGAGAAATATATTTTCACACTTTTGACAGTGGGCGCTTTCTGGCATCCTGCGCCTCCATTTTCTGACCCGAGCACGTATCTTGTCTGACGCTCAAGCCCCCCGCCCCCGTTATAAATCGGACCTGATCTATGGTCTGGAAGACCGTCCGCACTTCACGGCGGCGATTTTTGCCGCCCTGCAGCATGTGCTCGCCAGCTTCGTCGGGATCATTACCCCGACCCTGATCGTCGGCGGCGTACTGGGCCTGGAAAGCGAAGTGCCCTACCTGGTCAGCATGGCGCTGTTCGTCTCCGGCCTGGGCACCTTTGTCCAGGCGCGACGCTTCGGCCCGGTGGGTTCGGGCTTGCTGTGCCTGCAAGGCACCAGCTTTTCCTTTATCAGCGTGATCCTCAGTGCCGGCTTCATGGTCAAGGCCCGGGGCGGCGGCACCGAGGAGATTCTCTCGACGATCTTCGGCATCTGCTTCTTCGCCGCATTTATCGAAGTGGTGCTCAGCCAGTTCATCGGCAAATTGCGCAAGCTGATCACCCCGGTGGTGACCGGCACCATCATCACCTTGATGGGCCTGTCGCTGATCAAGGTCGCCGTGACCGACATGGCAGGCGGCTACGGTGCCGCAGACCTGGGCGCAGCGGGCAATATGGGGCTCGCGGCCCTGGTGCTGCTGACCATCGTGGTGCTCAACCGCTTCAATAACCCGTTCCTGCGCCTGGGCTCGATTGTCATCGGCCTGACATTGGGGTTTGTGGTGGCCTGGTGGCTGGGGCGCGTTGACTTGGCCGCATTGCCCCAGGTGCCGCTGATCAGCGTGCCGGTGCCGTTCAAGTACGGGTTCTCGTTCGACTGGGTGGCGTTTATCCCGGTGGCGGTGATCTTCCTGATTTCGCCCCTGGAAGCGGCCGGTGACCTGACCGCCAACTCGATGATTTCCCAGCAACCGGTCAAGGGCCCGCTGTATATCAAACGCATCAAGTCCGGCCTGCTTGCGGACGGCCTGAACTCGGTGATGGCCGCCACCTTCAACAGCCTGCCGATGGTGACCTTCGCGCAGAACAACGGGGTGATCCAGTTGACCGGCGTGGCCAGCCGCTATGTGGCGTATTTCATTGCCGGCCTGCTGGTGTTGCTGGGCCTGTTCCCGATGATTGGCGCGGTGCTGCAACTGATGCCCAAGCCGGTGCTTGGCGGCGCGACCCTGATCATGTTCGGTACGGTGGCGGTGGCCGGGATCAAGATCCTTGCCGAGGCCGGGCTGCATCGGCGCAATGTGCTGATCGTGGCGATTTCCCTGGGTATGGGCCTGGGCGTGGCGGCGGTGCCGGAAGTGCTGCGCGAACTGCCCAAGGCCTTGCATAACATCTTCGAGTCGCCGATTACCGTGGGTGCGTTCTGTGCGATCCTGCTGAACATTTTCCTGCCTGAAGAGTTCATAGAGCTGGAAGAAGATGAATTTGACCCGGAAGCCTCTACCCTCAAAGTGATGCAGGACCCGGAACCGACCAAATAGGAACCCTTATGCGCAGATTGATCGGCCTGACCCTGTCTTTGATATTGCTCAGCCTGAGCGCCTGCGCCTTGTTCCCCAACCGTGACCCGCTGCATATCAATGTGGTGGGCATCGAGCCGCTGCAAAGCCAGGACCTGGAAGTGCGCTTTGCAATCAAGCTGCGGGTGCAGAACCCCAACGACACGGCCATCGACTACAACGGCGTGGCCCTGGACCTGGAGGTCAATGGCCGGCCGCTGGCGGCTGGGGTCGCTGATCAACAGGGATCCATCCCGCGCTTCTCCGAGACGGTTCTGACCGTCCCGGTCAGCGTTTCAGCGTTTTCGGTATTGCGCCAGACCCTGGGCCTGAGCCAGACCCAGAGTTTGAACAACCTGCCCTATGTACTGCGCGGCAAGCTGGCAGGCGGGTTGTTTGGCACGATGCGTTTTGTCGATCGCGGTACCCTGGACCTGCCCAACACCGTGACTTGGTAAATAGCATGGACACCTTGCCTACCCTGTACACCGAACGCCTGATCCTGCAGCCGCTGACCCTGGACGATGCCGAGGGCATACAGCAGCAGTTTCCCCACTGGGAAGTGGTGCGCTACCTCAATGCCCTGGTGCCCTGGCCCTACCCGGCCGACGGTGCGCGCAGTTACCTGGAACAGGTGGCTTTGCCTGCCATGGCCCAGGGGCGCGAGTGGCATTGGTCGATCCGCCTGCGCGAGACGCCCGAACGGTTGATCGGCAACGTGAGCCTGATGGATGAGCAAGACAACAACCGTGGCTTCTGGCTCGGGCCGCAATGGCAGGGCCAGGGGTTGATGAGCGAAGCCAGCGCGGCAGTGACCGCGTATTGGTTCAAGGTGCTTGGGCGACCCGTGCTGCGGGTGCCCAAGGCGGCGCCGAACCTGGGCTCACGCAGGCTTAGCGAAAAAACCGGGATGCGCTTGATCCGCACGCAAGAAGGACAGTTCGTGGAGGGGGCGTTCCCCAAGAACATCTGGGAAATCACCCGCGAAGAGTGGCTCAAACAACAGCTGTAGGCACCGGCCAGCCAGGCCTACTTGGCGGCCATCAGGCGGTTGACTTCGCTGCGTACCATGTTGGCAAATTCCGGTGGCGACATACCGTCCAGTTCCGAACGCACCCATTCGGCCCATTTGCCCTTGCGCTTGGCGCGCTCGCCAAACAGCCGCGCGCCCTCGCCCTTGGCCTTGCCCAGGTTGCTTTGCCACAAGTCATACAGACGGGACTTTTCATCTTCAAGCGCCGCACGCTCGGCTAAGGGCTTGTTGGCCAGATTGAAGCTCATGTGGAATTACCTGCTGCACAAATAGGTGACATCTTACACTGTAGGTGGAAAGGTCCGAATTCGGATTTTGCATAGACTCAGTAACCCACGAAAAAAAACTGCAACTTTTGCCGTGCTGCAAGACTCCATTGTTCACTGCCCACTTACCCCGCAAGGAGCTACTCAATGGCCCGTAAAACCGCCGCCCAAGCTGTCGAAGAGCAAATCAAGGACCAGGCGTTCAGCGAACTCCAGGCCCTGATCGAAGAATCCGACAAACTGCTCAAGAGCAGCGCGTCGCTGGTGGGAGAAGAAGGTGAAACCCTGCGCGAACAGGTCGCGATAAAGCTCAAGCAGGCCCTGGACTCGGTATCCAGCGTGCGCGAGCGCAGCAAGCCGGTGGTGGATGCCACCGAAACCTATATCGGTGGCCACCCTTGGCAGACCGTGGCGATTTCCGCAGGCTTCGGCCTGGTAGTGGGCCTGCTGCTGGGCCGTCGCAACTGATCGATAACACGGCTGGCGCGGCTCAGCCCGCGCCCGCCATCAGCCTTGCGCCAACGCGCGCAACCGCGCCAGCTCATCCCCATCCAACACAATTCCTTCCAGCGCGGCCTTGTCCCGTGCGCGATGACGCCGATCGCCCGGCAGACGCCGCAACCCCGCCGCATGCATCTGCCGCACTAGTTCCTGGCTGCGTTGGGCGAAGTCTTGCCCGGCGGTTTTGCTCGGGTCGATCACGATCAGCAACTGGCCGGTCCAGGGCGTCTTGGCGCCGGGGTGGTTGGACCAGTCGAATTCAAACGAAAAATTCCCCCCGGTCAAGGCCCCCGCCAGCAGCTCGACCATCATCGACAACGCCGAGCCCTTGTGCCCGCCAAACGGCAACAACGCACCGCCTTCGAGGATCGCCCTGGGGTCCTGGGTCGGCTGGCCCAGGCTGTCGACACCGGTGCCCGGGGGCACCCGTTCGCCCTTGCCCGCGGCGATCTGCACATCGCCATGGGCGATGGCGCTGGTGGCCAGGTCAAACACAATCGGCGGCCCATCTGCGCGTGGGGCGGCAAACGCGATGGGATTGGTACCGAACAAGGGCCGATCCGCACCGTGGGGCACCACGCAGGTCATGCTATTGACCACACTCAGGGCGACCAGGCCTTCTTCGGCAAACGGTTCGACATCCGGCCACAGGGCGGCAAAGTGATGAGAGTTACGAATCGCGAGTACGGCGATCCCGGCGCTGCGGGCTTTTGCCACCAATAATGGGCGGGCGGCAGCCAAGGCCGGTTGGGCAAACCCATTGGCGGCGTCTACCCGCACGAAGCCCGAGGCAACATCCTCGACCAGCGGCACCGCCTGGCCATTGACCCAGCCGCTGTCCAGGGTCGAGACATAGCCCGGTATGCGAAACACCCCATGGCTATGAGCCCCATCCTGCTCGGCGCGGGCGCAGTTGTCGGCCAGTACGCTGGCAACCTCATGCGAGGCCCCATGACGGGTAAAAATAGCCTTGAGCAGAGTCACAAGTTCAGTGAAGCCGATTGAAGTATTCACTGCGGTAATGGGAGTGGCTGACATCTGAAGCTCCAGAATTGTTATTGGAAGGGGCAACAGCCTGCTGGATTCAGCTGCTTGATTAACAACGCGTGACAAGTGAGCTGTCAACCACCGCTGCGGTTTCAAGCCTATTTATTTAGGGCCCTGCGGATGCCCGCCACGCCTAGGCTCGATGCCTTCTATAACCTGCACCGAGCCTTTGCGATGGACGACCTGCAACTCCCCTACTTTTTCCCCGAGGCCATGCGCCTGGCCAAGCGCCTGAGTGAGCGCGAACGCCAGCGCGATATCGGCGATCAAGATCGCCAGTTCCTGCGCAATCTGTTCTTTGCCAGCGCCACCGGCCGTAAAGCCCAATCCCCGCCAATGATCGCCGAGCGCTTGCTGCTCAACTGCCCAGGCAAGGAACCGATTGAACTGGCCGGGGCATTCGCGATGGGTTCCGAGGGCGACTACAGCGCGGTTTTTTTCTATGGCCCGCAGACCGGACTGGAGAAATTCAGTGATTACGGGCAATTGTCGCAAGCACTGGAAACCAGGCTGGGCGATGAGCACAAACGTGGCGAGCTATTGCATTTCCTGTCCATTGGCCAACGCGCAGATTTCAGCTTTGCGGCCGGTTCTACGCTCACTCGGCAACTGATCGAGGGCAACGTATTCGACGAGCAAAAAGCCTGCATCGAGCGTTACCAACAACTGAATGTGCAGGCAATGCTCGATCAATTGGGCCAGTTGCCGTTATTGGAGACGTTGCTGGACCAACTGCTGAACAGCACGTTGCGCAAGGCCTTTCCCAACGCTGATCAACACAAGACCCACGTCTTTTTGTATGCCCTGGCGGCCTCCCCTACCGAGCAGGACCGCTGGGTCGACGCGCTGCGCCTGCGCGATGCCCTGCTGTTGTTTTATCGCCAGCAGTCCTGGCCCGTAGGCCTGCGCCGGGCGTTCGTGAACCCTGAGGTGGCAGCGACCCAAGGCACCAACACACCGTGGGAAGAGGGGCTGAAACAAGCCTCGCGCCAGCTACATCTGTTCCTCCTCAACTCAATAGAGACCTACTGGAACGCTGACATCCATCCCGGGCAGTCGAGGCGCGAGTACTTCGCCCAGGCGATGAGCGACAAATCCAGGGTCGATCTGCTGTTCAAGCGCCAGGAGGATGTGATTTCGGCGCAACAGTGGCAAGAATTGCAAGCGCTTTACCTGGAGGGCAACCGCCGGGGAACAATCCCTATCGAGAAAGTCCGGCTATGGGAGTACCCACCCCATTTTGTCGAGTTGGCCAGTACGCTGGTGATTACCGATAGCCTTAACTGTCTCTACACCCAATCCAAGGGATTGCAAGTACTTGCAAGCTATGACGACTTGCAGGCAACGCTCAAGGCAATGGCCCAGGCGAGGGGGCATGAAGATGATTTTTTCGGCTTCCTGGGATTGGAGGAACGGGCGCGGTTCATAGGTTTTAAACATCCACAGATCAGTTCGGCCTCTATCAATGGGCCGGTATTCAACACCTTGTTTGAAGGCATCATCAACAAGCAGCGGCAGAACCTCGAGTATTGCCTGGATATCTACCGGCGTAACCTGGGAACGGTCAATGCCTACGCCCTGCTTGATCACGGCCTGGATATCCGTGCCATGCTTGACCATCGTCTACTGGGACTGGATGCCAAGGGTCGCTGGAGCACTCACCCATCGCCACCTTCGGTACCCGCTGAAAGGGCGCGACTGACAATCCGCAAACTGCACAGCCTGGTCAACGCACAGGGCGATCTGATAGCGCGGATTCCCAACCTTGAGACGCTGATTACCGACCAACTGCGCCGCACCTTCAACCTCTCTACCGGGATCGCCCTGGATCCGGCAAACCTCTACATCAGCCGCTATGCCACCCATGCCGACGCTCAGGAACGCCGTACGCCCCAAGCTAGCCAGAGCATCCTCGCCCATTGCATCGCCCGGCTGAAGGGAGAGGCACAGGCCATCCCTGACTCTGCGCAGTACGGCGTGTACGGGCCACGGAACCACGGCGTGGCAGCAAAACGGCCGGAACTGAGCATTGCTCGACTCAATAGCATGCTCACCCAGTGGTTGCTCGTGCTAAACCTCCAGGCCGTCGCCCAGACTCCCCGCGCGGGCCTGGAGGCATTGATCCCCACGCTGGCACACAGCATGGCAGTGGGGATTCTTGAAGAGGCTAGTCTCAGACTGCTCGATAAAACCCTGGACGAACGTGATGTCGGCATCCTGCGGGCCGTCCTCAATCCGGACACCACCAGCACACGCCAGCCTCTGACCTTGAACGGCTTCACACCCGAGGCCTTCACCCTGTCGCTGCTGGCGAAAGGCCAAACCACCTTGCGTCAATTGGCCAACTGTTTTGTGCTGACCGAGCGCGGCGGGCTTGATCAGCATCACTCCGGACATGCGTTGTTGTGGACGCCCGCCAGCGGCGTGGAAGCCTTTACTACGATCAGCTACCTGCGCGACGCATTGGCGCACCGGCTGAACGACTCGGCGCTGCGCCTGAGCCTGCTGGAAAACCTGGACGCGCTTAAGCGGCTCCCCCATCAACGCTATGAGCTGGGACCGCTTCAATCAATCAGAGAACCGGTGCTGCATAGGTGCCAGCGATCGTGGATCGATCAGCACATCGCCCAGCGCCAACACACTCTGGCGTTCAAGACCGATGCCCAGTCATTGGTCCAGGCGCTCGGCGAAGTGCAGCGCCAACAGCCGGCCAATAATCTGCAGCGCGCTATCGATATCGCCCGCTGGGCTGAACTCAGGCATTCGCTGCCCGACAGGCTTGGGGCCGCGCCGGCCAGGGAACAAAGACGCCACGCGGAGATTCTCGAGCAATATCGCGTCAGTACGTTGCATGGCCGGGACTATCTTTATGAGCTCCGGTCATTGCGCCAGCATGTGTCGGATCGCCTTAACGAAATGCTCGTCGATTACTCGCTGTTTGCCGATGGGGTGCAGATCGTTCCCAAGCTGGCCCTGGCAGGGCTACGCCAGAGCCTGCTGGATTTCGCCATGAACCCCGCCAGCCTGCAAAGTGCCAGGTTCGATGTGGTCTGCACGTCTGCCGACCTTACGGAAACCGTGGTGCGCCAGATGCTGACCCAGTTGAAAATCCACGATGACTACCACACCTACCTGGCGCGACACCTGGCTGGCGGTGCGCCCGGAATCGAGCAGCGGCGCAGGGACTTCAGCCAGCAACTGCCGTGGCAGCTGCTGCAGCATGCCCATGCCCTGAAATTACAGGAGCGCCTGTCAGACCGAGGCTTGGACCTGATCCAACAGGTTGTCGACATGCCAGACGCGATTGCCCGCGCGTCGGTCGCAGGCGCGAGCGCCATCATCAGGCCGCTTGAGCTGCTAGCCACGGCCGGTGCCACGCGCGCGCCCGTGCTCGGCCTCTACCTTATTAGCGCAGGACGCGAGGGGATCCAGGTGTTGTATGCACCCTATCACCCGACACTGAGCTTTACCGAGTTTGAAAGCGAAGCGCAGTTTCTTGAAGCCCTGAACCTGCCGGGTGCCTTGCAAGACTGCGTCCTCAATCGCTTGGCCGCGCCTCAGGACGCGACCTATCGCAATCTGCTGGCCAGCACGCTGGGGAGAGATTCGGAAATCACCCTGGATTTCAATCCAATCCAGGGCAACCTGTTCAGCCAGCTGTTCGACGACAATCGGCAACTGCTCCTCAAGTGGCTCGGCGTCCAATGGGTCGAGGGGGCGCAGGCGGAATGGGAAACCGTCAAGCAGGTGCTCAGCGGTTCTGCCGAGAGTGTGCTGAGTTTGCTGCCTGGCAAGCTGGCGCTGCCGTGGAATATCTGGCGCAGCATTTCGTTGTTCATGGACTCCGCCGAAGCATTGCAAGACCATCATTGGCGCCGGGCCTTACAGACGTTTATCGAAGGCATTGCGCAAATGGCGTCACTGGCTCAGCAATTGCACGACGCGCAGTCATTGCTCTTCGATCCCGAGCAGCAAACGCCCCAGGCTGCGCCGCAGACCTTTGTGAAATGGCCGGGACTGGACATCACCGCCCCACAACGCACCCAGCTTGCACCCAGCGAAGTGAGTGATGTGGCCCTGGTGAACATGAACAAGAATGAGCTCAACGGTACTTACCAGCATCAAGGGGCCGCCTATATTCCGTTGGCTGGCAAGGTGTACAAGGCGCTGTCTCTGGGGAACGACTGGCGCATTCGCACACCCGATCAAAACGGCCCCTTCATACATCGCAACAGCGCCGGGCAATGGGCGATCGACACCCGCGGCAATATCGCACGCTATGGCCAGGCTTTTGGTCGCCTGCTGGATCGCAGGGAAATCCGGGCGTCAGCGCGCAGGACAATGAATATCGAGGCTGTCGGGATGAGGGCCATTCGCCAACTGTGCCCTGATCGGGCCAGGATGATTGTCGAGGCGATCGACCTGGCAACTTTTTATGTGCAGAACTGCAAGTTGAACCTGGCCTTGCTGGAGCCTGGGGTAGCGCCGGTCACGCGTATCCATCGCTTCGTCAATGAGTTCTTTGGCATTGATATCGACACCGATCAGGGCCCGCAAGTGGTTGATCCACTCCTGGTGCAAAAGCTGCATCGTATCGTCGATCTGATCCTGGCAGCGCTGTTGGACCCCAAGCTCAGCGCGCTTGATTCCAAGCGTTTCGTGGCCGGTTCTCATCGAACGGACCCACACGGCAATTGGGGGTTCACTATCGATAAAGATCCTGATCGGCGGATTTACTTGTCCGAGCATTTTTTTGCACCGCCTTTGAGCATTTATGACAACTGCCTGCCCGACCATTTCGACTGGGCGGCCCATGCGCGGGCGACGCTGCTGATTCATGAGTTGAGCCATGTGGTTGCTGAGACAGCCGATGCAGCGTACCTGGACTCCGTGGCGCCGTTTTCCGACCTGATCGAGACGTTGACAGAGGCCGGGCGCACTCTGTCTGGCGCCCTGAAAAAACAGCAATCCCAAAGCTACTCGCGCAGGACACCCGTGGGCCAGCTATTCAAGTTTGCGGACGTGAGCGGCACGCTATGGAGCGACTTCGGACAAGCCTCAGACACCGAGTACATCAGGGATCAGATACTTCGCACCACCGGGGGCGCGAATTTGGGCAACGCAAGGGGGATTTTCATGAGCAACCTGGCAAGGCGAGTCGACACCATGCTGGATAATGCCGACTCGGTGGCGTTCATGATCAGTAACCTGGGACGTCAGTTAGACCCAGTGCCCTCCAGTCGAAGGGCATCGCTGGACTGATCCCGCGGGGGTCAGTCCTTTTGATCGCGCAGTACATTGCCCGAGGCGCCGTCGATGCGTGCTTCATAAACGATACCGTCAGCCTTGCGACCTTTTACTTCCCAGTAACCGTCGTTATCAGCTTCGGCCTGGTAGACCTCGATGTAACCGGCCTTGGCCTTGGCGGTTTCAATGGCTTTCTCGATGGTGATCCAACCTGCCCCGGGTTTGTCGGCCAGGGCGGCGCCAGCGCCGAGCAAGGTGGCAGTGGCAAGCATGGCGGTGAGGGTTTTCTTCAGCATTTTCTTACTCCGTTAGAGAGAATGACTTACAGATCCAGATTTTTAGGGTGTTTGGACCCCGAATTAGTTCCACATTGATGCTCATTCGCCATGATGGCTGTTCTCGGCACCCTGCCGGGAAGGTTAGAATGTAGGAAATCAGGAAGCACCAATGACCGAGCAACCCCTTTCAGAAGCTGACTACGACGCAATCACCGATGCCGCCGCGCATTGGTGCATGCGCCTGCACGCTTTTGATTGCACAGAGGCCGAGCGCCAGGCGTTCGAGCAATGGCACGACGCACATCCCCTGCATGCGTTCGAATATGCGGCCATGCTGGAAATCTGGGATGTAGCCGACCATTTGCCCCGCAGTAACGAACCCGCCCCGCCCCTGGCGCTGGTTCCACCGCCCAGCCGCTGGCGCAAGTATGCCGTGGCTGCCGCCATCTCTCTGGTGGCGTTGCCCCTGGCCGCCTTCACTGGCTGGGAAGCCGGTTGGCTGCCCAGTTCCTATGAGCATTACGCCGCCGAAAACGGCCTGCGCCAAGTGACACTGGCCGACGGCAGCGTCGTGGAACTGAACCTGGGCACCGAGCTGGTCTACAGCAACTATAAAAACGAGCGCCGGGCCACCCTGAAAAAAGGCGAGGCGTTCTTCAGCGTCAGCCACGACCGCGAGCATCCGTTTGTGGTGCGCGCCGGCAGCGGGCAGATCCGTGTGACAGGCACCCAGTTCAACGTCTGGAAGTATGACGAGCAGGTGCGGGTCATGCTGCTGGAGGGCTCGGTGAAGATCACCAGCGATGCCAGCCACAGCGGGCTGAACCTCACACCCGGGATGCAGGCCAGCTACAACCGGGGTGATGCGCAACCGCAGCTACAGGCATTCTCCCCCCACGACCCGGCACTGGCCTGGCGCACGGGCAAGTTGATCCTCGACAACCTGGCACTGGTAGATGCCTTGCCCCTGATCAACCGCTACCTGGGCAAACCGGTGATGCTGGCCGATACCGGCACCGGAAATATCCGTATTGGCGGGATCTACGATATCCATGAAGTTACCCATCTGGTGTCCTCCCTGCCCAAGGTGCTGCCGGTCTACCTGACCCAGAACCAGGATGGCAACACCGTGCTCAATTCGATCCCACGCAAAACTCCCAAACGCTGAACAGCAATCGCTCCCCAAGGGATTGCTCGCACCATGATGTCCACTTTTGAAACACCCACCGCCGCGCAAGCGCCCTGCGGCTGCGGATTCATCGATTGGTCATCAATAGTGTTGCGCTGCTGAAACACCCCTTTCGCCCTGCCTGCCCATGCCAGGTGCCGGTCATCCGCTGGCGTCCTGTTTCATAGCTGATACACCTTTGCACCTGCCTGCCCTGCCATACATCCCAAGCCTTTGAAAAAGCTGCAAATATAAAAAACGGCACAGCTCCTGCTCTATTCCCTACAGCGCTGTTTAGGGTCAGCGTCATAGAACAAGGAATGATGCCGTGGCAACTCTCAATCAAGGCTCCATAGGCCTACTGCTGATCAGCTGTGTACTCGGCGCCAGTGTGAGCCTGCCCGCCTCTGCGCAGGACGGCATCATCGTTACAGGTCGCAATGTGCAAGGGTTCATGGTCGGTCGGCCTGCGTTTGGCAAGGACCCGTACCCTTCCACCGCCAACGCCAACCCCAGCCAACAGATCCTGCGCGCTACTGGCAGCGAACTCAGCGATAACGATTTCGCCGGTGTCAGCAGCGGCTCGACCATCACCCGCGCCATCCTGCCTAACGGCGACCTCCCCGGCTTGAGCAATACCCTGGGCAACAGCTCGACTGGCCTGGGCGCCGGTGCCGCGGCCGGGCATGCCAGCGGCAACACCCTGGGCGGGCAGATCAGCGGCTCGATTGAGCGCGGCCTGGCACCGCTCAACAACATTGGCGCGATGATGGGGGTCCAGCCATGAATCGCGCGTGGCTGTTACTCAGCGTACTCGGCTGTTCGGCGGCCATGGCCGACAGCAGCAACCAGGCCTCGATCGACAATACCGGCAAGCAGTACACCGGCGTGCTGTCGGTCAACCAGGCCGCCGGCAATCAACAACAGCAGATCAACAGTCGGGCGATCAGCCTCGGTGGCCAGGCCAGCGAGGCGCTGATCCAGAAACTCGACGGCAAGGTTGATCCCGCCCTGAACGCCAGCGCGGCGATCCAGGGCAGCTCATTTAGCAATGGCAACGGCATCCTGGGCGTCAACCAGGCGGCCGGCGCCAATAACCAGATGATCAATGCGGTGCGGATCAGCACAGGTCCGCAAAGCATCGATGACAGCGTCCTGTCGCAACAGAACATGACGTTGTTACCAGACTCACGATCCCCCTCTACCACTGGCAGCCGCCAGGTCGTTACCAGCGACCAGGCCTTCACCGGCAGCCGTGGAGTGGTACAGGTGAATCAGAGTGCAGGGGTGGGGAACCGAATGGCTAACACCCTCGGTGTGACTATCAAGTAACCCCTTGATAGGTGTTTGTTAGACCGTACCAACACTTAACCAACTAATTAGAAGCAAGGAGATACACCATGAAACCTACAATGGCTCTCAAACCACTGGTTTTCGCTCTGGCTGCGCTCATGGCTGTTGCTGCACAGGCAGGTCCTGCCGAAAAATGGAAACCAACCCCAGCGCCAACCGGCACCGTGGCCGCTGCCGTGACCGACACCCAAGTGAGCAAGGACAACAAGTTCGACGACACCAAGACCCTCAACAACGCCGGGGCCAACGGTTCGCTGAGCAGCAGCAAAGGCAACCTGGGCGCCAACATCGCGGCGGGTTCGGGCAACCAGCAAGATAACGCTGCGGCAATCACCAGCAGCGCTGATGATGATATTAAAAGTACCTTCGCTTTGGCCGATATCTATCAAGAAAGCAAAGACAACAAGTTCACCAACAAAGGCACGCAAAACAATGCTTCGCTGGTCAACTCGGCCAACAACAGTTCCGGCAACGTCGGTGTCAACGTGGCGGCCGGTCAAGGCAACCAACAGAAAAACAACCTGGCAATCGTGACGGCTGACGGCAAAAACGTCGCGGCTGCCTCGAACACCGAACAAGTGTCCCTGGATAACCACTTCCTCAACGAAGCGGCCTCCAAACACAGCTACAAGCCTCAGTATGTGGTCAACAACGCTGGCCTGCTCAACTCCGCCAACAACGCCTCGGGCAACATCGGCGTGAACGTGGCAGCGGGTTCGGGCAACCAACAAAGCAACACCCTCACCCTGGGCAGCGGCTGCACCGTCTGCGCAGCGGGCACTGGCAGCAAACTGGCGTTCTGATGCAACGGGGCCTTGGCAACAAGGCCCTTTTTATTTCCAGTGTCCATCAGGTCATGATCATGCGCCTCGCGACGCTTTGCCTTCTGTTATTGCTCGCCGGCCCCTCGTGGGCAGGGCAAATGGCGATTTCCGCCATGCCCGGCGGTGCAGTGATTTTCAAGAAGGTCGAGAGCATCCGCGAACGCCGGTTCGCCAACCTGGTGGAACAGAAAACCGATTTCAGCTGTGGTGCTGCGGCACTCGCTACCATCCTGCGCCAGGCCTATTGGCTGGACGTGGATGAAGAACACATCATCAAGGGCATGCTGATCAACGCTGACCAGGACCTGGTACGCACCCAGGGCTTTTCCATGCTGGACATGAAGCGTTATCTGGAGAGCATCGGCATGCGCGCCCGGGGCTACAAGATCGGACCCGACACCCTGCTGACGGTGAAGATCCCGGTGGTGGTGCTGGTGGAGATCCGTGGCTACAAGCACTTTGTGGTGATGCAGCGGGCTGAAAAAGACTGGGTCTACATCGGCGATCCGGTACTGGGCAACAAGCGCCTTTCGCGGGATGACTTCCTCGCAGGCTGGAATGGCATCGTCTTCGCCGTACTCGGTGAAGGCTATGACAAGACCAACGCCCTGCTCGATCCCCCCACGCCGTTGACCGCCAAGACCAAAATGAACGAGTTCCGGCCCGTGGGCGACGCCGAGCTGATGGACTTCGGTTTCATCCAGAGCGACTTCTTCTAGAAGCGCCATAAGGGGCAGGATGCCCCAGGAGCAGATGATGAACACTTCCCGTTGGCTCACGGCCCTATGCCTGGCAGCCTCGATGCCTGCTTATGCCTCATCGGCGTTCAAGCCCATTGAAATGAACGACGCGGAACTGGCTGAACTGCGCGGCCGCTTCGTGATGCCGGGGCGGATTGTCAGTTTCGGCATTGTCATGAGCACCACCTGGACCAATGCGGCGGGTGACACCAGTACGGTGAGCGCCAACATGCATATCGACTCGTCCACGATCACCCCGCAATTCTATGTGCAATCCACCGGCTCGGTGGGTAACGGCACCAACCGCGACCCGGGCACCGGCACCGTGGTCGGTGGCGCCGGGCTGGGCAGCGGCCAGGGCGTGACCCAGACCGTACGCGCCGCAGGCGATGGCAACACGGCGTACAACAACGTCGGGATCAATGTCAGTGAAAACGGCCTGTCGCCGGCCAACGTCGCGCAATCAGGGCATGCGTTGCTGGCGGGCGGCTCGTTCACCACAGACAGCGCGGCGGGCCGGGTCAGTGTGTCCGCCAACAATGGCGGCGTGCAAATGGCCATCGCAGCCCATAACAACCAGGGTAATGCGTTGCAGCAGATCGGCGGCGGCAACGTGCTGCAAGGCACGGTTTTGCAAGGCAACAGCAACTTCGTCAATAACATGACCCAGCTCAACGTCGCGCTTGGCAGCAATGGCCTGAGCGCCGGGGCATTGAACTGCAATCTGGATCAACTCAAGGGCCTACGCACACTCGGTTATTGAACTACGCTGACCCTCGACACTTACGCATTAGAAAAGGACGGCTTATTTCATGCATCGATCGTTATCACTACGTGCCGTTGTCTGTTTAAGTACGCTCTTGCCGGCGAGTCTGTTGTACGCAGCGCCAGACGCGGATATCGAAACCCTCAAACAAGAACTGCTGGAGCTCAAGCAGCGCTACGAAGTACAACAAAAGGCCCTGGCGGTCCTCGAGCAACGGGTACGCCAGGTAGAAGACCAGCCCGCGACGCCAGCCCCCAAACGCCTGGCCAAGTCGCCGGCAGACTTCAAGCAGAGCGGCAGCACCGTGGCCGCCAGCGGCGCCAAGGACAGCAAGGGCGCTGCAGCCGGCGGCAGTTCCTATGGGCAATCGCTCAAGGATGATTCAGAGCCAGCACAAAGCGTGAGTAACTTGTATAACGAAGCCAGCGGTTTCTTCGGCAACGGCAAGTTCAGTTTTGAAACCGGCATCACCTACGCCCGCTACGACGCCCGACAGTTGACCCTCAACGGCTTCCTGGCGCTGGATTCGATCTTCCTCGGCAATATCAACCTGGACCGCATCAAGGCGGATAACTGGACCCTGGACTTGACCGGGCGCTACAACCTCGACAACCGCTGGCAGTTCGACGTCAACGTGCCAGTGGTGTACCGCGAGTCGACCTACCAGTCCGGTGGCGCCAGTGGCGGTGACCCGCAGGCCACTTCCGAAGAGAGCGTGAGCCGGGATCCGACCATCGGCGACGTCAACTTCGGGATTGCCTACAAGTTCCTCGACGAATCGCCGACGATGCCCGATGCCGTGGTGTCGGTCCGCGTCAAAGCCCCCACCGGCAAGGAGCCTTTCGGGATCAAGCTGGTGCGCTCGACGGCCAACGACAACCTGTACGTGCCGGAGAACCTGCCCACCGGCAACGGCGTATGGTCGATCACCCCGGGGCTCTCCCTGGTCAAGACCTTCGACCCGGCCGTGCTGTTCGGTTCGATTTCCTACACCCACAATTTCGAGGGCTCGTTTGACGACATTAGCAGTGACGTCAACCAGAACATCGGTGGCAAAGTGCGCCTGGGCGACAGCTTCCAGTTGGGCGTGGGGGTGGCGTTTGCCCTCAACGAGCGCATGAGTATGTCGTTCTCGGTGTCGGACCTGATCCAGCGCAAGAGCAAGCTCAAGCCTGATGGCGGTGATTGGCAGTCGATTGTGTCCAGTGACGCCAATGCCGGGTATTTCAACGTCGGCATGACCATTGCCGCCAGCGAAAACCTGACCATCGTGCCCAACCTGGCTATCGGCATGACCGATGACGCACCAGACTTCACCTTCAGCCTGAAATTCCCGTACTACTTCTAAACGCTCCTACAGGGAATGGTGAGTTTGAGAAAAGGAAAAGCCCCGCCGCGATAAGGGTCGCGACGGGGCTTTTTTTACCCGCCCTAGCGGATCTGGTGTTTGTGCAGCAACCGGTAGAAAGTCGGCCGGGAAACCCCCAGCACCCGTGCGGCAACGCTCAGGTTGTCGCTATGGCGGTTCAGCACATCGCACAACGCCTGGCGTTCGGCGCGGTGCTTGTAGTCTTCCAGTGTCGCCATGGGCAGCACGATTGCCTGCTGGCTTTGCAAACCCAGGTCGGCCGCTTCGATTTGCCGCCCTTCGGCCAGCACCAGGCCACGCCGCACCCGGTTCGCCAGCTCGCGTACATTGCCCGGCCAACCATGCTTGCCCATGGCGACCAACGCGTCCTCGCTGAAACTGCGCGGCCGGCGCCCGGTCTCCTGGCTGTAGAACCTGGAAAAATGATTGGCCAGCATCCCCACATCGCCATGCCGCTCGCGCAACGGTGCGGTGACCACTTGCAGGACATTGAGCCGGTAGTACAAATCTTCACGGAAGGTGCCCTTCTCGATGGCCGCTTCCAGGTCGACGTGAGTCGCCGCCAGCACCCTGACATCCACCGGGATCGGCTGGCTGCCACCCACCCGCTCGATATGCTTTTCCTGAAGAAAGCGCAACAGGTTGGCTTGCAACTCCATCGGCAGGTCACCGATCTCATCGAGGAACAGCGTGCCACCATTTGCCGCTTCGATGCGGCCGATCTTGCGTTGATGGGCGCCGGTGAATGCGCCCTTTTCATGGCCAAACAGTTCGGACTGGATCAAATGCTCGGGGATCGCCCCGCAATTGATCGCCACAAAGGGCTTGGCGTGGCGCTGGGATTGGCGGTGCAGGGTCTTGGCCACCAGTTCCTTGCCGGTGCCGCTGTCGCCACGGATCAAAATCGGCGACTCGGTGGGCGCCAGTTTCGCCAGCAGCTTGCGCAACTCGCGAATCGGCCGGCTATCACCCAACAGCTCATGCTCCGGCTCGTCCACATGGGTCACGCCTTTGCCCCTTAGCCTCGCCATGCCAAAGGCGCGGCCCAGGGTGACCTGGACGCGCGACACATCGAACGGCAAGGTATGGAAGTCAAAAAACCATTCGCACACAAAGTCGCCAACATTTTGCAGGCGCAGCATCTCGGGGCTGAGCACGGCAATCCATTCGGTGCCGCTGCGACTGATCAGTTCCTTGACCGCTTCGGGCCGCTGCAGGTGAAAAGGCTGCAGGCGCAACAGCCCTACATCACAGGTTCGCTCGCCCAGCGCCTCCAGGGCACAGCTGTCGACATCCCAGCCAGCCGCCCGCAAACCAGGCAATAACTGGTGGCAGTCGTCACAGGGATCGACCACAAGCAAGCGACGCAGGGCTGGTGTAACGACCATGACTATTCCTTGGCGTCAAAATCATTAAAGTTATTTAGAAACAACAGTTTGGGCGAGCTGCTCATAACCCTAGCAAGATCTTGACACTACCCTTGTATCGTTTCGCGATAAAACCCTCACCGATACAGCGTTTAGCGATCAAGCCCCGCGACGAACACTACTGCAATCTTTCATTCACCTTTCAAAATCACGCCTTACATGACGTTAATCACGAAAAGTTGAATTTTCTTGCTCTAACATGTGACCCGTACCCTGTCATCGTGCATCAGTACAGGTACTAGCCGAACGGTAAGCCCAACCGACGGCACATCTTTTGATTGGGCACTTAGAGAGAAGACCCCATGAACGCCCCGCTCCGTTTCAACGAAGCACTGCTGATCGCCGGCCATGCCTTTGAACCCTTTCAATGCGTAGCCTGGGCACTACAAGACGGTACTGGCGCACTTAGCCTGGCCGTGATCGACCGCACCGAAACCCGCATCGGGCGCAAACTGATTTCCAGCAGCACCTACTCCGATCCAGAGCAACTGGAAGCCCTGCTGCTGCAAGCCCGCGCCGAATTGAATGGCGAAGGTTATCAACTTCAATCCTGGGCAATGCCCAAGTAAGTTAACGCAGCTACTGCGACATACCGTCGCTTCTTATATCGGCTGCAACTTGTTAAGACTATTAAACCTGTGGCGAGTGAGTTCAACCCTCGCCACGTGTTTTGCGTGCCTGAAACTTTCGTATCGCCCTTCTTTATATAGCAGCCATGCCATGATCACTTGATCTTCCAGTGAGCCTCGGGCACCTTGCGCACTTCTCGCCCCCAGGAGCACCCCATGTCCGGATCAATGGCCCAGGCCTTCGCCCATAACTTCCTTGGGCACTCGCCTCGTTGGTACAAGGCCTGCATTCTCGCGTTCCTGATCCTCAACCCCTTGGTGCTCTGGGTATTCGGCCCGGTGACGGCCGGCTGGCTCCTAGTGGCCCAGTTCATTTTCACCCTGGCCATGGCGCTGCACTGCTACCCGTTGATGCCCGGCGGGCTGTTGATGGTCGAGGCGCTGTTGCTGCGCATGACCACGCCCCAGGCGCTGTACGACGAGTTGCTGCATAACTTCCCGGTGATCCTGCTGCTGATGTTCATGGTGGCGGGTATCTACTTTATGAAGGACTTGCTGCTGTTCCTGTTTTCGCGCCTGCTGCTGGGCGTACGCTCCAAGGCGCTGCTGGGGCTGATGTTCTGCTTTTTGTCGGCCTTCCTGTCCGCCTTTCTCGATGCCTTGACGGTGACTGCGGTGATTATCAGTGCCGCCGTGGGCTTCTATTCGGTGTATCACCGCGTGGCATCGGGCAATGATCCGCGCCAGGACAGCCAGTACAGCGACGATCGCCATCTGCCCAGCTTGCACCACGCCGACCTTGAGCAATTTCGCGCCTTCCTGCGCAGCCTGTTGATGCACGGCGCCGTCGGTACCGCCCTGGGCGGCGTGTGTACCTTGGTGGGCGAGCCACAGAACCTGTTGATCGGCCATGAGATGGGCTGGAATTTCAGCCAGTTCTTCCAGCGCATTGCCCCGGTATCGCTGCCGGTGCTGGTAGCGGGCCTGGTCACCTGCGTGCTGCTGGAAAAGCTGCGCTGGTTTGGCTACGGCACGCTACTGCCGGACAACGTGCGCCAGGTGCTGGCCAACTACGCCCGTGAAGACAACGCCGAACGCACCCCACGCCAGCGGGCAGCGCTGATTGTCCAGGGCCTGGCTGCACTGATCCTGATCGCCGGCCTGGCCTTTCATGTCGCCGAGGTTGGCTTGATCGGCCTGCTGGTGATCGTGCTGATCACCGCCTTTACCGGGATTACCGAAGAACATCGCATCGGCAATGCCTTCAAGGACGCCCTGCCCTTTACTGCGTTGCTGGTGGTGTTTTTCGCGGTGGTCGCGGTGATTCATGATCAGCAGCTGTTTACCCCATTGATCCAATGGGTACTGGCGCTGCCCGCCGAACAACAGCCGGGCATGCTGTTTATTGCCAATGGCCTGTTATCCGCCATCAGCGATAACGTGTTCGTGGCGACGATCTACATCACCGAGGTCAAGCAGGCGTTTGTGTCCGGCCATATGAGCCGCGAGCATTTCGAGACCCTGGCCATTGCGATCAACACCGGGACTAACCTGCCCAGCGTGGCGACGCCCAATGGCCAGGCGGCATTCCTGTTTTTGCTGACGTCGGCGATTGCGCCGCTGATCCGCTTGTCCTACGGGCGCATGGTGTGGATGGCGCTGCCGTACACCGTGGTGATGGGCGTGCTGGGCTGGTATGCGGTCAGTTACTGGCTGTGAAGGATAAACCGCTCAATTGCCTGGGCGGCGCCGTCCTCGATATTGCTGCCGGTGACCACATCGGCCTGACGCTTGACCGCCTCTTCGGCCTGGCCCATGGCAATCGATAACCCGGCCACCTGGAACATCGCCGGGTCATTGCCGCCATCGCCGATAGCCGCTGTGTGCTCCAGCGCCACGCCAAGATGAGCGGCCAGGGTTTTCAGGGCATCGCCCTTGTTGGCCTGCATCGCGGTGATATCGAGATACACCGGCTGCGAACGCGAGACTTGGGCCAGGCCTGCGACCTTGGGCTGCAGCTGCGCCTCCAGTTCAATCAACAACTGGGCATTAGCGCTGGCGGCGACGATCTTGTCGATCCGCCCCAGGACCGGCCCGAAACTCTCCACCACCACCGGCGCATAGCCCAAGCCATGCTGTTCCCGAGGCACCATGGGGCCCGCAGGATCACGCAGCAGCCATTCGCCATCGGCAAACACCCAGATTTCTACTTCGGGTTGATCGCCTAACAGCGCCAACGTGATCAACGCGGCTTCTTCTGGCAGATGGTGCGCGACCAGGATGCTGCCATCGGGGTTGACCAGGGTGCCGCCATTGAACCCGGCCGTGGGCACGTCGACGCCCAATGCTTCGATCTGCTGCAACATCGCCCTGGGCGGCCGCCCGGTGGCCAGGCTGAAAAACACCCCGGCCTCGCGCAGCGCGCGTACGGCGTCGATGGTGCGCTGGCTGAGGCTGTGATCGGGCAACAACAAGGTGCCGTCCATATCACTCAACAAAAAACGGATGGGTTGAATCGCGGCCTCACTCATCCGAGGCTATGCCAGGCGCGGCCATCGCGAGCCAGTAACTCATCTGCCGCCGCCGGGCCATCTTCGCCGGCCTTGTAGGCCTGGATCCCGTCGTCTTCCTTCCATGCATCGAGAAACGGCTGCACCGCACGCCAGCCGTTTTCGATGTTGTCCGCGCGCTGGAACAGCGTCTGGTCACCGGTCAGGCAGTCGTAGATCAGGGTTTCGTAGCCGGTGGACGGCTGCATCTCGAAGAAATCCTTGTAGGCAAAGCCCAGTTGGATGTTGGCCATGTCCAGGGTCGGCCCGGGCTTTTTCGCCAGCAGGTCGAACCACATGCCTTCATTGGGCTGGATCTGGATCTTCAGGTAGGTCGGCTTGAGTTCGTCGACGTCGGTGTCGCGAAACTGCGCATAGGGCGCCGGCTTGAAGCAGATGACGATTTCGGTGTCGCGCACGCTCATGCGCTTGCCGGTGCGCAGGTAGAACGGCACGCCGACCCAACGCCAGTTGTCGATCATCACCTTGAGGGCCACGAAGGTCTCGGTGCTGCTGTCCGGCGCCACATTGGCCTCTTGCCGATAGCCAGGCAGCGCCTTGCCGCCGATTTCGCCGGCGGTGTACTGACCGCGTACCGAGTTGGCCCGCGCATCCTCCAGGGACCAAGGGCGCACCGCGCCAATCACCTTGGCCTTCTCGCCGCGTACCGCGTCGGCGCCAAAGGCGGCCGGCGGCTCCATGGCAATCATTGCCAACAGCTGGAACAGGTGGTTGGGCACCATATCGCGCAGGGTGCCCGTGTTTTCGAAGAAACTGCCCCGGGTTTCCACGCCGACCGTTTCGGCAGCGGTGATCTGCACGTGGTCAATGTAGTGGTTGTTCCAGAACGCTTCGAACAGCACGTTGGAAAAACGGCTGATCAGGATGTTCTGTACCGTTTCCTTGCCCAGGTAATGGTCGATGCGATAGATCTGCTTTTCGCTCATGACCTTGAGCAGGCAGGCGTTCAGCGCCTCGGCGGTGGCCAGGTCGGAGCCGAACGGCTTTTCGATCACCACGCGGCGGAAAGCCTCGGGGCTTTCCTCCAGCAGGTTGGCCCGGCCCAGGCGCTGCACCACTTCACTGAAGAAGCGCGGCGCGGTGGCCAGGTAGAACACCGCGTTGCCAGTGCCGCTGCCGGCAATTTTGCTGGCGATGTCGGCATAGGTGCCGTCGTCCAGGAAATCGCCCTGCACGTAGCTGATGCCCTTGGCCAACTGGGCCCACAATTGTGGGTCCAGTGCATGTTCGGCATTGCCCTTGACCTTGCTCGCGGCTTCGGTGCGGATGAAGTCTTCGAGTTTCTTGGCGAAGTCGGCATCGCTGATAGCGTTGTGATCCACCCCGACAATCCGCAGGCCCTCGCCCAGCAGGCCATCGCGACTGAGGTTGTACAGCGCCGGCATCAGCAGGCGCTTGACCAGGTCGCCATGGGCGCCGAACAGGAACAAGGTAGTGGGTGGAGCGGGTTCGGCCTTGGGTTTCTTGCCGTTGGCCGTCATTTTTTGGAAGTCTCCACATGGCCGCCGAAGCCAAAGCGCATGGCCGACAGCAGCTTGTCACCGTAGGTGCTTTGCTGGCGCGAACGGAACCGGGCGAACAACGAGTTGGACAGCACCGGTACCGGTACCGATTGCTCCATGGCCGCTTCGATGGTCCAGCGCCCTTCGCCGCTGTCGGCCACGGAACCGGAGTAACCGTCGAGCTTGGGGTCGGTCGCCAGGGCATCGGCCGTCAGGTCCAGCAACCAGGAGGATACGACGCTGCCACGGCGCCAGACTTCGGCGATATCGGCCACGTTCAGGTCAAAACGCTGTTCTGGCGGCAGGTTTTCCGAATTCTTGGTCTTGAGAATGTCAAAACCTTCGGCAAACGCCTGCATCATTCCGTACTCGATGCCGTTGTGGATCATCTTTACGAAGTGCCCGGAACCGGCTGGGCCGGCGTGGATATAGCCACGCTCGGCACGGTCGTCGGTGGCGGTACGGTCCTTGGTGCGCGGGATGTCGCCCAGGCCCGGGGCCAGGGTGGCGAAGATCGGGTCCAGGTGCTTGACGGTCTCGGCGTCGCCACCAATCATCATGCAGTAGCCACGCTCCAGGCCCCAGACGCCACCGGAAGTGCCGACGTCGATGTAGTGCAGGCCCTTTTGCGCCAGGGCCTTGCCGCGACGCACGTCATCCTTATAGAAGGTGTTGCCGCCGTCGATGATGACATCGCCGGGTTCCATCAATTGGCTCAGGTCGTTGATCGTGGTTTCAGTGGGTTCGCCCGCCGGCAACATGACCCAGACGGCCCGCGGCTTTTGCAGGCCGGCCACCAGGGCGGCCAGATCGGCAACGCCGGTCGCGCCCTCTTCACTCAAGCCTTTGACGAATGCTTCATTGCGGTCGTAGACCACGGTGGTATGCCCATTGAGCATCAAGCGGCGCGCAATATTCCCGCCCATGCGGCCTAGTCCAATAATCCCCAGTTGCATGTATTGATGCTCCCAACTACAAATAAAAAAATGTGTGACACAGTTTATAGCGCAATGACGAATTAGTCCGGCGCCAATCGCACTAGTTTCATCAGAAAAAGAGGCCATCGTTTCACCATCACCGCCTGAAAAGTCACAACGACCCTGAAAAATAAAAAAGTTCCATTGAGCTGAAAAAGAAATCAGAATCGCCCCCTGACTCCTGCCGAGGGCCTCGACTCAAGCGCTCTGGCACCGCGACACACCGGCTATTTGCGAGGTAAGCAATGCGCACTGCACAGATGACACGCCCGCCACAGACCCTCTACGTCACCGTCCGCCGCGACGAGTTGCGCCAGTTGAAAGACGAGCGTGAACAGTTGCAACAGGAAGTCATCCGTCTGCGCGCGCAGTTGCAGGCCCAGCTCGCGAATCAAGCCATCAGTTGCTGAGCCCTTGTAGGCGCTGGCCTGCCGGCGCCTTAAAGGATCGTTCCCTCAGATCCAACTCACGAAGTTTTCACCAGCCCTTCCCGATAATCCTCCGCCAGAACGCCGCCTCACGCATGGGCGGTGGTAATTATTGGGTTGGAGCGCTGCATGGCGATGTTCAAACGCAGCACGAAGTCTGCAAAAGGGTTTGATTGGGCAGGTTTTGGCTGGATGTTCCTGTTTTTCTGGTATTTCTCAGGCATTACCCAACTGCTGATCCAACTGACCGGCACCTCCGGTTTCAGTGGCTTCCGCCAGGCGTTCTTCATGAGCGCGCTGTGGTTGGCACCCATGCTGCTATTCCCACGTCGCGCCCGGCTGCTGGCCGGCTTGATCGGTGTTGTGTTGTGGGCCTGTTCCATGGCCAGCCTGGGCTATTTCTTTATTTACCAGCAGGAATTTTCCCAGAGCGTCATCTTCATCATGTTCGAGTCGAACATCTCTGAAGCCGGCGAGTACGCCACCCAGTATTTTGCCTGGTGGATCGTACTGGCCTTCATTGCGCACACCGCCCTGGCCATCTTCCTCTGGACCCGCATACGCCCGGTCTACCTGCCCCGGGGCCGGGCGATGGTCGCAGCCACCGCCATAGTGCTGGCGATCGTCGGTTATCCGCTGGCCAAGCAGATCGCTACCAACGACACCCTGGAGCGGGCCATCGATGGTTTCGAAACCCGTGTCGAACCTGCAGTGCCATGGCAGATGATCGTCGCCTATCGTCGCTACACCCAGCAGTTGAACAACATGCAGGGCATGCTCGACAACGTCAGCAAGATCCCGCCACTGAGCAACTTCAAGGACAGCATGGCCGGCCAACCGTCGACGCTTGTGTTGGTGATCGGCGAGTCCACCAACCGCCAGCGCATGAGCCTCTACGGCTATCCCCGCAAGACCACGCCGGAGCTGGACAAGCTGCGTGACCAACTGGACGTGTTCGACAACGTCATCACCCCGCGCCCCTATACCATCGAGGCGCTGCAACAGGTGCTGACCTTTGCCGACGAAGAGCATCCAGACCTGTACCTCAAGACCCCATCCATCGTCAGCATGATGAAACAGGCCGGCTACAAGACTTTCTGGATCACCAACCAGCAGACCATGACCAAGCGCAACACCATGCTCACGACGTTCTCCGAGCAGGCCGACGAGCAGGTATACCTCAACAACAACCGCAACCAGAACGCCCGCCAGTACGATGGCGACGTGCTGGAGCCGTTCTCCAAGGCCCTCGCCGACAAGGCCGAGCGCAAGCTGATCGTGGTGCACCTGCTGGGCACCCACATGAGCTACCAGTACCGCTACCCGCCAAGCTTCGACACTTTTACCGACCGCCAGGGCGTGCCGGACGGCGTGCGTGACGACCAGTTGCCGACCTACAACAGCTATGACAATGCGGTGCGCTACAACGACTTCGTGGTGTCGAGCCTGATCAAGGATTACGCCAAGACCGACCCCAATGGGTTCCTGCTGTACCTGTCCGACCACGGCGAGGATGTATTCGACTCGGCAGGCCACGACACCCTGGGCCGCAACGAGGGCAAGCCGACGGCGCCGATGTACACCATCCCCTTCATGACCTGGGCCTCGCCGAAGTGGCGCGCCACCCACGACTGGAATATGCAGGGTGATGTGCAACGTCCGTACAGCAGTTCGCAGTTGATTCACACCTGGGCTGACCTGGCCGGCTTGAGCTTCGACGAACTGGACCGCAGCCGCAGCCTGGTCAGTGATAGCTTCAAGCCACGGCCGTTGCTGATTGGCGATCCCTACCAGCGTCCGCAGAAGGCCTTGATCGACTTCAGCCTGATCAAGCCCAAGGCCAGTACCGGCACCCAGAATGTGGTGCTGAAGTAAACGACCCCGCCCCTCACGTTAACTCTGGAGGGGCGTGACGTTAACCCGCACTTAATAAGCGTCCTACAAACTATTCCCATAAATCTGATCAGGGACGGTGCAGATACCGGTCACTTTTAATGGGAATACATGCGATGAAACTTTCCACCTTGATGCTCACCGGCCTGTTGGGCCTGACCTCCGCTGCGGCCTTCGCTGAAGGCGGCGGGGAACGCGTGAAGGAGCACTTCAACAACTTCAGCTTCGTCCAGAAGCAAATCCACGGCGATGCCGAACAGACCGCGGCTGCCGATGCCAAGGGCACTGAATCCGGATCTGCCGAACAGGCGCGGGACGCCGAGCAACCCAAGAGCTAACCCCACCCCCGATCATTCCCACGCAGAGCGTGGGAATGATCCGTTAGAGGACCTTGCTCCAGAACAGCATGCGGCCATGGGCCGGGTCGAAGATTGAGTCGTCGAACCCAAACTTGCGGTACGACGCCTGTGCCACGGCATTACCTTCCAACACTTCCAGGGTGATCTTGCAGCAACCACGCTGGCGGGCGATTTCCTCGACCTTTTGCAACATTTTCTGGCTCAGGCCCAGCCCCCGGAATGCTTCCTTGACGACCACGTCATGCACGTTGACCAGCGGCCGGCAGGCAAAGGTCGAGAACCCCTCGAAACAGTTGACCAACCCGGCCGGCTCCCCGCCGACAAAGGCCAGCACGCTGAACGCATGGGGGCGCTTGGCCAGTTCCGCCGGCAACTGTTGCAGCAGGTCGGCGGACAAGGCGTGGCCGCCGCCCATGGGGTCTTGTGCATAGTGGTTGAGCAACAGGCCAAGGGCCTCGGCGTGCACGGGGTTGCTGTAGCTGGCTTGCAGTACCAGTATTTCTGCGGCTTCCATTTCCTTCCTCGATAACTGCCCGGCAGGGATGAGCTCCCCGCAAAAGCTCGATTGTAAGCGCGGTGTAGGCGTTAGATGAAGGAGATTAACTACAAGTTGGCGCGGGAAAAAGCCAACAAGTAAACGCCAGTGAGCATGGGCAAATAGCCATCACTGACCAAAACGTTGCAACTGCATCTCTTGCAAACGACTGAGGGTGCGGCGGAATGCAAATTCCAGGTAACCCTCGGTGTATAGCTCAGCCAAGGGCACCTTGGCTTCGATGTACAGCGCCACCTTGCGGTCGTAGCACTCATCGACCAGGGCGATAAACCGCCGCACGCTGTCGTCGTGCACCGACAGCGCCGGCAACTCACGGTCGCCCGCCTCCACGCGCTGGGCGCCATCCTCGGTACCACGGGCAATCCGTCCAGGGCGTGTCGAGGCGCTCAAGCCGGGGACTTCGCCCAGTAAAATGGCACGATAGCGATCACACAACAGCATGAAATCCATGGCCGCCAACGGTTGCTCGCACAGGTCAGCGTAGCGGCACCACAGGATGTTTTCGCTGGACCGCACCGTGGCAATCACACGCGAGCCCACGCTCACCGGTGCACTGCTTAAGGCCTGGCCTTTGCTCAAATCCTCAAAGACCCTGGCCAACGCCTCGGGTTGATCCACCCAATAGCGCTGCACGGCCGTGCCCGGATGCAAGCGGTGATCCTCACTGCCATCAACCGCCACCACCTGCATATGCGCCTGGATCGCCTCGATAGCCGGCACGAAGCGCTCGCGGTTGAACCCATCGGCGTACAACTGCCCTGGCGGCTGGTTGGACGTGCAGACCATCACCACCCCTTCGTCGAACATTACCTGGAACAGGCGCCCGAGGATGATTGCGTCGCCAATGTCATTGACGAACAGTTCGTCGAAACACAGTACCCGCACCTCGCGACTCAACTCGCGGGCCAGCGCCTGCAACGGGTCCGGGGTGCCGGTCAATTGGAACAGGCGTTGATGGACCCAGCCCATGAAGTGATGAAAGTGCTGGCGTCGCGCAGGCACCCGCAGGCTCTGGTGGAACTGATCCATCAGCCAGGTCTTGCCCCGCCCCACCGGCCCCCACAGATAAACCCCGGTGACCGGTGCGTCGGCGGCTTGGTGCAATGCCGCATGGCAGGCCTGCAACGCCTCAACCGCTCGGCGTTGCGCGTCGTCAGCCACAAAACCATCGGCCAGGGCCTGTTGGTAGGCAGCCAGCGGTGAGTCAGGCGTCATGCGAGGCTTTTACTGACCACCTCGAACACATCGCTGGACAGCTCGCCCGAACCGCGGATGCGCTCCAGTTCCGCCTTCATCAGCGCCTGGCGGGCGCTGTCGTATTTGCGCCAGCGGGTCAACGGCGCCAACTGCCGCGAGGCAATCTGCGGGTTGAAGGCATTCAGCTCGATGACCAGGTCCGCCAGGAAGCGATAGCCCGAGCCATCGGCCGCGTGGAAGTTGATCAGGTTCTGCCCGGCGAAGGCGCCGACCAGCGCGCGCACCTTGTTCGGGTTCTTGATATTGAACGCCGGGTGCTGCATCAGCGCTTTGACCCGCGCGAGCCCGCCCGGCAACACGCTGCCGGCCTGGACGCTGAACCATTGGTCCATGACCAGCGGGTTGTCCTTGAAGTTCTCGGCAAACACTTGCAGGGCCTTGGCCTTCTCGGCGTCGAACGGCGAGTTGACCAGCACCGCCAGTGCCGTCAGGCGTTCGGTCATGTTGTCACACGCGTCGAACTGCTCCAGGGTTGCGGCCAGCACTTCTGGCTTGCCGCTGAGCATCAAGTACGACAGCGCGATGTTCTGCAGGGCGCGGCGCGCGAAGTGCTCTGCCGAGGCCACGTAAGGCGTGTTGCGCGACAGGTCGCGGTTGGCCTGGTAGCGCAGCCACAAGCCTTCGAACAGTTGGTCGGCCAACTGCTGGCGCGCAAACTCGCGGGCGGCGTGGATCGCGTCGACGTCAGCCACTTCGCTGATTTCGGTCAGGTAGGCCTCGCCCGGCAACGACAACATTTCCGCGACCATGGCCTGGTCCAGGCTTTCATCGCTCAGCACGCTACGCAGTGCGTTGACCAACCGTTGATCGAGCACCAGGGCCTGGCCCTGCTGGTGTTGGCCGATCAGGTCCTGCAACACCTGCACCGCCAGTTGCTGGCCCGCCTCCCAGCGATTGAAACCGTCACTGTCGTGCTGCATCAGGAACATCAACTGGTCACGGCTGTAGGGGAAGCTCAGCTTCACCGGCGCCGAGAAGCCGCGCAACAGCGACGGCAACGGCTGTTCGGCGATATCGACGAAGGTGAATGTCTGCTCGGCTTCAGTCACCGACAATACCCGCGAGGTGCCCTGCGCAGCGGCTTCACCGGCCAGACGCAACGGTAGGTCGACGCCCTTGGCATCCAGCAGGCCCAGGGCCACGGGAATCACGAACGGCAGTTTTTCCACGTTGTCCGGGGTTTGCGGGCAGCTCTGGCGCAAGGTCAGGCTGTAAGTTTTGGCGCCAGCGTCGTAGGACTCGCTCACCACCAGGCGCGGGGTGCCGGCCTGGCTGTACCAGCGCTTGAACTGGGTCAGGTCGGCGCCGTTGGCATCTTCCATGGCCTTGATGAAGTCGTCGCAGGTCACGGCCTGGCCGTCGTGGCGCTCAAAGTACAGGTCGCTGCCTTTGCGGAAACCCTCGGCACCGAGCAAGGTGTGGATCATGCCGACTACTTCCGAACCCTTTTCGTACACGGTCAGGGTGTAGAAGTTGGAAATCTCGATAAAGCTGTCCGGGCGCACGGCGTGGGCCATCGGCCCTGCATCTTCAGCGAATTGGTGAGTGCGCAGGTAGGCCACATCCTGGATACGCTTGACGGTGGCCGAGTTCATATCCGCAGAGAAGTGCGAATCGCGGAACACCGTGAAACCTTCCTTGAGCGACAGCTGGAACCAGTCGCGGCAGGTCACGCGGTTGCCCGACCAGTTGTGGAAGTATTCGTGGGCGACGATGGCTTCTACCCGCTGGTGCGCGGCGTCGGTCGCGGTTTCGGCGCGGGCCAGCACGGCGCTGGAGTTGAAGATGTTCAGGCCCTTGTTTTCCATGGCGCCCATGTTGAAATCGTTGACCGCGACGATCATGAAGATATCCAGGTCGTATTCGCGACCGTAGACCTCTTCATCCCAGCGCATGGACTTCTTCAGGCTGTTCATGGCGTGCTGGCACTTGTCGATGTTTTCCGGCTCGACATAGATGCGCAGAGCGACGGTGCGCTGGCTCATGGTGGTGAAGGTGTCTTCGACGCACCACAGGTCGCCGGCCACCAGGGCGAACAGGTAGGCCGGTTTCTTGAACGGGTCTTCCCAGGTCGCCCAGTGCCGGCCGTCTTCGCCGGGGCCGCTGGCAATCGGGTTGCCGTTGGACAGCAACACCGGATAGCTGTGTTGCTCGGCGATCACGGTGGTGGTGAACGTGCTCATCACGTCCGGGCGGTCCAGGTAGTAGGTGATCTTGCGAAAACCTTCGGCCTCGCATTGGGTGCAGAACATGCCGCCGGACTTGTACAAGCCTTCCAGGGCGGTGTTGGTTTGCGGATGGATGCGCACGCTGGTGTCGACCGTGAAGCGCTCGCTGGTCGGTTGCAACGTCAGGTGGCTGTCGCTCAACTGGTAGTCGGCGGCGCTCAGTTCCTGGTCACCCAGGGCCACGCTCAGCAGTTCCAACTGCTGGCCATCGAGTACCAGCGGCGGCAGGCCGGTGCCGCGCTCGGGATTGCGGCGCATCACCAGCTGCGCGTGGACCAGGCTATGGTCCTCGAACAACTCGAAGGTCAGGTGGGTCTCGTCGATCAGGTACTCGGGCGCCTGATAGTCCTTCAGGTAAATCATCTTCGGTTGTTCGGTGCGCATGCGTGAAATCCTTCTACTGATGCACGGCGAGCTGGTAAGCCGTGTATTTACGAATATTGATAACGCCGGTATCGAAGATCAGGTATTGGCCCTTGATCCCCAGCAGCGTGCCTTCGGCAATCGGGTTCTTGTCCAGGTTGAAGCTGACGATCTTGGTTGGATATTGCTCCACCGGGTAGCGGATTTCGAGGGGCTCGATATCGGTTACCGGTTGGATGGCCTGCAGGCCGAAGCGTTCCTGCAATTGCAGCAGGCCGTCGGAGCAGGAGACGAACAGCTCGTCGCGAACCTGCGCAAGGTCTACCGCTGCCGCGTCACCCTTGAGCAAGGCGCGCCAGTTGGTCTTGTCGGCGACCTGGCTGCGCAGCACATCTTCGACAAAGCCCGATTGCTGGCGCGTGGCTACGCGCATGATCGGCAGTGCCTGGCTCGCGCCCTGGTCCAGCCAGCGCGTGGGCAGTTGGGTGGCGCGGGTGATGCCGACCTTGATCCCCGACGAGTTCGCCAGGTACACCACATGGTCGGTCATGCAGAATTTTTCGCCCCAGGCCGGATCGCGGCAGGTGCCGGCATCGAAATGGCAGCGCTCGGGGCTCATGATGCACAGGTCGCACTGGGCCAGCTTGGTCATGCACGGGTAGCAATAGCCCTGGCTGAAGCTGGTCTTGGTCTTGCGCCCGCAGTGAGTGCAGTGGATCGCACCGAGGTATTCCAGGCGCACATGAGTGCCAATCAACGGGTTGACCGGCACCTCGGTGTCGCCCAGGCGAAAAGCGTATTGAACGGTCGGCGAACCCAGTTGCGCCGACATCTTGCTGACTGCACCACGGCCAATCTCAATCAATGGATGGCATCCGACTTGAACAGGATGTTTTCCACCGGGGTCGACTTCGATTGGCATTCCTGCGGGCCCATGTAGCCGGTGCGCTGGTCTTCCGGCAGGTTTTGCAGCTCCCAGGCGATCATCGCCTGCAACGACAGCTCACGCTGTTCGGCGGTGAGCTTGCGGCCATCGGACCATTTGCCGATTTCCACGGCGAGCTTGAGGCTCTGGTAGATATCCGGGGTGATGTTTTCGATCATTTCAGCAAAAGAGGACATAAGACTCTTCCTTTAAATAATGGGCAGAGATTCAAGCGTTACGTTTATGGCGGCTGTACAACCCGCCGAGCAAACCGGTGATGCAACCCGCCACCAGGCCGCCGACATGGGCCGCATTGGCGATTTCGCCGAAGCCGATCATCGAGACCAGGCCCGACAGGCACAGCACCAACCACACCAGCATCATCACCAGCACGCCACGCGGCAGGCGATACGCCGGGTTGGGCGCGAGCATCTGGTAGATCCAGCAATGGCCGAGCAAGCCGTACAACACGCCAGACAAGCCGCCGAACAGGCCCGGGCCGCCAAAGGTATATTGCGCGTAGTTGGAGGCCAGGCTGAACAGCAACGTCAGGCCCAGCAGGTTGATACTGCCTTGGCGCGCCTCGATCCGCCGCCCCAGTTCCCAGTACCACATGCCATTCATCGCCAGGTGGAGGATGCCGAAATGGATCAGCATCGGCGTCACCAACCGCCACCACTGCCCCGCCGCCAGGCTGTCGGCCAGGGGCGTGAAGTACAGGTATTCACCGGCCACGTGGAAATTCAGGAACGTCAGCCAGCTCATGGCTTGCAGGTTGTCGCCAAGCATCGTGACCGCACCGACGATCAGGCTCAGCAGCAACACACCCGCGGTCAGTGGGCTGTGGCGCAACTGCTGGAGAAAACCGGCGCGCTTGGCTACCGGTTCCTGGGGAATATCCAGCTGCTGGTGCGGATCGCCGGCAGGGAAACGCTGATACAGGCTGCGCACGTCTTCGCTGATCGCGTCCGGCACCCAGAGCACCTGCTCGCCGGCCTCTTCGCTGACGCGATGGGGCACCTGCATGCGCTGCAACAGTTTGACGAATCCAGCCAGGTCAACCGTCAGCGGCAAGCGTAAAACGGCCACGTTACTCATGAATCACCTCAGGGCGCTCGACATCGACCCATACGAACTTGTTGGGGTCCAGGCAGGTTTCCTGATCCAGGCGATACGCCACCAGCTTGCCGTAGAGCACTGCGCTGTAGTCCAGGCAGGCCAAGTTCGGGCGGATCGGCGCCGGTTTGCCGCTGCGCCAGTAGTGGCCGACAAACAGCAGCGGCTCATCCACGCCATAGCGCAGCAGGGAGTTTTTCTCGGTCGAGGACAACGGCGTACGGGCCACCGGGTCGGGCAAGGCATCGGGCTGGAACACAATATCGCCGTAGGTCTTCGGGTCGTCTTCCCAGAACTTGGTGCGAAAGAACGAACGGGTCAGGCCATCGCCACCGGTCAGCGTCAGGCCGTCCGGCAGGCGCATATCGGTACCGCGTAGCAGGCGATCGAAGGCATTGCAGGCAAAGCTGCCCGGCACCGCCGCCGCCTGTAGGAAATGCTCGTCGATACAGCCGTCGGGGAACTGCCCCCGCAGCGGTTCGATCAGCCCCGCATCCCAGCAGGCGTGCACCACGCGAAAACGCCCGGCATCGACAAACAACGGCATGTCGTAGAACCAGCCGAGGAAGTCATGCCAGTCGCCGGGGTGGTGTTCGAACTGGGTCAGGGTCTCGTGGATCAGCCGCGCGTGGCGTGGCGAATGTTCACGCACGTACTGCTTGCCACTGCCGGGCGGCGCCAGGGTGCTCCAGCCCAGGGCGTTGAACTCATGGTTGCCCATGATGCACAGCGCCTGGCCGGCTTCGGCCATGTCGTGGACGATATGCAGTGCCTCGCGGATGCGCGGGCCACGGTCGATGATATCGCCCAGGAACACCGCCATGCGGGAGGGATGGCGCCAGGTGCCGCCCTGCTTGTGGTAACCCATCTGGTCGAGCAGGTGCTCAAGGGTATGAGCGCAACCGTGCACGTCACCAATCAGGTCGTAGCTACGCGCGGGATCGAGCATCAGTCGCCTCCACCCCCCAAGCGGCTGCCCCAGCCCAGCTTGGTGCGGCACACTTCGTAGTAGTTGTGATCCAGCGGGTGGATCAACCGCAGCTTCTGCGCTTTTTTGCTCACGGTGATGGTGTCACCGGGGGCGCAGGTAAAGTGGTTCTGCCCGTCACAGGAGACTTGCGGGTAGATCTGCATGTCTTTGGAGACCACGATTTTCAGCTCACTGTTGCCATCGACCACAATCGGCCGACTCGACAACATATGGGGGTACATCGGCACGATCACAATGGCATCGAGCTTGGGATGCATGATCGGCCCGCCGGCTGACAGCGCATAGGCCGTGGAACCGGTGGGCGTGGCGACGATCAGGCCGTCGGCCTTCTGGCTGCAAACGAACTGGCCGTCGATATACAACTCGAACTCGATCATCCGCGTCGACTTGCCGGGGTGCAGCACCACATCGTTGAGGGCATCGCCCTGGCCGATGGCTTCGCCATGGCGGCGCACTTCGGCTTGCAGCAGGAAGCGGTTTTCTACCAGGTAGTGGCCGTCCAGCACCTTGGCCACTTCGACTTCCAGGTCGTCAGGGCGGATATCGGTGAGGAACCCCAGGCTGCCCCGGTTGATCCCCAGCACCGGCACGTTATGCCGCGCCAGGGCCCGGGCGGCGCCCAGCAGGCTGCCGTCGCCGCCGACCACGATCACCATATCGCAGACTTCACCGAGCATCTTGCGCGATGAGGTCTGCAGGCCGTGGCCCGGCAGAATCTCGGCGATGGTGTCTTCGAGGATCACATGCAGGTGGCGCTCAAGCAGAAACTTTTTCAGCCGGCGGACCGTGTCCAGAACCTGGGTACTGCCCAGGCGACCGATGATGCCGATATTGCGAAATTGCTCCATGGGGCTCCTGCAGGGTTTGGGTCTGGCAAAAAGAACGATTATGGGCGAAAGGCCGCATTAGACAAAATCCTTTGTCGCCACGGGGCCCAGACGACAACGGTTCTCAACACCCGCCACGGTCCCGCAGCGAGTAGGAAACAGCTATGCTCGGACCATGAATCCGTTTCCCGACCTGCAGTACCTGCCCCGTCAATTGCGTCATCCCGAAGTGCGGGACCTGGCGTGGGTGATCCTCGCCCCGCCGATGCTGGAACAAACACCCTGGCCGCAACGCCATCCCCTGGCCGGCAGCGATTGGGTGCAGCAACCCGCGGCACTGGAACAATGGCTGCGGCAACTGGACCAGGACAGCAGCCCCCTGCTGCACTGGCTGAGCCTGGCACGTACCCGGCGCCTGGGCCTGTATTACGAACGCCTGTGGCAATTTGCCGTGCAACACGCGCCCGGCGTGGAATTGCTCGCGGCCAACCTGCCTATCCGCCAGGCCGGCCATACCCTGGGGGAACTGGACATGCTGCTGCGCGACCGTGACGGGGTGCATCATCTGGAACTGGCGATCAAGCTCTACCTGGGCCCGCAAGAGGGCGACGGCCGTGATACCGCGCAATGGCTGGGCCCCGGTTGTCACGACCGCCTGGACCGCAAGCTGGCCCATCTGGCCGACCATCAACTGCCCATCTCGGCGAGCGCGCAAAGCCGGCAGATGCTGGCGGCCCTGGATATTAGGGATTTCACCGCCCATCTGTGGCTCGGCGGCTACCTGCTGTACCCCTGGCCCGGCGAGGCCGAACCGCCCCTCGGTGCCCATCCACAGCATTTGCGTGGGAGCTGGTTGCATCAGCGCGATTGGCTGGATTTTATCAAGGCCAGCCCTCCGGGCCGCTGGCAACCCCTGCCCCGCCATGCCTGGCTCGCGCCGGCGCATTACCCGGCAGGGGAAATCTGGAGTGAGGAGCAGATGCAGCGCTGGCTGGCCGACCTTGATCCGATGGCGCCGGCGCAACTGTTGGTGCGCATGATGCACAACGGTGGGGATTGGCAGGAAGCGGAGCGGCTGTTTCTGGTGGCGGATCTTTGGCCGAATGTACCGGGGACCACCTAAGCCCCACGGCACCATACTCAACGGGCTCAAGTGTCATTTGAGCTGAGAAATATCTGTTGCGGCAACTTGAAGCCTCTCAACTTGAGCACCGCCAGTGGTCCCGCATCCAATTCCGTGCGCAGGTGCCAGGTCAGGCTCAAGCCATCCGGCGCCTTGAGCAGCAGGCGATAGCGGCTGTGATTGTCGTCCAACGGCGTGACCTGGGCGTTTCCCAGCCAGCGGATCAGGTCCCAGGTATCAGAGTAGTCGCCGAACAGACGCTCGCCGGCATGCACGCTGGTCCAGCTCAGGCTCACGCCCGGATAGTCGCTGTGGCCCGGCCAGTGGAAGCGCTGCCAACTTTCCTTCTAGTTGAAATACTGGTGCCGGTCGCCGTTGAGGATGAAGGTGGTCTGCACCACATCGCGCACCGTTTTGCCTTGCAGCTCGAAACTCAGCCCCATGCCGCCGTCGGTGTAGAGCACATCGGCGAGGTCGCTGAGCTGGTTGATGGCGCTGAGAAACGCCGGGTTGAAACGTAACTCTTGGCGATGACGTGGGTCCACAACCCACTGACTGCCCTCCTTGCGCAACACGCCGCTCAATTGCCGCTTTAGAAACTGCTCGATGCGCCAAGCGGGGTTGGCGGCCAGGTGCTAGCCATAGAAATGCCAAAGCGTGGGTGACAGGGTTTGCCAGAGGCCTGGCACAACACCAGGGCGGAGGATTCGACGTTGGCCAGGGTTTTGACCAGCAGATCAGCGTCGGCTTTGTCCGGACGGGCCAGCATCAGGTGGGCCTTGAGCTGGTCGTAGGTCTGCCGGGCGCGTTCAGCGCGCTCGGAATGGTCCGGTTGCAGCTTGACCAGCGCGTTGAGTTGCTGACGAAGATCGGCGGTGGTTGGATCGCGAATCAGACGCTTGCTTTAATAGCCTTAGTAACGCCTGCTCAAGAGTGTCATCCGCATCGCCTGCTATCCGGCTGTGACGCGACACAGTTTGACCTTTCCTGGACGGCTGGGCCGTGATCGCCTTGACCTCGCCGCGCAAGGAACCGAGTAGTGTCGTTACCGACGCATCCAGTTCGCTCAAAGCTGTGTGTAGACTTACACCCAGTACCTGCAGCACACGCCGACCGCACCAAATTTTTTGGATTAAATCCTCTTCACGTGCCTTATCCCACCATCAGCGACCTGCTGTTGAACGAAATACAGCAACACACGCCCGAAGCTCAGTAAGCACCAACACAAGAGCGGCTACACCAAAGCCATGCCCCAGAAATTCGCGGGATGCTCCCGTAACGATTGAGTACCGAACAAAAACGTCCTAAACACCAAGCAGCAAAAGCAGCAGTGGCAGTAGGCCTAACCAAAGCCAACCCCTAGGCTGCGAAGGTCGTGGCGACGGTGCTGGGACTTGATCCAATCTGACCGGCATTACTAACTCGCACTCACTTGAGGCAAAGAAGAAATCAAGGTGCAGCCACACGCGCAACGATGCCCATGAAACGCGACCGGAATGCCGTGGTCGTGAAACGCTGGATGGCCCTCGGCAATCTCCGTTCGACCATGGCCGGGGATCAGACAGTCCACCGGGTCGGGCACCAATGCCTCTGAAATTCATGACAGTGGATCCTGATAGAACAGTGTCGCCGCCAGTTGTTTTGTCACCTATGCGGATAACGTTTTTCATGTTTAATCTCTCTCACGAAGCAATTAAATTACTTACCTTGCGCAGGAGCCACATCTGTCAAACACATTTAAAACCCAAGAGCAATCATCGTTATACGCTTTTAAACATATTGCTTGGCGCATACCATTACGAGCCGAAAACAGCCACCAAACTAACCTCACAGAGCCTACAAATCATTGTCTTTCCGAAAAAGCTATTGACTTACATTGCATCCATTTTTGGACCCTTTTTACTTTTGTGACAAATGAAACTTTGCACCAACCTGCCATGGATTGCTCCACTGCTACCTCATCACCCTTAATCAAGTACACTCTGCTCGGCTCCTGTATCACGGGCTCAGTATCAGAACCATATAAAAACGACTTTTCTTTAACCACACCGCTAATGGGCACAGGCATTCCTGCCACCTCAAACAAAATTGATCGCACAGCTTTACTGACTGAAATCTTATCCTTATAAGGGTATACGTAAGATAACTCCCCAACATTATCTTTCATATCTCCACCCATATCAAAAAAACCTGACCGCAACTCGTCTCTAACTAAAGCGCCGCCTTCAAAAACAAACACACTCACATCATAAACATCACTTATAACATCCCATGCTCTCGGCGCTTCCACACTGTGTATTACAAAAAACATTTCTTCGCTCGCTGCACTCACAAAAATAGCGAAGGCATCATTGATTTTTCCTTTTGTTCCTGCGTATGGAAACTCATACACCAGCCTTGATTTTTCAGATTTGGATAATGAGTAAATTGCGATACCATCAGGATCGCGTGACAACTGCCCCTCCTCCGTAGGAGTCTTTGTAAAAACGAAGCATACTGTTGAACCATTAAAATCCATAGGTTGATAAGCTTGCCCGCCCCCAAGATCATCGCATGTGCGGCCAAACACCGCAGCCGGCAAAACTAAAACACAGAGAATCATAAAAGTTAGTAACTTAAACATTTTTAGTACACTCAGTTTCAAAGTGATGAAAGAAAATAGGTGTAATATCTCGTTTGTATTGTTGCCGCTCAGGCAAACCCGCCAATCCGACATTAATAGGTCGCGTCACAGCAATTACGGCAGCGCTCTCAGACAGAGAAGTATCTTCGGCAATTAACGCAATATTTTTTCCTTGCCAAAACCATAGAGCAGTCTCTATAGCTACCGCAAAGTCGCTCTCTAAAAGTTCCGGCATTACATCAATTTTAAGCCCCGTTTCTTTGGCGCACTTTTTTGTACGTCTCATAATGAGTAAGATGTATCAATCCTCGCCCTCTAAAATCCTTTCCTGGCTGTTCGGTGCTTCCGTAGCAGTGCACACCATATGCAGCATCGTTCCCCAGCAAATTCTCATCTATCCACTTTAACTTCTCCTCTTTACTGACAAAGCTGAGTCCCACCCTAGAGAAACCTGCATTGATTACCGTCGGAGAAAGCTTATAAAGCTTATCAGCTGTGTAGGTTCTTCTTGAGTAATTCAGCGACTCTCGAAAACTCACAACCCCCCCTGTCTCCTTCTTTGCTTGAGCCAATAAATGTGTGATTTGGGCGCAACTATTTACACCATATTTATTGAACATACTCCTGGAAGCACCCACCATTGCACTAATGAATTCAGGATTGACAGCATTGCCGCATATATCCTCAAAAAATCCTCTCGTTAAATTGATCATGGCGCCGCATTTTTTGCAATTCAGAACCCCCTGCACACTAATAAATAAGTGATTAACTAATCCCACCGGATGCAAGTGATAAACCCGGCCATCCACCGGCAACCCCACTTCCGGTGCCACCTCATTCCACCAACTGATCTCCTTGATCCGCTCCTTCTCCGCCACCCAGTTCAAAAGTGGAGTCGAGCCGCTATGCCCCAGTACATCGTCCAGTGCATCCCACTTGTAAGGTTCGTGGCGCCACTCGCTTTCGTAGTGGATGATCAGTTGCGACAACGATTGCGCGTGCGCCGGTAAAGCAATCGCTGCCTGTAACTCTTCAGCCGTCACCACTCCATCACGGTCTCGATCGATGATGTCGTACAGGCGATTTTTCATCCGTCCTTCATCCGACTTATCGGCCAAGTTACCGTAGCGTTCGAGTTGCTCCTGACTGAAACGGCCTACGGCCCGAAAAAAGGACGCCAGGGTTTGCCGAGGGGAGTCATAGTTGAAGACGACGTCGTAGCCCTCCCACGACCATGGACTGAACCACGGTGTAACGCCCACTTCTTCACGCACCCAACCATCGAGTAACACACCGTTCTCGTCGTGGAATAGCCCATCAAGTCGATACCAGTTGCAGGCGCTTCGATCTGGCATTGCGGTGACTACGATTTTTTTGTCTGCCGGCAGGCCATCAATCAGGCTTTTGGGCACCCGCAGATCAGCATCACTGGGCGTGCTGGCAGCGCTGAGTGTGGGTGGTTGTGTGCCGTTGAAACGCTCCTGATGCGTCACCACTGCGGTGCCCTTGGAGAATTTCAGCCAGGTCTTGCTGGCGGCGGGCAGTCGATGGGCCCAGGCACGGCTTGCCTCGATAAATGGCTCCACGTGGTCGGCACTGAACACTTCCAGGTGCAGCTTCTTTTCCGGGTGCTCGGCATTGCCGCCTTGATACTCGCCAATGTGTCCGATCAAATCGCCCGCCTTGATCGGGAAGGGCTGATCGAGCACCACGATGCGGTCAGTTAGCGGTTCCGGGGCGCCTTCCAGCGAGTTGAAATGAACGTATTGATTAACACGCTCCAACTTGCGGAACGGACCTTCACCGCTCACGGTAACTTCCGTGCCGTCGGGTAACTCCATAAGGACGGCGCTTCTGGTGTTGGCTTCTGCGCGGACGCGCAGTGAAGGCGTCGCTTTGACCCGATACTCATCTCCGACGACGGGGACCAGATAATCAACCGAAAGGAAACCGAGCAGTGAGCCGTCGGCTTTTTTCAGCACATCTGGCCCATTAGTGCTTTCCAGCTTGCGGTATTCACCCTCCCCACTGACGGTCACTTCGGAATCCTTTCAAAAACTCCAGACTCATCAAACCGCGTCTACAATACGCACCACTAAAAAGCGCCAGCACCAACCGCTCCTGCAACACGAGGCAAAAACTTAGCCATTTCACACCATCAATTAGAATTAATACGCTCAATCACTCTTAACGGAATTAACCTTTCCTTTCCAGCCTCCCCCATCAAACTAACATATTGCTTATAGTATACCCTCGACTGTTTTTTGTCGGACGACCATAATACATCAGCAATATTTAACTTGAGAACAACTCTACCAGGAGCAACTGCCTCTACCCTTTTCAATATTTCATACGCCATCACTTCCTCACCAGCGAACGCCAACGCGTAGCCAATATCATTGTACGCAACTACAGTAGATCTGCCGACAGGAGAATCCACAAGCAATTGCTGGATTCGCTCACCCCCAAGATAGGCCTTTATTGCATCTACATCTGCATCACTCAGGCGATCTCGAACAACACTACTTGCCAGAGATATAGAGTCCATCGACTTTCCAGCCTCAAGCTCAAGCATTTTCACACTGGCAATTTTACGCTTTGAGTACCAAAAGTGGCTTCTACCTCCACCCTCTAAACGCCCTTCATAACCGGACAAATTTCTGGAGAATTCCGCCTGCCTTACTATTAAGCCTGGATTTCCCTGAGTATAAACGAAAGTCTCATATTGGGCCCCCTCAATACCAACACCAGAATGCTGAACGTTCCAAGCACAAGTAAATAGAAAATAACTTTCCTTTCCTTTTACAGTATAAGCATCAACTAGCGCAGCTTCCCCACCCTCAGGCTCGCACACATCGGGAATATGGTACTGCACTCCATTTTTACCTGACAGGCGGCCTTTTATAGTTCGGCCACGCTCGCCATCCATCGACACGAACTCAACTGTCTGGGCATCATGGAAGCTTGGATTTAAAGAATAGCTCCCACCTTCAGCACAAATTGACGCCGAACATCCAAACAGCACGAATAAAAAAAGCTTACCCATTAAGAATTCAGCTCCAACTCAACCATGCTCCGCAACTCATTAAAAAGAGAAACACGTTCCTCCAACCCAATCACACCCCCATTCACTCGTCTCGAAACATCTGCAACATGCTCAGCAATTCTTTCTTCAGTCCTCAATATGTACGAACGCTCAATCACATCATTCATTCCACTCATGCTCCACCAGACAAAAGCTGACTCAACCCCATACTTCAAATCGGTGACTATTAAATCTGGGTTATCCAGAAAATCTCTAGGATCGGAAGGGTCTTTTTGATTATGTATACGAGAATACTCACGATAATTGTTTTTTCCAGTCAACTGAATAATTCCTCGTCCGCGATATTTATATCCTTCTTGGCTTGCCTCATCTCCATTACCATTCCTATTGGCATAAACATAACTTCCTAAATTAGTTGGATTATTGGCATACATGCCTGAATCACTCCAAAGTTTAGGGCGAAGTCTCGGCAAAGAAACACACTCATCCGTTGAATCATCGTAGCCGGCTTGATTATTTCGACAGCCAAAAATTTTCCTCATGCGAACTGGTGTATAGCTCAAGTTTTCTTCCCGCACCTTAAACCCACTTTCGTGACCAACCTGCGCCAACAGATGCGAAACTCTAAGAGGAGTATTAACACTATATAATTTTGCATATTTATTTAAGATAGGCAATATTGCATCACAATAAGAGTCTTCTATAGTAGATCTCGCTTTTTTTAGCATGGCACGGGTTATTAGTTGACGTTCAGAGGCTGCAGCAAAGTAACTAAGCATGCCTATCGGATGCAGATGATAAACTTGGCCGTGTTTCGGCAATCCAACTCCCTCCGCCACCTCATTCCACCAACTGATCTCCTTGATCCGCTCCTTCTCCGCCACCCAGTTCAAAAGTGGAGTCGAGCCGCTATGCCCCAGTACATCGTCCAGTGCATCCCACTTGTAAGGTTCGTGGCGCCACTCGCTTTCGTAGTGGATGACCAGTTGCGACAACGACTGCGCGTGCGCCGGTAAAGCAATTGCTGCCTGTAACTCTTCAGCCGTCACCACTCCATCACGGTCTCGATCGATGATGTCGTACAGGCGATTCTTCATTCGTCCTTCATCAGACTTATCGGCCAAGTTACCGTAGCGTTCGAGTTGCTCCTGACTGAAACGGCCTACGGCCCGAAAAAAGGACGCCAGGGTTTGCCGAGGGGAGTCATAGTTGAAGACGACGTCGTAGCCCTCCCACGACCATGGACTGAACCACGGTGTAACGCCCACTTCTTCACGCACCCAACCATCGAGTAACACACCGTTCTCGTCGTGGAATAGCCCATCAAGCCGATACCAGTTGCAGGCGCTTCGATCTGGCGTTGCGGTGACTACGATTTTTTTGTCTGCCGGCAGGCCATCAATCAGGCTTTTGGGCACCAGCAGATCAGCATCACTGGGCGTGCCGGCAGCGCTGAGTGTGGGTGGTTGTGTGGCGTTGAAACGCTCCTGATGCGTCACCACTGCGGTGCCCTTGGAGAATTTCAGCCAGGTCTTGCTGGCGGCGGGCAGTCGATGGGCCCAGGCACGGCTTGCCTCGATAAATGGCTCCACGTGGTCGGCACTGAACACTTCCAGGTGCAGCTTCTTTTCCGGGTGCTCGGCATTGCCGCCTTGATACTCACCAATGTGTCCGATCAAATCGCCCGCCTTGATCGGGATGGGCTGATCGAGCACCACGATGCGGTCGGCTAGCGGTTCCGGGGCGCCTTCCAGCGAGTTGAAATGAACGTATTGATTAACACGCTCCAACTTGCGGAACGGACCTTCACCGCTCACGGTAACTTCCGTGCCGTCGGGTAATTCCATAAGGACGGCGCTTCTGGTGTTGGCTTCTGCGCGGACGCGCAGTGAAGGCGTCGCTTTGACCCGATACTCATCTCCGACGACGGGGACCAGATAATCAACCGAAAGGAAACCGAGCAGTGAGCCGTCGGCTTTTTTCAGCACATCTGGCCCGTTAGTGCTTTCCAGCTTGCGGTATTCACCCTCCCCGCTGACGGTCACTTCTGCGCCCTGTGGCAGCAGCGCCAATACCTTGCCGACCCGCGCCTGGTTACGCACATTCAGGCCACGTTGCTCAGGAGGACCTGTGCGTACATCACTAACCGTCATCTTGACCCGCCGAGTCTGCCCCTCGGGCCAAAATGCCGGACGGAGGATGGAAGGGTCATTCCGATAAACCGCCCAGTCCTGCAAGTGCATATACAGGCTATAAAAGATTAGGCTCGGCGGTACGTCGGGGCTCCCTTCAATCTGGGGTGCTTGGAGGCGATGGCGGACCAGCACAAAGTTACGTGAAAATGGCTTGGGTACACACAGTTCTTCAGTGAAGTAAGTGGTGGTCGGCGAGCGTTCATCGATGCGGTAGGCCACCACGTCGCCGTCGGCCAGGCAATGCACGCTGGATTGATCCAAGGTACCGGCCGTGCCGCCGTCGAAATGCACCCCGCCGTGCCACAGGCCATTGCGGCCCAATGGGTAGTAGCCCGTAGCGGCCTTGGCCATTTGGGTTAATTGAAGCAGTGAGTTGCTTTTGCCCTTAAAGGGATGGCACCAATTTTTCAACGGTTGCAGTGTATTGGCATTTGTTTGCGTTAACGCGGGAGCCTCTTCCAACGGTATCTGCGGCGCTGTTGAAGTCAATGCAACCGGCACATAAGCCTGCGCCTTGCGGCCAGGGTTTAGAAGGTTAAAAAACACAGAGAACAAGTTAGCCATGATGTGATTCGCTCCTGGTTCGCAAAGGGATCAGCCAGAGAAATCCACAGGCCCGTTGGCCTTGGATTTATGCTCGGTCAATTGAGGGAGCTGCGGCATATCCAGAGCTTGTTGGGCTGGGGCCAGTAAGTCGAAGTACGCCGACTTGACGAGGTAGTCCCCCTGAGTCCCGTACTCGATGCTGCTCGGATTGAGGGTGATGTAGCTGCCCCCTGCGTTGAGGGTGATCTCCTTTTTCGCCGTGATATGAATCTCGTCCTCGGTACTGGTGATCTCCAAGCCGTGACGCGCGAGTAACTCCAGCTTGTCGTTTTGCGCCTGGATCTTTACCGCCCCCTGATTAGCGATCAGCTTGATCCCCAGCTTGCGCACAAACAGGCTCATCCCTTGACCCACGCCGATAAACAGCCGCTTGACCACGCTGATATCTGCCTCGGCCCCGGCGTTGATCATGAGGTTGTGTTGCGCGGCCAGTTGCAGGTGCTGGCCGCTGGTCATGGCAACACCATCAGGCGCGCTGATCATCAGCACGGACGACTTGAGTTGCTCCAGGTGTTGCTTGAGAAACTTCAACTGCGCCTGTACATCGGCGGGATCTGCGTGGGCTTCCTGGGCGTCTACCGACAACCCATCCAACTGTTCGCCCGCCTGCTGGAGTCGACCAACCGCTGCGCTCATTTCAAGCATTTGGCCCTGCGCTTTGGGCTGTGCGTCAGCGCTGATGAAGATGCCGCTGCCCGCACGGATGGCGGCATGACCATCGGTACGCAATTCGGCTCCCTGGCCTCGCGGTTGGCGCTCACCATCCACCAAATGCCCAAGGTTGAGCTGGCTCTTGCCACTGTGCTCGGTACTCAGCTGGACGTGCTCCTGCCCCCGCGTGTCGTCCATGCGCAGTTTGTTGTTCGCCGGGGTGCGCAGGACGTTGCGTTTGTAGTTGCGCAAGGTCACGTGGTCGACGTGCTGGCTGTCGTGCAGGGCGTGGGCGATGTAGGGGCGGTCGGGGTCGCCTTGTTCGAAGGCCACCGCCACTTCGGTGCCGGCAATCAGCGGTAGGTGCAAGCCGTGGGTGTCGCCGGCATAGGACCGGGCCAGGCGTAGCCAGAGGCTTTCCTGACCCGGCGTCCAGCTGTCGCGGTCGAACAGGAACTGCACCCGGTAGCGCCCTTCCAAGTCGATATGAGCATAGGGGTCGTTGGCCTGGTTGCTGGTGACGCGGGCGGGGATACTGCCAGCGATCAGAGGTTTGTCCTTGAGTGCCGGGCGAAAGCACACGTTTTCTGAGTAGGGGATGGCCTCAAAGGTGGCGATGAAGCTGCTGTCACGGGCGGCGGTGGTTGTCAGGCCGGTGATCACCGCTCCAGGTGTAAAAGCCTGGGGCGCGCCGCCGGTGACTTTGAGCACCTGGCCCGGCGCCAGGGTGGCGCTGCTGGTGACGCCGCTGAGTTGGGTCTGATCGTTGAGGTAGCGTTCGTGGCGCAGGCGCGCGTAGAAATAGCCGCTTTCGCTGAGCAGGTCTTCGTCCTGATCCAGCCGGTCGCCGAGGGCTTTGTAGGGTTCGGCGTAGTGGTAGGCCTCGCCGTAGGTGGTTTTGGCGCCGCGGGTCTGGTCAATGTCGCCGTTCAGGTGCGCGCGGGCGTCGCGGTGGTGGTAGGCGCGAAAATGCACCTGTTGCTCGACTAGCTGATGGTTGGATTGCAGGTTCCACACGCTGTCCTGGTCGCTGCTGCTGAGGCCGGATTGTGGGTGGTAAGGCAGTTCGACGTTGAACTGGTAGAGGCGTTGATCGTCGCAGAACTCGACCACATCAATGCGCAGGCGCTCGTCACTGGTGAAGCGGTACCAGATACCCACTTCCGCCAGCAGGCGGGTGATGAAGGCCAGGTCGCTTTCGCCGTATTGCATGACCTGTTCGCGCTTGGGGTAGTCGCGTTTGAGGCTGAAGAGAAAGTCTTGGCCTTCAAAGTCGTGGCGGCTGCGCAGGATGCTTTCGACGATTTGCGGCACCGATTGGTGCTGGTAGATGCGGAACTGGCGGCTGCGCGCGAGCAGGGCCAGGCGTGGTTGCAAGGTGATTGCATAACCGGCCTGGTCGTTGGAGCCGGACTGGCGCTTGAAGCTGGTGATCACGCCGTGCAGGGTGCGCAGGGGTTTGATCGGGGGTGGCGTCAAAACTAACAAGGGCAGCTTTTTCGGCGGCGCGTGCAGGCTGAAACAGACGTCTTGGCCGAGCAGGGTTTCGGCGGGGAGGTCGCGTTCGGTGCTGGTGAATTCGATGTGATAGGAGAATGGTTCGCTTAGCCGCTCCTGACCTTCGAAGGCGAGGACGTCCAGCGAGGCAGGAACGTTGCGCACCCATAGCGTGTGTCGGCAGTGATCGAAAAAAACGCTCGGTAATACGCTGGAAGTCATCCCTTTACTCCTGAACGCGAGAGAGCTCAGAGAGTAAAGATTTGTTATCGGCGAATAATGTCGGAAGATTCGACTTTACAAGAAGGGTGCTTCCGGAATCTGATTGAGCGTCGACAGGCTATCGATATGTCGATACTCCACCTGCAACCCGGCCGCCAGCTCCTGAGCCTTGCCCAACCGAATCGGCCCACGTTCGATATCAATCAGCAGCCCTGGGCAATCCAATTGCGGCCATCCGGCAATCGCTTTCAGCCGCCCATCCGTAATCACTAACACACGCTGCTGCTCAGCCGGATACCGCTTGCGTCGCGCCACCAGCCAATGCTGCGCCTCGGTCAGCGCCGCCAGCAACGGCGTACCACCGCCCGCGCCCAACTGATCCAGCCAGCCCGCCAAGCCTTTCGCTGCTTTCAACCCCTGAACCTGCCACTTCGGCGCCAACCCGCTGGCCGTCAGCAATGCCATACGTGCGCGCTGTCGATAAGCATCGTCAAACAGCTGGGCCAGCAAGCCCTTGGCGTCGGTTAATGCACAATGCCACCGAGTGGACGCTGACGCATCGACAACTACCAACCAAAGCTCATGGGCCGAGCGGCTGCGCAGGTGATAGCGCAAGTCTTCACGGGATTGCGGCCGCCCACCGAGCAAGGTGCCCGGCCAGTTGACCGAGCCCTGCTGTGCGCTGCGCGCCTTGCCCTGGCGGCCCCTGTCCAGTCGCCCTGCTTTGGGACGGGCATCCGCCCCCGTATCAGGCCGGGGGCGGATGCCTAGGGCTTTTTTGGCCAGCTAGGCACTTCTCGGCGAGCACCCGTGGGCAATGCGGGTGCGGGCATGTTGCCCCATTGGCCCTGGCCGGACGCGCTATCTGAAGGCTGGGGCGCCTGGCCCTGATCGGACCTGCCTGCAGGCGGTGCTTGCTCCTGGCGACGATGGCGCAGGGCAAATTCGGCAACGGCCTCTATATCCTCTTCGGCGATGGCCGCAGCCCCGCGCCACGCCGCATGGGCCCGCGCGCCGCGCAACCACACCAGATCGGCACGCAGGCCGTCGACACCGGCGGCAAAGCAGCGCTCGGTAATCTGCGCCAGGGCCTGGTCATCCAGGGCGATGCTTTCCAGGCGTGCACGGGCCTCGGTGCAACGCGCACGCAGCGCCGCTTGCTGGTCAGCCCACTGCGCGCAGAACGCCCCAGGGTCGCTATCGAAATCCAGGCGCCGGCGAATGATCTGCCCGCGCTCGGTCGGCAAAGTCTGCCCGCTCAATGCCACGTTGAAACCAAACCGATCCAGCAACTGCGGGCGCAACTCGCCCTCTTCCGGGTTCATCGTGCCGATCAGCACAAAACGCGCCGAGTGCCGGTGGGAGATGCCATCGCGCTCGATCAGATTGGTGCCACTGGCGGCGACGTCGAGCAACAAGTCCACCAGGTGATCGGGCAGCAGGTTGACTTCATCCACGTACAACACGCCGCCGTCAGCCTTGGCCAGCACGCCCGGGGAAAACTGCGCACGGCCTTCGCTCAGCGCCGCATCCAAGTCCAGGGTGCCGACCAAACGCTCTTCGGTGGCGCCCAACGGCAAGGTGACGAACTGCCCGCTGGCCAACAGGTCCGCCAAGCCACGGGCCAGGGTGGACTTGGCCATGCCGCGCGGGCCTTCGATCAGCACGCCACCGATCTTCGGGTCGATGGCGGTCAGGCACAGGGCAAGCTTCAGGTCGTCGGCGCCGACCACTGCCGACAGTGGGAAATGGGGGATGTCAGTCATCAACTGTCTTCTTCTATGTCCAGCAACAGGTTTTCCAATGCCGCGCGGTAGGCCCCCGGCTCCTGCCACATACCACGCTGCTGGGCTTCCAGCATGCGCTCGGTCATGTCGCGCAGGGCGTCGGGGTTGTGCTGTTGCACAAACGCCCGGGTGTCGGGGTCGAGCAGGTAGGCATCGGCCAGCAGTGCATATTGGTGATCGTCGATCAGCGCAGTAGTGGCGTCAAAGGCAAACAGATTGTCCACCGTTGCCGCCATCTCGAACGCGCCTTTGTAGCCGTGGCGCTTGACCCCTTCGATCCACTTGGGATTGGCCGCGCGGGAGCGGATCACCCGGTTCAGCTCTTCCTTCAGCGTGCGGATCTTCGGCAGGTCCGGCTGGCTGTGATCGCCATGATAGCTGGCAGCCTTGCTGCCACTGAGGGTTTCCACGGCCGCGAGCATGCCGCCCTGGAATTGGTAGTAGTCATTGGAGTCGAGCAAGTCGTGCTCGCGGTTGTCCTGGTTCTGCAACACGGCCTGCACCTGGCTCAGGCGCTGGGCGAACTGTTCACGGGCCGCAGTGCCTTCATCAGAGCCACCATAGGCGTAGCCACCCCAATTGAGGTAGACCTCGGCCAGGTCTGCGCGGCTTTGCCACAGGCGAGCGTCAATGGCGCCCTGCACGCCCGCGCCATAGGCACCGGGCTTAGCCCCGAAAATGCGCCAGCCGGCCTGCCTGGCCGCAGCCTCTTCATCCAGGCCAGACTTGCGCAGCGCCTCGCGCTCGCTGCGCACCTTAGCCGCCAGGGGGTTTAGGTCGTCCGGTTCATCCAGCGCCGCGACCGCCTGCACCGCAGCATCGAACAAGCGGATCAGGTTGGCGAAGGCATCGCGGAAGAACCCGGACACCCGCAACGTAACGTCAACTCGCGGGCGGTCAAGCAAGCTGATGGGCAGGATTTCAAAGTCATCGACACGCTGGCTGCCCGTGGCCCATACCGGTCGCACGCCCATCAACGCCATGGCCTGGGCGATGTCGTCACCGCCGGTGCGCATGGTCGCGGTGCCCCACACCGAAAGCCCGAGCTGGCGCAGATGGTCACCATGGTCCTGCAGGTGCCGCTCAAGCATCAGGTTGGCGGACTGGAAGCCGATACGCCAGGCAGTGGTGGTGGGCAGGTTACGCACATCGACGGTGAAAAAGTTACGCCCGGTCGGCAGCACATCGAGGCGCCCACGGCTCGGTGCGCCGCTAGGCCCCGCCGGTACGAAACGACCGTCCAAGGCATCCAGCAAGCCGCGCATTTCCGCCGGGCCACAGGCATCCAGGCGCGGTGCGACGACGATGCGCAGGCTTTCGACCACGGATTTCACATCTTCCCAGCCGGGCTCCTCAAGCTGTTCGAGGGGCCCTTCCAGTGCCTGTTCGATCAACCGCGCCGCGTACAGCTCCAGACGCTCGCGAGTATCGCCGGCGGTGCGCCACAACTGCCCGTCGATCTTCTGCAACACGTCGGGGCGGCGCCCGGTCCAGGGTTCGGCCAGGGCGCAATCGAGCGGGTCAAAGCCCAGCTCGAAGGCCTTGGCCAACACGCGCAGCAGGCTTGATTGCGGGCCGCGCCCGTCGCCACGCGGGATGCGCAGCAGGGCCAACAAGGTATCGATACGCAGGCGCCCCTCGGGCGATTCGCCAAAGATATGCAGGCCGTCGCGGATCTGCGATTCCTTCAGGTCACACAGGTAGGTGTCCAGGCGCGGCAGCCACACGGCAGCGTCGGCCTCGTTATCCAGCGCAAGCTCCTGATCGATGCGGGTTTCGCGCACCAGCTTGAGGATGTCCTTTTGCAGCTCCAGGGCCCGTCGCGGGTCGAGCAACTGCGCTTCGTAATACTCATCCGCCAACAGTTCCAGGTTACGCAGCGGGCCGTAAGTCTCGGCGCGGGTCAGCGGCGGCATCAAGTGATCGATGATCACCGCCTGGGTGCGGCGCTTGGCCTGGGCCCCCTCGCCCGGGTCGTTGACGATAAACGGGTAGATATTGGGCAGCGGCCCCAGCAACGCATCCGGCCAGCAGTTCTCCGACAGCCCGACGCCTTTGCCCGGCAGCCATTCCAGGTTGCCATGCTTGCCCACGTGGATCACGCCGTGGGCGCCGTAGGTGTGGCGCAGCCAGAAATAGAACGCCAGGTAAGCGTGGGGCGGCACCAGGTCCGGGTCGTGGTACACCGCGCTGGCATCCACCTGGTAACCCCGCGCCGGCTGGATGCCGACAAAGGTCAGGCCCAGGCGCAGGCCGGCGATCATCATACGCCCGTCGCGGCACATCGGATCGTTATGGGGCGTGCCCCAGCGTTCCAATACAGCCTGGCGGTTGGCCTCGGGCAGGCGATGGAACATCGCCTGGTAATCGTCCAGCCCCAGGCTTTGATGGCAGGGGCGCAGGTCGAGGCTGTCGAGGTCGTTGGTCACACCGCCGAGCAGCTCGTGGATCAAGGCGGTGCCGCTGTCCGGCAAAGTGGGCGGCAGCGGATAACCCTTGGCTTGCAGGGCCCGCAGGATGTTCAAGGCGGCGGCCGGCGTATCCAGGCCCACGCCGTTACCGATACGCCCGTCGCGCGTCGGGTAGTTGGCCAGGATCAGGGCGATGCGCTTCTCTGCATTCGGCACCCGGCCCAGCTCGACCCAGCGCCGCGCCAGCTCGGCCACAAAGTCCATGCGTTCGGGGGCTGCGCGGTAGCACACCACGTCCGACTGGCTGCGCTCGCTGCGCCAGGCCAGGTCCTTGAAGCTGATCGGGCGGCTGATGATGCGCCCGTCCAGTTCCGGCAAGGCAATGTGCATCGCCAGGTCGCGCGGGCCAAGGCCTTGTTCGCTGGCTTCCCAACCGGGTTGGTTGTCCTGGGCGCAGATGGCCTGGATCACCGGGATATTGCGGCGAAACGGCCGCAAATGGGGCGTTTCCGGGCTGGATTGGGCAAAGCCGGTGGTGTTCAGAATCACCGCCGCCTGCACCTCATCCAGCAGATCCTCGACCACCGTCAGGCAGCCGGGCTCCTTCAAACTGGCCACCGCCATTGGCAGCGGATTCAGGCCCGCCGCCTGCAAGCGCTGGCAGAACACGTCGATAAAAGCGGTATTGGCCGCCTGCAAGTGCGAGCGGTAGAACAGCACCGCTGCCACCGGCCAATCGGTGCTCCAGTCCGCCTGCCAGTCACTGAGGCGCGCATTGGCGATGCGGGGGTGATAAATCGCCGTGCGCGGCAGGGTTTGCGGTTCGGCCCAGGGGTAATCGCGGCCCAGGTAGCTACTGGCCAGGCAGCGATAGAAATCCAGCGCATTCGCCAGCCCGCCCTGGCGCAGAAAATGCCACAGGCGCTCACGCGCTTGCGCATCCACGGTGCTCAGGCCGCTGAGTTCGGGGTCGGGACGGTCATCCCCTGGCACCAGGATCAACTGCACGCCCTGCCCGGCCAACTCCACCAGGCGCTGGATACCGTAGCGCCAGTAGCCGATGCCGCCATGCAGGGATATCAGGATGACCTTGGCGTGGCGCAACACCTCGTCCACATACAGGTCCACCGACGCGTGATTCTGCACCTGCATCGGGTTGGCCAGGCGCAGGCTCGGGTAGTCGTCGGGCAGTTGCTGGGCGGCTTCGGCCAACAGCGCCAGGCTGGAATCACCGCTGCACAGGATCACCAGCTCGGCGGGGGTCTGTCCAAGGTCGGCGATGTTGTCATCGGAGACGAAGCCACCGGGCTGGGTCCTGAGCAGATGCATGGGTTAAACGCTGAGGGCAGCGCGCAATTGCGCTTCCAGGCCTGCTGCGTCCAGATCCTGGCCGATCAGCACCAGACGCGTGATGCGTGCTTCGTCAGCCCCCCAGGCGCGGTCGAAGTGCTTGTCAAAGCGCGTACCCACGCCCTGGATCAACAGGCGCATCGGCTTGTTGGGGATCGCGGCGAAGCCTTTGACCCGCAGGATGCCGTGCTGCACCACCAATTGGCTCAGGGCGTCGAGCAGCAGCGCTTCATCAGCCTGGGGCAAGTCGATGGAGATGGAATCGAACGCATCGTGATCGTGATCGTGATCGTCTTCACCTTCGTGGTGATGATCGTGATGGCTATGGCGCCCGTCGATATGCTCCTCGGAGCCGGCGCCCAGGCCAATTAACACGTCCAGGGGCAGGCGGCCGCTGCTGGCCTCGACGATTTTCACCGCTGGCGGCAGTTCTTCGGCGACTTCCAGGCGTACACGGGCCAGGTCTTCGGGGCTGATCAGGTCGGTTTTATTGAGGATCACCAGGTCGGCGCTGGCCAGTTGGTCGGCGAACAGCTCGTGCAGTGGCGATTCGTGGTCCAGGTTGGGGTCGAGTTTGCGCATGGCGTCGACCTGGTCGGGGAATGCGGCGAAGGTGCCGGCGGCTACGGCCGGGCTGTCGACCACGGTGATCACCGCGTCAACCGTGCAGGCACTGCGGATTTCCGGCCACTGGAAGGCCTGGACCAACGGCTTGGGCAGGGCCAGGCCGGAGGTTTCGATGAGGATATGGTCGAGGTCGCCACGGCGCGCCACCAGTTCACGCATCACCGGGAAGAACTCTTCCTGCACGGTGCAGCACAGGCAGCCGTTGGCCAGTTCGTAGACACGGCCGTTGGCTTCTTCTTCGGTGCAACCGATGGAGCACTGCTTGAGGATCTCGCCGTCGATGCCCAGTTCGCCGAATTCGTTGACGATCACCGCAATGCGCCGGCCCTGGGCGTTGTCCAGCATGTGGCGCAGCAAGGTGGTTTTGCCCGAGCCGAGAAAGCCGGTGACGATAGTGACGGGGAGTTTGGCCAGTGTTTTCATCGGATGCCCTTTGGGGCGGGCATACGGGACGACTGGCCCTGCGGCGGCGCAGGTGCTGGATTCGTCACCGGATCACCCCGCCCGGTTGAAATGGAAAATCGGTTGCGAGGCAGGTCTCCTGGCTTGGGGCTTGCTGGCCTTGCGGCTGGCGCTGGCTGCGCCTTCCCGCCTGGTACAGGCAGTGGCGTGGCAGTCAGATAAACCCTTTACAGTTGCGGGGGCAGCCGCGGCTTGAACCGCGTTCCCTTCTTAGCTTCGGCCGCAGCCGAAGAACCTCGAAGGTGCAAGGCTACGCAGTGCCCGGCAACTGGTCAACGTCGCGCAGCTAAACGCATCTAGTGACTCAAGGGTGCACCTCACCTCTGGGGACCCAAAGTGAAACCGTCACGCCGCGAACACTACATAACTATCGCACCTCTCACCAACCCACTGAATACACTGAATATGCATCCACGTTAGCTGGAACGATGACAATCAATCCAACAGAAAACGCAATTCAACCAATATCACTCGCTATAACGCCTAAAATCAATAACCTCCCATCTTTGCCGACACTGAACAATGATGTTTCCCACCGTACTTTGTCGTAGACATCAACCCATAGTATTTCTGATAGACCCTGACCTGGCAGGAGACCAGCTCAACGTTATGACATGGACAATTTTGACTATACGTTTGCTCATACCTGCCCCCTAATCGCCTTTTCAGGAGCGTTACTAGCCAGCACTACAAAGACCTGTACGTAGTGCAGACCGTAAAAGCACCTTATGTAAAAGCCCGCCTTGAATCCAGCCTGGCTATCCAGCCCATACGAGTTAAAGAGGTGCTGTAATTTAATGAAATCCATTTCGCAGTTAGCACGAGGAACAGCAGCCTTGAAAAACATCACTCACTCTCAAGGCAGCTTTCCAAACAATCCAACCCCAAGCCCACCTATTCAATGGGGATACAAACACGATGAAGTCTTCAGCAAGCATTCAACCCAGTGCGCCTATGCTTAACGCACCTCGCACTACACTCCCCAAAGACGCTTCTCCCACCTTAGCACCGACACAAAACATCTCATCGGACATTCCGTATTTTGAGAGCTACACCCACTCGATGCTGGCCGAAAAACTACTGGCCCATTTCATAGATTTGGAAGTCCCAGGCGCTAAAACATCCAACAGCTTTCGCTTGGATGAGCTTAAAAGTATGGCGAGAGGCAAACTACACGACGGACGAGATGCCACACAAGAGCAAGTAGAGCTTGCAAAGCAGGTCATCAACCGCCCAGAACTAGTCAAGTCACTCTTTGGTTCGCACTCCGGTAATGTGACCTGGGACCAAGTCGCTCTTATCGCTGGAGACTTCAAAAGTCTCAGCGATGCAGCCCTGCTGGACCAAGCGAGAATTTACTTTCGCGAATTTGCCAAAGGTCCCAAAGATCATTATGTAAACTTTAACGAACTGCGAGAGGCCGCACGCCAAACAAGAAGCACCCGCCACTTTTCGTACAATGCAACCAAAGTTGCCCAAGAACTTCTTAAGCGGCCTGACCTGCTTTGGGATTTGGATACAAAGCCTGTCTCGCTCTCACGTCCAAGCAAACCAGACAACAGATTTGGGTTGGGCAGTATTTTTTACTCAGAAGATTGGGTTTCCACGTCGCCGCGTCGCCCTGGCTGATCAGGCAGGCGTCAATTCGTCTATTTGACGCCCGCCCTCTGGCCATGCTCTCCTACACATCTTGTTTCGGGTGCCCTTTACAGGGTGAAACGGGAAACCGGTCAATCATGCATGCATGACCAATCCGGTGCTGCCCCCGCAACGGTAAGCGAGCGAAGCGTCACAGCCACTGTGCTTTTGGCATGGGAAGGCGATGCTTTCAGGACTCAGGAGAGCCCCCTCGCAAGCCCGGAGACCGGCCCGAAAAATCAAATAACAAACCCGCGGTGGGCGGGCGCTGTTCAGAACCCTGCGTGCCCGGCTCGCGGGGTTTTCATGCGCTCGTGTCACCCTGCCACTCGAAAGGGACGTGCCATGTCGATCATCAGCAGCACCTCACACACCGCCAGCAGCTCCGCCACCTTGAGCCAACGCCTGACCGCCGCCATCGGCGCGGCGATCCTCGGTGCATGCCTGGTGTATTTCGCCGGGTTCTCGCACATCGAGGCCGTGCACAACGCTGCCCACGATACGCGCCACAGCGCCGCCTTCCCGTGCCACTGAGACCTGCCGCCATGATCAAGCGAATTGCGCAAACCGCAGGTTTCACCGGCCTGCTGGCCGCCCTGTTGCTGACCCTGCTGCAAAGCTTCTGGGTGGCCCCGCTAATCCTGCAGGCAGAAACCTTCGAAAACGCCCCGGCCGCGACCGAGGTACATGAGCATGCCCCTGGCGTTGCGGCCCACAGCCACGACGCCGAAGCCTGGGAGCCGGAAAATGGCTGGCAGCGCGTGCTCTCCACCACTGGCGGCAACCTGGTGGTCGCCGTGGGTTTTGCACTGATGCTCGCTGGCCTCTACACCCTGCGTGCCCCGACCCGCACCGCCCAGGGCCTGCTCTGGGGCCTGGCCGGCTACGCCACCTTTGTGTTGGCGCCGACCCTCGGCCTGCCACCGGAGCTGCCCGGCACCGCTGCGGCGGACCTGGCGCAACGGCAGATCTGGTGGATCGGCACTGCAGCCTCCACTGCCGCCGGCATTGCGCTGATTGTGTTTGGTCGCAACTGGCTGCTGAAGATCCTCGGCGTGGCCATCCTGGCGGTGCCCCATGTGGTTGGCGCGCCACAGCCCGAAGTGCACTCGATGCTCGCCCCAGAAGCTCTGGAAGCACAGTTCAAGATCGCTTCGCAGCTGACCAACGTTGCGTTCTGGCTGGCCCTGGGCCTGATCAGTGCCTGGTTGTTCCGGCGTAACCGCGACGATCAGTACTCGGCATGACAACGGCCAACACCCGGCCGGCCCTTGTGGTCGGCCTGGGTTGCCAGAGTGGTTGCAGCGTCGAGGCGTTATTGGCGCTGTTCAATGAAGCCTTGGCTGGCGCAGGGATCGACCCTCGGCACATCAGCGCACTGGCGAGTATCGACCGCAAGCAGGATGAGCCGGGTTTACTGGCCCTGGCCGCCAGCCTGGGGTTGCCGCTGAAGTTTTTCAGTGCCCAGCAACTGGCGAGCCATGAAGCGCAACTGAGCCACCGCTCTGCCGTCGCCTTTGCCCATACCGGCTGCCATGGCATCGCTGAAAGCGCCGCCCTGGCCCTGGCCACGCAGCTGGCCCAGCGCCCTGCCCGCCTGTTGATCAACCGCCAGAAAAGCCCGCAAGCCACCTTTGCATTGGCGTGCGCCGGCTGAATTCCCGATAATCCCCGTCCTTGATCATGAGCGGTCTTCATCTACAGCCCGCCTTGCCCGCTTTTTCACAGGAATGTCCCATGACCGTCTACTTCATCGGCGCAGGCCCCGGCGACCCGGAACTGATTACCGTCAAAGGCCAGCGGCTGATCCGCAGTTGCCCGGTGATTATCTATGCCGGCTCCCTGGTGCCTGCCGCGGTGCTTGAAGGCCATCAGGCCCAGTTGGTGGTCAATAGTGCCGAACTGCACCTGGAGCAGATCATTGACTTGATCAAGGACGCCCATGAAAAAGGCCAGGACGTAGCGCGCGTGCACTCCGGCGATCCAAGCCTGTATGGCGCGATTGGCGAGCAAATCCGTCATTTGCGCCAGTTGGGGATTGCCTTCCAGATCATTCCAGGGGTGACTGCGGTGGCCGCGTGTGCCGCGCTGCTGGAGGCGGAGCTGACTTTGCCGGATATCGCCCAAAGCGTGATCCTGACCCGCTATGCCGACAAAACCACGATGCCTGCGGGGGAATCCTTCGACAGCCTGGCCAGCCATGGCACCACCATGGCGGTGCACTTGGGGGTCAATCACCTGGAGAAAATCGTCGCCGAACTGCTGCCACATTATGGTGCGAATTGCCCGATTGCCGTGGTGCACCGGGCGACGTGGCCGGATCAGGACTGGGCCATTGGCACCTTGGCGGACATTGTCGAAAAGGTCGCGGCGAAGGGGTTCCGGCGCACCGCGCTGATTGTGGTGGGCCGGGTGTTGGCCAGTGACGGCTTTAGCGAATCCTCGCTGTATCGCGCAGGCCATGCCCACCTCTACCGGCCCTGACACCACGCAAGACAACCTGTGGGAGCTGGCTTGCCTGCGGTAGCGGTGAAACAGTCGATAGATAAGTCGCCTGGCACACCGTCATCGCGGGCAAGCCCGCTCCTACAGTTGATTCTCTTTGTTAGATAGCTCGTGTAACTCATTAATTTAAATCAATAAAAAACGGCGCTCACGGGCGCCGTTTTTTGTTTGCAGCGAACGCCTTAGTAGTAGGCGTTTTCTTTCTGCGTATGGTCAGTCACGTCACGTACGCCCTTGAGCTCGGGAATCCGCTCCAGCAACGTACGCTCGATGCCTTCACGCAAGGTCACGTCGGCCTGGCCGCAGCCCTGGCAGCCGCCACCGAACTTGAGCACGGCGATGCCGTCATCCACCACGTCGATCAGACTGACCTGGCCGCCATGGCTCGCCAGGCCCGGGTTGATCTCGGTTTGCAGGTAGTAGTTGATGCGCTCGTTGACCGGGCTGTCCGCGTTGACGTTCGGCACCTTGGCGTTGGGCGCTTTGATGGTCAGTTGGCCGCCCATGCGATCGGTGGCGTAGTCGACCACCGCATCATCCAGGAACGCTTCGCTGAAGGCGTCGATGTACGCAGTGAAGCTCTTGAGCCCCAGGGCGGTGTCTTCAGGCTTTTCTTCGCCCGGCTTGCAGTAGGCAATGCACGTCTCTGCGTACTGGGTGCCAGGCTGGGTAATGAAGACGCGGATGCCGATACCCGGGGTGTTCTGCTTGGACAGCAGGTCAGCCAGGTAATCGTGGGCGGCGTCGGTAATGGTTATGGCAGTCATGGGAACTCCTCACAGGCTTGCTGGCAGTTTACGCCAATCGCCTCGGCGGTACAAAGTCCTAGTATTTTTGTCAGGCAAATCCACATTTACAGGTTCTCGTAGCGATTCATATCCAGCACACCCTCTTCCACCGGCGTGGTTTCGCGGACGTACTGCGATAAATCGTGGAAATACTCCCAGAACTGCGGGTGGCTGCGGCGAATGCCCCAGCGCTCGACAATCCGTTCAAAACGCTTGGCGTCCCTGGCCAGCTCCATGTCCTCGACGAACTCAGGCACATCCTCGGCCGGCACGTTGAAGATGAAGTTGGGGTAGCTGCTGAGCACGCCCGGGTAGATCGTCAGGGTATCCAGGCCCGGCTGATAGCGATAAGCCTCGCCCAGCATAAACGCCACGTTACTGTGGGCACGGTTGCGCAACAGGCTGTAGACCTCGCGTTTGCCGCTGCGGGTCTGGATGCGCAGCATAGTGGCTTCCGGCAATTGTTCGATCACCTTGAGCCCGGCCGCCGGCCTGGAGGTCAGGCGGCTGAGGGTTTGTTCGGCATCGCGCAGTTGCGGATCGATACCAAGACGCGAGCAATAGGCGCTGATGCAACGGTTGATCGGATCCGGGCTGGCATTCAAATCGCCATAACGGGCAAGCAACTGGTTGGCAAAGTCGCGCTTGGGGTCCTGCGGGTCCAGTTTCAGGCCGGTGGGCTTGTCGTTGTCGATGGCCTCATAGTCCAGCCACAGCTTGACCTTGCCGCTGTTCTGGTACCAGTCATCGAGGTACCTATCGCGCGAGTCCGCCGGCATCAGACGCAGGAAGTTCTGTTCGGCGCCATTACGGATCAGGTCGAAATACAGGCGGGTCTGGGCCTGGTGCGAGACGTTGCCAAACACGTCGAAATTGACCGCCAACTGGTAATAGGTGCGTTCCAGCAACGGATAATCGAACAACCACAGCGTCTGTGGCACTTCGCCAATCAGGCCTTTGGTCACAGAAGCGCTGTCGAAATGGCGGAAGATGCTCAGCAACGCGTTGTCATTGCCCTCCCACAGGCTCGACCAGCCTGGCGCCGGCAGGTCGGCGTAGTTGTCGCGACGCAGGGCCTCATATTCATTGCGTTTGTCGCGATAGGCCAGCCATAGGCCCAACACACTGCCCACGTCATCGTTCTGCCCCGGCATCGCCAGCAACGGCGTGGCCTGGCCGCGATAACGCGCATCGGTGATGTACAGGTCGTGTTCCGGGTCCTGGAACAGGGTCCAGAAGTTGTCGCGGATCACGTCCGTGGCAATCTGCCCACGGCACACCGGCCCGCGAATGAAGGTGCGCACGAAGTATTCGGCGTTATCCAGCATGAACTGGTAGCGCGCCTTGGCCGGGATCGCCTCGAACGTTTCAAACGGATTGGCCCGACGGCCAGGGCCGTAGCCGGGCAGCGCCACTACCTGCCAGTCGCCGCTGTAGAACAGCGCCTTGATCCGCGCCATCTTCGCCGCACTGAACGGGTACGTGATGTGGGTCTTGTGCACGATCACCCCTTGCACCGGCCACAGGCGGTAGTACACCTGGGTGCCGGGGTCGTCATTCGGGCGACGGGTGTTGATCAGGTCGATGGGCTGGCCGCTGGGCGTACGCGAGCGTACCCACTGGAAAAAATGCCCCGGCTCACCGCCCTCGAAATAGATATGGGCGAGGAACAGGTGTTCGAATAACCAACGCGCCACCAGGCTTTCCCGGGCGCCGGGCTGGTTCAGCAGGTTTTCCCATTGCTGTACCTGCAAGGCTTCCTGGGCACTGGGCGCCAGGCCCTGCTCATCAATAGGCGCACCGGACGCCAGCCAGCGTTGCAGGGTCTGGTATTGCTGGTCGGTCAGGCCGGTGACGGCCAGGGGCATGCCTTCCTTGGGGTGCGCGCCGGCGTAGGCGTCGAACTCCCCCGGCAGCGGGCACATGTTTTGGCGGTTGAGGCCCAGCACAATCTCATCGGGCAGCTTGGCATTGGGCGCCAATGGGGTTTTATGGCCCAGTTCCAGCATGCGCGCCATCAGCGCCGCCTGGCTGCCCTGGGCATCCAGTACCGAGGCAAACCCCTGGCGCTGCCAGGCGGCCTTGCCAAAGGCGTCATAAAACAGCCGGGTCGGCTGCGCAGCCTGACTGCGCTCGCCGTCGTACACCGGCACTTTGCTCGCGCCGCGTGCCGCCCCTTCGCCACTGCCCAGGTTGAGCTGGCAGGCGGAGTCGTAGCAGGCGTGGCAGGCCACGCACTTCTCGGTGAAGATCGGTTGGATGTCGCGGGTATAGGAAAGCGCCGGGGCGGGTCCGTTGGCCTGTGCTAGGCAGGCGACCAGTGCCAAGACGGCGCTGGTGATGAGGCGAAATGACATGTATCCGGTCCCGATTCAATGCGTGCGCTGAAAAATTGCCGCGATTCTACCGATGTCGGCCCGCTATCAACATGAGCGATATTCATGCAAAACCCAGGCAGGCTCTAAAAGCGCACAGGTTTGCTATGATCCACGCCCTCCGTAATGCCTGATTAGAGTAGTCCCATGTCCGATCGTAGCACTCGCCTGCAAGCCCTCCACCAAGCCCTCAAGGAACGCATCCTGATCCTCGATGGCGGCATGGGCACGATGATCCAGAGCTACAAGCTGGAGGAAGAGGACTACCGTGGCAAACGCTTCGCCGACTGGCCCAGCGACGTCAAGGGCAACAATGACCTGTTGATCCTGAGCCGCCCGGACGTGATCGGCGGGATCGAGAAAGCGTACCTGGATGCCGGTGCCGACATCCTCGAGACCAACACCTTCAACGCCACCCATGTGTCCCAGGCCGACTACGGCATGGAGGCCCTGGCCTACGAGTTGAACCTGGAAGGCGCACGCCTGGCCCGCCGGGTCGCCGACGCCAAGACCCTCGAGACCCCCGACAAGCCGCGCTTCGTCGCCGGCGTACTCGGCCCGACCAGCCGCACCTGCTCGCTGTCGCCCGACGTGAACAACCCCGGCTACCGCAACGTCACCTTCGATGAACTGGTGGAGAACTACACCGAAGCCACCAAAGGCCTGATCGAAGGCGGTGCGGACATGATCCTCATCGAAACCATCTTCGACACCCTCAACGCCAAGGCCGCGATCTTCGCCGTGCAGGGCGTGTACGAAGAACTCGGCGTCGAGTTGCCGATCATGATTTCCGGGACCATCACCGATGCCTCCGGGCGCACCCTGTCAGGCCAGACCACCGAAGCGTTCTGGAACTCCATCAGCCACGCCAAGCCGATTTCCGTGGGTTTGAACTGTGCCCTGGGTGCCAGTGAGTTGCGGCCATACCTGGAAGAACTGTCGAACAAGGCCAACACCTACGTTTCCGCGCACCCCAACGCCGGCCTGCCCAACGAGTTCGGCGAGTACGACGAGTTGCCAGCGCAAACCGCCAAGGTCATCGAAGAGTTCGCCCAAAGCGGCTTCCTCAATATCGTCGGCGGCTGCTGCGGCACCACGCCGGGGCATATCGAGGCCATCGCCAAGGCCGTGGCCGGCTACGCGCCGCGCCAGATCCCGGACATTCCCAAGGCCTGCCGCCTGTCGGGCCTGGAGCCGTTCACCATCGATCGCCAGTCGTTGTTCGTCAACGTCGGCGAACGCACGAACATCACCGGTTCCGCCAAGTTCGCCCGGCTGATCCGCGAGGACAACTACACCGAAGCCCTGGAAGTCGCCCTGCAGCAAGTGGAAGCCGGCGCCCAGGTGATCGACATCAACATGGACGAGGGCATGCTCGATTCGAAGAAGGCCATGGTGACCTTCCTCAATCTGATTGCCGGCGAGCCGGATATCTCCCGCGTGCCGATCATGATCGACTCCTCCAAGTGGGAAGTGATCGAAGCCGGCCTCAAGTGCATCCAGGGCAAGGGCATCGTCAACTCCATCAGCATGAAGGAAGGCGTCGAGCAGTTCATCCACCACGCCAAGCTGTGCAAGCGCTACGGCGCGGCGGTGGTGGTAATGGCGTTCGACGAAGCCGGCCAGGCCGACACCGAGGCGCGCAAGAAAGATATCTGCAAGCGCTCCTACGACATTCTGGTTAATGAAGTGGGCTTCCCCCCCGAAGACATCATCTTCGACCCGAACATCTTCGCCGTGGCCACCGGCATCGAAGAGCACAACAACTACGCCGTCGACTTCATCAACGCCTGTGCCTACATCCGCGACGAGCTGCCGTATGCGCTGACCTCCGGTGGTGTGTCCAACGTGTCGTTCTCGTTCCGGGGTAACAACCCGGTGCGCGAGGCGATCCACTCGGTGTTCCTGCTGTATGCGATCCGCAACGGCCTGACCATGGGCATCGTCAACGCCGGCCAACTGGAGATCTACGACCAGATCCCGGCCGAGCTGCGCGACGCCGTGGAAGACGTGGTGCTCAACCGCACGCCGGACGGCACCGACGCCCTCCTCGCCATCGCCGACAAGTACAAGGGCGACGGCAGCGTCAAGGAAGCCGAGACCGAGGAGTGGCGTGGCTGGGAAGTCAACAAGCGCCTGGAACACGCGCTGGTCAAGGGCATTACCACCCATATCGTCGAAGACACCGAAGAATCCCGGCAATCGTTCGCGCGCCCGATCGAGGTGATCGAAGGCCCGCTGATGTCCGGCATGAACATCGTCGGCGACCTGTTTGGCGCCGGGAAAATGTTCCTGCCCCAGGTGGTGAAGTCGGCACGGGTGATGAAGCAGGCCGTGGCGCACTTGATCCCGTTTATCGAACTGGAAAAAGGCGACAAGCCGGAAGCCAAGGGCAAGATCCTCATGGCGACGGTCAAGGGCGACGTACACGATATCGGCAAGAACATTGTCGGCGTGGTGCTCGGATGCAACGGCTACGACATCGTCGACCTGGGCGTGATGGTGCCCGCCGAGAAGATCCTGCAGGTGGCCAAGGAGCAGAAGTGCGACATTATCGGCCTGTCCGGGCTGATCACCCCGTCCCTGGATGAAATGGTGCACGTGGCCCGCGAGATGCAGCGCCAGGACTTCCACCTGCCGCTGATGATCGGTGGCGCTACCACCTCCAAGGCGCACACGGCGGTGAAAATCGAGCCCAAGTACAGCAATGACGCGGTGATCTACGTGACGGACGCCTCGCGTGCGGTGGGCGTGGCCACGCAGTTGCTGTCCAAGGAGCTGAAGGCCGGGTTTGTCGAGAAGACCCGCCTGGAATACATCGACGTGCGCGAGCGCACCTCCAACCGCAGCGCCCGCACCGAACGCCTGAGCTACGCGGCGGCCATCGCCAAGAAGCCACAGTTCGACTGGAGCACCTACACCCCGGTCAAGCCTAAGTTTACCGGGGCCAAGGTGCTGGACAATATCGACCTCAAGGTGCTGGCCGAATACATCGACTGGACGCCGTTCTTTATTTCCTGGGACCTGGCCGGCAAGTTCCCGCGCATCCTCACCGATGAGGTGGTGGGTGAAGCCGCCACCGCGCTGTACGCCGACGCCCAGGAAATGCTCAAGAAGCTGATCGACGAACAACTCATCAGCGCCCGCGCGGTGTTCGGCTTCTGGCCGACCAACCAGGTGCAGGAGGATGACCTGGAGCTGTACGGCGACGATGGCCAGCCGATTGCCAAGCTGCATCACCTGCGCCAGCAGATCATCAAGACTGACGGCAAGCCGAACTTCTCCCTGGCCGACTTTGTGGCGCCCAAGGACAGCGGCGTGACCGACTACATCGGAGGCTTTATCACCACCGCCGGCATCGGCGCCGAGGAAGTGGCCAAGGCCTACCAGGATGCGGGCGACGACTACAACTCGATCATGGTCAAGGCCCTGGCCGACCGCCTGGCCGAGGCCTGCGCCGAATGGCTGCACCAGCAAGTGCGTAAAGACTACTGGGGCTATGCCAAGGATGAAGAGCTGGACAACGAAGCGCTGATCAAGGAGCAGTACAGCGGTATCCGCCCTGCCCCCGGCTACCCGGCGTGCCCGGATCACACCGAGAAGGCCCAGCTGTTCCAACTGCTCGACCCCCAGGCCCGCGAGATGCACGCGGGCCGCAGCGGCGTGTTCCTCACCGAGCACTACGCGATGTTCCCGGCGGCGGCGGTCAGCGGCTGGTACTTCGCCCACCCGCAGGCGCAGTACTTTGCCGTGGGCAAGATCGACAAGGACCAGGTGACGAGCTACACCGCCCGTAAAGACCAGGACCTGGCCGTGACCGAGCGCTGGCTCGCACCGAACCTGGGTTACGACAACTGACCGGCTTTTTGTAGACGCGAGCTGACAAGGGCGACGCGGCGCCCTTGGGTTTTTCACGAGCAAGTTCGCGCCTACAGTAGAGCGGCATGCGGCTGTGCTTATAGGTTGAGTGCTGCGCGCTCCTGCTGGGTAAGGCGGATCGCCAGCGCCGCGCGCTGCTCCTTGATCCAGGTGCCCAGCACGGCATAGTCGCGCAGGTAATCCGCACCATTGTCAGGGTAGCGCGCATCCAGCGCGTCGGTCTTGTGCTCCAGCTCGCGGGCCAGGGCTGCGAAGTTCGTGGCGTATTTTTTCTTCAGATAGTTGCGCCAATACTCAAGGCCCACCAGCCTTTCTTCATAGCCCACTGCGCTTTCGCCTTGCACAATCGTCCCATAGGCACGATCCAGGTCGGCCGGCGTCACCTGCGACAATTCGCTGTACAGCATGCCGGCGGGTTGCCGGGGCAGTTCCAGGCGCGCCGCCAGCCCAATGCGCAACGCCAGGCGGACCTCTGCCGGGTCGATATCTGGACGGCTCTCGACAGTAGCCTTGGCGATGCCTTCCACGGCCTCCAGGCGGAGCATGCTACGGGCGAATTTCAGCAGCGTGGCACCGTCCTGCCCACGCTCGGCGATTTTTAGCGCATCAAACTCCAGGACCCGGGTTTCCAGGGCATTGAACATCAGGATCCGCCCATCGCCGCAGGTGACGTCCGGCATCATCGCCGTCGCCCGGGCAAACAGGTCGCGGCGCATGGCCGGGTTTTGGCTGATGGCTTCCAGTACCTTCCACACGCGCTGTGTCAGTTCGGCACGCGCCTCCAGGAAGTCCTCGGTATTGCGCAGTTGCGAGAGGGTGAAGAAAAAATCGACGCTGCCTTCCTGGGCCCTGAGTTCGTCCCAGATCCGGTGCTTTGACGAGTGTGCTGGCACGTCAGTAAACCATTGGGCCTTTTGCACCGGGGCCGTCTCGATATCCGGGTGGTTCAGCGAGTAGTCAGGTGAGTCAAAAGCCCCTTGTTCGTCGCGCTCCCAATACTCCAGAAGCATGACTTCAAGCTGCTCGGTGGAAAACCCCAGGCCGTTGCCGGTCTGGGCCAGATACTCCTGCAAGCGTTCACAGCTTGGCTGGTCCAGGCGGTTGCCCAAGAGGTTGGTCCCCGCCATCAACAGATTACGTTGCGGCTCGAACGCCTCATCCGGCAGGGTCTCGATCCAGTTGTCACTCAGGTCCAGGGTGCGCAGGCGTGGCAACTCGAGCACTGTCATCGGCCAGTCGTCCAGCAAGTTGCGTTGCAGGTACAGGCTGTCGAGCCGCAGCAGGCCGCTTACGTCCAGCTCACTGAGAATATTGTCACCCAGGTCCAGCCATTCGAGCTCGGGCATCTGCGCCAGATTGGCCTGCAACTGCGCCGCGTTCTGCAGTTCATTGCGGCCCAGGTCCAGCCGACGCAGAGCGCGGAACTCACTGAGTGCCTCGGGCAACGCGCGCAAGCCATTGTTGCTGAGCGTCAAGCTGCGCACATGGCTGAAGGCGCGCAGGAAGCCGTTGGAGCCCTCGGCCGTGAGTCGCACGCGGTTCAGGCTCAGCTCGCTGACGTGGGCGAAATATTGAGGCAACGTCGGCAAATCGCCGATAGCCAGCCCGGAAAGATCCAGGCGCCCCACCCCATTCACTCCCGGCCCCACAGACCCGGCGCGCAGGCTGTAGCGCCAGCTCTCCAGCAGCCGATCCGCTGCACGCCGCCGGTCCAACGCGCTGATCCAGCCGCCGTCCAGGTACCCATGCACATCTATCCACTCATTGAGCAGCGGCACCCATTGCGCATACTGCGCTTCCCATTGCGCCAGGCGCTCGTGGATCTGCACCGTTTCCAAGCCGTCGGCGTGTAACTCTTCGATATAAGCCGCTGCTTGCGTGGCGTCCAGTGCCGGGTCCAGGCGTTGCAGGCGCGCCGCGGGCAGCAGCTCGGCGGTTGTGGGCGGCAGCGCAGCCAGCAAATCGGGGCGGCGCAACGCATCCTCGGAAAAATACTCCGGCTCGCCCCCCGTCATACCCTGGGCCAGAAGGTCGCGGGGGATGCCCAGGGGGCTTTCCAGCGGGACGGCCGGATTCTCGCGGGCGTAGCGTCGCGCAAACACCCGGGCTTCTGCGCGGGCCGTCGCACTCAAGCGACAGCCGCGCAAGTCGGTATTGGACAGCAGGAAGTCATGCCCTTGCAGCGCCGCCTCGGGGATCGAGGTCACGGCGCTGTGGCTCAAGTCCAGGCTGCGCAACGGCAGTGCAAGCACACCCTCGGGCCACTCGCTGAGCGCGCTATGGCTCAGGTCGAGGCTGCGCAGTTCGCGCAGCGCACTCACGTCCAGGCGGCTGATGGGGTTGTAGGGCAGTCGCAGCGATACCAGGCCGGTCAACCGGCTCAACCCCGCCTGGATCGGGGCCGTGATGACCAGCCAGTTATGGGACAGGTCCAGATGGCGCAATGAAGGGCATTGGCCCAGTGCCGAGGGCAGATCGGTCAGATTGTTGCGGGCCAGGCCCAGGCTGTCGAGTTGGGGGAAGTGGCCAAGCCAGGTATTGATGCCTTCCAGCGACACGCCTATGTCACTCAGGTTCAGGCTGCGCACATGGGTAAACCCCACGGCGGGCAACTTAGGCAAATCAATCAGGTTGGCGCCTGACAGGTCCAGCATCGCGGCACCAGCAGGTGGCTGGCCCTCGCCAACAATGCGCGGCTCCAGGCCTTCGAGCCAGCAATCAAGGAGTTTTTGCGACGCCACCTGCCGCTCGACCTCAACCCTGCCAATGTTTGAATCGCGATCAGACCATTGCTCAAGGTCATCGACCAACTGGCGGTGTTCTTCGCGCACACTGTTGACGCTCTCCAGACGCTGGCGGGAAGTCAGCCCGCGCGTTTTGAAACTGGCCAAGACACGTTCGACAAAACCCGGGCCACCGGACTGCAGGCTGCCCAGGGCGCCTTCGCAGTAGGCCTGGACCAGCCGCAGCTCTTCGACCAGATGGGCCGGGTTGTCATGCAGGTACGCATATACCCGCATGAACTCCTCAGGCTCAAAGGCCGACCAGTTCATATGCAGGCCGCGCCACAAGCGTTGATGCCCGGTAAACAGTGGCGCAGGCAAGGAGCGCAACGGAGTCTGGGCCACATCCAGAAACTCCAGGTGCTCAAGTTCCAGACAGCCTTGCGGCCAGGTTTCCAGGAGCCCGGACACGGTTAAACGGCGCAACGCGCTCAACCCGCTGACATCCAGGGTTTGCAGGCCGCCGGCCAGGGATAACTGGCGCAGTTCAGGCATGCGTTCAAGCGGGCGCAGCACTTGTGCTGAATAAGTGAGCGACGGGCCGCTAAGCGACAGTTGGGTGATGCCGGGAGCACTCGCCAAATGCTCTGTCAGCGCGTCGAGGTGCTCGGGACGCACATCCAGTTGCAAATGCCGCACGTTGGGAAACGGCCGCAGTAAGCGGCTGGATTCCTGGGCAAGAAATCTGCTCCCGGTGAGGTTCAGGGTGCGGACATGGGAAAAGTCGGCGTGCCACTCGGGCAGCGCCTGCTCCCCTCGTAGACTCAGGGTGCTATCGGCCGGACTGTCCCGATCAAAGCCCTGGCGCCAGCAATCGATGAGGTCGTCAACCGTGCGCTGGCGACTCTCATATGCCCCCGCCCACTGCTCAAGGGTCGCGCGCAAGGCCGTCAATTCGCGCTGGCGGTTGGCAAACAACCGCCAGATTTGCGCATTGCTCTCGCCGTCGCGTCGGCGCGCAGCTATCAGCGCCTGAGCCTGGGACTCGCTGATATTCGGATACACGCTACGGGCATGGGCGATCAACGCGTCATCCATGGCGAACAGCCCGCCCCTTCCCGACAGTTCATACCCCAGGCGCCCGCTCGACAGGCGCCAGGCAGGCCTAGAGCGCGGCGTGCGCAGCTTGAGGATGTCCCGGGCGATGAGCTCGCGCTGCCCACTGGCATAGGTCGCCAGCACCTGCTGCAAATCTGCGGCCTGGCCAGTCAGCCCCAACGACCTGCACGCCTCATCGGGCAACGCGTCGATGATCGACTGGAAAAGATTGCGTCCATGGGCAGGCGCGCTATTGAGTGCGCGGGCGCCTGCATCAAAGGCCTGGAAGCCCTCGCCGCTGCTGACCAGGTATCGGCGCACAACAGCGTGCTCCGGGCCAATGCTGTCCAGCAAAGGGCCGTGAATGCCCTCCAAACGCATCTCAAGGCGCACACCTGAGGGCCATCCGGGCAGGCGCGCGAGGCCCTGCAAGGCGAGTCGGTCGCTGTCGGCATTGGCCAGCCGGTCACGGTGCAGGCCGCTGAGCGCCCGGCTCAAGCGCGCCTGCTGCAAACTGATACGGGCCTGGTGGTCGAGCCGCGCGCTGACATGCCCACTGTCTTGCAGGCGCCTGAATTCCTGTGGACTGGCGCGGTTGAGCAACTCGTCGAGAGCACGCCTGGACAGCGCGGGAAACCGTCGCTGCAGTGGCCTGCCGTCGCTCATGGGCGCGCCATTGCCCTGTAGCCGGGCGTCGAACAGCGCCGTCTGCCGTTGCAGGGCATAGTCCGCCAGGCGCTCATTGAAGGCTTGTTCCCTGGGCTTGCCGCTGCCCAGCAAAGCGGTGATTTCCTGCTCGTCAAGGCCGCTCATAACCACCTGGGCGAGCCTGCCTTGCTGCACATCGGCGCGGCTGATTTTCAGGGTCGGACGACTATCATCCAACGACAACGGGCTGCCATAGCAAACCGAGCGCCCTGTCGGCTCCAGGCGCGCGCCGTCCCACTCATCAGTCACGGGCACCCCAAGTGGGTCGCCACGCTGTGGCGTGCCCAACAGGCGCCAGGCCTGCTCCTCGCCCAGCCTGGTCGATACCGGCTGGCTGCGCTCAACGATGGCGACTGCCTCAAATACCTCCAGCACCCGCCCGGGAGGCCAGCCGGGCATTTCCACGGTGAGGGGCAAGGCATACTCATGGCGGTCCTGCAGGCCGGTGCCGCGGCGCAGGCGCTCGATCAATTCGCCAACGTCCTGGTCGGCCCTGAACCGCTCCAGGGTATCGGCCAGCACGGCGGGCACCGGCAAACCGTCCAGATGCACTTTGCGCAGCAGATCGTCGTGCACACCGCTGACGTTGCCAACCACCCTCAAGGTTTCATCCGAGAAACCCTCGGTAATCGGCCCCAATCGCCGCAGCAGGGTCAGGCGGTCCCAGGTCAGGGGGCGCTCATGGCTATGCCGCCACGCCCCGGCCCCGTTGTGTTCGAGGAGCGGCTGGTACGCCAGCGGATCGCGCGGGTGTTTTATCCGCCATTGCTTGAGCTGCGGGTCAAAGGTCTTTTCGTAGAGCACGTTATCGATCTGCACATGGAGTTTGCCATCGACCTCGTACTGCCCCAGGGCATTGGCCTGACTGCCGGGCGCCAGGGCGGCTTCACTTGGGTACGCGCCCAGGTCGGGCTTCCATAAGCGGACCCGGCCATCCGGTAGCTTCACCGGGACCAGGCCTTCGATAACCGGCTCATGCCTCAACGCGCTCAGGGCCTTGCCGCCCACCGCAGTCACGCCAAGCAACGCAAGGTTTTGCGCCAGGTCGATCAAGTGCGCCCTGGCCGCCCTGCGATCGCCCTCGGCCCACTGCTGCGAAGCCTCGAACACCTCTTTCAACAACTGCTCAGCCATCACGGCCATCATCAGCTCCCCTAGCACTGGCACAAACCCCACCAGCGCACTCAAGCCGAACATCCCGATGTTGAGCAGCATGGCCAGTTTGCGCGTTCGCACCCCGGCGTCGACATCTGCGGTGGGCACGGCATGGCCGGCGGCATCGGCGAGGCACTTGTCCTGGTGCCGCTCATACAGGTAGGTCCACAGGTCGACTTTGTCGCTACCAAATACCTGGTTTTTGAAAGCCAGCGCCACGGGCGCCAAATAGGGGTCCGGGTTGGGCACCTGCGGGGCCAGGGGCAAGGGCGGAAAATTCTTCAGTTTGAACGGGGTTACCTGGCTGAGCAGTTCATAGAACTGGCCGATGCCGGGGAAGTTCGTGCCGATTTTCTCGCGCAGGGTGGCGTCTGGCGCATCCTCGGTGAACTGACTGAAGTAATGCGGGCGCTCGGCATACTCGACGAACTGACTGAAAAAAGCCTGATAGGCCGTGGGGCGCTCCACACGGGTCGAGGCTGAGCCTGGCGTGCTGAAGCGTTGCTTCAAGGTCGCCAGCAGTTGCGCATGATTGGTATAGCGCTTAAGAGGCTGGTATGGGTCCTGGGGGATATACAGGATTGGCGAATCGACATGCTCATCATCGAAGGCCAGAAACAGCACGCAACCGGTCATGCGCAACTTCATCAAGCCCAGGTCGCAGAGCCATACCGGTTGCCCCCCCATCTGCGGCGCGCGTTCGCCGGCGATCACCGATAGCACCATGCGGTAATCGTCTTGGGTAATGTCCTCGTGCAACAGGGCCAACTCGGCCGCCGCCCGCATCGCGGCCTTTTGGCTGGCAATGAATTGTTGGCGCAGGGTGGTTTCGTGGGTGGAAAAAAAGTCCGCGAGGTAGGCCTGGTACTGCCCGCCCAGATCAAGGCGGCGGCACAGCCCTATGAACTGATAGACCGTGAGGCTCCCCAATCGGACCGGCAGCAACGGGGCGACGGCGGCGCCAGGCGATGACACCTGCCAGCGAAAACCCGACGATGAATGAAAGGCCCCCTCTGCGGACTCGGACTCTTCGAAGTTGTGCAGCGCTGCCTGCAGCAGCTCCAGCTGCAAAAAGTCGTAGGTTCGCGCTTCAAGGTTCAGATCGGTGATGTGCAGGGCCTTTCGCAGGCTCAGCCAAGTGGCGACGTGGGGGGCCAAGGTAACGTCGTACTGCTCCTTGAGCGCCTGGAGCAGCAGCGGCCTGGCAAACGTGTCGATGTCCTGCAAGGCAGACAGGCTTTGGTCCAGAGCCGTCTGGGCGGTAAAACTTGCGATAAAACAGTCGTGCAATAGCTCGCGCTGCTCGGGTGTCGCATGCCAATAGGCTGGCGGCAGCGGGCTGTGGTTGTGCTTGAGGGCCATGCGGCGTGAGGTTGTGCTATCGATCAACCATTGCGGCGTGGCGCTGATCAATAACGGGCGATGGATGCTGGGCGTTGCCGGCAATGGGGGCAAGTCGGTCATGATGCGGCTCCGGGAAAAGGAGGCCCAGCACACCATGGGGGTCACGGCCAATCGCGGTAACTACGTCTATCCTGTTGGGAGCAGCAACTCCCCCCAGACCTCGCAGGAGGACTCATGGACGACCCGAACAACAAACCGCCGACCTTCTGGCAGATGCTTCATAGCGTGATGGCTGCTGCATTTGGCGTGCAGAGCGGGAAGAACCGCGCGCGGGATTTTACCCATGGCAAGCCCAGCCATTTTGTCGTGCTGGGCATTTTGTTTACCGCCGTATTTGCCCTGGCGCTCTTTGCCATCGTCAAGCTGGTGCTGCATCTGGCCGGGGTCTAGGCCCGGTCACTTCAACAGCAACTGCATGCTGAAGGGGTATTGGTAGGCCGCAGGCTTGCCCTGGGCCGACAGTGCACGAAAATCCACACCGTCGCCCTCGTGGTTACGCAGGTCCAGCAAGCGCTGGGCCTGTGGCCCGTCAATCAGTTGGAACAGTTTCACCTGGCGCTCGCGCCCGCCATGGCTTTGGATGTCCACGCCCACGGCATCGTCGTGCAGCAGCACCATGGCCCAGCCACCGACCGTAAAGTGCCCGGCCACCAGCGCACTGATCCGCCCTTGCAGCCGCGCCTGGAGGACATCGGGAGAGCTGTTGATCGCGCTGAACAACACGTCCTTGCCGGGTGCACGGCCACTGCCATTCAAGGCCTGCATGGCGCCGAGGGCCATTTCATCATTGGCCGACCAGACCAGGGTAGCCCGGGGGTAGCGCTTGAACATCTGGGTCGCCTGCTCGAATGCGCGCTGGCGGCTCCATTCGCCATACACCAACTGGCGCAGATGCACTTCGGGGTGTTCGCGCAAGGCCCGCTGCAAGCCCTGCTCGCGCGCCTGAGAGGTCGGTGTGTACTTGGCGCCGGAAAACGCCAGCAACTCAAGGGTGCCACCGGACGGCACAGGGCCATGTTGACGCAGCAGCTCCTTGAGCATCAGGTACCCGCCCTCCTCGTCGTTGGTCGTGAGGCTGCCCATCCAGTTCGGGTACTTCCCGGCGTCCAGCAGTTGCATCTGGTTCGGGGTCAGGGCGTTATTGACCAACAGTAGCTTGACCTGGCTACCCTGGGCCATGCGCAGGATCTGCGGGGCGATGTACTGCTCGTTGACCAGCACCAGGTAATCCGGGCGCTGCGGGCCCTGCAATGCTTCGCGGGCCTGCAGCAAGGTGTTTTGCGGATCACGCTCGGAATAACGCACGCGTAAATCCAGGCCGAGGTCCTTGGCCGCGGCCTGCATGAATTGCGCATAGCTGATCCAGAAGGTTTCAGTAGACAGACCTGGGTTGAGAAACACCACCGACGTTGCATGGGCCATCGTCCCGAACGCCATCCCCACCCACCACAAGCACCCGCAGAGAACCTTCAACATTACTGCCCGAACCCCGGAAATTGACAGATCATAATAGTGGCAATAAGCCTTTTGATCTTGGCTATTTAACGGCAGATCGGACAGTTTGGTGGCGATCAGTTCCCTTTACTGATGGCTGACCCAGAACACGGCGGTGGAAACCACCAGGATAATCAGGAACAGAATCGCCCAGGCGTCCACGGTACTGTCGGGTTTACGGGCTTTGGTTGGATTGCTCATCGCATCGCCTCTTGTCGGTTTTATGGCTGATTGCATTAAGACTCGTCCACAGTAAAGTCGATGATTGCCCGCATGACAAATGTGGGTATCGCGATAACCGTTCTCATTAGTCGATTTGGTTCTTTGCATATACTAAAACATCACTTTTGCGCATAAACGCAAGCTGGTATCGTGCGCCGGCTCCGTTGGGAGTGCGCGGCCGTGCGCGCAGATTTGCCGAGAACAGGACCTATATGTACGTATACGACGAATACGATCAGCGCATCATCGAGGACCGCGTCAAGCAGTTCCGTGATCAGACCCGACGCTATCTGGCAGGTGAACTGAGCGAAGAAGAGTTCCGCCCTCTGCGCCTGCAAAATGGCCTTTACGTTCAGCGCTTTGCGCCGATGCTGCGGGTGGCCGTGCCTTACGGCCAACTGACTTCGCGCCAGACGCGCATGATGGCCAAGATCGCCCGTGACTTCGACAAGGGCTACGCCCACATCAGCACCCGCCAGAACGTGCAGTTCAACTGGCCGGCCCTGGAAGACGTGCCGGACATCCTGGCTGAACTGGCCACCGTGCAGATGCACGCCATTCAGACCAGCGGTAACTGCCTGCGCAACGTGACCACCGACCAGTTCGCTGGCGTGGCCGCCGATGAAGTGATCGACCCGCGCCCCTGGTGCGAGATTGTTCGTCAGTGGACCACGTTCCACCCGGAATTTGCCTACCTGCCGCGTAAATTCAAGATCGCCATCAATGGTTCGACGTCTGACCGCGCCGCGATCGAAGTCCACGACATCGGCCTGGAGCCGGTGTACAACGCCGCAGGCGAACTGGGCTTCCGCGTCCTGGTGGGCGGCGGCCTGGGGCGTACCCCGGTGGTCGGCGCGTTCATCAATGAATTTTTGCCTTGGCAAGACCTGTTGAGCTACCTCGACGCCATCCTGCGTGTGTACAACCGCTATGGCCGCCGTGACAACAAGTACAAGGCGCGCATCAAGATCCTGGTCAAGGCCCTCACCCCCGAGGTATTTGCCCAGAAGGTCGACGCCGAGATGGAACACCTGCGCGGCGGCCAGACCACTCTGACCGACGCCGAAGTGCATCGGGTGGCCAAGCACTTCGTCGATCCGGACTACAAGGCCCTGGGCAACCAGGCTGCCGAACTGGCGGCGCTCGACCAGCAGCACCCAGGCTTTGCCCGCTGGCGCACGCGCAACACCCTGGCGCACAAGCAGCCGGGGTATGTCGCAGTGACCCTGTCGCTCAAACCGACCGGGGTAGCGCCTGGCGATATCACCGACAAGCAACTGGACGCCGTTGCTGACCTGGCCGACCGCTACAGCTTTGGCCAACTGCGCACCTCCCACGAGCAGAACATCATCCTTGCGGACGTTGAACAGAGCCAATTGTTCACCCTGTGGGGCGAGCTGCGCGAAGGTGGTTTCGCCACGCCGAACATCGGCCTGCTGACCGATATCATCTGCTGCCCGGGTGGCGACTTCTGCTCCCTGGCCAACGCCAAGTCAATTCCCATTGCCGAATCGATCCAGCGCCGTTTCGACGACCTGGACTACCTGTTCGACATTGGCGAGCTGGACTTGAACATCTCCGGCTGCATGAACGCCTGTGGCCACCACCACGTCGGCCACATCGGCATCCTCGGGGTGGACAAGAAAGGCGAAGAATTCTACCAAGTGTCCCTGGGTGGCAGCGCCAGCCGCGATGCGAGCCTGGGCAAGATCCTCGGCCCATCCTTCGCCCAGGAAGCCATGCCCGAGGTGATCGGCAAGCTGATCGACGTCTACGTCGAGCAGCGCACCGAAGATGAGCGCTTCATCGACACCTACCAGCGCATCGGCATTGACCTGTTCAAGGAGCGCGTCTATGCAGCGAATCATTAAGAACAACCAAGTCGTCGACGAAACCTGGCACCTGCTGCCCAAGGATGCGTCGTTCGATGGCATCTCCAACTGTGACGACCTGATCGTGCCGCTGGCCTTGTGGCGTGAGCACGGACATGCCCTCAAGGCCCGTGATGGTGGCCTGGGCGTGTGGCTGGACGCCGATGAAGAAGCCGAAGAGATTGGCGCCGACGTGGAACACTTCCAGGTCATCGCCCTGAACTTCCCGGCCTTCACCGACGGGCGCAACTACTCCAACGCGCGCCTGCTGCGTGACCGTTATGGCTACAAGGGCGAACTGCGGGCGATTGGCGATGTGCTGCGCGACCAGCTGTTCTACCTGCACCGCTGCGGGTTTGACGCCTACGCCTTGCGCGCCGACAAAGACCCGTATGAAGCGCTGGAAAGCCTCAAGGACTTCTCGGTGACGTACCAGGCGGCTACGGATGAACCGTTGCCGCTATTCCGTCGTCGCTAGACCCTGATGCGAAACAAAAAGCCCCGAAACCTGGCTCGCAGGTTTCGGGGCTTTTTTATGCGCGGCGCAAGGGCCATGGGCGCGAGGGTGAAACCGGCCTAGCAGGCAACGGGCAGATCTGCTCAGCCCTTCTGCTTGGCGACCCAGCGACCGTAGGCATCGATGAACGCCTGCAGGAACGGCTGGGTTTTCTCCGACAGCTTGCCCGACTCATCAAACGCACTGCCCGCGCCACCCAGGTAGGCTTCCGGCTGCTGCATGCACGGCACATCCAGAAACACCAGGGACTGGCGCAAATGATGGTTGGCACCAAAGCCACCAATCGCCCCCGGCGAAACGCTGATGACCGCACCTGACTTGCCGCTCCAGACGCTCTTGCCGTATGGGCGCGAGCCTACATCAATGGCATTTTTCAAGGCCGCCGGCACCGAACGGTTGTATTCAGGAGTGACGAACAGCACCCCATCGGCCGCCGCCACCTGCTGGCGGAACGTGGTGTAGGCCGCAGGCGGCGTTGCGCTATCAAGGTCTTCGTTGTAGAGCGGCAATTCGCCAAGTTCGACGATGCTGAGCTTGAGGTTGGCCGGCGCCAACTGCGCCAATGCCTGGGCGACCTTGCGGTTGATCGACTCTTTTCTCAAGCTGCCGACCAGTACGGCAATCGTGTAGACCTTGCTCATGGGGCCTTCCTGACATCTGACTAAGGGAATTTGTAGTTATAGAGCCTTCGCCGGGCGATCACCAGCAGGTAGTAGCCAATCGGCGGATGTTTTTGTTTGTAGGAAAAATAAGCGGAATATCAACGAATAGTATTTTTTCTATGTAGGTAAACTACCCGCGTTAAAGACGGTCTACAGAACCGCAAATCGGTGTTTTCTCCAGAGGTTCTAAACAGATGGCAGCAGTACTTGTCGGACAATTCCATGCTCGTGACGCGGAAGGCCGCGTTTATTCCGTGCATGAATTCCAGGACTCCACTCCGTCGGACGGTGGTTCAGAACCTGTAATCTCCTACAAACTGGCGATTGGTGACCGGGTCAACAAAGTTGATGACAACACCTTCGTCCTGGTTCAGTCGCAGATCTCCCTGACCCGCGAACCCGAAAACACGCCTGTTTGATCAGGCTGTGCCTCCAGGCAGAAGTCATATGAACGGAGTTGGGTTAGGATTCACCCGGTGAATCCCTTACCTGCTGAACATGGACTTCATGCATGCGTTTACGTCATATCGAAGTGATTCAAGCCATTTTGCAGACCGGACACCTCGGCACCGCCGCCGAATGGTTGCAATTGGCTGTGTCCGATGTGGACGCCACCCTCAAGGACGCTGAACAGCAACTGGGCTTCATGCTGTTCGCCAGCGTCCGCGGACGGTTGCAGGCCACCCGTGAAACCCTGGCCATGCAGGCACAGATCGCCCACCTCTACGAGGCCCTGGAACCGATCCAGCGCCTGGCCAGCAGCCTCAAGCACCATCACGCCCCGCCGTTGCGCACGCTGTGTACGCCGCCCTTGGCCAACCAACTGCTGCCGCAAAGCATCGCGTTGTTGCGCCGCCGTTTCCAGGACACGCCCTGCAACCTTTCCAGCCAACCGACCCGTGACATCGTCAAGAGCCTGTTGCTGCATGAGGCCGACCTGGGCCTGAGCCTGCATGACCCCGAACACCCGCAAATCACCAGCACCGTGCTGGCCCAGGGCAAGCTGCAACTGCTGGCGCCCCATGGCTGGCTCAAGCCACGGCAGAAATACATCGCCCTGCAAGAACTGGCCGGCCAGTCGATGATCGGCCTGGAGGGCCAGGACCCGCTGAGCCAGTTGCTGGACAGTAAGTTGCAAGCGCTGCGGCCGTTGCCAGTGATCCAGACACGGGTGCAGACCTACCAGATGATGCGCAGCATGGTCGAGGCCGGCGAAGGGCTGGCGGTGGTCGATCCGTTCACTGCCAGCGGCGCGCGGGAGGCGGGGCTGGATACCTGCCCGCTGTCACCGCCGATCCTGGTGAGCCTGTATGGGTTGACGGTCAGGGACAGCAGCCCGAGCCCGGCGCTGAATGCATTGCTGGAGATTGTCACGCAGAAGGCCCAAGACCTGCTGTCTTGAGTGTCAGCTGAACAAGCGATACCAGAAAATCGCCACTTCCCGCGTCTGTGGATCAATCCCGCGATAACGCAGGTGGTCGATACCGCCCATGACGTAGCCGCTGCGTTCATACAATCGGCACGCTCCCAGGTTATTGTTCTGGGTCTCCAGCATCATCCCCGGCAGGTTTTTCTTGCGGCTCCAGAACTGCGCCACATCAAGCAGGGCCTTGGCCACGCCATGCCGGCGGGCTGGGAGCACCACCGCCAATTCATCGACATGGGCATAACCGTTCCAATTGGTACTGACGACGATATGGCCCACCGGTCGATCATCCAGATACGCCATGAATACCGCGCTGTCGCTGGCATTGCGGTAGCTGGCGAACTCCTCGGGGTCGATGCCGTAGCATTTGCGGTACGGCAAGATCTGCTCCACCGCCCACTGATCGACAGGCTTGCCCAGTTCGGGCGTGCCATACACGCACACCTCGAAGCTGAAATCATTGCCCCATACGTAGGCGTCAAATCCCTCGTCGGCGACTCGTACACTGAGCCCCGGGTACTTCGGATTCATTACAGCTTGCATAACCATCCTTAACACTTGATGCAATCGACGGTGTAACAACGACCGTTGCCGTCGTCTTCGTGTTGTAAGCCATGCACATCGGCGACAAACCCTGGGAAACTGCTATCGAACTCCCGGGCAAAGGCCAGGTAGTCAATGATCGATCGCGTCGACTCGGTAAAGCGCTCCCCCGGCATGATCAGCGGAATGCCTGGCGGATAAGGCACCAGCATCACGGCTGCGATACGCCCTGGCAAGGCATCGATGGACACGGCCTCGACTTCACCGCGCACCAACTGGTCGTAGGCATCGGCCGGCTTCATGGCGATTTCCGGTAACACCGTGTACATGCGCTTGAGGTGCTTGGCCGTGGCGTTGCTGCGATAGCAGCCGTGCAATTGGTCGCACAAATCCTGCAAGCCCATGCCCTGATAGCGTGCCGGGCCTTGCTGGAACACCGATGGCAGGCAACTGGCCAGGCTGATATTGGCGTCGTAACTGCGCTTGAACTCCAGCAACTCGGTGAGCAGAGTACTCCACTTACCTTTGGTAATGCCCATGGAGAACAACACCAGGAACGAATACAACCCGGTTTTTTCCACCACCAGGCCACGCTCCCAGAGGAATTTACTGACTACCGCTGCCGGAATGCCGCAGTCACTCAAGGCGCCACCCGCCGTCAAGCCGGGCATGACCAGGGTGACCTTGATCGGGTCGAGCAACACATAGTCTTCGGCGATATCCCCAAAGCCATGCCAGTCGGCCTCCGGCTGCAACAACCAGTCAGCGGTCGCAACCCGGTCGATACCGGCCACCGAGGGCGGTTGCCAGATGGAAAACCACCAATCATCGGCGGCGATGTGCTGGCGCAAATTGGCCAGGGCCCGGCGAAAGCTCAGGGCCTCATCGAACATTTCCTGAAGCAGCGAACGCCCGGCGGGCCCTTCCATCATGGCCGACGCCACATCCAGCGAGGCGATGATGCTGTACTGCGGCGAGGTAGAGATATGCATCATGAACGCCTCATTGAAACGATCACGATCCAATTGCCGCGCCCCGCCGTCCTGCACATGGATCATCGACGCCTGGCTGAACGCCGCCAGCAACTTGTGGGTCGAGTGCGTGGTGAACACCAGCGGGCTGTCGGGCGTGCGCGAGGTACCCATGCCATAGCGCCCGGCGAAAAACTCGTGGAAGGCCGCGTAGGCGTACCAGGCCTCGTCAAAGTGCAGGACTTCGACGCTGTTGCCCAATTGCTGCTTGATCAGCTCGGCGTTGTAACACAGGCCGTCGTAGGTCGAGTTGGTCACCACCGCCAGCTTGACCTTGGGCTCGCGACCGCGGGTCAAGGGGCTGGCCTCGATCTTTGCGCGAATCGATTCGCGGCTGAACTCGGTCAGCGGGATCGGACCGATAATCCCCAGTTCATTGCGCTCCGGGCACAAATACAGGGGGATCGCGCCGGTCATGATGATCGAATGCAGCACCGACTTATGACAATTGCGGTCCACCAGCACCAGGTCATCGCGCCCGACCATGGAGTGCCAGACGATCTTGTTCGCAGTGGAGGTGCCGTTGATCACGAAGAATGTGTGGTCGGCGCCAAAGTTGCGCGCCGCGCGGGCTTCGGCTTCGGCCAGGGGCCCGGTGTGATCCAGCAGCGAGCCCAGTTCCGGCACTGACACCGACAGGTCCGAACGCAGGGTATTTTCCCCAAAAAACTGATGAAACGCCTGCCCCACCGGGCTTTTGCGATAGGCCACGCCGCCGCCGTGGCCGGGGGTATGCCAGGAGTAATTGGAGTCGGCTGTGTGTTGCACCAGGGCCTTGAAGAATGGCGGCAACAGGCCATCGAGGTAAGTGCGCGCCGCCCGGGCCACCTGCCGGGCAAGGAACGGCACCGTGTCTTCGAACAGGTAGAGAATGCCGCGCAGTTGGTTGAGCTCGCTCATGGCATCGGCCGGGGCATTTTCCAGGGTGACTTGCTCGCCCAGGGCAAAGATCGGCAGGTTGGGGGCGCGCAGGCGTGCCAGCCGGATCAGCTCCACCATATTTTGCAGCAGATGGGTATTTTCTCCGGCGCCTTCAGCGGCGATCAGCATGCACGCCAGGCCATGATGGGTCGACGCCACCAGCCGGCCTTCGGCATAGTCCACAGCGGAAAAGATGCTGAAACCCTCTTGCTCCAACTCCCGGGCGATACCCCGGACCCGATCACCGGCGACGGTGTCGGCCTTGATGTCGCGGTGCACGATCAGGATCGGGAACTTCAGGTCTTTGTACATGAGGGCTTGGCGTCCTGAGGGCGATGTACTCAGGGTAGAAGCTGGGAGCGAATGTGGCGAATGGAGATAAGGTTTTTGTAGGAGCGGGCTTGCCCGCGATGGCGGTGTGACAGTCAGCCCATTCGTTACTGATCCACCGCCATCGCGGGCAAGCCCGCTCCCACACTTTCAGGCCGTGATGAGCCCGACTCAGTGTTGGGTCAACTGGGTCCACAAGGCTGGCGCACCCGCCGATTTGGCGATGGCTTCCAGGCGTGACGCGTGCTCGGCCATGTCCTGCTCGCTGGCACGGATGATGGTGGTGGGCTTTCGATCTGCCGGCAGACGGCGGATTTCCGAAGGCCGGTTGCCCGAACCCTCGGCCGAACCGTTACCGTCGGAGGCGTTGCCAGCCAGAGACAGGCTGGTCTGCCCGCCGGTCATGGTCAGGTAGACGTCCGCGAGGATCTCGGAGTCGAGCAAGGCGCCGTGCAGTTCACGGCCAGAGTTGTCGACGCCATAGCGTTTGCACAAGGCATCGAGGCTGTTGCGCTGGCCCGGGTGGCGCTCACGGGCCATCATCAAGGTGTCGAGGATCGAGCAATGACGGGTGATGTCGGCCCGATCCGTCTGGCCCATCAGGGCGAATTCGTTGTTGATGAAACCAACGTCGAACGCCGCGTTATGGATGATCAACTGCGCGCCATTGATGAACTCGAAAAACTCATCGGCGACTTCCGCAAAGCGCGGCTTGCCCACCAGGAATTCGTTGGTGATGCCGTGGACGCCAATGGCGCCTTCGTCACTTTCCCGGTCCGGTTGCAGGTACACGTGGAAATGCCGACCGGTGAGGCGGCGGCCCATCAGTTCGACACAGCCGATTTCAATGATCCGGTGGCCATCGGTCACCGGCATGCCGGTGGTTTCGGTATCGAGTACAACGGATCGGATGGCCATCAGGGTTCAGCTCTCAACGGTGTGTGTATTTCAAGGGCCGGGATATTAGCACGCTCTATAACCCAAGCGCCCCATGGACAGCCACCGTGCACCCTGGTCCAACAGTTTTTTACAAGGTTTAGCAAAGCTTGCGCAGTTTGCCTGCACCGCCCTTGTTAGCCTGCGCCGCTCCTTTCTATGCGTAAAAACCAGCCCATGCTCAAGCCAAAACATCTGCTCGCCCTGTGCCTGATCGGCGCCGCCACTGCCCAGGCCACCAGCTTTGTGATGACCACCGACGCCTTGGTCAGCCTCTCGATGAGTGCCACCAAAGGCACCAGCAGCAGCTTCAAGGATGACAAGGTCGTACTGGCGGCAAAGGACGATGCGGCAGCGTTTGTCGCCAGCCAGGGCAAGGTACGCAGCGTTCAGTTGGAATCGGCATTGCAGCATATTCGCCGCACCCTGCCGGATTTACGCGATACTGACGAGCAACTCGCCGGTGCGATCCTGATTCTGTGATAGATGAACGCGAACACCCATGATTGATACCCGATATCCCATTGCATTGCTGGTCACCAGCCTTCTTTTGGCAGGTTGCGCATCCCCGCCCGCCGCCACTGGCCAGCTGCCGCAGATCGTCGCCCATCGCGGGGGCACGGCGGACTTCCCGGAAAATACCTTGCTGGCTATCGACCAGGCCTTGGCCAATAACGTGGATGTGCTATGGCTCACGGTGCAGTTGAGCCTGGACCAGGTACCGGTGTTGTATCGACCGACAGACCTGAGCGCCAATACCGACGGCACCGGCGCCGTGGCCGGAAAAACCCTGGCCCAGTTGCAACAGCTCAATGCCGGCTGGCAATTCAAGCAGGACGGGGCCAATGGCCAGGTGACCTACCCCTACCGTACCCGTCCCGTGCCGCTGCCTTCATTGCAGCAAGCGTTGACCGTAATCCCGGCTACCACGCCGATCATCCTCGATATGAAAGCCCTGCCCGCCGACACCCAGGCCAGGGCCGTGGCCCAGGTACTGGAGCAAAACCATGCGTGGGGCCGGGTGTTGATCTACTCCACGGACGCCAGCTATCAACACGCGTTTGCCCAGTACCCCCAGGCCCGCCTGTTCGAATCCAGGGACCGAACACGCGACCGCTTGGCCAACGTCGCCCTGGCCCACAACTGCCAGCCCGCCCCCGAAGCGGGAAGTTGGGTGGCGTTTGAGTATCAGCGCAAGGCCGAGCTGGTGGAAACCTTCACCCTTGGGGAAGCACGCTCACCGGTGAATGCCAAGCTATGGACAAGGCCTGCCATCGACTGTTTCCAGTCCAGGGGCAAGGTACATATCCTGGCGATTGGCATTAACACCCAAGATGATTATCGAGCGGCGGCGTGCCGTAAAATCGATGCGGTGCTGGTGGATTCGCCCCGCGCGATGCGAGGCGTGAAGCAGCAGCTCGAATGGCCGCTGCGGTGTGACTGACGGTCAGCTCTGTTTGTAACCGCGCACTTCATCCACGCCGCGATTGGCCAACTGGTCGGCCCGCTCGTTGCCTGGGTGACCGATATGCCCGCGTACCCACTTCCAGGTGATGTTGTGGCGGTTGCACTGCTCATCCAGCAACTGCCACAGGTCGGCGTTTTTTACCGGTTCTTTGGCGGCAGTTTTCCAGCCGCGCTTTTTCCAGTTGACCATCCACTCGTTGATGCCTTTCATCACGTATTGCGAGTCCGTCACCAGCAATACATCGCAACGGCGCTTGAGCTCTTCCAGGCCGCGAATGGCGCCCATCAGTTCCATGCGGTTATTGGTGGTGTTGGCTTCGCCGCCCCACAACTCCTTCTCCACGCCCTTGCACACCAGCAAGGCGCCCCAGCCGCCAGGACCAGGATTGCCCTTGCAGGCGCCGTCGGTAAAGAGTTCTACGCTATCGGTCATTACGCTATCCATCAAAGCGGGTTGCCGGTAATCGACCGGCAGCTCCCGAGGTCGAACACTGCGACCTGAATTCCAGAAAAGTGATTTATGGCTCGCTGGAGCGACGGTTGACCTTGGCCAGGGGCATCGGCACCAGCTTGCCCATGGGCTCGCGCCGTACCTGGCTCACCGGCCGCAGCCCGACCACGATCTTGCGGGCCACCAGCAGGTAGAAACCGCCGCCGGACAACTGCCAGGCCCCAGCCCGGCGCTCCCAGCCAGCCAAACGGCCCTGCCACTTGGGCGAGGCAAGCGGCGGACGATAGCACCCGAAGCGGCGTTTCTCCAGCGCGAAGCCCAGCAGGTTCAACCAGTCACTGACCCGCGAGGGCGAGATGCAGCGGGCCTGGCGCAGCGCATCATGGGCGAAGACGTGCCGCAGGCCCCATGAACTCCAGGGGTTGATACCAACGATCAATAAATGGCCGCCCGGGCGCACGGCGCTCGCCGCTTCACGCAGCAAGCCATGGGGCGACAGGCAAAAATCCAGGCCATGCTGCATCACCACTACATCGGCGGCATGCTCGCTCAGGGGCCAGGCCTGTTCCTCGCAGACAATCTCCACCCCCGGCAACGGCGCGCCCAGGCGTACATTGCGCTGCACCTGGGGCGCAGGCGGCGGATTCTGGGCCGAAGGGCCGTAGTGCACCAGGTAGCCGCCAAAGAAGCGCTCCAGCTCTTCTTCGAGCATAAGCCGCTCTTGTTCCAGCAGAAATTGCCCGATCGGCCCGGACAGCCATTCACGGGCTGCGCTGATCAAGGCCAGCCACTCGGGATCGGCCTGGGCGAACGCTTTATCAGTCATTGCATTCTCCAACTCGCCAAGACGTTCTAAGATGCACCAATGTGTTCAGCTTGGCGAATAGAAGAATGATACAGATCAGTGCCCTGCCCGCCTTCACCGATAACTACATCTGGTTGTTACAAGACCATCGCAGCCATCGCTGCGCGGTGGTCGATCCCGGTGACGCCGCGCCTGTGCTGGCGTGGCTTAAACAGTATCCAGGCTGGACCCTCAGTGACATCCTGGTGACCCACCATCACCACGACCATGTCGGCGGTGTGGAGCAGCTCAAGCAAGTCTCGGGCGCCACGGTGTATGGCCCGGCCAACGAAAAGATCCCGGCCCGTGACGTCGCGCTCAACGATAACGACCGTATCCAGGTGCTGGGCTGGGACCTCGATGTGTTCGCCGTGCCCGGACACACCTTGGGACATATAGCCTTTTATCATCACGGCTTGCTGTTCTGCGGCGACACCCTTTTCGCCGCCGGCTGCGGGCGTTTGTTCGAGGGCACGCCAGAACAGATGTACAACTCCCTGGAACGCCTGGCCGCCCTGCCAGTTGATACGCTGGTGTACTGCACCCACGAATACACACAAAGTAACCTGCGCTTTGCCCAGGCCGTGGAACCGGATAACGCAGATATCGCCGAACGTGTAGCAAAAGTCGGCGAACTGCGGGCAGCCGGCAAGATGACCTTACCGTCGACCCTGGCCCTGGAAAAATTGACTAACCCTTTCTTACGTACCGCGGAAACATCCGTTAAACAAAAAGCGGACGAGCGGAATGGCCGCGACAACCGCCCTGGGAGCGAGGTGTTTGCTAGCTTGCGGGCTTGGAAAGATACGTTCTAAGCAGACAGCTTCTGATACGAAATTTCTGAATGGTTGACCGGAACCAAAGCGCTTTCTAGAATCGCCCGACATTTTTGCCCGGAACTAACTTCCAGCCAATGTCGTCATCTATTCGTAAATCCAACCATTCAGACGCATTGACCCGCCTGGCTCAAGCCATTGCGGTGGCCGTTTCCGCAACTCTGGCGGGCTGCCAAACCACTCATTTCGCTGCACAATCCACCGTGCAACCCAAACCCGTTTTTACTGCCAAGATCAAGCAAAAACCCCTGTGGCTCTCAGAGAAGCCAAGCCCGCAGGTGCCCCAGGATGTCTGGGAGCGCATGCGCCAGGGGTTTCAATTGCAGGACGGTGTCGGCGTCAACCCGCGTATCGAGCAACAGCGCCTGTGGTTCGCCAGCAACCCATCGTTCCTGGAGAACGCCGGCGAACGCGGCAGCCTCTATATTCACTACATCGTCGAACGCCTTGAAGAACGCAACATGCCCCTGGAGCTGGCGCTGCTGCCAGTGATTGAAAGTGCCTACAACCCAATGGCCTATTCGCGCAGCGATGCGGTCGGCCTGTGGCAGTTCATCCCCTCCACCGGGCGCTACTTCAACCTGCGCCAGACCCGCGCCTATGATGGCCGCCGCGATATCACCGCCTCCACCACCGCGGCCCTGGACTATCTGACGCGTCTGCATGACATGTTCAACGGCGACTGGCTGCTGGCACTGGCGGCCTATAACGCCGGTGAAGGCACGGTCAGCCGGGCCATCGAGCGCAACGAGAAACTCGGCCTGCCCACCGACTACTGGAACCTGCCGCTGCCCCAGGAAACCAAGGACTACGTGCCCAAGTTCCTGGCGCTGTCCCAAGTGGTGCTGGCCCCTGAGGCCTACGGCGTCAACCTGAACCCGATTGCCAACACGCCGTACTTCGAGATGGTTGAAGTCAAGCAAAGCATGGACCTGTCCCGGGTCGCCGCGCTGGCCGAGATCGACGAAGACGAACTGTTCCAGCTCAACCCGGCCTTCAAGCAACGCACCACCCTGGATGGCCCCCAGCATTTGCTGGTGCCCACCTCCAAGGCGCAATTGCTGGCCAGTAGCCTGTCCTCGATGAACCCCGAGGAATTGTTGAGCCTGCGCCCGAAAAAGCCAGTGTTTGACGAAGTCGAGCACAAGGCCGTGGCCGGCCGTTCGCGCAGCTACAAGGTCAAGAGCGGCGACAACCTGACGCTGATTGCCAAGGCCAACAAGGTCGACGTGCATGACCTGCAGCGTTGGAACAAGCTCAATGGCCAGGCCTTGAAAGTCGGCCAGACCCTGGTGATGCAGGACACCCGCAAGCTGGTGGCCAAGGCTGGCGGCAAGAAGCCGGTGCAGTACAAGGTCAAGAAAGGTGACTCGCTGTACATGGTTGCCAAGCGCTTCAACGTCGAGATGCAACATCTCAAGCGTTGGAACCCTCGCACTGGCCAGGCGTTGAAGCCGGGGCAGATGCTGGTGGTCTCCGGACCAAGATAAACCAAGCGCAAGCAGGCTTGTGTGGGAGCTGGCTGGCCTGCGATTGCATCGACGCGGTGTAACTGATTCACCGCAGTGCGTGCATCGCAGGCAAGCCAGCTCCCACATTTGATCTATGCACCGCTCAAGATCCCGCCGCGCCTGAAAATGGCCTTTTCAACAGTCTTTTTCCAAGTGGAACAAGCTGTTACTGTACCGATCATAAAGCCCAAGCCGCCCGGATCGGATCTCTGACTTGAAGCGTCCCCTCCTTCTACTAATAAGTCTGGCCTTGAGCTTTTGCGCGAATGCGACCATTACCGAAAACCACGGTTATGCGCAGTTCGGTACGCTCAAGTACCCGGCCAAATTCACCCACTTCGATTGGGTAAACCCCGCAGCGCCCAAGGGCGGCACCTTGCGGGTCATGGCCTTTGGCACGTTTGACACCCTCAACCCCTATACTTTCAAGGGCTCAAGCCCGGTCTCCACCGCCAATTTCCTGCAATACGGGGTCAATGAGCTCAACGAGCCGCTGATGGTTGGCACCGGCCAGTACGCGCCGTCCGGCGACGAGCCCACGTCCAGCTACGGCCTGATTGCCCGATCGGTGGAATACAGCGAAGACCGCAGTTGGGTGGTGTTCAACCTGCGCCCGCAAGCGCGTTTCCATGACGGCAAGCCCATTACCGCCGACGACGTGGCGTTTTCCTACCGCACGCTGCTGACCGAAGGCCATCCGCAATACCGCACCAACCTGCAGGAAGTGGCCCGGGTGGATGTACTCAACCCCCACCGCATTCGATTCGTGTTCAAGCGCGCCGGCAACCCGTTGCTGATCCTGCGCCTGGGCGAGTTGCCGGTGCTGCCCCAGCATTACTGGAAAAACCGCGACTTCAAGGCCACCACCTTCGAGCCGCCGCTAGGCAGCGGGCCCTACCGGATCAGCCAGGTCCAACCGGGCCGGCAATTGGTGTTCGAGCGGGTCAAGGACTATTGGGGCAAGGACCTGCCGGTCAATCGCGGGTTCTACAACTACGACAAGGTCGAGGTGGAGTTCTACCGTGACAGCGACGTGGCCTTCGAGGCATTCAAAGCCGGCGAGTTCGACATTTACATCGAACACCAGGCCAAGAACTGGGCCAATGGCTACAACTTCCCGGCAGTCAATCGCGGCGAAGTGATCAAGGCGCAAATTGCCCACCAGATCCCGACCCAGAGCCAGGGCCTGTTCATGAACAGCCGGCGCGCCACTTTCAGCCAGGCCAAGGTGCGCGAAGCGCTGGGGCTGATGTTCGATTTCGAGTGGACCAACCGCACCCTATTCAGCGGCGCCTATAAACGCACCCTGAGCTACTACCCCAACAGCGAATTCTCCGCCAGCGGCCTGCCGGTGGGCCATGAATGGCTGATGCTTTCGCCCTACCGCGAGCAACTGCCGGCCAATCTGTTTACCCAGGCCTTCAGCCTGCCGCAGACGGAGGGGCGCGGCATCCCCCGGGAAACCTTGCGCCGTGCCCTCGGCCTACTGGCCGAAGGTGGCTGGAAACTTTCCGGGCAACGCCTGCTCAACAGCGATGGGCAGCCGCTGCGGTTTGAAATCCTGCTGGTCAACCCGAACCTGGAGCGCATCCTGCAACCGTATGTGGAAAACCTGCGCAGTATTGGCGTCGATGCGCGCTTGCGCACCGTGGACCGTGCGCAGTACAAGCAGCGCCTCGACCAGTTCGACTTCGACATGATCCTGATGACCCTCAACCAGACCCTCAGCCCCGGCCTTGAGCAGTGGCAGTACTTCCACTCCAGCCAGGCCGGGATCAAGGGCAGCAAGAACTACGCGGGCATCGCCAACCCAGTGGTCGATCACCTGCTCGAGCAGTTGCTCGCCGCCCAAACCCGCGACCAGCAAGTCGCCGCCGGCCGGGCCCTGGATCGGGTCCTATTGTGGCAGCACTACAGTATTCCCAATTGGTATCTCAACTATCATCGCCTGGCGTACCGTAACCGGTTCGCCTTCGTGACCACGCCGCCCTACAGCCTGGGCCTGAGCGCGTGGTGGCTGAAAGCATCGGAGAAACCCCAATGATGGCTTTGCGTACTGCGATTATCAGTGGCCTGTTGTTGTGCACCCAGGCTGTTGCTGCCCCTCAACATGCCTTGACCCTGTACGACGAGCCGCCCAAGTATCCGGCCAACTTCAAGCACGTCGACTACGTCAACCCGGACGCGCCCAAGGGCGGCACCTTCCGTGAGTCGGCCATGGGCAGCTTCGACAGCCTCAACCCGTTTATCAGCAAGGGCGTGCCGGCCGATAACATCACCCTGGTCTACGACACCCTGGCCCAGCAGGGCCTGGACGAACCCATCACCGAATATGGCCTGATCGCCGGCAAGATCGAAAAAGCTCCGGATAACAGCTGGGTGCGTTTTTACCTGCGGCCCGAAGCGCGCTTCCACGATGGCCATCCAGTACGTGCCGAAGATGTGGTGTTCACCTTTGAAACCCTGATCAAGCAAGGCACGCCGATCTACCGCACCTACTACGCCGACGTCGCCGAAGTGGTGGCCGAAGACCCGCTGCGGGTGTTGTTCAAGTTCAAGCACACCAGCAACCGTGAGCTGCCGTTGATCCTTGGCCAGTTGCCGGTGCTGCCCAAGCACTGGTGGGCCGGCCGTGATTTTGCCAAGAGCAGCCTGGAGGTCCCGCTGGGCAGCGGGCCGTACAAAGTGGCCGAGGTCAAGCCGGGGCGCTCGATCCGCTACGAGCGGGTCAAGGACTACTGGGGCAAGGACCTGCCGATCAACAAGGGCCTGTACAACTTCGATTACCGCATCAGCGATTACTACCGCGATAACACCGTGGCCCTGGAGGCGCTCAAGGCTGGGCAGTTCGATTACTGGCAGGAAATGACGGCCAAAAACTGGGCCAATGCCTACAATGTCCCGGCCGTGGCCGAGGGCCGGCTGATCAAGGAAGAACTGCCCAACGGCAATCCCACCGGGATGCAGGGTTTTGTGTTCAATATCCGCAAGCCAATGTTCCAGGACGTGCGGGTGCGCAAGGCCATCAGCCTGTTGATGGACTTTGAATGGACCAACAAGCAACTGTTCAACGGCGCCTACACCCGCACCCGCAGCTATTTCGAAAACTCGGACATGGCCGCCACCGGCCTGCCGGGCCCGGCCGAGCTGGCGATTCTCGAACCGCTGCGCGGCAGGATCCCGCCGCAAGCCTTCACCCAGGCCTTCGCTCCACCGAAAACCGATGCCAGCGGCATGATCCGCACCCAGCAGCGCGAAGCCTACCAACTGTTGCAGGAAGCCGGCTGGCGCATCGTTGACGACAAGATGGTCGACACCACCGGCAAGCCGGTGAGCATCGAGTTCATGCTGTTCCAGACCGACTTCGAGCGCGTCCTGCTGCCCTTCAAGCGTAACCTGGCAGACCTGGGCATCGAGCTGGTGATCCGCCGGGTCGATGTCTCGCAGTACGTCAACCGCGTGCGCTCGCGGGATTTCGACATGATGGTCGGCAGCTTCCCACAGTCCTCGTCACCGGGTAACGAGCAGCGTGAATTCTGGCAATCGGGCAGTGCCGACAACCCCGGCAGCCGCAACTACATCGGCCTCAAGGACCCGGCCATCGACGAATTGGTGGAACAGTTGATCAACGCCGACTCACGCAACAGCCTGGTGGCCCACGCCAAGGCCCTGGATCGGGTACTGCAGTTTGGCTACTACGTGATCCCCAACTGGCATATCAAAACCTACCGCGTGGCCTATTGGAATCACCTCGGCCACCCCAAGGTCCCGCCGCGCTACGACGTAGGCATCAACACCTGGTGGATCAAACCCGACACACCGCCGGCCACAACGCCACCCACCGACACCAGCGCCGACCCGGCGAGCGGAGGCGACTGACATGCTGGCTTATATTTTTCGCAGGTTGCTACTGATCATCCCGACGCTGTTTGGCATTTTGCTGATCAACTTTGTCATCATCCAGGCCGCGCCCGGCGGCCCGGTGGAGCAAATGATCGCCAAGCTCGAAGGCTTTGAAGGCGCCACCAGCCGCATCGCCGGTGGCGGTGCCGAAGTGTCGGTGGCCGGCTCCAGCTACCGGGGGGCCCAGGGCCTGGACCCGACGCTGATCAAGGAAATCGAAAAGATGTACGGCTTCGACAAGTCGGCGCCGGAACGCTTGTGGATCATGGTCAAGAACTACGCCCAGCTGGATTTTGGCGACAGCTTCTTTCGCGATGCCAAGGTCATCGACCTGATCAAGGAGAAGATGCCGGTGTCCATCTCCCTCGGGCTGTGGAGCACCCTGATCATGTACCTGGTATCGATCCCCCTGGGGATCGCCAAGGCCACCCGCCATGGCAGCCATTTTGACGTATGGACCAGTTCGGCCATCATCGTCGGCTATGCGATCCCGGCGTTCCTGTTTGCCATCCTGTTGATCGTGGTGTTTGCCGGTGGCAGCTATTTCGACTGGTTTCCGCTACGCGGGCTGACGTCCAACAACTTCGAGGAGCTGAGCTGGGGCGCCAAGATCCTCGACTACTTCTGGCACCTGGCGCTACCGGTCACGGCTCTGGTGATCGGTAACTTCGCCACCATGACCCTGCTGACCAAGAACAGCTTTCTCGACGAAATCAACAAACAGTACGTAATCACCGCCAAGGCCAAGGGCCTGACCAATCACCGCGTGCTCTACGGCCACGTGTTCCGCAACGCCATGCTGCTGGTGATCGCCGGGTTCCCTTCGGCCTTTATCGGCATCTTCTTTACCGGTTCGCTGCTGGTGGAGGTGATTTTCTCCCTCGACGGCCTGGGCCTGATGAGTTTTGAAGCGGCGATCAATCGCGATTACCCGGTGGTGTTCGGCACCCTGTTTATCTTCACCCTGCTAGGCCTGGTGGTGAAACTGATTGGCGATTTGACCTACACCCTGGTCGACCCACGCATCGACTTCGAAAGCCGGGAGCATTGAGATGAATCTATCCCCCCTCAATCGCCGCCGCTTCGAACGCTTCAAGGCCAACAAACGCGGCTGGTGGTCGCTGTGGCTGTTCCTGATCCTGTTTGGCCTGAGCCTGGGAGCCGAGTTGATCGCCAACGACAAGCCGCTGGCCGTGCATTACGACGGCGACTGGTACTTCCCGGCGCTCAAGCGCTACCCAGAAACCACCTTCGGCGGCGAATTCCCCCTGGAAGCCAACTACAAAAGCCCGTACATCCGCGAACTGCTCAAGGCCAAGGATGCCTGGACGCTCTGGGCGCCGATCCCCTACAGCTACCAGAGCATCAATTACGACCTGAAAGTCCCGGCCCCGGCCCCGCCGTCGGCCGACAACCTGCTGGGCACCGACGACCAGGGCCGCGACGTGCTCGCACGGGTGATCTATGGCTTTCGGGTCTCGGTGCTGTTTGCCCTGACCCTCACGGTATTGAGTTCGATCATCGGCGTGGCGGCCGGGGCCTTGCAGGGGTTCTATGGCGGCTGGGTCGACCTGGCCGGCCAGCGCTTCCTGGAAATCTGGTCGGGGCTGCCGGTGCTGTACCTGCTGATCATCCTTGCCAGCTTCGTGCAGCCGAACTTCTGGTGGCTGCTGGGGATCATGCTGCTGTTTTCCTGGATGAGCCTGGTGGACGTGGTGCGCGCCGAGTTCCTGCGCGGGCGCAACCTGGAATACGTGCGCGCGGCCCGGGCCCTGGGCATGCAGAACGGCGCGATCATGTTCCGCCATATCCTGCCCAACGCCATGGTCTCGACCATGACCTTCATGCCTTTCATCCTCACCGGCGCGATTGGCACCCTGACTGCCCTGGACTTCCTGGGCTTCGGCCTGCCCGCCGGCTCGCCATCCCTGGGCGAGTTGGTGGCCCAGGGCAAATCCAACCTGCAGGCGCCATGGCTGGGCATCAGCGCCTTTGCGGTGCTGGCGATCATGTTGAGTTTGCTGGTGTTTATCGGCGAGTCCGCTCGCGATGCCTTCGACCCGAGGAAATGAGATGAATCAGGACAATCTGATCGAAGTCCGCGACCTCAGCGTCGAGTTCGTCACCGGCGAGCAGCATCAGCGCGTGGTGGAAAACATCAGCTTCGATATTCGCCGTGGTGAAACCCTGGCCCTGGTCGGCGAAAGCGGTTCCGGCAAATCGGTGACCGCCCACTCGATCCTGCGCCTGTTGCCCTACCCCCTGGCGCGGCATCCATCCGGCACCATCGAGTATGCCGGGCAGGATCTGCTGACCCTGAAAGAAAAGCCCTTGCGCCAGATTCGCGGCAACCGCATTGCGATGATCTTCCAGGAGCCGATGACCTCGCTGAACCCACTGCACTCCATCGAAAAGCAGATCAACGAAGTACTGGGCCTGCACAAGGGCATGACCGGCAAGGCCGCAACCCTGCGCACCCTGGAATTGCTCGACCTGGTGGGCATCCCCGAACCGCACAAGCGCCTCAAGGCCCTGCCCCATGAGTTGTCTGGCGGCCAGCGCCAGCGGGTGATGATCGCCATGGCCCTGGCCAACGAGCCGGAACTGCTGATCGCCGACGAGCCGACCACCGCCCTGGACGTGACCGTGCAGTTGAAGATCCTCGAACTGCTCAAGGAGTTGCAGGCGCGCCTGGGCATGGCGCTGCTGCTGATCAGCCATGACTTGAACCTGGTGCGGCGCATTGCCCACCGCGTGTGTGTGATGCAGCGCGGTTGCATTGTCGAGCAGGCGTCCTGTGAGGCGCTGTTCCGCTCCCCGCAGCACCCTTACACCCAGGAACTGCTGGCCGCCGAGCCCAGTGGCGGGCCGGCGACCAATGCGATTGGCCCGCCGCTGCTGGAAGTCGACGACCTCAAGGTCTGGTTCCCGATCAAAAAAGGCTTTTTGCGCAACACCGTCGACTACGTCAAGGCCGTGGACGGTATCCACTTCAGCCTGCCCCAGGGCCAGACCCTGGGCATTGTCGGTGAAAGCGGCTCGGGCAAATCCACCCTCGGCCTGGCGATCCTGCGGCTGATCGGCAGCAAGGGCGGGATCCGTTTTGAAGGCCAGCAACTGGACCAACTAACCCAACAACAGGTACGGCCATTGCGCCGGGAAATGCAGGTGGTGTTCCAGGACCCGTTTGGCAGCCTGAGCCCACGCATGTGCGTCAGCGAGATCGTCGGCGAAGGCTTGCGCATCCATAAGATCGGCACCGCTGGCGAACAGGAAGCGGCGATTATCGCGGCGCTCGAGGAAGTGGGGCTGGACCCGCAGACCCGCCACCGTTACCCCCACGAATTCTCCGGCGGCCAACGCCAACGCATCGCCATCGCCCGCGCCCTGGTGCTCAAGCCACGCCTGATCCTGCTGGACGAACCGACCTCGGCCCTGGACCGCACGGTACAGCGCCAGGTGGTGGAACTGCTGCGCAACCTGCAAGCCAAGTACAACCTGACCTACCTGTTCATCAGCCACGACCTGGCGGTGGTCAAGGCCCTGAGCCATCAGTTGATGGTGGTCAAGCAGGGCCAGGTGGTGGAACAGGGGGATGCCAAGACGATCTTCGCCGATCCGCAGCACGCCTATACCCGGCAGCTGCTGGAGGCCGCGTTCCTGGTGCCAACTTCGCGTATCTGATCTGGCTTGATGCTGGGGGGCGGGATCCACCGCTGCCTCCCACATTTGATGTTTAGGACTGAGATAAATACCAGGGGTGGTGTGAGATAAACCTGGGACACTCCGGGATAAAACGGTCCGTGGTGAGCGGAGTTCTGAAATAGAGTTGCAGCCAGTGCAATGAAAATGACCACGCTACGTAACGAGGCCGCCGCCAAACCGTCGAGACCGGCACCGACAAACGCACGGGCGAAATCAGAACCGCCCAGGTGACGCTGGTGCGCACCACCGACGCGGCAGGAAAACCCATCACGTTCCGCACGGACCCAGGCTTTAACCATGCCCCTGGTACCGGGTTGGCGGACATGTTCAAACGCAAACAAGAGGCCGCCTAGGAGACTGCAATGATCACTGTCGAACTCAATAGCCCCCGCCTGCCGGAGCTGCTGATGCGCAGCATTGCCGCCGAGCTGGCCAGCCAGACCAACGCTGAAAGAGACGAATGGTAGGGAATTTGCTCAAAATAACAGCCTGGCCTGTCAATTTTGACAGTAGCCGGCTTTCCATTAGTGTTGTGTCATCTCTCCTGCAGTGCCTCATTTTTGCAGGCAATACTCACGAATCCAGTTTTGGCAAGGAGAGCGAGCATGGCAAAGCCTACTACAACGACTAATTACACTGGCGTCATTACATCAATTGGTGACTACCCTCAGATAGCTATAGTTTGGGGAGAGCCAGAAAAACCTCCTACGAAGTCTGCGCTCGTAAAACCCGATGGAGGAAGTAAAGATGTGATTTTCGATATAGGTTCCAACTATGGACCGGAGGATTTTGATGGCGACGCTATAGATCCATTTCCTTTACCAGAAGAACCGAGTGTTATTACAAAGTCCGATTTAGGACGGCCCACTGTGGAAGGCTCTATATCACCCTGGCCTAGCTTGCGCAGTAGTTACTTTAAGGTAGGAGATCGAGTGAGCTTTATCATCACAGATGGACCTTTAGGCGCTATACCTAATTCATTACGGAAAATTTAGTCACCTTTAACCGGCAGTTTTCTAAGAAATATCAACACTCTTTAAACTCGTTTAAACGCCCTGGGCCACTCATTGGCCCAGGCTGTGCGCATCACTTCCAGCCAGCGCACTGTTCTTCCTACGGCCGGTACCGGCAGACGTCGAAGTGCTAAATGACGTTAACGGCGATCTAATCAACCTTTACCGAGTTGTACAGAACCAACTGGAAGAGTTTGTCAGGCAGTTCAAGTAGGCTTTGTCGAGCCGCCAGGTGTTTAAGTGGTTGCAAATAACCAGACCGGGAACGCTGACTGATATCCAGCGGGCCGCCAGATTCTATTACCTACAGCAGTCTGCCCTCGGGGGCCGCGTTGATGGTCAGACCTACGGTACGGCGACTACCACGTCACCAGGACTGAACTTGCTACGGAGCGAGGAGACTCTATCAGCAGCGCATCTTGGCTGGCAGGAGGTAATGAAGAAGTGTGACCGTGAACATACGCTGTTCTACTGCGACCCTCCGTACTGGCAGACGCGGGGCTAGGGTGTTCCTTTCGGTCTGGAACAGTATGAGGCCATTATTAGCCTCAATGATCATCCTGACATTCGCAGGGTATTTGCCGGCTTTCACATGGAGAGTACCGATATCAAGTACACGGTCGGGGGGTGGTGCGGGGAGTGATGCAAAGGAGGTTCTGATCTTTAGCTGGGATATTCAGGCCGAGCCTGCCGGCCTGTTTTGATATTCTGTTGCAATGGGTGCAAAAAAATCTGAAGTCATTTATCTCAGATTAAAGCGCGAGTTTTTGGCGCTCGGCATCAATTTGATCTGTGCAGATCTGCAGGCAATCTCTTTCGCAAAAGCAAACCAATATCATTTGCGCTGGCCGCAGGCCTTTGCTTTAATCGCGACCAATTCCTATTCACGTCATGGCATCAGCGCCGGTTGGATATTGTGTCGACTTCCCCCACGCCATTCAGTCAGCTCTACGGCAGCCACCACTCCTGGCTGCTCGGCCTGTTGCGCCGGCGCCTGAGCAATCGCTGGGATGCCGCCGATCTGGCGCAAGACACCTTTATCCGCGTCCTCAAGCGCCCACCCGACCAGGCCGACGCCGTGCGTGAGCGCTCCTACCTGGCAACCATCGCCCGAGGCCTGTGCATCGACCATTGGCGCCGCCGTCAACTGGAACAGGCCTGGCTGCAAAGCCTCGCCGAGCGCCCGCAAGCGGTGCAGCCATCGCCGGAACAGCGGGCGATCATCGTCGAAACCCTGTACGAAGTAGATGCCATGCTCGCGCGCCTGCCGCGCAAGGTCAGCGACGCCTTCCTGCTGGCGCAACTGCATGGCCTGACCTACAAGCAAATCGCCGTGCAACTGGGGGTCTGTGAGCGCATGGTGAAAAAATACATGGCCCAGGCGCTGTTGCACTGTGCGGTGCTGGAAGCCGAACTCGACGGGTTGCTGGTGGAATGAACTCCAGCGCAAAACTCAGCCACGCCAGCCTGCAGCAGGCAGCCCAATGGTATGTGCGCCTGCAAGACCCGCAAGGCGACACCCAGGCGCAGCAGCATTGGCAAACATGGCTGGGGCAGAACCCCGAGCATCAGGCCGCCTGGCGTTACGTCGAGCGCGTCAGCCAACGCTTCGCGCCCCTGACCGACGAACCCATCGGCGCTGGCCGCGCGCTGCGCAGCAGCCGGCGGCAAACCCTCAAGACACTACTGGTGCTGGGCGCAGGTTCAGCATTGGCCTGGGGCACCTGGCGCAGCACCGCCCTGCCCCGGGTGGTCGGCGGCTGGAGCGCCGACTACGCCACGGCCAGCGGCGAGATCCGCGATGCCGTGCTCACCGACGGCACCCATATCTGGCTCAACGCCCTGAGCGCCATGGACGTGCGGTTCGACGCCCGGCAGCGCCTGCTGCAACTGCGTTTTGGCGAAGTGCTGATCGACACCGCCAAGGACCTCCAGCGCCCGTTCCTGGTCGACACCGAGCACGGCCGCCTGCGCGCCCTGGGCACCCGCTTCAGTGTGTTGCAAGGCGAGGACGGCACCCACCTGAATGTCTTCGACGGCCGGGTAGAAGTGCGCACCGCCGATAGCCAGCAGGTGCGCATTATCGAGACCGGGCAACAGGCGGTGTTCGATCGGCGCACGATCCGCAGTACGGTCGCGGCATCCGCCACCCGCGAGGCGTGGAGCCGGGGTGTGCTGCTGGCCGACAACCTGCCCCTGGGCCAATTGATTGGCGAACTGAACCGCTACCGGCCCGGCCACCTGGGTTGTGATCCGGCCGTGGCCCACCTGCCAGTGATGGGCTCCTTCCCGCTCAAGGACAGCGAGCATGCGTTGCGGCTGCTGGAGGCGGCGTTGCCGATCCAGGTAGACAGAGTGCTGCCGTGGTGGGTCAACGTAGGCCCCAGACACACCGCCCTGTAGGAGCTGGCTTGCCGCTTCCTACAAAAGATTGATCGGGGCAACATTTTTTCACTCCCGCAGTTCCCCTTTTCGACGTTCGTTCGGTTAACCCAGCAGACGCTTTCACATTCGCCGAATCCGTAGGGAACCTTCCATGCCGCAACCCGCTGCTTTCACGCTGCGCCCCCTGGCGCTGGCCATCACCGCGACCCTGCTCTGCCTGGGCCCGCTCAATGTGCAGGCGGTGGAAACGCCGTCTACCCAGCAAACCACGCGCAGCTACAACATCGGCGCTGGGTCGCTGGTCAGCGTGCTGAATCGCTTTGCCGAGCAGTCCGGGGTGTTTATCGCCGGCCACAACAGCCTGGCAGCCGGAAAGACCAGCCCTGGACTCAGTGGCAGCTACACCCCGGCCGCCGGGTTGCAGCGGTTATTGCAAGGCAGCGGTTTGCAGGCCCAGCCCCAGGGCGAGAATGGCTATGTGCTGGAACTGGCGCCGCTCAATACCGGCGAACTGGAGCTGGGCGCCACCACCATCTCCGGCGTGGCCCTGGGTGCCACCACCGAAGACAGCCATTCCTACACCACCGGCTCGATGGCCTCGGCCACCGGCCTGCCGCTGTCGATCCGCGAGACACCGCAGTCGGTCACCGTGATCACCCGCCAGCAGATGGATGACCAGGGTTCCAACAACATCGCCGACACCCTGCGCCGCGCCCCTGGCGTCAGCGTGCAGAACTACGACAGCGAGCGCTGGGAGTTCTCCAGCCGCGGCCTGCCGATCACCAACTTCCAGTACGACGGCGTCAACTCCACCTATGACGGCGTGTACGACTACGGCACCACCAGTACCGACATGGCGGTGTACGACCACCTGGAAATCATCAAGGGCTCATCGGGCCTGATGAGCGGCTCGGGCGACCCTTCGGCCACGGTCAACCTGATCCGCAAAAAGCCCACCAAGGACTTCAAGGCCTCGGTCACCGGCACCGTGGGTTCCTGGGACAACTACCGCACCGAAGGCGATATCTCCGGGCCGCTGACCGAGTCGGGCAATGTGCGCGGGCGCTTTGTCGGGGTTTACCAGGATCGCTCGTCGTACCTGGACCACTACCAGCACACCAAGGACATTGCCTACGGCATCCTCGAAGCCGATCTGACCCCCGACACCCTGCTGACCTTCGGCATCGACCAGCAGGATACCCGCTCCCGTGGCGCCAGCTGGACCGGGTTCCCGATGTATTTCAGCAATGGCAATCGCACGAATTTCTCGCGCTCGTTCAACCCGGCTGCCGACTGGAGCCGCCGCGACTTCCAGAACCAGACGATCTTCGCCTCGGTCCAGCAAAAGCTGGCCAACGACTGGTCGCTCAAAGTCAGCCTGGACCGCAAGCGCAGCCAGCACGACACCCTGCTCGCCTCCGCCAGCGGTGGCAACCCGGACCAGGTTACCGGCGAAGGCATGTACATGTTCATGGGCAAGTACAAGGGCGACCAGGTGCAGAACACCCTCGACGTCAACCTCAACGGCCCGTTCAGCCTGTTTGGCCGCGAGCATGAGTTGATCATGGGTTTTATGGCGACCCGTTCAAAACAGGATGTGCCGGTCTACGGCTCGATCTACCCACCAGTGGGCGGCAGCATCTATGACTGGCGTGGCGAATACGCCAAGCCGGACATCCCGCGCAGCGGCCAGAACGATATTGTGCAACGCCAGACCGGCGCCTACCTGGCGACCCGCCTCAAACCTACCGATGACCTGTCGGTGATCCTGGGTACCCGCGTAAGCAATTTCAGCAACACCGACACCACCGACTTCTACGCTGCAACGACCGCCGATGCCCGCAGCAGCTACAAGCAAACCGGGGTGGTGACGCCCTACGCCGGAGTGGTCTACGACCTCAACGATATCTGGTCGGTGTACAGCAGCTACACCAAGATCTACCGGCCACAGAACAGCAAGGACGCCGATCGCAAGTTGCTCGACGCAATTGAAGGCGACACCTACGAAGCCGGGCTCAAGGCGGCCTTTTTCGATGGCCGCCTGAATGCCAGCTTCGCCGCGTTCCGCATCGAACAGGACAATGTCGCGCAATACGTCTCGGGCTTTGAAAGCGACTCGATCTATCGCCCGATTGCCGGTGCCACCACCAAGGGCTTTGAAGTGGAACTGGCCGGCGAAGTGCTGGACGGCTGGAATGTCTCGGCCGGCTACACCTACCAGCACACCCGCGATGCCAACGACGATTACGTCTACAGCTCGGTGCTGCAAACCACCACGCCGCAACAAGTGGTGCGCCTGTTCAACACCTACCGCCTGCCTGGCGCGCTGGACAAGGTGACGCTCGGTGCCGGGGTCAACTGGCAGAGCGAGTTCTTCGGCAATGTGTTCCAGCCCAACCCGAATGACACGGTCAACTTCGGCCAATACACACGCATCACCCAGGACAGCTACTACCTGGTAGACCTGATGGCGCGCTATCGCTTCAACGAGCACCTGAGTGCCACCTTGAACGTGAAAAATGCCCTGGATAAAAAGTACTACACCGGCCTGGGCAACTTCGGCACCGGCTTCTACGGCGAGCCGCGCAGCCTGCAACTGGCGACGCGCTGGGACTTCTAAGCCCTGGATACGCCCCCTAAAAATGTAGGAGCTGGCTTGCCCGCGATGGCGGTAGAGCAGTCGCCAAATCCCCCGACTGAACCACCGCCATCGCAGGCAAACCGGATCCTACATAAGGTCGGCGCTGTATTTATGTGCAATCATCGGGCTCCTACAAGATCTTCGGAGATTGCATCATGTCGCTGCCCGACCTGGCCGCCCCGCGCTTCTGGCGTGATGCCAGCCTGCCGTTTATCGAGGCGCGCACTATCGATGACGGGCGCAAGGTCTGCTACACCCGGCATGCCCACGATCATTTCTCGATTGGTGCGATCACCGCCGGGCAGAGCCTGTATATCCATGGCCCGGACACGTTCCAAATCCATACCGGCACCGTGGTGCTGATGAACCCCGGCGACGTGCACGCCTGCAATCCCGTCGACGACCAGCCCTGGTCGTATCACATGCTTTATATCGACACACCCTGGCTGACCGACCTGCAACACCAGTTGGGGTTTGCCTGCGACTTGGACTTTCGCCGCTTCAGCACCACCCATACCGATGACCCGCTGCTGTTTGCCGGCCTGCTTGAGCTGTACGCCGTGCTGACCGACGAGCACGCCGAACAGCTGCACAAACACAGTGCCGTGGTGAGTTTTTTCACGGAGGTACAGCTGCGCCTGAACCCCGCTGCGACGCGGCTACGGGAGGTCAATCACAAGCTCGAACGCGCCGCCGAGTACATCCGCGAACATTGCACCGAGGCGCTGAAACTCGACGAGATCTGCCAGGCCGCGCAGCTGTCGCCGTCGTACCTGATCCGTGCGTTCAAGCAGTCTTACGGGATGACACCCCATGCATTCCTGGTCAACCAGCGGATCCAGTTTGCCCGCAACCAACTGCGCAACGGCCAGTTGATTGCCGATGTGGCACTGGCCGCAGGCTTTGCCGACCAGGCGCACTTCCAGCGCACGTTCAAGCAACACCTGGCCGCCACGCCTGGGCAATATCGCGGCTGACTCAGCCCAGCAACAGGTACGCCACACTGAGCACCAGCAACAGCGCCATCGCCCGGTTGAACAGGCGCATGCCTCGAGCATTGCTCAGGTAACGACGCAAGAACGTGCCCACATATGACCAGCACGCCACCGACAGGTAGCAAATCACCAGGTACACCGCCGCCAGTTGCCAGACCCGCGTGGCCTCGCCATCGGCCGCAAACAGCCCCATGCCCGCCACGCACGCCAGCCAGGCCTTGGGGTTGAGCCATTGCATGACCGCGCCATACAACATCGACGGCGCAACGCCGGCCTCTTGGGCATCCAGCCGGCCGTCATCGATCGCCAGCTTGTAGGCCATGTACAGCAGGAATACCACCCCACCCCACTGGATGCCCTGGGTCAAGATCGGCCAACGCACCAGCAGTTCGTGCAGGCCCAGGCCGATCAATACCAACAACACCGTGAACCCCAGCGCCGCGCCGGCCACGTGCTTCTGGCTGGCGACAAAACCAAAGCGCGCACCCGAGCCAAGGGCGACGATATTGACAGGGCCGGGGGTGATAGAGGTCGCCAGGGCGAAGGCGGCCATGGACATGAGCACACTCATTGCACTTCCTTTTTGTAATGACAGGGGGACGAGGCCTGTACGCTACGTTCCTGTAGCCAGTGCGTATTGAAGAAAATGCCCCTGTAGACGCCGGCAAGCCGGCGCCTACGCAAGCGTCAGGGTCGCCTTGAGCAGCCGCAGCTCCAGGTATTGCAGGAGCATGATGGTCTTGCCATCGACAATCTCACCGCGCGTTACCATGGCGATGGCCTCGTCAAACCCCAGCTCCAGCACGTCGATATCCTCGCCCTCCTCTTCAAGCCCACCGCCTTCGCCCACACGGTCGCCGGGCTGGTACTCACCGATAAAGAAATGAATGCGCTCGGTCACCGAACCGGGGCTCATGAATGCCGAGTAGATTTTCTCGACATGCCCGATGCGGTAGCCGGTCTCTTCCTCGGCTTCCAGGCGGATACGCTCTTCAGGGCTGGCGTTGTCCAGCAGGCCCGCGGCGGTTTCGATCAGGTAGCCGTCGTGGCCATTGACGAAGGTCGGCATGCGGAACTGGCGAATCAGCAACACCGTGCGCTGCAAGGTGTTGTACAGGAGGATGGTCGCGCCATTGCCGCGGTCGTACACCTCGCGGGTCTGGGCTTGCCAACTGCCGTCGCGGCGGCGCAGGTCGAAGCTGTACTTTTTCAGCAGGTACCAGTTGTCCGAGAGCAGCTCTTCGCCGGTGATGCGTACGGGGCTGTTGTCCATGGGAAGTCCTTTTGGTCGCAGGGGGGGCGCAGCATGTCGGGGACGTGCGCTCAACGTCAAGCTGTCCTTAGGCCAGCATTGATCCGCGTTATCCGGCTACAATTGCGCCCTTTCTGCACCGGATGACCGCTTTGGCGTGTGTCTGCCGGGGGTTATCTCGACAGTGCATCTTGCGGGGTCAAGGACATGATGCTGCACATACCGACGCTCTTGATGGTCGCGGTCTTCGTTTTTTGCCTGATGGGCCTGCTCACTGTCCACGCCTGGCACCGTGTGCGCGAGCCCACCCTGGGCTATTTGGGGGTGATGCTGATGCTGGCGTCCCTCGGCACCGCCTTGATCGTGGTGCGCGGCGTGGGCGTGGATTTTGTCGCGCTGGTCCTGGGCAATGTGGTGCTGTTGCTCAGCGCCGCCATGAACTGGACCGCCATGCGCCTGTTCGTCCATGGCAAGCCCTATCTGCCGGGCATCCTCGCAGGCCCGGCGCTGTGGCTGGTGATGTGCCTGGTGCCGCCGTTTTATGGCTCGATGTCCAGCCGGGTGACCCTGTACTCCCTGGTAGCCGCCAGCTATGGCGTGCTGTCGGCGCTGGAGTTGTGGCGCCATCGCCGACACCTGGAAGTAGCCTATCTGCCGGCTGTGGGGCTGATGCTGTTTCACACGACGTTTTACTGCGTGCGCGCAGTGATCGACCCCGGCATGCCGATCAAGAATGAAAACACGCTGGTGGGCGAAGGCGTGCCGTTCTTCTCGTTCATGTTGTTCGAATCGATGCTGTATGCGATCGGCATCGCCTACGTCACCCTGGCGATGGTCAAGGAGCGCGCCGAGCTCAACTTCAAGGCCGCCGCCTTCACCGACGTACTGACCGGTATCGACAATCGCCGGGCCTTCATGCTGCATGGCGAAAAACTTCTGGCCGACAGCCAGCAACACGGCAAGCCGGTGACTTTGCTGTTATGCGACCTCGACTATTTCAAGCGCCTCAACGACAGTTTCGGGCACCCCATGGGCGACCAGGCGTTGATTGCCTTCAGCCAACTGACCTCGTCGATCCTGCGCAAGCACGATCTGTTCGCGCGCATCGGCGGCGAAGAGTTTGCCTGCCTGCTGGCCGATACCGATGAGCAAGGCGCCGTGCAGGTCGCCGAACGCATTCGCCAGCGGTTTGCCGAACTGGACCTGCTGGCGCCGGGGTTCCTCAGTGTGAGTATCGGGGTGGTGACCACCACTGCGGGCTGCCACGATCTGTCGCGGCTGTTGTCCCAGGCAGACCAGGCGCTGTACCGCGCCAAGGACCAGGGACGCAACCGCGTGCAGACCGCCTGCAACACTTTGCAAGCAATCGCTCCCTGACGGCTGTCTGAATAATCCCTTCACTGGCAAGGCATCTGGTAAAAATCCTGCTTTGCGCCTGTCCTGGAACCGCCATGTCCTCACGTTTTCTCTCACGCCTGCGTCTGCGCTGGCTGCCCATGCTGTGCATGGCACTGCTGATCCTGGGCCTGCCGGTGGGCTGCAATGTGCTGCAACACAAGGAGCGGGAACTGGTGTTTCGTATCGAGCCCGGTACTGCCAGTTGGTATCGCGGCCTGCCCAGCGATGTGCAGGAGTTCGAACTCAAGCCGGCCAGCTTCAAGTCCGGGCAGAGCCTGCATGGCTGGTGGTGGCCGGCGGCGAAAAAAGACGCGCCGGCGATCCTCTACCTGCACGGGGTGCGCTGGAACCTCACCGGCCAGTTGTTTCGCATCGAGCAACTGCACGCCCAGGGCTACTCCGTGCTGGCCATCGACTATCGGGGCTTTGGCCAGAGCCGGGGCGACCTGCCATCAGAAACCAGCGTTTACCAGGATGCACGGATTGCCTGGGAGCGCTTCCAGGTGCTGCAACCGGACCCGGGCAAGCGCCTGATCTACGGCCACTCCCTGGGCGGCGCCGTAGCCATCGACCTCGCGGCCGAACTGGGTCAGCAGGCAGCCGCGCAACAGCTGCCGCCACCGGTACGTGGGCTGGTGATCGAATCCACCTTTACCTCCCTGGCCGATGTTGCGGCGGCGGTGGCCAACACCTCGCTGCCGGTGCGCTGGTTGCTGTCGCAGAAGTTTGATTCCATCGACAAAATCGCCGATATCCACATGCCCTTGCTGGTGGTACACGGCCTCGATGACCGCTACGTACCGCCGCGTTTCAGCCAGCAATTATTTGATGCCGCCCAAGAGCCCAAGCATTTGCTGCTGGTGCCGGGAGCCAGCCACAACAACAGCCTGAGCCTGGGGGGGCGCAGCTATCGCCAGGCACTGCAGGGTTTGCTGTAAAAGTGCGAATCCGGCACCGATTTCAACGATGCGTGTCAAGCGCAAGCCGCGCGCCAAGAGGCTTGCAAATGATCCTGATCAAATATTGACCGCAGCTAGAATCGCCAGTGCTGCCGGGGCCACGCAAGGTTATCCACAGAGATACCCACGGTTTTCGTGGACAACTCTTTTTGCATTTAACCGTTTTTTATCCGCCACCACCTGCGTACCCGGCAACGGCGCCGCACATTGCCCCCTTCGCGGTCAGTTGGCCTGCGGCACCTTATCCGTGGCAATCGGCAACTCAATCCCCCAGTCGCCATGCAGGTACCAGTCCTCACCGATCATCTCGGCCGGATGCATGGTGCGGTCGGCGCCGTTGCCGCAGGCCAGCGCAGTGGTCGCGCAATAACGGTCGCAGCCCCAGCAGATACGCTCGGGGTGTTTGGGGTTGAGCGGGAACGGCTTGGCCATGAGCAGGCTCCACAGCGGTGGGCGGTGATTTGATCCTACGGCCAGCGCCTGCCCACAGCCTTGACCAACGTCAAGAATGGTTGTGGCCACAGACCTGGAAACTTGACGGGAATCATTATTATTTACAGCAAAGCTTTCTAGACTCGGCTTCTCATTTGCCCTGTCAGGAAACACCCATGCGCATCCCCTTCACGCTGTCACTGGCCCTGCTGCTGTCGACTGGCGCGGCCGTCGCCAAGGAATACCCGATCGGCGAGCCACAAATGTGTCCCGGCCTGGAAGTCGGCGCGGTCTATCTGCAACCAATCGAAATGGCGCCACCGGGCATGATGCGCGCCACTGCCGATTCGGATGTGCACCTGGAGGCCGACATCCGCGCCACCGCCGACAACCAGCAGGGTTTCCAGGAAGGCAGTTTCGTACCCTACCTGAACGTAACGTTCCGCCTGCAGAAACAAGGCGGTGCCAGCCCGATCATCGGTGAATTCCACGCCATGGTGGCTAACGACGGGCCGCATTACGGCGACAACGTCAAACTGCTCGGCCCTGGCAAATACCAACTGACCTTCACGGTGATGCCGCCCAGCGGTCATGGCTCACTGGGGCGGCATACCGACAAGGAAACGGGCGTAGCCCCTTGGTTCGAGCGCTGCGAAGTGCATTACGAATTCGTCTATGCGGGGATCGGCAAGAAAGGCGGTTACTGAATGCGCAATCCCCTCGCCTTGTGCGCGCTGCTGGCCTGTGGCACGGCCCTGGCGACGCCCTTGCCCACCTATGAATTAACCCTGCAAGACGGCCACTTCAACCCGGCGCAACTCAAGGTGGCGGCCGGCCAGCGCTTCAAGATCGTGCTGAAGAATATCGGCCAGGGCCCGGCCGAGTTCGAGAGCACGCCGCTGCGCGTGGAAAAAGTGCTGTCGCCGGGGGTGACCACCTTTGTCGTGATCCACCCGCTCAAGCCCGGCACCTATCCGTTTTTCGACGAATTCAACTCACAGCTGCCCGAGGGCAGCATCCTTGCCGAATAACGGCCCGGGAGCATTTGATGAATCAATCGATGTTTATCGTCTGGCGCGAAAGCGTCGAGGCGTTGCTGGTGATCGGCATTCTCCAGGCCTGGATCAGCCAACAGCCCGAGGGCTCGCGCCTGGGGCGCTTCCTGTGGGCCGGTGTGGCGCTGGGCCTGCTGTGTTCCGCCGGGTTGGCCGGCTTGATGCTGTGGGCCGGCGAAGCCATGAGCGGCCCCAGCGGCGAATGGTTCCAGGCCGGCATGACCTTGCTGGCAAGCCTGTTGATGGTACAGATGGTGTTCTGGATGCACCGCCACGGGCCAAACCTGCGCCATACCCTGCTGCGCGACGCCGACCAGCGCGCGGCGCGCCAGGGCGGCCTGGGGTTGTTGTTGCTGGCGTTGTTGGCGGTCAGCCGCGAAGGCAGCGAAAGCGTGGTGTTCCTGTACGGTGCCGGTGCCCAGCTACACGGCCCGGCACTGGGCCTGTTCGCCGTTGGCGGCGTGCTCGGCCTGGTGTTGGCCGGGCTGACGGTGATGCTGCTGCGCAGCACGCGGCGGCTGATCTCCTGGTCGCGGTTTTTTGCTCTCAGCGAGGTGCTGTTGCTGCTGTTGGCGGCGGCCCTGCTGGTGGCCGCCGTGGAACGTATTGGCGGGCAGCTGTTGGCCATGGACATGCCCGATTGGGTCTACACCCTGGTGGGCGAAGCCTGGTGGGACAGCACTGCCCTGCTCAGTGACAGCCACGGCCTGGGCGCAGTGCTCGCCGGCTTTGCCGGGTACCGCGCGACGCCCAGCGCAGTCACCCTGCTGGTGCTGGCAGGCTATTGGCTGCTGGTCGGCCAAGGGCTGTATCGCGCCCGACGAGCGCCGTTGTGAGCAGCCCCTGGCTGCAACGCCTGGGGGATGGCATGCGCCGCCATGGGCGGTTGATTCGCGGCGTGCAATGGGCGGTAGTGCTGTTCTACGCAGGACTGCTGGTCGTGCCCGCGTTGCTCGCGCTGCCCAGCAGCCAGGCGCGCCTGCTGGACAACCTGACCCTACTGGCACAGTTCCTGTTCTGGGGCGTGTGGTGGCCGTTCGTGGTGCTGTCCATCGTGCTGTTTGGCCGCGTGTGGTGCGGCGTGCTCTGCCCCGAAGGCTCCTTGAGCGAATGGGCCAGTCGCCATGGGCGCGGCCTGGGTATCCCCAACTGGATCCGCTGGGGCGGCTGGCCCACCGTGGGTTTCTGCCTGACCACCCTCTACGGCCAGTTGATCAGTGTGTACGACTACGCCCAGGCCGCCTTGCTGATCCTCGGCGGCTCAACGGTGGCCGCAGTGCTGGTGGGCCTGCTGTTTGTGCGCGGCAAACGGGTGTGGTGCCGCTACCTGTGCCCGGTCAGCGGTGTTTTCGCCCTGCTCGCGCGCCTGGCGCCGGTGCACTTCCAGGTCGACGAGCAACGCTGGAAAGCCAACGACGGCCCGCGCCTGCCCTTGCCCAACTGCGCGCCGCTGCTGGACATCCGCCGCCTGCAAGGCGCCAGCGATTGCCACGCGTGCGGGCGCTGTAGCGGGCAACGCGGCGCGGTGCAGTTGATTGCCCGTTCATGCAACAGCGAAATCCTCCAGGCCCCGCGCAAACCCGCGCAGCCCTGGGATACGCGCTTGTTGCTATTTGGAGTGATCGGCCTGGCGATGGGCGCCTTCCAGTGGACCGTCAGCCCTTGGTTCATCACGTTCAAACAGTTCGTCGCACAGTGGCTGGTGGAACACGATTGGCTATGGCCGTTGCAGGACAGCGCGCCCTGGTGGTTGTTGACTCATTATCCCCAGGCCAACGACAGCTTCAGTTGGCTGGATGGCTTTTGCATCGTCGTGTACCTGGGCGCCAGCAGCCTGTTGATCGGCGGCGCATTGATGGGGCTGGTGCGCCTGGCCGCAGGCTTGAGTGGGGACCGTGCACGGTATTGGGCCCTGGCGCTGACCTTGACGCCCCTTGGCGGTGCGGGGCTGTTCCTCGGGCTGTCGGCAACCACGGTGAAGTTGTTGCGTTATGAAGGGTTGTTACTGGAATGGGTGCAACCGGCGCGCGGCGCATTGCTGGCCGGGGCTGTCGCTTGGTGTGTGTGGCTGGCGTGGCAACAGCTGGCCGAAACACCCTTGGCGCGACGCTGCGCGGCCTCGGCTTGTCTGCTACTGGCTAATGGGCTGGTAGCGTATGGCTGGTGGCTACAGTTCTGGGGCTGGAGCCTGTAGGACGCCGTTCAGTTAAGCGAACGCAATGCTCAAAGCAGCGAAGATCAAATGTGGGAGCGGGCTTGTCGGATCGCCGCATCGCCGCGAAGACGTCGGCCCAGCAACCATTGATGTTGACTGACCCACTGCTTTCGCGAGCAAGCCCGCTCCCACAGGGGATCTGCGCTTAACTGAACGACATTAGGGAGGCCCAGCGCTAAACGCGGAACCTGGCGACCGTCAGGTGCAACTCGCTGGCCATCTGTGCCAATTCATGCCCCGCCGTATCGGTATGCCGGGCCCCCAGCAACACCTGCTCGGACAGGTTGCGAATGCCCACCAGGTTGCGATCCACCTCCCGCGCCACCAGTGCCTGCTCTTCAGTGGCGCTGGCGATCATCAGGTTGCGTTCGTTGATCTGCGAGATCGACTGGGTAATCGCTTCCAGGGCTTCGCCCGAACGCTGTGCCACGCCCAAGGTGGCCCGTACCAGGTCACTGCTGCCCTGCATCGCGGTCACGGCCTGTTCGGTGTCTTGGCGGATATTGCCGATCATCTGCTCGATCTCCTGGGTCGAGGCCTGGGTGCGATGGGCCAGGGCCCGCACCTCATCGGCCACCACCGCAAACCCGCGCCCGGCGTCCCCGGCCCGTGCCGCTTCGATGGCCGCGTTGAGCGCCAGCAGGTTGGTCTGGTCGGCAATGCTGCGGATTACTTCCAGCACGCCACTGATGTCCTGCACCCGCCCGGCCAGCTGCTGGATCCGCACCGAGGTGCCACTGACGCCGTCGGCCAGGGTGTTGATCGAGGCGACCGTTTCCTGCACCTGATCGCGCCCCAACTGGGCGGTCTGCGCCGACAAGCGCGAGGCTTCACTGGTGCTCACCGCATTGCGCGCCACTTCATCGACCGCCGCCGTCATCTCGTTGACCGCCGTGGCGGCCTGTTCGATCTCCATGCCTTGCAACTGCAAGCTGCTGCTGGTCTGGCTGCTGACCGCGCTCAACTCCTCGGAAGAGCTGGCCACACGATCCACTGACGCGGCGATCTGGCGCACCATTTCGTTGAGGTTGTGCTGCATCTGCTGCATGTTTTTCATCACGCTGCCGTCAGCGCTGCCCGCCGTTGGTACCGGGGTGGTCAGGTCGCCCTGGGCAATCTGGCTCAACACCCGCGCCGCCTCGTCGGGCTCACCGCCCAGGGGCCGGGTCACGCTGCGGGTGACAATCACCGCTGCCGCCACCACCAGGGCCACGCACAGCAGGAACAGCCCGAGCATGTTGCGCCGTGCCTCGCTGTACAGGGTCTGCGCCGCGTGTTCGCGCTCGGTAAAGATCTGCCCCTGCAGGGCCATCATCGCCTCCAGGCTCTTGAAGACGGCCTGCTCGGCAGGTTGTACGTTCTGCTTGAGCTGCGCCACACCCTCGGCATGGGCGCCCTGGCGGATCAGCGCCTGCACCTGGGTAAAGGCGCCGACATAAGCTTCGCGACGCTGTTTCAGATCGGCATAGGCCGCCTGGCCCGTCGGCGTGTTGAACAATGGCTCCAACTGGGTGAAGGCATCGGTGATGCGTTGCCGGGTGGAGGCAATGGCCTGTTGCGCGGCCTGGTTGTCCTGGTCGATCAGCAAGTCACGGGTGTTGCGGCCGTTGTCGCGCACACCGGTGGCAATCACCATGATCGGGGCGATTTTCGGCCAGTCCTGCTGCACGATCAGTTCCGATTGCTCCTTAAGGGTGCCCAGGTCGTGCAAGGCATAGAACGCCATGCCAGCCAGGGCCAAGGGTGCGATGGCAAAGCCGATCGCGATGCGGCGGGCGGTGGTTAATCGAGTCATGTCATAAGCTCCCTGATGAATACCTGCCCACGAGGGGCAGCATCTTTGATAATCCGGTGGGAGTTCAATCGCCACGCTTGAAAGGGCTCCGCGAAGGGATCAGCCCCGTAAAACAAATGCCGGGAACAATGCCCGCATTTTCTCCCATAGTTCAGGCAGCAAGGCCTGTGCCGAAACGCTCGGCAGTTGCTCATCGAGCATGCGCGCGGTGCGCACCAACTGTACGGCGAAGCGCTTGACTCCCCGTTCTTGCAAACGCTGGGCCAGCTGCAACAGGCGCTGCGGGTCGATCAGGTGCCAATGCACGGTGGTGCGGCATTCATAGTCCACGCCGCTGTGCAGCAGCAGGTCGAGGCTGCGCCAATTGGCGGCGCCGCTGCCCTTGACCTGGGTGATCAACTGGCAGTCCTCGGCCAGGGCCTTGACGTCGAAGCCAACCCAGTCGGCATGGGCCAGGGCATGGCCGAACGCACCGGGCTTGATCCCGGCACTGTGCAGGCCGATACGAAAACCCATCTCGCGCACTTCGTCCATGGCGGCCGGCAGGCCTTCCTGCAAGGTCGGTTCACCACCGCTGAACACCACGGCGTCCAGCAGGTCCTGCCGGCGTTGCAGAAACAGCAAAACCCGGCGCCAATCCACCTCATCGCTGCCGCGAGGGGGGATCAAGTCCGGGTTATGGCAGTACCGACAGCGCCAGGCACAACCCTGGCAAAACAGCACGCAGGCGAGCATGCCGGGGTAGTCGAGGGTGGTCAGGGGCACCATGCCCCCGACCCGTAGCGCTCGACTCATTGGCGCCCGGCCGCAGCGGCACTTTCGGTAAAGTGCGCGCGCTCACGGTGCTCCGATTGTTTGCCGGGGTTAAAGGCCGAAACCGGTCGGTGGTAACCCATGACACGGGTCCAGACTTCACAGCGTTGGCGTTGTGGCTGGGTGGTTTGCATGGTGAATCTCCTTGGGGTTGGAATACGTTGGGCCCTTGGCCGGCTCCTACAGGGTTTTGTCGAAGGCTATAACCTCGTCGCACTTGGGGCAGAATTCATGTTCGCCTGCCAGGTAGCCGTGTACCGGGCAGATGGAGAACGTCGGCGTCACCGTCAGGTACGGCAGGCGGAAGCGCCCCAGGGCCTTGCGGACCAGTTGCTTGCAGGCCTGGGCCGAGGAAATCTGTTCGGCCATGTACAGGTGCAGCACGGTGCCGCCGGTGTATTTGCACTGCAGCTCGTCCTGCAGCTCCAGGGCTTCGAAGGGGTCTTCGGTGTAGCCCACCGGCAGTTGCGAAGAGTTGGTGTAATACGGCGCGTCGAGGCTGCCGGCCTGGAGGATCGCGGGGAAGCGCTTGAGGTCTTCCTTGGCAAACCGGTAGGTGGTGCCTTCGGCCGGCGTGGCTTCCAGGTTGTACAGATGGCCGGTGTCTTCCTGGAAGCGCAGCAACGTGGCGCGCACATGGTCCAGCACCTGCAACGCAAACTCGCGGCCACGGGCGGTATGCGTGCCCTCCTCGTCCCCGGTGAAGTTGCGCAGCATCTCGTGCATGCCATTGAGGCCGATGGTGGAGAAGTGATTGCGCAAAGTGCCCAGGTAGCGCTTGGTGTAGGGATACAGACCGGCGTCCATGTGGTGCTGGATCACCTTGCGCTTGACCTCCAGGCTCTCCATCGCCAGTTCCATCAAGTGGTCCAGGCGCTGCAGCAGGCCACTGGTGTCGCCCTTGAACAGGTAACCCAGGCGCGCGCAGTTGATCGTCACCACGCCCAATGAACCGGTCTGCTCCGCCGAGCCGAACAACCCGCCGCCACGCTTGAGCAACTCGCGCACGTCCAACTGCAAGCGGCAGCACATCGAGCGCACCTGGTTGGGCTGCATATCCGAGTTGAGGAAGTTCTGGAAGTACGGCAGGCCGTAGCGCGCGGTCATCTCGAACAGGCGGTCGGCGTTTTCGCTGTCCCACGGGAAGTCATGGGTGATGTTGTAGGTGGGGATCGGGAAAGTGAACACCCGACCCTTGGCGTCACCCGCCTGCATCACTTCGATATAGGCGCGGTTGATCAGCTCCATTTCCGCTTGCAGGTCACCGTAGGCAAACGGCATTTCTTCGCCACCAATGATCGGGATCTGCTCGCGCAAATCCTCGGGGCAAACCCAGTCGAACGTCAGGTTGGTAAACGGCGTTTGCGTGCCCCAGCGCGACGGCACGTTGAGGTTGTAGATGAACTCCTGCACCGCCTGGCGGATCTCGGGAAACGTCAGTTTGTCCTTGCGCACAAAGGGCGCCAGGTAGGTGTCGAACGAGCTGAACGCCTGGGCGCCGGCCCACTCGTTCTGCAGGGTGCCGAGGAAGTTGACCATCTGCCCCAGGGCACTGCCCAGGTGCTTGGGCGGCCCGGCTTCGACGCGGCCGGGCACGCCATTGAGGCCTTCGTGCAGCAGGGTGCGCAGGGACCAGCCGGCGCAGTAGCCAGCGAGCATGTCCAGGTCATGGATATGCAAGTCGGCCTCGCGATGGGCCTGGCCGATCTCCTGGCTGTAGACCTCGTCCAGCCAGTAATTGGCGGTGACCTTGCCCGACACATTAAGCACCAGCCCGCCCAGGGAATAGCCCTGGTTGGCATTGGCCTGCACCCGCCAGTCTTCACGGTCGAGGTACTCGTTCATCGACGTAGCGACCTCCACCAGGGTCTTGCGATCCCGGCGCAGGCGCCCATGCTGCTCGCGGTAGACGATATAGGCGCGCATCGCCATAAAGTACCCGGCATCCATCAAGACCCGCTCGACACTGTCCTGGATCTGCTCCACATCCAGCCGGGTGATCCCACGCAACCGGGCGAGCACCGCGCCCAACAACAGGTCGACCTCGGCGTCCTGATACTCGCCGGTGGCGTTACCGGCGGCGATCATCGCCTGGCGGATTTTCTCGGCGTCAAAGGCGACCTGAGTGCCATCGCGCTTGTGTAGGCGGGTACTGACCAGCGGGCTTGAGGTGATCTGCATTGGGGGCTCCAAACACTACATATAGATTTAATAGTTCGCATAAACACAATATGCAGTGATGGTACGCAGTGAACGGGGACTTGCAATTGATCAGGGTCAAGTTTGCGAAGACGTATCGTCACAGGCCAGTTCACGTTCAATCTGTTCAATGCTGGGCAAGCTGATTTGGAGTTCTGCCGGGAGGGAGTCGACCAACTGGTACTCCGCCACCCCGATGGGTCGAGCGCTGTCACGCAAGGCATATTCAGCCACTATCTTGTTTTTGCTTTTGCACAGCAGCAGGCCAATGGTGGGGCTGTCTTGTGGGTGCTTGAGTTGGGCATCCACGGCCGCGAGGTAAAAACCCAACTGCCCCAGATGTTCTGGTTTGAACTTGCCGGCCTTGAGCTCAATAGCGACGTAACAGCGCAGTTTCAGGTGATAAAACAGCAGGTCAATAAAGAACTCCTCGCCGCCCACATCCAGCAGTACCTGCTTGCCGACAAAGGCAAAGCCTGCCCCCAACTCCAGTAGAAAGTCGGTGACATGCTTGATCAGTGCGCTTTCGATCTCGCGCTCCTGCGCGTCCAGGGTCAGTCCCAAAAAGTCGAAACGATAGGGATCTTTCAGCGACTCGCGGGCCAAGTCAGACTGGGGCTTGGGCAGCAGGGTTTCGAAGTTGCTGACAGCATTGCCACTACGCTCCAGCAAACGGGTCTCGATTTGCATGACCAGAATGTTGCGTGACCAGTTGTGTTCAATGGCTTGGGCGGCGTACCAGCGGCGGGTTTCGGGGCCTGGCACTTTATCCAGCAGGACCAAATTATGACCCCACGGCAATTGTGCAGCAGCCTGTTGCACAAATTGAACATCAGGCCAAGCCTCGGCAAATGCACGCATGTACTTGAGGTTACGCGGCGAAAAACCTTTCATATCAGGAAAAGCCGAACGCAAATCCCGCGCCCGACGCTCAATGACTTTGGCTCCCCACCCCTGCTGCGCCTGTCGGGTCAATATGTCCTGGCCAATCTGCCAGTACAGCAGCACAAGCTCGCGGTTTACCGCCAGGGATGCACGAATCTGGGCAGAGTGGATGCGGTTTTTCAGTTCTTTCAACCAGTCGCCATATCCCTCAGGTGGTGTGGTGAGGCCATCATCTGATCGATTCATTCCGGGTTCCTTGTCGATATTGCTCGTTGTAGAAACCGGCAATGGTAACGACCGAAAAAAGCCACGCGGGCCAGCACAATGCCCTTGATACAAAATGACGGGAACTACTATGCAACAGGGTTCCAGCACCTCCTCACCCCCCACTCATATTCATAAACCGCACCACCTGCACCTCGCCCTGCCCGGTGAAATCATGGCGCAATGGCTTGCCCCGCAACGCCTTGTGCAGTGCCTCCACCAGCGGCCGGTCGTCCAGCGGGTAGCGGCGCAACAACGCACGAAAATCCACCGCATTGTCCTGCCCCAGGCACAGCAGCAACTGCCCCTCCACTGTCATCCGCACCCGGTTGCAACTGGCACAGAAGTTATGGGAGTTGGGCGAAATAAAGCCTATGCGCGTGCGCGGATGCCGGGCCAGGCGTACGTAGCGTGCCGGGCCGCCGCTGTTTTCGGTGCTGTCGAGTAAGCCATGATGCTCGGCGATCACCGCCCGCACCTGCTCGCTGGAGCAAAAGGATTCGCCCCGCGAGCGCCCCACATCCCCCAGCGGCATCTCTTCGATAAAGCTGATATCGATGCCCTGGTCGATGGCGTACTGCACCAGCGCCGGGACTTCATCGAAGTTGCGTCCCTTCATCACCACGCAGTTGAGCTTGACCCGCTCGAACCCGGCATCCTGCGCCGCCTCGATGCCGTCCAGTACCTGGCGCAGGTCACCGTTGCGGGTGATCGCGCGAAAGCGTTCGGGATCGAGGCTGTCGAGGCTGATGTTCATGCGCTTGACTCCGGCCTCCACCAGCGGCCGCGCCAGGCGGCCCAGTTGCGAGCCGTTGCTGGTCATCACCAGTTCGCGCAGGCCGGGCAACGCAGCGATATGGCGGCACAGCTCGACAATGCCCGGACGGATCAGCGGCTCGCCCCCGGTCAGGCGGATCTTGCGCACACCCTGGCTGACGAACACCGTCGCCAGCCGTTGCAGTTCCTCCAGGGTCAGCACCTGCTGGCGCGGCAGGAAGGTCATGTTTTTCGCCATGCAATACACACAGCGAAAATCACAACGATCGGTCACCGACAGCCGCAGGTAGTCAATGGAACGGCCCACACCATCCACCAGGCTCATGTCACTGCACCAACGGCGAGTCGGCGCCCTGCAACGCGATGCCACGCACATCGGCCGCGCCAATCAGGGTTTGCAGGTATTGCACCAGGGCCTTCTGCCACACCCCTTGCTGCAACTGGGTGCGGATCGCCGTGGCCACCGCCTCGTACGGCAGCGGCTGGCCTTCGATGCGCTGATCGACGCAGATCACATGCCAGCCGTAGCGACTTTCCAGAGGCTTACTGGCCAACCCCGGTGCCAAGGTGAACAACTGACGCTCCAACTCCGGCACGGTCTGGCCCTTGCTGACTTGCCCGAGCGAGCCGCCCTGGGCCTTGGACGGGCACGCCGAATACTTCAGCGCCAGTTCGCCAAAGGCACCGGGCGACTCTTCCAGGCTCAGCAACAGCACCTCGGCCTGGGCATGGGCCTGATGGCGCGCCTCGGCATCGTCCGGCGCACACTCCAGCAAAATATGCCGCACGGCCAGCAACGGCGCGCTGTGAAAGCGCCCGCGATTGCTCTCGAAGTAGCGCACACAGGTGGCCTCATCGCAGTCCGGCACCGTCACTTCGCGCTCCAGCAACAGGCGGGTCGCCGCCTCTTCCTCGTTCTCGCCGGCGCCGACTTCCAGTTGCACACCCAGCTCGCGGATCCGCTGCTGCAACAGCTCACGAATCACCAGCGCGCGGGCGGCGAGAAACACCGCCTCCTCGCGGCTTTCGGCCGGGTGATATTGCAACTCCTGGGCCATATTTTCCGGGGTGATCAGCACCCCGTTGACGCTGACAATCGGCCATTCCTGCTCGCTGCTGGCGATCAGTTGCGGCTCAACCGCCACCTCGACCTCGGGCACCACCACGTCCACAGCCTTGGCCGAAGAACTGCAACCGCCACCGCCAGCACCGCCGCCACCACATCCGCATCCTGTAGTCATGACGTTCTCCTCACTTCTGCCGCACGATTTGATAACGACGACCCAGGTACCAGATCGGCGCGCTGACCATATGCACCAGCCGGGTAAACGGGAACAACACAAACAGGGTCAGGCCCAGCGCCACGTGCAACTTGTAGATCAGGCTGACCGGGGCAATCGAAGCTGCCGCTTCCACCGGCCGCAGCAACACCACGTTCTGCGCCCAGTCCGCGAGCATCACCATCACCGAGCCGTCCATATGCCCGGTCGAGGCGACGATGGTCAGCAAGCCCAGCACCAACTGCGCCAGCAACACCAGCAGGATCAGGATGTCCGACGGGCTCGACGTAGCCCGAACCCTCGGGTCAGTGAGGCGGCGCTTGACCAGCAGCAGCAGGCCCACCAGGCACAGCAGGCCGAAGAAGCCCCCGGAGACCATCGCCAGCAGTTGCTTGTGCTCGGTGCTGATCACATGGTGATAGATCGACGCCGGGGTCAGCAGGCCGACAAAATGCCCGGCCAGCACGAACAGCACGCCGATATGGAAGAAGTTGCTCGCCACGCGCATCCCACGGTTATTGAGCATCTGGCTGGAGCCGGCCTTCCAGGTGTACTGGGACAGGTCAAACCGCGCCCAACTGCCCAACAGGCAAATGGCCAGGGCGACATACGGATACACGCCAAATACCAGCAAATTCCACTTAGACATTACCCACCTCCTTGGCTGGCACGGCGGCCAGCCCCTCGTGCTGAAAATCCACCCAGTGCAAGGGCACCGCACTTTCTTCGCGGGCCTTGCCCGGTGCGCTGGGCATTGCGCTGCAACGGTCCTGCTGCTCGGCCTGCATAAAGTCCACCGCCTCCTCTTCCCAGACCTTGTCCAGGGCTTCGAGGGAGTCGTCGCGTACTTCGGCGGCAACCTGGGCACGCAACTCGGCAATCGCCTGGTGCGGCTCGGCGCCGCTGATCTGCAACAGCGCACGGAAACAACTGGCGTAAGCGCTTTCACGCTCATCCAGGCGCGCCGCCAGCAGGGCCAGCAGGTGCGCCACATCCGCCAGTCCCTCGCGGGCCTCGATGTCTTCGCGGGTGGACAAAAACTCCAGGTACAACGGGATGTAGTCCGGCAGCTCCTTGACGCCAATGGCAAACCCGGCTTCCTGGTACTGGGCCATCATGTCGACCATGGCCTGGCCACGGTCCCGCGACTCGCCATGCACGTGTTCGAACAACAGCAGCGACAGCGAGCGGCCCCGGCCGAACAGCGCGCCGTAATGCTCCTGGCCATCCATCAGGTCATTGCTGCAGATCAGCTCCAACAGCTCGAACAGCGCGCCACGTTGCTTGGGGCTGATTTCCCGCGATTCGATAATCGCCTGCTCCAGTTCATCGCGGCCGTTCACCAGGGTTTCGGTGGGATAGTCGAGCAGCAACGAGATCACTTTAAGAATGCGCATGGCTCAGTCCTCCCAGATCTGGACGGTTTTCAGCACGTCGCGGCGGTTGGCCTTCTTGGCGCCGAACATGTTGGTGTCGGAGCTGCCACTGCAGCCGCTGCCGAAGCTGAAACCACAGCCGGAACGCTCGGCAAACGCATCGCTCATCGCGTCTTCACGGTGCGCGCTGGGCACCACAAACCGGTCCTCGTAGTTGGCAATCGCCAGGTAGCGGTACATCTCTTCCACCTGGGCCACGCTCAGGTCCACGTCGGCCAGCACTTGCAGGTCCTCGACGCCGTCCACTTGCTGCGAGCGCTTGAAGGCGCGCATGGCCAGCAGGCGTTTCAGCGCACGCTTGACCGGCTTTTCGTCACCGGCAGTCAGCATATTGGCCAGGTAACGCAGGGGGATGCGCAGGCTGTCGACATCCGGGATCACCCCGTTCATGCCCACGGTGCCAGCGGCGGCCGCGTTCTGGATCGGCGAGAGTGGCGGCACGTACCAGACCATCGGCAAAGTGCGGTATTCCGGGTGCAGCGGCAGTGCGAGCTTCCAGTCCACGGCCATTTTGTACACCGGCGAACGCTGGGCCGAGTCGATCACCGACTGCGGTACACCATCGGCCAGGGCCTGGCGGATCACCGCCGGGTCATTCGGGTCGAGAAAGATTTCCAGCTGCTTCTCGTACAGGTCGTGCTCGTTGGCGGTGCTGGCGACTTCGCTGATGCGGTCGGCGTCATACAGCAGCACACCGAGGTAGCGGATGCGCCCGACGCAGGTTTCCGCGCAGACGGTAGGCATACCGGCTTCGATCCGGGGGTAGCAGAAGATGCACTTCTCGGATTTGCCGCTCTTCCAGTTGAAGTAGATTTTCTTGTACGGGCAGCCGCTGATGCACATGCGCCAGCCGCGGCATTTTTCCTGGTCGATCAGCACGATGCCGTCTTCTTCACGCTTGTAGATCGCACCGCTGGGGCACGACGCCGCGCACGCAGGGTTCAGGCAGTGCTCGCACAGGCGCGGCAGGTACATCATGAAGGTGTTTTCGTACTCGCCATAAATGTCGGCCTGGATCTGGTCGAAGTTCTTGTCCTTGCGGCGCTTGGCGAACTCGGTGCCGAGGATTTCTTCCCAGTTGGGGCCCCACTCGATTTTTTCCATGCGCTTGCCGGACACCACCGAACGCGGGCGTGCGGTCGGTTGGTGCTCGCCCAAAGGCGCGGTGTGCAGGTGCTGGTAGTCGAAGTCGAACGGCTCGTAGTAGTCGTCCAGGCTCGGCAGGTCCGGGTTGGCAAAGATGTTCGCCAGCACGCGGAACTTGCCGCCGATGCGCGGGTTGATCGAGCCGTTGGCGTTGCGGATCCAGCCGCCCTTCCACTTGTCCTGGTTTTCCCACTCCTTGGGGTAGCCGATGCCCGGCTTGGATTCAACGTTGTTGAACCACGCGTATTCCATGCCTTCGCGGCTGGTCCACACGTTTTTGCAGGTGATCGAGCAGGTGTGGCAGCCGATGCACTTGTCCAGGTTCAGGACCATGCCGATTTGTGAGCGGATCTTCATCTCAGTTCTCCTCGATATCGGTCGGCAATGGACGCGGCAGATCATCACCGCTGGAACCATCGAGCCAATCGACCTTGACCATCTTGCGCACCACCACGAATTCATCGCGGTTGCAGCCGACTGTGCCGTAATAGTTGAAACCGTAGGCCTGCTGGGCATAGCCACCGATCATGTGGGTCGGCTTGAGCACCACGCGGGTCACCGAGTTGTGGTGGCCACCACGGGTCTTGGTGGTTTCCGAACCCGGTACGTTCACGATGCGTTCCTGGGCGTGGTACATCATCACCATGCCTTCCTTGACCCGCTGGCTGACCACCGCACGGGCGGTCAGCGCGCCGTTGACGTTGAAGCACTCGATCCAGTCGTTGTCCTCGATCCCGGCGCGCTTGGCGTCGATTTCCGAGAGCCACACAATCGGGCCGCCACGGCTCAAGGTGAGCATCAGCAGGTTGTCGCTGTAGGTGCTGTGGATCCCCCATTTCTGGTGCGGCGTGATCCAGTTCAGGACGATTTCGGTCTCGCCATTGCTGCGTTTGTCCTTCACCCCTTCGATGGTGCGGGTGTTGACCGGTGGCCGGTAGCTCATCAACTGCTCGCCGAACGCCTGCATCCACGGGTGATCCTGGTAGAACTGCTGGCGGCCGGTGATCGTGCGCCATGGGATGTTTTCATGGACGTTGGTGTAGCCGGCGTTGTAGCTCACGTGCTCGTCTTCGAGGCCCGACCAGGTGGGGCTGGAGATGATCTTGCGCGGCTGTGCCTGGATATCGCGGAAGCGGATCGCTTCGTGGGCCTTGGAAATCGCCAGGTGGCTGTGGTCGATGCCGGTGAATTCCGACAGCGCCGCCCAGGCCTTCAAGGCGACCTTGCCGTTGGTTTCCGGAGCCAGGGACAGAATCACCTCGGCCGCATCAATTGCCGTGTCGATTTTTGGCCGGCCGTGGCTGATGCCCGCGTCGCCTTCGTGGTGGTTGAGTTCGCCAAGGAACTCGACTTCCTCGTCGGTATTCCAGTTGATGCCCTTGCCACCGTTGCCGAGTTTTTCCAACATCGGGCCCAGCGATGAGAACTGCTTGTAGATGTTCGGGTAATCCCGTTCCACCACCGCCATGTTCGGCGCATTCTTGCCCGGTACCGGCGCCACGCCGGCGCTTTTCCAGTCAGTACCGCCAAACGGCTGGGCCAGTTCACCAACGCTGTCATGCATCAACGGCACGGTCACCAGGTCTTGCTCCACGCCCAGGTGGCCGACCGACATGGCCGAGAACGCCTTGGCGATGCCTTTGTAGATTTCCCAGTCCGAACGCGATTCCCACGCCGGATCAATCGCCGCCGACAGCGGGTGAATGAACGGGTGCATGTCCGAGGTGTTCATGTCGTCTTTTTCGTACCATGTTGCAGTCGGCAACACGATGTCGGAATACACGCAGGTCGAGGACATGCGGAAGTCCAGGGTGGTCACCAGGTCCAGCTTGCCGATGGCGCCGTCTTCGACCCACTCGGCCTCGGTTGGCTTGCATTCGGTGCTGTGGCCGATGTCTTCGTTCATCACCCCGTTCTTGGTGCCGAGCAGGTACTTGAGCATGTACTCGTGGCCCTTGCCCGACGAGCCGAGCAAGTTGGAACGCCAGATAAACATGTTGCGCGGGAAGTTCACCGGGCTGTCCGGCTGCTCGCAGGCAAAGCGCAGGCTGCCGTCCTGCCAGGACTTGACCACGTAGTCTTTGGGGTCCATACCGGCTGCCGCCGCGTCGCGGCAGATGTGCAACGGGTTGGTATTGAGTTGTGGCGCGCTGGGCAACCAGCCGGCGCGTTCGGCGCGGATGTTGTAGTCCAGGGCGTGCTCGGGGAACTGCGACTTGTCGGCCAGCGGCGAGAGGATGTCGTGCATGCTCATCTTCTCGTGGCGCCATTGCGAGCTGTGGCCGTAGAAGAAGCTGGTGCCGTTCATCTGGCGCGGCGGACGGTTCCAGTCCAGGCCGAATGCCAGGGGCAGCCAGCCGCATTGCGGACGCAGTTTTTCCTGGCCCACGTAGTGCGCCCAACCACCGCCGGTCTGGCCGACACAACCGCAGAGCATGAGCATATTGATCAGCCCGCGGTAGTTCATGTCCATGTGGTACCAGTGGTTCATTGCCGCGCCGACGATGATCATCGAGCGCCCACGGGTCTTGTCGGCGTTGTCGGCAAACTCACGGGCGATCTGGATCGCCTTCTCGCGGCTGACCCCGGTGATTGCCTCCTGCCAGGCTGGCGTGCCCGGTACGCTGGCGTCGTTGTAGTCCTTGGCCACGTTGCTGCCGCCCAGGCCACGGTCGATGGCCAGGTTGGCCGCCGACAGGTCGAACACCGTCGCCACTTTGGCCACCGTGCCATCGGCCAGGGTCACGCTGTGCACCGGCACCCGACGGAACTGCACGGCGTCGCCGGCCACGTGCTGGAAGTAGTCGTGGGCTTCACCGGCAAAATACGGGAATGCCACTTCGGCGACGTCCTCGCCGATCAGGCTCAGCTTGAGGTCGATCTCGCGGCCTTCACCGCCTTCTTTGGCCAGGATGTTCCACTTGCCCTTCTCGCCCCAGCGATAGCCGATGGCGCCTTGTGGCGAGACCAGTTCACCGCTTTCGTCGAGGGCGATGGTTTTCCATTCCGGGTTGTTGTCCTGGCCGAGGTTGTCCACCAGGTCCGAGGCGCGCAGGAAGCGGTCCGGCTGGAAGCCTGCACCCGGCGCAAAACCGGTCATGGGCTTGAGCATTACCAGCACCGGCAAGTCGGTGTAGCGCTTGGCGTATTCGGTGAAGTACGCGCTCGGTTTATCCAGGTGAAATTCCTTGAAGATCACATGGTTGAAGGCCTGGGCCAGTGCCGCGTCGGTGCCCTGCTTGGGGTTGAGCCACAGGTCGGTGAGCTTGGCTACTTCCGAATAGTCAGGCGTGATGGCCACGGTCTTGGTGCCCTTGTAGCGCACCTCGGTGAAGAAGTGCGCGTCCGGGGTCCGGGTCTGCGGGACGTTCGAGCCCCAGGCGATGATGTAGTTGGAGTTGTACCAGTCGGCCGATTCCGGCACGTCGGTCTGCTCGCCCCAGACCATCGGCGAGGCTGGCGGCAGGTCGCAGTACCAGTCATAGAAACTCAGGCACACGCCGCCGATCAGCGACAGGTAACGCGAACCTGCGGCGTAGCTGACCATGGACATGGCCGGGATCGGCGAGAAGCCGACGATGCGGTCCGGGCCATATTGCTTGATGGTGTAGACGTTGGACGCGGCGATGATTTCGTTGACTTCATCCCAGTTGGAGCGGATGAAGCCGCCCATGCCACGCTTGCTTTTATAGGAGTCAGCCTTGGCCTTGTCCTCGACAATGCTCGCCCAGGCCTCGACCGGCGACAGGGTCAGGCGCGCCTCGCGCCACAGCTTGAGCAATGGCTTGCGGATCTTCGGGTACTTCAGGCGGTTGGCGCTGTAGATGTACCAGCTGTAGCTCGCGCCACGGGGGCAGCCGCGCGGCTCGTGGTTAGGCAGGTCGTTGCGGGTGCGCGGGTAGTCAGTCTGCTGGGTTTCCCAGGTGATCAGGCCGTTCTTCACGTAGATCTTCCACGAGCACGAGCCGGTGCAGTTCACTCCGTGGGTGGAGCGCACGATCTTGTCGTACTGCCAGCGCGAACGGTAGACGTTCTCCCAGTCGCGGGACTCCTTACGGGTCTCGCCGTGACCTTCGGAGAATTCGTCTTGCTTGCGATTGAAGAACCGCAGTTGATCGAGTAAATGACTCATGGTGCTTTCCTCTCAGGCTTGCTGCGGGGTTCTGTGCCCCGCCCACGCAAGGTTTGAATTCGGGGTCGACTCAGCAGGGGGTCTCGGCGCCTTTGCGCGCATACCACCACCAGGTCACGACGATGCAGGTCAGGTAGAAGCCGACAAACATGTAGAACGCCATGGCCGGGCTGCCGGTGTAGGCCATGGACGAGCCAAAGGTCTTGGGGATGAAGAACGCACCGAAGGCGCCCATGGCCGAGCTGAAGCCCAGCACGGCGGCCGACTCCTTGCTGGCATCCTTGAGGGCTTGCTCACGCACGGCGGCGGGTTTGCCGGCGCTGGCTTTTTCATGCTGGGTGCGGAAGATCACCGGGATCATGCGGAAGGTGGAGCCGTTGCCGATGCCGGTGGTGATGAACAGCAGCATGAACATGCCGAGGAAGCCGTAGAAGCTGCCGCCCTCGCCGTTCAGGGGCAAAAAGTGCAGGACGCCGAACACCATCACGATCATCAGCACGAAGTTCCACAAGGTCACCCGCGCACCGCCCAGCTTGTCGGCCAGCCAGCCGCCCAATGGGCGCACCAGGGCACCTACCAGCGGACCGAGGAACGCGAATTTCAGGGCGTTGACGTCCGGGAACGAGGTCTTGATCAGCATTGGGAAAGCGGCCGAAAAGCCAATGAAGGAACCGAAGGTCGCCAGGTACAACCAGCACATCAGCCAGTTGTGCTTGCGCTTGAAGATCACCGCCTGCTCGCTGAACGAGGCGCGCGCGCTGGACAGGTCATTCATACCGAACCAGGCAAACAGGGTCACGGTGATGATGAACGGCACCCAGATAAACCCGGCGTTCTGTAGCCACAACTGGCTGCCGTCTTCCAGGGTTTGCGGCTGGCCGCCGAGCAGGCCGAACACGCCGAAGGTAATCACCAGCGGCACGCAGAACTGCATCACCGACACCCCCAGGTTACCCAGGCCGGCGTTCAGGCCCAGGGCCGTGCCTTGCTGGGACTTGGGGTAGAAGAAGCTGATGTTGGACATGCTCGAGGCGAAGTTGCCGCCACCGAAGCCGCACAACAGCGCGATCAATACAAACACGCTGTAGGAGGTGCTCGGGTCTTGTACCGCGAAGCCCATCCACAGTGATGGAATCAGCAGCGACGCGGTGCTCAGGGCCGTCCAGCGGCGGCCACCGAAGATCGGCACCATGAACGAATAGAACACGCGCAACGTGGCGCCAGACAGGCCCGGCAACGCCGCCAGCCAGAACAATTGGTCGGTAGTGAAGCTGAAGCCGATGGCGTTCAGGCGCACGATCACCGTGCTCCACACCATCCACACAGCGAAGGCCAACAGCAGCGCCGGGATCGAGATCCACAGGTTACGGGTCGCGGTCTGTTTGCCGCTGGCGCCCCAGAAAGCCGGGTCTTCAGGGCGCCAGTCGTGGATCACCGGGCCCGAGTCGGGCTTTTGCGCGATAGTCATGCAGATTCTCCTTGGAGAGGCTAGGCCGCCGCTTTACCAAGCAGCGGTTGCTTGCGGATTTCGCTGAAGTACATCCAGGTCAGGGATACCCAGACCACGCCGTACATCAACATGAAGCAGGAGGAGCGCACGCCGGTGAGGTCCACCAGGCCGCCGAACATGATCGGCAGGACAAAGCCGCCAAGGCCGCCCGCCAGGCCGACGATGCCGGACACCGCGCCCATGTTTTGCGGGTAGTCATTGGCGATGTACTTGAACACCGAGGCCTTGCCGAAGGCGAAGGCGATGCCCATCACAAACAGCAGCACGGTGAACAGGGTGGCATTGAGGCCGATATGAAAATCCAGCGGGCCGTTGACGGTCTGCACCTGCAATTGGGTCTGCGGGTAGCTGAGCAGGAACAGGCAGATCCAGCTGACCCACAACACCCACCAGGTCACGCTCTGTGCGCCCCAGCGGTCGGACATCCAGCCGCCCACAGCGCGCAGCACGCCACCGGGCAGGGAAAAACACGCGGCCAACAGCGCAGCGCTTTGCAGGCTGAAGCCGTATTCCTGCACGTAGTACTTGGTCGCCCACAGCGCCAGGGCCACGTAGCCACCGAACACAATCGAGTAGTACTGGCAGTAGCGCCACACGGCCGGGTCCTTGAGGCACAGCAGTTGTTCGCGCAAGGTGGCGCCACCGGCACTGCGGTGGGCCTTGTTCTCGCTGGTGAGGAACCAGAACAGCAGCGCGGTGATAAACAAGATTGCGCTGAACACCTTTGGCACCAGGTGCCAGGTACCCAGGGCAATCAGCGCCGGCGCCAGAAACTTGGTCACCGCAGCCCCCGCGTTACCAGCGCCGAACACGCCCATGGCAAAGCCCTGGTTGTCCTTGTCGAACCACTTGGCGACGTAGGCGATGCCCACCGAAAACGAGCCGCCGGCCAGGCCGACAAACAGCCCCAGCACGAGGAATTGCCAGAAGGCGGTGGCGTAGGTGATCAGGTACAGCGGCAGCACGCAGGCGAGCATCAAGACAAAGAACACGATGCGCCCGCCGAAGCGGTCAGTCAGCAGGCCCAGGGGCAGGCGCACCAGGGAGCCGGTCAGTACCGGGGTGGCGGCCAGCAGGCCGAACTGGGTTTCGTTGAGTTGCAGCAGCTCTTTGATCGGCACGCCGAGCACGGCGAACATCATCCAGACCATAAAGCACACGGTGAAGGCCAGTGTACTCATGCCCAGCACCAGGCCCTGTCTTACACGGGGTTGAGTCACGGTTTGCGCTCCCAGAAGTGATTCCATGAGCGCAGGTTAGGGGCGACGTCCTCCAGGAACTTGACCCAGATCAACGTCCACCTGGGGGGTATTGGCCTATGCTTGGCCCATCTACCTCTTAAGAGGTAGACCAAATAACAAGAGAAAGTCTTTATTTATCAATGGATTGGTCTCTTGTGCCGGCTTTTTCCCGTGGGAGGGTTCGCCGGCAACTCTTTAGAGGTAGTGCGCCAGGGAATGCAGAATCCAATACTGTTTCCTATGCCAGGTGCCGCCATGCTGTTGTCCTTACCCCTTCGATTACGCCGTGATGTTTAACTGGCTGCGCAGCTCCCTGCCCGCACGCGCCGGTGTCGCGGTGATCCTGATTGCGATCCTGGCCCTGGCCAGTTCCCTGAGCGCCGGGCTGATCGCCTGGTTCAGCCAGGGCGACGGCGCGGCCATCAACACCGCAGGCTCGGTGCGCATGGAGACCTACCACCTGAGCTGGAAACTCGCCGACCACGCCCCCGCCGACGAGATCCTGGCCATCACCCAGAGCCTGCAACGGCGCCTGGACAGCCAGTCCTTGAAAGCGGTACTGGAAGACGGCCCCCACAGCGCCCTGCAACAGAGCTACCGGCAAATCCAGCAACACTGGAACCAGGAACTGCGCCCGGCCATCGAGCGCGGCGACGGCGCGCTCTTTCGCGAGCGCGCACCGGCCTTTGTCGAACAACTGAACCAGTTCGTCAGCCTGTTGCAGCAACAGAGTGAGCACAAACAAGGCTGGCAACAGCTGATCCAGGGCCTGGCGCTGTTCAGCACCCTGATCATCCTGCTGCTGGGGCTGTATGAATTGCAGTACGGCGTGGTCACGCCCTTGAAGGAACTGGTGGACGCCACCCGGCGCTTTCGTGAGGGTGACTACCAGACCCGGGTCAATCACCGCTCCCAGGACGAACTGGGGCAACTGGCCCTGAGCTTCAACACCCTGGCCGAAACCATCGAGCAATCCCATCGCACCCTGGAAAGCCAGGTGCAGCACAAAACCCTCAACCTGCAACAGGCCAACGCCGCCCTGGAACTGCTCTACGAGAGCAGCCGCAGCCTGGCCACGCGCCTGGCCAACGCCGAAGGCCTCGACGAATTGATCCGGCGTTTCCAGAAACGCCTGCCGGGCCTGCGCCTGTCGCTGTGCCTGCAAGGGCACTTCCTCGCCCCGGCGCAGCAGATGCTCGCGCTGCATGGCGGCAACAGCCGCAACGTCTGCGCCATCGGTGACTGCGCCACCTGCGAGCGCCACCACGTGGCCCCGCCCCAGGTGTTCAGCATCAGCAACCAGGGCGCGGAACTGGGCGAACTCAAGGCGCATTTTGTCGACGGCCATGCCCCCCAAGCCTGGGAGCAACAACTGATCCAGGCCCTGGCCAACCTGATTGGCACCTCGCTGTCCCTCAAGCGCCAGCGCGAGCAGGACCACCGTTTATTGCTGCTGGACGAACGCACCATCATCGCCCGCGAACTGCATGATTCCCTGGCCCAGGCCCTGTCCTATATGAAGCTGCAAGTCAGCCGCATGCAGACCCTGCTGCGCCGCGACGAACCCAAGGCCACCCTGGAAACCGTCACCGGTGAACTGCGCGAAGGCCTGAACAACGCCTACCGGCAATTGCGTGAGTTGCTCACCACCTTTCGCCTGCAAATCCACGATGCCGGGCTGGTCCAGGAGCTCAAAGACACCGCCGAGGAGTTCTCGCGGCGTGGCGAGTTCCAGGTGCACCTGCATGTGGATGCCCTGGCCTTCCAACTGTCGGCCAGTGAACAGATCCACCTGTTGCAGGTAACCCGCGAAGCGCTGTCCAACTGCCTGCGCCATGCCCACGCCGAAAACGCCTGGCTGCAACTGCGCCAGAACGGCGAAACCGTGAGCCTGAGCATTGAAGACGATGGCCGCGGCTTCAGCGAGCCGGTGGACCAGCGCGAACACCACGGCCTGACCATCATGGACGAACGGGCTCGCAGCCTGCACGGTCAACTGGACATTTCCTCCCGCGAGCCTCAGGGCACCCGGGTGCACTTGCTGTTTCGCCCGGAATTCCTCGGGCACTCTTTACCAGAAGGTAGCTTGTCATGAACACGGCGCTCATCACCCCATCTGTACGCCACCGCATCCTGCTCGTCGACGACCACCCGATGATGCGCCACGGCATGCGCCAGATGCTCGAACTGGAAGACGACCTGCACGTGGTGGGCGAAGCCGGCAATGGCGAGGAAGCCCTGGGCCTGATCGAGTCGCTGCAACCGGACCTGGTGCTGCTGGACAACAACATGCCGCAGATGAACGGCCTGGAAACCCTGCGCCAGCTGCGGGCCATGGCCTATGGCGGCAAGGTCTTGCTGTTTACCGTGTCCGATGCCGAAGACGACATCCGCGACGCCCTGCGCCTGGATGCCAACGGCTACCTGCTCAAGGACATGGAGCCGGAACTGCTGATCCAGTACATCCGCGATGCGCTGCACGGCGCCCTGGTGATCAGCCCCGGCCTGACCCGGGTGCTGGCCCAGGCCTTGCGCTCGCCCCAGCCCCACGCGGCGGTGGAACTGACCGAACGCGAGCGGCAGGTGTTGAAGACCATTGCCGGGGGCTATAGCAACAAGGTGATCGGGCACAAGCTGGGGATTACCGAGGGCACGGTGAAAGTGCATGTGAAGAATCTGCTGCACAAACTGGGGCTGCGCTCGCGGGTGGAAGCGGCGGTTTGGGCGATGGAGCATTTGCGTCAGGCTGGGTAGGGACTGATGCACCGCCATCGCAGCATAGGTATCTACACATCTCTTTAGTGATTCTCAGGTTTGTGTACATATCCGTTGCTGCGGTCACGGCTACTATTGGTTCCGCCCTTACGGCGGCTCACTTTGGAAGAGCGCCAAAGGAAGCAAAGCGCTCTTGCCCCACCACTCGGAGCCTGGCCCAGGCCCGGCGGGCAAGCCATTCCCCTGTGGGAGTGGGCTTGCCCGCGATGGCGCCCGCAAGAAAACATCAGAGTGTCAGGCATTCATTTTTCATCGTTAACGACCATCGCGAGCAAGCCCGCTCCCACAGGAGCGCGCGTGCAATTTGAAGATCAGGTCGGCTCTAAGGCCGCCTCGCTTTCACCGTCAACGCCCCCACTCACCGTCCCCACCATCACCATCACCGAAGGCCGCTGCGCCAATATCACCCACGCCATCAGCATCGCCAGCTACGGCACGATTATCGGCTGTGTCAGTGCCGGCAGCGGCGCCGCGCTGGTGCCCCGGGGGATCTACGAGCAATACCGCCAGGGCGCCAACTGGCAAGGCCAGGTGTTCGCGGAACTTAAGCGCATCGACAACCGGTTTTACTGGCATGCCAACGCAGGTTGCCATCCGGCGCGCGATGCATTTTCGGCACTGCTGCAGGGCCACTGCCTCCACGGGGCTACCTCCAACGAGGCATAGGCCCCACAGGCCTCACGCTCTACCATGGGCGGGAGCGGAGGTACGCCATGCTGACCCACCCATCCATCGTTTTAACCCTACGCCGGCATCATCTGTTCAGCCCGTTGCCGGAGAAGATTTTCCAGGACATCTGCACCCTGGCCAATCTCAAGCGCTTGCCCGCCCACATCACCTTGATGCACCAGGGCGACCCCGCCGAGCGGTTTTTCCTGCTGGTCAGCGGCCAGATCAAGTTGCACCGGGTCACCGGCGAAGGCCAGGAACATCTGGTGGAGGTCATTCGCCCCGGCCAGACCTTTGCCGAAGCCCTGCTGTTCAGCCAGGCCAAGGCCTACCCGGTAAGTGCTACGGCGCTCAAGGACAGCGTGCTGGTGAGTATCGAGGGCCATCACTACCGCAAGGCCCTGGAGGACCAGCCGCAGATCTGCCTGGCGATCCTCGGCACCATGAGCATCCACCTGCATCAGCGCCTCAAGGACATCGACACCCTGAGCCTGGCCAATGCCAGTCGCCGGGTCATCAACTTCCTGGTACAAGAGCGCGATCTGGCCAGCGGTGATGTGGTGCTGCAAGTGCCCAAGCGCCTGGTAGCCTCCAAACTGGGGATTCAGCCAGAGACGTTTTCGCGGATTCTGCATCGTTTGGTAGACGCCGGCCTGATCGAGGTGCAACGGCGCACCATCCGCATCCTGTGCGAGGAGCAGTTGATGACCTATCAGGCCGGCTGACTTAGAATCGACGTGATTCTTCGCCCGCCTTCCTGACACGAGCGCCCCCATGAGCTTTGATTTCGACACGATCCACCCTCGCCTCGGCACCGGCAGCACCAAGTGGAGCCGCTACCCCGAAGACGTCTTGCCGATGTGGATTGCCGACATGGACATCGCCGCCCCACCGGCGATCCTCACGGCCCTGCACGCGCGCCTGGACCAGCAAATGCTCGGCTACAGCGTTGCCCGGCCAGAAGTGCGCGAAGCGATCATCAGCGACCTGTGGGACAAGTACGCCTGGCGCGTGCAGCCCGATGAACTGTTATTCCTGCCGGGCGTCGAGCCGGGTTTCAACATGGCCCTGCACGCCTTCGTCCAACCGGGCCAGTCGGTGGTCTTGCAGACTCCCAACTACGCGCCGCTGCGCCATGCGGCCGGCAACTGGAACCTGCCGAAGATCGAAGTGCCGTTTGAACTGAGCGCCCAGGGCGAATACCTCACCCCCCTGCCCGCCTTGCGCCAGGCCTTGAAAGGTGCCGGTGCCTTGCTGTTGAGCAACCCCCACAACCCCCTGGGCAAGGTGTTCGCCCGCGAGGAATTGCTGGCGGTGGCCACTGCCTGCCTGGAACAGGGCACGCTGATTATCTCTGACGAAATCCATGCCGAGCTGTGCTTTGACGGGCGCCGGCATATCCCCACCGCATCGCTGAGCGCAGAGATCGCCCGGCGCACCATTACCCTGATGTCGGCCAGCAAGGCCTACAACGTCGCCGGCCTGAAGACCTGCTTTGCGATTGTCCAGGATCCAGTCATCCGCGAGCGCTTCAACAAGGCACGCTGCGGCATGGTCGACAGTGTCAGCCCCCTGGGCCTGGAAGCCACCTGGGCGGCGTACAGCCAATGCGGTGAATGGTTGAAGGCGTTGCTGACGTACTTGCAAGGCAACCGCGACTACCTGCTGGATGCAGTGCAAAAACGCCTGCCGGGGGTGACCATGCATGCCCCGCAAGGCACTTACCTGGCCTGGCTCGATTGCAGCGCCCTGGGCCTGGAAGACCCGCAGCGGTTTTTCCTGGAGCAGGCCAAGGTAGGCTTGAGTGCAGGCGTGGAATTTGGCGATGACAGCCAGCAGTTCGTGCGCTTGAACTTCGGCTGCCCGCGGGCGTTGCTCGAAGAAGGTATTTCACGCCTGGAACGCAGCCTGAAAAACCGCTGAACACCCGTGTAGGCGCGGGCTTGCCGGCGCCTATAAAGGTATGCGCAAGTTTGGGTTCAGAGCTTGGCGATGGACACTTCGGTGGATTTGACGAAGGCAATCACTTCGCTGCCCACCTTCAATTCTAGGTCGCGCACCGAACGGGTGGTGATCACCGAAGTGACAATCCCGGACGCGGTCTGCACGTCGATTTCGGACACCACCTCGCCCAGCAGAATTTCCTTGATCACGCCCTTGAACTGGTTGCGCACGTTGATCGCTTTGATGGTCATGTCGGTTTTCCTTTTACGGTTGGGTCAATCCGCACGAATGCGCAGGCCCTCAAAATGCGCCATTCCCACCAACAACAAAAGGAATAAATAACTATTTATTTATTCCATATAGACATATGAAAAACCCTGTAGGAGCCGGCTTGCCGGCGATGGGGCCCGTGAATCATGTGCTGAGTTCAAGGACGCCATCGCCGGCAAGCCGGCTCCTACATGGGTTTGGTCAAAAACCTACTGTTGCCGACACCAGCCATGTGCGCGGCGTAGACAGGGTCAGGCCAGGCGCGCTGTCGCTGGAGGTTGCAGCCGAGGCCCAATAGGTGGTGTCCAGCACGTTCTCCACGGTAGCGCGCAGGGTCACCGGGTTTTCCTTGACCTTGAAGGTATAGCGCGCCCCCAGGTCATAGCGTTCCCAGCCATCGATCTTCTGCTGGTTGGCTGCATCCAGGTACTGCGCGCCGGTGTGAATCGCCCGGGCGGTCAGGGTCAGGCCTTGCAGGCGCGGGATGTCCCATTCGGCCCCCAGGTTGACGTTGGCAATCGGCGAACCGGTGCCGCGCTTGCCGTCAGTCAGGCCCTGGGCGGTCTTGGTCTGCTCGCTGTCGAGCAGCATCACCCCGCCGAGCAGGCGCACGCCCGCCAGGGGCTCGCCAAACACGTTCAATTCCACACCCTGGTTGCGCAACTCGCCGTTGGGTTTGAAGAAGCCCTGGCTGTCGATGCCATAGGCCGGCTGTTTGATCTGGAACACGCTGGCGGTCAGGCCAAAGCTGCCCATGTCGTACTTGGCGCCGACTTCCACCTGCTTGCTCTTGGTCGGCGGGAAGATCGCGTTTTCATTGCGCACCCCACTCGAAGGCGCGGTCTCGCCCTGGCTCAAGCCCTCCATGTAGTTGGTGTACAGGGACAACTGGTCGGTGACTTTCACCACCAGGCCCAGGGCCGGCGAGGTCGCCTGTTCGTCGTACTCCGGCTGATCCTTGATGCCGTTGCTCCAGGAGGTGACCTGGACCTTTTGCAGGCGCGCGCCGAGGGTCAGCAGCACGCGCTCATCGAACAACGCCAGGGTGTCGGCCAGGGCCAGGCTGGTGAAGCGGTTTTCGGTGTGGGTGCTGGTGTCCCAGCGCACAGCCTGGCCTGGGTGGGGCAAGACCACCGGGTGGTAGAGATTGCTCTTGCCGGGGGTGTAGCGCTCGCCGGCATTGTCGAAATCCATGTTGAACTGATTGAGGCTGACATTGAGGGTGTGCCCCACCGGGCCGGTGTCGAACCAACTGCGCGCACCGACAGTGACGGTCTTGACGTCTTCGTCGCGGCGGAAACTGCGCGGCACTACGGTGAAGTCGCCATTGCTCTGGGTCGCCTGCACGCCATGGCGCAGGAAGTCGTAGTTGCCTTTGCGTGCGCCGGCAGCGGCGTAGACCATCAGTGAATCACTGACATCGAACTCGCCACGCACCGCGCCAAAAGTGTCCTTGGTATGGGAATAGGTCCAGGACTGGGCGAAGTTGTCGCGGATATCGCGGGCCTTGGGCATCACGCTACCCTTGGCGATCTCCACGCGTTCCTGGGGTGCATCGGCGGTGCGTTCCTGGCGCCCGAGGTCGAGGGACAGGCGCACCCGCTCCTTGCGATAGTCGAGGCCGATCACCGTCATTTCGCGGTCAACCTCCTGATGGTCCCACTCGGTATCGCCGGCTTGCTTCACGCCATTGAAGCGCACGCCAAACTGCTGCTCATCGCCAAACCGCCGGCCGATATCCACCGCGCCACCGAACTGCCCGGCCGAGGCATAACTGCCGGTGAACTCGGTGAGCGGTGTGTCGGCGGCGCGCTTGGGCTCGATATTGATCCCGCCGCCGATACTGCCCCGGGGCGCAATGCCACCGAGCAAGGCACCGGGGCCCTTGAGGATATCGACGCGTTCGACCATTTCCATGTCGATGGCGTAGGTCGGCAGCACGCCGTACAGGCCGCCGTAGGACACATCACTGTTGAACAAGCTGAAACCGCGCACCGAGAACTGCTCGAAACGCCCACCCGCCGGGTTGGTGATGCGCACCGAAGGGTCACTGGCAACCATCTCGCCGAGGGTGCGCGCCTGCAGGTTTTTCACGGCCTTGGCGGTATAGGAGGTGAGGTTGAACGGCGTATCCATAAAATCGCCGTCGCCGAGCATGCCCTGCGCACCTTTGCGCGTGACCTGGTCACCGGCGTAGGTTTGGGCGACGGGTGTGTTCGCCACCCCAAGAATCGAGGTGGCTGGCAACTGATAGGCATCGCCCTGGGGGGCGGGGATCAGGGTGTAGGCACGCTCCCCCACTGCCTGCAATTGCAGGCCTGAGCCTTGCAGCAGCCGGGCGAAACCTTCCTCGACGGCAAACTCACCAGAGATCCCGGCGCTTTGGCGGCCACTGACCAGGGCCGGGTCCACCGACAGATTGACCCCGGCCAACCCGGCAAAGCGGGTCAAGGCACTGCCCAGGCTACCGCCGGGCACTTGGTAACTGCGCCGGGCCGCGTCCTCGGCCCAGCTCACAGGAATGAACAACGGGCTGGCACTCAGGCTCAGCACCAGACTCAGGCGCAACAACGATGGCGGGACGACGGGCATTAAAAGGCTCTCTGTTTTCGTTCACTTGCCTTGGATGACAGGCGAGACGAAAAAAAGGGACACGGTCTTACCCTGTGGGAGCGGGCTTGCCCGCGATGGCTGAGTGTCAGTCGATACATGGGGTGACTGATGCACCGCGATCGCGGGCAAGCCCGCTCCCACATTGGGGGGTGGTCAAACCGGGGTTTTGCGCGATGCCAGCGTGACCCAATAACGGGTGCGAAACTGCACGTGTAGCCCGTGGGTGGTGGCCAGCAGGCTGAGGATGCGGTCGGTGTCGTCCAGGCGGAAGCTGCCGGTCACGCGCAGGGTTTCCAGGCGCGGGTCCCAACGCAGCACGCCCGGGCGATAGCGATCCAGCTCGCGCAGGAAATCGCCCAGCCCTTGGTTCTGCGCGGTCAGCACCCCATCGCGCCAGCCCAGTTGCAGCACGTCGAACGGCAGCGGCGCGCCCAACCCCGACGGTTGTAAGCGTATTTGTTGCGCGCTGTGCAGCCAGGTACTACGCCCGGATCCATCTTGCACTTGCACCTGGCCCTTGAGCACCGACACCAGGCACGCGTCCGCCAGTTGGCGCACGCAAACCTCGGCCTGGCTGGCGATGACCTGGCCATAGCGGGTGTGTACGGTCAGCGCCGACGGGCCAGGCACATTCAGCGCCATCTCGCCATCGACCAGGGTCAGGCGTCGCCGAGGAAGGTCCACATCCACCGCGCTGGCGGTGTTCAGTTGCAGGGCGCTGCCATCGGCCAACGGCACGCGTTTGCGCTCGCCGGTGGCGGTATGCAGGTCGGCACGCCACACGTCGATGGGCAACTGGCGACTGAGCAACCAGGCCGCCGGCACCAGTGCCGCCACGCCCAGGGCGCGCTTGAGCACCGCGCGCCGGCCAGGTTGCGGGCGGTCGAGGCTGGCCATGGCCAGGGAGGATGGCAACTCGGCAAACCGCTGGCGCAGCAACTGCGCCTTTTGCCAGGCTTGTTCGTGCTGGGGGTGACTGTCGCGCCATTGCTGCAAACCGTCATGGTCACGCTCGCCGGCCGTGCCGGATTCCAGCAACGCCAACCACTGCGCGGCTGCCCGCGCTACATCCGGTGCGGTGCGGCTCACAGTTCCACCAGTAGGCAATGTTCGTAGGCCTGGGCCATATAACGCTTGACCGTACGTTCCGAAACCTTGAGACGCTCGGCAATCTCCCGGTAGCCCAGGCCTTCGAGCTGGCTCCAGAGGAACGCCCGGCGCACCGGGGCCGCCAGACCGTCGAGCAGTTCGTCCAGGGCGTGCAGGGTTTCCAGCAGCAACCAACGCTGCTCCGGCGAGGGAGCGCAGTCTTCGGGCAAGCGTGCCAGGGCATTCAAGTACGCCTGCTCCAGGCTGCGGCGCTGATGAAAATTGACCAGGAGGCGCTTGCCCACTGTCACCAGATAGGCCCGTGGTTCCTGCAATTGCGCCACCGGCTGGGCGCTGGCCAGTACCCGCAGGAACGTATCCTGGCTCAGGTCGGCAGCATCCCAGGCATTGCCCAGGCGCCGGCGCAGCCAGCTTTCCAGCCAGCTGCGGTGGTCGCGGTACAAGGTGCTCAGGCTGGGTTCGGCGGTGATCGTTGGCGATACAGCATCATTCATGGCAAGCGAACCCTGGGCGGCGCGAGTGAGTCTCAAATGAGATTCATTCTATTTAATATCCCTGGCGCATACCATGTTCTTTTTCCCGGATAGACGGGCGGAGGCGGTTAATCAAGCGCCCTGGCCTTGTAACGCAGCAAATCTATAAACAACCCCAACTCACGGCTCACCGGTTCACCCTTGCGCAGCAAGATGCCAAATGGCGCAAGCGTCACCTCCAGCTCCACCGGTAACTGCACCACCAGGCCCATCTTCAGGTAATCGCGCAGTGCGCTTTCGGAAAGCACCATGATCGCGTCGGTCAGTTGGATCAGTTGCTGCATGGAATACACCGAGCTGCATTCAATGATGTCCGCCGGCAGCGGCAGGGCCAGGTGCTGCAACGCTTCGTCAAAACCGATGCGTGCCGGGCTGCTTTCCGGTTGCAGGATCCACGGCCAGTCGCTGACCAACTCGGCCAACGGCAGGCTCGCACGCTGCGCCAGCGGGTGCCCGGCGTGCACCACCACCAGCAAGCGCTCGTTGCCCAGCGGCTCGAAGCTGTAGTGTTCGCTGTCGGTGGCGGCGTTGCGCCGGGCGATGGCCAGGTCGATGCGCCCCTGTTCCAGTAACTGGATCACCTGGTCGCTGGTGTCGCCCATGATGCGGATGCGCAGTTGCGGGTTGAGGGATTTGATCTGCGCAATCGAGTCCATCACCAGGTCCGGCGCAGCGCCCATGATGGTGCCGATTGCCAAGTAGCCATAACCGCCCTGCTGGCGCGCCATCAGGTCTTCGGCGCAGCGGTCGAGGCCACTGAGGGCCGATTCGGCAAAGCGGATCAACTCCTTGCCCAGCGCCGTCGGGCGCATGCCACGGGGCAGGCGCTCGAACAGGTCACAGGCAAACATGTCCTCGATCTCGCGCAGCATGCGGGTGGCAGCCGGCTGCGACATGTTCAGGGCCTGGGAGGCACGGTGCAGGTTCTGGCTGGAGCTCAAGGCCACCAGCATATGCAGATGCTTGTAGCGCAGGCGGTTGAACAGGCTGCGGGAAATCAGCGGACTACTCATTTTTTTCCTTGTTATCGATACCCTGAGGTTATCGCTTGTAAGCGAGATTCGATTTGTAGCGCATTGCTCGGCCGCCGTACAGTCCGGCCCATAAGAACAAAGCCTTACAAAAGGATTTCCAGATGACCACCCTGCCCGCGTCCCTGCTCGCCAAGATTTCCTGGCGGCTCCTGCCCTTCTTGCTGCTGATGTACATCATGGCCTTCCTCGACCGCGCCAACGTCGGGTTCGCCAAACAAGCCTTCCAGGCCGACACCGGTCTGAGCGACGCCGCCTTCGCCTTTGGCGCCGGGGTGTTTTTTGTTGGCTACGCGTTGCTCGAAGTACCGAGCAACCTGATCCTGCATCGCGTCGGCGCCCGCCTGTGGATGTGCCGGATCATGGTCAGTTGGGGCCTGGTCTCGGCGGCCATGGTGTTTGCCCATAACGAAACCAGCTTCTACATCCTGCGCTTCCTGCTGGGCGTGGCCGAAGCCGGTTTTTTCCCCGGCGTGATCCTCTACCTCACCTATTGGTTTCCCCAGGCCGCGCGTGGCAAGGCCATGGGTTTCTTCTATTTTGGCGCGCCCCTGGCCTTTATTTTTGGCAGCCCGCTGTCTGGCCTGCTCCTGGAAATGGACGGTTTCGTCGGCCTGCACGGCTGGCAGTGGCTGTTCGCCGTGGAAGGCCTGATGGCTTCGGCGGTGGGCATCTGGGCCTATTGGTACCTGGACAATCGCCCCGCCGACGCCAAGTGGCTGAGCCTTGAAGAGCGCCGCCAGATCCAGGACCTGCTGGATGCAGAAGACCAGCACAAAGGCTCCCATGGCCGCAGCCTGCTCGGCGTGCTGTGCCAGCCGTCGGTGCTGTACCTGTGCCTGATCTACCTGCTGATCCAGGCCAGTGTCTACGGCGTGGTGTTTTACCTGCCAACCCAGGTCAGTGGCCTGCTCGGCACCAAGGTCGGCCTGATGGTCGGGTTGGTCTCGGCGATTCCCTGGGTCTGCGCGCTGTTCGCCGCGTGGTGGATCCCCGGTTATTCGGACCGCAGCGGCGAGCGCCGGCGTACCGCGTCCCTGACCCTGGTGATGGCCGCCGCCGGCATCGCCTGCTCGGTCACCTTCGCCAACCCGTTGCTGGGCATGCTCGCCCTGTGCTTTGCCGCCAGCGGATTCATCGCGGTGCAGCCGGTGTTCTGGACCTTCCCCTCCAGCTACCTGGCCGGTAGCGCGGCCGCGGCGGGCATTGCCCTGATCAACTCCTTTGGCGCACTGGGCGGGTTTATCGCGCCGGTCCTGAAAAACTGGGCGGAAACCGCCTTCCACTCCCCGGCAGCCGGCCTGTACCTACTGTCTGCCACCACGGTACTGGCTGCATTGCTGGTGCTGGGTATCCACTCCCCCGGCCACACAGCGTCGAACACGCCGGCCACTGTTTAACTCCAGGAGTCACACCATGGGCAACATCACCATCAAACACGTGCGCGCCTTTGTCTTGCGTGGCGGCGGCGCGGATTACCACGACCAGGCCGACGGCCACTGGATCGACGACCACATCGCCACACCCATGAGCAAATACCCCGAGTACCGCCAGAGCCGCCGCAGTTTCGGCATCAACGTGCTCGGCACGTTGGTCGTGGAAATAGAAGCCACCGACGGCACTGTCGGGTTTGCCGTGACCACCGGCGGCGAGCCTGCGGCCTATATCGTCGAGAAACACCTGGCGCGCTTCCTTGAGGGCGCGCGGGTGACCGATATCGAGAAAATATGGGACCAGATGTACCAGTCCACCCTGTACTACGGGCGCAAGGGCCTGGTGATCAACACCATCTCCGGGGTCGACCTGGCGCTGTGGGACCTGCTCGGCAAGATCCGCCAGGAACCGGTGCATCAATTGCTCGGCGGCGCGGTGCGCGATGAATTGCAGTTCTACGCCACCGGCGCGCGCCCGGACCTGGCGCAGAAGATGGGCTTTATCGGCGGCAAGATGCCCCTGCACCACGGCCCGGCCGAAGGTGAGGAAGGCCTGCGCAAGAACCTCGAAGAGCTGGCGAGCATGCGCGAACGGGTCGGCCCGGACTTCTGGCTGATGCTCGACTGCTGGATGAGCCTGGACCTGAACTACGCCACCAAACTGGCGATTGGCGCCCACGAATACGGCCTGAAATGGATTGAAGAGGCCCTGTCCCCCGACGATTACTGGGGCTATGCGGCCCTGCGCAATAACGTGCCCAAGGGCATGCTGGTCACCACCGGCGAACACGAAGCCACCCGCTGGGGCTTTCGCATGCTCCTGGAAATGGGCTGCTGCGACATTATCCAGCCGGATGTGGGCTGGTGCGGCGGCCTGACCGAATTGGTGAAAATCTCCGCCCTGGCCGATGCGCACAACGCCATGGTGGTGCCGCACGGTTCCTCGGTCTACAGCTACCACTTCGTCGCCACCCGCCAGAACAGCCCGTTTGCCGAGTTTTTGATGATGGCGCCCAAGGCCGACGAAGTGGTGCCGATGTTCCACCCGCAACTGCTCGGCGAACCGGTCCCGGTCAATGGCCGCATGCGTTTGTCGGTGCTCGACAAGCCAGGCTTCGGCGTAGACCTGAACCCTGATTGCCAACTGCATCGTCCATATAACCGCTAAGGAGCCTCGCCATGCACATGCCTCATAACGCGTTCAAGGCCGGCCTGCGCCAGGACGCCAGCCAATACGGGATCTGGGCCGGTTTCGCCAGCGGCTACGGCGCGGAAATCGTCGCCAGTACCGGGTACGACTGGATGCTGATCGACGGCGAGCACGCGCCCAATACCGTGCCCAGTGTGCTCAGCCAATTGCAGGCGGTGGCGCCCTACAACACCGCGCCCGTGGTGCGTGCGGTCAGCGGCGATGCCAACCTGATCAAGCAACTGCTGGATATCGGCGCGCAGACCCTGATGATCCCCATGGTCGAAACCGCCGAGCAGGCCCAGGCCCTGGTGCGCGCCATGCGTTATCCGCCCCACGGTATACGTGGCGTGGGCGGCGGCCTGACCCGCGCCACGCGCTGGGATGGCGTCGAGAACTACCTCACCACCGCCCACCAGGAGCTGTGCCTGATCGTGCAGGTGGAGTCGCGCCTGGGCGTGGAAAACGTCGAGGCGATTGCCGCGGTCGAAGGGGTGGATGCGGTCTTTATCGGCCCCGCCGACCTGTCCATCGGCCTCGGCCATGCGGGCAACCCTGGCCACCCCGAAGTGCAGGAACGCATCCAGCACGCGGTCAACGCCACCCTGGCGGCGGGCAAGGCCTGCGGCATCCTCGCGCCCAATGAAGAAGACGCGCGCCGCTACCAGGCGTGGGGCTGTCGCTTCATTGCGGTGGCGATCGATATCAGCCTGCTGCGCCAGAGCGCCCTGAGCACCCTTGCCCGCTACCGCCCTGCCGCCGACGCGAAAGCGCCGTCGCGCACTTACTGAGGAGCCTGCCATGTCATCAGTTCCGGTCTACCAGAACTTCATCAACGGCCGCTTTACCCCAAGCAGCGCCCACATCGACGTGCTCAACCCCGCCACCGGCGCGCTGCTGTCCAAAGTGCCGGCCGCCACTGCCGAGGATGTCGACCAGGCCCTGGCCGCCGCCCGCGCCGCGCAACAGCACTGGGCGCGCAAACCGGCCATCGAACGCGCCGGGCACTTGCGGCGCATCGCCGCCAAGCTGCGGGAAAACGTCGCCCACCTGGCCCGCACCATCACTCTGGAACAGGGCAAGATCAGCAGCCTGGCTGAGGTTGAAGTCAACTTCACCGCCGACTACCTCGACTACATGGCCGAATGGGCGCGCCGCATCGAAGGCGAGATCATCACCAGCGACCGGCCCAACGAAAACATCTTCCTGTTCCGCAAGCCCCTGGGCGTGGTAGCGGGGATCCTGCCGTGGAACTTCCCGTTCTTCCTCATCGCCCGCAAGATGGCCCCGGCGCTGTTGACCGGCAATACCATCGTGATCAAGCCCAGCGAAGAAACGCCGAACAACTGCTTTGAATTCGCCCGGCTGGTGGCCGAGACCGACCTGCCGGCGGGGGTGTTCAACGTGGTGTGTGGCGACGGCCAGGTCGGCGGCGCCCTCACCGCCCACAAGGGCGTGGACATGATCAGCTTTACCGGCAGCGTCGCCACCGGCTCGCGGATCATGACCGCCGCAGCACCTAACATCACCAAGCTCAACCTGGAGCTGGGTGGCAAGGCGCCGGCGATTGTCCTGGCCGATGCCGACCTGGAACTGGCGGTCAAGGCCATCCGTGATTCGCGGATCATCAACAGCGGCCAGGTATGCAACTGCGCCGAACGAGTGTACGTGCAGCGCAGCGTCGCCGACCAGTTTATCGAGCGCATCAGCGCGGCGATGGCCGCCACCCGCTACGGCGACCCACTGGCCCAGGCCGATGTGGAGATGGGCCCGCTGATCAACCGCCAGGGCCTGGACAACGTCAACCGCAAGGTGCGCACCGCCCTCGCCCAGGGCGCAAGCCTGGTCACGGGCGGACAGATTGCCGACCTCGGCGCAGGCTTTCACTTCCAGCCCACGGTATTGGCCGGTGGCCGCGCCGACATGGATATCATGCGCGAAGAAATCTTCGGTCCGGTGCTGCCCGTCCAAATCATCGACGACCTCGACGAAGCCATCACCCTGGCCAACGACTGCGACTATGGCCTGACCTCCTCGATCTACACCCGTGACCTGGGCAAGGCCATGCATGCGGTGCGCGAGTTGGCCTTTGGCGAAACCTACGTCAACCGCGAGAACTTCGAGGCGATGCAGGGCTTCCATGCCGGCGTGCGCAAATCCGGGATCGGCGGCGCCGATGGCAAGCACGGCCTGTACGAATACACCCATACCCATGTGGTGTACCTGCAGAGCTGAGGTGGGGCAACGGGCGCCGACACGCGAGTGCCGGCCCCAACAACCACCCCTTCCAACAAGGATTACGCAATGAGCATTGCCAACCTCTACAACGGCCCGATCATCGACAGCCACCTGCACCTGTTCGACCCACGCCGCCCCCAGGGCATCCCGTGGCCCGAGCCGGGCAACCGTTTGTACGCCGCGCATCTGCCCAAGGATTACTGGGTATTGGCCGCCGAACACCAGGTGATCGGCGCAATCGCCGTGGAAGCCAGCCCGTGGCGCGACGACAACCATTGGTTGCTGCAAACCCTGCGCAGTGACCCTCGGATGCTTGGCTTTGTCGGCAATCTCGACCCGCTGCACCCACAGTTTGCGGGCGACCTTGCCGCGCTCGCCTACGAGCCGCTGTTCCTGGGCCTGCGCTACGGCAACCTGTGGCAGCGTGATTTGCTGGTGGACCAAACCCGTCCAGGGTTCATCGACGGCCTGCGCCAGCTCGCCGATTGCGGGCGGTGCCTGGACAGCGCCAACCCTGAGCCACGATTGATCAAGGGCCTGCTGCACCTGAGCGATGCCCTGCCGCAGCTGCGCATCATTGTCGATCACCTGCCCAATGCCCAGGTCCCTGCGGGCCAGGAAGCGGCCTACCACGCCGACCTGCTGCGCTTGGCCGAACGGCCCAATGTGTTCGCCAAACTGGCAGAAATCCCCCAGCACGGGCCCGACGGCTTGATCGTCGACACCGCGTTCTACAACGACCGCCTGGCCGTGCTGTGGGACGCGTTTGGCGAAGACCGCTGCTTCTTCGGCAGCGACTGGCCCAACAGCGACCACCTGGCCGATTTCGCCAACACCCTGGGCCTGGTCAAACGCTGCATGGCTGATCAGCCCCAGGCCGTGCAGGAAAAATTCTTCCTGCACAACGCCGTGCGTATCTACAGCCCGACACTGCCACCTGGAGGCCTCTGATGCCGACCCGTGCCTTTCGCATGAACCTCAACCCCGGCATGGCTGCCGAGTACCGCCGGCGCCATGAGCAGATCTGGCCGGAACTGGCCCAGGCCCTGCGCGATGCCGGCGTGCTGGACTACCGGATCTTCCTCGACGCGTCCACCAACGCGCTGTTCGCCGTGTTGACCCATACCGATGAGCACGGCCTGGACGCCCTGCCCGGTACCGCGCTGATGCAACGCTGGTGGCAATACATGCAAGACATCATGCCCAGCCACGCGGATAACGCACCGGTCAGCGTAGATCTTGAACCGATGTTCAGCCTTACGCCCGACTGAGCCATTGGCTCCTCATCACAACAATAAAAAGGATTCGAACACGTGGAAATCATTCTCCTCGGTGTGATTCTGCATTTGATCGGTGGCTTTGCCTCGGGCAGTTTCTACATCCCCTACAAAAAAGTTGGTGGCTGGGCCTGGGAAAGCTACTGGATCACCGGCGGCCTGGTGTCGTGGCTGATCGTGCCGCTGATTGCCGCGCAATTGACCGTGCCCGGCTGGGTCGAAATCCTGCGCAACGCCGACACCAGCACCCTGCTCTGGACCTATATGTTCGGCGTGCTGTGGGGCATCGGCGGGCTGACGTTCGGCCTGACCATGCGCTACCTGGGGCTGTCTTTGGGCATGTCGCTGATCATGGGCCTGACCTCGGCCCTCGGCGCCCTGATGCCCGCCTTGTACCGCGACCTGTTCACCCACGAGACAGAGGGCACCCTGACCTCGATGCTTGCCTCACAAGGCGGGCATTGGGTGCTGTGGGGCGTGGCCGTGTCGCTGATCGGCATCGCGGTGTGCGGCAAGGCCGGGCTGATCAAGGAACGGGAAGTGTCCCAGGCGGTAAAGTTCGCCAGCGTCAGCGAGTTCGCCCTGGGCAAGGGCATGCTGGTGGCGGTGATTTCCGGGGTGTTGAGCGCCTGCTTCAGCTACGGTATTTCCGCCGGGCGCCCACTGGCCGCCGCCGCCGTGGAACATGGCGCCAACAGCCTGTTCCAGAACAACGTGACGTTCATGGTGATCATGTGGGGTGGCCTGACCACCAACGGCATCTGGTGCCTGTGGCTGAACTGGCGCAACCGCACGTTCCACAACTACACCGACCGCAACGCCCCGCTATTGCGCAACTACCTGCTGGTGGCGTGCGCCGGGACCTTGTGGTTCTTGCAATTCTTTTTCTACGGCATGGGCGAAAGCCGCCTGCAGAACGACGCCAGCTCGTGGGTGTTGCACATGTCTTTCATCATCATTGTGTCCAATTGCTGGGGCCTCTACTTTCGCGAATGGCACGGCACCAGCACGGCCAACAAGGGCGTGCTGGTGGCCGGGATCGCGGTGATCCTCGGCGCCATTGCCATGGTTGGCTACGGTAATTACCTCGGCTGAGGCCGCAATGCCTTTTTGTCGGGGCGAGCTTGCTCCTACAACAGCGTTATATTTTTTCCAGGAGATTTCCCATGTTGCTAGCAGACAAAACCGTGATCATCACCGGCGCCTCCCGTGGCATCGGCCGCGCTGCCGCCCGCGAATGTGCACGCCAGGGCGCCCGTGTGGTGATCGGCCATAGCGCCAGCACGCAAGGCACCCAGGCCGCGCTGTCGTTGATCGAGGAGATCCGCGCGTTCGGTGGCCAGGCCATTGAAGTAGGCGGTGATGCCGCCGACCCGGACACCGGAGACAAGCTGGTGGCGGGGGCAGTCGAGGCCTTCGGCAGTGTCGATGTGTTCGTCAACAACGCCGGGATCTGCCCGTTCCATTCGTTCCTCGACATGCCGCGCGAGGTCTACCTCAAGACAGTCAATACCAACCTCAACGGCGCCTACTTCGCCGTGCAGGCGGCGGCCAACCAGATGAAGAACCAGGGCCGTGGCGGCGCGATCATTGCCGTCAGTTCCATCAGCGCCCTGGTAGGTGGCGGCATGCAGACCCACTACACCCCGACCAAGGCCGGCCTGCATTCGTTGATGCAATCCTGCGCCATCGCCCTGGGGCCGTATGGCATTCGCTGCAACTCGGTACTGCCGGGCACCATCGCCACCGACATCAACAAGCAAGACCTGGCTGACGCAGAAAAACTCGCCTACATGACCTCCCGCACACCCCTGGGCCGCCTGGGCGAACCGGACGACGTCGCCGGGCCGATCGTGTTCCTGGCCTCGGACATGGCGCGCTACGTAACCGGCGCCTCGTTGCTGGTGGATGGCGGGTTGTTCGTCAACTTGCAGTAACCCCCGACACCGCCCCCACACACCAAAGATCCAATGTGGGAGCGGGCTTGCTCGCAATAGCAGTGTGTCAGTCAGCCGATTCATCACTGAACCACCGCCATCGCGAGCCAGCCCTCTCCCACACTGGAGGTCTGTGTGTACCTGGAATTTGTGTTTTACCCCGGATAACAACAATAAAACCAAGGAGCACTCATGCGCATCAACCTCCCCCTGGCCCTGCTATGCAGCACGGTTTCCACCTGCGCCCTGAGCGCCGGCCTGCTGGACCCTGGCTCCCCGGCCATGCTCGGCGACTGGAACGGCCTGCGCCCGCGGCTCGCCGAACAGGGCTATGACTTCACCCTCAAATACGTCGGCGAAGTGGGCTCCAACCTCGGCGGCGGCTATGACTCCCATATGACTGCGCGCTGGAGCGATCAACTGATCCTCGGCGTAACCATGGACCTGCAAAAACTCTGGGGTTGGCAGGACGCAACCTTGCGCATCGGTATCGGCGAGCGCCATGGCAAGGACATTACCAATGACCGCGTACATCACCCCGACGCCACCGGCCTGACCTCGACCATGGAAGTGTTCGGCGGCGGCAATGCCTGGCGCCTGTCACAGCTCTGGTACGAGCAGAAGTTCTTCGAGCGCAAGCTGGCCGTGAAACTGGGGCGCTTCGGCCATGGCGAGGACTTTGACCAGTTCCCCTGCGAGTTCCAGAACGTGACCCTGTGCGGTTCCCAGGAAGGCAACTGGAATGGCGTGTGGAACAGTTTCCCCATCAGCCAATGGGCGGTGCGTGCCAAATACCAGTTCACCGACGTGTTCGCGGTGCAGGTTGGCGCCTACGACAAAAACCCTGGCAACGCCGAGGCGAGCAATGGCTTCAAGCCGTTCATCAGCGGCTCCCAAGGCACCAGCTTCCCTGTCGAAGCCATCTGGAAGGGGCGCATCGGCGGCCTGAGTTCGGAATACCACGCCGGCTACTACTACGCCAATGCCGACACCCAGGACATGCTCAAGGACGCTGACGGCAACTATGCAGCCAGCAGCCAGAAACCCTACCGGATGTATTCGAGCAATGCCGGCTGGTGGTTGTCGGGCCAACAGCAACTGACCACTGTCGATGGCAACGACAAACGCGGGCTCAACGTGTTTGCCAACCTTGCCATGAACGACCCGGACAAAAGCATGATCAAGAGCCTGGTGCAGGTCGGCCTGATCTACCGAGGCCCCTTCGACGCGCGGCCGCATGACACTTTTGGCGTCGGTGCGTCGAAACTTAAGGTCAGTGACCGCTATACCGACAACACCCAGGCACTCAACGCACGCACGGGTGTGACGGGCATAGGGGATCTGCCTGAGCAGCGGCGCGAATACAGCTACGAGGTCAACTACGGCGTGCAGGCCACCCAGTGGCTGATGGTGCGGCCTAACCTGCAATATGTGAAATATCCGGGTGGGGTGACGCAAACCCGTGGAGCGGTGGTGGGTGGGGTGCAGTTTATTGCCGATTTCTGAGGGTTGGGGGAATGCAAAATTGCATCCCCCTTGCAAGAGTGGGCTTGCCAGCGATAGCGGTCAGTCAACCAATACCACCATCGCGGGCAAGCCCGCTCCCACAGGTTCGGCTGCCAGGCAGCCCAACCTCATCACTGCCCCTCAAGCAACGCCGGCTTGCCCAACTCCCCTATCTTCTCCAGCCGCGCCCGCACGATATTGCGGCTGATATTGAGCAAGCGCCCGGTCTGCAATTGGTTGCCATGGCAGTAGCGATACGCTGCACGAAACACGGTTTCTTCAATGTGCTCGTAAAGGTCCGGGATGTTCTGCTCGAACAGTGCATTGAGCGCCGCTTCCAGGTCCACCGGGCCGCTGGGGGCCGGCAGGGCGTGGTTGGCTTCGTCCTGGCGGATGCCGGACGAGCGCATGTCCACCAGGTGCAGGTCCGCAGGCTGCACCCGTTGGTTGCGGCACACCAGCAAGGCGTGGTGGATGGCGTTCTCCAGTTCGCGAATGTTGCCCGGCCAGCTGTGCTCGAGCATTTTGCGCTCGGCTTCCGGGCTCAGGCTTGCGCGGTTGTAGCCCAGGCGCTGGCAATGTTCTTCGAGGAAAAACTCCGCCAGGGGCAGGATGTCGCCGGGGCGTTCGCGCAGTGGCGGCAGGCGGATGGTCGCGACGTGCAGGCGGTAGAACAGATCCTCGCGAAAATGCCCGGCGACCACCGCGTCGGCCAGGTTGACGTTGGTGGCGGCCACCAGGCGCACATTGATCGGGATCGGCGTGCGCGAGCCCAGGCGCACCACTTCGCGCTCCTGCAACACCCGCAGTAACTTGACCTGCATGTTCAACGGCAAATCGCCAATTTCATCGAGGAACAACGTGCCGCCGTTGGCCGCTTCGAACCAACCGGCCTTATGGGTGGTGGCGCCGGTGAACGCACCTTTTTCATGGCCGAACAACTCGCTCTCCACCAGGGTTTCGGCAAAGGCCCCGCAGTTCACCGCCACAAACGGTTCGCGGCCGCGCCGGCTCAGGTTATGGATGTGCCGCGCCACCAGTTCCTTGCCGGTGCCCGTTTCGCCAATGATCAAGGTATTGGCCTCGCTGGGCGCCAGGCGCTCGATCCGCGCCAGCAATTCCTGGGAGCGCGGGTCCTTGAACACCAGCACGGTGGCACGCACCGACTTGGTCAATTCGCGGGCATTGGGATGAGTGATCAACGACATGGTGCATTCCTGGCAGTAAAAGCGCGTGCTCAATAGTGCATGAAGTTTTCTAGACCATTTAATTATTAATTCGTATTTATATATTCCCACATCGCATATACCAACACTGCACGCCACGGCTGCTGCTGGAGCAGCAACCGGCCAGCAGTTGCCTGTCTATCCATCAACAACCGGGCGTGCGCCAGCGCCCCGCGGTAAACGCTACAGGCCACGGTTGTTGGGGCTCTGAGGGCATTCGAGCGACGCTGGCATGCAATCTGCTCTCTCCCTGCCAACACCCTCCCCTGGAGGAGCCGGCTTGCCGGCAATGGCGTGCGGTTAAACGCTGCAAGGCTCAACGGCCTCATCGCCAGCAAGCCGGGCTTCTACCAGGGCAGGTCTTCAAATTGGCAGGGGAATCTCGATGAATAAATGGATCGCCGCATTGTTCGCTGTGCTGGTCAGTACGCTCGCGCTGGCGCAGCCGCCAGCCTCGGTAAAAATCGCCATCGTCGCCTACACCCAGGGCGGCAAGCCGGTATTCGGTGGGATCGCCGGGCGGGTGATCGAGGATGGCTGGCTGGAAACGCAACTGCGCGAGCGCGGGGTCAAGCTGCAATGGATCGCCCTGCCCCACGCCGGCGCCGGCCCGCAGATCAACGAAGGCTTCAGCAACAACACCCTGGACTTCGCCGTGCGCGGTGACCTGCCCTCGGTGATCGCCGGAGCCGGTGGCGTGCCGGGCAAGTTGATCGTGCCCGGCGGCAGCGGCAATAACATCTACCTGGTGGTGCCCGCCGGCTCCAGCGCCAACAGCATCGAAGACCTCAAGGGCAAGCGCCTGGCCCTGCACCGTGGCCGCCCCTGGGAGTTTGCCTTCAGTAACTTCCTGGCGAGCAAGGGCCTCAAGCTCGACGACTTCAAGATCGCCAACCTCAACCCGCAAGTCGGCGCGGCGGCGGTGTCGGCCGGCAAGGTCGATGCAGCGGTGCTGTTGAGCGAGGCCTATGCCCTGGAAGACAAGGGCGTGGGCAAGATCATCTGGTCGACCAAGCAAGGCAGCAACGACTGGCGGCTGATCTCCGACCTGTGGGGCACCGACGCCTTTGTGCAGCAGCACCCGGATATCACCCAATTGCTCGCCACGGCCTGGGTCAAGGCTGCCTGGTGGATTTCCCAGACGCAGAACCAGGACGCCTATTACCAATTGTCTTCGCGCGCCGGCACCGCTGAAAGCGTGCTGCGCCGTGATGACCAGGACGACCCGGTGGCCTGGCAAGAACGCTGGGCGCCGAAAAGCGACGCGCAGCTCAAGGCCCACTACCAGGCGCTGACGGCCTACGCCCTGGCCAACCACCTGATCCGCGACCACTACGACATCAGCCCGTCCCTGGCCACCGGCTTTACCCGCCAGGCCCTGATCGACCTGCAACTCACCGACTACTGGCCTGCCCTGCGTGGCCAGGTCAGCACCCAACCTTGATAGGGAAATTACCGATGAATCTGCCCCGCTCCTTCGCCTTCGGCCTCAGCATCCTGGCACTGTCCATGAGCGCCCTGGCGGCCGACGTGCACGCGCCCAAGCCCGACCCACTGCAAGGCGATGGCCGTGTCTCGGCGTTCTACACCTGGGAAAAAGTCATCCCGGCCACCCCCGGCAAACTGCTGCGCAGCGAACCCCTGGAAAAAACCCTGAGCCTGCCCAATGCCGCCAGTGCCCAGCGCATTCTCTATACCTCCACCGATGGCATCGACAACAAAACCCCGGTGGTGGTCTCCGGCACCCTGTTCCTGCCCAAGGGCAAGGCTCCGGCCGGCGGTTGGCCGGTGGCCAGTTGGGGGCATGGCACGGTCGGGGTCGCTGATGTGTGCGCGCCGTCGTGGCAGGGCCGTTCGTACCGTGACGTGCAGTACCTCAGCCGCTGGCTGGATGAAGGGTTTGCCGTGGTCGCCACCGATTATCAGGGCCTGGGCGTCCCCGGCGGGCATCCGTTGCTGAACAATCGCATGGCCGCCTACGGCATTCTCGATGCGGCCAAGGCCGTGGTGGCGGGTGTGCCTGGGCTGGCGAACAAGGTGCTGATTGTCGGCCAGTCCCAGGGCGGCGCCGGCGCGTTTGCCTCGGCCGCATATGCCGCCACCTATGCGCCCGACCTTGGGATCAAGGGCAGCATCGGCACCGGGGTGATCTACACCGTCGGCGCGAAAAACGTGGGTGAACAGGACCCCAACAAGGTCGACGCGTCCCTGGCCTACGGCTTCTATACCTTGCTCGCGGCCCAGCAATATGACCCGAGCATCGACCCCCGGGACTTCTATACCGACAAGGCCCTGCCGCTGTTCGAGCAGGCGCGCACCAGTTGCCTCGCGGCGCTGGTCAGCGACGTCGAAGGCATCGGCCTGACCCCGGCCAACGCGAAGAAAGACTACCAGGGCAAGCAGCTCGCTCCGTGGCTGGCGCAAGTGTCGTACCCCACTCTGAAAACCGCACAGCCGGTATTTATCGGCACCGGTGCCGAGGACAAGACCCCGGCGGCGTCCACCCAAGTGGCACTGATGCAGGACGCGTGCAAAGCCGGCTCCATCGTCGAGGGCCACCTGTACAAGGGCCTGGGCCATAGCCCGACGGTCAATGCCTCGCTGAAGGACTCCGTGCCCTTCGCCCACAAGGTCATCAACGACCAACCGATCACGCCGATCTGCAATCCCAGCGTGCAATAAGCCGGAGGTTTTCATGAGCATCGAATTCTTCACCCGCCTGCCACTGCACGGCGAGACCCAGTTTTTGCCCGGCGACCCGCGCAACCGTGGCGACTGGCATCGGGGCGGCGCCAGTACCGGCGCGGTGTCTGGCTTCAGCGTCGGCGATCACTTCACTTATATCGACTACCTCGGGCAAATCGCCAAGGCCGCCGAAATCAATGGCTTTGGCGGCGCGCTGATGGTCAACGCGCCCACCGGCGAAGAACCGTGGACGGTGTGCTCGCTGCTGGCCCGGGAAACCCGCACCCTGCAGTTTGTCACGGCGTTCCAGCCCTACCACTACACCCCGTGGGTCGCGGTGCAACAGGCTGCCACCTACCAGCGCGCCACCGGCAACCGCCTGGTGTGGAACATCATCAACGGCGGTTCGGACGCCATCCAGCGCCAGGTCGGCGATTTCAGCGACCACGACGAACGCTATGAGCGCGCCACCGAGTTCATGGATGTGGTCAAGGGCTATTGGCACAACGAGACCTTCCACTACGACGGCAAGTTCTACAAGGCCGATGGTGGCGGGCTGCGCGGGCCGTTGAAGAAGGCCGAGCTGCCACTGATCTGCACCGCCGGCTCGTCCATCGCCGCCCGCGAGTTTGCCGCCAAGCATGCCGATTTCTACCTGATGCGCGCCGAGCATCCCGATGAAATCGCGGCATTGATCGCAGACTTGCGCGAGCGCGCCTTGAGGTGGGGGCGCACGGATATCCGCTTTGGCCTGTCGATTGACGTCATCACCCGCGAAACCGAGGAACTGGCGCGCACCGAAGCCAAGCGTTTCTTCGACGAGGGCATCGCCCGTGGCGCGGTCAAGGCCGTGGCCGCCCACGCGGGCCTGCGCACCGCGCGCAAGTTGAGCTACGAGCAAGGCTTTGCCGAGAAAAACGAAACCCAGGGCTTCGAGGACTTTTTTATCCATCCCAATGTGTGGACTGGCTTCGGCTACATCGGCATCCCGCCTGGCTGTGCGCTGGTGGGCAGCTACGAGAACGTGGTGGCGCGGATCCGTGAGTACAACGCCATTGGCATCGACCTGTTCTTCCTTGCCGGCTACCCGCACCTGGAAGAGGCCTATCGCCTGGGCGAGCACATCCTGCCGCACTTTCGCAATGAACGCGCCGAACTAAGCCGCGCCCCGGAACCCGTGCGCGCGCTGCACTCGGCCAATGGCGGAGCCTGACACCATGACCTTACTGCTCAGCCGCCGGGACTTTCTCGGCTACAGCGCCACCGTCGGCGGCGGCCTGCTGCTGGCCGGTTGCGGTCCCGCCGACACACCGGCAGCCGGCATTGCCAATGACCAGCCGCGTTACGGTGGGCGCCTGCGCCTGGGGATCCTCGACGGCAACCAGAGCGGCAACCTCGATGCCCACAAGCCCATTGGCAGCGGCATCGTGCGCGGCTTTGCGCTGTACAGCAAACTGTGGGAATGGGACGAGCAGATGCAACCGCGCCTGGCCCTGGCCGAGCTGGCAGAGCCGAATGCCGACGCCAGCGCGTGGACCCTGCGCCTGCGCCCGGGCCTGGAGTTTCACAATGGCAAGACCATCGACGCCGATGACCTGATCTTCTCGATCCGCCGCCTCACCGACCCGCAGCTGGCTTCGCCCTATGCCGCGCTGTTGCACTGGGTGGACCGCGACAACCTGGTCAAGCTCGACAACCGTACCGTGCGCCTGAACTTTCGCGACGGGCGCAGCTACCTGCCGCTGGCGGAAACCTGGGTCAACTTCGGCGGGATCGTGCCGGTGGATTACCACCCCGTCACCAACCCGGTGGGTGCCGGGCCCTACAAACTCAAGAGTTTCACCCCCGGCCAGCGCTCGCTGTTTACCCGTTTCGAGAACTACTACAAGGATGGCAAGCCCTACGCCGACGAGCTGGAAATCATCGACTTCAAGGATCAGGTGTCACGCCTGGCCGCCCTGCGCGCCGGGCAGATCGACATGGCCAACGTGCTGCCCACCGAGCAGTTGCCGATCCTGGCCAAGGACCCGCGCCTGCAGGTGATCAAATCGGTGAGCGGCAATTGGCTGTCGTTCGATATGAACCTGGACAAGCCGCCGTTCAACGACCCCAGGGTGCGCGAAGCCTTGCGCCTGATGGCCGACCGCGAAGAACTGGTGCGCCGCGCCCTCAACGGCCAGGGCCGGGTGGCCAATGACCTGTATGCGCCCAGCGACCCGACCTTCAACCACAGCCTCGGCCCGCGCCCCTACGACCCGCAACGGGCAGCACAACTGCTCAAGGCAGCGGGCCAGGAGAACCTTGAAGTGGAGCTGATCACCACGCCCGGCACCGGTTTGAGTTCGGCCCTGGTGCTGGCCGAACAAGCCAAGCGCATTGGCGTGACCCTCAAGGTCAAGCAGGTGGACCTGGCGACCTTCCAGGGCCCGCAGAAAAACGACTGGGCGCTGAGCACCGGCGGCAGCATCGGCGCGCCGTTCCTCGCCAGTGCGATTCACACCGATGCACCGTTTGCAGTGTCCAATAAAACCCACTTCCACGACCCGCAGTTCAGCGAACTGTTCCTGGCCGCCATGGCCCAGCCCGACCTGGAAAAACGCAAGGCACTGGTGCATCAGGTGCAGCAGATCCAGTACGAGCGCGGTGGCATGTTGATCTGGGGCTATGCCGACCTGCTCGACGGCGTGTCCACCCGCGTTGGCGGCGCACAGGCCGAAGAGTCGCTGTTCAGCACCTGGCGCTTTGAAAAACTCTGGCTCAAAGACAGCGCCTGACGCCCCTGTAGGAGCCGGCTTGCCGGCGATGGCGTCCTTGAAAACACAGCAAACCTCAAGGGCCTCATCGCCGGCAAGCCGGCTCCTAGAGGGGGCCATCCTTTTATTTTTTGATGAGGCATTTTTGCCATGCACGCTATCGCCTTGCGTTTACCCCTGCTGCTGGCGGCAGGCCTGCCAATCCAGGCCTTTGCCGCCGATACCCAACTGCAAACCGTGACCGTGCAGGCCAGTGCCAGCGCGTCCGAGGACGACGCCCTGCCCACCCGCCCACCGACCTCGGTCTATGGCGGCACCGAAACCAAGGTGCTCGACACGCCACGCTCAGTTGTGCAGATCAATGCCGAGCAGTTGGCCAACGACTCGATCCGCAGCGCCGACGACCTGGTCAAATATGCCCCCGGCATCACCCGCGGCGGTGGGCAGAACGCCGGGATTGCCCCGCAGTTCCGCGCCCAGGGCTCAGAAGTGTTCCAGGATGGCCAACGCGCTTATGGCGTGCGCCATCCGGCCAATTTCAACGCCTATGAAGGCGCCGATATCGTCGCCGGGCCTTCGTCGGTGACCTATGGCTCGGTGTCCGGCAGTGGCGGCTACGTCAACTACCTGAGCAAGAAACCCGACTTCAACCAGTTCAAGACCAGGCTCAGCGGCGAAGTGGGCTCGTGGATACCCGATGGCACCTCACGCAGCAGCGGCAAGTTCAGTGTCGATAACACCGGCCCGCTCAGCGACAACCTGGCCTATCGCCTGAGTATCACCAAGCAGCGCCAGGAGGATTTCTACGACAACGTCGACAACAATTTCGACGCGTTCTACGGTGCCCTGGCCTGGCGCAATGACAATGTGCGGGTGGACTGGAACGCCAGCTACGACGATTACTACGACTACAACATCACCCACGGCTGGAACCGCGCAACCCAGGACCTGGTGGACCACGGCAAGTATTACGCCGGCCGCGCCACGCCGATTATCCAGAACGGCAACACCCTGTGGTCGCCGGTCCTGGCCTCGGGGGCCGCCGATGCCCCGACCCTGGGCTGGGTGCAGCGCCAGCGCAATGCCCAGGGCCAATACGCCGTGGTCGATGGCAGCTTCCAGAATGCCTCGCCCAACACCCAGGCCAACCCCGGCAGCCTGCGCGGCTGGGTATATGACCCCACGCTGGCAGGCAATGGCGAACGCTCGTTATCGTCGCAAACCGGGCAACGCAAGGAGGACGAAAGCAGCTCCCGGCGCTTTACCACGCAACTGCGCATCGAGGCCGACCTATCGCCGACCATCACCGTCGCCAACAGCACGTTCTACCAGCGCTCCCGGGACACCACCGACGCGGTGGGCGCGTTCCAGGTGCAGTCCAAGGACAATATCTTCGACAACCGCTTTGAGTTTCGCTCACGCAATGAAACCCGCCTCGGCCCCTGGACCCTGCGCGATGACAGCAACAGCGGGCTGATTTACCGCCGTGAGTCCAACCAGTCGATTGCCGCCAACAACAGCTTCGGCTCGACCATCAACGCCTATGACCTGACCCAAAACCCGTCCGGCAAGAACCCCGGCGACCTGCTGGGCCTGACCGGTGCCAACCCGGCCGGCGGCAATGGGGCGTGGATCGGCCAACCGGGCGTCGCGCAATACTCCAACTACTACGGCTGGTTGAGCCTGCCGGCGATGTTCCCGGCCGGGCATGGGTTGTACGCCGAGTCGGTAGCGCCCTACACCGCCGAAAGCACCTGGGTCACCAAAACCCTGTTCAGCCAGCACAACCTCAAATATGGCGATTACCTGGGCTTGAATATCGGCGCCAGCCGCAGCTGGATCGAAGCCGAGATCGAGAACCCGTTCGTGCTGGCCGGTGGCAATCGGCGTCAGGACAGCGACAACTACCGCCTGTTTGCCTTCCAGGTCAGCCCCTACGTCAAGCCCACGGACAACACCACGCTCTACTACACCTTCGACCGTTCGCTGGCCGTCAACACCGGGTTCTTTTCCAACGGCCTGGGCTGGGGCAGCGGCACTGGCGCCAACCAGCTCAACCCGCTGGCGTTCCAGAGCCTGAGCGTGTTGCACGAAGTGGGGGTCAAGGTCGAGGCCGTGCCCAACGAGCTGTTCATGACCCTGGCCGCCTTCAAGCAGGCCCGGGACCAGGCGCCCGACAGCAATAACAACATTGCCAGGCTGATCATCAAAGGCGTCGAGGCCACCGTGCGCTACCAGCCCGACGAACATCTGCGCAGCGGCCTGAACCTGTCCAAGCTCAATGCCTACAACGAATTCACCTCCCAGGCCGGCTTTGCCTCCGCCGGGTTCATCCCCGACAACGGCACCGTGTTTGGCGATAACAACAGCCTCAACCAGCGCGCGTCCGGGCGCTTTGATGCGGTGCAGATCCCCGAATACACCGCCAGTGGCTATGTGGATTATCGCTTCGACTCAGGCTTGGGTGCCGAACTGTCCGGCTGGTGGACCAGCAGTTGGTACTTGAACCTGAGCAAGACCGTGAAGATCCCCAACGAATACAACCTCGACCTTGCCGTGTACTACCGCCAGCCGCAGTGGAGCACCACCTTGCGCGTGCTGAACCTGACCAACGAGCTGAACTTCGTCAGCGGCCTGGCCGGTTCCACCAATACCTTTTTGCAACCCATGCCTGGCCGCACGCTGCTGGCCCAGGTCGACTATCAGTTCTGACCGGAGCACCCCATGTCCATTGAATTTGTCGGCATGATTTTCCCTCGCCAGTGGTCCGAGACCCGTGGCGTTCGCAGCCCCGACTTTGACCTCGATTTTATCCGCCACCATGCGCGCGCCCATGAGCATGCGGGCTTTGACCGCGTGCTGATCGCCAGCGGCCCCGGCAGCGCCGACAGCTTGCAGATCGCCGCGTATGCGGCGGCCCACACCGAGCGCCTGGGTTTCATGATCGCCCACCGGCCGGGCCTGACCCCGCCGACGGTCGCCGCCCGCTCATTCGCCACCCTGGATCACACCACCGGTGGCGGGCGAATCCGCCTGCACGCGATTACCGGGATCACCGCCGAACCCCAGGAAGGTGACTTCCTGCTGGACAAGACCGCGCGCTACAAACGCACCGATGAGTACTTGGAGATTGTGCGGCGCACCTGGACCGCCGAAGAGCCGTTCGACTTCGAGGGCGAGTACTTCAACATCAAGGGCGCGTTCTCGCCGGTCAAGCCCTTGCAGCAGCCCCATATCCCAATCTCGTTTGGCGGCTCGTCGGACATTGCCTATCAGATTGCGGTCAAGCACGCGGACCTCTACGCGCTGTGGGGCGAACCGTTGAGCGGCGTCGCCGAACAGATCGGCAAGCTCAAGGCCGCCGCCAGCGCGGCGGGGGTGCAGGCGCCACGGGTGAGTTTGTCGGTGCGCCTGATTCTGGGCGCGACCGAGGAACTGGCATGGCAACGGGCCGAGCAGATCCTCGCGCAGATCAAGGCCAACCCGCAGTTTGCCGCAGGCAGCCCGTGGCAGAAACGGATCAAGGGCACCGGCTCCGAACGCCTGCTGGCCGCCGCCGCCCAGGGCGACCGCCACGACCGCGCCCTATGGATGCCCACCGCCACCGCTGTCGGTGCCTACGGCGACACCACCGCCCTGGTCGGCACCCCGGAAACCGTGGCCCAGGCGTTGCTCGACTATGTGGACCTGGGAGTGACGACCTTTCTCAACCGGGGTTACGACCCGTTGTACGACACAGTGGATTACGGACGCTGGATCATTCCGGCGGTGCATGAAGAGGTACGGCGGCGGCAAGCCGCATATGCATTTGCATTGTAGGAGCCGGCTTGCCGGCGATTGCGCCCTTACGGACACATCCTGCGTCAATGCCACACCTCACTCTTGCATTCCCCGCACTAGCCTTTCCCGTCTGTATTTCCAACAGGAGGACAAAGGATTGTCCACACTTCCTCACGCTAAAAATCTGCGCAATGGCCGCTATTCTCAATCTGGTCAGATCTACCTACTTACCGCCGTCACTCAACATCGCGCACCGGTCTTTGCCGACTGGTGTGTTGGCCGATTGGTTGTGCATGAATTTCGCCACGCACAGATCGAAGGCCTCGCCGACTCCCTGGCCTGGGTGGTGATGCCTGATCATTTTCATTGGCTGATCGAACTCAAGCAAAGCATTCTCCCTGCGCTGATGCTTGCCACCAAATCCCGCAGCGCTCGCGCGGTGAACGCGCGTATGGGCCGGTCAGGTCGGTTCTGGCAGAAGGGTTTCCATGATCGAGCGATTCGCCGTGAGGAGGACCTTGCGACAGTCGCCCGCTACATCGTCGCCAACCCGTTGAGGGCCGGGTTGGTAACGCGGGTGCATGATTATCCGTTGTGGGACGCAATATGGATTTGAATGTACCGACGCGATCGCCGCGCAGCGGTGCCCATCAGCCCAATGTCGGCGAATGCTCAAGCAACGTGCGGGTATACGCCGCCTGGGGCTGGTCCAGCACCTGGTCCACCGCGCCCTGCTCCACCACCCGCCCCGTTTTCAGCACCAGCACCCGGTCGGCAATCGCCCGTACCACGCCCAGGTCGTGGGTCACGAACAGCAACGTCAAGCCGTCACGCTGTAGTTGGCGCAGCAGGTCGAGGATCGAGGCTTGTACCGAGACATCCAGCGCCGAGGTGATTTCATCGCAGATCAGCAGGGTCGGCTCACACAGCAGGGCCCGGGCAATGGCCACGCGCTGGCGTTCGCCGCCCGACAGGCTGTGGGGATACAGGTCGGCCACCGAGGCTGCCAGCGAGACACGCTTGAGTACGCCATGCACTCGTTCGCGGGCAGCTTGGCCGTTGATCGCGAAAAAGTGCTGCAGCGGTGCGCTGAGGGTCTGGTACACGGTTTGCCGGGGATTCAAGGCGCGGTACGGGTTCTGGAAGATGTATTGGATCTGGTGGCGCAGCCCCGCGTCCCGTTGTCTCGCCTGGAGGGGCAAGGGGCGCCCGGCATAATGCAGCTCGCCCTCGGCGTTCTCGCCAAGACCGGCGACGGCCCGGGCCAGGCTGGTCTTGCCGGAGCCCGACTCACCCACCAGCGCCAGGCATTCGCCCGGCCGCAGTTGCAACGACACCTCGAACAACACCTGGCGGTCATAGGCGACGTTCAGGCCGGATATCTCCAGCAACGGCGCAGCGGTTTGCCCATGACTGTCGGCAATCGGTGTCAGGGCAATGACCTGCGGCGGTTGGTCATGGGGGTCGAAACAGGCCACCGTGTGGCCCTGCGCAAACGCCTGCAACGCAGGCTCGGCCAGCGCGCAACGTGGGCCAAAACGCGCGCAGCGCGGGCCGAACCCACAGCCCTGGGGGCGTTGCCCAGGCGCTGGGGCGTGGCCGGCGATGGCCTGTAATTCGCGGCGCCCGGCCACATCGGGGATCGCCGCCAACAAGCCTCGGGTATACGGATGGGACGGCAGGCTGAACAGTGCGGCGCGGCTGGCGGATTCGACGATACGCCCGGCATACATGACCATCACCCTGTCCACCAGATCCTTGATCACCGCCAGGTCATGGGACACATACACCGCCGCCACGCCCTGGCTTTTGCACAGCCGGCGCAACGTGGCGAGGATGTGCGCCTGGGTGCTGACGTCCAGGGCCGTGGTCGGCTCATCCAGCACAATCAGGCGCGGGCGCAGGACGAAGGCCAGCGCCAGCATCACCCGCTGTTGCTGACCACCGGACAATTGATGGGGAAAGCGCCGCAGGAACTCATGGTCGCCGGGCAAGCCCACGTCGATCAGGGTCTGGGCAATGCGCTGCTGTTGTGTGGCGCGATCGAGAGGGCGTTGATGGGCGGCCAGGGTTTCGGCCAACAATGTGCCAATGCGCAACGCCGGGTTCAGCGCGGTGGCAGGGTCCTGGGCAACGTAGCCGATCAGGCTGCCACGGGCCTGGCGCAAGGCTTCGCCGTGCAGCTCCAACAAGGCCTGGCCGGCCACCTGCACTTGCCCGCCAACGATGCGTGCGCCGCGCCGGGCATGGGCCAGCAAGGCCGTGGCCAGGGTGGTCTTGCCCGAGCCGGACTCCCCCACCAGGCCCAGAATTTCACCGGCCTGCAGGGTGAAGGACACCCCGGACACCACATCCACCTGGCCCGGCAGTTCCACCCGCAAGTCCTGGACCTGCAACACCCGGGTGTCGATTTCGGTAATGGCGTTCATGGCTGTTTTTCTCCCATCCGCGCACTGCTGCGGCCGATGCCTTCGGCGAGGATATTGGTGCCGTAGGCAAATACGCCGATCAGCAGCGCCGGCGCGAGCACGGCCCAGGGCTGGACCAGCAGCCCGGCCTGGTTTTCGTTGATCATCAGGCCCCAGTCCGCCGTCGGCGGGGCCACGCCATAGCCGAGGAAGCTCAGGCCCGAGAGCATGCCTACACCCCAGGTCAGCATGTTGCCCAAGTGCACCAACAACGGCGTGAGGATGTTCGGCAGGATCTCCTGGAACAGAATGCGCCGTCGGGAATAGCCCATCATCTGCGCCGCCTCGACAAACTCCTGCCCCGCCACGGCCACCGCGCTGGCCCGCGCCAGGCGGATCACCCCAGGGATGAACGCGATCGACACCGTGAGCACAATCAGCCACGGCGCACGCCCGAGCATCGACACGATCAACAGCACCAGGATCAGGTCGGGAAACGCCAGGCAGACGTCTGCCGACCAGGTAATCAACTGATCCAGGCGCCGCCGCGACAGGCCCGCGAGCAAGCCCAGGGTGGTACCGATGGCCAGGGCGATGACCGCCGCGGCCACTGACATCCACAACACCGACAGGCCGCCACTGAGCAAGCGCGACAGCACATCGTGACCAAGAAAGTCGTAGCCCAGCCAGGCCCCGACGGCCGGCGCACCGTACACCGGGCCGACCATGTCCGTCGGGCCGTGCGGTGCCAACAGGGGGCCGACCAGGGCCACGGCCACCACCAGCAGGGTAATCACCAAACCTTTGCGGGCCTGGGGTTCAGCCAGCCAGCGCCAAGTGCCAGGGGTCGTCATGCATCACCTCGGGAGCGCCGCCACCACGGGGTAATGCCCCGGCGGTTGCGCTGGATCATGGTCACACGGCGGGCCGTGCGCAGTTTGGGGGTCAGCAGCACCGTCAACAGGTCGGCCAGCAGATTGATCAGCACCACCGCCAGGGTGATCACCAGCACAATGGCCTGGATCATCGGCAGGTCGCGCATCTGGATCGCCGCATTGAGGGCAGTGCCGATGCCGGGGTAGCTGAAGATCACCTCGGCCAGCACCGCGCCGCCGATCAGCGTGCGCAGGGTCAGGGCCACACCCTGGATCGCCGGCACCAGGGCATTGGGCAAGGTGTGGCACCAGACAATGCGCCACCTGGGAATACCGCGCAGGCGCGCGGCGATCACGTAGTCGGATTCCAGCGCGTCAATCAGCGCCGCGCGCACCATGCGCGTCAGATAAGGCAGCGCCGACAGGCTCAGGGCCAACACCGGCAGGATCAGGAACTTAAGTTGGCGCCATAGCGACAGGTCCGGATCGAGGATCGACACGGCCGGCAGCCAGCCCATATGGGGCATGGAAAACAGCAGCACCAGGCCGATGGCCAGGAGAAACCCCGGCGTGGCCTTGAGGAAAATCAACAGCGACAGGCTCCAGCGGTCCAGGGTGCTGTCCCGGCGCAAAGCCAGGGACACGCCAAGCACCAGGGCTGCCGGCACCACCAGCGCGATCACCCCGGCAAGCAACGCCAGGGTGTAGCCAAACCGCCCCCAGAGGATGCTGGCCACCGGCGCGTTGGAGTCCAGCGACACCCCCAGTTCACCGCTCAAGGCGGCGCCCAGCCAGCGCACGTATTGCCAGAGGATCGGCTGGTCCAGGCCCAGTTGGCGTTGCAGGGTAAGGATACTTTCCAGCGGCGCATCCGGGCCGAGGATCACCCGCGCCGGGTCGGATGGCAGTGCCTGGGTGGCGATAAACACCACCAGGCTGATGACCCAGCCGGTAAGCAGGCCGTAGCCCAGGCGCCCGATAAACCAGGACAGCCAGGCCGGTGTACGTGGGGCGCGGTGTGGGGTGACGCAGGACGACTCAGACATGGTTCAACCACAACTCATCAAAGCGCCAGGAGGCAAAGGTAGTCTGTTCCGGGCCCAGCCCGCCAACCCGTACCGAGGCGGCATCCAGCACATCGTTGAAGCCCCAGATCAGCAGGCCACCGCGCTCGTGCTGGATCTGCTGGGCCTCGTGCACCAGGCCTTTGCGCAGCGCCAGGTCGGGTTGGGCCAGGGCCTGGCGGTACAGGTCGGCGAAACGGGGGTCATGAAAGTTGCTGCGGTTGTAGATCGCCAGGGGCGCGTCGTTGTGCAACGCCGACGCCAGGAAACCCCGGGCCGGGGTCGAGCCGGGCGACACTTGCCATTGTTCCCGCTGCGGGCCGTTGAATACCGCGCCGTCAACCTGGGTCACGCGCACCTCGACCCCGGCCTTTTTTGCCTGCTGGGCGAACACCAGTGCCGCATTGACGCCGGGGCCCGGGGTGCTGGTCAGTTCCACGCGCAGATCGCTTTGCCCGGCCTGGCGCAGCAGTGAACGCGCTTGCTCCAGGTCATACGGGCGCTGGGCCAGCGTGTGGTTGTAGGTCGGGTCGTGGGGCGAATACAGGTCGTTGGCGATTCGCCCAAAGCCGTTGAGGCCACGGTCCACCAGTTCCTGGCGATCGGCCAACAAGCGGAAGGCCTGGCGCACCCGCACATCGTCAAACGGTGGCTTGGCCAGGTTGAGGTTCAAGCCGGTAAACGAGGTACTTGGCGAGACACACAGGCTCAACCGCGCATCGGCCTTGAGCAAGGCGCTGTGTTCAGCCTGCACCCCACTGGCGACGTCAATTTGCCCGGCGCGCAGGGCTGCGACGCGCGACACCTGATCCTTGAATTCAATGATTTCCAGCTCGTCGGCGTATGGCTGGCCGGGCTTGTAGTAGTTTTCAAAGCGGCTGTAGAGCGAGCGCTGGCCAGGAATAAAACGCTTGAGCTTGTAGGGCCCGGCGCCGACCGGGTTGGTCACCGGGTCGTAGTCGGTGGGGACAATGCCGCCAAAGCTGATCAGGGTTTCATCCAGGGGGAAAAAGCTCTGCCCCTGCTTGAAGCGGATTTCGATGGTGCGCTCATCGAGCTTGCGCAAAGCATTGCGGTCAATCGCCCCCACCAGCCCGGCAAACGGTGACGCCAGCTTGGGATCGGTCAGGCGCAGCAGCGAGAACAGCATGTCATCGGCGCCAATGGTCTTGCCGTGATGAAACTCCAGGCCCGGCTTGATGCGGATGGTCCAGGCGCTGGCATCGGCATTGGGCTCGGCGAATTCGGCCAGGGCCAGGCGGGTGCTGACGTCGGTGTTCCATTCCCAGAACTTGCTGTACAGCGCCCAGCCCCGGATGATCCCGCCGCCCACCGGCTTGTGGGCATCGAGGTTACCGGACTGGTCGCCGTCGATAATGCCGATACGCAGGCGTCCGCCACTCACCGGTTTGCTCGACAGCAGCACCGCGCCCTGGCTGGCCGGGCCTGCGTCGCAGCCACCGAGCAGCAAACCGCCGCCCAGCGCCAGGCTGCTGCCGAGGAAGGCTCGGCGGGAAAATCCATCACCCATACTCAGGCCTCATCCAGCTGCACGAGCTTGTGGGTGACGCCCAGACGCGGCACGTCAAAGCCGTGGTCCAGCTCCAGCAGCGGGAACAACAGGTCCGCCACGCGGTGCGCTTCGTCAATCAGCGGGAAACCGGAAAGGATAAAGGCCGAGGTACCCTGGGCCTCGTACTCGCGGATACGCTCGGCAACCTGCTCGGCGCTGCCCACCAGGTAAGTGCCCGCCGCAGGGCCGAGGATATTGAAGCCAAACAGGCTTGGGCCGAGCCATACGTTGGGGTAGATCTCCAGGTCGCGGGCGGTGGGCAGGCGGCCCGCACGAACGGTCTCGAGGTTGCGCTGGGTCTGTGGATCGTCGCTGTGGAACTCATCGAAGCTGACGCCGGCCGGCAACTGGCGTTCGATGGCGTTGCGTGCGGTTTGCAGCGAGGTGCGTTGCAGCAGTTTCTCGGCGTGGGCCCACGCCTCTTCTTCGGTCTCGCGCACGATGATTTGCAGGCGCGTGCCAAAGGTCAGTTCGCGGCCGATTTTTGCGGCTTCGGCGGCCACCTTGCGAAACTTGTCGCCCAGCTTGGGCGGGGTATTGGCAAAACTCAGGTAGACGTCGAGCAACTGCACCGAATGGGCCACGCCGGGCCCGGAAGTACCGGCGCCCCACAAGGGGATCCCGGGTTTCTGGCGCGGCGGATGCCAGCCACCCAAAGGATGATTGGCGGCGCCGGGGGCACGGGGGGCGAGCTTGACGTACTGGCCGTCGAAACCGCTGGTATCGCCGGCGTAGAAACCCTGGAACGCCCGCCAGTATTCGAGGCTGAAGGCATAGCGTTCGTAGTGGGGGTAATGCACGCCGAGGGTGGCCAGGCCGGCGTCGTTGCCGTTGACCACGTTGAACAGCAGGCGGCCGTTGGAGAACTGGTCGAAGGTCAACGCCCACTTGGCCAGGACCGCCGGCGACAGCTCGCCGGGGTGTTGCGCCACCAGAAAACGCAGGCGCTGGGTCGCGTCGATCAGCGAGGCGGCGACCACCAGGCTTTCGTTGGGGCTGGAGCCGAGCAGCGAACCGTAGAAGCCCAGGCGGTCACTGGCGATGGCCAGCTGCTTGAGGTGTTCGAAGTCGGTTTTCCAGCGGCCTTCGGGCTCCCAAGGGTATGGCCCATCGGGGGTGGTGAGGTACCAGAGGATTTTTACAGCCATGGCAAAGCATCCTTGAAAACATTCTATAAAACGCCAGGCAATCGGCGTTCGGCATACCGGCTTCATCGCTGGCAAGCCAGCTCCTACAAAGGTGATGCGACGCCGGCCCACTGTAGGAGCCGGCTTGCCGGCGATAGCGGTAAACCAGCTCCCACAAGGGTCAGGTGCGGCGGTCGATGGCCGGGACCAGGCCCAGGGCCGTGGCTTGCTCATACAGGCCGCTCATTTTCCATTGCTGGGTCAGCACCCCAGGGCCGTAGGCGCGGGAGCCACCCAGGGCGTCGGCGAGCAATTGCAGTTGCGCGCCCTCCTCCAGCAACACAATGAATTCTGCGGTGGCGCGCAGGCCCTGCTTGCCCCACACCGTGGCGCCGCCGTTGGCTTCGAGGATCGCCAGGTTGAAAGGGTTCTCGGCGATTTTGTCGAGGATGAAGTCCACTTCCTGCTGGCGTCGGTCGATGTACACCGGCAGCTCGCGGGCCAGTTGGTAACGCTGCACCGGCACGTAGTGGAACGGCAAGGTGCGGTGGGTCTGGGCCCAGGCGCCGAGGTACGGCGAGTGCACGTGGGACACGGTGGTCACGTCCGGGTGCTGCACGAACAGCTTGGTGTAGCGCCCTGCCCCGCCCTTGCCTTTGCCGTAGATCAGGTTGCCGGCAAAGTCGCTGACCGTGGCCTGTAGCGGCTTGCGGTAGTTCCAGGGCCCACCGTAGTTGACGGACACCAGCAGCTCTTCGCCGGGTACGCGCTCGACAAAGCCGACCGTGCCATTGGCGGTGATGGTGTTGGTTTCGCGGAACACGGTGAAGGCCTCTTCGGCTTCCAGCAGCACCTTGTCGATGAAGTCTTGCAGGGGCTGGCTGATGGGTTGAGCGAGGACAATCGCAGTCATGGGGTTTCTCCAGGTTCAGGCGCGGCGCTTGGCCAACAGTTCATGGGCAGCTTGCAGGGGGCGCGGGTCGACCCAGTCGGCGATGGCGAAATCGCGCTCCAGGAAGCCGTGCAGGTAGAGGAAATCTTTCTGGACGCCGAGAAACTCCAGACGCTGGGCCGACAAATCCGGCGCCAATGTGGTGTGGAAGTCGCCGCGATAGGCCTCGGCCACACCGGCACTGCCGGCGCGGGTTTCTTCTTCGAGGATGGCGTTCAGGGCCTCACGGTTGTTCGCCGCCCAGTCGGCGGCGCCAAGGGTTTGCGCGAGGAAGCGCACCACCAGGTCGAAATGGTTGTCCAGCAGGTCCTGGTGGACCGTGATCGGGCGTGGCGTGCCGTTGTTGATGCGGTAGCGCGGCTCGGCGATCAGGTCCAGGTCAATGCCCACCACCAACCCCAGGCGGCGCGCGGCATCGGCGGCCGATGCGCCCTTGACGTACACCGCATCCACCTCGCCACGCACCAGGTAATCCAGGCCGGACCACAGGCGCTGCAAACCCTGCTGCGGGTCGGGCGCCTGTTGTTGGTCCTGCAACGCCACTTCCACCAGCTGTACATCGTCAAAGCCCAGGCCGGCCAGGCTCAGCGCGCCTTTGTAGCCATGCAGGCTCATGGCCCGGGCGATGCTGCCGGGACGGTTGTCGCCCCAGGCCGGCAGCGCCAGGCGCTTGCCTTTGAGGTCTGCGGGGCGGCTGATGCCGGAGTCCGGGCGGACCAGGATGGTTTGCCACTCTTCAATCCAGGTCAGGCCGATCAGCCGGCTTGGTGCACCACCCGCGCGGGCGGCCAATGCCGGGACGTTGCCGCCTTCGCGAAACAGTCCCGGCAGGTCGTGATCGTAATGGTGACGGCCCAGTTGACGAGCCTCCTGCAATGTGGCGACCGGCAGGCCGTCGGCGGCGAATTCCTCGCTCAACCAACCCAGCTTGTAGGCGATCCCGGAAGCGGTCGGCACCGGGCAACGGGTGAACCAGATCTGCTCCAGGGTGGGCGTGGGCAAGACAGCGCAAAGGGTCATAGGCAGCTCCATTGAATTGGGCAAGGCAGTTGCCGGGAGCTATTGCAGAGGCCGTGCCAAATGGCCAAAGCCCCGCTGCGCAAGGGCTTGGCGCAAACGTCAGGCAGAGGGCTGCTGGCCTGCCAACAGCACTGCTGCTGACCCAGCAGCCGGCGTGACGCGGTTGCTGCTCCAGCAACACCCCGCCCGCCGCAAGCCCGCATTTAGGCGTTGGCGCAGAACTTGCTCAAGCCCCTTCAACACCGCACTCCCCTGTAGGAGCCGGCTTGCCGGCGATGGCGTCCTTGATAACGCCATCGCCGGCAAGCCGGCTCCTACAGGGGGCGGGATCTAGCATAAGGATGAGTAGCAATGACCACGTTTGAACAGGCACCCACGCGCCAACTGCACAGCGAGGCTGAGGCCATCGCCGTCGCCCGGGAGATCGCCCTGGAGATCGCCCGGATCGCCGCCGACCCCCAGCAAAACGGCCAACTGCCTTGGCGCCAGGCCCAGCTGTTGTCCGAAAGCGGCCTGACCGCCATCGGCGTGCCCAAGGCCTTTGGCGGGCTGGGTGCCTCGGTGCAGACCATCGTCGAAACCGTACGCCTGGTCTCGGTGGCCGATGGCGGCGTCGGCCAGTTGCTGCAAATCCATAACGTGATGCTGCGCGGGATTTTCAGCGGCTACAGCGACGCCGTGCGCGATCGACTGATTGCCGATGTACTGGCCGGCAAACGTTTCGGCAACGCCCTGGCGGAAGTGGGCGGGAAAAACAAGTTCGCCCTCAAGACCCGCGTCGAACGCCGCGCCGACGGCAAGCTGGTGCTCAATGGCAGCAAGTTCTACTCCACCGGTTCCTACCTCGCCGAGTGGATCTCGCTGACCGCAGCCAGTGACGATGGCGGCGCCAGCGTGCTGCTCAACCGCAATACCCCGGGCCTGACCCTGCTCGATGACTGGGAGGCCTTCGGCCAAAAAAATTCGGTCAGTGGTACCGTGCGCTTTGACGCTATCGAACTGGACGAAGCCTTCGTCTCGCAACGCAAGGGCCCGATGAAACGCACCGGGCTGACCTTCCCGCAGATCCTCCACGCCGCCATCGACACCGGGATTGCGGCCGGCGCGCTGGGCGCCGCCGTCGATTACCTCAAGCACAACGCCCGGCCATGGGTGGAAAGCGGCGTGGACCACGCCAATGAAGAACCGCACATCATCAAGCAGGTCGGCGAGTACGCCGTGGCCTTGCGCGCGGCCGAGTCACTGTTGCGCGACGCCGCGCGGGTGTTCGACCAGCATGAACTAGACCCGGAAAACAAAGAGCTGCAAGACGAGTTGATCCTGTCGGTGGCCACTGCGCGGGCGCATTCGGACGCTGCTTCGCTGAAGATCTCCAGTGATATTTTCTCGCTGCTGGGCGCCAGCTCGTCCCTGAGCAAATGGAACCTGGACCGCTTCTGGCGCAATGCCCGGGTGCACACCACCCATGACCCGATCCGCTGGCGCTTGCACCACGTGGGCAACTACTACCTCAACGGCGTGGACCCGGGCGAATACACCGCGATCCTCAATGCCAAGCAGACCCAGGGCGCTACCACCCGCTAACCCCCTCCCTGGCAGGAGCCGGCTTGCCGGCGATGGCGCCCTTGAAACCGGCGCATGGCTTGCGGGCCCGATCGCTGGCAAGCCAGCTCCTACAGGGTTTTGATTGAGCTTTTCATGAGCGAAAAACATCCTCTTTTACGCAGCCTGGCGATCTACCGGGAGATGCCCTGGCGCTTCTGCCTGGTGGCCGCGCTGTATGTGGCGATCAACCTCGGGCTGGTCTGGCAGCAGTGGCTGATCGGCCATGCGGTCAACGATGTCAGCGCCGGGCACGCGGTGGTACGCCAGGCGGATGGCAGCCTCGACGCCAGCCTTGGCTGGTACTGGCTGGGGTTGATGCTGGCCGTGGCGCTGGGGCGCGGGGTGTTGCAATACGCGGCCAGCGTGCTGTCCCTGGTGCTCAGCCAGGAGCTGCTGACGCGCCTGCGTGAGCGCATTCTCGACCAGGTGCAGAACCTGCACCTGGGCTATCACTGGCAACACGGCATGGGCGAGATGATCACCCGTACCACCCGCGATGCCGACAAGGTGCGCGATGCGCTGATCAGCTTTTGGCGCCAGGTGGTAGAAACACCGCTGGTGGTGCTGGCCACGGTGGGCTTGTTGAGCTGGTATCACCCGCTGCTGGGCCTGGTGCCGTTGCTGTTGACCGTCACCGGCCTGTGGATTTTCGTGCGCCAGACCGAGCGCCTGGTGAGCCTGGATCGCGCCGTGGGCGCGGCCTACGACCGGGTCAACCAGGACCTGAGCGAAGGCATCGGTGGGGTGCGGGTGATCAAGTCATTTGCCCTGGAGCAGCAGCGCATCAACGGCTTCTCCAGCCAGGTGGCGGTGTTTGCCAGCCTCGCACGCCAGGCCCTGGCCTATTCCAGCTCGCGCATCCCCCTGCCCCAGGCGGTGGTCGCGTTCGGCCATGTGTGGATCCTGGTGTACGGCGCCCATCTGGTGGCGGCCGGGCAGTTGAACATCGGTGAACTGGTGACCTCACTGCTGATCGCCACCACCCTGGTGTTTCGTATCGAGGGCATTGGCCGGGTGATGCAAACCTTCGCCGACGCCCGGGCCAGTGCCGAACGCATCTGGCAGTTGCTCGACGCGCCGCTGGCAATTGGCGACGGCAGCGCGAGCCTGCCCGCCAGCCCCCTGGGCTTGCGCCTGGAGCACGTCAGCGTCAGCGCGCCGGGGGGTGGCCGCGACATTTTGCAGGATTGCTCGCTGACCTTGCAGCCTGGGGAAATCGTCGCCCTGGTGGGCGCCACCGGTACCGGCAAGAGCCTGCTGGCCAGCCTGTTGCCGCGCCTGACCGACGTCAGTGCCGGGCGCGTGCTGCTGGGTTCGGCGCAGGACGGTTGGCAGGATATCCGCAGCCTGAACCTCGCACAGTTGCGTCGCCGCGTGCATGTGGTGCCCCAGGAGAGTTTCCTGTTTGCCGGCAGCCTGGCGGCCAACCTGCGCCTGAGCGCACCCAGCGCCACCGATGAACAACTGCACGCGGCGCTGCGCATGGCAGCAGCCGATGACGTCTTGCAGCGCTTGCCCCAGGGCCTGGAAACACCCCTGGGCGATCGCGGCGTCACCTTGTCGGGCGGTCAGCGTCAACGCCTGTGCCTGGCGCGGGCGCTGCTCGGTGCGCCAGACATTCTGTGCCTGGACGACGCCACCAGCGCCCTCGATGCAATCAGCGAGCGCCTGGTGCTGCACAACCTGCGGCAACTGCGCGGCACCACGGTGCTGGTGATCTCCAGCAAGCTCTCGACCATCCTCCTGGCCGACCGGGTGCTGATGCTCGAAGGCGGCAAGATCGCCGCCGAGGGACCCCATGCCCAGCTGCAACACACCAACGCGCACTACCGCGACCTGCTAGGGATCGACCATGGCTAATCCAATCGCCGGCAAAGCCTTGAGCGATATCGAAATCGAAGAAATGCTTGCCAAAAAGGCCCTGGACCGCAGCATGTTCAAGCGCCTGCTGCCGTTGCTGCAGCCGATCCGCCGGCAGATCCTGGCAGTGATCGGCATTGAAGTGCTGCTGGTGTTCACCGTGTTCCTGCGCCCCTGGTTTGTGCGTGAACTGCTGGACCGCGGCCTGGTACAACAAGCCGAGCACTGGTTGCTGGATGAGCGCCTGGTGCTGTGGCTGGGCCTCGGGTTGGCCGCCAGTTGGCTGCTGCGTTTCCTGTTGGCCGGGGTGTCGCAGTTCGTCGCCGGGGGCGCGGCGATTGGGGTGCTCAACGCCCTGCGCGTGCGGGTGTTTGCCCATGTCCAGGGCTTGAGTGTCAGCTACTTCGACCAGACCCGGGCCGGGCGCATCATTTCCCGGGTCGATCGCGATGTGGATGCCCTCGAACCGCTGCTGATCCAGGGCCCGCCGGAACTGCTCGGGGCCCTGCTGCGGTGTGGGCTGGCCTCGGTGATGCTGTGGCGCATCGACCCGCGCTTCTTCCTCAGCCTGGTGGCGACGGTACCGCTGCTGGTGTTGGCGACCTGGAGCTTCAAGCGGATATCCCAGCGCAACTGGGCCAGGGTCGCGGAAAACCGCAGCCGCTTTACCGCACACCTGGTGGAAAGCGTCAGCGGCGTACGCCTGTTGCAACAGTGCGCCCAGCAAGGGCCGAACCTGCGGCGCTATCGTGGCCTGCTGGATGACTTCAACCACGCCTTGATTCGCGGCAGCTTGCGCTCCAGCTGGTTTGCTCCGTTTACCGCGCTGCTCAGCTCGGCGGGGATTGCCGTGCTGTTGCTGGTGGGCGCCTATGGCCTGGCGGCGGGTGATGTGACCGTGGGCCAGGTCGCGGAGAGCCTGTTTTATGTGTTCTTGTTCCTCGGGCCGTTGCAGGAGCTGTCCGACCTGTTCGAGCGCTACGCCACGGGGTCGGCCAGTGCCCAGCGGATTTTCCTGCTGCTCGATACCCGGGCGCAGATCACCGACTGCGCCGCGCCTGCCACCTTGGCGCGGGCGCGGGGTGAAGTGCACTTCCAGGGGGTGGGGTTCAGCTATACGCCGGGGGCGCAGGCACCGGTGATCAACAATCTCGACCTGCACATCCCCGCCGGCCAAGTGCTGGCGATTGTCGGCCCTTCCGGGCATGGCAAAAGTACCTTGGTGCAACTGCTGACGCGCTTCTACGAGGTACAGACGGGGGCGGTGCTGCTTGACGGCATCGATGTGCGCGAACTGGCGCAACACACCCTGCGGCGCAACGTCGGGGTGGTGCTGCAGGACAACGTGTTGTTCAGCGGCAGCATCCTCGACAACCTGCGCCTGGCGGCACCGGACGCCGATGACAGCCGACTGATCGCCGCAGCCCGCGAACTGGGCGCCGACGAAGTGCTGGAGCGACTGCCCCATCAATATCACACCGAAGTCGGCCCACTGGGTGCACACCTGAGTCACGGCCAGCGGCAACTGGTGTGCCTGGTACGCGCGTACCTGGCGGATCCTGCGGTGCTGGTGCTGGACGAGGCGACGTCGGCGGTGGATATCCATACCGAGCGGCGCATCCAGCGGGCCTTGCGACGGTTGTGCGAGGGGCGCACGGCAATCATCATCGCCCACCGCCTGGCGACGATTCGGGATGCGGATCGCATTGCGGTGGTACGGCATGGACAGGTGGTGGAGCTTGGGCCGCATCGGCAGCTGATTGAACAAGGGGGGGCGTATGCGGCGTTGTACCAGTCGTATCTGCGAGGCGCGCAAGGGGTGGTTTCCGTGGCGGAAACGGTGATATAGGCGCGGGCAAGCCAGCTCCTACAGGGGGCTCTCACTTGGGCAGAGAATTTGGCCACAGCACAAATCACATGTGGGAGCTGGCTTGCCGGCGATGGCGGTGGGTCAGGCTGCCTGTTCTTCGGCTGATGTATTGCTATCGCGGGCAAGCCCGCTCCTACAGGGGACGCTGGCTTGGGTAGAGAATTTGGCCACACTGCAAATCACATGTGGGAGCTGGCTTGCCGGCGATGGCGGTGAGTCAGGCAGTATGTTCTTCGGCTGATGTATTGCTATCGCGGGCAAGCCCACAGGTAAGCGGCGCGGCAGTTTCGATAAATGTGCGCCCTTAATGCATCACCACAATCCCCATCACCAACACCACCGGCCAGGCCAACATCGCGGCCCGCCACCCCGGGGGCGCATGCCGCAGTTCCATAAACCCATCGGTAATCATCCAGGCCTTGGCCACTGCTGCCAACACCACTATCCACCACAGCCCCGCAGCGCCCGACATGACCGTGCCTACGCTCAGCAGCACCAACGCGCCCCAGCAGGCCAGCAGCCTCACAACACGTACACCAGGGGAAACAACACCACCCATACCAGATCCACCATGTGCCAATAGAGCACCCCTGACTCGAACCCCGACTGGCGCCCCGGTCCATAAGCCCCACGCCAGCAGTGCCACGCCAGCCATACCAGGATCGCCATCCCCAACAGGACATGCAGGAAGTGAAACCCGGTCAGAATCCAGTACAGGGTAAAGAACGTGCTGTGCTCCAGTCCCAGTCCGGCAGCGGCCAGGTGCCCGTACTCGCCGAGCTTGATCCACACATACACCACCGCCACCGACAGCCCCAACAGCAGTAACCCACTTGCCCGCCGAGGCTGGCCGGCAAGCCGTTGTTGCTGCGCCAACGCCGCCAGCAGGCCGGCTGTCAGCAGGCTCAAGGTCATAGCCAGGCCGGTGGAGGTATCCAGCTGTGCGCGGCCTTCGGCAAAGGCTTGAGGCTGGAGCATCTGGGCCGCCGCAAAGGCGAGGATCAGCAGCGCAAACACCGAGAGTTCGGCGAGGATGAAGAACCACATCGCCAGGTCGCCCGGCAGGCGCCGTTCAACTGAAGTGAACATCAACCACGTCCATCAGGGCCGCAACGGTTTGCGGATCATCGCTCAGCGCTTCAGCCAGGCACGCCATGCACGCTTCACGCGGGTGCATGCCAGCGGCGATCAGGCGCGCGGTGAAGATCAGCAGGCGCGTCGACGCCACCTCTTCCAGATCATGCTGGTCCAGCCGGCGCAAGGCCTGCCCCAGGCGTACCACCTGGGCCGCCAGCGCGCTGTCTACCTGGGCTTCGCGGGCGACGATGCGTTCTTCTTCCAGGGGCGACGGATAGCCAAAACGCATCGCGACGAAGCGCTGGCGGGTGCTGGGTTTCATGCCCTTGAGCAGGTTCTGGTAACCGGGGTTGTAAGACACCACCAGCATGAACGACGGCGGCGCCTTGAGGACTTCGCCCGTGCGTTCCAGGAACAGCTCGCGACGGTCATCGGCCACCGGGTGCAGGACCACGGCGGTGTCCTGGCGCGCCTCGACCACTTCGTCCAGGTAGCAGATACCCCCTTCACGCACCGCGCGGGTTAGCGGGCCATCCTGCCACCAGGTGCCCTGGGCGCCGATCAGGTGACGGCCGATCAGGTCGGCGGCGCTGAGGTCGTCGTGGCAGGCCACGGTGTACAGCGGCAGTTGCAGACGATGAGCCATATGCTGGACGAAGCGGGTCTTGCCGCAGCCGGTGGGGCCCTTGATCAACACTGGCATGCGGTGGCGCCAGGCGTGTTCGAACAACTCATGCTCGTTGTTGACGGCTTGGTAGAAGGGTTCGGTCATGGTGCACCTTGCATGGGCAACGGGTTTGACGGCCACGCTACGGGGCCCTGCGACAACCTGGCAAGCCGTACTCAAGGCAAACTTGATCGCCGTCAAGCGGTCATTCACCCGCCTCGACATAGTCTCTGCTGGCACTAAGAACCTGCGTTCTACCCGGATCGCAAAGGTCTTGCCTGAGGAGAGATGGAATGCTGACTCGCAACAAAACACCCTTCGTACTGACGCTGGCCAGGCTCAGCTGCGCGCTGGCCCTGGCCCTCTCAACGCAGGCCTTCGCGGCTGCACCTGCACCGGCGACGGCCATGGTCAAGAGCCCCGGCGCACCCGACTTGAGCCAAGCCGAGTTCGATGCCTCGAAGCAGATCTACTTCGAGCGCTGCGCCGGCTGCCACGGTGTGTTGCGCAAGGGCGCCACCGGCAAGCCGCTGACCCCGGACATCACCCAGGCCCGGGGCCAGGCGTATCTGGAAGCCTTGATCACCTACGGCTCCCCCGCCGGCATGCCGAACTGGGGCACCTCCAATGCGCTGACCAAGGCGCAGATCACCAGCATGGCAACCTTCATCCAGCACACCGCGCCGACGCCGCCGGAATGGGGCATGGCCGAAACCCTCAAGACCTGGAAGGTACTGGTCAAGCCCCAAGACCGCCCGAAGAAGCAGCTCAACACGCTGAACCTGGAAAACCTGTTCTCCGTCACCCTGCGTGACGACGGCAAAATCGCCCTGATCGACGGCGACAGCAAAAAAATCGTCAAACTCATCGACACCGGCTACGCCGTGCATATCTCGCGGATCTCTGCTTCGGGCCGCTACCTGCTGGTGATCGGCCGTGACGCCAAGATCGACATGATCGACCTGTGGCCCGCCGAGCCGACCAAGGTCGCCGAGATCAAGGTGGGCATCGAGGCCCGCTCGGTGGAGACCTCCAAGTTCAAGGGCTATGAAGACAAGTACGCGATTGCCGGTTCCTACTGGCCGCCGCAGTTCACCATCATGGACGGCGAGACCCTGGAGCCCAAGCAAATCGTCTCGACCCGTGGCATGACCGTGGACAAACAGGAGTACCACCCGGAACCGCGTGTGGCGGCGATCATCGCCTCCCACGAATGGCCGGAGTTCATCGTCAACGTCAAGGAAACCGGCAAGGTGATGCTGGTCAACTACCAGGACATCAAGAACCTCACCATCACCACCATCGACGCCGCGCCTTTCTTGCATGACGGCGGTTGGGACAGCACCCACCGCTACTTCATGACGGCCGCGAACAACTCCAACAAGGTCGCGGTGATCGACTCCAAGGAGCGCAAGCTCACCGCCCTGGTGGATGTGGGCAAGACCCCGCACCCCGGTCGTGGCGCCAACTTTGTGCACCCGCAATATGGTCCGGTATGGGCCACCAGCCACTTGGGTGACGGTGGGGTTTCGGTGATCGGCACCGACCCGGTCAAGCATCCGCAGTACGCCTGGAAGCAGGTGACCTCGCTCAATGGCCAGGGCGGTGGCTCGCTGTTTATCAAGACCCACCCCAACTCGCGGCACCTGTACGTCGACACCACCCTCAACCCCGACACCAAGCTCAGCCAGTCGGTGGCCGTGTTCAATATCGACAAGCTCGACGCCGGCTACACCGTGCTGCCGATTGCCCAATGGTCGGGCATCAAGCAAGGCGCCCTGCGCGTGGTGCAGCCGGAATACAACAAGGCGGGCGATGAAGTGTGGTTCTCGGTGTGGAACGGCCAGGAAGAGGAGTCGGCGCTGGTGGTGGTCGATGACAAGACCCTCAAGCTCAAGAACGTGATCAAGGACAAGCGCCTGATTACCCCGACCGGCAAGTTCAATGTCTACAACACCCAATTCGACATTTATTGAGCTTCATCAACAAGAGGCAACCCAATGAAAAATATCCTGCTTGCACTCGCGGCCCTGGGCGCGGCGTTGAGCCTGTCCACGGCCGTTGCCGAGGATGGTGCGGCGCTGTTCAAGAGCAAACCCTGCGCTGCCTGCCACACCATCGACAGCAAGATGGTGGGGCCGGCGCTCAAGGAAGTCGCGGCAAAAAATGCCGGCGTCAAGGACGCTGACAAAACCTTGGCCAGCCACATCAAGAACGGTACCCAGGGTAACTGGGGACCGATTCCGATGCCGGCCAACCCCGTCACCGACGCCGAAGCCCTGACCCTCGCCCAATGGGTGTTGAGCCTGAAATAAGCACAAGGAGCACGCCATGCAAGTCTCGATAATCGGTTCGGCCATGGCGTTGCTTTTCCTCATTCCCGCGCCGGTGCACGGAGCACCGGTGCCTGCGCGCCAGGTCCAGCTGGAACACCTGCTGACCCAGGACTGCGGGGCCTGTCACGGTCTGCACCTGACCGGTGGCCTGGGCCCGGCCCTGACGCCCCAAGCCCTGGCCGGGCAGACCCGCGATGCCCTGATTGCCACCGTGACCTATGGCCGCCCTGCCCTGGCGATGCCTGGCTGGGCGCCGTTGCTCAATGCCGGCGAAATTGCCTGGCTGGTGGATCGCCTCCTGCAAGGAACCCCTGCGCCATGATCCGTCCCCTGTTTGTGTGCATTGCCGGCCTGTTGCTCACGGCCTGTGTCCAGCCACCGCTACGCGGCACCGGCGACCTGGGCCTGGTGGTAGAGCGTGCCAGCGGCAGCCTGCTGATTATCGACAGCAGCCACCAGGCGCGCCTGGCCCGGGTCGAGGGGCTGGGGGATTTGTCCCACGCCTCGGCGGTGTTCTCCCGGGACCAGCGCTACGCCTACCTCTTTGGCCGGGACGGCGGGTTGACCAAGGTCGACCTGCTGACCCAGCGCATCGACCAACGCCTGATCCAGGGCGGCAACAGCATCGGCGGCGCGATCAGCCAGGATGGGCGCCTGATTGCGGTCTCCAACTACCAACCGGGCGGGGTCAAGGTGTTCGACGCGGTGACCCTGCAACAGGTGGCCGATATCCCGGCCACGCCCGTCGCCGACGGCAAACGCTCGCGGGTGGTGGGCCTGGTGGATGCGCCAGGGCAGCGCTTTGTGTTCAGCCTGTTTGACACCGACGAGATCTGGAGCGCCGATTTCAGCCAGGGCAACACCCCGGCCATCACCCGCTTCAGCGGTATTGGCCGCCAGCCCTATGACGCGCTGATCACTGCCGATGGCCGTTACTACATGGCCGGTTTGTTTGGCGAGGACGGCATGGCCCAGCTCGACCTGTGGCACCCCGAACTGGGGGTCAAGCGCGTGCTGGCCGATTACGGTCGCGGCCAGGAAAAACTGCCGGTGTACAAGATGCCGCATCTGGAAGGCTGGGCCGTGGCCGACAACCAGGCGTTCGTGCCCGCCGTGGGCCGGCACCAGGTGCTGGTGATGGACGCACGCACCTGGCAACAGACCGCCGCCATCGCCGTGGCCGGCCAGCCGATTTTTGTCACCGCACGGCCCGATGGGCGCCAGTTGTGGGTCAACTTCGCCTACCCCGACAACGATCGGGTGCAGGTACTCGACAGTGAAACCCACCAGGTGGTCGCGGACCTGCGCCCCGGCCCCGGTGTGCTGCACATGGAATTCACCGGGCGCGGTGAGCAGCTGTGGTTGTCGGTTCGCGACGGCCAGCAGGTGCAGGTCTGGGATCCTTATCGTTTGACCTTGCTCAAGACCCTGCCGGCCGACAGCCCCAGCGGCATCTTCTTCAGCAGCCGCGCGCAAAAAATGGGGTACTGAGATGGAACTGGATGAACTGACCGCACGCCTGATCGACCGCTATCAACACGGCATGCCGCTGTGTGCCGAGCCTTACCTGGAAATGGCGCAAACCCTGGGTTGCAGCGAGCGCGAGCTGATGGCCTGCCTGCAACGCCTGGAACTGGCGGGCGCGCTGTCGCGGGTCGGGCCGGTGTTCGATCACAGCCGTGCCGGCGCCAGTACCCTCGCCGCCCTGGCTGTGCCCGCCGAGCGCCTGGAGCAAGTGGCGGCGCGCATCAGCCGCTACCCCGAGGTCAATCACAACTACGCCCGCGAACATCACTACAACCTGTGGTTTGTGCTGACCGGGCCTAATCGCCGCCATCTGGAACAGATCCTGGAAGAGCTGGAAAAGGACACCGGCCTGATCCCCCTGGACCTGCCCATGCTTACCTCCTACCGCATCGACCTGGGTTTCGCCCTGGGAGTCCACCCGTGATCGCGCCGCTGAACCATGAACAATTGCTTGACCTGCGCCAGTGCCTGGAGCGCGGGCTGCCGCGCGTGTCGCGGCCCTATGAAGACCTCGCCGAGCAGATCGGAGCCCATCACCTGCAAGTGCTCAAGCAGATGCAGCAATGGCAGGAACAGGGTCTGTTCCGCCGCGTCGGCCTGGTGCTCAACCACCGCGCCCTGGGCTATGTGGCCAATGCGATGCTGGTGCTGGATGTGCCCGATGCACTGATCGATGAAGTCGGCCAGCGCCTGGGCCGCGCGCCGGGCATCACCCTGTGCTACCAGCGGCCACGGCGCTTGCCGCACTGGCGCTACAACCTGTTCTGCATGGTGCACGGGCGTGAACGCGCAGCGGTACAGGCGCAGATCGAGGCGCTGCTGCAACAGCATCTGCTCAGCGACCTGCCCCACCACCTGCTGTTCAGCACGCGCATGTTCAAGCAATGCGGCGGGCGTTTTGCGCCGCCGCCGTCACAGGTATGGGCCCATGGATGAACTCGACCGGCAACTGATCAATCGCCTGCAACGGGGCCTGCCGCTGGTGCGTGATCCATGGCAGGCAGTGGCTGATGAGCTACGCAGCACGCCCGACGCGTTGCTCGACCGCCTGCACCTGCTGCTCGAAGACGGCGTGCTGACACGCTTCGGGCCGATGTTCGACATCGAGCGCCTGGGGGGCGCGTTCACCCTGGCCGCCCTTGCGGTGCCCGAATCACGTTTTGAAGAGGTCGCGGCGCAACTCAACGACCTGCCGCAAGTGGCCCACAACTACCGGCGCGAGCATCCCTGGAACATGTGGTTTGTGCTGGCCTGCGCAACCTGCGACGACCTCGACCAGACCCTGGCGCATATCCACACCCTGACCGGGCTTGAGGTGCTTAACCTGCCCAAGGAGCAAACCTACCATGTCGGCCTGTATTTCCCGGTTTGACGAGAACCTGGCCCAGCGCCTGATCCATTTGACCGAAGCCGGCCTGCCGCTGGTGGAAGACCCCTGGACCTGGCTCGCCGAGCAACTGGGTATCAGCGTCGAATCGACCCTGGACCTGCTCAAGCGCCTGCAAGGGGAAGGCGCCATCCGCCGGATCGCCGCCGTGCCGAACCACTATCGCCTGGGCTACCGCCACAACGGCATGACCGTGTGGGATGTGTGCGACGAACAGATGCCGCGCCTGGGCGAACTGATCGGCGCCCAGCCCTTTGTCAGCCACTGCTACCGCCGCCCCCGGCGCGCGGACTGGCCGTACAACCTGTTCGCCATGGTGCATGGGCGCAGCCGTGAAGAAATCGACAGTTACCGCGAACACCTGCGCTTCCTGCTGGGCGATGCCAGCCGGGCGGACGAGATGCTGGTGAGCAGTCGCATCCTGAAAAAAACCGGCTTGCGCCTGAGCTCTCCCCTCGCTCCTGCACGTGCGCGCTGAAGAAGGAACATCTTATGCTTAGGATCAGTCATTACCTGCGCACCCTGGCCGGCCAATGCCCACCACCGCGCAGCGCCAAACCGGGCAGCCAGCGCGCGCCGGTGGTGATCTGGAACCTGCTGCGCCGTTGCAACCTGACCTGCAAGCACTGCTATGCCACCAGCGCCGACAGCGTGTTCCGCGATGAACTGGACACCGAGGCCGCACTGAAGGTGATCGATGACCTGCACGAGGCCGGGGTCAAGGTGTTGATTCTCTCGGGCGGCGAACCCCTGCTGCGCGAGGACCTGTTCCAACTCAGCGCCTATGCCCGTGCCAAGGGCTTTTTTGTTGCGCTGTCGAGCAATGGCACGCTGATCGATGAAGGCAACATCCAGCAGATCGCCGCCGCACGCTTTGACTATGTGGGCATCAGCATCGATGGCTTGAAGGCCACCCACGATGCATTCCGCCAGTGCGAGGGTAGTTTCGAGCGCTCGATGCACGCCATCAACCTGTGCCGCCAGGCGGGTATCCGCGTCGGCCTGCGCACGACCCTGACCCAGGAAAACCACGCGCAGCTCCCGCAATTGCTGGCCTTGATGCGTGAATACGATGTGCAGAAGTTTTACCTCTCGCACCTCAACTACAGTGGGCGCGGCAAACGCAGCCGGCAACTGGACGCGCACCAGCAGATGAGCCGCGAGGCCATGCTGATGATTTTCCAGCAGGCCTGGGACGACATCCAGAATGGCGTGGCCAGTGATTTTGTCAGCGGCAACAACGACGCCGACGCCGTGTTGCTGCTGCAATGGGTGCACCAGCACCTGCCGGAACACTACCCGCAACTTGAACACCTGCTGCATGCCTGGGGCGGCAATGCCTCGGGCAGCGGCATTGCCAATATCGACAACACCGGCGAAGTGCACCCGGACACTTACTGGTGGCAATACTCGGTGGGCAATGTGCGCCACACCTCGTTCCGCGAGATCTGGCTGGAGCGCCCCGACCCGTTGCTGCTGCGCCTGCGCCAATACCCACGCCAGATCGGTGGCCGTTGTACCGAGTGCCGCTGGCTGGGGATCTGCAACGGCAACACGCGCACCCGCGCCTGGGCCGACGGCGACCTCTGGGGCCCGGACCCCGGTTGCTACCTCAGCGATGCAGAGATCGCCCGTACACCGCCCACCTTGATTCCTTGCTCGGCACGCTGAACCCCCGGCCGGCCACCTGGTGACACAACCGGGGGCCGCCAACCTGATGATGAACCAAGGAAGTCTCATGCACTCATCCCACGCATTACCCTCCGTGCTGCACAGCCCCTTCCACCCCGGCGAAGTCGCCCTGGTCGGCGCCGGCCCCGGTGACCCGCGCCTGCTCACCCTGCGCGCCTGGAGCCTGCTGATGCAGGCCGATGCGGTGGTGTTCGATCGCCTGATCAGTGCCGATCTGCTGGCCCTGATCCCACTGACCTGCGCCCGGCATTACGTGGGCAAGGCCAGCGGTTATCACAGCCTGCCCCAGGCGCAGATCAACGAACTGCTGGCCGAACTGGCCCAGCAGGGGCAGCGGGTGGTGCGGCTCAAGGGCGGCGACCCGTTCGTGTTTGGCCGCGGTGCCGAAGAGCTGGAGTACCTGCTGGCGCAAGGTGTGTCGTGCCAGGTGGTGCCCGGCATCACGGCGGCATCCGGTTGCAGCGCCTATGCGGGCATCCCGCTGACCCATCGTGACCTGGTCAACTCGTGCCGCTTCGTCACCGGGCATTTGCAGCGCGACGGCGAATTGAAGCTGCCCTGGGACAGCCTCGCCGACGGCAGCCAGACCCTGGTGTTCTACATGGGCCTGTCGAACCTGGCGATGATCGCCGAGCGCCTGATCGGTGCCGGCCTGCCCGCCGACACGCCAGCGGCGCTGATCTGCAACGGCGCCCGCGCCGACCAGCAGGTGCATCGCGGCACCCTGCGCCTGCTGCCAGCCCTGGCGCTGATGTGCGAGCCCGGCGTGCCGACCTTGACGGTGATCGGGCAGGTGGTCGACCTGTTTGCCGACGCCGCCCTGCACTACCCCGCCAGCCTTGTGCCCGGCCACTTCGCGGCGTCCAGGGTGGCGGTATGAAACGCCTGTGGCTGGTGCCGCTGCTCTGGGCCAGCGCCGCCCACGGCGCACCGGATGCCGCCGCCGATTACCAGCAGCATTGCCAAAGCTGCCATGGCCTCAACCGGGTCGGCAGCAGCGGCCCGGCGTTGTTGCCCGAGAGCCTGGGGCGAATCAAGCCGGCCGAGATGCGCCAGGTGATCGAACACGGCCGCCCGGCCAGCCAGATGGCGGCATTCGCGCCGCTGCTGACGGCGCAACAGATCGACGCCCTGGTGAGTTTTCTGCAACAGCCGCCGGCCACCCCCGCGACCTGGAACGAACAGGATATCCGTAGCAGCCATCGCCAATTGGCCGACCTCAGCCAACTGCCGAGCACCCCGCAACACCACGCCGACCCGCTGAACCTGTTTGTGGTGGTGGAGTCCGGCGACCATCACATCGATATTCTCGACGGTGATCGCTTTGAAGTGCTCGACCGCTTTGCCTCGCACTTTGCCGTACATGGCGGGCCAAAGTTTTCTCCGGACGGGCGTTTTGTGTACTTTGCTTCGCGCGACGGCTGGATCAGCCTGTATGACCTGCACAACCTCAAGCTGATCGCCGAGGTCCGCGCCGGGCTCAATACCCGCAACCTCGCGGTGAGCAAGGACGGGCGCTGGGTGCTGGTGGGCAATTACCTGCCGGGCAACCTGGTGGTGCTGGATGCGCGCGATCTGTCGCTGGTCAAGACCTTACCGACAAACTCGCGGGTCAGCGCGGTGTACACCGCTCCTCCGCGCAACAGCTTTATCGTCGCCCTCAAGGATGTGAATGAGGTTTGGGAGTTGTCCTATGCGGCGCCCAGCCCGAGCTTCGAACCCCGGCGCATCCAGGCCCAGGATGTGCTCGATGATTTTTCCTTTTCACCTGACTATCGCCAACTGCTCGCCACCTCGCGCAAGGCCGGCGGCGGGCAAGTGATCGACCTCGATTCCGGGCAGGTGGTCACCGACATTGCGCTGGCCGGCATGCCGCACCTAGGCTCGGGGACTTACTGGCAGCGCAACGGGCAGTGGGTGTTTGCCACGCCGAATATCAGCAAGGGGCAGATCTCGGTGCTGGACCTCAAGACCTGGAAGCTGATCAAACAGATCCCCACCCTCGGGCCGGGGTTCTTTATGCGCAGCCACAGCAACTCGCGCTATGTGTGGAGTGATGTGTTTTTTGCGCCCGGCAATGATTCGATCCACTTGATCGACAAGCAGACCCTGGAAATCGCCCACACCTTGCGGCCCATGCCGGGCAAGACGGCGGCGCACGTGGAGTTCACCCGGGATGGGCGTTACCTGCTGTTGAGCATCTGGGATCGCGAGGGTGCGTTGATCGTGTATGACAGCCAGACGCTGCAGGAGGTCAAGCGGATTCCCATGAACAAGCCTTCGGGCAAGTACAACGTGGGGAACAAGATCGAGTTTGCTGAGGGGACTTCACATTGATATGGGGGTGGGTGACTGGCGATAGCGGTGTACCCGCCAAGAGGGATGGTGAGTGGGCTGCAGCTATCGCGGGCAAGCCCGCTCCCACAGGGGATCTGTGCCGGGCACAGAAGTTTGGCCACACCACCGACCCACTGTAGGAGCTGGCTAGCCCGTGCTCGCAGGGGATCTCGCTCAGAAGGCGTAGGTAGCGCCCAGGCTAAGCACTTCGCCTTTGATCTGGGCTTTTCCCTCTAGCGACGCGGCGCCAAGACGGTCAATGTTCTTGGTCTTGAGCTTGACACTTTGCACAAACTGCCGCGAATAAGCGCCGTCGATGCTCAAGCCCGGAATCGCCCGGATGTGGTAGCCAAAACCCAGGGACGCAAATACCCGATCACCATCCGGGATCCGTGGGTCGCGGGTGGAGTTGGGGGTTGGGGTCTGGTCAAATGCCACGCCGCTGCGCAGGGTGAACTCGTCGGTGAGGGCGTAGTCGCCACCGATGGCGTACGTCCAGGTGTTTTTGTAGTTGTACGGAATCGATACCAGGGTGCTGCCATCCGACTTCAAGGTCAGCGCCTTGAACGATGACCATTGGGTCCAGGTGGCACTCAGGCCCAGGGTCAAGCGCTCAGAAAACCGGTGGACCCAGTCCAGGGACGCATTGGCCGGGATGTCCAACTGTGCCGAGGCATTGGCACCACCGGGATACAGATGCAGGCCCGGATAGGCCAGTTCGACCAGGGTCTTGCCATCGAGTACCGGGGTGGTCATCAGGTCCCTGGAAAGTGCATCGGCATGGATATTGTATTTACCCTCCAGCTTGTTACTGATCTTGGCGTGGTAGTTCAGGCCGAAGGTGTCGTGCAACGTCGGCTTCCAGGCCATGCCGGCAAACCAGCCCAGGGAGGTGTTGTCGACCTTGACCCGCATCAAGGCGCTGCCCTGGCCCGCCGGAAAGGGAATGTTGCCCAGGTCCGGCGACTGCGCGGCGGCGGCATACAGGTCGACGTTCTGGCTCACGAAGCCTTTGGTGTGCTGCACAATCGCACCGCCGCCCACGGCAAACTGCTCATTGACCTTGAACGATAACGAACCGGTCAGGCCCACGGTTTCGATCTTGGTGTCCACCGCAAAGTCGCGGCCTTTCCAATCTTCGTCCCACGTCGTGCGTGCGCCCATGGGCACCACTTGGCTCAGGCCGAAGGCAAAGCGCTCGTTGAGCGGTATCACCACAAAGCCGCTCGGCACCCAGGCGTCGAAGCCGCCTTGGCCACCGTTGCCGGTACGGGGGGTGGACGTCGTGAGGCCAGTGTCCGGGTCGAACACCGTGCTGGACGCCGGATTGCCCATGTAGTCATGTGCCGAGCCTTTGTATTTGATGTCGATGTCGGCGTAGTTGAGGGTGAACTGCGAGATGCTCTGGTCAATGAATGCCATCGCCGCCGGGTTGTTGTAGGCCGCCGAGGGATCGTTCTGGAACATCGCCCCTCCACCGAACGCCCGCCCCCAGCCGGCAGTACTGGCCGTCGGCGTCATGAATGCGCCCGCCTGGACCTGACTGCCCCCGGCCATCAGCCCAGCCCACATTGCCAGGCCGAGACATACCCGGGCCTGCTGCTTCTTGTCACTCATGCTCGACTCCTTTTTGTTATCCGCCGTACAACAGGCGCCTCTATCGAGGCGCCTGCCTTTCACGGGTGATCAGCCCTTTGCACCAGAGAGTGAGTTGCTCACGGCCCTACGCTGAGCGTCGGCACCCTGACGCTCAGGGATTGGACGGCGCAGTTGCCGGACAGCGGTTGGTTTTTACCGGTCAGGGTGCGGGTCGCCTGGTCCCATTCACCATTCAACGTACCCGCGCCGCAGTTGGATGCCGGGAATGCCACGGTCCAGCCCACGTTTGACACGGTGCCAGTGCCGGTGCCGGTGCTCGCGTTATAGCTGGTGGCGGTCAACACCCAGCCAGGAGACGGAATGTTTTTCAGCTTCGGCAGATTGCACAGGCCACCGCCGGTCAACGTGGCCGACGTCACGGTGGCGACACCACCGCTGACATTGCCGCCGAACACGATGCCGCACGAAATGGGAGCTCCCAGGGAAGATGGCGACGTTACAACAATGGTGCCTGGATCAGTGGTAAACGGGCCTTCCGGGGTGATCGACACAGCGCTGGCCATGGAAGCTGCGCCAAACAGCAGAGCAAAGGAACTTATACAAACGAGGGTCTTCAAGCTTTTCATTATTTTTCCTCACATAAATAGCGAACTAAGTCGCCGGGATAATGGCCATGATCAAGCGCCCACGGTAAACCGCAAGACGCTCTTTCCAGCCAAATTCAAATTCAACTAACGATATACTTACACTTGTTTAAGCAACAACTTCCCGAGTCAAAGCCGCATTGAGTCCGCCGTAATGATTAATCGGCAGATCACTAAAAGCCAAACTTTGCGCAGGTGTAACTTAAAATCCTTGCGCGCCTCAACTGCCATGCCTGCCGCACTAAAAACCAAGGCATAGACACTGAGCAAGGACACAGCCATTAAGTAAGTTTCAATTTAAAATTCTTTTTCAAAATTCGTATTAAATAATCTACCTGAAAAAACGCCGCACACCAGAGGGCATTTTCCATTTGCGACTAGTCCTACGAATTAGCTGTGTATGCAGTAGGAAGCCCCATTAAAACGGACACTTCAATACGTGGGTTATATGTAGAAGGACTTATACGCCGGCCTGCGCATTACCATTGGCCGCACATTTGCGCACAAAGTCTTGTACCCCGTCACAGGGCAATGCTTTGCTGAAATACCAGCCCTGGATAATCAGCTCTGCCCCGGCGTGGCCCCTGCCCGACTGCACGAAGGCCAATTGCTCGGCCGTTTCCACCCCTTCAACCACCACTCCCAGGTTCAGCGCTTCGCAAAAGCGCAACATGCCGATCAATACCTGGGCGCCCTTGGGGTCCTGCTGGGCCACGACAAAGCTGCGGTCGATCTTGATGTAGTCCACCGGGAACTGGTGCAGATAACTCAGCGCGGAAAACCCGGTGCCAAAGTCGTCGATATAGACCTTGGCCCCAATGCCCTGCAGTTTTTCGATCATCTGCCGGGTCATCTGAATGTCGCCCACCAGCGCATCCTCGGTAATCTCCACCGACACCTGGCCGTTGGCCTGGGACAGGATTTGCACCAGTTGCCGGCCATACGCCGGGGCGGTCAGGGTGGCACTGGAGACATTGATAGTGATCGGCAGCGCAAAGCCGATTTTCTGCCACTTCAGGTATTGGCGTACGGCCTGGGAGGCGACCCACAAGTCCACGTCAGGCATCAACCGGGCCTGGGCCAGCCACTGGAGGAACTCCCAGGGCGAATGCACCTTGCCTTGGCCATCGCGGGCCCGCATCAGTGCTTCGCAGCCAGTGCACAGGCCCGTCAGGGAGGACACCTGGGGTTGGTACTCCAGGTAGAACTCGTAGTCGCTGATCTGCTGGATCCTGCTCAATTCAATGGCCTGGCGTGCCAGCGCCTTGTGCGACGCCAGCACCGGGTCCAGTTCCAGCAGGCGGCCTTTTTCTTCGAGCCCGTGAAAGGTCATGTCAAATGACTTGAGGTAAACCGTACCGCCCTCTTGCGCCTGGCGATGGATCGCGCGCACGTAGGGCGCATAGACGAGCGTGCCCAAGCCCAGCAGCACCAGTTGCAACGCCACCGCAGCCAGGTCGCCCTGGGTGCTCAAGTAGGCATTGAGCAGCACCGGCGCGGTAAATGGCACGCTGGCCACCGCAGGCGATACCCAGCCGGCCTGCACCACCAGTAACGCCAATACCGTGTTGATCACCGGCACGGCTAAAAAGGGTATGAACAGGCGCGGGTTGAGGATGATCGGCAAGCCGAACAGCAACACCTCGCTGACGTTGAACAGTGACAGCGGCAGGCTGGCCACTGCCAGCAGGCGCATGGATTGGGTCTTGGAAAACAGCAGGATCGCCAGCAACAGGCACAGGGAACCGCCAGCCCCGCCAATAAAGGCAAAGCAGCCCAGCAGGCCGCCGTTCAACAGGTACAGGATCGGCTCCCCCGCCGCCAGCGCCGTGCTGTTGAGCACCACGGCCTGGTCCAGTGCGTCAAACAGCGGTTGCATCGCGTACACACCATGGATGCCAAAAAACCACAGCAGCGAGTTGATCGCCGTGACAAACATCCCGCTGCCATAAGGCGACTGCAACGCATCAAGCATTACCGGGCCCTGGAACTGCACCACATGGGGTACCTGCAACAGCAACGACAAGATCACCACCAGCAGCAATGCGGTGATTGCCCCTGGCACCACCATGTTGACGGTGCCCTTGAGGTTGTGCCCCACCAGGTCTTCGTTGACCAGGCGGGTCCAGCGCCACCGATGCAGCCAGGCAATCGCCGGGACATTGATCAGTGGCGAAGCAATAGCAATAAACAGAACGAAGGTTGCCGACGCCCGTGGATAATCGCGCAGGACAAAGGTCGCAATGACCACATGCGCCAGGCACAGGAAGGCCACCGGCAACTGTGGCAAGCGGTGCTGGATCGCCAGCATATAGCCGATGGAAGCCGCCACCAGCAGCGGCATCACTGAACTGATCTTGGCATGCAGGCCCGCCAGGAAGGCCACCAGCGGCGGGGGAAAATCGAGGATACGCGCACATTCAGACAACAGCAGGAACCCTGCCGAAACCAGCAGGCACGGCAAGATCCATAGCAAGCCTTCGCGGATGGCCCGCAGCGACTCTGTGCTCGCCAAAGCCGCCAGGCGCCGGGTGAAGAAGAGTTTGAACAGCGTTTGCGCCATGATTATCTCCTTGCCCTGGGGCCATCCCAGCGGGGCCAGCCCCTCGACCAGAGTCTTCAACGATGGCTTAACGCTACACGTGCAGGCCGCGAAAATGAAAGGACTTTGCCGCGTCTGGCGGCGATGCGCCGTCTTGCGGGGCCAGTTGGCGTGCAGACAAGGGTGTAATTTCCTACGCTTTTTGAAACAATAGTGCGCTTACGGGCCTTGCGCCCACGCGTCTGGAGCAGGTTTTCGGAACCAACTGCAGCCCGCACAGGTCATCAGCTTCGTGGGTCTGTCGACCCCCAGGCCGGTATCGAACGACTCGAGCCACGGACCACTTTTACACCCAAGGGGTCGCTACGCCGACTGCCCCAGGGATCTCAGGGAGATGTATTGAACATGCAACGCAGGATTTCAAATCGCGCACGACCTCTGGTTTTCACTGTAGTGCTCTGGTTGTGTGGGGTCGCCGTACTGTTTTTGATCAAGGCCGCGGTCGAAGCCGTCGAAGGGCCTATCAGCAAAACCTGGGTCGACTTGACCCTGGTGCTCGCTGCGTACCTGTTTTTCTTTATGCTCGATCCGCTGCAACAGTGGACGGCCAATCGCCTGCGTAAACGCGCCCGCCGCAAGAGCCGCTACGAACAAGCCTCGTCCTGAGGTCGGGCAACCTGTACTGCTGGAGTAACCCCTTGTCTGAACCTGGCGAAAACCTTCGGCTTGCCCTGGATATTTTCCTGGAGCAGCGCCCCGAGCTGCGCGCCGAACTGGACACGCTGAACCCCTTGGCCGCCCAGGCCAAGCGCGAAACCATGGCCCAATACCGTGCCGAACGCCTGCACGAAGCCTTTGAGGCCGAGGCCGAGGCGCAGAACCTGTTCGCCTGGGAGCTGACGCTGCAGCTGATCAGCCAGTCGCCGCAGGAGTTCGAGACCAAGCGCCTGGAAGTGCATAAGGAAGTGGCCCAGATGGCAGGCCTGGAGTGGGCTGAGTACTGTCAGTTACATGGCCTGGCTGACCGTAGCGGGTAACCTTTGCGGGCAGCGAAAACGGCATCGCGTCGCGACATCACACCATTGCCAGCGGATGCTTGCGTATCGGCGCACCGAATACCCGGTCGATGGCGTCCAGGTCATGCTCGTCGAGCACCAGCCTGGCCGCCGCCGCGTTGAGGCGCACGTGCTCGGGGGTTACGGCCTTGGGGATGGCGATAACGCCGTCCTGGCGCAATACCCACGCCAGGGCAACCTGGGCCGGTGTCACCCCATGGCGACGGGCAATCTGCTTGAGGGTGGGGCTGGCCAGCAGCTGGCCACCCTGGGCGATTGGGCAGTACGCCATCAACGGCAGGTTGTGTTGTTGCCACCAGGGCAACAGGTCGAACTCGATGCCGCGTTGTTCGATGTTGTAGAGCACCTGATTGGTGGCGCAGGCAGGTGATGCCAACTCTTGAAGGTCCGAGACGTCGAAGTTGGACACACCCCAGCGCCCGATTTTGCCGGCGTCACGCAGCCGTTCAAAGGCTTCAACCGTTTCTGCAAGGGGGTATTGCCCGCGCCAGTGCAGGAGGTACAAGTCGATGTGGTCGGTACCCAGGCGCTTGAGGCTGGCTTCGCAGGCGCGGGGAATCCCGGCTTTGCTGGCGTTGTGGGGGTAGACCTTGCTGACCAGGAACACCTGCTCGCGGCGCCCCTGGATCGCCTGCCCGACCACTTCTTCAGCACCGCCCTCGCCGTACATCTCGGCGGTGTCGATCAGGGTCATGCCTTCGTCGATGCCCAGTTGCAGCGCAGCGACTTGTGCCGTTCGCTGTCCAGGGTCTTCACCCATACGCCAAGTGCCTTGGCCGATGACCGGAACCGGGGTACCCGCCAGATCGATGGTGCGCATGCCAACCTCCAGATAAGTGTGCGTTGCCCTAATGTGGCACTGAGCGGGCTGCGGGGTTCAATGCAAATCCGTGGGCATGCCCCGAAACGCACTGGGGCTGAGCCCCGTCCAGCGCTTGAACGCCCGGCGAAAACTGCGTACGTCACTGTAGCCGACCTCTTGGGTAATACGCTCGATGGACAACCCGGGGTTGCCCAGCAGCCCCATGGTGCGGGAGCGACGTACCTGTTCGAGCAAGGCTTCGAACGTCAGCCCATGGTCGGTCAGGCGCCGGCGCAGGGTGCGCCCGCTCATGTTCAGGTCACGGGCAACTTTTTCTAGCTGGCTGCCCTGCAAGTCGCGGGAAATGGCGCGCTCCACCGCCTGGATCAGGTCCATTTTGCGGTGCAGTTCGGCACTTTCCAGTTCCAGCAGGCCAAGGGCCTGACGCAATGCCAGGGCATGGTGGTTGGGCAACGGCACATCAAGCCACCGGGTCTCCAGGACCATGCGGTTATGCAGGCAGCCAAAGCGCACATCGTCACCGAACAAACGCTGGTACTCGCCGGCATACACCGGCGGCGCATGCATGAATTCCATGCGCAATGGCTTGAACTCGCTGCCCACCAGGGTGCGACCGTAGATCATGAGGCTGGCGAAGAACTCCTCGGCGGCAAACACCTGGACCTCGGCATAGGGCAACAGGCATTCGACATCCACCATGACCTCCTGCGCACCTTCATGGGTGCGTGAGGTGGCGATACCGCCGGAGGTGTGTTGGTGGCGCTCGCCCACGGCAAAGGCATCGCGCAAGGTCTTGCACAACGAGATGACATGCCCCAGCAGGCCCAGGGTGCCCAGCACGTTCTGATTGCCGACACACAGGCCCAGGCCCTGCTCGGGCAGGATCTTGAGGGCACGCTGGATCATCGCCACCGCCTGGCGATAGGAAATGCGTAGCGCCGGGTCTTCCAGGTCGGCCAGGGTAAACCCCAGGCCACGGCACAGATGCTCGGCATTGGCGCCCTTCTGCGCCACGACCTGCCCCAGGGTCTGCAGGAGAAAAGGCGACACCAGCGCCAATTCGTAGTGTGGATCAACGGTTTTGCTGTGCATGGATCTGCGATTCCCGACTCTATGCCCGGTTATTGTTTTAGAAACATCCTGACAATCATAGGTGCTTGCAAGGCTCGCCGCACTCTGAATGAGCGGTGTCCGGCAAAGCCCCCTTATGTGGCCGCCAATACCCTGCCCACTGGGGCGCCAAGGGCTTATTTGTATGGGCCAGGCCCCGGTGAGGGCCGACCTTCCAACAATAATAATGAGCCCAGCCATGAACCCAACCCGCGCGCTTGCCCCCCTGCCCCTTGCCCTGGCCCTTATCAGCCTGCCGACCCTGGCCACGGAGGGCGGCGTGGACAATATCGGTACCGGTACCGATGGCTTTTACATCCTGCCCCTGGATGTCGATCACCTGCCGGACCACATGTTCGCCTTCAACCTTTACTACAACCACTATGAAGCGACGAAACTGGACATCAGCTCCCTGGGGGGCAAAGTAGCGCAGGTAAAGATCCGCTCGGACGCGATCATCCCGCGCCTGGACTACCTGAGCCCGCTGCGGGTGTTTGGCGGGCGGCTGGGCGGCTACATTGCCCAGCCATACCTCAAGCAACAAGTGGCGCTGTTCGGCATGTCGGACCAACGCGAAAGCATGGGCGACACCACCATCGCGCCGATCATCCTGTGGGACCTGGGCACAAACCTGACCCTGGGCGCCGCCGTGGAAATCACTGTGCCTACCGGTGAGTACGATGCCTCGCGCCTGGCCAACACCAGCAACAACTTCTACACCTACAAGCCGCTGGTGTCGGTGACATGGCTACCCAACGAGCGCACTGAACTGTCGATCAAGACCACCTACAGCTTCAACCAGGAAAACCACGACACCGACTACCGCTCCGGGCAGATTTTCCACTTCGACTACTCGGCCAGCTACAAAGTGAGCGACAACGTCAGCCTGGGCATCAATGGCTACTATCTCAAGCAGACGACTGACGATAAGCAGTACGGGCGCACTGTCACCACTATCTACGGCGAAGACGTCGACGATGGGGTGCGGGGCCAGGTGTTTGCGGTGGGGCCGGCGGTGTACTTCACCTTTCTCAAGTACGCCAGTGCGGAGATCCGCTGGGCCAAGGAATTTGATGTAGAGAACCGGCCGCAAGGCGACATGTTGTGGGCCAAGTTGACGATCCCGTTTGCGTTGTAGCCGCCCTGCAACAAGGCCTTTGCCACAGGCCGGTTCCTACACAGGCGTGCGCAGTTTCAACCCGTGTAGACCGGCCAGCTGTCGACAATTTTGCCGCCGCGCACCGCCAGCAGATCGCCAAACTGCAACAGCACCGACTCAGTCTGAGTCGGGCGCAAGAACACCTGATCGTCGATGTTTAAGCCAACCCCCGGCGAACCATTGACCATCTCCTGATTGGAGCTGCGGCCATATAAGCCATTACTTTGCAGCCCCAGGGGCGACTCGAACTCAGCCATCCAGTTACCGCCATAGATAAAGAACGTCGCGCGCTGGTTGCGATCCCACCAAGACAACAACCGGGACTTGTCATCCAGCGCCGGGATGTTGACCGCGCCGGTGCTTTTGAGCACCGGCGTGGCGATGTAGGCCGCCGGGACGTGCTCGCTGAGGGAGGGCAAATCATAATGCGTCGGTTTGAGCATGGCGGTGCCCACAGAGACTTCGCTGCTCAACTGCTCCTGCTCATGCATCCCATAGCTGGGGCTGCCAGCGGTATTGAGCGTCAGGCCATCACGCCACAACGCGGCAAACTGCTGGCGGGTAAAGTCGACAAAACCGTGGTAACGCTGCATGACCTTGTCGAACAACGCCTGGGGCGAGCCCAGGATACCCGGCACGCCCATGCCGACAAACGGGTCATAGCCCATGAACCCTGCAAACTCCAGATGCTGGGGATGCGCACTGATCAGTCCGAGCATCTGCCCCAGCACTGCGTTGTCGCTGATACCGCCGCGATGCAGGCCCACATCCAGCTCGATATTGATCCGCAGCCGTGTGCCCAGGCCCTGGGCCAGCGCCAGGTATTGCTGCAGGCGCTGTGGCGTATCCAGCAGCCACTGCAATTGCCGGGCGGGGTCGAAAGGCCCCTGGTGCCCTTGATAAAACAGCTCGGCAGAACGCACCGGCAACGGCTTGCCCAGCAGGATATCGGCGTCGGGGAACACCTGGGCATCATGGTTCAGAAAGGGTTGGTGAAACGACATCAGGCGCTGTGTGCCGGCGCGCTGGGCAATGTAGGCCAACAGCCCCGGCGCAGGCAGGGATTTCTCCACCAGCCGCAGGTGCTTGCCGCCGCGCCGCACTGATTGCATCACGATGTCGATGTTGTGATCCAGACGATCCAGGTCAATCAGCAACACCGGACGCATCGGCCCATGGGCCTTGAGCTGGTGGTTCAACTGGCGAAAATACGCGCTGTACGGCGCGCCCCGATCAGCCGGACGCAGCAGCGCCGCGCCCGCCACCAGCAAGGCTCCGGCGCCGAGGGTGCCGGCCATGAAGTTTCTGCGGTTCATCAGGCAACTCCCAGGATGGATGACAGGTGCGCGTTGAGGAACTTGCCGCCGGGATCGAGGGCCTGGCGCACCCGCGCGAACTCATTCCAGCGCGGATACAGGCCCTGCAAGGTGCGGGCATTGAGGCTATGCAATTTGCCCCAGTGCGGCCGGCCGGCGTATTTCCAGAAGATCGGCTCGACCGCAGCGAAGAAGTTGTGATGGTCCATGGTGTAGTGCTGGTGCACCGAGATCGAACAACTGTCGCGGCCTTCAAACATGCTCAGGGGAATATCGTCGGCCTTGACGTAGCGGTACTCGATGGGAAACCAGGTACGCAGGTCCTTGTCGCGGATCAACTTGAGGATTTCCCGCAGGCAGGCCGGGCCATGTTCGGCGGGCACCGAATACTCCATCTCGTTGAAACGCACATTGCGCACGTTGGCGTAGACCTCGAACGATTCGGCCACCCGGTCCTGGAAGCTGGCGAAATAGCGCAGGCTGTTGAGCAGTGTGCGGCGGGTTGCGGGGAAGTCGCTGGCATATTTGTCGAGGTTTTCGATTATCGACACGAACTCATTGCCGCCCACCTCTGCCGGGTCGATTGGCGGGGTCGGGGCTTCGCTGGTTTCGTTGAGGGCGATGGACAACGCGTAGTCGGAATGGGTCACCACCAGCATCTCCCAGTGCTGGTTCTCCCGGGTGTTGTTTGCCACGTCCTCCAACAGCTCCTCGGTGCGGGCGATCCATTGGCGCTCCCGCAGGCGGTAAGGCGTGCGGTTTTGCATGCGCACGCGGGTGGCCACGCCAAGCGCGCCCAGGGACACACGGGCGACGTTGAACACCTCGTGCTCACGCCCAGCGTCGCACTCCAGCACCTCGCCCTGGGCCGTCACCAGTTGCAGGCCGGTGACACCGGCGGAATACGAGGTAAAACCGACCCCGGTGCCATGGGTCGAGGTGGAAATGGCGCCGGCCAGGGTCTGGTAGTCGATATCCGCCATGTTCGGCAGCGCCTGGCCGACCGCCTTGAGCGCAGGCCCCATACGGGACATGGGCGTACCGGCGGCAAAGGTGGCTTGCAGGCTGCCGGGGTCGTGATCGAGCAAACCATTGAAAAAACTCAGCGACAGTAACGTGCCATCTGTCGGTACCAAGGCGCTGAATGAATGGCCCGAACCCACCGGGCGGACCTTGCCCGGGGCGTGGCGGATGACCTGCACCAACTCATCCAGGTCCTTGGGCGCCAGGCGCTCCAGGGGCAGGCAGGCTTGTGCACCCGACCAGTTGCGCCACGGGATCAAGCGCGGCGCCCGGGCCAACTGGGCCAGCGCCGGGTTGCTGCTGATTGCCAGGAACGCGCCGACTGCGGCCGAACGCTGCAACAGTTGCCTGCGTGAAAGCACCATCACCTACCCCATTATTATTGAATGTGAACACCGGCCATGAAGCTGATCAGCCCCAGGAACTGCTCCTCGGAACACTGCATGCACAGACCCATCGGCGGCATGCCGTGGTAGCCGTTGAGGGTATGGTCCAGCAGCGTGTCTGCGCCCTGGGCAACACGTGGGGCCCAGGCCTGGCTGTCGCCGGTCAGTGGCGCGCCGGATGCAGGGTTGGCGTGACAGAGTTTGCAACTGGTGTCGTAGAGCCGGGCCAGCGCCAGGTCGGTGGGCACGGCGTTGCTCGCCGTGGCGGGCGGGGGATGTTGCGGTTTGTCGTTACAGGCTGACAGCAGGCCCAGCAAGGCCAGCAGCAACCCCATGCGACGGGGGGTTGTAGACCACATAGCCACCCTCTCTTGTTGTGTGAACAGCAGGGTTCACACTAAGTCAGTGGCGGCGCGGTGTTGAGGGTATTGGGGGACACAAAGGGGGGCTTGGGCGGACAGGGTCGGGCGACCGGCGCTCCATCACAGACCGCCGGCGCCCGCGACAACTGGCTTAGAACGCCAGGCCGACCTTGAAGCCGTACTCATCGCGCTTGAGCTTGGTGTTATCGGCTACTTCGGAATCCTCATCGAGCTTGTACTCGGTGCGGGTGTAATACAGGCCTGCCATCACTGGCAGGTCGCCGTTCTGGTTCATCAGCAGGCTGACTTCGGCGTAGGGATTGGTGCGGTCCTTGAGGTCCACGGTGTCGCTGCCGATGCCGTCGACCTTGAGCTTGGCGCGGCCGTCGAGGGTGTGGCGCGCACCCAGTTCGACGCGCATGGTCATGCTGTCGAACTGATGGTTGTAACCCACCGCCGCCTTGGCAAACGGCGACTTGCTGGTGAGTTTCATGTCGTAGTCGCCAGAGTCCGGCTCATAACGGGTCCAGCTGTAGCCACCACCGACCAGCACATCGACGAAGTTGCGCGCATCCAGGGCGGCGCGCCAGCCCAGGTCGAGATCGGCCTGGCCGTCTTTGAGCTTGTTGTCACTTTTCTTGCCGAACTTGGCGTCTACACCGGCCTGGTAGATGAAGCCGGATTCGGCAGTCAGCTTGTTGCCGAAGTTATAGAACAGCCCGGCTTGCGGCATATGGTCCTTTTCGCTTTCGCTACCGCCTTCGAGCTTGAAGTCGTTGTAGCTGCCCAGGATACCGAAGGTGGAAATCGGGTCGGTGGACGGTGCAGCAAAGACCACGGCCGGCGCGGCAACCAGGGCCAGGACCGAAGAATTCTTGAGGATTTTTCCGAATAGTTTGGACATCGTTTTACATCTCCTTTTGAGGTGGGCAAATTATTCAGGAATCGGTTCGAACCCCCTGTTTTGCAAAAGGTTCGATTTAATTTGCCTTGGATTCGGAGGTAAAACGCTTCAGCGAAGGCTCTAGATCAAGCCTCTATACAAATTCGCATCAAGTCTGGGCCAATATTTGCGCCAGTCGCAGGCGTAGTTGCGGGTGTTCGGGTACGCGCAAACCAAACGCCTGCTGTAGCAGCGCCAACAGTTCGTCGACATCGCTGATCGTGCGTTTCTCGCTGTCGCGGCCCAGGTGATGAACCGCATAGTTGCCATTGTTCAAGGTGCGGCGCAGCCCCGGTGCGATCAACGCCACTTTCAACTGCCTGCGAAATGGCGAGTCGGGGTGAGTGGAGACATACCAGTTGCCCACTTCATAGTCGTAGTGCGACTGCGACTGCAGGTCGAACACGTACAGCCCACGCCACTCCTCGCCTACCTGGGCCCACAGGGTGTAGCTGCCGGCATTCAAGGTCAGGCGATAGGGTTCATGGGCGGTGGCCTGTGGCGCCAGGTTGTCCAGTTGCAAGGGGCTGCTTGGCACCATGCCACCAAACCCGACATCGCTGATGTAGCGCACACCCTCAAGGGTCACCAGGCTCAGGCGATGGGTGCGCGCGGTATGCGCATCAGGCGGCCCGCCGATCACCACCCGACCGGTGATTCCTCGCGCCTCGAAGCCCAGCTCTTGCAACAAGGCCAGGAACATCTGGTTCAGTTCATAGCAATACCCCCCCCGCCCGTCGAACAGGACTTTTTGCTCGATGCTGGCCAGGTCAAGGGGCACCGGCAGGTGTGACAGGACCGAGAGGTTCTCGAAGGCGAAGGTACTGACATGGCGCAATTGCAACTGCGCCAGGGTCGCCAATGTGGGCGCGGGCGGGGTGTCATACCCCAGGCGTTGCAAGTACAGGCGGCTGTGGGTCAGGCTCGGTGAATCCTGGGACATGGCGCGATCCTTGGGCGCGGGGCGAAGGTTCCACTAATACCCGTAACCGTTGCTGCTGCCAATACTGATCTGTGGCAATGAGTCGTAGGGATGTGGCACAAACTTTCTGAACCTTTCTGAACCTAATTGCATCAACTCCATATCAAAACAGGGAGGCAATATGGGCACGGCAACGATCTACACCATCCACTACAGGCTGCACGGCGAACCCAAGTCCTTTGTGGTGCGGGCGGAGGTGATGAACAACGCCGAGGCATGGCATTGGGCCAGCTGTGATGCGGGAGTGGCCCATGTCGGGCGTATTGGCCGTCCTGGCCATGAGCGCACCAAGAAGACTACCCGGCCATGGGCGGAGAAATACGGCATCACAGAGGTTACTTGGCTCGCGCCCAAGCATTTGTAGGGGATGGTTTGTCGGCGACGGGCAATAGCTAAAGGGCCTCATCGCCGACAAACCGGCGCCTACAGTTGTGGGGGCTATTTGGGTTTCAGGTTGCCCAGGGGGTCATAGGCCGGCTGCTTGCCGGCTTTATGCTGCTTGTCCCGCGGGGCAATGGCCGGGCCGACGGGGTCAACCTGCGGGTCGGCCACGTCCGGGGAGTCTGGATCAAAATCCAGGTCGTGCTGGTCACTGGCGTGTTCCGAGGAATGCGGGCCAGCGGGCTTTTTCGATTGTTCAGTCACAGCCATCTCCTTCGCTTTGCTCACGATGCACACACTTCTTAGAGAAAACCCCGACCGCCATCGTTCAACTTTCTCACGCCCGTCGACAAACCGTGAGAAGATGCCGCGCCGCGCAATACCCCTACTTAGCTCATGGAGACTGCACCCCGCATGTTTGAGATCAAACCTGTCGATCCGCAAACCTATCGCCAGCAGACCCGCCGCAGCACGTTGATCGTCGCGGTGATCTTCATCGCCCTGGCCATGTTGTTGTCGAGCCTGGCGGTGATGTTGTTTGGCGAGCCTGGCGGCGACAACTTTCGCTTCAATGTCGGCGGTGTGGTGGCGGGTGTGGTGCTGACCATCGCCCTGGTACGTGGCCCGCTCTGGTCACAGGCTTGGCTCGCGCCGGCGATCTATGGCTGGCAGCTCAAGCGCAGCCTGATGCGGGTGACCAATGTGATGCACAAGGTGACCGAGCGGGTACAGGCCAACGATCCGACAGCGATGAAGCTGCTGCGGTTCTATCACCTGGGGCTGACGCAAATGCACGAGCTGGACGCCAATACCAGCGCCCAGGCACAACTGGTCGCCGAGGTCGAGAAACATAAGGCGCAGATGAAGGCGCTGGGGATCAAGGCCGAGCAAACACGCCTGGATCCAGCGTGGTTGAAGGCCTTGAAAGACAACTGATCGCTAGCCGCTCTCGGCGGCAAGCGGGTCAGGCGCAGATCGCGCTAAGGTCCAGGTGCCCGTCCTTGAGTGGCGGGCACCAGTAGTAACCACCGGTCAACGGCGTGCTGATGCGGTACAGGCCGTCGACAATCCCGTCTTCCAGGCCGCTCATGCGGCGCAACTGGGCTTCAAAGGCATCGAAGGAATGGCCGAACGCGAGGAACATCAACCCCGCCTGGCCGTTTTCGGCCCAGGGCATGGAGCGGCGCACCACAAAGGCCTCGGGGGTGAAGCTCTCCTGGGCGGTGCGCTTGACGTGGGCCGACTCGGGGGCGTCGTCCAGCTCTTCGTTATCGCCATGGCGACGCCCGATGATGTGATCACGCTCCTCGGCCGGTAAGGCGGCGAACCCGTCCAGGTCATGTTGCCACTGCTGGATCGCGGCAAAGCTGGCGCCGCTGCCGGCGACGGCGGCTTCGATTGCCGCGTCGTCGTGGGGGTTTTCGGTGCCGTCTTCGTAGTCGGTCAGGTCAAAACCGGTCTTGTAGCGGAAACCTTCAGTCATCTGCACCAGGCGAAACGCCGGCGCCAGGGCCTTTTCAAAGGCCCGGCTGCGCAACAGCAATTCACCACGGTCTTCACCATGCAGCCAGCACCACAGCGCCTGCTGGGTGGACGGGTTGTTGGCACCCGGCGCCGAAACGTGTGGGAAGCTGCGCAGCCCTTCGATGCGAGCGCCGAGTGCATTGACCAGCGGCTCACCCAACCCCACCACCACTGCCGAGTCGGCCAACTGTACCAGCGCGTCGAGCGCAGCCGGCACCGCGTCGATGGACTCGATGGCAAAAAACAGATGGCGTGCCTGCAACGGCACCGGTGCGGCAAGAATGCCCGGCTGGTACTGACTCATATGAACTCCTTCAAGAAAGCCGCGTAGTTTACCCGGCACCGCCCCACTGTGCGTAGGGAAATACGTGTAAGCCTTGCAACAGAGCCCTCGGATGGAGGAATCTCTGACTCAAGCTGTGCAACCACTCCAGGGGTAGCGACATGACCACCAATCACCTGCTTGCCAATCTGTTTCCCACCGCCAATGACATTCCCGAGCAATTTCGCCTCGCCGCCCCCATCGAACAGCGCGACTACCTGGTCGACGGCCAGTTGCGCATCTGGAACGGTCCCTTGGCCCAGGTGCGCAGCCCGGTCCAGTTGGCGGGCGCTGACGGCGACACGCCAGTGATTATCGGCAGCACGCCCTTGCTGGACGCCGAAACCGCCCTGCTCGCCCTCGACGCCGCAGTGCGGGCCTATGATCGTGGCCAGGGTCAATGGCCTACGATGCGGGTGGTCGAGCGGATCCAGCATGTCGAGGCGTTTTTGCGGCGCATGCGCGAACAGCGCGATGCCGTGGTGAAACTACTGATGTGGGAAATCGGCAAGAACCTCAAGGATTCACAGAAAGAGTTCGACCGCACCTGTGACTACATCACCGACACCATCAACGCCCTCAAGGAGCTGGACCGCCGCTCCAGCCGCTTCGAGCTGGAACAGGACACCCTGGGGCAGATCCGCCGCGTGCCCATGGGCGTGGCGCTGTGCATGGGCCCTTACAACTACCCGCTCAATGAAACCTTCACCACGCTGATCCCGGCGCTGATCATGGGCAACACCGTGGTGTTCAAGCCGGCCAAGCTCGGCGTGCTGTTGATCCGCCCGTTACTGGAAGCGTTCCGCGACAGTTTCCCGGCCGGGGTCATCAATGTGATCTACGGCAGCGGGCGGGAAACCGTCAGTGCGCTGATGGCCAGCGGCAAGGTGGATATCTTTGCGTTTATCGGCACCAACAAGGCGGCCAGTGATTTGAAGAAGCTGCACCCGCGCCCCCATCGCCTGCGTGCAGCCCTGGGGTTGGATGCGAAAAACCCCGGCATCGTGTTGCCAGAGGTCGACCTGGATAACGCAGTCAACGAAGCACTCACCGGTTCGCTGTCTTTCAACGGCCAGCGCTGCACCGCATTGAAAATCCTGTTTGTGCATGAGTCAGTGGTCGAGCGCTTCATCGAGAAATTCAACCAGAAACTCGCCACCCTCAAGCCGGGCATGCCATGGGAGGACGGCGTCTCACTGACGCCGCTGCCGGAAGTGGGCAAGGTGGATTACCTCAACGGCCTGGTGGCCGATGCCGTGCAACACGGGGCCAGGGTGGTGAACGCCAACGGCGGTGCCAGCCGTGGCTCGTTCTTCTACCCGGCGGTGCTGTACCCGGTGAACCCGCAGATGCGCGTGTATCACGAGGAGCAGTTCGGCCCGGTGGTACCGATCGTGCCCTACCGCGACCTGGACACGGTGATCGACTACGTCCTGGAATCGGATTTCGGCCAACAGCTGAGTATCTTCGGCACCGACCCGGCACACGTCGGGCGCCTGGTGGACACCTTCGCCAACCAGGTGGGCCGGATCAATATCAACGCCCAATGCCAGCGCGGCCCCGACACGTTCCCGTTCAATGGCCGCAAGAATTCGGCCGAGGGCACGCTGTCGGTGCATGACGCCCTGCGGGTGTTCTCGATTCGCACCCTGGTGGCAACCAAGTTCCAGGACAACAACAAAGCACTGATCAGCGATATCATTCGCGACCGGGCGTCGAGCTTCTTGACCACCGACTATATTTTCTAAACTGCTCCCATGTCGGAGCGGGCTTGCCCGCGATGCAGGCGCCTCGGTGTATCAGTTGCTCCGGGGTGATGCTATCGCAGGCAAGCCAGCTCCCACATTGGACCGCATAACATCTAAAGATGAGGCCTGCTTAAGCCCGATGAATCTGCCGCCCTTCGCCCGCCGCCTGTTGCGGCCCCTGCTCGACCCATATCGCCGCTATCGCCATGCCAAACTGATCCACGCCGTACGGGTTTCCATCGGCCTGCTTGCGACCATCCTGCTGACCACCGGTATCAACCTGCCCCATGGTGAATGGGCCTCGGTGACCATGCTGGTGGTGATTGGCGGCTTGCAGCACCACGGCAATATCGGCAAGAAAGCCGTGGAACGGGCCTACGGCACGCTGATCGGTGCCAGTGTGGGCCTGTTGCTGGTAGCGCAACAGGCGTACTTCGGCCAGCCATTGTTGACGTACCTGTTGATGTCGGTGGTGTGTGGCTTCTTTTCCTATCACGCCATCGGCAAGGGTGGGTACACCGCGTTGCTATCGGGGATCACGGTATTTATCGTCGCCGGCCACGGGGATAACCCGCTGTCCGATGGCCTGTGGCGTACGGTCGACATTTTGATCGGCATTGCCCTGGCCCTGGCGTTTTCCTTCGCCCTGCCGCTGTATGCGGTGTATTCCTGGCGCTACAACCTGGCCAGCGCCCTGCGCGATTGCGCCGCGATCTACAGCCGGATCATCAGTGGCCAATCGGTTACCGATGATGAGCATCTCAAGCTGCTCAATCGTTTGAATGCGGCAATGTTGCAACTGCGTTCGCTGATGCCCTCGGTGTCCAAGGAGGTGCGGATTTCCATGACCGAGCTGGATGCGATCCAACGCCACCTGCGGATGTGCATCAGCACCCTGGAAATACTTGGCAATACGCGCCCCGATCCACGGGATGAACAGGCGATGGCGCGCTTGCAGCTGGCACTCAAGGCCGAGCATCGGCAGATTCGCGTGCAGTTGATCGGGATGGCGCGGGCCCTGCAATCGGGAGCCACGCAACGCTTGGAACGAACCAACCTTGCTGCGCCTGATCCTCAAGCCCCCCTGGAGGCTCCAGTGCACAGCGCGTTGGATGGCTATCGGCTATTGACCGCGCAACTGGCGGCAAATGTCGACGCGATGCACGCCCGGTTGGCGAAAAGCGCCAAGGCGTGGAAGATCTGAAAAAACGTTGTGAATTAATATTGGATCCACATTTTTTTCACGTTTTATTCACATCCGCAGACGTACTGTGAAGCCTCATCCGTTACAAACGTTGCATATCAAGCCCGCCGCCCCAGCGGGCTTTTTTTTGCGTGCCATTTGATCAGCGCGCGACTTTGCCCGTTGCCGGCAGCGCGGACTGGCCACGAATCGCCCGCTGGGTATCAAGCACCCGCGCCAGCGCCGTTTCGGCTTCCGGGCTTTGCTGCGGTACACGAATGGCCGCCGAGACCAGCGTGATCAGCTTGGCCATCACCTCCGCATCCGTAGCCGGGCGCCCCAGGCTCATGGAGTTCATCAGCAGGCGCAGTTCGGTGCCGGCCATCACCCCGGAAATCGCCTTCAAGGCAAATTGCAGGCGCACCCCCAGTTCATTGCGCGGCAGGTCGGGCAGCGCCAGGGCGAAGGCTTCAAAGAAGCGCTGGAACACCGGCTGGTAGTGGACCTTGAGGTATTCCTGGATAAACGGCGATGTATCGCTATAGACCCGGCCAAGGAAGCGGATGAAAGAGCGCCCTTCGCCGCTGGCCGGATCACTGCGCTCCAGGCCCATGGCCGGGGCGAACAGCACGCCGAGCAAGGTATCGCAATCGAGCGGGCCGTCAGACTCTGCCTCGCAGCGGGCAAGCAATTCCAGGCGCTGCTCGTTGAGCGGCTCCAGGCGTTGCATGAGTAATGTTTTCATCAGGGAGTCCTTGTCCCCGAAATGATAATTTACCGCGGCGAGGTTGACCTGAGCCTTCTCAGTGATTTGCCGCAATAACACGGCGTCGTAGCCGTATTTGATGAAGAGAGCCTCTGTCGCATCCAGCAGTCGAGTCTTGGTTACATTTGGAGCGCTGAGTTTCTTCGCGACCATATAAGTTCCACGGGGGAAATATGTTTTAAAAAAAAATTTGATTTTTTATACCGGGGCGGGTGCTCGAAAGCAAGTAGTGACACTGCACCATACTATCCAAACGCACTGATGGTTACCCTCGCAACGGTTTGCCAAGGGTTGGCCCGGGCGTTTTCAAGCCACCGGTATCGGCTCTAGCAGCAGAAAAACCGCTCTATCTCTGTGGCTGGCGAAGCCGCTGGATCACGGTTACTATTCAAACAATATTTTTAAAACAAGAATAAAACCCAGCTGTTGGCAGCCGCCACGCAGGCCCTGAAGATGTTACAAAAATTTTCAGGAGCAGGTCGGATTGCCGCAGCGCAAGGCGTAGTCATGATGACAGATACCCCAACGCTCCCAGGCTTTATTTCCCTGCAAGGCATCGGTAAAAGCTATCAATTGGCCGGACAGCACCTGGCCATTCTCAATGATGTCAGCCTGTCCATCGCCCGTGGAGACAGCTGCGGCATCCTCGGCGCTTCGGGCTCCGGCAAAAGCACCCTGCTCAATATCCTCGGCCTGCTGGATCTGCCCGACTGCGGCGCCTATCGCTTCGCCGACCATGACATTTTCCACGCAACGCCAGATCAACTGGCCGCGATCCGCAACCAACAGATCGGCTTTGTGTTCCAGAGCTTCAACCTGCTGCCGCGCCTCAGCGCCCTGGACAACGTCGCCCTGCCCCTGGCCTATCGCGGCGTGTCGCGCCAGGAATCGGTGGCGCGGGCCCTGCATATGCTTGAGCAGGTAGGCCTGGCCGAACGGGCCCACCACCGCCCCGCCGACCTGTCCGGCGGCCAGCGCCAGCGGGTGGCCATTGCCCGGGCGCTGGTGGGCGCACCGGCGGTGATTCTGGCTGACGAACCCACCGGCAACCTCGACAGCCACACCGCCCAGGACATCATGGACCTGCTGCTGGCCCTGAACCGCGAGCAGGGTGTCACCTTGATCATCGTCACCCACGACGCGCATATCGCCGCACGCCTGAGGCGCCAGATCCTGGTGCGCAACGGCGTGGTCCATGAGGCTGAATGCGTATGAGCCTGCGGGTCGAACAGAGCCTGAGCCAGTTGTTGCATGAAGCATTTGTCAGCCTGCGAACCCTGGGCAAGCGCTCGATCCTGGCTTTGCTGGGGATCGTCATCGGCAGTTCATCGGTGGTCGCGCTGATCAATATCGGGCATAACGCCGCCGAAGATGCGGCGATGATTTTCAAGGACATGGGCACCGACACCCTGGTGGCGCAGTTCCCACCCAAGGGCAACAGCACCGCGCATATGCCCACCCGCCTCGATCTGCAAGCCGTACGCGAGGCGGTGCCGGGCATCGCCCACATCGGCGCGATTTCCTCGTTCAGCGGGCCGGTCGTCTTTCATGGCCGCACCACCAACGCCGGCTTGGTTGGTAGCACCCCAGGTCTCAAGGACGCCATGCGCCTGGTGCTGCGTGAAGGGCGCTTCCTGTCCGAATTCGACAGCGGCGAAACCTTCGCGGTGATCGGCGACCAGATCGCCCAGGCGTTAAGCGCGCCCGGTGACCCGTTGCGCCTGGGCGACCGGGTGCGGGTCAACGACTATCTGTTCCTCATCATCGGCATCCTGCAGAACCAGCCACGGTCGATGCTGATCCCGGTGCAAACCAACGAGTCACTGTTCATCCCTGCCCCAGGCATGCTGCGCATCTATTCCTCACCCCAGGTCGGCAGCGTGGTCCTGCGCGCTGCAGCCGGCCAGGACATGGAGCGCATCGCGGCAGGCGCCACCAAGGCCTTGGGCGCGCAACTCACGGAGCACACCGTCGAGATCCAGATCCCCCAGCAAATGATCGACGGCATGACCCGGCAAAGCCGCACATTCGCCTATCTGCTGCTGGCCCTGGGCGCCATCTCCCTGGTGGGCGGCGGGGTCGGCGTGATGAATGTGATGCTGATGAATGTCTCGGAACGCCGCCGGGAAATCGGCATCCGCATGGCCCTTGGCGCTCGCCAGCGCGACATCCGCAACCTGTTCCTGCTCGAAGCCGTCACCCTCACCGCCGTCGGCGCACTGTGTGGCGCGGTACTGGGCATGGGGGCAGCCTATCTATACGCCTGGCTGTCGGGCTGGCAGTTTTCCCTGGCCGTGTTGGCGCTGCCCCTGGGAGTGGGCAGTACGTTGCTGGTGGGGTTGTTTTTTGGGATCTACCCGGCCGTTTCGGCGTCACGCTTGCAGCCGGTGGAGGCCCTGCGCGATGAATAAGCCCTTGTTGTGGCTGATGGCCCTGCTGAGCCTGCCCTGCGTGGCCGCCGATATCGTGATCCGTCCTTCAGCGCCGACCACCACGCGCAGCGGCTATGAGCGCAGTGTCTCGCTCAATGCCCAGCTCACTACCCTGACCCTGGGCGACGCGGTGTACCTGGGCCTGCGCAACAACCCGGCGATTCGCAGCGCGTACCTGCAACGGGTGGCGCAGAAGTTCGACCTGCGGGTGGCCGAAGATGCCTTCAACCCCAAGCTGGTGCTCAACAGTACCTACCGCACCACCCAAGGCAGCGACGACCGCGCCCGCAATGCCAACCTGTCACCTACCACCAGCTTGCTCGGCGAGTACGGCACCCGCCTGAGCATGGGCTGGACCCAGCAACTGAACAACGCCAACCGCGCCGGGCGCTACCGCAGCGATGGCCTGGACCTGGCCATCATCCAGCCGCTGATGCGCGGCGCCGGCTGGGACGCCACCACCGCCCCGCTGCGCCTGTCACGCCTGTCCGAGCAGGCCAACCGCCTGAACCTCAAGGCCAACGTCGCACAGACCATCAGCCAGATCATCGCCACCTACCGCGACTTGCTGCGCGCCCAGGAGCAACTGAGCATCACCCAGGAAGCGCTCAAGCGCTCCAACACCCTGCTGGACGTAAACAAGGCACTGATCAATGCCGGGCGCATGGCCGAGTTCGAAATCGTGCAGACCGAGGCCGACATCGCCTCCCAGCAACTGGGGGTCGAGGAAGCCCAGAACCAGCTGGACATGAGCCGCCTGGCGTTACTGCGCCTGCTGGCCCTGGACCTGGCGACCCCGATCCGTGCCACCGAAGCCCTGGAAGCCACCCGCATGGATATCGACAAGCGCGAGGCCTTCAACCTCGCGCAAAACCAGCAGCCCGAATATCTCCAGGCGTTGCTGGGCAGCCAACAGGCCGACCTCAACCTGGTACTGGCCAAGGATTCCGGGCGCTGGCAGGTCGACCTGGTGGGCGGCGCCAATCAGATCCGGGCCAACACGGACAACGACGCCGGCAGCACCAGCAACCGCCGCTGGGACAGTTACGCCGGGGTCCAGGTGCGCATTCCCATCGGCGATATCAGTACCCGCCAGGCCGAAGTCCGCGCACGGGTCGATGTGGAAAACCAGGCGATCCTGATCACCGACGCGCGCCAGGAACTGGAGCGCAGCGTCAATAACGTGGTACGCGACCTTGGCACCCGCTGGCGCCAGTATGAAATTGCCCAGCGGGCCGTGGACCTGTCCCGGCGCAAGATCGAGATCGAGCGCGACAAACTCGCCGCCGGGCGCTCCACCAACTTCCAGGTGCTGAGCTTCGAAGCGGACTTGCGCAACGCCGAGAACGCCCGTCTCAACGCCCTGATTGCTTACCTCAATGCGCAGACCCAGCTCGACCTGACGCTGGGCATGACCTTGGAAAGTTGGGAAATTGCCCTCAATGACTACTAGAAAAGCCCTGCTGGGCGCTGGACTGTTGATACTGCTGGGCGCGGGCGGATTCGTACTGCTGAGTCGCACAACGCCCGCCGCCAACCAGACCGCTACGGCCGAGCAATGGCAGGAGGTCAAGAGCGACGTCCTGGTGCATCAGATCGGCCTGGTCGGCAAGATCGAACCGGAAGCCACCGTCATCCTGACTGCGCCCTTTGACGGCAACGTGCAAGCCAACCTGGTGCAAGAGGGTCAAAGGGTCGAAGCCGGCCAGGTCCTGTTGCGCATGGACCCGGCCACCCTGGAAGTACAACTGCGCGAAGCGCTCTCCGCGCAGCTCAAAGCCCGGCGTACCGTGCAGGAAATGCAGGACTGGGACAGCGGCCCCACCGTCAGCCGCGCCCGGCGCAGCGTGCGCACCTCGCAAATGAGTGCCGACAACACCCAGCGCAAACTGGTTGAAAGCGACAGCCTGTTCAAGCGCGGCATCATCCCGCGCAACGAACTGGACGACCTCAAGCAACAGGCCCAACAGCAACAGTTGGATCTGATCGCCGCGCGCAGTGAACTGCAAACGGCCCTCGAACAGGGCAAGGGCGAGTACCGCCAGATTGCGGATATGGAGCTGACCAATGCCACGGTCAAGTACGAAGCCCTGCGCAAACTGCTCGACGGCCAGGAGCTCAAGGCGCCGTTTTCCGGGATCGTCGTGCCCCCACCGGGCAGCTCCACCCCCCAAGGCGGCACCAGCAACAACGCGCCGGTACAGGCGGGGAGCAAGGTGAGCCAGGGCCAGGTGCTGTTCGGGTTGGCCAATATCGAACGCCTGAAAATCGTTGCCAAAGTCTCGGAACTGGATATCAACCAACTGCATCAGGGCCAGCCGGTGGAAGTCATGGGCGACGGGTTTGATGGCGAGCGCCTGAGCGGCTCAGTCAGCGTGGTCAGCGGCCTGGCGATCGCCAATGACAGCCAGGGCAGCGCGCAATTCCCGGTGACCTTGTCCATACCCAAACTGACCGAGAAACAGCTGCAAAGGGTCCGCCTGGGCATGAGCGCACGCCTGACCATCGTGACCTACAACAATGCCCAGGCGATCATCGTGCCGGCCCAGGCGATCAGCCAGGGGGACGACGGACTTTCGGTGCAATATCGGGCTGCCATGAACCAACCGGTAGAGCGGGTGAAAATCACCACGGGACAATCGACAGCCCAAGGGGTGGAAGTGTTCGGGCTCAAGCCTGGGTTTATCAAAACGGGCTTGTGAAGCCCTGTGCACGGTGCCGGAAAAACATTTGAGGAATTTGCCTACACAAATACAGGAAAACTACCACGTCATAACATATTGTAAAAAAATACTCCTTAGAAAAGTATGGTCATCCGTTTTGCCTTGGGCGACAGGTGCGCAATATGAATCGTTATTCAAACATCAAAAAAATGCTGGCCGGCGGTGATTTATTTTGGAGTCGAACACAAGAAGCCCGAATGAGCGCAATTGTCGCCGATAACCTCAGTGACGGTTTCATGCAAGTCGATGACCACAAATTCATAAACATGTGCTCTTACTCCTACCTTGGCCTGGACTCCAATATCGAAATCTTGAAGGGCGCAATAGCTGCATTAGACTCGTCGCAAACCTTAAACTCCTCCACTTCCCGCGTTCGAATTTGTTTACCTCTATTGGAAGAGGCAGAACTTGCACTGTCAGATCTGTTCTGCGTCGAGGTGCTGACTACGGTTTCATGCGCTTCAGCCGCCGCAGCAATGCTTCCTTTACTTGCTGCAGGTGTATTTACACAAAATATCCCGCCGCTAATGGTCTTTGACCAATCCGCACACTTCTGCTTGAGCTTGATGAAGGCCGTTTGTGCAGATGAATCCGAAGTCATGACAGCACCGCACAATGACTTGAACTTTCTGGAAGACTGCTGCAAGCAAAAGCAACGGGTTGCTTACATCGCGGATGGCGTCTATAGCACGGGAGGATGCGCCAACATATCGGAACTAATGATCCTGCAAGACAAGTACGGCTTATTTGTTCTGTATGACGAAGCTCATGGCCTGTCGGCACAGGGCGTAAATGGCTGCGGATTAGTTCTCAATACAATGGACGCACTCAACAGCAATACCATGATAATTGCATCATTGAACAAGGGCTTTGGTGCATCTGGCGGGGCGATCTTCTTTGATGCGTCGATTAGCAAATCTGCCTTATTGCGATTTGGCGGCCCTCTCTCTTGGTCCCAACGAATCAACACAGCTGGTTTGGGTGCAATCATCGCGTCCGCAAAAATACATAAATCCACAGAACTGCAACGCCTGCAAAACAAATTGACGACCAATATCCAACTGTTCGACACACACATCAAGACCACCTTGGCAGGAGATGGATTACCTATCAGGTTGATTCCCATGAGTGATGAGCAACATGCAATCACCACTGCGACAAAACTCATGAAGCTTGGGTTTTATACCTCACCGTTATTTTACCCTGTCGTGCCCAGATCAACTCCAGGCCTGCGCGTCATGCTCAGGGCAAACCTGGCCTCAGACGACTTAAACCAGTTTTGCACAGCGGTAAACTCAATGCTGTAGATGCAACCCCGTACCTTAGGACGTCGTAATAAAGGGAATTTACATGTCATCATCCACCCAGCGGGCACTCCTTCTCGCATGTTGCACAACCATAATCGCCCAGCTTGGTGTAACACTATATATACCTGCAACAACCCAACTCGCCCCGCAACTAAATATAGAAGAAGCAAAGGGTTATAAAATTCTACTATTTTATTTGGGTGGCGCTGTACTACCGATAGCTTTTATGTCACGCCTCATTAGCAGTTTCGGGCGCTACACTGCAGTTCTCGTTTGCTGCGCAATCTTACTCATAGGTAGCGCACTATCTTTATTCAGTTTTGGCCCCGAGGCATTCTTTTTCTCCCGATTCACGCAAGGTTTAGGTGCTGGTGGAGGTGCTCTGATCGGCAGGGCACTGTTAACGGACATCTCATCAGGGGCGGCCCTTGCGAAAAACCTGTCTGTATTATCCTATTCATTTATTCTTGCACTTATCGGCGGGCAAGTAGTGGGCGGCTTTCTGGTGTCTAGCCTTAACTGGATTGCGCTGCCATGCCTAATGATCATCGCAGTGATACTTATCAGCGCACTAGCGCTTAACATACGCAGCCACCTTTACAAACTGGACACACTGGCAAAAGAATCCGCATTAACGCCGAAATACTATGCCATTGCAACCCAGCCCAGCTTCTATCTACCCGTCATTTTAGGAGGCTGCGGCTATGGGATTTTTATTGTCTATCAAGGTATCGGGGCGTATGTATTTCATTCAAACTTCCGCTGGAATAGCGCCGACTATGGCACCTTCGGCTTGTGGCTGGGGCTGGCTTATTACTTAGGTGCATTCACGGTAAGGCGAGCCTTGAGTGCTGTCAGTGTTTGCCAATTATCAATTTTTGGCGCCTGCCTATTAGTTGCCTCGAGCAGCGTGTTGTTTTTGGCCGCCTGGCAAAACATGTCAATCCACTTGGTTATTGGCGGCTACTTGGTTATTTGGTACGCCCAGGCGACGCTCTACCCATGTACAGCAGCCATGGCAGTAAACGGGTTACCCGGCGCCAATCCAATGATGCTATTTAGCTTCCTGCAACAATTGGTAGCATTAACATTTGGCGCTCTTGCGACTTTTTTTATCCCTTACGGTATTCAAACTGTGGCACTGCTCACGGCATGCCTCAGTGGACTTGGTGTAGTCACAGCACTTCTCATTCTGAAAAGAGAGGCTTGATATGGACACATTGACTAGAAGTTGGCTATGCATGCCCGCGAGCCAAAAGCATATAGAACGGAAAATCATTGAATCTAAAGCCGACATCGTATTACTGGACTTGGAAGACTCAGTCCCCATGTGCAAAAAGCAATTTGCACGCGAGCAACTGCTGGCATTGGACCACTCTATTCGCAACCGACGCAATCTAGCGATAAGAGTTAACACACTCACCAAATCCGAAGGCATCAGAGACCTGGTTTTCTTGTTGGACCACAACATCACCCCCGAATATTTAATCATCCCCAAAGTAGAGTCAGCCGGCGAACTGAAAGTCCTTAATGAATTGACATGCGCTACTGGCCAACGAGTAAAAACCTTTGCAATCATCGAAACGTTAAAAGGATTGCGCTGCATCGACTCCATTATCAATGAAAGAACAAGCCTGCGCGGCTTGATTTTAGGTAGTGCTGACCTCTCATCAGAGATCAATTTCAAAATTGCAGAGCGCGCACTTACCCAAATCAAGTGCGATATAGCCATCGCCGCCCTCAGCATGGGGCTAATGGTCATTGACTCGCCCTGTTTCAAACTGAACAACGAAAAAGCGCTGAGAGCAGAAATCGAACTGGCCAAAGAATTTGGCTATTCGGGGAAAATTGCCATTCATCCAACTCAGGTAGAACTGATAAATAGATTATTTACCCCGACAGCAATCGAACTGAAAAAAGCACGAGCCATTATCAAATGCCTCGAAGCAGCCGAACCAACAACAGCAATATCCACCTTAGATGGGGAAATGCTCGGCCCCCCTTTCGAAATCATGGCCCGCAGGCTTTTGGCAATTAACGAATCGCTCTCAAGAACCAATAGGAAGCCAGCATGAACATCAATCAATCGCTCCCCGGCAGCAAGGCACTAAGTAAACTAACCAAAGTCGGTCCCGGACGCTATCGTGAGGATCATGGGCTTGGCTTCGAAGACTTTATCATTGGCGACATATTTGAACACCGGCCAGGCCGCACGGTGACAGAAGCGGATAACGTCTGGATGTCGTTAATCTGTATGAATAACCACCCCGCCCACATCAATGCAGAATATGCAAAGCACACCGAATTTGGACAAATACTGGTATCGAGCCTGGTGACCTTTTCAATTGTTGGCGGGATGAGCCTGGCGAGCACGAGCGCAAAAGCAATTGCCAATTTGGGCTGGGATAATATCCGTCTGATAGCCCCGGTTTTTGTTGGCGATACCTTGTATGCAGAAAGCGAAGTCATCCACAAACGCCCCTCCGCCAGTCGCCCCGGGCAAGGCATAGTTACGGTCCGGACAAAAGGGCTCAAGGCCAACGGGCAAATATGTTTATCCTACGAGCGCAGCTTTCTGATTGCTCTCGACCAAGTACCCTTGGGGTGATTGGCCTATGAAAATCCTCGATGAGTCTTTGATAAAAAACACCATCAGTATGGAAGAGGCGATTGACGTACTCCGTGAAAACTATCGGTCATACAGCAGTTCAAGCGACAACAACCCTGCGCGAACTATCGTGAGAGTCCAGGAAAAACATGCAACGTTTGGAGTAATGCCCTACTACTCTCACGCTCACAATCTATTTATGGTGAAGATTGTATCTCATCACTTGCTCAACAAAGCCTATGGACGACCATCTATAGATGGAGTGATTGTTATACAAGATGGCGCTACAGGGCAGATAAAAGCGCAAATGGATGCAGCAGCCATAACCGCTCTACGCACCGGTGCCACTGCAGGATTGGCGACTGATTTGTTGGCAATGGCCCACTCCAAAAAAGTTGCCGTCATCGGCGCAGGTGCTCAGGCAATGGCGGTATTTGAGGCTGTGTTGAGCGTCAGAAAGGTAAAGCAGGTGGCCGTCTGCTCTACAAGCCAGACAAGTACAGAGCGTTTTATAGCTGACGCAAAAAACCGGTTCGTCCGTGAGATTGAATACATCAGCCACCATAGCGTGCGCCAGGCAGTCTCAGGCGCCGACATCATCTGCACGGCGACCACTTGCGCAGCCCCCTTGTTCTCTGCCTGCGACGTAGCAAAGGGCGCCCATATAAACGCGATAGGCAAGCACACACTGGTGTCGCGTGAGTTCCCGTTGGAGCTTCTGCACCGGGCGATCTTAATGGTGGAGGATCGAAAAGCCGCGATTGAAGAGGCTGGGGATTATCACCAAAACTCAATATCCATTGCTCAAATGCTGAACAGCCAGTATGCCGTTCACCAACGCGAGACCACGATTTTTTCTTCGGTCGGGACGGCTTTTCAGGACGCGTGCATCTGCATCGCAATCCTGAAGAAGCTAAAGGTGGTAAGCGGAGGCTCCTAAACGACATGCCAGTGCCTTGGCCTGGATTGCCACATCCGTCACCGCCGTGCTCTCCCACCACATCCCACGCAGCGGTGGGCCCATGGCGAAGAGTCGCTCACTGGCCACTCCCTGCGCGTCCAGCACCGCCCCCGAGGCATGCGCTGCAATCCCCAACGCCAATGGCCCGGGTTTGATCAAGCCGCGTGCCAGCAGTTGCCGGGGCAAAGGCCGGGCCACGCGGCGCCAGTCATATTCGATCCCGCTGGAGTTGATCAACGCCGCGCCACTGACGTGGGTGATGTGCTGTTCGCCCCGACGGCGCAGGCGCAGGGTCACCACGCCGTTTACTGTGGGCTCCAGGCCCAGGAACGACGCAGCGTGGATCCGCAGGCGCCCTTGCTCGTGCAACCGCGCCACTAACGCCGCACTCAGGGGTGGCGAGCGATGGTGATGGCTCTCCCACCAGGGTCGCACATGGCGCACGAACTGGCGTTTCTGGCGTTCGCTGGCCTGGCTCCACAAACGGCCGATATGGGCACGCACGGTATCCAGTGGCGCTTGCCAGTCGATGCCCTGGGCCTGGGCGCTGTGGCATTGACGGCGCACTGCCCGCAGTAATTGCAGCGGGCTGCGCAGGCGGTGATCTTCAGCGAGAAAATCCGCCCAGGCCGGTGGTTGTCGGCGCACATGGGGCAACAGGCCATGGCGCGAAAAGATCTCGATCGGCCCGCGATGGCCGGCCTGCTCCAGGGACACCACGGCATCGACCATGGTCAGGCCGGAGCCGATGATCAGCACCGTCGACTGTGGGTCCAGTTGCGTCATCGCCTGCACATCCCACGGGTCAACCGCCGCCGCATTCAAGCCGCTGGATTGGGTTTGTGGCGTGCGCGCCGCGGGGAACATCCCCGTGGCCAGTACCGCCTGGGCGCCGCGCAGTTGCTGGCCGTCATCCAGGGTCAGGCGCACACCGGCCGGCTCCACCTGCACGTCGACGACCTCGGCGCGAACATGCTCCACCGTCGACGCCGACCCCGCCCGGGCCTGCGCCAGGCGCTGCTGCGCGTACAGGCCAAAAATCCCCCGGGGTGGGAACAGCTCGCTCACAGGCACATGTTGCTGGTCCGACTCTGGCCAACCGCCGGCGGCGATGTACTCGGTCAGCCACTGGGTCAAGTCATCGGCGTTGTCCGGGTCCACGCTCATGCGCGCCGCGTTGCCATTGAGGGTGTGTCCCAGCTCCACCGCGCTATAGGCTTCACCGCGCCCAAGCTCCGGGCGCGGCTCGATCACCAGAATCTGCCGGGTGCCAGGCAAACGCAGCAACTGCACGGCCAGCATCGTGCCGCTCAGCCCCCCACCGATGATCAGCACATCGGCGTTGCGGATGGCCTTTGTCGCCTGTCCGCGTTCGGTTTCACTCATGTAAATGCGCCCTTACCGTATGCCCGGATAAATATCATGCCAATTGCCTGGCGCCCAACACCTGGGACGCCGCCGTGTGACGCATTGCCCGATCATGCACTATCGCGTTTGAGTTCATCCAGCCATTGACCGCCTTGGCGCACACTGGAGGCCTGCCAGATAAACTGCAATCGCTGCAAACCCAGGCGCCGTCGCAGCTGGTTTCTGATCAACTGGTGCAGGCCGCTCTGCGGGTGGGCTAGGGCCCAGTCGTGCAAGCGCCGGCGCCAGGTACTGCGGGGCTCAAGGCTGCCTTGGATCTCGTCAGCCAGGTGCTGCAACCTGGCCGGCGACAACAGCAAACCGGTGGGCGCCACCTCGCTGCGGTCACGCCGGGCAGAGCCGGGACTTTGCGCAAAAGCCAGGCCCTGGCCGCTGTTGAGCCATTGTTCGAACAGCACCGCAAGGCCACCTTGCCAGTGCGTGCCCTCCTCGCTCCATAACGCGGTTTCGCCGCTGGGCTGCCACCAACGATTCAGGCGTTGCAGCGCCTCCACCGGGCCGAGCAGCCGGGCGAAGCCAACTACCTCGCTGCCAGGCACTTGCTGATCGCTGATCAACACCTGCGGGGCGGCGCTGCTACCAACGACCATGAGCCAATGCTGCAACTGCTGACGGTCCGGGACATAGGCATGGCTGGGGCGCACCCGCCAGATTTGCCCGTGCAGCGCACTGGGTTGCAGGGTGTCAGACAGCGTCAACACCTGCCCGCCAATGGCCTGGGCCGCCAGGGCCAGCAGCAACAGATTGGGCTCGAAGGGCCCGCTCACCACCAACCGCGAATACTCGCCAAACCCGTGCTGGCGCAGCCCATCGGCCAGGCGCTCCACATCACGCAGGGCATCGATCCAGCGCCAGGCATACCACCGGCCATGCCGCTTGTGGCGCAACGCGCAGTGCAACGGGCGGACCTGGGCCCAGCGCTGCAATTGCTCCAGGGCCTCGGGCAGGCCCGCTACCCACTCGGCGGGCCATTTCACAGCCTGCGCTGGTCGTAGTTTATGCACGCTCATAGGGACTGCTCCTATCGTTGGAAGGCGCGTGCGGTGGTCCGTGCTCCGCGGTCTTGCGTTAAACAGCCAGGCAAGCGCCGTTGCAGGAGTCACGCCAAGATTGAAAACCCCTTGAATCCTTGCATCGCAATGGCCCCGTGAACACTCCACTGCCCCGTAAACCAGCAAACTGTTGATTGACTGTTGGCTGGCAAACAACACCTGCACTTTCTCGATTGCGATGAAACTGTTAGCGCCATTAATGGCTTTTTCCACATGCCGGGAACGCACACCATGGGCCACAACGCGCCCTTACCTGCTGATCCTGGAGCTCTTCATGCACCTCAAGCACCCCTTTATCTGGTCGGCCCTGGCCCTGACGATTGCCCTCGACAGCCATGCGGCCCAGCGCTCGTCGTTGCCCAGTGAACAAACCGTTGGCGTCATCGAGCAGGTGTTCGCTTTCCACGACGCCATGCCTACTGGCGTCAGCGTTGCCGAAAACGGGCGGATTTTTGTCAACTTTCCACGATGGGGCGACGCGGTGCCATTCACCGTTGGTGAACTGCGCAATGGCAAGGTCGTGCCCTATCCTGACCTGGCCATGAACCAGGCCGACCCGAACGACCCGGCCAAGGGTTTTATCAGCGTGCAAAGTGTGGTGGCCGATGGTCGCGGGCGTATCTGGATCCTGGATACTGCCGCCCCCGGCTTCGCATCGCCAACACCAGGCGGCGCCAAGCTGGTGGCCGTCGACCTGGCCAGCAATAAAGTGGTCAAGACCCTGGTCTTCCCGAAAAACGTGATGCTGCCCAGCACCTACGTCAACGACATGCGCTTTGACTTTCGGGTGGGGGACGAAGGCGTGATCTATATCACCGACTCCTCGCTCAGCGGTCCCGGGGCGATCATCGTCATGGACATTGCCAGCGGTACCGCCATCCGCCGCCTCAGTGGCGCCACCTCGACCTCCGTAGACCCGACCTTCGTACCCAAGGTCGAAGGCCAGGTCTTGCAGGTTCGCAACGCCGACGGCAGCACCCGGCCCTTTGCAGTAGCGTCCGATGGCATCGCCCTGTCGGCTGACGGCCAGACCTTGTACTTCTGCCCGCTGTCCAGCCGCCATCTGTACTCGGTACCAACCGCGCTCCTGCGTGATCCTTCGGTCAGCGAAACGCGGCTCGACATGGCAGTCCAGGACCTTGGCGAAAAAGGCGCCTCCGATGGGCTTGAAGCAGACGCTTCCGGAGCCCTCTATGCCGGCGACTATGAACACAACAGCGTGCGCAAACGCCTGGCGAATGGGCAGTGGCAGACCATCGTCCACGACCCGCGTGCGCTCTGGCCCGACACCCTGTCGATCGGCCCCGACGGCTATCTGTATTTCATGGCCAACCAGTTGCATCGCCAGGGCATTTTTCACGCAGGCAAGGATCTGCGCCAGAAACCCTACAGCCTGCTGCGGGTGAAGATTGACGCGGCGCCGGCACCCACGCACTAGGCAACGGACCAGCCCCCCTCACCGCTCATCATCGTGAAGGCACAACCATGGGTAAAACCACACCAAGGCGTCCGGGTAAAAAACTGCCCGTGACCCATCTAGACTTCGCCCGGGCCAACATCGCCAACGGCTCACGGCGTGTACGGCTGGGCGTCACCGACCTGTCGTTCCACCGCGCTACTGCAGCGGTAGTCGCGCAGGTCATGCAACACATGGGGCTGACCGTGGAGCGCCAATATGCCCTGCACGAAGACAACTTCAAGCGACTGCGCGAAGGCACGATCGACATGATTGCCTCAGCCTGGATTCCTTTCAGCCACGGGATCTACAAGCAGACGATCGACGCGGTGACGCCTACCCGTGAACTGGGCCTGCATTACGAGCCCTATGCATTGTGGGGGGTGCCTGACTACGTGAGCGAGCACGAAGTGGCCTCCATCGAGGACCTGCTCAAACCTCAAGTCCGCGCCCGGATGAACCCACTGATCCAGGGCATCGGGCCAGGCGCCGGGATTACCCGGTTCTCGCTGAAAATCATGGACGAGTACGGCTTGGCCCGCGCCGGGTACCTGTTCCGTACAGGCACCCAGGATGATTGCATTGACGCCTTTGAGGCCCTGTATCGCCAGCGGCGATGGGGCATCGTCCCGCTGTGGCATCCACAGTTCCTGCATCATCGCTATCACATCCGCGACCTCAAGGACCCCAAGGGTTTGCTCGGCAGCGTCGACCGCGCCGTACTGCTGGCGCGCGAGGATCGCCTGGCGCTGCTGACGACCGCCGAGATCCAGGTGCTGGACAATATTCGCCTGTCGAACGCCATCGTTGCCGAGCTCGACGATGCCTTCAATCGTGGCGAACAGTCGGCTGACGAAGCCGCGAGCGACTGGCTGGCAAGGCACCCTCAAACCTTGCGTGGCTGGTTGGCGCCGCTGGCCTGAACAGGCGCGTCTTTCAATGCACTTCACGCATTCTGAATTCGCCACGGGCGGGCTACAAGCCTTTGTCCACGGGGAATAACTTGGCGTTGCAGGCTTTCTGCAATGCCCCACCAAAGAGGATTCCACCATGCTCTATCTAGTGTTCAGCGGCACCATCAAAGCCGGTAAACAGGCCGAATTTTTTCGTGATGTAGCCGCCGTTTCGCAAAAGCTCACGCACCAGCATGACAAGGCCGTGGTCTATCAGTGGCACCAGGACGAAGAGAACCCCAACAAGTTTTTCCTCAATGAACAATGGCAAAGCGTCGAGGACCTGCACGCGCATTTTGAAACCCTCTACAAGGCCTTCGGCCCGGCCAAGCCTACCGAGCGCCTGCCGGCGAAGATCCTCGCCTACCTGGATGAGGCACAAGTGAATTTCTACCAGGCCATTGCCTGAAAGCAGCCCGGTCCACCCCCGCTTCAAGGGGGTGGACACCACAGCAACTCAATTCAAAACCTTCAGCTAACAGAGGGGATCTAATGATGGACATGCTCACGCTTTCCAAACGCCGATACACCGCCAAACTCTTCGATGCTTCACGCAAGATTCCCAAAACCACCCTGGAGCCCTTGCTGGAACAACTGCGCAACAGTCCCTCGTCGGTCAACTCGCAACCCTGGCACTTTGTGATCGCTGAAAGTGAGCACGCTAAGGCGCGCATTGCCCACAGTGTGGAAGGTGCCTTTGGCTTCAACCAGGCAAAAATCCTCGACGCCTCCCATGTGCTGGTGCTGTGTACCCGCACCCAGATGTCCGAGGAGTACCTGCAGGCCTTGCTCAGTCAAGAGGCCAGCGATGGGCGCTTTCACGACGCGCAAGCCAAGGCAGGCCAGGACCGAGGACGACGCAACTTTGTCAACCTGCATCGCTACGACCTCAAGGACGTCCAGCACTGGATGGAAAAACAAACGTATCTGGCCCTGGGTACCCTGTTACTGGGGGCTGCGGCACTGGACCTTGATGCAACACCCATGGAAGGTTTCGACAGCAAGGTGCTGGATACCGAACTGGGCCTGCGCGAACGCGGGTTTACCAGCACAGTCGTGGTGAGCCTGGGTTATCGCAGCAACGAAGACTTCAACGCGCGCCTGTCAAAGTCCCGGTTGCCTGCCCAGGTTCTGTTCGATTTTATCTGATCGCCGTGACAATCAGCGCGCTTGCGCGGGGCCCGGCAGCCCCGCGCAAAGTGCTAGGCGCCGTTGGTAAAAATGCCGAGCTGCCTGGCCATGAACAGCTCATTGCGCTCGACGATTTCCTCGACCACCTTGCCTTGGGCATTGAAGCGAAAATAGGTCAGCGCGCTCCAGGCCAAGTCCTTGCCGCTCACATCAAAGCCATGCCAGGTGTTCGAGCCCTTGGCGTGATGCATCAGCGCTACCACCACCACATCGCCGGCCACGACCTCTTTCTGGAAGGTGGTCACGATCGAGTCGTAGCGCTCGGTGACGTTCAGGCGCAAGGCCTGTTTGAAAGGTTCGACACCGATGATAGGCGCCGGGCAATCGGGGCGATGAACCACCACATCATCGGCAAAAAACTGCGCGACACGCTCAACATCCTTCCCATCGACGCAATACTTGAAGTACTTCTTCACTGTATCCAGATTCTTGCTCATTTCGACTCCGATCAAGTTTTTCCCTGCACCCAACGGCTAGACTGCCTGGGGCAAAAAAAGGTTAACCGGCACCACACACCCGAAAAACTCTGTAGATGGAAAACACACTTGCGCGCAGCGGAGCAATGCTGATGGATCGCTGGACCGAATATGAGTTGTTTGTAAAGGTCGTGGAACTGGGCAGCGTGACCAAGGCCGCCGACGCCCTGGACCTGTCCAGTGCCGCCGCCAGCCGGCACCTGGCGGCCTTGGAGAATCGCCTGGGCGTGCGGCTGATAGAACGCAGTACCCGGCGCTTGTTCGTCACCGAAGTCGGCCAGGCGTTCTATACCCAGTCCAAGGCGGCCCTCACGGCGATGCAAGGTGCGACCGAGGCGGTCAGCGCAAGCAAAAACCATCCGGCCGGGGTGTTGCGCGTGACCGCGTCCTTGTCCCTGTGCCTGCAACACATCCTGCCGCTGGTGCCCAGGTTCAAGGCGCAATATCCGGATGTGCGCCTGGATATCGTGGCCGAGAACCGCTACCACGACATCATCGACGACAACATCGACGTCGCCCTGCGCACCCGTGACAGCGAGCCCGACTCCAGCCTGGTGATCCGCCGCCTGACCGACACCCGTCGCCTGCTGGCCGCAGCGCCAGACTACCTCGAGCGCTGCGGCCACCCGGAACACCCACAGGCCCTGGCTGACCACCCACTGTTGCTCTACACCTATGCCAGCGATCCCTACGAGCTGACTTTCCAGCGCAACGACCAGACCATCACCGTACCCGTCACTCCTGCGCTGGAGTCCAACGACGGTTATCTGTTGCGCTCCTTGGCGCTGCAAGGCCTGGGCATCCTCGCACAGCCTACCTACGTGATACACGACGATATCGTCGCCGGGCGCCTGGTGCCGGTCTTGTGCGACTGGCACCTGCCCCGCCTGGAAATCAACCTGGTCTATCCCTCACGACGCCACCTGCCGGCCAAGACCCGAGTGTTTATCGACTTTATCGTCAAGCATTTCCAGCACCTGGACTGAGCAATCAGTGCTGGATCACCGCCTTGAGCACCGTCTTGAAGGTCTCCAACTGCTCATCGCTGAATTGGCTGAAGACCTGGTCCTGCTGCTCGCGGGCGATGGTCCACAGCGACTCGGTTTCGTCGATGCCCTTGGGGGTGAGTTTGACCCGCTCCTGATCGTCGCGTACCAAAGCCTTGCGCTTGAGGTTGTTCACCGCCTCTTCGATCTCGCGTGCCGGCATTGCCACTTCGCGCTGCAACTGGGCCAGGCTCGGGCCAGCGTCGTTCTCCAGCACCATCAGCATCCGCGCCTCACTGGTGCGCAGGCCGGTGCTCAGTTGGCGCGGTTGGTAGCTGGCCTGATAGGCCCGCAGCGCCTGGGTCATCAGGTAGTAAAGGTTATGGCTCAGGCGGCCCTGGAAATGACTGCTCGGTGCCTGGCCTTCCTCGCGCTTGGTCATGCGGGTGTGCGGCAGCACCATGGAATAGGCGCCCTGGTGATACAGCAGGGGCGAGCGACCACAGTCGTCGAACGCGACCACTTTGCCAATCATGATCCAGTGGTCACCCCCGTCTACCTGCTGGAACTTCTCACACTCAAAGCGTGCCGAGCAGTCAGCCAGAATCGGCGCCCCGCCCTCGCCGGCCTGGTACTCGACTTCGGCAAAGCGATCCTCCTTGGGCCGGGCGAAGTTGTTGGACAAGTCGATCTGATCGGCGGCCAGCACGTTCACCGCAAAGTGGCTGGCCGTCTCGAACACTTCGTGGCTGGTCGAGCGTTTATCGATGCTCCACAGGATCAGCGGCGGGTCCAGGGACACCGAGTTGAAGCTGTTGGCGGTCACACCGACTTTGCGCCCGCTGGCATCAGCCGCCGTAACCACCGTGACACCGGTGGCGAAATTGCCCAGGGCGCGGCGAAACGCGCGGGTATCGAATGCGCTGCTTGGATTTTCAATAGACATGCAAGACTCCCGGGCAGGCCGATGGCCCTGCCCTGATTGTTCTTATAGGTAAAGAGTGGTCGGTCAGACCATTGCCGGGTCCGGCTCCAGGCCCATCAGTTCACGCCCCAGGATCTGTGCGCAAACGTCGTAGTCGGTATAGGCATGCGCCCCGGTGAGATGAGCGTCGCGGAACAGCCGTTGCAACTCGTTGGATTCAAACCAGGCGCCACCGCCTGCCGCCTCCATCAACCGGTCCACCGCCTGGATGCACATTTTGGTGGCGTAGCCCTGGTTGGTCCGCCAGAACGCCAGGGTGCCGCGACTGGGGTACTCGTGGCGTTCGCTGTGCTCGGCGATCTCCTCCCAGCTCTTTTCCAGCAACGCCCGGGCAGCGGCCACCTGGTGGGTAGACTCGGCCAGGCGCATCAGTGCAGGGGTCGCTGCGCCGACCGCCGCACCCGTGTAGGCACGCACACGGTTTTTGGTTTTTTCGCGGAACACCTCGAGCATGCGCTCGGCGATCCCCAGGCTGACGGTAGAGAAGCCGCTGGCAAAATACGGACGGTACGGGGCGAAGAAAATCCTGCTGTCGGGGTACAGGCCAAAGCCGGCCGACTGGCCTTCCATCATGTCCCTGGCCTTCTGGATACGGTGCTCGGGGACGAAGGCCTGGTCGACGATCAAGGTCTTGCTGCCGCTGCCACGCATGCCCACGGCAAACCAGTCGTCACGAATCGTGTAGTCACTGCGCGGCAGCACGGCGAAGCAATAATCCTGGGTGCCTTGGGCATTTTTGCGACGAAAGCCCATGATCGCCCACTCGGCATGGTCACACCCCGAACTCCAGCCCATCTCGCCGCTGAAGGTCACGCCACCTTGCACTTCTTCGGTACGACCGAACGGCGCGATACTGCTGCTGGCGGTTGCGTCGGGGTCTGTGCCCCAGACCTCGTCCTGCAACTTTGCCGCAAACATTGCCATCTGATGGCTGTGAGTACACAGCAAGCTCATCGCCCACGCGGTGCTCGCGCAAGCGCCGGCCAACAGCGCGATGCACTGGGCAAACTGCGGCAGTGAAATTTCCATGCCACCGTATTTTTTTGGCAAAAACGCGCGATGCATGCCGATCCCCTTGAGCAACGCGATGTTCTCGGCAGGCACGCTCCGATCATGCTCGGCGGTGAAGGCATTGGCAGCAATGGTGGGCAAGACCGACTTGAGGTCTTCCAACAGAGGATTTGGCTTTTTCATGGGTGCTCTCTTTATTATTGGATATGCCCATTCCTGGCCAGCCTGCACCCCGCTCACGGGACAGGAGGCTTAAAACAACCGGGAACGTTCGTAACGACGCGACCAGTATGTGGCGCTTGGTCGCAGCGCAAAATGCACGTTCCGGATGGAAGATTGTACTTTTCATGGCCGTCATGAAAGGTCACTGGATAAGCAGACACCTGTGAAATATGACAGTAGACGTTTAAGGCACACCAGCCTTAGCTTGGCATCGACAGTTACTTAAAAGATTGGGTGCTGAGATGAACCACAAACAACTTTATGAATTCAGAGATATGGACGGTGCTGGCAACCCTGAAGTTGTAATGTCTCGCTATGACGAAGGCAATTATAACTTGGATGCCCCCAATGCCCGCGTAGTGATCTATTCGAGTAATGACAACTGGAAGTACGACGCGGTTGGCGGGACCAATGATGCAGATGGCGACGGAAAACATGACGACGAGGATAGAAGCTATTACATAAATGCCGCCAATTTTGTAACGCAGATGGTCACATTGAGCCCATTCCATGAGGGCAAGCGACTGTTTGACCGTATCTTGATTGCCTTTGATGGCAGCAATGTAAAAGATGTCAACATCATGCACTTTAATAAAGGCAACCGAGACCTTACCCGGCCTGACTTTACGGTGACCGCGGCAAATCCAGATCAATATTGGAGTTACCGCAGCATTATCGCCACAAGTCGAAAAGATGCCGACGGCGATGGAGATATCGATCTGGACGATGATCTGATTTACCGCCGGCTAGCGACATCCTTCGCGTCAATGCGAAATTTGAAACCGTAGTTATTGTAGGAGCTGGCTTGCCGGCGAAAAAAACCAGGCACCGCATTCATCCTGGTGCCCAGTGATATCGTTGACGACCATCGCCGGCAAGCCAGCTCCTACAGCTTAGCGATAGCGCTCAAGCCAATGCGCGTAAGGCGCCGGCAGGGTCCAGGAGGCCTTGTCCACCCCCAGTTCCTTGGCGGCAAAGTACGCCCAGTGTGGGTCGGCCAGGTGCGCACGGCCCACGGAGACCAGGTCCAGATGTCCAGCCTGTAGCGCTCCTTCGGCCAACTGCGGCGTACCAAAACCCCACGCCGAGGTGACCGGCAGACCGGCTTCGCGGCGCACGCGCTCGGCGATTGGGCCCATGAACGCCGGGCCCCAGGGGATATTGGTGTCGGGGATGGTGAAGCCAACGCTGACGCTCAACAGATCCAGGCCGCCATCTTTGAAACGACGGGCCAATTGAATGGATTCTTCCAGGGTCTGTTCGTCGCGCCCGTCATATTCGATAACCCCGAAACGCGCGGTCAACGGCAGGTTTTCCGGCCAGACTGCACGCACGGCCGCCAGGGTTTCCAGCATGAAGCGGCTGCGGTTGTCGAGGCTGCCGCCGTAGGCATCGGTGCGCTGGTTGGAGTGCTCGGAAAAGAAGCTCTGGCCCAGGTAACCGTGGGCGAAATGCAGTTCGATCCACTCAAAGCCAGCGTCACGGGCACGGCGTGCGGCATCGACGAAGTCTTGCTGTACCCGGGCGATGTCTTCCAGGGTCATGGCCTGGGGGACTTTCGGCAGGTTGGCACCAAACGCGATGGCCGAAGGTGCCAGGGTTTGCCAGCCACGGGCGTCGTCTGCGGGGATATGGTCGTCACCTTCCCATGGGCGGTTGGCGCTGGCCTTGCGCCCGGCGTGGGCGATCTGGATGCCGGGCACCGAGCCTGCCGCCTTGATCGCTTGCACCATGGGCACAAAGGCTTGGGCATGGGCATCGCTCCAGATCCCCGCGCAACCTGGAGTGATCCGACCTTCAGGGGCCACGGCGGTCGCCTCGACCACCACCAGGCCGGCGCCGCCCCGGGCCAAACCGGCAAGGTGGACGTGATGCCAGTCGTTGACCAGGCCGTCTTCGGCCATGTATTGGCACATTGGCGGAATGGCGATGCGATTGCGCAAGGTAACGTCTTTGAGCGTGAAGGGTTCGAATAATGCAGACATGAAAAACTCCTGAAACGAAAGTAACGTTTGATTCGATAGTTCGATCTTAATCGAACTATGGTAATCAATGCCAGCCCTGTTATCATTCGCTTCATGCGAGCCTTTAAACACCCCTCCCCCGAAGACCTGACCCTTGAACGCCTGCTCTACGCGTTGAGTGACCCTGTGCGCCTGGACATCGTGCGCTGCCTGGCCGGGGTGGAAGAAGCCAGTTGCGGCGAGCTGGACGGCGGGCGGCCGAAGTCCAGCATGTCTCACCACTTCCGGGTTTTGCGTGACGCCGGTCTGGTGCATACGCGCAGCGTGGGCACCACCCATATGAACTCGTTGCGGGCCGATGTGTTGGCTGAGCGATTTCCAGGGTTGCTTGAGAGCATCCTCTCCCAACAATAAGGCCCCGGTGTCAGTAGAAATACGCCAGGCGAAACTGCAGCGAATTATCGATCTTCACCCCTTCGCGCACCGATGTGTCATGCATCAGTTGCCCTAATACCTGTACTTGCTTGCCCAACATCGTGGCCACGGTAAAGCCCAGCGTGCCATTGCTGCGGCTGGTGGCCAGGGTTTGATGGTCCAGCGTCTCGCGTGCGCCCCAATTGTGGCGATAGGACACAGCCGCATATGTCTCGGGGGTGAAGTTGTAGCGCAGGTGGTTGTGCAGTTGCAGCAGCGGGTCCTTCTTGGCATCGGTGGCGCGCTGCTCGCCGTAGAACTCGGTCTCGGCAATCACATCCCAGGTGATTTTGTCGGTCAGCCCCTTGATGTAGCCCACCTGGAAATCCAGGGCCCAACGGTTGCTGCTCAGGGCAAATCCCTGGTTCTTGTCGCTGCCCGTGGGCGCGGTGACAAACGCCGACCAACCCAGGTGTTCGTTATTGGCCAGGTCCGCAATGGTCCACACCGTGCCGCCAAACGTGATGTCGCCCAACCCCGAGTTCTTACTGTCGCTGGCGCCGATCTTCTGGTAGCCGAAGGGAATGACGATCTGCGGGTCCCAGGTCAGGCCGGTGTTGAAGAACTCGGTGAAGTGGATCAGGCGCAACACGCCCACGGTCATGTCCAGGTCAAGGTTGTCGGCGACTTTCTTGCCGCCGGAGTAAACCTTGTCACCCCGCGGGTTCTGCTGGTACAGCACCACCACATCGGTGCCTTGGGGCAAGGCCGTGTAGTCGCCGGGGTCCGGCTTGACGTCGGCATGGGCCAAGGGAACCAGGCTCAAGAGCAGGGTCAGGATGCTAAGTGTTTTCATGGCAAGTACCGTTATTGTTATTGGAGGCAACACTCGGCCATGGCGCCGCCCAAAGGCGTCGCCTGGCACACATGAGATAAACGGGATCAGTGAACGGCGCTGAGATCGGCCTGCAGATCCTGGGTACGCTTGACCAGGTATTGGCGCAGCAACTCCATGTCTTCGCGCTGCAAAATGTCGGAGAAGTTCGGCATGCCTTTATTGATCAACGCGCCGCTGACAAAGGCTGGAAATGCCGCATGCTTGTTGTCATCCAGGTAGCGCAGGTCTGGCACCACCCCGCCGCTGATCGCGTTCAGGCCATGGCAGCCGGCGCACAGGCCGTTGAACATGTCACGGGCCTGGGCCAGTTGCGCCGGTGTCGCCGTGAGTACCTGGCGGGTAGTCGGCAGCACTGGCGCGGCCTTGGGCGGTGGCAGCTGGCCTGTGGCACCCAGTTTGAAGGCAATCACCCGCGACTCGGCCCGCACCTTGCCCTTGTTGGTCAGCGGGCCGGTCAACAGCGGCAGGATCCCGCCCCAACCCACGGAAAACGCCACGTACTGCTCGCCGTTGACCGTATAGGTAACCGGCCCCGCCATCACGCCGGAGTTGGCCCGGTGCTCCCACAGTGGCTTGCCGGTATCGGCGCGGTAGGCCACCACCCGCCCATCGGCCGTGCCCTGGAACACCAGGTTGCCAGCCGTGGCGAGGGTGCCGCCGTTGCCGGCGCTGACGTAGGGTTGCTTCCAGGCAGCTTCTTGCTTGACCGGATCCCAGGCGATCAGCTCACCGCTCCAGGCATCACGGATCTGGTTGAGGGCTTTCGGGTCTTCCGGCAGGTCCGGCACATCCAGGCCAAAGTTGACCACCGATTTATTCGGCAAGAACTGCGGGGCCTTGGCCGCCTTCAATTCGGCCAGGGTGTACTGCGCCGGAATGTACACGTAGCCGGTCTTCGGACTGTAGGACATGGGATGCCAATTGTGCCCGCCGAGGAAACTCGGCTGCACCACCTTCGGCTCCTTGGAATAGTCCGCTGCGCCGGTAAGGATCGGCCGCCCGGTTTGCAGGTCGATGCCACTGGCCCAATTCACGGGCACGAAGTTCTTCGCCGACAGCAGTTTGCCATTGGTGCGATCCAGGACATAGAAGAAGCCGTTTTTCGGCGCCTGCATGATCACCTTGCGCACGCTGCCCTCAATCTGGATATCGGCGAGGATCATGTGCTGGGTCGCGGTAAAGTCCCACTGGTCCTGCGGGGTGACCTGATAGTGCCAGACGTACTCGCCGGTATCCGGGCGCAGCGCCAGGATCGACGACACATACAGGTTGTCGCCCTTGCCATTGCTGCGAAACCGATAGTTCCACGGCGAGCCATTGCCAGTCCCCACGTAGAGCAGGTCCAGTTGCGGGTCGTAGGCCATCGAGTCCCAGACTGTGCCACCACCGCCCCACTTGACCCAACCGTCGCCATCCCAGGTGCTCATGGCCTTGGCCATCGCCGCATTTTCTGCTGGCAGCTTGGGGTCGCCCGGCACAGTGTAGAAGCGCCACACTTGCTTGCCGGTATCGGCGTCGTAGGCGGTGACGTAGCCGCGCACACCGAATTCGGCGCCGCCGTTGCCGATCAATACCTTGCCCTTGACGATGCGCGGCGCGCCGGTGATGGAGTAGCTTTTGCTGCGATCGATGATGGTGTCGACGCTCCACGCCGGCTGGCCAGTGCCCGCATCCAGCGCAATCAGGCGCCCATCGAAACTGCCCACATAGACCTTGCCCTGCCACACTGCCACGCCGCGATTGACCGGGCCGCAGCAGCCTTGGCTGAGGTTTTCGGCGGGTACTTTCGGATCGTACTTCCACAGCAACTCGCCGGTGGCGGCATTGATCGCATAAACGATGCTGAAGGCCCCCGTGGTGTACATCACCCCGTCGACCACCAGCGGCGTGGCCTCGGTGCCGCTGTCGATATCCAGCTTGGTGGTCCAGGCCATGCCCAACTGCCCGACATTACCGGCATTCACGCGGTCCAACGGGCTGTAGCGTTGCTCATCGTAGGTGCGGCCGTGGCTCATCCAGTTACCAGGCTCACGGTCGGCGGCGATGATGCGCGGCCCATCGACCTGGGCCGGGCCGGCCAGGGCCAGGGTGGCGAATGCGGTCGCCAGCAAAGGCATGCCTAGGCGCAGGCTGCGTATTTTCATTGTTATTGTTCTCCAACATTAATCGGATCTGGCCACTCTATTAGAGGGCCTGCCACGCCCGCCCACTTGACTGAGGCTGCCAAAGCCCTTGGCATTCCCTGCCAAGGCGCTGCCTATGCCGGCTGCTGGCGAAAGTCCCGGGGCGCATGTTGGAAATGCCGCTTGAACGCCCGACTGAAATGCGCGGCGTCGACAAACCCCCACTTGAAGGCGATCTGGGTGATCGACTCATGCCGCAAATCGCGGGCGCGCAGGTCCTGTGCCACCCGCTCCAGGCGGCGTTGCTGGATGTAGCGCGCAATACTTTCATGGCGCTGCTCGAACAACCGGTAAAGCTGGCGCACCGAGACATTCAGGTGCCGCGCCAGGTATTCGGGGCCAAGGTCGGTCTCTTGCAGGGAGGCTTCCACCAGGCGCGTGGCCAGGCCATAAATATCGTTATGGCCCACGCAGGCAAAGCCCGGCTGGCCCTCGGCGCGCTCGTCCAGGCCGGCAGCCGCCAGGCCGATCAAGGCCTGCTCTACGGCCGAGCCATCGTTCTCGCCGCCATAACCTTCACTCAGTTGCGCGTCCTCCAGGGAGCGCACCAGTGCACGAATCGTATGGGTGGCGACGCTATTGCGCGCCAGCTTGCCAAACAGCCGCTGCTGGCCGAATTGCCGGGCGACCTCGGCGCGCGACAGATGCACCGAGGTATTTTGCACCAGCCCCTGGGGCTCGATCTCGAAGGCCTGGGCCGAGTCCACCAGGGCGATATCGTCCGGCCCCAGATCGATTACCCGGTGCTGCTGGCGGATGCGCTGATGGCCGCTGCCCTGCAGGATCAGAAAACAGTGGCGGTCATCGTCCCCATCGCCGTGGGTGTGCTGGCGGCTGATCAGCCCGGCATTGGTGCGGATATGTGCCAACTCCAGGCCACACACGTCCTGGCCGTGGACGCTGCCAATGAACAGACTGTGTCGATCTGAACGTGCGGTGCTGAAATTGCCGCATACCGCACGCAAGTCACGATTCCAGTTGGCGAACTCAACGCAAGGGTTCAACAAGGCAGGCATACCCCCTCCCACAGACCGTTTATAGTTATATTGTTAACATATTATCTATATGCGGTCAGTGCAAGCAGGGCAAGGGGCTGCTAGTCAGTGCGGCCGGTGATCAACGCACTGATTGCCTGGGCATTCACCGGCACGCTGAGGTAAAAACCCTGCGCCTCATCGCACTGCACATCCTTCAGTGCCTTGAGCTGGTCGATGGTTTCCACGCCTTCGGCGGTCACCGTCAGCGAGAGCGCGCGGCCCAGGCCGACAATCGCCTGGATGATCGATTGATCGCCACCGCTGGCGGTCAGGCCACCAACAAAGCTGCGGTCGATCTTCAGCCCGTCGAAGGGGAATGAACGCAGATAACTCAACGACGAATAGCCGGTGCCAAAGTCGTCCATCAGCAGGCGCACACCTAGGGCCTTGAGGCCTTGCATGGTGCTCAAGGCGACCTTTTCGTCGTTGAGCATCACACTTTCGGTCAACTCCAACTCCAGTCGCGCCGGGTTCAAGCCCGTCTCCATCAGCACCGCCTTGACCCGCGCCACCAAGTGCCCGCGCTGGAACTCGGTGGAGGACAGGTTGACCGAGATCATCACATCGTCAGGCCAGCCAGCGGCTGCCTGGCAGGCCGCGTGAAGCACCCAGTTGCTCAATGGCAGGATCAGCCCGGTTTCTTCGGCGATAGGAATAAACACATCAGGGCCCAGCAGCCCGCGCCGCGGATGCTGCCAGCGCACCAAGGCCTCGGCGCCGGCCAGGCGCTTGCCTTCGATACGGTAGCGCGGCTGGAAATCCAGGCGCAGTTCGCCGTTCTTGATCGCATGGCGCAGATCGGCTTCCAGCTGGCGCCGCTCGATAATGCGTGCGTTCATGTCGCCCGCATAAAAACGCCAGGTATTGCGCCCGCTTTCCTTGGCTTCGTAGAGCGCGATATCGGCGTAGCGCAGCAGCTCTTCGGCCAGGGTCGCATCCGCCGGCGCCATGGCAATGCCGATGCTGGCGCTGATAAACACTTCATGCTCGGTGATATGAAACGGTAGCTCGATACAGTCGATCAGCCGCCGGCAGAGGCCTTCCACCTCCAACTGCGAGCTCATGCCCGCCACCACCAACATAAATTCATCGCCCCCAATGCGCGCCACCAGGTCGTCACCGCGCAGGCAGCCCTGCAAGCGCCGGGACACCTGGTTAAGCACCTCATCGCCAGCGGCGTGGCCCAGCAAGTCATTGACCGGCTTGAAGCGGTCAAGGTCGATACTGAGCATCACCAACGGCCTTTCCAGGGTCGGCACCGCCTTGAGCTTGCCCTCGAGAAATTCCTGCATGCGCGTACGGTTGGCCAGGCCCGTCAAGGCATCGTGTTGCGACAGGTACTCGATACGCCGCCGGGCCTCGACCTCTTCGGTGATGTCACTGGCGGTGCCCCGATAGCCCTGGCCGGGGATCTCGCGCACCGACAACCGGCAGATACGCGGCTCGCCTTCACCCGACAGGTAGTTGCACTGCACGATGGCATTCGGGCGATGGGCGTGGTCCTTGAACCAGCTGGACAACAGGCCCTGATCCGAGGCCAGCAGCTCATCCGCCGCCGTCCCCAGGCAGTTGGCCCCTTTGAGGCCGGTGATCACGTCGAAACGCTCCGACAGGTAGGTAAACCGCAAGTGGGTATCCACTTCCCAGATCCAGTCGGAGGCCGCCTCGGCCACATCGCGAAAGCGCTCCTCGCTGACCACCAGCGCCGCGCGACTGGCTTGCAGGGTGGCGTAGTTACTGTCCATGATCCGCGCGGCGGCGGTGCTGCGGCGCTGGATAACCCAGGCCATCAGGGCGAAGATCAGGCCGGCGAACGTGACCAGCGGCACGACCAGCACCAGCAACTGGTGCCCCGGGTCGTCCGAGGTCCATTGCACAACGCCGGCGTTGTCCCGCAGGCTCAGGCTCGGTGCGCCCGCCGCTACCCTGCCAGCCGGGGCAACCTGCAGACCCTGCACACCAAAGTCCTGGCCCAATGCGGCCAAGCGTTGCGGCGCCAGCTTGGCAATGAAGATCAACACAGAGGCCGGGCCGCTATCGGCCTTCACGCTCGGATCGGTGCCCGGCGTCAGCGCAGCGGCGGCCAACACCGCAGGTGTCCCGTCGGCCTGTACCAGCCGGGTCACCGACTGGCTGTTGGCGGCAGCCTGCCGGGCCTGGGCCAGCAGGGGCTCGATGGGTATGTGCAGCCAATCCTGCACGGCAACGGTCTGCAACTGGCCGTCAACCACCGAATACACCGTGCGGCCCGTGGGATCGACAACAAACACCCCCTCGAAACCCAGGTCGGCAAACAGCGTCGAACCCAGGTTTTGCCGCCCAAACGCCCAATCCACATCCACCTGCTGATGCAGGTGTGTGTAGGCGTCCCCCCAAAACGCGTAGTCCTTGACCGTAGAGGCGGCGATGCGCTCAACCGACAGCAAGGCGTTTTCGATATCGATCCGGCTGTGCTCGCTGGCATCCTGATTCAGATGATCGGCAATGGACACCAGCAGCACCCCGACCAACAAAAACATGGCCAGTAGCAGCAGTGAACAGGCGAGCAGATAAGCCCGTGCGGTAGAGAGATTGGAAACCTTGCCTTCCAGCGACGACTTGGGGCCAACGTTGAGCTTTTCCATAGCGCTCCAGGCGCCAGGGCGCCCTAACAACCCGCACCGAAAACCACACGACGCACACGCAGGTGCGCGACTGCCTGCCCATAGACGATAGACAACTTTTGCGCTTCGAACAGCCCGAAAACCGCCCTATGCGCAATGCACCACATAACGCACGGCAAACCCGCCCAGGCGCTGATCCAATTGCTCGCGCTGGATCGCGCTAAGGTTTGGTACATGAATATCCACGCGCTGCCCGTGGCGCTCGTCACTGTGGGCTTCCACCCGGCTTGCCGCCGCGACCTGCCACACCTCATCCTCGAACACCCGCCGGATCGCATCCAGGCGCAAAGCGGGCTTGAAGGTCTTGCCCACGGCGGTCAGCGGAATCTGCTCCACCAACCAGATGTTCTTGGGCACCGCCGCACGTTCATGAATGTGCTGTGTGGCGTGCTCCAGCAACTGGGCCTCGCTAGCGTGCTCGCCAGCCTTGAGCTGCACGTACACCACCGGCAGTTCCCCGGCCCTGATATCCGGCTTGCCGACTGCGGCGGCCAGCGCTACGCACGGATGGCGATGCAGCGCCTCTTCGATCATCTGCGGGTCGATATTATGGCCACCGCGAATAATCAGATCCTTGCTGCGACCGGTCAGCCAGATATAGCCATCGGCATCGATGCGCCCCAGGTCGCCGGTATTGAACCAGTCACCATCCAGCCAGATACCTGCGTTCTTGTCCGCTTGCAGATAGCCCTTGAACACCGTCGGGCCGCGCAGGCACAGGGTCCCCGGCTCATCGGTCGCGGCGTCACGCCAATAGTTGCCGGCGCTGTCGAGCACCACGATCTTGACCTGGCAATACGGCAGGCGCAGGCCAATGGAACCGGGCCGCCGCTCGCCCTCATAAGGGTTGCAGGCCGTGGCGCAGGTGCCTTCGGTCAAGCCATAACCTTCGATGATGCGCAGCCCCGTGCGGGCTTCGAACTGGCGGATCAGTTCCACCGGCATTGGCGCTGCACCGCAGAGCGCAAAGCGCAGGCTGGAAACGTCGATACCGTCATTTGGGATCTGCAGCAGTGCCGCATAGATGGTGGGCACCCCACTGAAACTGCTGACCCGGTAGCGCTCCACCAGCTTCCAGAAGTCCTTGATCAAGGCCGGGTTACGGTAACCCTGGGGCCCGGCCAGCAACACCTGGGCTCCGTAATGGAATGCGGCGAGACCGGTGACCATCACCCCGTTGACGTGAAACAGCGGTAACCCGCATAGCAGCACGTCGTCCGGTACATAGCGCCCATGTAAGCCAATGATCTTGGCCATCGCCACTTCGTTGAAGTGGCTGTGGGGGGCCAGTTTCGGGGTGCCAGTGGTGCCGCCCGTGTGAAAGTAGGAGGCGATGTCGTCCGGCTGGATAACCCGCCCGCTTTCCAGGTGATCGGCCGGGGCGGCGGCTAGCAGTTCATCGAAGTCCAGGACGCCTGCGGGCATCGGTGGCCGCTGGGCTCTTACAGCGCTGCGTTGCGGCTCCGGCAACAGGTTGGCGAGGTCAACCGTCACAATCGTGGGCATCTGTGGCAAAAAGTCTGCCAGGGCCGCCACTTTCTGCCATAGGTCGGTACCGGGGAACGGTGCCAGTGTGACCAGCACCGAGGTATTGGAAGCACGGATCAGCTCTGCAATGTGCTCAGGCTCAAGCAACGGGTTGATCGCATTGACGATCCCCGCCGCCTCTGCACCCCAAATCACAAAGTGCGTCTGGGGCAGGTTAGGCAGCAGGAAAGATACCGCCTGGCCCGGGCGCAAGCCCAGACGATGCAAGGCGTTGGCGGTTTGTGTGACCTTGGCAAAAAGCTCGGCATAGCTGATGCGCCAGGGCTGATCCTCGATGCTGCCCGTCGGTAGAAAACACAAGGCTGGCAGATCGGCAAAGCGTTCGGCGGCACGCTGCAACAACTCATAGGTACTGCCAGGCAAGTCGCGCTCGGCCAACGGGTATTGTTGCTCGAAGGCTTGGATGTCGCTCAACCGGGCAAGGGAAACAGGACTGTTCATGGGTTTAATGTTCTTCCGTGTTTTTTACAAAGGGCGCCAGGGTCGTGTGCTGGCACTGCTCGGTGAAACGCAGCAGACCCGGATCCAGCAACCCCTTCTGCTCACTGCAAAGTTGCGCTGCCAAGTCCAAGGCCCCAGCGTAGACCACGGTTTTGCACAACTCCAGTGGGTCGGCCTCGACATGCACGCCCAACCGCACCAGGCGCCCTACCGCCTGGGCCACGTGGCGATGTAGCCAAAGGTCGGCTCGAGTCCCGGCAAAACGGCGCCTACTGGACTAACGGTTTACCCAGCACCTTGCTGAAGCTTTGTGCAGCCGGTTGCAGCCAGCGGGCCTGCACCAGCAACGGGGTCACGGCGGCCCCCGGTTCAATCTGCCCGTCCACCTGCACGCGCTGGGAGTCGACTTGGATCTTGAAATGGTGCTCGGCCGCCAGTTGCAGGTCCGCCAGCAATCGCAGGCCATCCCTGCACTGCAACTCGATCCGGGTATTGCCCAGCTTGACCAGCCACGGGCTCAACAGCGCCAGGTCGTGCCCCAGCAATTCACCGTCGGTGTTACGGCAACCCGCTCCGGCGCCATTGACCTGCAATCGCCCGTCCCAACGCCCGTCCAGCACGAACATCGGTGGCGGCAAGGCGCTGACCGCACGCGGGGCCAGTTGCGCCTGCCAGTTCCACGGCCAGCCATGGATCGACAGCTCCCAGATGCGTTGCGCAAAGCCCAGGTTCACCTGCGCCGCCCACGGACGGATCTTCCAGTCCACCGGCGCCAGGGCACCGACGCGCGCTGCGCGGCCAGTCCACAGGCTGCCCACGACGCCGCTGGGCTGCCAGCCGGCCGGCCAGGGCAGCTGGCGGGCAACGAAGGCAGCCGGCAGCTCCAGCAGCACGGTCAGGCTGAACACCACAATCGCCCACAGGATCACCGCGCGACTCATGGCCGCGCCGCCACTTCCAGGCTGAAGGCATAGCCCTGGCCGCCACCCTGCTCCAGGCTCCACTGCACGGGTCGCCCACCCTGCTCCTGCACCGTCCGCAGCAGCAGTTGCAGGGCCTGGGGCCCCGGCAGCTCGCCTTGCAATTGCCAGCGATCGCCTTGCTGTTCAACGCGGGTCAGCACCCATTGGCGCGACACCGCCAGGGCCTGCCACTGTTCGTTGGAAAACGCCGCTGGCGGTACCAGTGCGCCGGCCTGTTGCGCCAACGCCTGCCACTGGCGTGCATCCTGCCAGGCCGCCAGCAGCGGCCGGGTCAACAGCACCAGCAGCAACAGCACGACGGTCGACCAGCCAGCCAACAGGCCATAGCGGCGCTTGGGCGGCAGTTGGTTGAAGTGGGCCAGGTACTCCTGCATCCGGGCTTTCATGGTTGTTCTCCCAGATCAAAACTCAGGTGCAATTGACCGGCGACACTTTGCGCCTCGTCAGTCCATTGCGCGCCGGCAGCCTGGGCCATGGCATGCCATTCGCCGGGCAGCGGCCGGGGGCCATTGCCGCGCAAGGCCAGGCGCCAACGGCTGCCGTCAAACTCGATGCGCGACACCGACCAGCCTGGCTGCTGTTGCAGCCAGCCGGAGAGCGCCTGCTCCAGGGCGACGATCTGTTGCTGGCGCACCTGCCAGTCGCTCGCCTCGCCCTGCACTCGCGCCAGCGCCACGCGCGCCTGTTGCGGGTTGTTGGCAGGCCCGGCCAGCGCCCGGACCTGGGCTTTCCAAACGTCGACCTGGCGCAGGCTCTGCACCAGATACACCGCGCCCCAACACGCCGCCAGCGCCACGCAAGCCAGCAGCAAGCGGCGCTGTACGCCGCTCATCAGTGGCGCTCGAGTCACCCGTGTGCGCGGCCCCCGCGTCCCTTCCAGCACACTGGGCAACTGCTCCAGGCGCGCCAGGCGTGACGGCCAATCGCCCTCTTGGGTCTCGCCAGGCAGGTCGCGCCAGGCCTGGGGCAGGCGCTCACCCAATACCGGCGGCCACACCAACCATTGCCGGGAATGCGCCTTGAGGTAGCGCACCGATTCGCGCCGCCACTCCACTACCTGCCCTGGCTCTGCTGGCGGCAACAACTGCAAATCCGCCCAGCCATGGGTGATGTGCAGCCCCAGCGCAGCACACTCGGCCAGCCATTGCTGGACCTGCTCGCGATGCATCACCAACAACTCCAACTGCCCGGCCTCGCGGGACAGGCAACTGACCAGCAACGCTTCGGCGGGCTGCTGCGCATATTCTTCAAACAATTGCGGCCATTCGTGACGCTTGAGCCCCGGCGGCGCCGGCAGGCAGAAATGGCTGCAATCGAGCGCTGGAATAATCAAGGCGCCCGGCAGTTGCAACAGCGCGGACGGTGGCGGCCAGGTGCCGCTTGCGCAAGCCTGTTGCGCGCTGTAGTGCAACCACTGCCAACGGCCCTCGGCGGTGGCCGGCGGGCGCACCAGCAACCATTCCCGTGGCTTGGCCCGCAGACGCTCAAACATGCCTGCGCTCCGGCTCATGGCTGGGTATCGGGCAAGGCGAAAGTACAGACATAAGGGGCTCCATGGTGCTCGAACTCGATCCGCACGCCGCGATTGGGCTGGGCGGCAACAGTAGAAGGAAAGGCCAGCCAGCGCGTGCCCTGGTAAAAACTGAATGTGGCGCGCTCGACCGGCGCCAATGACGCCTTGAGTTCCCAGCGCGGCTTGTCGGCGGCGTACAGGTCGGCCGAGACCAACAGGTTCAAACGCTGCTGGCGCGCATCGAACAGCAGGCGCTGGCGTTGCACGCGCGACGCGCCCTCTGCCGGCGGCCAGGCACCCAGGGCCACCCACTGCAGTTGCCCAAGGCTCGGCTGCCACTCCAGCCAGGCCAGGTCCAGGGGCAAGCGCTGCTCGTACAACTGGCGCAACACCAGGGCGTCGAAGCGGCGCTCCAGGGCCATGCAGAACTCCAATACCTGAGGTTCGCTGCCCGGCTCCTCCAGACGCTCACGCACTTTGACCCAGCCATTGACCAAGGCCGCCAGCAACACCCCGACCACCGCCGTGAGGGCCATCGCCACCAATAGCTCGATGAGGGTCAAGCCGCGCTGCGCCGCCTTCATGGACGCACCAGGAACAGGCTGAACTGACCCAGGGGCTGACGCTGCTGGGGATCGGCAAATAAGCTCAACTCACCCCGGCGCAAGCGATTGACCCCGGTATTGCCCAGGGTCAGTTGCCAATGACAGGTGGCATGCCCCTGGCGCAACTCGCCGCTCACTGCATTGATCTGCGGCCAGTACTGCTCCACGCCAAACCGCGTTTCCAGCTCCCGTGCGCACAAACTGCCGAGGCGATGTTGCGCCACGGCCTGGTGGGTAGCGATGCGCTGGCGCAACAGCTGGCTGACCATCACCGCCATCAACGCGGCAATCCCCAGGGCGACCATGACTTCAAGCAAGGTAAAACCACGCTGGCGCTTCATGGCAGGGTCGCGATATGCAAGGTGTTGTCTGCTTGCCATTGCCAGCGCTCGCGGCCCTCGGCCCAGCGCCAGGTCAGTGATACCGGGCGGGCCAGCCCCGACGGGGTGAACATCACCTGGGGCTCGCGGCTCACCGGCCAGTCAGGTTGCAAGCCGGCTGGCCAGGGTGCGCCGCGCGACGCTTGGACCTGCCACCCAGGCGCTGCGCGCCCGGCCTGCCAGCGCACAAACTCCGGGCTGCGACCGTTCCAGCGCAAGCCCAGCAACTGCCCGGCATGCCGGGCCTGGGCGGCCTGGCTGCGCGCTTCGCTGGCCAGTTGAGCCAGGGCCTGGCGCATCGGCGCCTGGCCGGCATCCAGATAGGCCACCCCCAGGGCACTGAACAAGCCGACGATCAACAACACCACCAACATTTCCAGGAGCGAAAACCCGCGACTGCGCTGCATGCCTAGAGGTCCCAGTTACCGATATCGGCATCGGTGCCTTCGCCGCCTTGCTGGCCGTCGGCTCCCAGTGAGAACAGATCCACCCGCCCATGCTGCCCAGGCGTGCGGTAGCCATAGGCATTGCCCCATGGGTCCTCGGGCAGGCGGCGGATGTAGCCGTCGGCACGCCAACTGCGCGGCAAGGGCTCCAGGCTCGGCTTGCTGACCAGCGCCTGCAAACCCTGCTCGGAGGTGGGGAACCGCAGGTTGTCGAGGCGGTACATGTCCAGTGCCTGCTCCAGGGTCGCCAGGTCGGCCAGGGCCTTCTGGCGCATGGCTTTGTCCTGGCTGCCAAGCACGCTGGGGGCGACCACCGCGATCAGCAGGCCGATGATAAAAATCACCACCATGATTTCCATCAGGGTGAAGCCGCGTTCGCGACGCTTGACCGCACGATTGCCAGGCATGGCGTGCTTTTCCATTTCATGTTCTCCGTTTTCAGGTTGTCTGTTCAAAGGCTCAGGCCCTGATTGAGCTGCATGATCGGCAACAGCACCGCCAGCACGATGAACAGCACCACCGCGCCCATCAGCAGAATCATCAGGGGTTCGAATAACGCCAGCAGCAGGTCGACCTGGCGCGCAAACCCACGCTCCTGGTTGTCGGCGACGCGCTCCAGCATGTCGGGCAAGGTGCCGCTGGCCTCGCCGCTGGCGACCATGTTCAGTAGCATCGGCGGGAAATGCCCACTGGCACTGAGGGCGCGGTACAGGGTCACACCGCCTTCGACCTGTTCACGCACCGCTACCAGGGACTGGTGGATCTGCCGGTTGCCGACCGTAGCGGTGGCCACCTCCAGGGACTCGAGCAACGGCACGCCACTGCCGAGCAGAATCGCCAGGCTGCGCGAGACCCGCGCGCTTTCCAGCACCGACAGCAGCACACCAATGCGTGGCAAGCGCAACGCCAGGCTGTCGCGACGCAAACGCCATACCGCCTGGCGCAGCAACACCCGCGCGCCCAGCGCCAGCAGCAAGCCCAGCCCCAGCAACCACGGGCCGAGCATCACCAGGCCCTCGCTGGCGCCGATCAGCACCCGGGTAATCAGCGGCAGGCTTTGCCCGGTGTGGCTGAACTGCTCGGTGAGCTTGGGCACCACAAAAGTCATCAGGCCGATCACCACCGCCAGCGACACCAGGATCAACACCGCCGGGTAGATCAACGCCGTGCGCGCCTTGTGCCGTTGTTTCTGCACCTGTTCCAGGTGCTCGGCCAACCGCTCCAGCACCGGCGCCAATTTGCCCGAGCGCTCGCCGGCCTCGACCAGTGCGCAATACAGCGTATTGAACTGCCCACCCTGGCGGCGCAGGCTCTGGGCCAGGCTCAAGCCTTCGCCCAGGGCGCCGCGCACCGCCACCAGCAGGTTGCGAATCGCCGGTTCCGCCAACTGGCGTTCCAGGGTGGCCAAGGCATCCACCAAGGGGATACCAGCGCTCAACAGCGTGGCCAACTGGCGGGTCAACTCGCACAGCTGTCCATGGTTCAAGCGTTGCCCGCGCGGGCTCGACAGGCTTGCGCCCTGCACCTGCAACTCACGGGCAAACAGGCCCTGCTCGCGCAGCAGTTGCCGGGCATGGCGCTCGCTTTCTGCCTGGATGCTGGCTTTGCGGCGATTGCCGCGCAGGTCCAGCGCCTGGTAGCGGTAGGTCGGCATCAGTCGCGCACCGCACGCAGGACCTGCTCCAGGCTGGTTTCGCCACGGCGCAGGCATTCGGTGGCCATGGCGGTCAGGCTCTGGCGCTTGTCGGCGAGGTATTCGTGCATGGCCGCTTCGCTGGCGCCGTCGTACAGCAGGCTGATCAAGCCGGCATCCAGGGTGATGAATTCATAGAGGCCGATCCGCCCGTGATAGCCACTGCCCTGGCAGTCGTCGCAGCCCTGGGGGTGAAAGCTCTGATCCAGCGTCGCCAGCTCCGGCCACAACTGGCGCTCGGCGGCCTGCAACGGCGCCGGCGTTGCGCAATGGCACAGGCGCCGCACCAGACGCTGGGCCATCACGCCCTTGAGGCTGGAGGCGATCAAAAAGGGCTCGATGCCCATGTCGCGCAACCGCGTGACGGCGCCCACCGCGCTGTTGGTGTGCAGCGTCGACAGCACCAGGTGCCCGGTAAGGCTGGCCTGCACGGCGATCTGTGCGGTCTCCTGGTCACGGATTTCGCCGAGCATGATCACGTCCGGGTCCTGGCGCAGGATCGCCCGCAGGCCGCTGGCGAAAGTCATGCCGGCGCGCGGGTTGATCGCGGTCTGGCCGATGCCGGTAATCGCGTATTCCACCGGGTCTTCGACGGTGAGGATGTTGCACGAGCCGTCGTTCAGCGCATTGAGGCTGGCATACAGCGTGGTGGTCTTGCCCGAGCCGGTGGGCCCGGTGCTCAGCAAGATCCCGTTGGGCCGCGACAGGCAAGCGCGCAGGGCCTGCTCGACGGCAGCGGGCATGCCCAGGTTGTTCAGGTCCAGCAGGTTGGCCTGTTTGTCCAGTACGCGCATTACCACGCGCTCGCCGTGGATGCCAGGCAAGGTCGAGACCCGGATATCCACCTCGCGCCCGCCGGAGCGCAAGGTGATGCGCCCGTCCTGGGGCTGGCGCTTCTCAGCGATATCCAGGCGCGCCATGACCTTGATCCGCGACACCAACATGGCCGACAAGGCCCGTGGCGGGCGCAGGATTTCGCGCAGATGGCCGTCCACCCGCAGGCGCACCACCAGGCTCTGCTCGAAGGTCTCGATATGGATATCCGAGGCGCGCAAGCGCAGGCCTTCGGCGAACAGGCCGTTGATCAGGCGGATCACCGGCGCTTCGTTGTCACTCTCCAACAGGTCTTCGATCCGTGGCAGTTCGTTGATCAGGCTGTCGAGATCGACCTGCTCGCCGATGCCCTCGATCAACGCCGCCGTGGCCGACTCCCCGGCCTGGTACAAGGCCCCCAGGCGCAGTTCGTATTGCGCCGGGTCGAGGTGCTCGACCAGCGTCGGCAGGCCATGCACGCGCAATACTTCCTGCAAGGCGTCGGTGTCGACATCCTCGCGCAGGCACAGGGTCCAACCCTGCGCGCCCGGTGCCCGTGCCAGGCCCGCCTGGCGCGCCAGTCGATAGGGCAACAACGTACTCACCACACGCCCTCGTCGAGGCGCTCGCGGCTGGCCGGGAACAGGCGCAGCAAGGCGTTGTTATCGGAGATCGCGGGCAATGCCAGGTTCGAGTTGGCCTTGAGGTTGCGGTATTTCTCGCTGCTCAATTGGGCCAGGGTCTCGCCGTCGCGCATGATCCGCGGGCGGATGAACACCATCAGGTTCTGCTTGGTGCGCTGGCTGGCGTTGGAGCGAAACAGCCGCCCGACCCCAGGGATATCGCCGAGCCACGGCACACGCTGGTCACTGTTCTTGGCTTCGTCGCCGATCAGCCCGCCGAGCACCACCAGGCCGTTGTCTTCGACCATGACCTTGGTCTTGATCTCGCGCTTGTTGGTGATCACATCGCTGGCGCCGGTGCTGTCGGCAATCGACGAGACCTCTTGCACAATGTCCAGGCGCACGGTGTTGTCGATATTGATCTGCGGCTTGATCCGCAGCTTGATCCCCACTTCCTTGCGCTCGATGGTCTGGTAGGGGTTGGTGTTGTTCTGCGTTACCGAGCCCGTCACAAACGGTACTTCCTGGCCGACCAGGATCGATGCTTCGGCGTTGTCCAGAGTCAGCAGGGTCGGGGTCGAGAGCAGGTTGAAGCCACTTTCGCTCTTCAGCGCATTGAGCAGTGCGAGGAAGTTCAGCCCGCCGCCGTTGAGCTTGCCAAAGCCTGCGGTGGCGCCGGGCACATTGGCCAACAGCTTGCCCAGGCCTGCGGTGTCGCCGCTGGCAGCGGCGCCCGCCAGGCCGGCGATGCTCGTCCCGCCGTTGGTGAAGTTCACCGCGCCGCCGCCAAAGGAGTCGCCCAAAAACAGCCATTGCACGCCCAGCTCCTGGGCGCGGGTGTCGGATACTTCGGCGATGATTGCTTCCACCACCACTTGGGCGCGGCGGATATCCAGTTGTTCGACGATGGTGCGGTAGGCGGCAATTTCGCTGTCCGGGCCGACCATCACCACGGCGTTGGTGCCCTCCTCAGACTCCATGCGAATCCCCGAGGCGCTGACCGCCATCTGCTTGGGCGCGCCTTCCGTGGGCACGCCCTCGCCTCCGGCGCCTGGGGTGTCCTGGCTCAAGCCGCGCAACACCTTGACCACTTCGGCGGCATTGGCATGACGCAGGTACATCACCACGGTGTTCGATGGACGCAAGGCAGTCTGCGGCTGATCCAATTGCTTGAGCAGCGCACGCACCCGTTGGCGGCTGTCGGCACTGCCGCGCACCAGCAACGCATTGCTGCGCGGGTCGGCAACCACCTGCGCGCCATCGGCGCCCTGCTCGCGGGCCAGCAGGCGGGTCATCAATTGCGCGGTGTCGTTAGCGCTGGCGTTGACCAGGGGCAGCACTTCCAGGGGTTCCTGGCTGACCTGGTCGAGTTGCTGCAACAGCGCGTCGATACGGTCGAGGTTGCTGCGCCAGTCGGTGATCACCAACAGGTTGGCCGACGGGTACGGGCTGATCACTCCCACCCGAGGGTCAATCAGCGGCTTGAGGATATTGAGCATCTGTTCACTGGCGGCGTTGCGCACGCTGAATACCCGGGTGGCCATGCCATCGTTGGCTTGCACCGCCTGGCGCGCAGACTCCACCGGTACCGGCTCCAGGCGCGCGGCCTGGTCCGGCACAATCTTCACGCTGCCATTGGGCAGGTTGACCGCAGCAAAACCCTGGGCGCGCAACTGGGCGAGGAAGATGTCGTAGATGGCCTCGCTGCCGAGCATATCCAGGCTGCGCACCGTGACCTTGCCCTTGACCCGTGGGTCGATGATGAAGGTGGTGTTGGTGATGCGCGATACGCTGTCGATGAAGTCGGTGAGTTCGGTGTCGATGAAGTTCACTTCATACAAGGCCGGCGCTTCTTCGGCGTGGGCCGGGGTCACGCTCAAGGCCAGGCACAGTGCGCTCAGGCCCAGGCATTTATTGATCATGTGCATCGTCGGTTCATTCCTTGCGCTTGAGGCCGATCACCGGTCGCTCATTCGGCCATGGCAAGCGCTCGCGCTGCCCTTGATTGTCGAAAATCAGCCCGCGTTCATCGATGTCCTGCAAGACGATGCCCGGGGCCAGGCGCTGACCCAGGGTCAGCGTGCGTTCTTGTTGCTGATAGCGCAGCACCAGGACCGTGGCACGCAACGGCGTGGCCTTGAGGCTGCCCAGGTAATCAACCTTGAGCGTGGTCAACGGCAGGTCGTCGCTGGGTGCCTGGCGCGGTGTCCAGTGGCTGCTCAACAAGTCGGCAACCGGCGCCGCTGGCGCGGAAGGCACGACCGGCTGGGCGATGCCGTGCCACAGTTGCAACACACATTGCGCTGCGAGCCAGGCCAGCAGTGTTGCCAGCAACAGGTTGCCCCCACGGCTCAACTGACCAGGCTCCGTGGATGCCATCCCGGATGCCCCTGCACATAGCGCACATCTGGCAGTTGCAACGGCGCCAGTTGCCAGTCCGCCGGCTGCTCGCGCAACCAGCCTTCGAGGTGTTGCCACAGCGGTTGCCCGGCATCGGCGGCAAAGCCCAGGCCAAAGGTGCGGCAGGTGCCGAGCGGTTCGGCAAACTCACTGACCCGCTTGCCGCCAGGGCTATAGGTGACCTGCCAGGGCTGGCCGAGCCAGCGCGGCAGGTCCTGGCTGTTATCCAGCAGCAGTGGCTCGCCAAACAGTTGCTCGGCGCCGTTTTCCAGGACCTGGCGCACCTGCTGCGCCGGGACATCCACGACCGGCGCTGGGTAACTGGCACTCAGGCTGATCAGGTGTTCGCGGGTAATCATCTGGCCGCGGGCCAGGGGGCTGTCGTAGCGCAGGCCTGGCAGCAGCACTGCGCTCTTGGGCTCGCGGGCCAGGGCCTGGTGCAACAGGCGATCCCAACTGCCGGCGCGCACATCGCGGCGCCAGAGATTTTCCGGGGCCTTGGCCAGGGGTTGGTCGAGCCAGGCGGCGTGGGCGGCGCGCTGTTGTTGCAAGCGTGGTTGCAGGCGCTGGGCGTGGGCCTGGGCGGTAGCGTCCAACGCGCTGGCCTGGGCGGGAAAGAAGCGCGCATCGAAGCGCCATTGCCCCGCCTGCGCCTGGCAGCGGATGCGGAAGGCGCCGCTGGCCCGGGTCCCGCCCAGCACCACCGGTACGCGCTTGCCGGAGCTTTGCAGGATTTCTACCGGCTGCGGCCACAGGTCCTGGCCACGGGCGCACAACATCAAGTCCACCTGGCCCAGGCGCTCGGCCAGCCAGAACCCCGGCCCGGTGCCGACATCGGCCAGGGCCACCACCAGGTCGGCTTCTTCACGGGCCTGGGCAAGCACCGGTTGCAGGCTGTGCAACCACTGTTTCAAGGAGGCTTGCTGGTCCCGCGCATACGGGTCGGTGATGCCGACTACGGCGATGCGCACGCCGCCCCGGCGGAACACCTGCATGCCTGGGGTAGCCAGGCGTTGCGCACTGGCGCTGGCCAGCCCGGCGCCGAGTACCGGGTGGCCGAATTGCTGATACAGGCCCTGGCATTGTTCGGGCCACAGCACGCGTTCATCGCTGCTGACCCGCACTTCACTGCCGAGCAATTGGCTGCCCTGGACCCCGGACAGGCCACGGGTCAGGTACGCCAGGCCGCTGCCGTTCCAGCACTGGCCGTTTTCCAGGGTCAGGCTATTCTCAGGCCCTGCCTCATCACGCAGGCGTTGCAACACGGCACCGAGTACCGCGTAGCCACCGGTTTGCACACCGTCACTTAAGGAGGCATCCAGCAGGCCATCCAACTGGCTACCGTCAGCCTGGCGAAAACGCGCATTGGCCCCGGTGATCCACGGCGCCTGGCCGATCCGTGTTGCCGGCCCCAGGCGTGTGGCGGGCACCACCGGGCGACCCGGCAGGCGTGCATCGAGGGTGTCGGCGATATACAGCAGGTCGACCGGCTGGCTGTCCGCAGGCCCCGCCGCAGCCCACCGGCTAGAGCAGCCGGCCAGCCACGGCGCACAGGCCCCCAGCGTCATCCATCCCAATACATCGCGCCGCACCATTGAAGCCATTGTTCTCTCACCCTAGGGCTAACTCTGCTTTAAGGGCGGCATAGTGGGGGTCAATTAATGACGGTTTAATGTCAGTTTTTTAACAGGAGTGAAATATGCACCCTTGTAACAAAAGGAAATAAAAGAAATACACTTAAATACATTTTTAACAAAACCGACCGCGAATCATCACATTCGACTCTTAGAGTTCGGGCTCCTTTCAAAAATCGTGATCTACAAAGGACCTGATGAAATGAGTCGAGAGACTGGCGACAACCAGAATCGCAACCTGAGCCTCAATGAGCCGATGGAATCGGTACTCACTGCCTACCTGAGCCGCCGCAGTGTGGTACGGGGCGGACTCGGCGCCGCGATCGCCATGATTGCCGGCACCGGCCTGACGGGCTGCTTTGACAGCGGCGGTGGCTCTGACCACGACACCCCGACCGAGCCCACCAAACCTGCGCTGAAGCTGGGTTTCAACTCGATCCCCGGCTCGCGCACCGACGGCTGCACCGTGGCCGCCGGCTACACCGCGCACATCCTCGCGCCATGGGGCACGCCGCTCAACAGCAATGCGGCACCGTGGAAAAGCGATGGCACCAATACCTCGACCGACCAGGCCAACTCGGTCGGCATGAACCACGATGGCATGCGTTTCTTCCCGATCAATGGCAGCTCCACTGACGGCCTGATCGCGATCAACCACGAATACATCGAACAGTCCGAACTGCACCCCAACGGCGCGACCCTGATCGGCGGCGTACGCCCGGTGGAAGAAGTGCGCAAGGAAATCAACGCCCACGGCGCGGGCGTGATGCGCGTGACTAAAGTCAACGGCCGCTGGCAGGTGATGGAAAACGACCCGCTGAACCGTCGCTTCACCTCGGCCACGCTGATGGACCTGGCGGGCCCGATGAAAGGCACCGAGCACGTCAAGACCAAGTTCTCGCCGACCGGCACCCAGACCCGCGGCACCAACAACAACTGCGGCAATGGCTACACACCGTGGGGCACCTACCTGACTTGCGAAGAAAACTGGCCAGGGATTTTCGTCAACCGCAGCGGCAACCGCCCGGCCGACCAGGTGCGCATCGGCGTGGGCACCAGCAACGGCAACTATCGCTGGGAAAGTGTCGCGGGTGACCCGAGCGAAGTGAACGGCGAGTTCAGCCGTTTCAACGTCACCCCAAGCGGCGCCACGGCCACCGACGACTACCGCAACGAAGCCAGCACCTATGGCTACATCGTCGAGATCGACCCGTACAACGCCGCAACCCGTGCGGTGAAACGCACCGCGCTCGGCCGTTTCCGCCATGAAGGGTGCTGGCCGGGCCTGACCACCGCCGGCAAGCCGGTGGTGTTCTATAGCGGCGATGACTCGCAGAACGAGTACCTGTACAAATTCGTCTCCACCGCGTTGTGGGACCCGGCAGACGCCAACCCCAGCGACCGCCTGGCCACCGGCGCCAAGTACATGGACAGCGGCAAACTCTACGTGGCGCGCTTCAATGCCGACGGCAGCGGCAACTGGTTGCTGCTCGACGTGGCCAGCCCGACGCTCGATGGCAGTACCCTGGGCGCGAAGTTCACCGACCTGCCGGGGATCATCCTCAACACCCGTGGCGCGGCCGACGCCCTGGGCGCCACGCCGATGGACCGTCCGGAATGGACCTCGGTCAACCCGCTCAATGGCGACGTGTACCTGACGCTCACCAACAACACCAGCCGTACCGTGGCCAACGCCGCCAACCCGCGGGTGAACAACAAGCACGGGCACATCATCCGCTGGCATGACGCTGACAACCAAGTGGCCTTCACCTGGGACATCTTTGTATTTGGCGCCAACGCTGCCGGCACTCCGGACCTCAACCGCTCGGGCCTGACCGCACTGAATCAGTTCGCCAGCCCCGACGGCATGACATTCGACAGCCGTGGCGTGATGTGGATCCAGACCGACAACGGCGAAAAAACCCTGACCGACTACACCAACGACCAGATGCTGGTGGTGATTCCCACCAATATGGTCGACGCCCAGGGTAAGCAAGTGCCGGTCAACGCACAGAACCAGGCAGACCTGCGGCGCTTCTTCGTTGGGCCCAATGGTTCGGAAGTGACCGGGGTGACCTTCACGCCGGACAACAAGACGGTGTTTATCAACATCCAGCATCCAAGCAACTGGCCATCCACTAACGTGGCAACCGACGTCACCGTAGGCAAAGTACGGGCGCGGGCGTCCACGGTGGTGATCCAGCGGGCAGATGGGGGGGAATTGGCGATCTGACCAACATGCAGGAGCCGGCCAGGCTCCTGCTTCGCTGTCTTTGTGGATCAGGCCTGTTTGGCTTGCTGTTCAAGGTGCAGTTGCAATTCAGGCTTGATACCCAGGGCATCGGCCAATTCATTGAGGTAGTTGCGCTCGGTGACCTGCTGGTCATCCACCAGCATCACACTGGCCAGGTAGACCTCGGCGGCCACCGCCGGGTCATTGGCATATTCGGCAAAGTCGGTTGCATCCAAGGGCTTGGCGACTTGATCGTCGAGCCATTGTTGCAAGTCCGGATCGTCGGTGTGGCGTCCGAACTCCTGGGAGATCAACGCGTTTTCCTTCTCATCAATCCGCCCATCCGCCTTGGCCGCCGCGATCAATGCGCGCAGTACCGCATGGCTATGGGCATCGACCTCGGCGCCAGAGAGTTGATCAACCGTCTGCAAGGCCTGCTGCGGCGCAGAGGCCTGCTGGCGTTGCCAGGCTTGATACGCCTGGAATGCCATCATCCCCAACGACGCCAGGGCCGCATAGTTGGTGCCGCCGCTACGGGTCGGGGTCGAACCGCCCGCCTGGGTCCCGCCCAACATACCGCCCAGGCCACCGAGCAGATCGCCCAGGCCGCCACCGCCCGACGCAGAAGGAGCGGAGCCGCCGCCCCGGAGCAAACCACCGAGCAGGCCGCCCAACCCACCGAGCCCTCCCGCGCCGCCCTGGGGTGCCGCCGAACCGCCTTGCTGGGACATCGAGGCTTGACCTGCACGTAGCAGTTGTTCCAGTAGAGCACTGGTGTTCATGGTATCGCCCTCCTATGGGCTGTGCGCCAGACAACCAACAATAGTCCCTGGCGCCTATAACGCCAAGACCGCCCAGCAGGCGCTGGTTTGCCGAGCTGACTGCCCCCCCGCAAACCCGGCGCAGGCCTATCACAACCGTGAGAATTGTTCAGATTCAGCGCGCCACGGCTTGCGGTGAACGTCAGCCCGCCCGTGGGGTCGGAAATATAAGGGCACGGCTTCAATCGGCCTGGCCTTGAGCGCGAGCATCTACAGATTTGCGGTGCCGCGAACCCTCACAGAAGGAGACGCTGACATGGTCACTCACTTCAAGGTCGCAGGGCACCTCGCTTGCGGCCATCACGGCAATAACCTCACGTCCACGGTGGAACTGAACCGGGTCAAATGCCGCACCTGCCGCAACACCGATGCCTATAAGGAAGCCCGCCGCAACCAGCGCAACGCGTCCCGCCGCGCATCGCGCAAAGCCAAGTCCAACACCACCAGCAATGATTGGCGCAGCGCCTGGACCCAACGCCTGACCGCCCTGCCCGGCCTGCAACGCCTGCCACGCGGATTCAGCCGCCAGGCCTTCGTCTAGCCCCTATAGGAGCCGGCTTGCCGGCGATCGCGGCGTATCCGGTCGATACCCTATCGAATAGGCAACAGCGCCGCACCGATCAACCCCGCCAACCCCAAGAGGCACGCCAGGCCAACGCCATAGGCCAGGGTGCGCCAGGGTTGGCGGCGGCCCAGGTACAGCAAGGTATGCAGTACCCGCGCCACGGTGAACAGGCCGAACAGCCAGGCCGTCGCGGCGGCGTTGGTATCCAGCGCCAGGCATAACCCGCCTAGGACGAAAAACAGCGGAATGTTTTCCAGGTCATTGGCCCAGGCTTTCGCCGCCCGGCTGACCGGCGCAAGCTCCTGCGCAATGGCCGGGCGCTGGAAGAAACCGGCATCCTCAGGATTGCTGAACGCACGGTGCCGGAGGCGGAAAAAACCCTGGTAACAGGAGATCGCCAACATCTTGATGAACAACACCAGCACACACAGGGCAAACAGATGCACGAGGCTGGTCATCGCCGGTCCCTGGCAAAGCCGTGGACCACGATATACAGCAGCGGCCCCACCGAGACAAAGATCGCCGTCAGCAGCCAATACGGCAGCACACTGGCCAGCGACCGGCCCTTGGCGCGGGCGTCGCGGTACATCCACACACACGCCAGGGCCGCCATCAGGTACAGGTCGATCACCACCTGGGCGGTGTCGGGCCTGGATAGCAGCTCAAGGCCAAACGCCAACAGCGACTGCTCGGCCCAGAGCAAGGTGCCCAGGGTGTACAGGGAAAACGCCAACAGGCTGGCAAGGGCGATATAGGGTCTGTGCATAGGGTCCACCACGCAGGATTGGGCAAGCCGCAGATTAGTGATAACGTCGCCGCCATCTCAATGACCTGCGAGGTCATGGACGCCCCCCGCCCCGCCCTGCCAGAGTCCATCCATGAACCGCCCACCGTTCCCCCGCGCCAACCCCGAGACCGACGCCGGTACGCAACTGCGGCTGTTGCGCCGCCAGGCGAAGTTGAGCCAATTGCAGCTGGCGCTGATCAGCGGTATTTCCCAGCGCCACCTGAGTTGCATCGAAACCGGCCGCGCCAAGGCCAGCCCTGGCACCTTGCATAACCTGCTCAGCGCCCTCGAGGTGCCCCTGGAGCAGTGCAACAGCCTGTTCCTCGCAGCCGGCTACGCCCCGCGCTACGAAGCCACGCCGCTCGCCGCGCCGGCAATGGATGCCATTCGGGATGCCATCAGCCATGTGCTGAAGGCCAACAACCCGGCGCCGGCCATCGTGCTCGGGAGCCACTGGCAAGTGCTCGCCGCCAACGCCAGCACCCAGGTGCTGTTCGACCTGGTGGGTTTGGCGCCAGACGCGGCACAAGGCCTGAACCTGCTGACCACCCTGCTGCAACCGGGTGGCCTGGGCGACTACCTGCTCAATGCGGATGAAATCCGCAACCTCGCCTGGCAACGGGCTGCCCGTGAAGCATTGGGCAACCCGACCCTGGCCACGCTGCTGGAAAGCCTGCCGGTGCCGCAAGGCTCGACCCCCCTGGCCAATGAACTGCCGCCACTGGTGCTGACCCGCGTCAATTCGCGCCATGGCGAGCTGGACTTCATGTCCACCTTCACCACCTTCGGCATGCCCCAGGACATCACCGTCACCTCATTGCGCATCGAGCACCTGATCCCGGCCAATCCCCACACTTGGCAGGTGATGACCGCGGCCTACGAACACTCCCTGAGCCACTAGGCGCCGCTGATCAGAACTTGGTCACCACCCCCATGCGCAACGTACGCCCCGGTGCCGGCATGAAGCTCTGGGCCAGCGGGTCCAGGTAGTAACGATTGGTCAGGTTATCCAGCGACACGTTGAACTGGGTGTGGTCTTGCCATTTGTAGTCGAGGAACAGGTCCACCAGCGCCACTTCGCGGTAGACCAGTTGCGGCGTGGTGGCGCCGGTCTGCCAGGATTTGTCGGCGGTGACGGTCGGGCCCGAGGTGTAGGTCAGGCGCCCGCCCACGGTCAGGGCCTGGTCAAAGAAGCGCAGCCCCGTGGTCAGGTTGCCGGCGACCCGCGGCGGGTTCTGGGTATTGGTGTACGAGCCCATGAAGCTGCCTGGGGTGCAGTTGGGGGTGTTGTCAAGCTTCTGCCAGCGAGTGGAACTGGCCCGCAGGCGCGCGGCGAAGGCCGAGTCGCAGGTTTCGGTCTTGAGGTAATAGGTCGACGACAGGTCGGCAAAGACCCAGCCGGCATCGTATTTCGATTGCAGCTCCAGGCCGCTGGTCTTGAAGCTGTCGGTATTGCTGAAGTTCATCAGGCCCATCAGGCCGGGGCTTGGGTCGTAGTAACGGGTCACGTAGTTCTTGATGGTGTTGTTGAAGTACGCCAGCTTGATCGCCGCCGTGTCGTTGTCCGCCAGCAGGCCTTTTTGCAGAGTGCTTGCGCCGATTTCCCAGTTGCTCGAACGCTCCGGTTTCAGGCCCTTGCCAGGCATGGTCTGCAAGGTGCCCTGGCTGGTTTCGAACAACGAGGGCATGCGCAGGCCCTGGGTGTACGAGGCGTAGATGAAGGTATCGGGCGCGATCTCGTAGTTGATGCCGATGGCCGGCGAAAAGGCGCCCTTGCTGTCGCGCTGCTTGCCCGAATAGGTGTAGCCGGTGACCACTTCGCCCACCTGCGACGGATAGACCCGTGTGCCAACGCCCCCGTAGTCGTTGTAGCGCGGGCCATCGAACGGGTTGTTGGTGTCGCTGAACACAATCCCGTTGTTCAGGCGCGGGTCGGTGGCATCGGTGTATTGGCCGTTGGCGTCGGGGAACCACAGCATATTGCCGTAGCTGCCCGGCTTGATCACGTTCACGTAGCGCAACTCGCGCTCCTCGCGCTGGGCGGTGGCGTGCGGCACATGATCCTTGGTGCGGTAGTAGGTATAGCGCCCGCCACCCCACACCGTCAGCTCGTCAACCGGCTTGTACTCGAGCTTGCCGTTGAGGCTGAACTCCTTGCGCGAACCATCACGCAGGCTGCGGTTGGCGTTGATATCGTTCTGTGTGGTGACCACGCTCTTTTGCGGCTGCAGTTCCTCGAGCTGGAACGAGCCGCCCAGGTCCAGTTTGAAATCGCCATAGTGCGTGTCAAAACGCGAGGTATTGGCCAGCTCGCCACCGATGCGCCGGTCGTGCTGGCGCGTCCAGTTGCGGTCCGAACGATAGGCCTGGGATTTGGGCGCCAGCACCGAGGTCAACTGGCTGGTCTTGGCATCGGTCATCCACAGGCTGGTCGTCAGGTCCACCAGCATATTGCCCGTGGGCAGGTAGTGATAACGGGCGGTGTAGGTGTCGATCTTGGTGCTGCCGCGCGGGTACTGGTAGATACCGCCAGTGCCGAAACGGAAGATGTCCGAGGGCATGATCTCGCCTATGCGCCCATCGTAACGACTGTAGCCGAAGTCGAAAGTGTGGTCGTCGGCCGGGCGCAGGGTGGTCTTGAGCAGGATCGACTCGGTCTCTGCCGAGGAGTTGAGCACCTCTTCGCCGGCGTTGTAGGTGGTGGCCACCGTCATGTTTTCGCGGCCATAGCGGTCAAAGGTGCGGTAGCGGTCCTGGCCGTGCTTGCCGGAGAAGTAGTTGCCCTGGTTGCGATGGGCGTAGGCGGCCACCACATCGAACAGATCGTGGGTATAGGCAAACGCCGCGCTGCCCGATTCCGAGTCGGAACCGAACAGGCCGCCACGGTTCTGGTGCGGCTCGGAGTACAGGTTCTCGGTGGTCGAATGGCCGTTGCGCGAGGCCGGCTCGACGCCGTTGTTCCACAGATCGCCCTTCAGGCGCAGGCCCACGTTCTTGCCGTCACGCAGGATGTCATCGACCCCCAGGGTGCGGATCGCCACCGTGCCGCCGATGGCGCTGGACGTCAGGCTGGGGCCTTTGTCGATGGCGACATCGCTGATCAGGTCGGGGTCGATGTAGCTGCGCTGTTGCGTGCCCGCATAGCCGCGATAGACATCCAGCGCCTGTTGCGAACCGTCGACCGTGACCGCCACCCGGCTTTGCCCCTGGATCCCGCGGATATTCACATCCAGGCCACCGCCATTGCGGCTGTCACCCACCTGCACCCCCGGTTGGCCCTTGAGCAGGTCGCCGACGGAGATCACGCCAAAGCGGCGCACTTCTTCGTTGGAGATATACACCGACGAACGTGGGGCGGTGTACACCGCTTTTTTCTCGAGGTCATCGCCAGTGACTTTCTGCGACGGCAGCACCAACGCACTGGTCGCTGGATGCAGTTCGAAGCTGCCATCGGCCTGGCGCTGAAAACTCAAGCCGGTGCCTGCCAGCAACTGCGCCAGGCCGGCCTCGGTGCTGAAATCTCCGTGCAGGCCGTTGCTGCGTTTGCCCGCCGTCAGCGTCGAACTGCCCGCCATGCTGATACCCGCCTGCACGCCGAAACGCGAGAGTGCCTGGTCCAGCGGGCCGGCTTCGATGCTGTAGGGTTGGCGCTCGGCCTGGGCGAAAACTACCGTGCTGTACAGCGGTTGCAGGCTGAGTAACAGCAGACCCAATGTGCGGGTGCGCAAGACACTTGCGGGAGAAATCATGCAGGGCTCCTAGAGGTGAAGGCCCACCTGTTTCGGTGGGTTATCCCTATAGGCCAAGCGAGTTTTGAAAAACTGCGCAGAGAACGTAAATAAATGTTCAGGCCGGCACCACAGTCACCCAATAGCGGGTACGCCGCTCGATACGCACCGGCAGTGCATGGGCCACCAACGCCAGCGCGGCATCGGTGTCGTCGAGCTGGAAGCTGCCCGTCACGCGCAACCCCGCGACCTGCTCGCTGCATCGCAAGACGCCCGGCCGGTAACGGGACAACTCGGCCAGCAGCACATCCAGGCGCATGCGCTCGGCAGGCAGAATCCCGCGCAGCCAGGCCTGGGCCAGAAATCCATCGGTTTGCCGTGGCGTACCCACACCCTGGCGATCGACCTGGGTCTGCCAGCCTGCCGCTACTGATACCGGTGCCGGGTGGCGCGGCGAACTCACCTCCACCAGCCCGCGCAATACGGTAATCCACGTGCCCTGCTGATCATGGCGCACCAGCAGATTGGCATCGTGGCTGCGCAGCAGCGCATCCGCTGTGAGCAGTTGCAGTGGGCGCGACTCAACGCGCGCATCCAGCGCCACCTCGCCCTCGATCAACTGCACGCGGCGCAGCTGCGCGCTAAAGTCCAGGCTGACAGCGCTGGCAGTGTTCAACCACAGAGAACTGCCATCGGCCAGGGTCCAGCGGCGGCGCTCGCCGGTAGCCGTGCGGTAGGTGGCAAAGGCTGCGCGCAGAAGGGTCGATTCCGCGCCCTGCCAGGACAAACCACCGAGCAAGCCCAACCCCAGCAAGCACTTGAGCACCTGCCGGCGCCGCGCCGGATCAGCCCCGGCTGCCTCCAGCGCGCGTCGTGCGGTGACATCCGCCAACAGGCTGGCCCCCGGCTGAAGCATCAGCGGCAAGCTGGCGACGCGTTGCCAAGCGTATTCGTGCTCGGCACTTGCCTGGCGCCAATGCTGCAACGCCTGTTGCTCGTCCGGGCTCATCATCCCGGACTGCAACCGGACGATCCAGTCGATGGCCGTCTCGCGGACTTTCGGTGCAACCGGCTTGCCATTCATTCGAAACGGCTCGCGTAGCACACACTGAAAGCCTTGCCCATCGCCCGCTGCACCTGGGCCACGCTCAAGTTCAACTGCGTGGCGATCTGCGGGTACGTCAGGCCGTCGAGCTGGGACAAAAAGAAGATCTTGCGCACCTGCATCGACAGCCCCACCAGCAGCGAGTCCAGCTGTAGCAAGGTCTCGATCATCAAGTAACGGGTTTCGGGCGACGGCTCCTCACCTTCCGGACGGGCGGCGAGCGCCTCCAGGTAAGCCCGCTCAATCGCCTGGCGCCGCCAGCGGTTAATCAGCAAGCCATTGGCGATCGCGGCCAGAAATGCCATGGGCTGGCGCAGCTCCCGCACGTCCTGCTGCGTGCGCAACACCCGGATGAACGTGTCGTGCGCCAGGTCCTCGGCATCGGCGCTGTGCCCCAGGCGACGCCGCAACCAGCCGCGCAGCCAGAGATGGTGACGGGTGTAGAGTTGTTCGACGGGCGAGACGAGACTGTCGTCGTACATGTCAGGTCCAATGAGCAGTTAATGATAATACTTCTCATTTTAATATCCTGACCTGACGCTTGTACAGTCTCGACTGCTAACTCGCGGGCAAGCCCGCTCCCACAGGGGTTTTGCGTTGCCGGGGGAATTAGTTGAACTCGGCGTGGACCTCGGACCACAAGCTGACCTTCTGCCCACGGTTCTTGAAGAATTCGATCTCGCGCTTGATCCCGGAACTCAGGTCCCAGCCCGGCAGGTCAAGGATGATCAGTTCTTCCATCATGTCCATGAACAGCGCATCCACCGGCGCCCACAGCTTGCCGATGGTGGCGCTGTCCTTGCCTTCGAACGCGAGGTTGATCGGGTGCGACATGGACACCTGGCTGAACACCCCATGACCCGACTCGATGATGATGGCCGCCACCTTGTTGCACTGGATAAAACGCTCGTGGGTCACTGACGCATCGGCATGGCTGTAGGGGCAGGCCAGAAAAATCTTTCTCATTGTTACCTCAAGGCAATGCAAGGGCACGCGCCCTTGCCGTGGATTAAAGAGTCAGGGTCACACCGCCTGCGCAGCCGGCACGCCGGCCTCATCGGCCTCTTCGCGCTCGCGTTCCTGCGCTTCGTAACGCTGGGCGGCGGGCACCGAGATCTTGATCGCGATCGCCACTGCGAGCAGGCCGCCAAACAACTTGGCCAGCAGGATCGGCATGATCAGCGTCGGCTGGAAGTTCGCGGTAAAGGCCAGGTGGTCGCCAATGGTGGCCTGCGCACAGACACCCAGGGCCACACACAAGACCTTGTCCCGGGCATTCATCTTCTTGAACAGGTGGTAGACCGCGATGATGTTGGCAAACACCATGACAAACGCCGCCGCGCCATCGGCTGACAGCCCGATGTGCTTGCCCAGCACTTCCATGGGTTTCTTGCAGTAGCGGTTGAACAGGTAGCAGATCGGGAACGTACCGGCGAGCATGATGCCGATGTAGCCGGCAATCTCGATGGCACGGAACAGCTCCTTCTCGTCGGCGAACATCGGGTCGAAGCCCCACACACCGAAGTTCTTCATGAAGAACCCGGTGAAGTGCTCGACGATGGCCAGCGCCAGGACGATCTTGATAAAGGCATCCATCAACTTACCGAACACCAGGAACCCGGCCACCATCCACGCCGCCCGGTAGCGCAGGCCGGCGGCCAGCAGGAAGCAGAACACAAACAATGGCGCGAGCAAGCGCACGCAGTCGACAAACCCCAGGCTCAGGTAATGCAGGGCCGGCGAGGTGGTGGAAACGATATCCCGCACCGGCAGGTTGAAGGCGGTGATCATCATCAACGACGCAAGCACCGCAAACGGGATGCTGATCAAACCGGCCATGGCCCCCAGCGCCAGGTACTTGTGGTCCTTGCGTTCGAGCATCATCAGGCCGACCGGGATCAGGTAGACGATGGTCGCGCCGGAGGTATAGCCAACGATCATGGCGGTGATCCACATGTCGCGGTTCGCTGCCAGGGCATCGGCCAACTGGTAGCCGCCCATGTCCACGGCGATGATCGACAGCGCCGCGATCGACACGTCGGAACCCATCGCGCCGAAGTACGGCCCCAGTGCGACCTCGATGAATTTGGACAGGTACGGGATCGCCACCATGATGCCCGCCTGCGCCAGGAACACCGGGCCAATGGAGTGGATGCCGTTGACAAACTCCTTGCCCAGGCCGCTGTCCGGCTTGATCACGGATGCAAACGCGCCAACCACCGCGCCGATCATGATCAGGTAAATAACGTAATTGCCGAATTCCGCCATTGCTTTCGCTCCATCTGTACTGAATCAATTGTTGTTGTAGGAGTACGCCCCAGTTCGGTCGCTCCATTGGCCAAACGCGTTTTACAGCCCCATTTGTGGCGCTTTCACACCCTATTACTAACCACTTCCCATGCCAATCGTGTGTTTTTTGTGGTTTTGCGGGTTAAACACACTGGAATCGGTCAACTCTATTGCGTAATCTCTGATCACACCTTTCAAGGCAGCGGACTCTACGGCCGTGAACGGCAAACGCCAATACCAAGTTCACACCACCTCCACTGGCGCCCACGCGCCCCGCCGCTTACTGGCGGGGCATCATTTGAGTGCCTCGGTAACAGCACTGCGCCGCCGTGGCGCATTCACGTAGCATCAAGAGGATGGTTGCCCATGCGCCCCAATGAAAGACGCCAACATATCCTTGAACTGCTACGCCAGCGTGAACGCATCTCGGTCGACGAGTTGGCGCGCACCCTCGGCACTTCGCAAGAGACCATTCGCCGCGACCTCACGGCCCTGGCCGAAGATGGCCAGGTCACCAAGTTCCATGGCGGCGCCTCGCTGCCGCCCAGCGGCGAGCACGAGAACGCCTTCCAGACCCGGATGAATGAATTCTCCCAGGAGAAACGTGCAGTGGCGCGCTTCGCCGCCGGGCTCTATGCGCCGGGCGACAGCCTGCTGATCGATACCGGTACCACCACCCTGTTCTTTGCCCGTGAACTGGCAAGGCTCAACCGCATCACCGTGATCACCAACTCCTTGTTGATCGCCGCCGCCATTGGCGCCAGCGGTAATCGCGTGTTCATGATCGGCGGCGAATACCGCCCCGAATCGGAACAGAACATCGGCGCCCTGGCCATGGAGCAGATCGCCCGGTTCAACGCTGAGCATGCGGTGGTCACCATTGGCGCCTTGAACACCGACGGCGCCTTTGACTTTTCCATCGAGGAAGCGGAAATCACCCGCGCCATGATCGCCCGCACGCGCTACCTCACGGTGATTGCCGACTCCTCGAAAATGGGCAAGCGTGCGCTGTTCCAGGTATTCCCCCTGGAGCGCATCGACCGCCTGATCATCGACCGCAAACCCTTGGGCGAACTGGCCAAGGCCCTGGCCGAAGCCCAGGTTGAAGTCCTGGAAGCCCCTGCCCTGACCCGGCCGGAGTGGTAAACGCTCAGCGCCAGTCGCGGCAGCGCGTCACCGCATCGCTGAACGTGGCCCGCCACTGCTGGGCCTGGGCGGCACTGACTTTGGGGTGATAGCTGGTGCTGGTATTGCGCGGCGGCTTGAGCGCCACGCCCAGGCCTTTGGCTGCCAGCGCTGCGCAGCCGAATGCGGTCAGCTCATCGAAGCGCTGGGTGACGATGCAGCGCTGCAAGGCATCGGCGAGAAACTGCGCAAAATAGGGGCTGCGCGCCAGGCCGCCATCGATGGACAGGTGATCGGTGACGCTGAGAAACCCGTCCATTGCGCTGATCACTTCCACACTGCGCAATGCCACACCCTCAAGCACGGCCTGGCACATATCCTGGCGCGTGGTGCTGCCATTCATGCCGACCCACAGGGCTGCCGCGCTGCGGTCCCAGTGCGGGCAAGCGAGGCCGGACAACGCCGGCACAAACGCCAGTTGGCGGCCAATGGCCGGTGCTTCGTCGAATGCCGCCAGCTCCGAAAAATCGCTGAACAAGCCAAGCCGCCCGGCCCATTCCACGGCTGCGCTGGCATCGTAGACACCACCGTCCATGGCGTAAGTGGGCTTGCCGTCGATCTGCCAGGCGATGGTCGCCAGCAGGCCCTTTTCCGGGGCGCGGATGATCTGCTCGCCGGTCACGGTCAGGGCAAACGCCCCGGTCCCGTAGGTGATCTTGGCGTCGCCCTCATTGCGGCAACCATGGCCGTAGAGCGAGGCTTGCTGGTCGACAATCGAGGCGGTGACCGGCGTGGCGCCGATCTCGCCAAAGTGCCCGACGGTGTCGCGGATCTGCGGCAGGGTTTCCATGGGCACGCCAAACAGCTCGCAGAGCTGGCTGTCCCACTGCCCGGTCGCTAGGTTCATCAGCGAGGTGCGCGAAGCGGTGGTGACGTCCGTGGCGAAGACCCCGGTCAGGCGGTCGAGAAAGTACGCATCGGTGGTGCCCAGGCGCAGCCGCCCGGCGCGCAATGCGCTCTGCGCGGCTGGCAGGTTGCGCACGATCCAGGCCAGCTTGCTCGCCGAGAAATACGGGTCCAGGGGCAAACCCGCACGCTCCAGGGTCAGGGCCTCGCCGCCGTCGCCGCGCAACTGGGCGATTTCGGCCCAGGTGCGATTGTCTTGCCAGACGATCACCGGGGATAACGGCTCGCCGGTCTGGGCGTCCCACGCCAGGCAACTCTCGCCCTGGTTGGCAAGGCCGATGGCGTCCACCTGGCCGGTGGCCTCCAGGCAACGCTGCAGGTTACTGAGCAGCTCCAGTGGATCGTGCTCCACCCAACCAGGATGGGGATGGTGTTGCTGATGGCGCAACGAGAGCTGGATATCAGCTGACCCATTGTCACTCACCACCAACACGCGGGTGCTGGTGGTGCCTTGATCGAGCGCGGCAATCCGCATGTTTAAGACTCCTCGGCAGGTCTTGTTAGTGGCCGACAAAGTCGACTTCGAGTTGCTGTACGCCCTGGGGCAGCTTGAGGCTGGCGATGGGTATCAATATCCGCCGCTCGGGCAGCGAACTGCCGGCGCGGGCCCAGATTTCCTGGCCATCGGCCCGTACCACCAGGCGCCCTTTCACCCCACGGTTGACCCGCAGTTGCAGGTGCTGCATACCGGCCACTGTGGACGGGCTCAGGCGTTGCGGCACGCAGAGCTTCAAGGCGCCCTTGCAGGCGATCTCGATGCTCGGCGCAGCAGGCGGCAGTTGCCCCTGCAGATCGCGGGCGATCATCGTAGCGATCTTATGGCCTTCGCGAAACGACCAACCTGCCGTCTCGACGGGGCGCAGCAGATTCCCCGCGGCAAAGTAGGCCGGATCGGAACAGCGCCCGTATTGATCGACATGCGGGCCGCCGCTTTTCGGGTCCAGCCGCAGCTCGCTCAAGCGCACCAGGCTCGACTCGGGAGTGAACTGGCCGGTAAGCAGCACGCCGTCACAATCGAAGGTCTGGGTCTGCCCATCGGCCAGGCGCACCGTTGCGCCCTCTACCCGCCCGGTGCCGTGGATTGCCAGAAGTTGTGCACCGAAATGCATCGGCACCCCGCACAACCGCGGAAACAGCGACAGCGGCCAGCGCGCCGTGGCCCGCAGGTTGGCCTCGATCATCGCCACCGGTTGGATTCCGGCACGCCGGCAACTCATGACCGCCGACAGGCTGACCAGCTCGGTGCCGACGATCAGCGGACGCTCAAAGGGCTTGAGATGCTCCAGGTACAGGTAGGACTGGAACGCGCCGGTATTGATCACCCCCAGCGGGCGATCGCCGCCCAGCAGGCGCGCCGAGCGTGGTGTTTCCCGGGCCCCGGTGGCAATCAGCACGCGTCGCGCCTGGATCACCCTGGCGCCCTCCGGGCTCACCAGTTCCAGCCGCCCGCCCAGGCCCATCTGCGTCACCGAGTGCTTGACGCGAATCTGCACCCCGGCCTTCAACGCCTGCGCGACGTTTTTGCGCGCATAGCCAGGCCCTGTATAGACGCGGCCGTATTCGCGCAAACCAAAGGGCGGGTGCCCACAATGACGTGGGATACCACCCGCCTCGGGCTCACGCTCAAACACCACCACCGTGCCAACGCCCAGCTTGCGCAGGGTCATCGCCGCCGACAGCCCCGACGGCCCGCCACCGATAATCGCGACATCAATGTTTTCGACTTCAATGGGCTTCATGACAAACACCTGTGGCAAGGGGAATGGCCAGGTGGCCAGCGCTCAGCTCGGCCACCCGCGCCCCACAATAAAAGCCCTGGCAGCGCCCCATGCAGGCCCGCGTGCGGCGTTTCAGGCCGCCCAGGTCACCGGGCGGCAGCGCGCTGGCCAAGGCATTCTGGATTTCCCGCTGGGTCACCATTTCACAGTGGCAGACGATTTCGCCGTAGCCCGGCCGGTGGTAGTCGCGGGGCAAATGTTCGGCGAGATTGGGCAGCACCGGCCATTGCAGGATTGAGGCGGGGACTGGCGTGTGCTCGCGCTGATACAGGCTGAACACGTGCCGGGCAATGCCCAGCGCCGCCGTCAGGCCGGTGGAGCGGATGCCGCCGACGCTGATCCAGTTCTTACCTTCGACCCGCTGCACCCGATACTCTTTCTTTTCCGTGGCCGGGCGCAGCGCGGCATAGGTGGCGGTGACCGGCATGCCGTCGAGCGCAGGAATCCGCTCGACGGCCGCGTCCACCAACTGGCGCAGCACGTCGCTGTCCAGGCCTGCGTGCAGGCGGTCTTCCTGTTCTTCGGCGGTAGGCCCCACCAACAAATTGCCGTAGACGGTGCGGGTCAGGACGATGCCCTTGGTACGCTCGTTGGGCACCGGCAGGATGATGTTGCCCAGGTAGCGCGTGGCCGCCTTGTCGAACACCACGAACTGGCCTTTGCGCGGGTGGATGGAGAAGCTCGACGCGCCCAGCAACTGCTGCTCCAGTACATCGCCGAACAAGCCGGCGCAGTTGATGATCGTGCGTCCCCGGATAAACCCGTTGGTAGTCTCCAGGGCCCACAGTTCGCCATCGAAATAACCGCCGTTGACCTCGGTATTGAAGCGCACCTGTGCCCCATGCGTCATGGCCTGGAGCAGATACCCAAGCGGCGCCGACCACGGATCGATAAGGAATTCACCAGGCACCTGGACCGCCCCCAGGGCGCTTTGGGCCAGGTGCGGTTCAAGGCTGCGCACCCGCTCGCGGCCGATCAGGCTGACATCGGCAATCCCATTGGCGTGTGCCTGTTCGACGATGCCGTGCAGCTTGTCCAGGTCGTCCTCGTTCCAGGCCACCACCAGCGCGCCGGTCTTGAGCAGGGGCAGCGACATGTTCTGGTGGATGTCCAGGTATTCCTGGTAGCCGTCCTGCATGCATTGCAGCTCCAGGCTGCCGGTTGGCGCATCGAAGCCGGTGTGCAGGATCGCGCTGTTGCCTTTGCTCGCACCAGAGAGGATGTCCGGGCTTTTTTCCAGCAACAGCACCCGCGCGCCCTCCAGGGTAAAGCGCCGGACCATCGCGCATCCCACAACGCCACCGCCAACAACGATGACGTCGTAGATGCCGCTCTGGTTCGGGAAGGGTTTCGTCATTATCAAGCCTATGGGTGAAGTAAGCGCAGAGGTTGCCGTGAGTGGGTGCAGGGCATATGCCACTGACCGAAACGGGGTTGGAATGACCGATTGGCCATCACGGTTCCCTCACTGCCCAAGGACTGCGCGCCAAGGCATGCAGCCGCCGCCATGCCAGCGCCTAGTGTTTATGGGTACCCGGGCTTTAAACACGACGTGGAAAAGGCTGACCGGTTCGGTGCACACAGAGCTGATTCTGTCAAAAAGACGTTACTGTCGATTCGCTCAATACGCGAAAAACGCTACATAAATACACAACCACTTAGAACTAAGTTACTTTTCAACACTTTTTAGGCATGACCCCGACCGCTATTCCACGGCCATATCGCGCTCAGAGCGCGATACTCAGTCAAAAAAACCAACAAATATTGACCGATATGCAAAATTAACCACATTAAATTCGCCGACCGACGACGTAAGGCCGTCTTTTCTCGAGTCCTTCTATAAAAGACGTTGAACGGGCCGGTTCTGAGACCGAGGCCCCCTCGCCCATTGCAGCCGCCAGTCAGAAACAACTAGAATAAGATTAATTCCCACTTACGAATTTTTCGCATGAAACCAGCCCAGCCCGCCGAAGCCGCGACGCTTGAAGCCCTGTACCGCGGCTACCACGGCTGGTTGCTGAGCTGGCTGCGCCGGCGCGTGAATTGCTCCCAGCACGCGGCAGACGTGGCACATGACACGTTCATCCGCCTGCTGTCGGCCAGCCCCTACGTGGCGCCCCGCGAGCCCCAGGCCTATCTCGCCACGGTGGCCCGCCGCCTGTTGATGGACAGCAATCGCCGGCGCCGCCTGGAGCGGGCCTATCAGGAAGAACTGGAACGCTGCGCCCAGTACCTTGAGCAAGCGCCCTCGCCCGAGCAGATCCTGCAGGCGGTACAGGTGCTCGAAGCGATTGACCGGGCCCTGGCGCGGATGAAACCACGGATCCGCGAGACCTTTATCCTGCGCCACCTCGATGGCCTGGATCAGGCCCAGATCGCCGAGCGCCTCGGGGTTTCGGTGCGCACCGTGCAACAGGACCTGGTGGAAGCCCTGCTGGCCTGCGACGCGTGCGCCCAGGCATGACCCCGGCCATCCTGCGCCAGGCTGCCGAGTGGCTGGTGCGCCTCGACCATCAGCCCGACGCCGCCAGCCAACAGGCTTTCCACGCCTGGCTGGCCGCCGACCCGCAACATCCATTGGCGGTTGCGCGCTTGCAAGGCCACCTGTCGCCACTCAAGCAGGCGCCGGCCCGGGCCGCGTTGCGCCGGGCGCGCCAACAGCCGAAGGCGATCAAGGGCCTGGCCCTCACCCTGTTAATCGGCCTGTTTGCCCTGCCGGCCTATCAGTACAGCCAGCGCGGCTACCTGTTCGCCGACCTCAGCAGCGCCAGCGGCCAGTGGCAGCAACAACGCCTGGCCGATGGCAGTGCCCTGCAACTGGATGGTGGTTCGGCGGTGGACCTGCACTTCGACGCCCACCAACGGCGCATACGCCTGCTGCGCGGTGAGCTGCTGGTGGACGTGGCCAAGGATGCCCAGCGCCCGTTCTATGTCGACACCCCGCAAGGCAGCATTCGCGCCCTGGGCACGCGTTTTATCGTCGAGCGCAGCGGCGATGCGACGGTGGTCAGGATGCTCGAATCGTCCACTCGCATCGACAGCGGCACCCAACAATTGACCCTCAACCCCGGCCAGCAGGTGCGCCTGGAGGCAAGCGGCCCAGGGCCGGTGGAAAAATTCGATGCCCGCGCCCACGAGGCCGCCTGGAACACCCACCAGTTGCTGGCCAACGACGAGCCCCTGGCGGATGTGCTGGAGCGCCTGGGACGACATCGCAGCGGCCTGTTGCTGTTCGATCGCCAGGCCCTGCAAGGCTTGCGGGTCACGGTCATGCTGCCGGTCGACGACCCGGCGCGGGCCTTGCGCCTGCTCCAGCGCACGCTGCCGATCGAAGTCAGCAACTACACACCGTGGGTCACCCATGTGTCCTTGAAAAACAGCGCGAATAATTCTCAATAAAGTCTGCGTGTTTTCGGTTTTGCCGCGTCCTTTCCTTGGCCAACATCCAAAGGAGCACCGATTACATGTCTTCCAACCCATCCTCCCGTGGCAGCCTGCTGCTGGCCAGCCGCCTGCTGTTTGGCTGCCTGCCGCTGGCATTACCGGCCATTGCCTACGCGCAGCAACAGGTCCAGGCCTTCGATATCGCCCCAGGCCCCCTTGGCGAAGTGCTCAGCCGCTATGCCCAGGCCGCAGGCGCGCCGATAGCCTTCCAGTCGCAACAAGTGGCCGGCCTGAACAGTGCAGGCGTGCGCGGCAGTTACAACGTAGTGGATGGCTTTGCCAAGGTGTTGGAAGGCACCGGCTTTGCGGCGCAAGCCAGCGCCGATGGCTACCAGTTGCAGGCCTTGACCGAGGCCAGCGGCACCCTGGCACTGGCTGCCACCCAGGTCACCTCCAACCAGTTGGGCACCGTCACCGAGGGCACCGGCTCCTACACTCCGGGCACCATTGCCACCGCCACACGCCTGGTCTTGACGCCCAGGGAGACCCCGCAGTCGATCACCGTGATCACCCGCCAACACATGGACGACTTCGGCCTCAACGCCATTGACGATGTGATGCGCCACACCCCCGGCATCACCGTGTCGACCTACGACAGCGAGCGCACCAACTACTTCGCCCGTGGGTTTTCCATCGAAAACTTCCAGTACGACGGCATCCCCACCCTGCGCAACTCGGCCTACTCGTCCGGCCAGACCCTGACCGACATGGCGATCTACGACCGGGTGGAGATCCTGAAAGGCGCCACCGGCCTGCTGACCGGTGCAGGCGCGCCGGGGGCGACCTTGAACCTGATCCGTAAAAAGCCCACCCGTGACTTCAAGGCCAGCATCGAACTGGGTGCCGGCAGCTGGGACAACTACCGCTCCCAGGTCGACGTCAGCGGGCCGCTGACCGACAGCGGCAATATCCGCGGGCGCGCCGTGGCGGCCTATCAGGACAAGCATTCGTTCATGGAGCGCTACCAGCGCAAGACCAGCGTCTACTTCGGCTCACTGGAAGCGGATCTTGACGACGACACCTTGCTGACCGTGGGTTTTGACTATCAGGACAACGACCCCATGGGCTCGGGCTGGTCCGGCAGCCGCCCGCTGTTCAACACCAAGGGCGATCGCATCGACGTCAAGCGCTCCTACAACAACGGCGCCAAGTGGAGCCGCTGGGAGCAATACAACCGGGGCGCCTTCGCCACCCTGGAGCGCAGCTTCGCCAATGGCTGGGTAGCCAAGGCGCAAGTGACCCACCAACTCAGCGGCTACCACGCGCCCCTGGGCTCGATACAGAGCGCGCCAAATCCCGACACCGGCCTGTCCACGGTCTACGCCAATAAATTCACCGGCCAGACCCGTGCCAATGCCGCCGATGTGTACCTCAGCGGCCCCTTCAGCCTGCTGGGGCGCGAGCATGAACTGGTAGTGGGTGGCTCGGCCTCCAACTCCCACTGGAAAGGCAAGGACTACGGCAGCCCCAAACACGCCAACGGCAATGTGGTGGACTTCTGGAACTTCGATGGCAACTTTGCCGAACCCGACTGGGGCGCCCCCACCTACGTCAACGACCTGACCACCCGCCAAAGCGCTGGCTACATGACCTCGCGCTTCAACCTGGCCGACCCGCTGAACCTGTTCCTCGGCGCCCGCGTCGCCAACTACAAGCTGCGCGGCACCGACGACTCCACCGAAACCGGGCGCCTGGTGCCCTACGCCGGCGTGACTTACGACCTGAACGAAAACTTCACCGCCTACGCCAGCTACACCGACATCTTCATGCCGGAAAGCTACAACCGCGACCGCAACAACAAGCTGCTGGAACCCTCCGAAGGCAAGAACTACGAAGGCGGCATCAAGGGTGAATTCTTCGGCGGCCGGCTCAACACCAGCCTGGCCTACTTTGAAGTGCACCAGAGCAACCGCGCAGAAGCCGACGCCGAATACAACGCCGCGCCGACCAACCCGTCATTGGGCTATGCCACCAAGGGCATCGAAGCCAAGACCAAGGGCTTGGAGGCCGAAATGTCCGGTGAACTGCTGCCCGGCTGGCAGGCCCAGGCTGGCTACACCCACAAGATCATCCGTGACCAAAGTGGGCAGAAGGTCTCGACCTGGGAGCCCGAGGACCAACTCAGCTTCTACACCACCTACAAACTCAAGGGCCCACTGGACCGCTTGACCGTGGGCGGCGGCGCGCGCTGGCAGAACCGAAGCTGGCAGGAACTGTACAACCGCTACAAGGCCAAGAACGAGGAGTTTGCCCAGCAAGCCTACTGGCTGGTGGATGTGATGGCGCGTTACCAGGTCACCGAAAACCTGTCGGCGACGCTGAACCTGAACAACGCGTTCGACAAGAAGTACTACACCAATATCGGCTTCTACAACACCGCCTATTACGGCGATCCGCGCAACGTGATGCTGACGACCCGCTGGGATTTCTGATCAGAACATAATTGAAACATAAGGAAAGTCATCGGCTGCCAAAACAAGGGAATCAACCTGGGGCAAACCGCTACACAAGGCTAACGCCCGGTAGCGGTTGACACCCAGGCCCATTCCCGAACTTTGAGGCAGCAATCCTTATGAGCAGTATTTCCCAGCCCAGCCCTGCGCAGCGCCCCCCACGCCAGCTACTCAATCTGCCTGTCACGCCGTTGCCCTCGCGGCACAAGCGTGAAACTCCCACCCCATCTGAATCAGCTGAACATCCTCGCACCGTGGGCGATCGCGAATTGGCGACGGCGTATAGCTCGGCATTACTGGAGGTCGCCAATCGCCAAAAGAATGTGACGATCAACACGATTGCTCCCGACTCCACATTCGGCCAGTGGTGGGCACAATTGCAAAATGCCTTCAAGTCGCCCGACGTCCGTCAGTGGCTTGAAGAAAAAGGCATCAACACCCGCTCGATCACCCTCCACCCGGAGTCAGGAACACTCTCTTTCAAGCGCCAGCACTACCTTGACCCCGAACAGAAGCGCCACACAGTCGGGCTCGACGACGCACGCTGGGCAGCCATCAGTGGGCCCATTCTGCAGGCCGGCAAAGTCATTGCGGCGGGCCACGCTGACACGACGTTCTCGCCCCCCGCAAGCGATATCCATGACCCGGTTCCCTATTGGCTGGTCGGGCACTTTTACAATGAGCGGCTGGACCTGACGGGCCCGTCGATGCGCCTGCGTGCTGAACAAATCGATCAACAGCAAGGCTTTACCAAGCTCGATCCCACCACCAGCGCCGATTTGATCAAGGCGCGCAACGACAGCGCTCTGTACGTGCAAAAAGCGCACTTGGGGGATATTGTCAGCCGCCATCAAGCCATCGCCGAGCTTCGTCACCTGGCGTCTGGCGTCGAATCCGGCAGCGAATATGTGGGGCAAATCCAGAATGCGCTGACCAAAACGATGATCGACCTGCCGGCCGACAGCACTTACCAACCCAGCACCAGCGGCCAACCCAATAGGGTCAGCCTACTGCAGTTTATCCAAGACCATGGCTGGGATATCCCGACCGATCACGCACAACTGGTCAACCTTGCCAGCGCCCTCGCCACGCCACCCCCCAAGGCTGCGAGCAATGGCAACCTGGGTGGCGCGCTGGCCTGGCCCGTATCGCTTGACCAGGACAGCCAGGAACAATTGCAGTCGGATATACGCGCAGGCCAGTTCGGCGATCTGACCCTGCGGCCCTTTCACCGTGTGCTGGATTATCTGCTGCAAGGCAGGCAAGTCTCGCCTCAAGAGCAGAGTAATCCACGCCTGTTGATTGATACCTTGATCAATTCTGCCCGAGGCCAGGCACTGGGCAGTGCCATCCAAGCCACCTTCGCGGCTCGCGCCGTCAAAGGCAGTGCCGCTGATTGGCTGCTGGCGGCCTTGAACGTGGAGAGCACCAGCGCACCCACCGGCCAAGTACCCGGCGAGATCGCGGGCTACCGGCTGGTTTCGCCCGGCAACGTCGGTAAGTCGGCCGCCACGGTCTGCGAGGAATTGGCCGCGCACCTGCTGGCCCAGGGGCGTGCAGCCTCGCCCGCGCAAGCCACGCTTCAAGCCCATCTGCTACTGGCCAGCCGGGCGCCGGCGTTCCTGGTCAAGGACATTCCGGAGCAGGTAGTGGTGGGAACCCACAGTTGGGTCAGCCTGGCCACGGCAACCGCGCGCATTGAAGCAAAAGCCCCCGGGGCAACGGCGACGATGAGCTATGCGCAGATCATGCTCGACGCGGGTACAGCGCCCATCACGGAAGAAGAACGGCAGGTGGAATACAGGGCCCAGAGCGAGGCGATCAAAGACTGGGGGGCAGCCAGCGGCATGGGTTACCCCGTGACGCCCGCCGCAATAACTGCCGTGCGCGAGGCATTCAGCGCGCAAGTGCGCGAACTCAAGGAGGCCTCCGAAACCCAACTGCCGCCCATGCCCACCACCAAAGCCATTGCCCTGGAACAGCTCAAGCATGCGCTGCCGGAGATGGACCCGGCACTCTTCGACAAAAAATGCATTACCTCGCAGCCCGCCAGCAGGTTTTTCCCCGGCCCCTACTCGATCCTGGACCTGTATATCGACGGTCGCGGGCTCAACGGGGCACCCGACTCGGCGGACAACTGGGGAGAGACCGGCCGTGCCTTTGTAAGGGACCTGACGTACGGCACCATCAACATTGAGCCTGATGGCAAACCTGCGGCGTGGGTTTGCTCATCGACTGCGATCAACCTCGACGAGGTCATGCCCAAGCTCAAAAACCTGGCGCGCCCCTTGGAAGTGTTCAAAAGGACATTTGCCGACTACGCCAACGACGTCAAAAAAACCACGGCTACCCAGATCAAGCTACTGATTTCCAAACTGCCGCTCACCGACAGGCAGAACCTGGAGTTCGGAAAAATAACCATCAGCAAGGAGATGCGCTACACACGGGACGATCAGCCCATTCAGGTTGAACCGGGTGTTGTCCTGGTCAAGACCGAACGCAACGGTAGCGTCATGACCTATGCCATTGACCGCTTGAAGGGCACGGTGACCCGGCGGCCAGACCAGAGTTACAAGGAGTACGCTCCCCAGAGCGGTTTCATGCATTCCTCTGGCGGTAAAAGATTCGATGCAATAACACCCTCGGGTCAGTACGCAGCGGGCATAACCCAGGAAACCCCAGGTGTAGAAGACGCCCCCAATAGCTTCAGCAGTGCCAGGACCCGCTACATTGCTGATGCCTTGATCAAGGACATGGAACTGCCTGCTGTAGAACGCTATGCCAAGGGCGCCACCACCTTTGATACGGAAGTACCGACCTATAAGATCCTTGAAGAGATTGCGCTCAATCTCATTCCCTTCAGGTCGGCCATCAAGAACTTTATCGAGGGCAATATCGGCAGCGGCATTGTCGATCTGGCGTTTGATATCTTCGGTTTTGCAATCGGCCTGGGGCCGGCCGCCAAAGGCGCAAAAGCCCTAGCCACCGGAGCATCGGCCCTGTCGAAACTGGGGCGTACCGGGCAGATCATTGGGCGCGCGGCGGTTGGTGCGCTCAATCCAGTAGGGGGTATCGATGACTTGGCGCGCTCTGTCGTAAGCCTGGGGCGTACCGCCCACAAGGGCGTCAAATCCTTGCGCGGCAGCTACCGCAGTGTGAACCTGCTGGAACTGGCAAAAAAACCTGACATTGCCGAAGGCACCTACAAAGCAGCCAGCGGCGCACTTGAAAACAAGGCCCTGGCCAAGTTCGATGAGGCGAGCCAAAAGTGGTATGCCTTTGACCCTCGCACGCAACAGGCGTACGGCAAATCACTGGACCATTTCGTCGTTGATACGCCCAGGTTAAACGACCCCAACAGCTTGCCGGCCATCGGCGCCGAGGTGGCAAAGACCGCCAGCCAGCAGCACGGTCTGGCAGCAACCGGTACGTTCCGGATTGGGCAAGAGACAGTCGAGGGGAACGTCGTACTGTTCCAGGGCAACTGGCATCAATACGACGTGCTCAAGAAAAGAGCCTTTGGCCCCCCACTGAATGATTTCAAACCCAGCCGGGTGGCCGCCAATGGTGAGATGAAATCGCTCAATACCGACCTATTGGGTTACGAAATCAAACATATCGCGGCGGATGAGCTCAGGACTAAAGGGCTGCAAGGCAATGTCTACACGGGCCAGAGCCATAAGGAATACGTCAGGGTCGATGGTGCGTTTTATGAGTCGCGTTTGAAAGAGGGACAGCGGGTCATCGTCCACCCCGGCGGCGCGGGCGCGGATATCCCCGTGCAGGATCTGGGCATGGCTGGGTGGGCCCCCACATCCAGGGCCAACCAGTTGCTGGGAGGGGCCGGCAGCGCGCCAACACCCTGGAAACTTGGCGACAGTACGTATGTAGTGCCAATGGACGATATCAAGGCAACGGGCAACCCAGCGTCGCCCTATGCCATCAACTACATGGGCGAAGACCAGAGTGTCAGCTTCAATAGCTCCATCGGTACATGGAAAGCCACCCGCCTATTGAGCGGCGCTGAACGGCCAAACCATCTCTACTACTGGAGAACCGGCAAAGGTAAATGGCAGCGGGGAACCATCGATGAGCTTAAAAAAGCCAAGCGGATCGACGCACACAACTACCATTTTGTTGAGGCCCCCGCGCCGATCACGATAAATGTCCCCAAAGATGTGCAGCCTTTACCCAAAGAACTGCATTATTTCTGGGCTGGCCAGGACATTCCCGCCAACCTGGTCGACAACATGGCCAACAATGCAAGCAAAGCGTGGGGGTATAAATCTGTGCTGCATGTGGATGCCGATAACCCAGCGGTTTTTCAACAGATAAAAAGCAAACTGCAAAGCAAGGCCCCTGGCCTGACGGTGATGAACCTCAATGAAGACGAGGTTTTCAAACAGCTGAAAAACGGCGAACTGTATAACTACTTTCGCCAAGGCCAGGGGAAAAACCTGGCCGCCGCGTCGGATGTTGCACGCTATCCCATCATGAATAAATACGGTGGCATTTATCTCGATACCGATGATGTCATTCAAGCTGACATCGGCAATACGCTACTAAAAGCGGGCGCCAATGATGTCCTCCTGAATAAACCTGTGGCCCATAGCCTCACTGACTACCACCCGTTCTACAACACCAGCAACTTTGCAACGCAGCCTGGCAACCCTGTCATTACCGATATGATCGCCGAAATGAACCAGCGGTTTTCCGCCAACAAGCCCTACTTCGCAGCCAATCGCCCCACCGTTACCCGAGGGTCAAATGGGCAGGTGCAATACACCCCTGAGTTCAACGCCTATGAGCGCAAAATCTTTCAGACGGTGGGCCCCAATTTGTTTAACGACGTACTTAAATCGAAAAGACCGGACATGTACGACCTGGGTTTCGATGGCATTGCCAAAGAATCAAAAGTTGTCGATAACAAAGTCGTCTCATCCGGGCCGGTGGTCAACATTGAAGCGCGCCTGCGCCAGTTTTACACGAGCAAGGGCATTGTCCCTTCCGAGCTGTTGGGCCTGCGGATCAAGCAAATGAAGGAGCACTACTACCCGCTGTTCCATCAGTTCAAGGTCAAAGTAGGCGCCGAACACTCCTGGATCGACGGCTGAGACCGCGTGCGGCGGGTGGTTACTCAACCACCCGCCGTACCTTGAGCAACGCCGCGCGCAACGCGCTCTTGTCCACCGAGCCCAACGCCAGCCTGATTGCATGGGGCACATGCCCTGACACCGCAAACGGCTCGGCAGTGGACACCGAAACACCCTCCTGCGCCAACGCCATGGTGACCTGATCCGCCCGGGCATCCTCCCCCAACGGCAGCCATAAAAAATACGACGAGGGATGGCTGATGTACTCCACCCCCGCCAGCACCTCAGCCGCCAGCGCCTGCCGGGCCTGGGCGTCCTGGCGTTTTTGTACCTCCAGTTGGAGTACCGTGCCGTCCTCGATCCAGCCGGTGGCGATGGCCGTCATTACCCCCGGCGCATTCCACACCGTGGCCATGACCGTCCTTTCCAGCGCCGCAACCCACGCCAGTGGCGCCACGACGAACCCCACCCGCAGGCCGGTGGCGACACTCTTGGACAGCCCGCCCACGTACACCGTGCGCTCCGGCGCCAGGTGCGCCAAGGGCGCTGGCGCGTGCTCGACGAGGAAGGCATAGGCGGCGTCTTCGATCAGGATCAGCTCGTGTTCGCGGGCGATGCGCACCAGCGCCTCGCGCTGGTCGAGCCCCAGCACCCAGCCCAGGGGGTTGTGCAAGGTCGGCATGCAGTACAGCGCGCGCACCGGGCGTCGGCGACACAGCTGTTGCAACACTGCCAGGTCCGGCCCGCGCGGCGTGACCGGGATCGCAACGAGCTCCAGGTGCAAGGTCTCGGCCAGCACCTTGAAACCGGAATAGGTCAAGGCATCCACCGCCACCACATCGCCGGGCTTGAGCAACGCCATCATGCTCACCGCCAGGCCATGCTGGGCCCCGCTGACCACCAGCACCTGCTCGGCCGCGACACTCAGGCCACGGTGCAGCAGATGCCGCGCCATCACCGCCCGCTCATGGACGCGCCCGGCATGGGGCTGGTAACGCAGCAGCGCTTCCAGGTCGCCAGACAACGCCAATTGGCGCAAGGCCGTGCGCAGCAGGTCGGCCTGGCCGGGCAAGGACGGGTAGTTGAAATTCAGATCGAGCATGCCCGCCGCCACCGCCATTTGCCCACTGCCTTGGCCGGGCGCCAGGGCAATTTCCCGCACAAAAGTGCCACGCCCGGTCTCGCCGCTGACCAGGCCCATGGCCTCCAGTTCGCTATACACCCGGCTGGCCGTGACCAGGGCCAGGCCATGGGTGGTCGCCAATTGGCGGTGGGTCGGCAGGCGGGTGCCGGGCACCAGGGTTCCAGCACGGATATCCCTGGCGAAAGCATCCACCAGGGACTTGTAGCGGGCACGGGGCATGGGCGATGTATCCATGACAATTTTTTGATTGTCGCAATCTTCAGCCCTAGGATGCCCGAAACGCAACCCTCCCCTGTCGAGCGCCCCCTGCATGGAACAAACGTCCCGGACCATCCCCCCCGAACATAGCCGCAGCGGCTGGATCAATGGCTTGATCGGCGTGCTGATTTTCAGCGGCTCGCTGCCCGCCACCCGCTTGGCGGTGCTGGAATTCGAACCGGTGTTCCTGACCGTGGCCAGGGCGAGCATTGCCGCCGTGCTGGGCCTGTGCCTGTTGTGGCTGTTGCGGGAACGTCGCCCCGCGCGCAACCAGTGGGGGCCGTTGCTGATTGTCGCCCTGGGGGTGGTGATTGGCTTCCCGTTGCTCACCGCCCTGGCCTTGCAGTATGTGACCTCGGCCCACTCCATCGTGTTTATCGGCCTGCTGCCCCTGGCCACCGCGGTGTTCGGTGTGCTGCGCGGCGGCGAGCGACCGCGCCCGGTGTTCTGGCTGTTTTCGATCCTGGGCAGCCTGCTGGTGGTGGGCTATGCCCTGGCCCAGGGCCTGAGCGCCGCCCCCGCCGGCGACCTGCTGATGCTATTGGCGGTGCTGGTGTGCGGGCTGGGATATGCCGAAGGGGCCAAGCTGGCACGCACCCTCGGCGGCTGGCAGGTGATCTGCTGGGCGCTGGTGGTTTCGCTGCCGGTGGTCGCGCCCCTGACCTTGCTCCTGGCCCCCGCCTCCTTCACCGGCATCAGCCTGCCGGCGTGGCTAAGCCTGGGTTACGTGGCGCTGTTCAGCATGTTGATCGGCTTTGTGTTCTGGTATCGCGGGCTGGCCCAGGGCGGCATTGCGGCGGTCGGGCAGTTGCAGTTGCTGCAGCCGTTCTTCGGCCTGGCGCTGGCGGCCAGCCTGCTGCATGAACCGGTGAGCCTGGGCATGCTCGCCGTGACCGTGGCGGTGATTGCCTGCGTGGCCTTGGCTAAGAAGTTTGCGCGATAGGGGCGTGGGCCTTTAGGCTCATGGATTGGCCCAAGAACAATAAGGATGCACGATGCACACCCCTTCCCTGCAAGAGACCACGGCGCCGGACGGCGTCTGCTACGGCTGTGGCCCCAGCAACGCCCACGGGCTGCATATCAAGAGCCGCTGGGATGCGGACGGTGTGCATATCGTCGCCGAGCACCTGCCCGACGCCCAATACTGCGGCTGGCCCGACCTGGTCTACGGCGGCCTGATCGCCATGTTGGTCGACTGCCACTCCAACTGGACCGCCATGGCCTATCACTACCGTGCCGAACAGCGCACACCTGGCGAGTTGCCGCGTATCGACTGCGTGACCGGCAACCTCGGCATCAAATTCATCAAGCCCACCCCCATGGGCGTGCCGCTGACCTTGCGCGCGAAGGTCGAGGGTGAGGTCGGGCGCAAGAGCCGCGTGATCTGCGAGGTGTACGCCGATGGCGTGCTGACGGCGATTGGCGACTCGATCTTCGTGCGTGTCGATACCGGGCGCCTGGCCGATACGGCCCATGGCCGCCAGGCCTGAGAATGGTCTACATTCAACGCCACGTGCCGAAAAAAGGAACCTGACGATGACGCGCCTGACCGCTAAAGACTTCGCCCCTGAGCTGCTGGAGCTCTACGACGGCTATGCCCACGGCAAGATCAACCGTCGCGAGTTTCTCGACCGCGCGGCCCTGTTCACCTTTGGCGGCCTGACCGCCTCGGCACTGCTGGCTTCCCTGAGCCCCAACTACGCCCTGGCCGAGCAGGTGAAATTCACCGACCCGGACATCGTTGCCGACTACATCACCTACCCCTCGCCCAAGGGCAACGGCGCGGTACGCGGCTACCTGGTCCGCCCGGCGAAGGCCACAGGCAAGCTGCCGGCGGTGGTGGTGGTCCACGAAAACCGTGGGCTCAACCCCTATATCGAAGACGTCGCCCGGCGCCTGGGCAAAGCCGGGTTTATCGCCCTGGCGCCCGATGGCCTGAGTTCGGTGGGCGGCTACCCCGGCAATGATGAAAAAGGCGTGGCGCTGCAACAGACCGTCGACCCGACCAAGCTGATGAATGACTTCTTCGCCGCTATCGAATGGCTGATGCATCACGACGCCAGCACCGGCAAAGTCGGCATCACGGGCTTCTGCTACGGCGGTGGCGTGACCAACGCCGCGGCTGTGGCCTACCCGGAACTGGGCGCGGCCGTATCGTTCTATGGGCGCCAACCTGACACCAGGGACGTGCCGAAAATCAAGGCGCCGATCATGTTGCACTTTGGCGAACTGGACACACGGATCAACGAAGGCTGGCCGGCTTATGAAACCGCCTTGAAAGCCGCAGGCACGACCTATGAAGCCTACATCTACAAGGGCGCCAACCACGGCTTCCATAACGACTCGACCCCACGCTACGACGAGGCTGCGGCGAACCTGGCCTGGGAACGCACCTTGGGCTGGTTCCGTAAGTACCTCGTGTAATCACACCGCCCCCTGATCAATTCAAATCAAGAAGCAGCAGACATGATCGAAACCCGCCTGCTACGCCAGTTCATTGCTGTGGCTGAAGAACTGCACTTTCACAGGGCCGCCATGCGCCTGCACATGGCCCAGCCCCCTCTGAGCCAGGCCATCAATCGCCTGGAGGGCAAGCTGGGGTTCAGTCTGTTTACCCGCAGCAAGCGCGGGGTAAAACTGACCCCAGCCGGTGGCGCATTCCTCGACGCCGCCTATGGCACCCTCAAGGCGTTGGCGCTGGGCATCGAACACGCGCGCCAGGTGGCGCAGGGTATCGCCGGCAAACTCACGGTGACTGCCGTGTCGATCACCTACTACGAGCCACTGCTCGATAGCCTGCGCCGGTTCCGCGAGACGTTCCCAAAGGTGCAATTGATCATCAAGCTGATGCCTTCTGCCAGCCAGGCCCAGGCCATTGCGTCGGGGGAAGCGGATATTGCCTTCATACGCAAATTGCCGATGGCCGCACCAAACATTGCGTCGCGCCTGTTGCTGGATGAGCAGATCGTGATGGCCCTGCCGGCCGATCACCCCAAGGCCGGCGACGACCAGATCGACTTGCGGGACTTCGCCGGCGAAGACTTTGTGTTCACCCCTCAAGCCCTGGGCAGCGGTTATCACAGCCAGCTTATCGCCCTGTGCGAGGCCGCCGGCTTTTACCCTCGGGTGGTACAGGAAGCCGCGCAGCTCCATACGCTGATCGGCCTGGTCGCCTGTGGCTTCGGCGTTGCCCTGGTGCCGGAGTCGATTGCCAACTCGATCCTGCGCGACAAGGTCGTGTTTCGTCGCATCGCCCCGGTAAGCGCTTTCCCCAACCCAGCCATCGGCCTGTACCTGAGCTGGAACACCGACAACCCATCACCGTTGCTGGACAGCTTTATCGCCCTGCTCGACTTCAGCGCCACTGCTGTGCCTTCGACCACCGATTAGTCGCTGCCCGTGAGCGTGCCACGGCATTAGCACCGCAGAGACGGGTGATCGCTAGCGCTGGCGAGTCGAATCGGGGGCTGGACATGTCAAAACCGTGGGTCGCATTGATTGCAGTGATGATGACTATCAAACCGAGCGGCCTGTTTAATTGGCAACGCTGATTCCTATAATCGCCTCCACATTCTTCCCCGGCCTGGCTTCAGGCTGCATTCCCCCCGGATCTTCGCCCCATGCCAAGCGCTAGCCAGGCCCCTCATAGCCTTCCCGAACATAATCAACAGAGCGTCAAACAGCAGTGGCTGGCGATTCTCTCGGTTGCCGTGGGGGCCTTTGCCCTGGTGACCAGTGAGTTTCTGCCGGTGGGCGTGCTCAATGATGTCGCCAGTGACCTGGGCATCAGTGCCGGCCACGCCGGTTTGATGGTGACCCTGCCCGGCATCATGGCCGCCCTCGCCGCGCCCTTGCTGTCGGTCAGCATTGGCACCATGGACCGTCGCTATCTGCTGATCGGCCTGACGCTGATCATGATCATTGCCAACTCGGTGGTGGCGTTGGCCAGTGATTTTGGCCTGCTGCTGTTCGGTCGTGTGCTGCTGGGCATCAGCATCGGTGGTTTCTGGGCCACCGCCATCGCCCTCAGCGGCCGCCTGGCGCCCAGGGGTGTGGGCGTTGCCCAGGCCACTTCGATCATCATGGTCGGCGTAACCCTCGCCACCGTGCTGGGCGTGCCGGTAGGCACCTGGCTGAGCGGCCTGATGGGCTGGCGCATGACGTTCCTGATTACCGCACTGATGGGCGTGCCGGTACTCCTGGCGCAGATTTTCCTGCTGCCACGACTCAATCCGGAGAAGGCCATTCGCGTCAGCGACCTGCCCGCCTTGTTTATCAACCCCCAAGCGCGGGTCGGGTTAATCGCGGTGTTGCTGATCGGCCTGGCGCACTTTGCCGCGTACACCTACGTTGCGCCCTTCTTCAAGCACAGTGCCGGCTTCGATGGACCAACGATTGGCTCGTTGCTGCTGTTGTTTGGCGTGGCCGGGGTGATGGGCAATATCTTTGCCGGTTTTGCTGCCAACCGCAGCGTACGCCACACCCTGTTGCTGGTGGCGCTGATGATCGGCACCAGCACTGCGCTGTTCCCCCATTTCGCCACCGGCATGACCGGCGCAGCCATGCTGATCGCGCTTTGGGGCTTCGCCTTCGGTGCCTTTCCGGCCTGCGCCAGTATCTGGATGTTTGTCGTGGCGCCCAAGGATGTCGAACGCGGCATGCCGCTGTTCGTTGCGTTGTTCCAGGTGATCATTGCCCTGGGCTCGTTCTTTGGCGGGCGGATCGTCGACCAACTGGGCAGCTCGGTGCTGCTGAGCCTCGCCACAGTGCTGGTGGGCTTGGGTTTTGTGACGGTGTTGGTGCTGGGACGCAATGTCAGCAACAGCCTTGCGGCCCAGCCCTGCTAGCTGGCTGAGCATTGCAGTGGGGCTCTCCCATCGGCAGGGGGAGCCTACTCGATCCTGCGAGACAGCCTGACGTTGGCTTTGCCGATGGGCAACTCCTGCGCGCCCGACCTTAATGCCAGGGAAACCCTGGTGTTTTGCGCGTCAACCTTCACCACCAGGTCGATATCTTTTTGCTTGCCCAGTTTCTGGAAAGCCTCAAAGATTTCTTCTTCATCGAAGGCGTCAATCCACACGCCATACCGGCCGTTTCCATTGCGCCAATAGAGGCCACAGAACTTTGGGATGGCCCTTTTGGCGTAGTGGTTATCCTGTAGATCCTTTGCGAATAAATTTTCCTGCTCGCCGTTGTAGGCACTGAAGCCAAAATCGAGCCACTCGCCCTTCTCCAGGACAACCACCGGTCTCCAGCTATATTTCTCCCGGTAGACGCCATAGATTTCTGGCGCAGGATAGCCTTGCGTCAGTATTTTTTGCCGGATTTGCGGGCTGAAGGTCTTATAGGAAGGATCATTGAGCATGCGCTCTGCATAGCCGTCTTTAAACATGTACTGGGCATTGCTGTAGGCGCTTTGCTTGGTAATGGTTGTAGCATGCGCCTGAAAGGCCCCGACTTCCTTCTGATGCCCCGCTCCGCTCAGCCACAGCACCACCCGGCCCTGTGGCGCCAAGCCCACGACAAAGGTGCTGTAGGTGTCTTTTTTATGGGTGTCCTGATCGATAAAACCCTCATCCAAGAGGCGCTTGATCGCGTCTTTGTCCAAGACCCAGTGACCGCTATAGAACGTGCGCTCCACCAGCGAGTACCAGGTAAATTCCAGCTGATAGGGCACGCCCTTTTTTTCGATCGCGGTGGTCATCGTTCCGCCCTGGCTGCCCCAGCCGGTGTTCTGCGTGCCCCAGATCGCATCAAAACCGTAGGTAAAACCCTCAGCGATTATGGCGCCACGGTAAACCTCCATCGGGTATTCCTGTGGTGCAGATACCGTTCCCGTCCAGCTGTAGGTTTCTGGCATGTCTTTACTCTTGCACGCGGCCATCGAAAAACAGAACAACAGCGCAGCAATCACAGTTATCGGGGTTTTTATTGTCACGCAGCGCTACCTCGTCATGGCTTTACAGGAACATCGCCCGCCACTGCGCTTCCCTCTCCCGGAACCAATACCAAGCTCTGGGGCGAAGACAACGTAATGCCCATTTCCTGAAGGCGCGCAAGCAGGATGAACAGCAAGTCACTGCGGGTGCCGGACACCGAGCGCGGGCTGTTGACGTAGCCGCTGACCCCAATGATCAGGCCGTCCCTGGCCAGGTCCTTGAACGTGACCGAGGGTGCCGGCGTATCGAGAATCGCCTCGTGCTCGGTAAACGACTGCATCAGCAGTTCGCGAACCTTCAATACATCGGTATCCAGCGGCAACGTGAGGGTAATGCCCACCACGCCCAAGGCGTTGCCCATGGTGACGTTGCGCACGTTTTGCGAGATGAATTGCGAGTTCGGCACGATCACCGTCGAGCGGTCGGACATCTGGATCTCGGTGGCCCTGACGTTGATCCGCCGAATATCGCCCTCCACGCCCCCCAGGCTGACCCAATCGCCAACCTTCACCGGCCGCTCCGTGAGCAGGATCAGCCCGGAGATGAAGTTCTGCACAATCGCCTGCAAGCCGAAGCCGATGCCCACCGACAAGGCACTGACCACCCAGGTCAGGCTGGTCAGGTTGATCCGCAGGATCGACATCACCAACAGAGTCAGCAGCACAAAGCCCAGGTAGCCCACCAGGGTCACCAGGGAGGCGCGCATGCCGGCGTCCATGTTGGTTTCCGGCAGCAGCCGCTCGCTCAGCCAGCGCTTCAAGGTGCGCACGGCGAACAGCCCGATGACAAACATCAGCAGCGCAATGAGGATGTCCTGGGGAATGATGTGCAGGTTGCCCAGGGTCTTGCTGGACTCGCCCAGTTGGCTGAAGCCCTGGAGCAACTCGCTGGGGCTGGAGCCTGCCGGAAGGAAAGCCGCCATCACGGCGGTGAGCAGCAGCAATGTACGGCCAACGCCCGCCAGCACCGTACAGGCCTGGGCCTGGTGCCGTGGCGACAGCCCCAGGGCATTGGCCAGTGCCAGGCCGCTGGGCTGCTTGGGCGAAAGCAGGGTTTCGCAGACGTCGCCGAAAAAGGCGATCAGCAGGTAGGCCGACGCCGCCACGACGCTGACCCACAGCAGCTTGACGGTAAGGAAGTAGGCCAGGGACAGATACCCGGTGAACAACGCGAGGACAATCACCGCCACCCAGATTGACGCCACAAAGGGCAGCATACCGGCGAGCCCACCCGGGCGCGGCAGCTCGAGTTTTTTGCGCACATGGCGCACGCGCAACATCGCGGCGATAAAGATCAACGCGGTGGTCAGGGCCGTCAGGCCATTGAGCGCCACGGTCAGCGCCAGGCTGGCGCCAGTGACGTTGTTGATGCGCTCCTCGGTGGCCACCAGCATCAGCGCCACCGCCAGAATCGCCGGGAAAGGCCCCAGGGCACTGGCGATTTCATCGGCAATGGCCGGTAACCGCCAGGACGGTCGCGGCAGCATCAGCAAGGCGCGGCCAAGGCCCGCAATAAACGCACAGAACGTGGCCAGGGTGACCAGATGATCGGAAAGCCGGGCCAGGTTTTCGCTCAACACCGCGTTGCTCTCCAGCCCCCAGCGCATCAGCGAGACCGCCCCCATGATCGTCAGGATCGACGACAACCCCACCGCCACCGCCAACGTACTACGCCGCAGGCGCCCCTCCGGCAGCCAGCGGATCATTGCCCAGGTGAGCAGATGCTCCAGCAGTCGCCGGCCGAAACTCCAGATCAGCACCGCCGCCAGCAGCGTGCTGAAGAACGCCCAGCGGTTCTCGGGGCTGACGGCACTCTTGAGGGCGACGATACCTTCGGCCTTGAGGTTGTCCAGGCGTTGCAAGTCCTCGCTGGTGGGGCGGATCAGGGTCGACCAGAAGGTGGGGCTGAAGGGCGAGTCGGTACGTGAAGTGACTTGGGAGTTGAACAGATTGCGCCGCAGGTTGACGATCTGCGCGGCGAGGTCGCGGCTCGTCTGGCTCAGTTGCTTGGCCTGCTGCTCATCCTCAAGCAGGCTGTTCTTCTTGCGGGTCAGGGCATCCCGTTGCTCGGTGAGGCTCTGCGCTTCGCCGGGCTGGGCCGCGCCCAATACCTTGAGTTGATCGTCAAGGCGCTCCATCTCGGTGGCGCGCACCGTGAGCAAGGCCGCGGCCAGCTGTTGCACCTGCAGCGCACCCTGCCGAAACTCCGCCAGCTTTTCGTCACTGGTACTGACCGGCACGCTCTGGCGAATCAGCTCAAGCTGCTGGCTGAGCTGCTTGAGGTCGGCGTCTTCGGGCAACAGCGGCAAACTGTCGACGACCTCGACTGGCGCCGGTGTGGCGCCCGCCTCTGCCCATCCCGCCGGGCTGATAGCCAAAACCATGGCCAACAAGGCCTGGCAGATGACGCCCCTATAAATTCGCCGCATCAACAATTCACCCTTTCTGTCTTTTTTCCATTGGCATTATGGACCGCCAGGGCCGAAAGGAAATTCCGCCCTGGCGGCAAAAGAGTAGATGCGGGGTGTTCCTCTCAGTCAACCAGCGTGGCCTTGGGCACCAATGCCCACGGCGCCATCAAGCGCTGCGGGGTCTGGCAGGTCTTGCGCTTGAACACGAAGTTGTGGCACTTCTCGGCGAACTGTTGGCGGTTTTCCACCATGTCCAAGCGCATCTGTGCCAGCTCGTTTTCGCGCAGGTGTGCAATCTGCTCCAGGTCCATCTGGGCTTTACGCGCGCGATGCAAGGCGTACTTTTCATCGGTCAACGCGTCGCTGGCCTGTTGCAGCAACCATGAGCCAAATGCCCGTGGGCAGCGTGGGCCGATATCCTGGATCATCCCCCACTGGCGGCCCTGGAAGGCGCTGATCGGCAGGCATTGCTCGATGAGCCTGTGGGCGATTTCACTGCCGACCGCGCGCGGCAGGCTGTAGGTCCAGTATTCGGAGCCATACAGGCCCATGGTCTTGTAATGCGGATTGAGCACCACCCCCGCCCGGGCGAATACGACATCGGCCGCCAGCGCCAGCATCACACCGCCGGCTCCGGCGCTGCCTGTCAGGCCACTGACCACCAGTTGCCGGGCTGTCAGCAGTTCCTGGCAGACATCGTCGATCGCCTGGATATTGGCCCAGGCCTCCAGCCCCGGCACCTCGGCGGCCTGAATCACGTTGAGGTGCACACCATTGGAAAAACTCCCACGCCCGCCCCGGACCAGCAGCACCTGGGTGTCCCGCGCCTTGGCCCAGCGCAGTGCCGCGACGAGGCGCTGGCACTGTTCGGTGCTCATGGCACCGTTGTAGAACTCAAAGGTCAATTCGCCAACGTGACCGGACTCTTGATAACGAATCGGTTGATACGCCATCTCATCGAACCCTTGGTGGGCAATCGAGCCGTCCAGCACCGGTACACCCGCCAGTTGCCCAGCCAGCACGTGACGGGCCGGCAACTTGAAGGTTTCCTCGCCGGGCTGGGCCTTGCGCTTGAGCGAGCCGATCCACAGGCTGTGATCACCGGCCGCGACCAATACCGCGTCATCCTGTACCGCGAGGATTTCCCCCGCCGTACCCCGGCGCGAATCCAGATGCGCGTCATACAGGTAATACTGGCCGCCGGCGAGGCTCGCCAACACACCGGGCTGGCCGTCGGCGGCGTCGATGGTGCGTTTGATGAACCGGGCGCAGTCGTACCAACTGAAGGTGCGGTCAGCTTGCTTCATGTTCGGCTGCAAACGCCCGATGACGTCAGGTTGCGTGTAGTCGAGGGGCACCGGCACGAAACCGCGGGCGAATTTTTCTACTACATCGCGGATGCAATAGATCGCCGCGTCACTCACCGCGCCGTTGTACAGCTCGGATTTACGCACATCGGCGGGCATGTCGAATTCACAGGTCGACCAGATCGGGCCGGCGTCCATTTCCTCCACCGCCTGCAAGGCCGTGACGCCCCAGCGCTTGACCTGCTGGGTGATGGCCCAGTCCAGTGCGCTGGCGCCACGGTCGCCAACAATCCCCGGGTGAATGATTACCACCGGGCGATCCGGATTGCTCCAGAGCTGCTGCGGCACCCGGTCCTTGAGAAACGGGCAGATCACCAGGTCCGCCGCCGATTCCTCGATCTGCCGGCAGACCGTGGCTTCATCGGTGAACAGCACCACACTGGGCACATGGCCCAACTGGCGCAAATCCAGCCAGGCCCGTTGGGTCAAGCCGTTGAACGCCGACGACAACAACATAATCTTCAATGACTGCATGACTGACTCTTCCTTGAGAATGCATGGCCGCAGGCTCCTTGAGCCATCCTTGGCCTTTTATGGAAACCCAAGGGTAGAGGGAGTGTCAGGAAGGGTAGATGACCGAGATCAATCTTGTGTCAGCCAGTGGTTGATCGGCTGCGGGGGTTGCCACGCAGGGCATCAATCGTGCCCGTCCAGCCCTTCTCGAACCAGGTCCAGAAAGGTCGTCAGGATACGCCGGGAGCTCTGCGCGCGCAGGCACACCAATGTCTCGGTGAACTGGCGCTGACAATCGATGATCGGCAACCCGCGAAGCCTGGAGTCCGAGCCCAATTCGGCCGCAGAAACGACACCGACGCCCATGCCAATGGCTACCGCCTCGCGCGCGGCTTCACGCCCCTCCACTTCGATCGCCTTGCGAATGCGCAAGCCCGCCGCCGCCATCTCTTCCTCGAGGGACAGCCGCGTGACCGAGCCCTGCTCGCGTAAAACCATGGGAGTGTTGTCCAGGTCGGCCAGGCAAACCGATTCACGCTGGGCCCAGGGGTGGTCATGCGCCACGAACACAAGCATGGGATCGCTGCGCAGATGCAGCGTCAGCAGGCGATCGTCGTCGATGCTGCGCCCCAGCAAGGCGATGTCTGCCTGATGGCCGAACAATCGCTGCAGGACTTCATCGGTATTGGCGGTCTCAATCTTCACATCCACGCCTGGGTATCGGCTGCAGAAGCGAGAGACATAGGGCAAGACATGCACCGGCGCATCCACGGCCAGGTTCAGCGTGCCCGTCGACAAGGTCCGGTAGTCCGTCAGCATGTCGTGGGCATCGATACTGATATCGAACAGGCGCTGAGTCAGGCCGAACAGCCGCTCGCCCACCTCCGTAAGGCGCACCAGGCGCTTGTCGCGGTAGAACACCATCACCCCGTAGTAGTCCTCGAGCTTGCGAACCTGGTCTGACACCGCAGGTTGGGACAGGCACAGCTGGTTGGCCGCCCGGGTGAAGCTGCCGTTCATCGCGACCGCATGGAAGGCCTTGAGCTGTGTATGGGAGATCGTCATTGCAGCACCTATCTATAGTTTCAGCTTATTCATGCATACGCTAAATCGATTTCATTTATGGAAAATAAACTGCAAGCATGTTTTTCACAAGATGCCCAAGCCGTTATGCCCCAGCCGCTTACAAGGAATGCGCTATGGAAGTTGAACGTTTCGCTGTGTCAAAACGCCGTTCGGACATGGTCCGCTACAACCATCACCTGTACATCGGCGGGCAGGTTGCCCAAGACCTCGCAGGAGATATCCAAGCGCAGACCCTTGAAGTGCTCCTGGGTATCGAACAACTTCTGCTCAGTGCCGGCAGTAGCCGCGAGCGGGTCCTTTCGGTGCGCATTCTGCTCGCCGATCGCGAGGACTATGCAGGGCTGAACAGGATCTGGGATGAGTTTTTTCCTGCCGGCCACGCACCCACCCGTGCCTGCACCCTGGCGCAATTGATCGACCCCGGCTGGCGCGTGGAAATGATCGTAGTCGCTGCGTGCGACTGATTCATAAACCTGCCTCGTAACGATCCAACGGAGACGACCCTATGCGCCCCTACTGGCTGGACCAGGCCTTAAAACATCAACCCGCTGCGCCTTGCCCGCCCCTGCGCCAGAACACGCGCGCCGACGTCTGCATCGTTGGCGCAGGCTATACCGGGCTGTGGACTGCCATCATGCTCAAGGAGCAGAACCCCGAGCTTGACGTGGCGATTGTCGAGGCCGATATCTGCGGCGCCGGTGCCAGTGGGCGCAATGGCGGGTGCGCACTGTCCTGGTCGGCCAAGTACTTCACCCTGGAGCGCTTGTTCGGCACCCAAGAGGCAATACGCCTGGTCCAGGAGTCGGAGCAAAGCATCTACGCCATCGGCCGCTTTTGCGACAAGTACGCGGTCGATGCCGAGTACCGTCTCGACGGTACGCTCTACACGGCGACCAACCGTGCGCAAATCGGCTCCACCGATGGGGTGATCGCCGCGCTGGAACGCAACGGTATCAACTCGTTTTCCAAATGTGCGTTGCCCGATGCACAACGCCTGGCTGGCTCGACCCGCCACCTTGAGGGCTGGTTCTCGCCAGCGGCGGCCAGCGTACAGCCGGGCAAGCTGGTCCGCGGGCTGCGCCGAGTGGCCTTGGACCTGGGCGTGCGTATTTATGAAAGCTCGCCAATGACCCGCCTGGAAGAAGGCGCGCCAGCGATCATCCATACCCCCAACGGGAGCGTAACGTGCGACCGGGTCGTGTTGGCGATGAACGCCTGGATGGCCAGGGCTTTTCCACAATTCGCGCGTTCTGTGGCGATCGTTTCCAGCGACATGATCATCACCGAGCCACGGCCTGACCTGCTGGAAAAAATCGGCCTGACCAACGGCGTCACGGTTCTGGACTCGCGGATATTCGTCCACTATTACCACAACACCCCGGACGGTCGGATCATGCTCGGCAAAGGTGGCAACACCTTCGCGTATGGCGGACGTATCCTGCCGGTGTTCGACCAACCGTCGCCCTATGCAGGACTGTTGCGCAACACACTCAAGGATTTTTTTCCGGACTTCGCCGACGTCGGTATCGCCGCCACCTGGAATGGCCCCTCCGACAGATCAGTCACGGGGCTGCCGTTCTTCGGCCGCATGGGCTCAAGAGGCAATGTCTTCTATGGCTTCGGCTATTCCGGCAGCGGCGTTGGCCCTTGCCATATGGGCGGGCAGATCCTCTCGTCACTGGTGCTGGGCCTGGACAACCCGTGGACGCGCTCGCCACTGCTGCAAGGCCCGCTAGGCCACTTCCCTCCAGAACCGATCCGCTACCTCGGCTCCCTGATGGTGCGCAACGCCATTCGGCGTAAAGAGCATGCCGAAGACCACAACCGGCACCCTCGTCGATTCGATGTGCATCTGGCCAAATTCGCTGCCGCCGCCGGCAAGGCCGACAAGGGTTGACCCACCTCAGTCAGCCCGCATAACAGGCACCACAACGATCTTAGCCACCGTTTCAGCGATGGCTTTATCGGCTCCATGCATCACTCCTCACAACAATAATATTGCTGGAGAAGATCATGACCCACACTGCGTTTGGATATGCACCTCTACTGCCCCCCCGAGCCTTCAGCAGGCCCTGCCTGCTGGCGACAAGGCGCCCTTTACCACTGACAGCCTGACTCCATTCTCACGGCCATCTGATCGATGCCGTGGGCCTGGACGGGCTCGTACCGCAAAAACAAAAACAAAAAAATCCTCTTTTGCGCTGTCTGGCACCTTTTACGGGATCAGAACACCATGAACAAAAATAATCCGTCGGTCCTTGCAAGCAGTTGGCACTCCCTCAAGCGTTGGCGCGTGCAGGTTTTCCTGATCACTTGGGTGGCTTATGCCGCCTTCTACTTCACCCGCAAGGCGTTCTCCGTCGCCAAGCTTGGTATTGGCGAAGACCCAGGCTTTATGCTCGAAAAGACCATGATGGCCAACCTCGACGCCCTCTATCTGGCCGCCTACGCCATAGGTCAGTTTCTCTGGGGAAACTTCTCGGACCGTTTCGGCCCCAGGATCGTAGTCCTGAGCGGCCTGGCCATTTCGGCGGGGGCAGCGCTCCTGATGGGGACCTACGCCACCCTGCCGATCTTCGCGTCTTGCATGATCATTCAGGGTCTTGCGCAATCGACCGGGTGGTCAGGCTTGTGCAAGAACGTCAGCAGCTTCTTCAGTACGGGAGAACGCGGCCGCGTACTTGGCTACTGGAGCACCTCCTACGCCTTTGGCGGCTTGGTGGCTACCCCATTTGCCGGCTGGTGGGCTTACCAGGTCTATCACGACTGGCGCGTAGCGTTCATCAGCAGCGCGATCGTGGTGCTGGTGGCGACCGTGCTGTTCTTTTTCCTGCAACGCAACTGTCCGGAAGACGTAGGCCTGCCGGCTGTAGAAGTTGAGCTCGAACCGGTCAGTAACGTCGTAGTACCACGGGAAAGCATGTGGGCCGGTTTACGGATCGTGATGAAGAATCGTACGGTATTGGTGCTCGGCCTTGCCTACTTCATGCTCAAGCCCGCCCGTTACGCGATCCTGCTGTGGGGCCCGGTGATTATCTACGAGCGCATGCCCGAGATCGGCAAGGTAGCCTCTGCCATCGTGCCTACCTCTTTTGAGCTTGCGGGTTTAGTCGGCCCCATCCTCATCGGTATTGCATCGGATAAATACTTCGGTGCGCGTCGTGTGCCCGCCTGTGTCCTTAGCCTGGTTCTGCTGACTATCTGCCTGGCGCTGTTTGTTCCCGCGATGCAAAGCGGCAGCCTGTACATGGTGGTCGGCCTGCTATTTATGATGGGCCTGACACTCTACGGGCCGGACTCGATGATCTGTGGCTCGGCGGCGATTGACTTCGGCAGCAAGCACGGCGCGGCTTCGGCCGCCGGCTTCGTCAATGGGTGTGGTTCGGTCGGTGCGGTTTTGGGCGGCTTGCTGCCGGGTTACTTCGACACCATCACCGTATTCCTGGTGTTCACCGCCACGGCCCTGCTGGCCAGCCTGATGCTGGTGCCATTTTGGAACAGCCGGCCAAAGACCGTGGAAAACCCGCAGTTGGTCTCAACCCCGACGCCGCCGGTCAGGGTCAGCACTGCCTCTTGATCGCCAACCCTGCAAGGCCCAAGCGCAGGCATGGAGACGGTCGCCTTGGCCTGCTCCGGCCATGCGTCAGGCCTGGCCTATGAGGCACTTGGGGCCGCAGGGCCGGTCATTTTGCCTGGCGCAATGATTTGGGGGTGCGCCCGTAATACTTTTCAAACGCAGCGCTGAAGCTCGAAAGGTGTTGAAACCCGACCTTGTACGCCACCGTAGACACATACATGCCCGACTCCAGCAGCTCCCTGGCCTTTGCCATGCGGATATCCGTGAGCATGCGGTAAGGGCTGGTGCCAAACACCTTGCGAAAGCCCTGTTTAAGCTTGAATTCATTGGTGCTCAACGTAGCGCACAGATACCCGACGGTTAATTGCCGATCGAATTGGCTCATCAGGATATCCCGTGCGCTCAGCATCAAATCCTGGTCTTTTGCGCGGATCTTGTCCTCTACAGGCGTTGGCGCGGGGGCAAGCGGGCGGATCTGCTCCGACAGCAACCCGAGTGCGGCAATGTGGATATCGAGCAGCCCTCCAGCCTGGTCGTGCAGATGGACCAATGAATCGGCCAGCCTCTGGGTGGCCGCACCGTGCTTGCCGCAAAATAAATGGTTGGCCGACAGGTCCTTGGCATTGTCCAACAGCAAGTATTCCAAGCCGTACCGCTGCAGCAGTGGCGCCTTGGCCACCAGACGCAACTGGCGGATAGCCTGTTTGGCCGGATAACACCGCTCTCCCCGCAAACTGCCGTAGGTGGCGACGGTACTATGGCCGCCTATGAAGTCGTAACGCTGCCCGTCCATACCGGTACTGCTCGATTGTCCGGACAACGCAATCGCCACCGTCAGGGCACGCTCCCCTTCAAACGACCCAACTTCCACCAGGTCAAAGTTTGGATTGAAACTGGAGTAGGTCACTGCCAGGCCATCCTCGAATGTCAGCGAGTCACTGAAGCAGGTTCCCAGGCTTTCCGGTAACTGGGAGCGACGCCAAGGCGATTGCCCCAGGCGAGAAGGTGCGGCCCTGTCCGTGGAAGAAAACCGATAGCTCATTTTCATCATTCCTTGTGTTGCGCTTACCCAATGACGGGGGGAGATCTCCGAAATGCCAAACAGATAATCCGGACCTCCAAAAAAGTGTAACAAGATTTATTCGCATTGGCATCCTATAGTGGCCCGACCTTAATTAGCGCCTATTTCGGGCCTGGCTACCACATGAATTATGCCCCTGACTCGGTGCTGCGCACCGTTTTCATTGCGTTGTCTGCCCTTGCCTGCCCGGCAGCTGTTTATGCACAAACCGCGTCGGACTCTGCCGAAAATGCAACCAGCATCGCCCTCCCCTCCGTGGTGGTGACGGCCGACAAGATTGAGCGGCCGCTGGAAATGGTACCCGCCAGTGTCGCGGTGATTGATGGCCAGGATCTTGAGCAATCGGGCATCACGACTATGGAGCAACTGGAGGGTCGCATTGGCGGGTTGTCCTTCCAGCCCTTTGGCCAGGCCGGTATGAAAGCACCGGTGATGCGCGGCGTGACGGCCGGTATCCACTCCTATTCTTCCTCGGTACTGCTCCTGGTCGATGACGTTCCCACATTGATGGCACAGGGCTTCGAGAACAGCCTCCTAGATGTGGATCGTGTCGAAGTACTGCGTGGACCGCAGTCCACCTTGTACGGGCGCAATGCAGAGACCGGCGTGGTCGCCATCCACAGCCAGCAGATGGAAGATACCCCACGGGCCACGGTAACGACCGAGCTGGGCAGCCGGGACAAGCGGGACGTGCGCTTCGCCTTGAGTGGCCCGCTGGTTGCCAACACCTTGTATGGCAGCGTTTCCGGCTCGATCGCACGGCAGTCCGGGTTCATTCATAACACCTATACGGGCGGGGATGAGGACCATACCCACCACAAATACCTGAACCTGGGACTGCGCTGGACCCCAACCGACGCCGATGAAGTGGTCACCCGTTACACCCGTCAGGATTACAACGATGGTGCGGCGCTCTGGGGCAATGCCGGCCAGCCCAGCGACCGCGTTGCATCCACCACGCCCAGCTGGAACCGCTCCCTGGGCCAGACCTTCTCGATCAATGCCTCGCACCTGTTCGATACGGGCCTGCGCCTGCGCTCCATCACTGCCTACAACGACTACCAGGACAAGGTCCTGCAAGACTCCGACTTCATGCCGGTAGAACGCCTGTACATCGGGCGCGACAACCATATGCGCACCCTGTCGCAGGAGTTCCGGGTGGAGGGGCAACTGGGGCGGGCCGACTGGTTAGTAGGCCTATACGGTGATCACGGTAACAACGACTTGCGCAACTTTGCCCTGCGCAGCCCCGTCTTCTCTGATTATGGCGGCCGCTTGAAGACAGATTCGGTGGCCCTGTTCACCCACTGGAATGTGCCGCTCAACGATGACTGGAGCGTTTCGGCGGGCGCGCGCATCGAGCGCATGTCGGCAGGCATCACCCCCACCGGTGGTGGACACAGCAGCCAGGACTGGACCTATGTCTCGCCGAAGCTGAGCCTGCAGTACCAGATCAATGCCTCCAACCAGTGGTACATCAGTGCCAGCCGAGGGGTACGCGCCGGCGGCTATAACATCTTTGTTTCCAGGCTCAACTACCCCTCTTATTCGCCAGAAGATATCTGGTCCTACGAGACCGGCCTCAAAGGCTGGGCGCTGGACAAACAGCTGCGTTACTCCCTCGCGGCCTACGTGATGAAAATCGACAACATGCAAGTGCAAATGCAGCCGGCGGTGGGCGTGATCTACACCGCCAGCGCCGCCAAGGCGACGTCCAAGGGCGTAGAGCTGGACCTGGACTATCTGCTCGGTGCCGGCTGGCAAGTGACCACAGGCCTGGCCTTCAACCACACCACTTACGACAGTTTTCAGGACGGTGCGACCAACTACGCGGGCAACTACAACACCTTTGCCCCCCGACTCAATGGCCATGTAGACCTGCGCTACACCGCGCCACAGAGATGGTATGCCCAAGGCAGCGTGGTGGGCACCAGCAAGATCTACCTGGATGCCGGCAACCGTTACGAACGCAATGGCTACGGCCTGCTGAATCTGGTGGTGGGCTATCCCTTCGGCCAGTGGGAAGTGGCGGCTTATGCCAACAACACGCTCAATAAGAAGTACGACGCCGAAGGTTACAACGCCGGCTACTACACCATCTACAGCCCGCCACGTGAAGTCGGCGCGCGACTGACCTGGCGCATGTGAGGCGTGGTGATGAACACAACTTTCTGGTGGCCACGACAGCTGCTGATCGGCTGGATCAACCTCGCCCTGACGGCACCGTTGATTTATCTGTTCATCGGCCTGCCGTTGGTGATGCGCGAACACGGCTGGAGCGCTACACAAATTGGCCTGATGCAGATGACGGGGTTGCCGGCGCTGGGCAAGTTCCTGCTGGCGACACCCATCGACCGCTGGCAGGTAGGCCGGAACAATTATCGCAATTGGGGAATGCTGCTGGGCGTGGGTTACATCGCCACCCTGCTGTTGCTGGGCCTCCATGATTTGGCTGAGACACCATTTGCCCTGTTGTTCGTGCTAGCCATGGCGGTCAGCCTCTTCGGTACCTGGGTCGATTTGCCCATCAACGCGCTGGCCATCCGGATGCTGCCGCAAACCCAGCGCATGCAGGCCGGTGCGATTCGTTCAACAGCCACCTCGCTGGCGGCAATCGTCGGCGGTGGCCTGATGCTGATCCTGCACAGCCGTACAGGTTGGGCCGCGCCCTTGTACGTTTTGTCTCTCGGGGTGCTTTCGGCAGTGCTGCTGCTCCCGCTGCTGCGAACACCGACCACACTTGCCTGCCCTGTTCCCGAAGAGCGCGACGCCTTTATATCCAGGCCCAGTATGGGGCAATGGCTGGCGTGGTTTACACAACCCGGGCACCGCACCTGGACCGTATTGCTGATCTTGTATTTCCCGTTGATCGGCACCGTCTGGGTGTTCCTCAAGCCGTTGATGCTCGACCAGGGTTTCAGCCCTGAACGCATTGCACAGATTGTCGGCGTGGGTGGCGGGGTGGTCGCCGCTTTCTCCAGCCTGGCCGGGAGCTATGTATCGCGAAAGTGGGGAGTGCGCGTTGCGTTGCCCTTGTTTGCGGCCGGCAACCTGCTGACGCTGGGCACGCTGGCCGCCAGCACGCTGCTTTGCTGGGGGCCTGACGCAATGGCCGTCGCGGCTTTGCTGGTGGCCCTGATGATGGGCGCCAGCGGCGGCCTGGTGTTCGGTTTGATGATGTACCACGTACGGCCCGGGCTGTCGGCGCTGGACTACGGCATCCAGTCGAGTCTGTTCGTAGCAGGTCGCACGCTGCTGCCGATTCTCGCCGGCGTGTTGCTGGACCACACCGGTTACAGCGGCCTGTTCGGCTGCCTGCTGGCCGCCCTTGGCCTGATGCTGGCCTACCTGCTCGGCTGGAGCCTGCGCGCCCCGCGCAAACCCGCCAGCCAAACACCCTCACCCACACAGTCGGTTGAATAATTTCAAGGAGATGACCCGATGCAAGAGCTGAAAGCGCCGAGCACCCTCGCTCAACTGATACCCCTTGAGCGCGTCCGTGAAGTTGCCGCCCGCCACGCGTTGAACGCCGACCAGCAAGGTGTGCTGGCCGCCGAAGTGGTGGAGGCGCTGACCTGCGCCGGTTTTTCCCGCTACTTCGTGCCAAGGGAACAGGGCGGGCACCCCGGCACCTTCGTCGAACTGTCACAGCGCATCGTGGCTGTGGCCAAGGCATGCCCTTCTGCTGCCTGGTGCGCCATCATCCAGGCGGTCGTGGGGCGCATGGCAGCCTACCTTCCAGTGGCTGCACAACAGCAAATCTGGGGAGACAGCCAGGACGTACGCATTTGTGCCTCGTTCCGCTCCACCGGCAAGGTCGAGGCCGTCGCCCAGGGCTGGCGCTTGACGGGGACATGGCACTACCTCTCGGGCGTTGATTTCGCTGATTGGGCTTTGCTGTGCATTGAGGTCGATGACGGGGAGCAACGCTTCGCCGCCATTCCCGCCGGTACCTGGCAAGTCCTCGACAATTGGCAAACCCTGGGCATGCGGGGCACAGGCAGTCACTCGATCATCCTGGACGCAGTGGTTGTACCGACGCATATGACCTTTGCCAGAACCGACTTGATGAAAGGTGGTTCCCGCCACGCCCAGGGCCCGCAGTACCAGGCCTCACCGATTGCCGCCGATGCCCAGCTGTTTTTGGCCTGTGGCCTGGGGGCCGGCTGGCAGTGCCTTGAGCAATGGCGTGACAGCCTCCCCAGCGAGGCAGTGGGTGAAGTGGCCATGGCCTATGCCAGCGCGGAAGCTGCACTGGAGACCTGCGGCCTGTTGCTGCACAACAGTTGCCAGGCGATTGACCAGGGTGAGTTATCACCACTGCAAATCGGACGTTGCGCCCGTGATGCGAGCTTCGCTGCACAACTGCTTCTGGACGCCGTCAACCGCATCTTCCGCCTGAGCGGCGCCCAAGCCCACTTCAGCAGCAATCTGGTGCAGAAAAGCTGGCGTGACGTGCAAACGCTGACGTCGCACATCGCGTTAAGGCCTGACTTCAATTTCATCGGCTATACCCGGCATGCCCTGGCGAACAGGCCGTAGCGCAATGCCCGCCAGGACAGCGGTAGACAGGGAGGCTTAAATCATGCAGGACACCTCACCAATGACAGGCTTCGCAAACCACCTGCAGTTGCGTCGGATCAATCGCGCAACCGTCGAGCGCTACATGCACATGAAGGGCGCCGAACGGCTGCAACGCCACACCTTGTTCAGCGAGGACGGCTGCGGCGGAAACTGGACCACGGCTACCGGAGAGCCCCTGGTTTTCCAGGGCCACGAGAGCCTGGCACGCCTTGCCGTATGGCTCGAGCAATGTTTTCCCGACTGGGAATGGCACAACGTACGGATCTTCGAAACCGACGACCCCAACCACCTCTGGGTGGAGTGCGACGGGCGCGGCAAGGTGCTGATCCCGGGCTATCCGCAAGGCTACTGCGAGAACCACTACCTGCACTCATTCGAACTCGATAACGGCAGGATCAAGCGCAACCGCGAGTTCATGAACCCTGTGCCCAAGCTGCACGCACTAGGCATAGCCATGCCGCAAATAAAGCGCGACGGCATTCCCGTCTAAATACCATCAAAGGAGTATTGATGATGCCAGACACAACTAACCAAGCCGACTTCAGTGGCGCCTCCGATCTTCGCGAGAAGAATCGCGTCACCGTTGCAACCTACATGAATACCAAGGGCCAGGATCGCCTGCGTCGACATGAGTTGTTCGTCGAAGATGGCAGTGGCGGTCTATGGACGACGGATACCGGCGCACCGATCGTGATCAGCGGTAAACAGAAACTCGCGGAACATGCGGTCTGGTCGCTCAAGTGTTTTCCGGACTGGGAATGGTACGACATCAAGATCTTCGGTACCGACGACCCCAATCACTTCTGGGTCGAGTGCAAAGGCCACGGCAAGATCCTCTTCCCCGGTTACCCGGACGGCTATTACGAAAACCACTTCCTGCATTCCTTCGAGCTGGATGACGGCAAGATCAAGCGTAATCGCGAGTTCATGAACGTCTTCCAGCAACTGCGCGCACTAAGTATTACGGTGCCGCAAATCAAACGCGAAGGTATTCCCACCTGATAGCCAGCCAAGCAGGGTCAATAATGGACGATTTATTGCAACGCGTGCAGCGCTGCGAGGTGCTGCAGCAACCCGACTGGGACGATCTGTCGTGCCTGCGCAAGGTTCAGGAGTGCCTGCGGGCCAGCCCGGCGTTGATCCGGGTTGGCGATACCCTGGCACTGCGTGCACAGCTTGCCCGTGTCGCCACGGGCGAGGCGCTGGTGATGCAGTGCGGCGACTGCGCCGAAGACATCGACGACCACCAAGTACACAGCGTGACACGCAAGACCGCACTGCTTGAGACGCTCGCCGGGGCGCTGCAAAAGGCCGGGGGCCGCCCGGTAATCCGGGTCGGGCGGATTGCCGGGCAATATGCCAAGCCTCGATCCAAGCCCCATGAACAGGTCGGCGAACAGCTGCTGCCGGTGTATCGCGGCGATATGGTCAACGGTCATGCGGCGAATGCCAGACAGCGTCAGGCCAACCCACAGCGGATCCTCAAGGGCTATGCATCGGCGCGCAACATCATGCGTCACCTGGGCTGGGACGCCCCGCGCGATCTTGATAAAGGCGCCCCGCCGGTGTGGACCAGTCACGAGATGCTGTTGCTCGACTACGAGCTGTCGATGTTGCGCAAGGATCACCAGCACCGGGCCTACCTGGGGTCGACCCATTGGCCTTGGATTGGCGAGCGCACCCGACAGTTGAACGGCGCGCATGTGGCGCTGCTCAGCCAGGTGCTCAACCCGGTGGCCTGCAAAGTCGGCCCGCAGATGGGTCGCGAGCAGTTGCTGGGGCTTTGCGAACGGCTCGACCCGCAACGCGAGCCAGGACGGTTGACGTTGATTGCGCGAATGGGCGCACAGGCCGTCGGCGAACGCCTACCGTCGCTGGTAGAAACGGTACGTGCAGCCGGCCATCCGGTGATCTGGTTGAGCGATCCGATGCATGGCAACACTATCGTCGCCCCTTGCGGCAACAAGACCCGCATGGTGCAAACCATTAGCGAGGAAATCTGCACCTTCAAGCATGCCGTGACTTCAGCCGGTGGCGTGGCCGCCGGCCTTCACCTGGAAACCACCCCCGACAACGTCAGCGAATGCGCGACAGACGCGGCAGGTTTGCTCCAGGTCAGCCGCCACTACACCAGTCTCTGCGACCCACGCCTCAATCCCCAGCAGGCACTCGCTGCAGTGATGGCCTGGAACGGCTGGCAAGCAGCCCCCACTGCAAACTTCCCACTGGAGACTGTCGCATGACCGGCATCCCAAACATCGTCCCGTATGCCCTGCCCACCTCCCGCGACCTGCCTGTCAACCTCGCACAATGGCGTATCGACCCCGAGCGCGCCGTACTGTTGGTGCATGACATGCAACGCTACTTCCTACGGCCCTTGCCCGACGCCCTGCGTGAAGAAGTGGTGGGCAACGCCGCGCGCATTTGCCAGTGGGCGGCTGACAACGGCGTGCCGGTGGCCTACACCGCCCAGCCTGGCAGCATGAGCGAAGCGCAACGCGGGCTGCTCAAGGACTTCTGGGGGCCCGGCATGCAGGCCAGCGCCACTGACCGCGAGGTGGTCGACGCCCTGGCGCCCAAGCCTGGCGACTGGCTGCTGACTAAGTGGCGCTACAGTGCGTTCTTCAACTCCGACCTGCTGGAGCGGATGCACGCCAATGAGCGCGATCAGTTGATCCTGTGCGGGGTGTATGCCCATGTCGGGGTGCTGATCTCGACCGTAGATGCCTACTCCAACGATATCCAGCCGTTCCTCGTGGCCGACGCTATTGCCGACTTCAGCAAGGAACACCACTGGATGGCCATCGAATACGCCGCCAGCCGCTGTGCCATGGTCGTCACCACTGACGAGGTGGTGTCATGAGCCAAGCCGCCGCCCGCCTTATGGAGCGCATCCTGCAACCGGCGCCCGAGCCGTTTGCCCTGCTGTACCGGCCGGAGTCCGGCGGCCAGGGACTGCTGGACGTGTTGATAGGCGAGATGTCGCAGCCCACGGTCCTGGCCGATATCGACTTGCCCGCCACCTCGATCGGCGCGCCTCGCCTGGATGTATTGACGCTGATTCCCTACCGCCAGATTGCCGAGCGTGGCTTTGACGCCGTGGACGATCAGTCGCCATTGCTGGCGATGAAAATCACCGAACAGCAGCCCATCGGCATCGAACAGCTACTGGGGTTGCTGCCCGACGTGCCCATCCAGTTGAACAACGAGCGCTTCGACCTCAGCGACGCAAGCTACGCCGAGATCGTCAGCCAGGTGATCACCAACGAAATCGGCTGCGGTGAAGGCGCAAACTTCGTGATCAAGCGCACCTTCCTCGCCGAGATCAGCGAATACGGACCAGCCAGTGCCCTGTCGTTCTTTCGTCATCTGCTAGAGCGGGAGAAAGGTGTCTATTGGACATTTATCATCCACACCGGCAACCGCACCTTCGTCGGTGCATCCCCCGAGCGCCATATCAGCGTCAAGGAGGGGCTTGCGGTGATGAACCCCATCAGCGGTACTTATCGCTATCCGCCCGCCGGTCCCAACCTGGCAGAGGTCATGGAATTTTTGGCCGACCGCAAGGAAGCCGACGAGCTGTGCATGGTGGTCGACGAAGAACTGAAAATGATGGCGCGCATTTGTGACGACGGCGGCCGCGTGCTCGGTCCTTACCTCAAGGAAATGGCCCACCTGGCCCACACCGAATACTTCATCGAAGGCAAGACCCGGCGCGATGTACGCGAAATCCTGCGCGAAACCCTGTTCGCCCCTACCGTCACCGGCAGTCCACTGGAAAGCGCCTGCCGGGTCATTCAACGCTATGAGCCACAAGGCCGGAGGTACTACAGCGGCATGGCTGCGCTGATCGGCAGCGACGGCAAGGGGGGGCGTACTCTGGATTCGGCGATCCTGATTCGCACCGCCGACATCGATGGCAACGGCCAGGTGCAGATCAGCGTGGGCTCGACCATCGTGCGCCACTCTGATCCAGTGACCGAAGCTGCCGAAAGCCGGGCCAAGGCCGCCGGGCTGATTAGCGCATTGAAAAACCAGGCGCCCTCGCGCTTCGGTAGCCACCTGCAGGTGCGGGCGGCTTTGGCCAGCCGCAATGCCTACGTTTCCAACTTCTGGCTGATGGACAGCCAGCAACGGCAACAGACCCATGCCGATTTTAACGGGCGCCAGGTGTTGATCGTCGACGCGGAAGACACCTTCACCTCGATGATCGCCAAGCAACTTCGTGCCCTGGGTCTGGTGGTAACGGTGTGCAGCTTGCGCGACGAATACAGCTTTGATGGTTATGACCTGGTGATCATGGGCCCAGGCCCCGGTAACCCGAGCGATACCCAACTGCCAAAAATCGACCATCTGCACGTGGCCATCCGCTCCTTGCTGCGCCAGCAGCGACCGTTCCTCGCGGTGTGCCTGAGTCATCAGGTGCTGAGTCTGTGCCTGGGCCTGGAGCTGCAACGCAGAGCCATTCCCAACCAGGGCGTGCAAAAACAGATCGACCTGTTTGGCCACGCCGAACGGGTCGGTTTCTATAACACCTTCGCCGCCCAGAGCAGCAGTGACCGCCTAGACATCAACGGCATCGGAACCGTCGAAATCAGCCGCGACAGCGAGACCGGGGAAGTACATGCCCTGCGTGGGCCATCGTTTGCATCCATGCAGTTTCATGCCGAGTCGCTGCTGACCCAGGAAGGCCCACGCATCATCGCCGACCTGCTACGCCATGCCCTCCTCCACACACCTGTCGACAGCAGCGCTTCGGCCGCCGGGAGATAACCATGCACCAATACGTCATCATCGACGCCTTTGCCAGCGTCCCTCTGGAAGGCAATCCGGTCGCGGTGTTCTTTGACGCCGATGACTTGTCGTCCACGCAAATGCAACGTATCGCCCGCGAGATGAACCTGTCGGAAACCACCTTCGTGCTCAAGCCGCGCAACGGTGGCGATGCGTTGATCCGGATTTTTACCCCGGTCAACGAACTGCCGTTTGCCGGCCATCCATTACTGGGTACCGCTATTGCGTTGGGTGCGCAGACCGACAATCACCGGCTGTACCTGGAAACCCGGATGGGCACCATCACTTTTGAACTGGAGCGCCACAACACCAGCGTCATCGCCGCCAGCATGGACCAGCCCATACCGACCTGGACCACCTTGGGACGCGATGCGCAATTGCTCAGCGCCTTGGGGATCAGCGGCTCGACCTTTCCTATCGAGATCTATCACAACGGCCCGCGCCATGTGTTTGTCGGCTTGCCGGATATTGCCGCGCTGTCAGCGCTGCACCCCGACCATCGTGCCCTTGCCAGCTTCCATGACATGGCCATCAACTGCTTTGCCGGCGCAGGGCGGCAGTGGCGCAGCCGGATGTTCTCACCGGCCTATGGCGTGGTCGAGGATGCCGCCACCGGCTCTGCGGCCGGGCCCTTGGCAATTCACCTGGCACGCCACGGCCAGATCGAGTTCGGCCAGCAGATCGAGATTCTGCAGGGCGTGGAAATCGGCCGGCCGTCGCTGATGTTCGCCAGGGCTGAGGGCCGGGCCGATCAACTGACGCGGGTTGAAGTATCGGGCAATGGCGTCACGTTCGGCCGGGGGACCATCGTGCTATGAACCCTTCACTACAAGGCAAGCCCCTGCTGGGCAAAGGTATGTCGGAGTCTCTCACCGGCACGCTGGATGCGCCGTTTCCCGAGTACCAGACGCTGCCCGCCGATCCCATGGTCGTGCTGGCCAACTGGTTGGAGCGTGCACGCCGCGTGGGCATCCGCGAACCTCGGGCGCTGGCGCTGGCCACCGCCGACAGCCAGGGCCGGCCATCGACACGCATCATCGTGATCAGCGAAATCAGTACGCGTGGCCTGGTGTTCGCCACCCATGCCGGCAGCCAGAAAGGGCGCGAACTACTGGAGAATCCCTGGGCCTCGGGGGTGCTGTATTGGCGTGAAACCAGTCAGCAGATCATTTTCAATGGTATCGCCGAGCAGCTTTCGTCGGAGCGCGCCGACGCACAGTGGCAGAGTCGGCCCTATGCAACCCACCCCATGTCGGTGGCCTCGCGCCAGAGTGAAGAACTCATCGATATTGAGTCGTTGCGCGCGCAAGCCCAGCGTCTGGCACTAGTCGGCGGCCCGCTGCCACGCCCACCCGGATATTGCCTGTTCGAGTTGTGCCTTGAGTCAATTGAGTTCTGGGCCAACGGCAGCGGGCGGATGCATGAGCGGCTGCGCTATGACCGCTGCGCCGAAGGCTGGAAACATCGCCGGCTACAGCCGTAGGACAGTGCAATAAACACGCTTTGAAAAACCGGGTTGCTGCAACTTCGAACACATTGCACGAACTTCAATATTCATGACACCCGGTCAACAAGACAAGAGTCCGGGTGGGAAACAACGCGTACTCGAAATGCCAAACAGAGAATCCGGATCGCCAAAGTCTGTAACGACATTAATTCCCATCTGAATCTTATAGTGGCGCTAGAACGTTGTCCTTGATCCAGCGCTAGACAGCGGGCCAGAGCCTACGCAAACAACGTTGAACATTACTGAGGTTGCTACCATGCCAGATCTGCAAAACAAGCGTAAATATCTGAAAAGTGCAGAATCCTTCAAAGCTTCACTGCGTGATGACCGCACTGTTATTTATCAAGGCCAAGTTGTTGAAGATGTGACTACACACTTCTCTACGGCTGGCGGCATATCGCAAGTTGCAGAAATCTACGAGGAACAGTTCAGCGGTAAACACGACGACATTCTGACGTACGTACGCCCCGACGGTTACCTGGCCTCTTCTGCCTATATGCCCCCCAGAAACAAAGCAGACTTGGCGTCGCGACGCCGCGCAATCATGTACGTTGCGCAAAAAACCTGGGGCACCCACTGCCGTAGCCTGGACATGATCGCCAGCTTCGCCGTCGGCATGATGGGACACCTGCCGACATTCAGGAAAAAATGCCCCGAGTACGCAGAAAACATCACCGATTACCATGACTACGCCGAGCGCAACAGCCTGTATTTGTCCGAGGCCATTGTTGACCCTCAAGGCTATCGGGCACGGACCCACGGCACCGACCTCAACCTGACGCCGCCCGATCGTGCGGTGATGCGGATCAACAAGCAAAACGCCGAGGGCATCTGGATCAGCGGCGTCAAAGGCGTGGGCACGGTAGCACCGCAATCCAATGAAATATTTGTCGGCAGTTTGCACCCCGCGGCGCCCGACGAGTCATTCTGGGCCTACGTCCCTGCCGATGCGCCGGGGGTGAAGATTTTCTGCCGGGAGATTGTCTCCCAGCCCCACGCCAGCGCCTACGACCACCCGCTCACGTCCAAAGGCGAAGAAGCCGAGGCGATGGTGGTATTCGATAACGTGTTCATTCCACGCTGGCGAATCATGGCGGCAAACGTCCCAGAACTGGCCAACGCCGGTTTCTTCAACCTGTGGACCTCATACAGCCATTGGTACACGCTGGTGCGTCTGGAAACCAAGGCGGACCTGTACGCCGGACTGGCCAAGGTGATCATGGAAGTCCTGGGCCTTGAGGGTATTGCGGTGGTTCGCCAGCGGGTCAGCGAAATAGTGCAGTTTTCAGAAATACTCAAAGGCATGTGCATCGCGTCCATCGAAACGGCCGAGATGTCCGACGGCGACATACTGCTGCCTGGCCCCAACGCACTGGCCGCCGGACGGGTATTTGCCATGGAAAAACTGCCCCGGGTGCTGCATCTGCTCAGAGAGCTGTGCGGACAAGGCCTGATCCTCAGGTTCAACGAGAAAGACTTGGCCGCCGACGCCGCCTTTGGCCAGAAGTTCTCCTGGTTTCTTGACACGCAAAGCGTGGGCGCCAGAGAGAAGAACCTGCTGATGAATCTGGTGTGGGACGTGGCCGCCAGTGAGCACTCCACACGGGCGTTGGTGTTTGAAGAGCAGCACGCACTCAGCGAGCCCCTGCTGCGCGATCGCCTGGTGCTGGACTACGACTACCACCAAAGCACCAGCCTGATACGCCGCATGGTGGGGCTCAACGCCAAATAGACCTAACTGCCGCGCAGGCGCCGCGCAATGAGCCCGGCGCTCGATCAGCGTTGCCCGCCTTGCGGCCTCTGGCATCTCGTAGTTTCCAACCTTCAACGGCTACACCGCCCCAGGAACCTCCAAATGAATACAGCAGGAGCCCGTTCATGACGGAACAAACACTCAAAGCGCGCGAGGTCAAACTACTCGGTTACAACTCACGCGCACTCAAGGCCGAACATTTTGCGGTGGTCGAAACCGCGCTTGCAGCACCCGGCCCCGGGCAAGTACTGGTGCGCAACCGCTGGTTTCGTGTCTCTATCTCTACCCGCTTGATGGCCGAAGCGGGTGCCGAGGAGGTAAAGGGCATTCCCTTTCCACCACTCAAGCCTGGCGACACGCTCGCCGATGGCGCCATTGGCGAGGTGGTACAGGTCGGCGCCGGCGTTGATCTGAGCATCGGCAGCCTGGTCATGCATCCTTTGGGGTGGCGCGATTATGCAATGGTGCCGGTCGCACAATGCACGTACATCGACAGCCCGGTCGTTGACCCCGCCGCGTGGCTCGGGCATGGCTGGACCGCCTTTGCCGCGCTGGTCAAGGGCGTGCAAGTGCGTCCGGGCGATACGGTCTTTGTCACCAGCGGTGCAGGCGCGATTGGCTCAATGGCCGGGCAAATCGCCCGACTGCTGGGTGCTACGCGAGTCATCGGCACGACCAGCAACCAGGAGAAAGCCCGCTGGATGCAGGCGCAGTTGGGTTATGACGCGGTGGTCACACGCGAAGGCGAGCCAATCCGCGAGCAACTGGCCCGCGTTGCTCCAGAGGGTATTGACGTTATCGTCGACATGGTCGGCGGCGAACAACTGGCGGCCGCGCTGGAGATCGCCCGGCACGGTGCACGTTGTGTATTGCTCGGTGCAGTGTCAGCGGAACTGAACCCCCACAGCGCAACCCTGAAGGCACCGGTGGAGCTCGACACCTTCCAGCTGATTCTCAAGGGCGTGACGATACGCGGTTTCAGTGCCGACGAAGAGGCACCAGAAATGTTTGACGCCTGGATCCGGCAACTGGCGCTGTGGCAGCGCGGCAGCGGTATTCGGATTGCCCACACATTGGTCAAAGGCCTGGACCAGGCACCGCTGGCGTTGCAAGAAGCCTGCGCGGGCCACCTCAAGAGCCTGGTCCTGGTGGAGTTGGAACAGTGATGGACACCTCAACCGTTTCACCTCAAGTCAATACCACCGCGGCGCAATCATGGCTGCTGTGGGTGGGTTTTATCCTGGTGTCGCTGAACCTGCGGCTGATCTTCACAACAGTTGGCCCATTGTTGGAGAACCTGCAACTTGGCTTTACCTCCACCTTGCTGGTGACGACCTTACCTCTGGCACTGCTGGGTCTGTTCTCCATGGCCGGCGTAAGGTTGCGACACTGGCTGGGAGAGGAGCGTGCGCTGTTTTTCGCGCTGATCCTGCTAAGCATCGGTTGCAGCGTTCGCGGGCTGGGTGAGTCCGGGCTGATCGTGGGCACCGTAGTGGGCAGTGTGGGTATTGCCGTGATGAACGTGATCATGCCCGTGCTCGCACGAAAACGCTTCGGTCCGCAACGCATGGGTATGGTGATGGGGATCTATGCATTGATGCTTGGAGCCGGTGCGGTACTGGGTGCCAGCGTTTCGCTGCCGCTGTTCCAATGGCTGGGGGCTGATCGCGCCTCGGCGTTCCACGCCCTCGGGCTCTGGGCCGTCCCGGCCTTGCTGGCCTTGTTACTGTGGTTGCCACAGTTGCGGCACGCCGCGCACCATGGGTTGGGCAGCGGTCATAGCGGGCCGAGCGTTAACGTTTATCGCAACCCCACGGCCTGGGCAATCACGCTGTTTTTCGGACTGCAAGTGCTGAACCTGTTCGTGTTTCTGCCGTGGATGCCCACCCTACTCAGGGACCGTGGCACCGATGTGGCTACTGCGGCGCTGATTTTCTCGGTCTCGCAACTGAGCCTGATGGTCGCCAGTTTTTTCACGCCTTTGCTGGCTGCACGCACCCAGGACCACCGCCCGCACATCACTTCAGTCATCCTGTTGTGCCTGGCCGGAACACTGGGGTTAATGTATGCGCCTTTGCCCAGCGCCATCGTGTGGGCCGGTGTGCTCGGCTTCGGGCAAGGTGCCGGGCTTTCTCTGGGGACGTTCCTGTTCGTTGCCAAGGCCGCCAGCATCGACACCGCCACGCGTATTTCGGCCATGGCGCAAACGGTGGGTTATCTGATTGCCGTCGCGGGGCCCCTGGTAGTCGGGGCACTCTATCAACACAGTGGAGACTGGAACCTGCCGGTGTTGTTGCTGGTGGGGATTTTGCTGATTGAATTGATCGTGGCGCTGCCGGCGGGGCGTAACGTCAAGGTGTGAGCCTTCGGAGCGGGATTTTGCGCAGATCTCGCTCCAACCGGGGGCGCTGCTTGAAGTATTGCCCCTGCGAAGTTGGGCTAACGCTTGGGCAGGGTAATGCGGTTCGGGTGGCCTCGGCCACAGCCAAGAGCCATTGCGCGCTGAAAGGAAAGGAGCTCGCCTTGCAGGTGAACACTTGGGTCGGCACTTTATGATCGACCACTTTCCCCCGCCAATGCGGTCTGCTCACAGGCACCCACCTGCGGTACCAGTTGGATATCCACACGCCGATTAACGGTACGTCCGGCCTCGGTCGCATTGCTGGCGATAGGCTGTTTGGCCGCCAAGCCCTGCACCGCGAAACAACTGTCGGCGATGTCGCCCATCTGCTGCATCCAGTCGCGCACGGCTGAGGCGCGGGCGTGGGACAGGGCCAGGTTTTGTTCCACAGGTCCGGTCGCATCGGTATGCCCTGCGATCACGATCAGCCAGCCCGGTTGGGCTTTGATACCGACCAGGGCATTGATCAGTACTTTGGTCGAGCCTGGCTTCAGGATTGCGCTGCCGGCATCGAACAGCGACAGGCTGTCCAATCGCACGGGTTCGGGCATGAGGGGTGGACGGTCTTGATTTGTCAGCCATGTCTGCCAACCAAGTCCCGCGAGCAAGGCGATAATCAGCATCCCGGCAAACAGCCACAAGGCCAGACGTCGCCTGCGTGGTTCCACGTCAGGGGGAGGCATGATCACCACAGGTTTCACCAATGTCGGTGTCATCACTCTAACGGGATCCAGCACTATTTCGCCCGATGCATAGCGCTGTTCAAGGCGCTGGATAAGGCTGCCCACCTGGTAGCGCAGAGCCTGCAATGTCTGCAGAGGATTCGCCGCCTGAGAAAGTAAACGCGCATGCAAACGTGCCAGCTCGGTGTCCAGTTGAACCAACGCGGACACACTGTGGGCGGTCATCGCCATGCTGCGCATCAGCGGTTGCAACTGATCGAACAACCACCCCAGCAGGTCCGGACGCACCGACGCCATCGGCGGCCACAGGCGTGCCCACTCGCGACTCAGGGCTTCCAGCAACACCACGCCCTGGGTGATGTCCTCCAGCCCATGACGTTGACCGCGTGCCAAGGTGTAAAAACACGCTGTTTGTAGGTCGGCACCATTTTGTTGGAACAACGCCAGGCAGCTTTGCTCCACCTTGGCCCAGTCCACATCCGGGCAAGCAGGATGGCTGAGCTTGGCCAATTCCTCACGCAATACCGTAAATTCACTGAAGCCGCGCGGATCACCGCCGACTCGAATACGCATCTCAAACAACGCCGTCATTGGGCTTCCCTTCCGTTCTAGGTTCAAGGCTTGGTCAGGTAGTGCTGTCGTTTCAAGTGACGCACCAGCACTTTGCCCCCGGGCGCCAGGGTGGTGCCGAAGCTCATGTGCTGCCCATCTTTGAGTTGCGCGTCCAGGGCATACTCCAGATGCCCCGGCAGCGTCTGGGGCTGCAGTTCGATGGCGACCGCTGCCAGACGCGGTTCGTACTTGAGCAGGGTGGCGGTCATGGTGCCGATCAAGCCATGGGCCGTGGCGGGCAATCCCTGCAGGATCAGGCCCATGTCCGGCAGCCCGTAATCGGGCAGATGGCTGAGCGCACCGGCGCGGCTGTTGAGGATGCGCTGCAGGTTGTCCAGCACCGAGAGGGCGTGCTGGTCTTCCTCACTGACCTGATGCAGATCCAACTCACCGTCGAAATTTTGCAGCAGCATTTCGTACAGCGAGGGGTTGTACTCGGTCATGGTTCAGTCCTTTGCCAAGGGCCGCAGGGTCAAGCGATTATCCCCCAGCTCGATGACCCGAGCCCGATCCGGGTCCAGGTCATCACGGGTCAACGTCAGGCGCCAGGTGTTCAACTGGGTATCAGGACTGCGAAACAACGCCACCACCGTGACGAACTGCGCGTCCTTGTCCATCGGCACATTCAACTGCGCGCCTTCCTCGGGCTTCACCACCACCGAGCGTTTGTCCAACAACGCGCTCGCCAGCAGTTGATTGTCATCGCCCAGCAGCCCGTCGTAGGTGGCCTGCTCTACCGCCTTGCTGTCGCGCAATTGATACACCCGCACCAGGGTCGGCACCGACAAGGCGCTCATGTCCGTGGCAGAGGTGTTCAACGCCGCGCGTGCACTGAAATCCAGATGCAGGGTTTTCACCTGCTTGTAGAAGATCGCCTTGGTAGTGGATGCCGTGCCATCCGCAACGGTCTGGGCCAGACCACACCCGCCGAGAGCCGCGAATATCACCAGACTAAAAACGGTACGCAACATGCTGTGTTTCCCTATTGTGGGGATTAATCGAAAGGCCTTGGTAGCGGCCCAGGTTGATCGTGAGAGTGTCGTGTTCGGCCACCTGCCAAGCATCGCTTCCCAAGCCCAGCACCCCGGTCATGCCCAACCGAATAGGGGCTTGCCCCAGCACCGGTGCGGGCAGGCTGTGCACTGGCAATGACAACTGCAGTTTCGCCGTGCAGCGCCACCCGAGGTACACGCGCAGCAGCACCAGCAGATCGCTGTACAACTCACCACCGGGCAACCAGCCGATGGCTTCCTGCGTGTCTTCTGTGTAGAGCGTCAGCCGCAGTTGGCTGTTGGCATCAAGGCCAACGCTGCCCAACGGCGTCCCCTGGGACAAGCTCACTGGACGTTGGCGGGAAAGGCTGGCCGGATGTTCCAACGCAATTTTTTGTGGCCAATGCGGGGTCACCTGCGCCTGGGTGTTGGGCGCCAGTAACTTGACCAGCGCGGTGATGCCCTCGGCATTACGTGTGGGCAGGCGCATCACACTGAGCAGGGCCAGAAAACGCGAGACCGGCGTGGCGATCTGCTGGGCGGTGCCAGGAATCCCTAAGCCGATCAGGCCCAACAGGCATTGCGAGGTGGCATCGGTGCCGCCTGCTTCGAAAGTCGCCGGGTAGGAATACTTGCGCCAGATCCGGTAGAACTGGGTGAAGATCCGGTGGTTGAAAATATCCAGGAAGGCTTCCAACGCTTCATGCCCTTCCCGGCGCTGCGCGATGTCATCCAAAAACACCGTCGGCATCGGCGAGTCGACGCCGTACAACCCGAGCAGACGAGTGCGTACTGTCGCCGGCCGTTCCGGATGAGCGACATCGGTTTCAATCGACTTCAACTCGCTGGCTGGAAAGCCCATCCCCGGATCAGGCCGAAAGCGCACCGCATCATCAGCCGGGTGCGCGGTACTGCCCAAAGGCGGATGACCGGGCAGAGCCTGCTCCAGCAACTGGCAAAAGCGGTACAGGTTAGCCTCGGCTACTTGGTCCTGCAGGGCGTCGAGCAGGCCGCCGGCTTTCAGCCGGGAATACGCTGACTGTGGTTCTCGTTCCATCGCAGGCACTTTCCAGTAGGTTGCAGGATCAGCGTGAGCTGGGTGTACAGATGAATGTCGGCATACAAGGAGAAGAAGCGATTGAGCATCTCGCCGAACAGGCTGATGTCGCCCTCCCCCGAAAAGCCATTGGCATCCAGGGTGATTTCGATATCCACCCCACGCAGCAGAAAGCCCTTCTCGAAACGCTGCACCAAATGATGTTTGACCTCGACGATCGCCGCCAAACGACGGCGATTCAGTTCACTGCCGGTCCAGTCGTACAGCGCCAAGGTGCCGCGCAGCACCTCGGCGTTGTCGAGCATCGGTAAGAAGTTCGAGCCCAGGTGACTGAGCACCCGCCAGTGAAAGCGGTCGCGGTTCGGCGGGTAACACGGCAAGGTCGGCGCACACAGATTGCGCACGCGCAAACCGGCCTGGGTGGACTGCACCACCGTATCGAGCAAGGTGCTTTGCAGTGCCTTGCGCGGCAACTGGCCGTGGGTGCCGGTCAAGCGCAATGACAGGCTTTCACGCTCGCGCAGGCGGTCCTTGTCAAAACCCTCGCCGCCGAGGATCAACCAGGTGTCATGCAAACCATTCGCTGCGCGCTTCAGGCGTGTATGGAAGTAGCGTTCTGGGGCATCAAAGCGCAGCATGCCGCCCTTGTGACGAAAGCTGGTGAACGGCACGTAGTCCTGGCGCTCGGCGTTCCTCGACGCAGTGACCCGGTCCACCGAATAGATCTCTGTATGGCCGTCCTGCAATCGCATCGGGCGTAGCAAGTAGTCGGTTTGCAAGGGCGCCAGGGTCAGCGGGTCGGCCTCCAGCGCAAACAGATTGATCACCGGTACCGCGTGCAGGCGGATGTGCTCGCTGCTCAAGTCGAAGTTGGCTGGCCAGGGTTCACGCAACACCACTTCAAGTTCGAACCAGGCCGTGCCAGGCGCAATCTTCAACTGCTCCAGGCCGCACAAGGTCACGAACATGAATTTTTCACGGAAACTGAAATATTCCAACAGCAACTGGTAACCGCTGAAGGCGCTGTCGCCCTTTGGCCACAGCCGGTCTTCATCGGCAAAGCCCTTGGGCGCAAAATGCGCGGTCAGTGGCTGGCGCTCGGTCTGGCCGGGCCAGCGCACATACATCGCTTGTGCATTCAGGGTCAGCGCCTGATGCAACGCGCTGGCCAGCGGCGTATCGGCATTCAGGTATAGCGGCAAACGGCTGAGGTCGATCAGGCTCCAGTCAGTCAACGCCCCACAGGCAAAGCGCAGCCGCAACACCGAGCGACCATCCATTTCATGACCGCGCGCCACCGATTCCAGCGCCAGCGGTCGCAGGGTCAAGTCCTGGGTGGTGGTGTAACGGCAACGGGTGCGTTGCGGGCCGATCGGCTGCGACAGCACCTCAAACCCCTGAGTGATCAACTCGCTACGTTTCATCTGCGTCAGTTCAGGCACCAGTTCAACCACCGACAGCGATGGAATGGTGCGCAGGTAATGCGGCCACAGCAGGCTGACCAGGCCTTCGGTCAGTTCCGGCAGGTCGTCGTCGAGTTTTTCGCGCAAGCGGCCCATCAAGAATGCGAAGCCCTCGAACAGGCGCTCCACATAGGGATCCTGCGCTCCCGGTTTGTCCAGATTGAGCTGCGCCGCCCGATCCGGGAACGCGTCCGCGAACTCCTTGCCGGCCTCGCGCAGGTAGCGCATTTCGGCATCGAAGTAGCGCAGTGTCAGATTGTCCATGTTCACAGAAAGAATCCTGATGTAGGAGGGTTAGCCGCAAAGCACTGCGGCGCGTACCGGATCGATGGCTACCAACGCCGCCAGCAAAGCTTCCATGCGCCGCGCCAGGGTGGGTTTGTCGGCGTCATTGCGCTGGGCTTTCACCCGCAGCAGTTTGAGCAGCCGCGCTTTGACCTCGAAATTCAGCTCGGGCTCCCACTCGGCCAAGGCGTGACGTTGCGCCGTGGCGTCCAGTTCGGCCAACAGATGGATGGCCAGGTCGCTCTTGCTGTACTGCTCGGCCACCCGCGCCATCAACAGGCGCAGCAACCAGCGTTGGCGCCCGGTGTGGATACCGGGGCGTGCGGCCAGCCAGGCCAGTGCCTGATCCACGCCGTCGCTGTCAGCCTGGGCCACGGCCTCGCCTTCCAGGGACAGGATGTCGGTATCGCCAGTGGCCGGTGCCGCCGAGGGTACGGGCAACCATTGCTGGGGCTGGTTGCCGCTGACGTGCTGGGCGATCCACTCGCGGGTGGTTTCGTCGGCAAACGGGCTGCCGTCGCTCCAGCACAGCACCTCCAGACCCGGCAGGCGTTCAAGGAACATGCCCAGGTCACGCTTGGCGATATCGGCCCAGCGATCCTGCGGCGTGGGTTGTTTGCTCAGGGCCTGATACAAGAACCACTGCAGGTCCAGCCAGAAATGGTTCACGCCCTCCGCATAGATCCGCTCGACCTGCTCGATCAACTCCGACCAGTTCTGTTGCAGGTACAAACGTTTGAGCTGTGCCCGGTATTCACCGCGCGGCGGCGCCAAACGCGTGTTGCCGTTAGCCTCCTGCGGGGGTGTCTGATGCACGGTGTCCCAACGCAAGCTCTTCATCAACCGATGAGCCGCCAGCCAACCCAGAGGTTGCTCACGCAGGTAGCCCGCCAATGCCCGACCGCTGTCCAATAGATCACGCCCGGACTTGATCTGCGGCGCTGGCGCATGCGCAGTTGACTCATGGCTGGCGGTGTTCTGCGGCACCAACGCGTCCATGCCGCCGGACTGCGCCAGCCTCGCGGACAAGGCGGCATACAATGGCGCCAAATCAGGGCGTTGCTCCTGCGGCCACACATTCAGTCCGCGCTCCAGCCAGGCCAGTGCTGCGGCGGTGCGCTCGGCCTCGGCCTTGACCACTTCCGGGTACAGCGACAGCGTGTCGAGCACCTTGCCACCGGCCAACCATTCCAGGGCCATTTTGCGGCTGTTGGGGCGGATAGGCAGCACCGCATCGGCAAAGCGTTCCACCAACGCCGCCAGCAGGCTGAGACCATCGGCCAGGCCGACTTCGCCGTCCTTGTGCAAGCGTGCCCACAGGTAATAGGTGGCAACGCGCAGGTCCTTGCAGCTGTGGGTCAACAGCTTCTGCGCCAGTTGGGCGACTTGCTCGGCATCGGCGCCCGAGAGCTTGTTGACCTCTTCGCGCATGCGCTGGAAGTCATCGTCGTAGCCGGGGTCTTCGCCGACGGGGGAGTCGGTGCTGATGGGCTGCAACCAGGGTTGCCATTGGGCGGCCTGTTCGCGGGCGACGGACAACGCGTCGCGCTCGCCGAGGCAGCGGGCGATTAAGGTGCGTAGGCTCATGGGAAACTCCCGTTTTGCGCATAAGGCGTTTCGGCGGCGTTCTCGCTGAGAAATATCTGCCGGGGCAACTTGAAGCCCCTTAATTTGAGCAGGGCCAGCGGCCCGGCATCCAGCTCAGTGCGCAGGTGCCAGATCAGGTTCAAACCATCGGGCGCTTTGAGTACCATGCGGTAGCGACTGTCACCGTCGTCCAACGGCGTGACCTTGGCTTTTTCCAACAAGCGGATCAGGCCCCAGGTGCCGGGGTAATCGCCGAACAACCGCTCGCCGGCCAGCAGACTGGTCCAGCTCAGGCTGACGCCGGGATAGTCACTACGCCCCGGCCAGTTGAACCGCTGCCAACTCTCCTTCTGGTTGAAATACTGGTGCTTGTCGCCGTTTAGGATGAAGGTGGTTTGCACCACATCGCGCACGGGCTTGCCTTGCAGTTCAAAGCTCAGCCCCATGCCTCCGTCGGTGTAGAGCACATCGGCCAGGTCGCTGAGCTGGTTGATGGCGGTCAGAAACTGCGGGTTGAAGCGCAGCCCTTGGCTGTGGCGCGGATCGGCCACCCAACGGCTGCCCTCCTTGCGCAACACGCCGCTCAATTGCCGCTGCAAAAATTGCTCGATGCGGCCGGAGTCCGTGCGGATCATCTGCCCCAGCATCGGCAAGGACGCATCGCTGGCAGTGGCTGTAAATGGGTAGCGGCTGGCGAACGCATCTTCCCAATGGCTGACGATAGAGCGTTGCCACTGGCTGTTGATTCCTGCCGCCGCCGGCTGCAGGACACGTTGCCAGGCGTGTTCCAGCGGCTGCACGAACAGCGTTTGCGCCGCCCCGCCCCACTCCGCGCCCAGGCTGGCGGCCATCAGGCTGCCGTAGGATTGGGTGTCGGTCAGGTCGATACTCCTGCCTTGAAAGACGGTTTGCGCCAGTGCCTGGGTCATTTCCAGCGGATCGGGCGCCGTGCTGACTTGCTGCAGTTTCAGGCGTACCCGAGTTACGCGGGTGAGGAAGGATTGGAGACTGAGGCCATCAGCGCCGCTCTTGCCTTCGGGGCCTTTGCCCAGCAGCGCCAGCAACGGGCCGAAGGTTGCGTCCAAGGGGCTGTCGGGTAGGTGGGCCAGTTGGTCGAGCAGCGGGGCCTTGTCCTGCCCGATCAGCTTTTGCGCGGACTTCATGAGCGAGTCGGCCAGCGCCTGGGTTCGAGTGCCCGCCTGACCGTGATAGGCCACGGTATTCATCAGCGCAATCAGTGGGGATTGGCGCACGTCACTCATCAGCGTCAACTGGTCAATTACTTCGGCGAGGCTCCCGGCCTCCTGCCAGCGCAGGCTGTTGAGCAGATCCAGCCAGGCGCTGGCGTAGTCCTGGAAGTACCGTTCGGTAAGACGCTCGCGGAGCTGGTCCGGGCTCAAGCGGGTGTCGATGTCGGTAGGTTTGTCGCTGAGTACCCAGTCGATTTCCTCGCGGCGGGCATCGGCTATTTCGTCGATGGCTTGGCGCACCTGGCCTTCCCAGGCCTGGCGGGTGAATACGCCCGGCACGCTGGCATCGGTGGAGAACAGGGCCAGGGCATCGGTGTCACCCACCAGTTGGTGAAGACCCAGGTCCGGGTAGTGATTGGCGGTGTCATCGAGCAGTTGTTGGTACAGGCTGGCCTCGGCATTGCGTTGGCCCAACTGGCCGAGCAGTACCTGCCGGACTTGCGCGACCAACCTGGGGTCGGCCTGGATGCGCCAGCCGGGGTTCGCGGCCAGGTGTTCGCCATAGAACCGCCACAGGTTGGGCGCCAGGCTTTGCCAAAGCCCTGGTGATATGCCTGTGCGTGTAGGCTCAACGTCGCTCAGGGTTGTGACCAGGAGACTGGCATCGGCTTTTTCCGGGCGCGCCATCATCAAATAGGCTTTGAGCTGGGCGTAGGCATCGCGGGCACGTTCAGCACGTTCAGGGCTGTCCGGGGCCAGCCTGACCAGCGCGTTGAGCTGTTGGCGCAACGTAGCGGCGGCCGGGTCGCGGATCAGGCGGTTGTTGGCCTCCACATAACGTGGCCACAGCGTTTCAAGCAGTGCTTGATTTTGGTTCAAGCCAAAGCGTTGGTACCACGGAGCGCCGCCCTGGACGCGATCATCCAGGCGTGCCAGCTCGCGGACCAGTTCGTTGAGGGCCTGGAGTTGTTCGTCACCTGGCGAGGAGTGTTGCAGGGCAGTCAGTGAGCTGTGTATCTGGGCGATCTGCGCGCGGTTGCTGACGAAAGACAGCAGCAGACCCGCTCCCCACAGCACGGCCAATCCCAAGGCCAGCGCATAGGTGATCCGGTGTGCGCTCCAGCCCAATCGACGGCCACTGGCCGCTTTATCGTTGAGAACGCCTTGCCAGGCCGTATTCACCGGCCAAAAGTGTTCAAGCGTGCTCTCAACAGGCGGCACCGGCAGACTGAACCATAGGCCGCGTAACGGTACACCGCGGGAAAACGTGCCCAATAGCGGCGTCAGTACCTGGCGCCATCGGGCAATGCCCTCGGCCTGTAAATCGCGGGACAGCCGCAGGAGGAAGTCATGGGTCACGGCATCATGCATTTGCGCCAGGCCCGCGCGGCGCAAAGGGCCGAGCAAACCATCCAGACTGTTTTCTAGAATCAGGGGGGTGACACGTGACGGCAGCAGGCAGCCCACGGGTTGGCTATCGCGATCGGCCTGAGACCATGCACTGTCGCCCACCTGCCATAGGTGCAGCGGCAACTGCCAACGCAACGCACGGGCCAGGGTTTGCAGGCGACGGGCACCGGCGCTCATGGCGGCTGCATCGGTGCATTGGTCTTTGCTCAATGCCCATACCACCCCATTGAGCGCACGCCTGCGGCACAGGCCCCGCCACTGCAAAAGCAACGACTCTTGGGGGTCACCTTGGACGCTACCGGCCCACAGCAGCACGGTGTTTTGCCCTTCCAGCCAACGCTGCTCGCTCAACCCTGGGGCAATCGCCTCAATCTGCTCAGGCTCACCGACCACCAACAACAGTCGAACTCTGCGCCGCCAAAAGAAGCCATAGCGTTCTCGAAGATAAGCACCATTGGGAACGGCACTTTGCGCAACCTGAGCAACGTGAGGTTTAGGACGGGCCGCTTGCGGCTGGAGGTTCTTTGCGTCCTGCTTGCGATACGCCGAACGCCCCAGCTCACGGCCCAGCAAGTGGTAACCCAGCAGAAACAGCACCACGATCAACGTGGTTGCAGCGATCGCCAGCAGCCAAAAGGACTGGCGTTCGCTGCCAGGCTGAATACCCAACCAGTCCGGGTAGCGCCATACCATCACCCCCAGCAGCGTGCCAGCCAACAACAGCATGCCAGCCAGCACCCAGAAGCCTACAAAGCGTCGAAACTGCATTCGAGATCCCTATTTCGAAAGCGGCAGCACAGGCGTCATCGCTGTGCTCCAGAGCCCTGCATCAGTGCAGCCGCTCCCGCTGAAAATAAACTGCGGCCCAGCGCCGCCCTGCATGGTTTGTGTTGCAGCGGCAATGGCCAGCCACGGTGCGGCTTTGCCTGAGTAGCCCAGCGATATGTCCAAGTCCTGGATTCCTTGGTCACGCGTCACCGACATGGGCGCCTCACCCAGTACGGCGTTTATCGCCGCATGACGTTGAGCATCTATTCCTGCCCGCCAAACATGGCGCACCGATTTCGCATCCACCGGTCCCCAGTTCAAGGCTTGCGTCACGGCGTAGTGCAACGCTTCAGTCGATGGTTGCTGTTCAAGCTCCGGGCGATGCAGAACAGCCACAGGAGGCAAAGTCGTTTGCGTCAAACGGTTGCCAAGCAGCAACCCCACTAACACCTCACCTGTTGCTTCGGGCTGCTTCGGTGCGAAGTGCACTGCAATCACCAGCAGCAGTGCCTGATCGTCGCGACACTCATCGAGCCACTGGTCCAGCGCGGGCAAACCACATCCCTCCAAGACGACGAGCGTTTGACGGATACCCGACTTACGCAAAGCCTGTTGCCATACACGGTCCCATGCGCGATCCAGCAAGCCGCTCTCGACCTCCAGCAACACTGCCAGCGGCGTTTCATCAGGCAACTGCTTCAATGACGGCGCCAGCTCGGTAAACAACTGCCCCAGCGTGCGCAGCAATGCAGGCTCGGGGTCTTCATTTACATCGCCAGCCAAACGGCTATGACGTAGCGTTACGCTATCCCATCGGGCGGGTTGCGCCTTTAGGGCTTTGATACTCCCGAGCAACGCATCCATCTGTGCTGCAGGGCTTTCGTCCGGTTTGCGCAAGGCGGTATGCAGGCTTGCGCTCAATACCTCCAGTGAGCGCCGCCCTTGGCGAACTCTCTGCACCAAATCATGCTCACGGGCCTCATCCCAACCATCTGCCGCGTGTTGCTGGCCGAGATACAAGAGCACCCTTGCGGAACTCAGCACACACCAGCCCAGAAACGGGATGCCCAAGGCCAATCCCCAGAACATAGGCGGCTGCTGGCTTACCGGTGCAGTACTGAACAGCAACGCACCCCCTCCTCCCAACAACAGGACGAGCACCAACAGACCAAGCCACCGCCACATACGAGGACGGGCCGGCCGAAGCGCCAGGGCCGGCACCTGATCCATCCTGACCGGCATGGTTAGCTGGCACCTGCAACGGGCAGCGATGAAATCAACGTACAGCCACACGCACAGGCGTGCCCTTCAAAGGCTATCGGGATGCCGTTGTCACGGAAGACCAGGTGGCCCTCGGAAATTTCAGTACGGCCATGGCCTGGGATTGGGCAGTCCACGGGGTCACCTTCACGGGCGACGCCGATACCGCCGAATTTCATGGTGATGGAACCGGAGAGGACTTCGCCTTCGCCGGTTGTTTTGTCGCCTATGCGGATGACTCCTTTCATGCATTACTCCTATGTAAAATACTAATCAGCCAAACAAATTTATTTACTAATCCAGATCCCATCCACGAACTCCAGAAGCTCAGAGCGCGAAATTGAATCCAGATCTTCCACGCGAAGAAGTTTACCGAATTGACTTCCAACATCATTCGTTTTTATTTTCATAGAACCCCTATAATTCATGATATAGGCGGGCAAAAAACAATATGGGGCGGACTGGTTGTTTGTAGGCTGCTTTAGCAATGTTACAAATACACTTTCACGCAATTTAACAACATCAACTTTCTCACACAAAGGATGCGAAGCCATTATGTCAGAAATACTGGATGGATCTTTCCCCAATGCCTCTACGGTGAATTCCTTCCCAAGATACAACCTTTGGATTTCACGCTCGCCGGTCACGGATGCCCCGCCAATCAACCAACCGGTATTATCATGAGAAGTACACTTACAGTCGCACGCGATTAGAAACACACCTTTTTCCTTGCGATTCCAAGATATGGATGCTCGCGGAGCCTCGCATGCCGCTAAGATATTCTTCCCTTCACTGCCGACATCCATAGAGCACTCACCTGAAAAATTACAAACAGCCTCACCCTCAACATCTAAAACATGAGGCTCCTGCGCCCACACTGCCAATGGCACCGTCCCGAAAAGCACAGAAGATACAATCAACCCTAAAGCGTTATATATCACAGACATGCCTTCCTCTTATATCTGCTACAAGATGAAAATTTTTATTATCTCGCCTGGCCGAATACTCACCAATACTAGCCAAATACGGATACCTCCAGCCAACACCCCATCAACATAACTTTGACATAGCGCCAAACTACCTTCACCGCCAACTTGGCACTAAAACAACACGAGCCCGCCATCACAAATATCTTCCGGTATTGCCCATATTGGGCCAGCCCAGAGCATTGCAAAAAAGAAAGCTACGTTTTTAACGAGAACGCCAGACACTCTCAAAGGCACTAGCGAAATTAATAAAACCATTTATTTACACCAATTCAATGGCCCGCAACCCGGCTGGAAATTGGAAATTCCAGACCATCAATATCCGCATGAGCCCCACATACTCCCAACCCAAGCGCGGTCGGGTCAACGCCACCCGAAGACACTTTCAATAGATCGTATTTTTTTTCTATAAGCACCAGACCAAACTTTGAATCATACTCTAACGCACCACCTTTAACAGCCATCTGAAAAGCAAAAGAACAAATATGCTGGTCGGCTTGAGCACTATAAAGCTCAACAAAATAACCAGACGAATTCTTCCTGACTTTTAAGGTATCTCTAAAGCTATTCGAGCAACTCTCTTCCGACCCGACATAAGTGCAAAAACTGCTATCCTTAGAATATTCACCAGCCCAAGTAATATCGAGGACAGCTTTTGGATCACCCCCGCCCCCCGCTTTAGCCGAAGTAAAGACGACAACGAGAACGCAGGTTAAGAAAAAAGACCATCCACTTTTCATTTCTATTTGCCTCCCCTTAGATAACGAGCTCTTTGTCGCCCCTTTTCGTACTGCGCCAACTCCGGAGTCTCCTCAATATAACGTGCCAGCGACTCCGGGTCATTTCCTGAAATGTAAGGCAACTGCCCAGACCATATACTTCCTTCAATCGACTCCAGGCGGTCGAAATCAAGATACCCAAGCAACGAGCCATCTTGGTTCTGTAGGTAATTTGGCCCTACAGAATTTTCCAGTTTACGGAAATCACCTTCGCCGCTGACTATTACTTCTGCTCCTCGCGGCAGAAGATCGAGTACTTTGCCTTGGTGCGACCGATTACGCACATTAAGGCCGTGCTGCTCGGAAGGCCCAGCGCGAACATCTTTAGCGGTCTCCGGGACGAAACGAACTGTACTCTCCGGCCAAAAGGCTGGCCGGGCGATGGTTAAATCGCCTTCGTAGGCCGTTCCGTCTTGCAGATGCATGTACAAACTGTAGAAAATTAGACTGGGAGGAGACTTCGGCTCTCCCTCAATCGCTGGTGGCTCAAGACGGTGACGAACCAACACAAAGTTACGGGAGTAAGGCTTCATCACATGCAGCTTATTGACGATATAAACTGTTCTTGCTGAGTTCTTATTAATACGGTAAGCCACCACCTCGCCATCGGCCAGACAATGCACACTGGCATCATTCGGAACTCCAGTGCCACTATCAAAATGCACACCACCATGCCAAAGCCCGCCCACTCCCAGTGGATATGAACCCGCCGCCGCATTAGCCAACTGCGTTAGTTGCTGTAGTGGAGTGCTCTTATCCTTGAAGGGATGACTCCAATTTTTTATTGCCTCAGGTCGCAACTGGGCAGTCACCGGCGGATGATTTCGGGCGGGCTTTCCATCAGACGTCGGATAGAGCGGTGCCTGCGAACCCTTAGTTTGCGAGTCACTGGAACTAAATATATTAGCAAGCCGTTTGAAAACGCCATCAGCCATGGTGTGTTCGCTCCTGGTTATGAAAAGATGTCATCACCTTTCAACGCTATTGCTCTCTATAGCCGCCATGCGTCCACGAATACCCCCGTATTTTATTTAAGGCCCCCGTATTACCGTATTTCAAAATGCGCCCCTCAACGTCCCGCTCAATCGGATCAAAAATAATTTCACCAATAGTAACTTCACCTCCTACCAGCTTCGCATCACGAATACGAATCGAGCCTTCATACTCATACCAAGATGATACTTCTTTTATATAACCACCAGCCTGCCCAGACGAATCATATATAACAGCCGAAAATATTACCGCCTCGCCCTCGCCATCTTTTCGCTCATAACTTCTGTGCATATAAATCACAACAAATCCAGACTCTTCACCCCACAAGTAAATAGGATATAGATCATTAATCCGCCCTTTCCTTAACTCAGCACTTTCAAAAATATCAAAATCAAATGGCATATATGTCAAGCACTGACTGTCCAGCTTTATTTGACTCAGAGGCAGTTTGACGTCTCTTGGTCTCAAAACAGAAAAAGGCCTGGGCGGATATTGGTTGAATTCCCGAAACACACTTAACTCTGATATTTTTCGCCCAGTCTCATTAGCTTTCAAGCTAGTCAAGCAGCGCATAGCTGACAAGCCATCGCCCGTCCCACTCGATACTTCGCCAGCAATCACCTCGGATAAAACATCGTTACCAGCGCCGTGAAATGCAGCGCTACAACTCATCGAAAAAGTCAACCCCGCCAGCAATACCCACGACAACGTGCTCTTCATTGCGTGATCTCAATTATATTCGGAGTATATTTACCAACATGTAAATGATGGTGATGCCCATCATAATGAACCGTTCGCGGAAGCAGCTTTAACTTTCCACCTTTCTTATATTTCCAAGCATACTGGGTTTGCCAACCGAACTTATACAAAGCCTCATTCATTTTCCCTTGCCTGACCTCATCCAGAGCATCGACTCCAGCCGCCTGATCAAGATAAGTCGGCGTATTCCACGCCTCATCAATTCGCAAGAATCGAAAATCTCCATTCTCTCCATTTATATGCGACGCACTTACACCCGGCGAACCATCAGACATACTAAAGCCCGTCGACACCACGTCTTGATAACCAATATCCATTAGCGCGCCAATGAGACTAGCCAAAGCAGACTGGTTAAGATACTTCCTATCTGTACCAGCAAACCTGAACCCAAAATTCCTAGCGGGTTTCGAACCAAGCCCCGACACATCCATCAAATAAATAATCTCGCCCCCCTTTACACCTTTCCTAACCCACCTTTCTGCTTTAGTGCCCACAAACTTTCCGAAATCATGCTCCACTCCCGAGTTATCAATATAAATATAACAAGCATCTCGCTCTTGCTCCTCGGATGCGTTGATCAAGACTATCTTTTCGATCCGTCCACTCTGGTGTATTCGATACGTTGTGTTGGTAATATTGTATATATTAAAGCTTCCCATCAACCCTATCGGATGAAAGTGATAGACCTTCCCATCAGCCGGCAAACCAACCTTCTCCGCCACTTCCTCCCACCAACTCAGCTGTTTGATCCGTTCCTTCTCCGCCAGCCAATTAGTATGCGGAGTCGAACCGCCGTGACCAAACATCTCATCCAACCCATCCCACTTCTGCGGTTTGTAATACCACTCACTTTCGCAACATATAATTAGCTGCGAGATTGATTGGGCCTGAGCAGGTATTCGAATTGCCGCTTGTATTTCCTCAGCGGTCATTTTCTTATTGCCATCACGATCAATGATGTCGTATAGCCGCTCCTTTAGCGGCCCTGAGTCCCCTGCATCCGCTAACGCGCCATAGCGTTGGAGTTGCTGATCCGTGAAACGCTTAAGTGTTCGAAGGAACGCCGCCACAAAGGCAGGAACAGAGGTATAGTCCGTGATGACAGCATAGCCATGCCATTCCCATGGACTGACCCATGGGGTAACGCCCACCTCCTCGCGCACCCAGCCGTTCAATAGCTTGTTGTCGACATCGTTGAGAAGCTGATTAAGGCGATACCAGTTGTAAGCCTTGTGCCCTGCAGTTGCAGGTACTGTAATTTTTTCTGCAGTAGGCAAGCTATCAAGTAGGCTTTGTGGGATCAATAAATCCGCACCGCTTACTGCGTCGGCCGTACTTAAGGTGGGTAGTTGTTTGGTGCTGAAATGGTCTTGATGGGCCACCACGGGTGTTCCCTTGACCAACTTCAACCAAGTCTTACTCGTGGCGGGTAACTTCGGTGCCCACTCGCGGCACTCCCTAATGAATTGATCTACATCCTCTTCGCTAAAAACCTCGAGATGCAGCTTCTTTTCCGGTTTATCAGCGGCATAGTCCTGGTACCACCCGATGTGACCGATTAGTTCTCCGGCCTTGATCGGGATCGGCTCGTCAAGCACATTCACGCAGTCATATCGGGGCGTACGCAGACTTTGTAGCGACTTGAAATAGACGTATTGAGTGACATGCTCCAACTTTCGAAATTCACCTTCACCACTGACCTTGACTTGAGTTCCGGCTGGCAGCTTTTGGCCAATGGTTTTACTTTTAGGTGTCGCGTCGACATGGACGTTCAACTGATTCTTGAGGCGATACTCTCCCCCCTCAACCGACTCCAGACGGTCGAAGTCAATGTACCCAAGCAACGAGCCATCCTTGTTCAGCAGGTGACTTGGCCCCAAAAACTTTCCCAGTTTACGAAAATCCCCCTCGCCGCTGATCGTTACCTGCGCTCCCCTCGGCAGAAAACCGAGCACTTTGCCTTGGTGCGCTCGATGACGAACATTAAGTCCATACTGTTCGGGAGTTCCGGTACTTACATCTTTCGCGGTCTCCGGAACGAAACAAATTTTACTCTCCGGCCAAAAGGAGGGTCGGTCAATGGTTAAATCACCTTCGTAGGTCGCCCCGTCTTGCAAGTGCATGTACAAACTGTAGAAAAATAGACCGCGAGGAGGAGACTCCGTCTCTCCCTCAATCGCAGGTGGCTCAAGTCGGTGACGGACGAGTACAAAGTTACGAGAGTAAGGCTTCATCAAATGCAGTTTATTGACGACATAAACTGTTTTTGCTGAGTTCCGATCAATACAGTAGGCCACCACCTCACCGTCGGCGATACAGTGCACACTGGCTTTATCTAAACTGCTCAACGTACCGCTGTCAAAATGCACACCGCCATGCCAAAGACCGCCCACTCCCAGCGGGTATGAACCCGACGCTGCATTGGCCAGCTGCGTTAGTTGCTCTAGCGGATTGCTCTTTTCCTTGAACGGGTGGCTCCAATTTTTTATTGCCTCAGGTCGCGACTTGGCAGTCACTGGCCCCATATTTCGGAGCCGCTTTCCATCCGGCGTCAAATAGAGCGGCTCCTGCGAACCCTCCGATTTCGAATCACTGGGGCTAAATATATTGGCAAGCCGTTTGAAAACACCATCAACCATGGTGCGCTCCCTCCTGGTTACGAAAAGAAGTCATCCCGAGAAAACCGTCGAACTCAAAGAGTCAGCGTCATACTCAGTCACCGGGGGAAGTTGTGGCATCTGCGCTACTTGTTTGGCAGCCCCCACTACGTACTCGTAGCTCGCCGACTTGACGATGTAATCCCCTTCGGTGCCCGACTCGATGCTGAACGGGTCCAAGGTGATGTAGCTGCCACCCGCATTAAGGATGATTTTCTTCTTGGCCGTAATACGGATCTCGTCCTCTGTACTGCTGATCTCCAGCCCATGGCGTGCGATCAACTCCAGTTTGTCGTTCTGTGCCTGGATGCTCACCGGCCCTTGGTTGGCAATCAGCTTGATGCCCAGCTTGCGCACGAACACGCTTAGCCCCTGTCCCACACCCATGAACAGGCGCTTGACCACGCTGATATCGGCTTGCCCGCCGGCGTTCAACATCAGGTTGTGCTCAGCGGCTAGTTGCAGATGCTGGCCGCTGGTCAGTGCGATGCCCTGTGGGGCGCTGAGCAGCAGTACCGCCGATTTGAGCTGTTCCAGGTCTTTCTGCAGCAGATTCAGTTGCGCCTGCACATCCGCCGGATCGGCATGGCTGGCTTCGGCATCCACCGAGAGCGCCTGCAACTGCTCACCGGCCTGCTGCAATCGGCCCACGGCGGCGTTCATCTCCAGCATTGGCCCCTGCGCGCGGCGCTGGGCGTCGGCACTGATGAACAGGCCTTTGCCGCCACGGATCGCGGCATGCCCATCGGTGCGCAACTCCGCGCCCTCCCCGCGAGGCTGGCGCTCGGCATCCACCAGATGGCCAAGGTTGAGCTGGCTCTTGCCGCTGTGTTCGGTGCTGAGTTTGAGGTGCTCCTGCCCGCGGGTGTCGTCCATGCGCAGCTTGTTGTTGGCCGGGGTGCGCAGCACGTTGCGCTTATCGTTGCGCAGGGTAACGTGGTCCACATGCTGGCTGTCGTGCAGGGCATGGGCGATGTAGGGCCGGTCCGGGTCGCCTTGCTCGAAGGCCACCGCCACTTCGGTGCCTGCAATCAGCGGTAAATGCAGGTCATGGGTGTCGCCGGCGTAGGGCCGGGCCAGGCGTAGCCAGACGCTTTCCTCACCAGCCTTCCAGCTGTCGCGATCGAACAGGAAGTTCACCCGGTAGCGCCCTTCCAGGTCGATATGGGCGTAGGGGTCGTTGGCCTGTGGGCTGGTGATGCGGGCCGGGACAGTGCCCGCGATTTGCGGTTTTTCCTTCAGTTCTGGACGAAAGCACACCGTTTCTGAATAGGGCATGGCCTGGAAGATGGCCTCAAAGCTGCTGTCGCGGGAGGCCTTGGTAGTCAGGCCGATGATCACCGCACCCGGCGTGAAGGCCTGAGGCGCACCGCCGGAGACCTTGAGCACCTGGCCCGGCGCCAAGGTGGCGCTGCTGCTGATGCCGCTGAGTTGGGTCTGCCCATTCAGGTAACGTTCGTGACGCAGACGCGCATAGAAGTAGCCGCTTTCGCCTTCCAGGTCTTCGTCCTGGGACTGCGCATCGCCGAGTACGCGGTAGGGTTCAGCGTAGTGGTAGGCCTCGCCATAGGTGGTAGTCGCGCCCCGGCTCTGGTCGATTTCGCCGCTCAGGTGGGCGCCGGCATCGCGGTGATGGTAAGCCCGGAAATGCACCTGCTGCTCGACCACTTCGTGGCTCGATTGCAGTTGCCACACCGCATCCTGGCCGCTGCTGCCCAGCCCGGATTGCGGGCGAAGGGGCAGCTCGATGTCGAACTGATAGTGGCGTTGATCGTCGCGAAACTCGACCACATCGATGCCCAAACGCTCGTCGCTGGTGAAGCGGTACCAGATGCCGACCTCGGCCAGCAGGCGGGCAATAAAGACCAGGTCGCTTTCACCGTATTGCATGACCTGTTCGCGCTTGGGGTAGTCGCGTTTGAGGATGAACAGAAAGTCCTGACCTTCCAAGCCGTGGCGGTTACGCAAGATGCTTTCGACGATCTCCGGCACCGATTGGTGCTGGTAGATGCGAAACTGCCGGCCACGACCGAGCAGGGCCAGGCGTGGCTGCAGGGTGATCGCATAGGTGGCCTGGTCATTGGAGCCGGACTGACGCTTGAAGCCGGTGACCACACCCTGCAGGGTGCGCAGCGGTTTGACCTCTGGCGCGCTGAACCCGGCGACCGGCAGCTTTTGCGGTGCGGCGTGCAGGCTGAAGCTGGCGTCCTGGCCGAGCATACTTTCCGCAGCCAGGTCACGCTCGGTGCTGGTGAATTCCACGCGATAGGTGAAAGGTTGGCTCAGGTGTTCTTGACCTTCAAAGGCCAGAACATCGAGCCTGGCCTCAACGTTGCGCACACTCAGCGTATGCCGGCTATGGTCGAAGAAGTTTTGCAATCCATCAAGCATGCTCACACCTCCAGCGCAACGGGCTGAGCCGTGTCTTGAACATCGGTGAATTGCAGGCTGATGCCTTCGTCGTCGCTATAGCCGAGGCGCACGCCGTGGGTACGTTGCTGCGCCGCGCGGCGCTCCAGCAATTGCTGGCTAAGCACCGGCAGGATTTGCTCGTTGAGCAGGCTGTCGATGTTGCGTGCGCCTGAATCGGGCAGCAGGCAGGCGGCAACCAGCGCGTCATTCAGGGCGTCGTCAATCTGACAGTCCAGGCCGTAATGGCGCTGCAGGCGCTTGGCGACCTGGGCCAGCTTGATCGCCACGATGCGCTTGAGTGCATCGGCCTGCAGCGGGCGATAGATCAGGGTTTGAAAGCGTGCCAGCAACGCGGGTTGGAAGTGCTCACTCAGGATAGGACGCAGCAGTTCATGCAGCACGCTGTCCGGTGCGTCAGGTTGTTCCTGCACACAGGTTTGCAGCAGGTCGCTGCCGAGGTTGGAGGTCATGAGGATGACGGTGTTGCGAAAGTCGATCTCGCGCCCTTCGCCATCGCGCATGAAGCCGCGATCAAAGACCTGGTAGAACAGATTGAGCACGTCGCGATGGGCCTTTTCCACCTCGTCGAGCAGCACGACGCTGTAGGGCCGTTGGCGCACGGCTTCGGTAAGCACACCGCCCTGACCATAACCGACGTAGCCGGGCGGTGAGCCCTTGAGTTGGCTGACGGTGTGGGCTTCCTGGTATTCGGAAAAGTTGAGGGTGATCAGTGATTTTTCGCCGCCGAACAGGCTGTCGGCCAGGGCCTGGGCGGTTTCGGTTTTGCCCACGCCGCTGGTGCCGACCAGCAGGAACACGCCCAGCGGCGCCTTGTCATCGGTGAGGCCAGTTTTGGCCGCGCGCAAGCGCTGGGCCATAGCGCTCAAGGCCAGTGCTTGCCCGATGACACGCTCGCCCAGTTGCTGCTCCAGCATCAGCAGGTTGGCCTGTTCATCCTTGAGCAAACTGCCCAGCGGCACCCCGGTCCAATCGGCAATGACTTCCGCTACGCTACGTGCCTCGACGTCCAGAGACAGCAGGGGTTGATTGCCCTGGACATCGCTCAACTGCCGTTGCAGCTTCGCGCAGGCCTCTAGCTGCAACGGCTGCGCTTGACGCGCATCAATCAGTTGCTGGGTCAGGTCAAGTTCTTGCCGATATTGCTGTTCCAAGTCAATGTATTGGCGTTGCAGCTCAGCGTGTTGGGCGGCAATCACCGCCAGGCGTTCATTGGCACCATGCCCGCCAAGGCGCTGATCCTGTTCCAGCGCCTGGCCCTCCAGCTCCAAGGCCACTTGCCGGGCACTCAGGCGGATCAACGCCTGCGGTTCGCAGTCCAGGCTCATGCGCACTCGGGCGCTGGCGGTGTCCAGCAGGTCGACCGCTTTATCGGGCAACTGGCGACCGGTGAGGTAGCGCCGCGACAGGCTGACCGCAGCCTGCACGGCCGCATCCTGAATGTGCACGCCATGATGGGTGGCGTAGCGCCCTTTGAGGCCACGCAACATCAGGCTGGCGTTGGCATCATCCGGCTCATCGACCTTGACCATCTGAAAGCGCCTTTCCAAGGCGGCATCGCGCTCGAAGTACTGTTTGTACTCGCTCCAGGTGGTCGCAGCGATGGTGCGCAACTCACCTCGGGCCAAGGCGGGCTTGAGCAGGTTGGCCGCGTCGGCGCCGCCAGCCTGGTTGCCGGCACCGATCAGGGTATGGGCTTCGTCAATGAACAACAGCACCGGTTGTTCAGACTGTTGCACCGCGTCGATCACGTTTTTCAGCCGTTGTTCAAACTCGCCTTTGACGCCTGCGCCAGCTTGCAATAAGCCAAGGTCAAGGGTGCGCACACTGACTGATTTGAGACTGTCGGGCACCATACCGTGGGCGATGCTCAACGCCAGGCCTTCGACCAGTGCGGTCTTGCCGACACCGGGTTCGCCCACCAGAATCGGGTTGTTCTTGCGACGGCGGCTGAGGATGTCGATGACCTGGCGGATTTCGTCGTCACGGCCAAACACCGGGTCGATCTGCCCTTGTGCTGCCTTGGCAGTGAGGTCGTGGGTGAACCTGTTCAGCACCGCCTGCAACGCCTCCACTTTTTTCGTTGCGCTGGGTGGGAGTATGGCGAGCTCACCTGAAGACATTTCGGGATCACTTGGCTCGACTGCCCCCTGCACTTCAGGGCGTTCCTCGGACGATTGATCCAACAGCACCAAGAGGCGCTGCAACTGAGCCTCACTGAGGCTGAGCAGTGGCCATGCGGTTTCACACACCAACAAGCTGGGCGTTTCCATCAACGCGCTCAGCAGGTGTACGGAACGCAGACTGTCGTTGTTGTCGTCCAGCGAGGCCCGCAACCAGGCGTTTTTGATCAGTTGCTGCAATGGCTCCGACAGTTGCGGCTTGCTCTGCACGCTGCGAGGTAGTTGATCAATGTGTTCAAGCAGCCCGTACCACAGCGTCTCCATATTCCATTCGTAACGACGCGCGATCACGGTCAGGTCACCGTCTCCCTGCCCCAGCAACTTGAGCAGCCAGTGTTCAATGGTGATCTGTGCGTGCGCACGGCTTTGGCACAGCGAGGCCGCTGCACTCAATGCCTGGGCGCAGTAGGGGTTGAGGCGGCGAAGCAAGCGAGTGGAATTGGGTGCCATACGGTTACATCCTTGTGCGGGGATCAGGGTGTGTCGTCGATAAAACCAGCCGGGGTTGTGCAACTCGATGTGTTTGGCTGAACGCCCGCGAACGGACGCTCAACCCAGCACACCGGCAGCCAGCAGGCGAAAGCACGCCTGCGGCTCCGTGCTTATCACGCGCTTTGGCGTTCGTTCCACGAATCGGAGTGGATGATGTTGCCGTCCTTGTAGGTCCAGGTGACCTTTTCGTAACGCAACTCGACCTGCTCCAGGTGGTTGTGCTTCTCTTTGGCTGGGTCTTTGACGTCGTGCATTTTCGGTGCGACTTTCACCACCTTGACGTTTTCCAGTTTGGTGATGAAATACTCGACTTCTTCCCCGGCGTCGTCGATGCGATACCACTTGAACTCAGCACTCTTGAGGGTTTGCCCGGTGGTCACGGCCTTGTAAAGGTAAGGGCTGGACGAATCGATTTCCTTGGAAAACAGAAACGGGGTATGTACGCGCGTCCCGGTCAACTTGCCGGTGTTGTTGTCGGTGGGGATGTACAGGCTGTGGTCCTGGGCAACCACTTCGATGCTGCCTTCGCGCTTTTGCACGTCCACCGAACCTTTGATGCTTGCGCCGCCGTCGTCTTGCAGCCAGAGGTAAACGGGAATTGCCATGTGAAGCTCCTTTTCTTGGAAATTTAACTGTCGCGGGATACGACAGGGGGTTGCCTGTCCGGCTCCGCGGTAGAGAGCACGCACGCCCCTGCCTCCGGTACCAGACGGATATCTACGCGGCGATTGGCTGCACGCCCCGCTTCGGTGTCGTTACTGGCGATCGGCTGGCTGGCGCCGAAGCCCTGCACCGCAAAACAGCTGTCGGGCATGCCGCCCATCTGCTGCATCCAGGCATGCACGACGGCAGCGCGGGCGTGAGATAGCCGAAGGTTGTTATGTGAGTCGCCGGTAGCGTCGGTATGCCCGGCGATCACGATCAGCCAGCCTGGCTGCGCCTTGATGCCGACCAGCGCATTGATTAGGACTTTGGTCGAATCCGGCTTGAGCTGGGCACTGCCGGTAGCGAATAGCGACAGGCTGTCCAGCCGTACGGGGTTGGCAATTCGCGTGGGCGGTGTGGTCGACGGTGGCTCAACATGCGCGGCCAGCACTGCCAGCAACGGGGCGCGCAGGCGTTCGCCGCGGTACAGGCCCAGGCCGAATGCCAAGGGCACGCCGTGCCGGTAGTAAGCGTCCAGGCGCTGGGCATCCTGGCGAAGGACGGTTACCGCGTCTTCACGCCAAAGAAACCCGCGCTGCTCACGCTGAGTCGGCTGTGGAATGGCCGCATAACGCCGTAGATCGTCACTGACCTGACGCACCAACAAGGTGTTCTGCCACGCTGAGCTTGCGAGTGCGACTACACCTGCGACGGCGAATAACCACACTGCTGCAATGCTTGCGCGATGTACCGGGGAGCGCAGCGGACCGAGCGGGAACAGGCAGAGCAACGCGTCCGGGAACGGCAAGACCGCATCCGTCACCACCGGCCTGTTGTCAATCAGCGCCACTTTGCTGCGTAACCATTGCTGCCACAGGCTCCCTTTCACGGCATAAGGCAATGCCGGCACCAACTTGACTGCGCAGATAGTTGCCAAACCTGGAGAGCTGCGAGTGCCGAGGTGTGGCAGCACGGCGTCATGCAGCCAGGCCACAACGCTGTTCAGCTGCACACTCGCGTGCATCCGAGCCGCCTGTATGGACGAGCCAGTGATTTGCTGCTGCCACTCATCCAAACTGACGCAGGCCCCCGCATCACGCACACGGGCCTCGGCCTGGCCGTTGTTCCAACTGAACCAAGGCTCCTCGCCCTGCAAGGTTTGCAGGTAGCTCACCAGCAACAGCGGCAGCGCAATGCCGCGCTTGCGTGCCAAGGCCACCTGGTGATTGAAGGCACGCACTTGACCGGCGAGTACGGCCCCATCGCTATGCGCGCCGGGGTTGACGGTGAACATCACGCCAAGTTGCCCTCCCCAGCCTGGGCGCAAGGCCAGGACGCTATCGGTGACGACCGGCAGCTGCTTCAGGCTGGGCACGCGCACATAGCAACCTTGCTCGGTGACACGCAAGGCCAAATGCTCGGCTGGAACAATGCCGAATAGGCCCTCCAGGCCATCACCGCAAACCAGCACGACGGGGTGACGGAACGACGCCGCAGGCAGGGCCATGTTATCGGCCAGGCGTACCGACCCGCGCTGCCGTTCGACACGGTGACGCAGCGATACCCAGGCCCACGCAACACAACACACGGCTATCAACACGCCGAGGGCACGTACCCATATCGCGAGCGGAATGATGGCCAGCAAAGCCAGGACCAGTGCCCCTGCCCACAGGTAAAGTATTCGATACAGGTTGAAGGTCATCTGGCCCTCACGCCTGATCAGGCAAGAGCGAGGCAATTGCGCCGCTCAATAGGTGATCCATTCCCCACCATGTGGCCGCAAGCAACATCCCCACGGCCACTACATGGACCAGAGGTGAGCGCAGCCAAGCCAGGCCTGCGATCAGCTCACTGCCGTTCGCCTGGGTTATCAGGCTTTGACTGACCCGAAGTGGAGTGATCCGTGCACTGAGGTCAACCAATAACTGCTCACGCTCGGGATCACTCAGATCACGATAGCGCCCACGAAACCCCAACATCAGTACCCGTTGAAAGGCCGTCAGCACCTGCCGATCGGGCGCAGGCTCGCGCAAGACGTCGCGCATGTCCTCGTACAGAAACTCGCCCGCCTGATGGCGATTAAAGAACTTGGTCTGCAACGGTTCGCTGGCCCAGGAGGCGTGCGCGTCACCTTCGGCGCAAGTGAGTACGGTTTCATCCAGCAACGCGCACTGAGCATGACTGATGCGGTCTATGCTGCGTTGGCTCAGGCCCGCCAGTTTCAACTGCTGCCGAACGTGTTCAACCTGCTCAACACAAAGTTGCGACAGGTCCTGGCTGCGCGGCACGGAGGCGCCTTGGCGCAACTCGACCACCAACAGGTAGGTGTCCTGCAACAGCGCATCGATATCCACAACCACTGCTGTGTGTTCTTTGGAAGCCGTCAGGTTCATGAGCGCAGCACCGCAAACAGTTCAAGTTTCACGTCGGCCAAGGTGCTTGGCACATAGAAAGCGCATACCCCTTCGTCCACCACCGCCTGCCCCTTTGAATGATCAAGGTCCAGCGCGAAATACTGGTTTTCCAGACGCAATGGAATCGCCGCCGGTACATGGCTGAGGGATTGCAGCGGAATACCGTCGAGCGCCGCGTTGACCAGGTAATTGACCTCGTCCGGCGTACCGATCTTGCACAGACGTGGGAACTGGTCCTGCAGCTGCGCCGCCGGTAGTCGGCAGCGCACCGACAGATAGAAATCAGCACCATCACGCTCGCGCAGCCGAGGGTCGTTCAGCGTGACCTGCCAGCGATTGGCGCCATGCTCCTCCAGCTCCAAAGCAATGACCCGCGACGGCAGGCTGGCTTCAAGCAACAGGGAAATGGTGTGCATCAATGGTGGAAACACCATCTCCAAAGACTCGTGCCGGTAAGCTGGAATCTTGTCGATATCGTGCTCCAATGAGAACGTCAGCAGACTGCCGGCCAGCTTTATCAACTGCTGATAGACCTGCTCGGGGTGCCGTGCGGGAAATGCCTGAAGATCCGCCAATACCGGCTGATAGGTATTCAAGGCATTGAGCAACCAGAACAGCGATACATCAGCCACAGCAAAGTCGGCCATGCGCTGGTTGCTTTCCCGGCGCATGCCCATAAGCCGTTGCCGCTTGGCCGATAGCTGCGTCAACAGGTTGTCCAACTGGTTCAACAACCCTGCATGGGCAGCGAAGCTCAATAGCGGCGGCACATAGGCAGGATCCAGGCTCCAGGCGCCCTGCCCATCACGCACCAGACGCGCGACCGGGCACGTCAGGTAATCAGCGTTGTCATCGCGATGCAGACGCAGGCTAAGCGCGTGCTCCAGCACACTGATCGACTGCACCTCGTCGGCATAAATGTCCTGCACCTCGCGCCACGACTGGCGATAGCGCATCGGTCGATCAACTCTGCCACCCTCAAACAAGCAGTTGTTGCCGTTGGCCTGCTCCAGCGGCAAGGCCAAATGCAACAACGCTTCCTGATCATCGTCAGCCAGTAACTGCGCCAGCTCCAAGGCAAGAGGCAGACGGTCCACCTGCTCAGTGTCGATCCACGTGCCATCCGGCATCCGCACGCGCAGTCGAGTCACCTTGAGCTTGCCCAACTGCAAAACCTGCGGGTCAAACTCAACGGCCTGGACACCCCAAGGGTGCGCCAGGGTCAGTTGAGCGAGCCGCTCGTTAGTCCAAGCCTCCCAGCGCGCCTGTTGCTGGAATTGCTGCGGACACAGCAACGCCCCGGCGGCCCATAGAGGGCGATCGATCTTCATGGCATCGTTTCCCTACGACTGAATCAGGCTTTGGCCTTGGGCATCTGCGAAACCAGCGACAGATTCACGTCCATGCCCTCGACTTGGAAGTGAGGCACGGCGTACAACTTGATACGGAAGAAGCCGGGGTTATCCTCAATGTCTTCAACCGTCACCTTCGCATCCCGCAGCGGGTGCGAGGCTTGCAGGTCATCGCCCGGATCAGTCATTTCAGTCACCAGCCCGCCGATCCATTTGTTCAGCTCAAGCTCCAGCAGGCGACGATCCTTGGTGGTGCCGATGTTTTCGCGCTGGATCAGCTTCAGGTAGTGGGCTATGCGAGACAGCAGGAAGATGTAAGGCAGGCGCGCGTTGATGCGGCTGTTGGCGGTGGCGTCGGCCGTGTCGTACAACGCGGGCTTTTGCGCAGAATTAGCCGAGAAGAAGCACGCATAGTCGCGGTTCTTGTAGTACGAAAGTGGGATGAAACCGAGATTGGCAAATTCAAACTCGCGCGTTTCCGGGATCATCACTTCGGAAGGGATCTTGACCTGATTGCCAGTGCCCAAGTCGTACAGGTGGATCGGCAACTCAGTGACGGCACCGCCCGATTGCGGCCCACGAATCTGCACGCACCAGCCATTGGTGACGAAGCTCTTGACCATGTTGGCGGCAAAGGCAAACGACGCGTTGGTCCACAGGTACTTGTCGTGATCTGGCCCTTTTACGCTTTCGATGTAATTGAAGCTGCGTACGGGAACGGTGTCGGGCCCATAGGGCAGCCGACCCAGAACGCGTGGCATGACCAAGCCGATATAGCGTGCATCATCACTGTCACGCAATGCCTTCCACTTGATGTATTCGGCACGGTCAAAGTAGTTGCCGATGTCTTTTATCGCGGCGACCTCTTCCATAGAATCTTTGCCAAAGAAGGCCGGGCCTACGGAACCCACAAACGGCATATGCGCAGCGGCGGCCACTTTTGAAATATTGCGCAACAAGGCAATGTCCTGAGGACTGCGGTCGAATTCGTAGTTGGAGATGGCCGAGGCAATCGGCTCACCCCCCGGGGTATCGTATTCCTGAGTATAGGTATGCAGATACAAACCACTCTGGGCGATTTCCGGAGCATCCTCGAAATCCTGCACCAGGTGATCCTTGCTAATATCCAACAGTTCTATACGAACGTTCTGACGGAAGTCTGTCTGGTCGATCAGCGATTTCACGCCACGCCACGTTGACTCAACGCGTTGAAAGTCAGGATGGTGCATGACCACGTCAAGTTGACGACTGATCTGCATATCCAGCAAAGCGATGTGCTCGTCCAGCAGAATCTTGTCCAGCCGCTCGACTTTTTGTGTAGATTGCTTAATCAACTTTAAAAAGACATTCACGGCGGCCGTTACCCGCTCATCAGCCGAGACCTCAGACAGCGCCTCAGAATTCTGGAAAACTTCGATACCTCCCAACTCAGTAACTGGGCTTAAGTTGATCTTGTTAAACAAGGTGGCATAAACACCATTGTTATGTTCAGACAATACTGTAGCGCCGTGCGATTGCACGCTGGAATTTTCTGCAGGCATGATGGAACTTCCTTTTAAAACTACCGATATGAATTAACGTTCTTCCTTGGGCGCCAGAGCAGCCAGCTCGGCTCGAAGTTCATCACTGAGTGCGTCATCCTTAAGGATGCGCTCCAGCTCATGACGAAAGGTCACGTTATCCAACAGGTTCGATTTGAGGTCACGCAACAGGTTGCGCATGGCCAACAAGGCGCGCAGTTGCGGAATCTGCCTCGCTACCTGCTCGGGCTCGAAGTCCTTCATGCTCTGGAAATTCAACTCGACGGAGGTGTCAGACGCATCGCCGGCCAATGTGTTATCGACTGCGAGTTTCACGCTAGGCGAAAACTCACCCAGAACATTGTCGAAGTTGTTTTTATTGATGTTGACCTTGCCTCGCTCAGAGAGCGGGCGTTGCTCCTTGCCATTGCTGTAATCACCCATGATCATCAGCTTGAGCGGCAACTCGACTTTCTTCTGGGCACCACCAGTATGCAAATCAAGCTTGATGTTGACTCGCGCCTTGGGCACTTCACTCTGAAAACTTTTTGAAGCCATGATCCCACCTCTCCAGACACTTTTTTAACAGCAGTTGCTGCCGTAAATAAAGTAAGACTGGAGCCTATACCTCCAGCCTACTCGCCAGCGCATCCACCGGCCGCAGTACATAAACTCCATTTCATGAGATCAAAAAGTGCTACGTACGATGTACTTATTTCCTTCCTCATTACAATGAAGTATCCCAATCAACCTTGACCAGCCCTCAAAGCCCTAGAGGGAACTTTCGACAACGAATTGGCGAGTTTTCCTACATGAACTGAATCGCCCCGGGTCTCGTAGGCACCTCTTTGCCTTAAACTGAAGCCAATTGGGAGATGCCATGAGCAACCCGCGTTACCCCGAAGAATTCAAAATCCAAGCAGTCAATCAAGTGACCGAAAAGAAGCTGCCTGTCGCTGAGGTAGCGGGCCGTCTTGGCGTGTCGACGCATAGCCTCTATGCCTGGAAAGCGCTACAGCAAACCTCAAGAAGAACGGCAGCAGGACGATGATCAGCACGCTGAACGGCGTCGTCTGCGAGCGGAACTCAAGCGCGTCACTGAAGATCGAGGCATATCAAAAAAGTCCGCAGCGTACTTTGCCAAGGAGTGCGGCTGAAGTACGCCTTTATCAAGCAGCGCACTGGCGACTATTCGATTCGAAGGCTTTGCCTCACGCTGAAAGCCCATCCCAGCGGTTATTACGCGCGGCTGTCTGAGCCGCAATCTGTACGCGTCCAACGCGAACAACGACTTCTAGGGTTGATCAAGCATTCCCGACTGGAGAGCGGCGGCATTTACGACTATCGCAAAATCCATGACGATCTGCGCGATGAGGATTGTGGTCGTCATCGTGTGGCGAGGCGGATGCGTCTTGAAGGTCTGCGTTCTCAGACAGGTTATCGACGCCGCCCTGGAAAGTACGGCGGTAAGCCAGCGGTCGCCTCACCCAATTTGCTGAAGCGCCAGTTCGACGTCGTGGAACCCAACAAGGTTTGGGTCAGCGACATTACCTACATTCATACGTATGAAGGCTGGTTGTATTTGGCGGTGGTGCTGGATCTGTTTTCTCGCCAGGTTGTAGGCTGGCCAATGAAGTCGCAGATGACCCGTGATTTGGCGATTTATGTGTTGTTGATGGCGGTTTGGAGGCGTAAACCGAAACAAGAGGTGATGGTTCATTCCGACCAAGGCCCAGTACAGCAGTTCAGATTGGCGCAGCTTTTTGAAGGCAAACAATTTGGTTGCCAGCATGAGCCGCCGAGGCAACTGCCATAATAACGCCGTGGCCGAGAGCTTTTTCCAACATCTAAAGCGGGAACGGGTCAAGCGGAGAATCTACACCACGCGGGAAGATGCCAGTAGTGATGTATTCGATTACATCGAAATATTCTACAACGTAAAACGCCGCCATGGTTTCAACAATCAACTTTCACCAGTAGAGTTTGAAAAGCGTTACGCAATGAGCTTGCAAGGTGTCTAGAGAATCATGAGCGATTCGTACAACCTATCATACCAGAAGATCCATTTACGATTCCTTCATCAACGTTAACGATACAAAGTCAAACACCATCTCAAAATCAACACGCCTACGTCCGTTAGGTCGAACGTAATTTGCAATCTTCGACACATTGCGACGCAACTCGAATCTCTATGTTTATAGACGCTCTCTCGGCATGATTGATAGCGTTAAACGCCCGCTACATAAGTATCGACGTCCGAGGAGAAGCATATGGCAGAGTCTGCCCACTTTTACGTATACAAAGACATCAAAAACGAATGGCGTTGGCGATTCATCGCTAAAAACGCAAAGATCATCGCCGTCAGTTCCGAGAGTTACCACAACCTCAAGGACTGCGAACACTCTATTGAATTAGTGAAAACACAGGACTTCGCCACCCGGGTTATTGGCGACGATTCCTTCATGCGGTTACGTACACAGTAATCAGCTTCGGCCCGTGCAGCACTGCATAGTGCTATCTCGAATCACCTCCACGCTTGATCCAGACGATCAACACCCGCCTATAAGGGGCTGCGCCCGTTGCCGATTGACGCTGCCCCGCCACCCACCATCCTCTCCAGGCTAGCGCCCAGCACTACCGACTCGTTCCGCACCCGCCTAGGTAGCCCAGATCTTCAAGGCTACGGCGCAGCAGCACCTGGATGACGAGCAACTCGAACGTCGACCTTGTCTGTTCAATGACACCCATGCGCTGATCATCACCTCAAACGCTGCGTCGACGGTGGATGACGACAGCCACCCAAATCCGGGAATCGTGGTGCAGGTGATCTACGGAGTATTTGCCCACGATTAATCACCGCCCCTCCTGGTGGGCGATCTCTATTCCGAACATCCCTTTCTACTTTTGCCTTCTTTACGGACAGTGCAATAGAAGACTGATAACCCGTCCTACTCTCGACGCCTTGGTTCAACCGCCAAATCTGCCGCGACCAAACCGCGTCCTCGAGCTGCCAAGCCACGCGCTGCTTCCACGGCCCCGACCTTGCAGACCCTCAGCTACATCGAAGCGCGCCTGGGCAACTTCAACAGCCTGATCATGATGCGCGTGCGCGAGACCGCCACCGCCGAACTGCTGATCCAGTAACTGCCTAAGGACGCGCCTGGGGATTGACCCCTTGAGCCAATAATTTGCCCGCTTCGTCCTGAAGGGAACGCGCATCACGCAAACTGACCTGCGGATAGGTGTCCAGCGACATGCGTTTTTGCTTGCCGTTCCAGCAGTAACGGAAGTGCCACGAGCGCCCGCCCGAGGCTGTCACCGCCAAGGACAGGCCGTCAATATCGCCGAGGGTGTAGTCTTTGCCAGTGGGCGTGGCCTGCCGGACGGCAGCATATGAAAGAGCCATGCTTCTAGCCTCCTGAAGGTTGAATTCAGGGCTAGATGTTCAGCAAACGACTCGTTGGGCTCCTGCAACAATCCGATCTCGAAGCCCGCCATTTTCATGGACTAGATTCTGGACTAAACACGTCCGGATACCCGTGGCTTTCGATGGATACTGACGGAACGAAAAAAGACGCCTAAGCGTCTTTTTTCAATGATCTACAGACTTCAATGGAACCCTGTAGATCGATATTTGGAGCGGGAAACGAGACTCGAACTCGCGACCCCGACCTTGGCAAGGTCGTGCTCTACCAACTGAGCTATTCCCGCGTCTTGGTGATGCGCATTCTATAGAATCCTCACCACCCGTCAACCCCTTGATTCAAAAAAGTTTTATTTCTTTTCCACGGTCGTGCGCAGATGGGGCCAGGCGGCGCGCAGGTATTGCAGCATGGACCACAAGGTCAGGCCGGCGGCGATCAGCAGCAAGGCGTAGCCCAGTAGTACCCAGAACGTGAAATTCGACGGGTTGGCCAGCAGGATGACCAGCGCCAGCATTTGCGCGGCGGTTTTCCATTTGCCCATGTTGGACACGGCCACATGGGCGCGTGCGCCGATTTCGGCCATCCATTCGCGCAAGGCCGAGACGACGATTTCACGACCGATGATCACGGCGGCAGGCAGGGTCAGCCACAGGTTGCCGTGCTCTTGTACGAGCAGCACCAGCGCCACGGCGACCATCAGCTTGTCGGCTACGGGGTCGAGGAACGCGCCAAACGGCGTGCTCTGCTCCAGGCGTCGTGCCAGGTAGCCGTCTAGCCAGTCGGTCGCGGCCGCGAAGGCAAAGACCGAACTGGAGGCCATGTAGCTCCATTCATAGGGCAGGTAAAACAGCAAAATGAAAATCGGAATGAGCAGGACGCGTAGAACGGTGATCAGATTAGGGATATTCATCGGCACAACTGGCTACGAGGTGAGAGGGCATTCTACTCGCTGTGTAGGTTTGCATAAATCAACTCAGCGAGCTTTTTACTGATACCAGGGGCTTTGGCTATTTCTTCAATGCTGGCACGGGACAATTCCTGCAATCCACCGAAATGTTTCAACAGTTCACGCCGCCGCTTTGGTCCCACACCCGCAACCCCTTCCAGGGTTGAGGTGCGCCGGGTCTTACCACGGCGGGCACGGTGGCCGGTAATGGCAAAGCGGTGGGCTTCATCGCGGATCTGCTGAATCAGGTGCAGCGCCGGTGAGTCGCCCTTCAAGGTGAACTCATGGGCCGCATCATTCAAGTACAACGTTTCAAAACCGGCCTTGCGCGTCGCACCCTTGGCCACGCCGAGCAGGATCAGGTCGGGCACTGCCAGTTCGTTGAGCACATCACGGGCCATGGACAACTGGCCCTTGCCGCCGTCTACCAGCAGGATATCCGGCAGCTTGCCCTCGCCGTCCTTGAGTTTGCTGAAGCGCCGGGTCAGGGCCTGGTGCATGGCGGCATAGTCATCACCAGGGGTGACGCCTTCGATGTTGTAGCGTCGATAGTCGGACTTGATCGGCCCTTCCGGACCGAAGACCACGCAGGACGCCACGGTCGCCTCGCCGCTGGAGTGGCTGATGTCGTAGCACTCCAGGCGTTGCGGCGGCTCGTCGAGCTTGAGCACGTCGGCCAGCGCCTCAAAGCGTGCGGCCACATGCTGGCGGTTGGCCAGGCGCGCGCTCAGGGCCTGCTCGGCGTTGGTCACCGCCAATTGCTGCCAGCGCGCACGGGTGCCACGCACCCGGTGGCTGATGTCCAGTTCGCGGCCGCGCAGGGCGTGGATCGCATCGATCAGCGCAGGGAAGTCTTCGTGAACCACGTTGACGATCAATTCACCCGGCAAGTCGCGCTCGGGGCTGCTGACGTAATACTGGCCGAGGAACGCAGCCATGACTTCGGCCACCTCCTCCTCGATCCCCGTCTGGGGAAAGAAGTTCTTGCTGCCCAGCACCCGACCGCCACGCACGCTGATCAGGTGCACACAGGCCCCGCCCGGGTTGACGAAGGCCGCAATCACGTCGACGTCACCGGTGCCGCCCTCCATGCTCTGCTGGTCCTGTACCCGGCGCAACAACGACACCTGGTCACGCAGCTCGGCGGCCCGTTCGAAATCCAGGACACTGGCCGCCTGCTCCATGGCCCCCGACAGTTCGTCGGCCAGGGCATTGCTGCGCCCTTCGAGGAACATCACCGAGTGACGCACGTCTTCGGCATATTCCTTAGGCTCGACCAGCCCGACACAAGGCGCCTTGCAGCGCTTGATCTGGTATTGCAGGCACGGGCGGGTACGGTTCTTGTAGAAGCTGTCTTCGCACTGACGCACGAAGAAGGTCTTTTGCAGCAGGCTCAGGCTCTCGCGGATCGCCCCGGCGCTGGGGTACGGGCCAAAATACTTGCCCTTGCGCTTCTTCGCCCCGCGATGGATGCTCAGGCGCGGAAAGTCACCGTCCGACAGAAACACGTACGGGTAGGACTTATCGTCACGCAACAGAATATTGTAGGGCGGCCGCCATTCCTTGATCAGCGTCTGCTCAAGCAGCAACGCCTCGGTTTCATTGGCGGTGATGGTGGTTTCGACCTGGGCGATACGCCCCACCAGCGCGGCGGTCTTCGGCGCCAGGCCGGTCTTGCGAAAGTAACTGGCCAGGCGCTTCTTGAGGTTCTTGGCCTTGCCGACGTACAGCAGACGCGCCTCGCTGTCGAACATGCGATACACGCCAGGCCGGCCACTGCAGGTCGCTAGAAATGCACTGGGATCAAACGCGGCAGTTATTTCAGTGGCTTGCATTTCAGGCGCTGGCGTCCACCATGCCGTGGCGAACCGCGAGCAAGGTCAGTTCAACATCACTGCTGATGGATAGCTTCTCGAAGATTCGATAACGGTAGGTGTTCACGGTTTTCGGCGACAGGCAGAGCTTGTCCGAAATCGACTGGACCTTCTGGCAACCGACAATCATCAGGGCGATCTGGATCTCGCGCTCGGACAAGGCATCAAACGGCGAATCGCTGACCGGCTGGAAAGACTTGATCGCCAATTGCTGGGCAATCTGCGGGCTGATGTAGCGCTGGCCGGCAAATACCAGGCGGATAGCCTGGACCATCTCCGCGAGCCCCGCACCTTTAGTCAGGTAACCCGCTGCACCTGCCTGCAGAAGCCTGGTAGGAAAAGGGTCTTCCTCACAAACCGTAACCACGACAACCTTGATATCCGGATGACTGCGCAGCAACTTGCAGGTCGCGCCAAGACCGCCAATCCCCGGCATCTTGACGTCCATCAAGACCACATCGGGTTTCAATTCACGCGCTTTGATCAGGGATTCCTCCCCCGACTCGGCCTGACCGACTACTTGCAGGCCATCGATGTCAGCCAGCATTCGTGTAATGCCTGTACGAACGAGATCATGGTCATCGACTACTAGCACCCTAATCAAGCAGACACCTCGCGAAATGGTCTTATAGGTTGCCGGACACCTTAGCAAAAAACCACGGCACAGACCTAGCTGAACGCGTCATATATATAGAGTTTCAATCCACTACGAACGCCTGCCGAGCGGCAGGCGGGGTTGTTTCCTGGGCAAAAGGTCAGGATTCCTTGGGGATCGGCCGGGATTTTCCGTTTGCCACAGAGCAATGCTCTGCCAAGGTGCTGGTCAGCCTGCGGATTGCATCCTGATCCTCTTTAAACATCGCGCGGTAGTTGCCCAGGACTTTTTCTTCGATCTGGCTCAGGTTGTCCAACTGGATGGGAGTTGGGCTACCTGTCAAAACAAACAGAATATCGACACCTTTTTCTGCGACGCGGGATAAGTAATCGGCCTTGGGTGCGCGGCCACCACTTTCATATTTACCTTGCGCGTTAGCCTCCACGCCTCCTATTTCACCAAAAACCTTTTGCGACAAGCCAAGTCGCTCTCTTTCTTGCCGTAAGCGCGAACCTATTCCACTCATTTGGATGTAATATCCTTTCTGGCACACCCCAAGAGGTGACGATGTCATCTCGTTTTACACAAACTTGAACGGTTTTGAACTATGCCCGGAATCCGTACCGCTGCACAAGCCAAAGCCTGGCTGGAACATCAAGGCAAATCGGTCCAGGCATTCGCCAGGGAACATGGCGTGGATCCGGCGACCACCTATCAAGTGCTCGCTGGGCGTAAAAAGGGGCGGCGGGGAGAAGCCCATAAGGTCGCGGTCCTTTTGGGCATGAAAGAGGGGATCATCCTTAACGAGGCAAAAAGCCCGGGCAATGATCAGGAGATTGGCTCCTAAGAGCAGTATGCACCGATTCAAGTCGAGCGCGAGGTTTACCGGGACGACTGCGCTGATAGACAAACGGACTCCATGCGCCAGAAACACCCCTCCTCACCGACAATACTCAGGCCCTGTCGCTGATACAGCCTTCTAGCCGGATTGGTCTTGAATACCGTCAAGCGCAGATAACCCCGCTTTTCGACATGCGCCTTGCAGATCATCTGCTCCAGCACCCAACTGCCTGCGCCCTGGCGGCGAAAAGCCTCGAGAATGTGCAGTTCGCGAATGTATAGCGCATTGTCATCGCGGCTGAGGCTGACGAACCCTACCAGCCTGTCATCCTGGCAAATCAACCAGTTTTCCCGCCCGGCCCAGGCGGTGTCGAAGCCTTTGTCGGACCATGTCAGATCGTACTGCCGATAGTAATGGCCCATCGCCTGGTGTGTCAGGCTGCGCGCAAAGGCCAGGTGTTGATCCGATGCTGCCTTGAGGGTGAATGCCATAGCAGTGGGCTCCATTGCGTCACAGGTCGCGTCCAGGCAATCATTGTGAGTATCCATCCAGCATATCGGGACATCCGCCATAGTGGTAAGCCCCTCCTCGCGATAGAAATTACTGATTGAATCCAGCAGCCTGCGTCAGTTAAGCTCCACCCCATCATTTGGAGAAACACCATGTTGCAACTCACCCTCACCCAGGCTTGCCCTACTGCCAACGCACAGCGTTCGGTCGTGGCTACCCGCGTGAACGGTTTGAGCGCACTGGCCAGCTTTTATTTTGGGTATTGGTTTAGCCACTGGCGCGCCTGATACCTGAAATCGGCGCCCACTACTCAAGGGGTCGCCTGCCAGAGAAATCTAACCCCCGGTCGGCTCCCCGACCGGGGGTTTTGTTTTTTCAGCCCTGAACATTTTTTGCTACACACCGAACTTAAAGGAAACCACACCATGAACTTCAGCACTTATTACCGTTACGACACCTGCACCGCCTGGCGATTTAGCAAGCTCCGTTCGGGACAGCCTGCCGCCTCCGATCGGTCACCTCTTGGTGGCAAGCCAACACACGCAGCCAATACGGCCAATTGTCGAACACCCCAGTAGGGCAGAGCGCGCGGGAACAGCCCGCCGCTTGCCCAGGAAGCAGAACATATGAACTCCTCCATCGCCGCCCTGCCCGTCACCACCCTGTCCAGCGCCAATGAAGCGCTGACCCAGCGTTTGCCCAGCGCCCTTGAGCTCAAGCACCAATTGCCTCTGAGCCCGTTCCTGACCGAGCAAGTCAACGCTCATCGCCAGGCGATCCGCGCGATTCTCACGGGTGAAGACTCGCGCCTGCTGGTCATCGTCGGCCCCTGCTCGATCCATGACCCCGAATCCGCCATGGAATACGCGCGCAATCTGAAGAAACTGGCCAATGACGTCAGTGACCAAATGCTCCTGGTAATCCGCGCCTACGTCGAAAAACCGCGCACCACCATCGGCTGGAAAGGCCTGGCCTACGACCCGCACCTCGATGGCAGCGATGACATGGCCGCCGGCCTCACGCTGTCACGGGAATTGATGCGCGAAATGCTGCGCCTGGGCTTGCCGGTCGCCACCGAGTTGCTGCAACCAATGGCCGCCGGCTACTTCGACGATGTGCTCAGTTGGGTCGCCATCGGCGCCCGCACCACCGAATCGCAGATCCACCGGGAAATGGCCAGCGGCCTGGGCATGCCCGTCGGCTTCAAGAACGGCACCGACGGCGGCGTGGCCATCGCCTGCGACGCCATGCGTTCGGCAGCCCATCCGCACCGCCACTTTGGCGTCGACAGCCAGGGCCATCCGGCGATCATCCAGACTCCGGGCAACGCCGACACCCACCTGGTGTTGCGCGGCGGCCATCGCGGCCCGAACTACGACCGCCAGAGCGTGGCCCAGGTCAAGACCGACCTGGCCAAAAGCAAAGTGGCCACGCGGATCATGGTCGATTGCAGCCACGCCAACAGCGGCAAGGACCCGATGCGCCAGCCAGCGGTGTTCAACGACGTGCTGGAGCAGCGCTTGCAGGGCGACACCTCGCTGATCGGCATGATGCTGGAGAGTCATTTGTTCGAAGGCTGCCAGCCGCTCAGCCCGTCGATGCGCTACGGCGTCTCGGTGACCGACGGCTGCCTGGGTTGGGATGGGACTGAGCAGTTGCTGCGTGAAGCGGCCGCACGTCTGCGCGATCAAGCCTGATGTAAATCAGTGGAACTTTGCCGGGAAATAACCGCCTGAATCCGGTACGCTCACCTTTTTTATTCAAGGAGTTACCCATCATGGCTAAAGCTACCGCCCGTCACATCCTGGTTGCCACCGAAGACAAGTGCAACGAACTCAAAGCCCAGATCGAAGGCGGCGCTGATTTCGCAGAAATCGCCAAAGCCAACTCCAGCTGCCCATCGAGCCGTGATGGCGGCAACCTGGGTTCGTTCGGCCCTGGCCAGATGGTCAAGGAATTCGACACTGTCGTGTTCAGCGCCCCGGTCAACACCGTGCAGGGCCCGGTGAAAACCCAGTTCGGTTATCACCTGCTGGAAGTGACCAGCCGCCAGGACTGATCCACATCTTTGCAAAACACAACGGCCCGCCTTTTGGTGGGCCGTTGTGTTTGTGTGCCAGTGGGGTGACTGGCGACCCGCGTGCGGTTAGGGTACAAGTCCCCTTCCTTCTTCACCCGGCGCTCAAGGCTGATAATGCGACTGGACTTCCTCACGTTAGTTGGCTTTACCCTGGCCCTGCTGCTGGCGAGTTCCATCTCGTTTGCTGCCCCGCAACAGGCATTGACCGTCTACGGCGAACCTGCCAAGTACCCCGCCGATTTCAAGCATTTCGACTATGTGAACCCCGATGCCCCCAAGGGCGGCAGCCTCAAGCGCTCGGCCCTCGAAGTCGGCCGCTTCGACCATGTACTGCCGTATATCGACAAAGGCATCGGCGTCAGCCAGCTGGACGGCTGGGTGTACTCGCCCCTGGCCTACCGCTCGCTGGATGAGCCCTATACCGTCTACGGCCTGGTCGCGCAAAAGATGGAGCGCGCCGAGGACGGCCTGTACCTGCGTTTTTTCCTCAACCCCAAGGCGCGATTTGCCGACGGCAAGCCGATCACCGCAGAAGACGTACGCTATAGCTTCAACCTGCTGATGACCCAGGGCAGCCTGCGCTTTCGCACGCTGTTTGCCGACGTCAAGCACGTCGAGGTAGAAGGCCCCCTGCAAGTGCGCTTTGACTTCTCCAGCAGCGAGAACCGCACCCTGCCCCTGGATATCGCGACCCTGCCGGTGTTCCCCGAACATTGGTGGAAAAGCCGCGACTTCGCCAACGGCGGCGGCTATGAGGTGCCCCTGGGCAGCGGTCCGTACAAAGTCAGCAAGATCAATTCCGGCAGCACTATCACCTTCCAGCGCGACCCCGACTGGTGGGGCAAGGACTTGCCCGTCAGCCGCGGCCTGTACAACTTCGACCGCTTGAGCCTGGAGTACTTCGGCGATACCGAAGTCGCGCGCCAGGTCCTGCGCGGCGGCGCCTATGACTTCAACCGCGAGTTCTCCGCCACCGGCTATTCCATCGGCTACAACGGCCCGGCCCTGGACGATGGCCGCCTGCAACGCGCGCACCTGGCCAAGCAAGCCCCGCAAGCGGCCCAGGGCTACGTGTTCAATATGCAAAAGCCGATATTCCAGGACCGCCGCGTGCGCCAGGCCCTGGCCATGCTCTGGGATTTCGAGTGGGCCAACCGGCAGATGATGCGCAACCTGTATATCCGCCAGCAAAGCTACTTTTCCAACAGCCCGCTGGCCGCCACCCAACTGCCCGACGCCCAGGAACTGGCGATTCTCGAACCCTTGCGCGGGCAGATCCCCGACGAAGTCTTCACCCAAGTGTTCAAGGCGCCGACCACCGACGGCAGCGGCATGATCCGCGACAAGCAACTGCAAGCCCTGGCCTTGCTGGAAGACGCCGGCTGGACGCCCAAGGGCGACAAGCTGGTGAACGCTGCCGGCGAACCCCTGGAGTTCACCTTCCTCAATGTGCAAAACGGCCTCGAACGCCTGCTGCTCCCCTATAAACGCAACCTGGCGCAGATCGGCATTACCCTCAACATCCGGCGCATCGACTCATCCCAGTACGTCAACCGCCTGATGACCCGCGACTACGACATGATCGTCACCGGCTTCCCGGTCACCACTTCGCCAGGCATGGAGCTGTACAACTACTTCGGTTCCTCGTCGGCCTTCGACCCGGGCAGCAACAACTACATCGTCCTGCAAAACCCGGCGGTCGACACCCTGGTCACCGGCCTGGTGCGTGCTACCACCCAGGCGCAGATGCTCAGCTACGCCCATGCCCTGGACCGGGTGCTGCAATGGAATTACTACTGGATCCCCAATTACTACCCGCCCGGCACCTCGGCCGCGTGGTGGAACCGCTTCGGTCGCCCGGCCATCGAGGCCAGCAACGACGAGGCGCTGGAATCGTGGTGGGAGGTCAGCCCGACACCCCTGACCAATGAGCAGATGAAAGCCGAACTGAACAAGCCGCGAGGTGCCCGCTGATGTTTGCCTATATCGTGCGGCGCCTGCTGCTGATCATCCCGACCCTGGTGATCATCCTGCTGGTGAACTTTGTGATCGTCCAGGCCGCGCCCGGCGGGCCGGTGGAGCAAGCCATCGCCCACTTGCAGGGGATTGGCGGCGGGGGCGTCGGCGGCTCGGGCGTCGGCGGCTCGGCCGGCGACGGCGTCAGCAGTGGCTCACGCGCCAGTCGCGGCCTGGACCCCAAGCTGATCAAGGACATCGAAAAACAATACGGCTTCGACAAATCCGCGCCCGAACGCCTGTGGCTGATGCTCAAGAACTACGCCCAGCTGGATTTTGGCAACAGCTTCTTTCGCGGCGCCACGGTGATCGACCTGATCCTGGAAAAGATGCCGGTGACCCTTTCCCTCGGCCTCTGGGCTACGCTGATCACCTACCTGGTGTCGATCCCTCTGGGGATCCGCAAGGCGGTGCGCCACGGCAGCAGTTTCGATGTGTGGAGCAGCACCGCCATCGTCATTGGCTACGCGATGCCGGCCTTCCTGTTCGCGATGTTCTTGATCGTGGTCTTTGCCGGCGGCACCACCCTGAACTGGTTCCCGGTGCGGGGCCTGGTGTCGGAGAACTTCGAGCAACTGAGTACCCTGGGCAAGGTCGCCGATTATTTCTGGCACCTGGTGCTGCCGGTCAGCGCCCTGGTGATCGGTGGTTTCGCCACCTTGACCATCCTCACCAAAAACTCGTTCCTCAATGAAATCACCCGTCAGTACGTGGTCACCGCACGCGCCAAGGGCCTGAGCGAACGGCGCGTGCTCTACGGCCATGTGTTTCGCAACGCCATGCTGCTGGTGATCTCCGGGATCCCCCAGGCGTTTATCAGTGTGTTCTTCGCCGGTTCGCTGCTGATCGAGGTGATCTTCTCCCTCGACGGCCTGGGCCGCATGAGCTACGAAGCGGCGGTGTCGCGGGACTATCCGGTGGTGTTTGGCTCACTGTTTATCTTCACCCTGTTTGGCCTCTTGATAAAACTGATCGGCGACCTCTGCTACACCCTGGTGGACCCGCGTATCGACTTTGCCGCGAGGAACGCCTGATGCTCAATCTGTCTCCCGTAGCCCGTCGGCGCTTCGAACGCTTCAAGCAAAACCGCCGGGGCTGGTGGTCGCTGTGGCTGTTTATCGGCCTGTTTATCCTGACCCTGGGCGGCGAGTTGATCGCCAACGACAAACCGCTGGTGCTGAGCTATCAGGACCAGTTGTATTTCCCGGTGTTCAAGCGCTACACCGAGCAGCAGTTCGGCGGGCAACTGCCATTCCAGGCCGACTACCGCAGTGACTACGTGCAGCAACTGATCAAGCAAGACGGCGGCTGGATGCTGTTCCCGCCGATCCCCTTCAGCGATGACACGCCCAACTACGAACTGACCCGCCCTGCCCCCAGCCCGCCGTCCACGGTGAACTGGCTGGGCACCGACGACCAGTCCCGCGATGTGCTGGCGCGGGTGATCTTCGGCGCACGGGTATCGATCCTGTTCGCCCTCGGCCTGACCGCGATCAGCGCCGTCATCGGCATTGCCGCCGGTGCCTTGCAGGGCTATTACGGCGGCTGGGTCGACCTGCTCGGCCAGCGCATCCTCGAAGTGTGGTCTGGGCTGCCGGTGCTGTACCTGCTGATCATCCTCTCGGGGTTTGTCGAGCCCAACTTCTGGTGGCTGCTGGGGATCATGGCGCTGTTTTCCTGGCTGGCCCTGGTGGATGTGGTGCGCGCCGAATTCCTGCGCGGGCGCAACCTGGAATATGTGAAAGCCGCGCGAGCCCTGGGCCTGAGTGACGGCAAGATCATCCGCCGGCACATCCTGCCGAACGCGATGACCGCCACCCTGAGCTACCTGCCTTTCATCCTGACCGGGGCGATTTCCACCCTCAGCGCCCTGGATTTCCTCGGCTTCGGCATGCCGGCGGGCAGCGCGTCCCTGGGTGAGTTGATCGCCCAGGGCAAGCAAAACCTGCAGGCGCCGTGGCTCGGGCTCACGGCCTTTTTCACCCTGGCGCTGATTCTGTCGCTGCTGGTATTTATCGGCGAGGCGCTGCGTGACGCCTTCGACCCACGATCATGAAGGGCGATGCATCCATGACTGACAACCTGATCGAGATCCGCGACCTGTGCGTCGCCTTCAACGGCCAGACCGTGGTGCGCAACCTGAGCCTGGATATCCGCCCCGGCGAGTGCCTGGCGCTGGTGGGCGAGTCGGGCTCGGGCAAATCGGTGACGGCCCATTCGATCCTGCAACTGCTGCCCCAGGCCGGCACCGCTACCACAGGGTCGGTGCGCTATCGCGGCCAGGAACTGCTCGGCGCCACCGCCAGCACCCTGCAAAAACTGCGGGGCAACCGTATCGCGATGATCTTCCAGGAGCCGATGACCTCCCTCAACCCCTTGCACAGCATCGAAAAGCAGATCGGCGAAACCCTGCTGCTGCACAAGGGCCTCGGCGGCAAGGCGGCCCAGGCGCGTATCCTCGAGCTGCTGGACCTGGTGGGCATCCGCAATCCCCAGGAACGCCTCAAGTCTTACCCCCATCAGTTGTCGGGCGGCCAGCGCCAGCGGGTGATGATTGCCATGGCCCTGGCCTGCGAGCCGGAACTGCTGATCGCCGACGAGCCGACTACCGCCCTGGATGTGACGGTGCAGCGCAAGATCCTGCTGCTGCTCAAATCCTTGCAGCAACGCCTGGGCATGTCTTTGCTGCTGATCAGCCATGACCTCAACCTGGTGCGCAGCATTGCCCAGCGCGTGTGCGTGATGCAGGCCGGGGAAATCGTCGAGCAGGCCGACTGCCAAACCCTGTTCAACGCCCCACGACACCCCTACAGCCGCCTGCTGCTGGATGCCGAACCGGTCGGCACGGCACTGTGCCAGGATGCACGCGAGACGGTGTTGCAGGTCGACGGACTGAGTGTGCGTTTCCCCATCGCTGGCGGGCTGTTCCGGCGCAAGCAGTACCTGCAAGCGGTGGACGGCATCAGCCTGGAACTGCAACGGGGCAAGACCCTGGGGATCGTCGGCGAGTCCGGCTCCGGCAAGTCCACCCTCGGCCAGGCGATCCTGCGCTTGCTCGACTCCAGCGGCAGCATCCGCTTCCAGGGCGAGGCCCTCGATAGCCTCAGCCAGAAACAGATGCGCCCGTGGCGCAAGCAGATGCAGGTGGTGTTCCAGGATCCCTATGGCAGCCTCAGCCCGCGCATGTCGGTGCAACAGATCATCAGCGAAGGCCTGGAAGTGCACGCGCCCTGCAGCCTGCAGGAGCGTGACGCGCAGGTGATCAAGGTGCTGCAAGATGTGGGCCTCGACCCGGCCAGCCGCCATCGCTACCCCCACGAATTCTCCGGTGGCCAGCGCCAACGCATCGCCATCGCCCGCGCCCTGGTGCTGCGCCCGGCCTTGATGCTGCTGGACGAGCCCACCTCGGCCCTGGATCGCACCGTGCAAAAACAAGTGGTGGCGCTGCTGCGTGAATTGCAGGAAAAGTACGGCCTGACCTACCTGTTTATCAGCCATGACCTGGCCGTGGTGCGGGCCATGGCCCACGACATGATCGTGATCAAGGACGGCAAGGTGGTCGAGCGCGGGCCGAGCCAGGCGGTGTTCGACTCACCACAGCACCCCTACACCCAGGAACTGCTGGCCGCAACGCAACTCCCTCTGTAGGAGCCGGCTTGCCGGCGATGGCGCCAGTAAAATCGCCATCGCCGGCAAGCCGGCTCCTACAGGGGATCAGGTCATTCATTCATCTTTTTTGTTGGCGCCCCGAGCATGAACACCACCGAAAGCCTCAAGGACTACCCGCACGTTCGTGGCCTGGCGATCCAGTCCCTGTTCGAGATCATCGAGCAGTCCAGCGAAGGCACGGTGATTGTCGACCGCGACGCCAACATCGTGTGGATGAACGAGCGCTACGCCAAGCGCTTCGGCCTCAAAAGCGCCGACCAGGCCATCGGCCAGCCGTGCGAGCAGGTGATCTCCAACAGCCTGCTGCGCCAGGTGGTGCGCAGTGACCAGCCGATCCTCCTGGATATCCAGGACACGCCCAAAGGCCCGTTGGTGGTGATGCGCCTGCCGATCCACGACGATGCCGGCAAGGTCATCGGCGCCATCGGTTTTGCCCTGTTCGATGAGTTGCGCAACCTCTCGCCGATGATCGAGCGCTACCTGAGCATGCAACAGGAGTTGGCCTCGACCCGTTCGCTGCTGCGCTCGCGCCAGAGCAAATACAACTTCGCGCACTTTATCGGCACCAGCGCTGCCAGCCTGGAGGTCAAGCGCCGGGCGCGGCGCAGTGCCAGTGCCGAGTCGCCGGTGTTGCTGCTGGGCGAAACCGGCACCGGCAAGGAGCTGTTGGCCCAGGCCATCCATGGCGCCTCGCCACGCGCCCATAAGGCCTTTGTCAGCATCAACAGCGCCGCCATCCCCCACGACCTTCTGGAAGCCGAGTTTTTCGGCACCGCGCCCGGCGCATTCACCGGCGCCGACCGCAAGGGCCGCGCCGGCAAACTGCAAATCGCCCAGGGCGGGACGTTGTTTCTCGATGAAATCGGCGACATGCCGTTGCCCCTGCAAAGCAAACTGCTGCGGGTGCTGCAGGAGAAAGAGTTCGAGCCGGTGGGCTCCAACGAAATGATCCACAGCGACGTACGGGTGATCGCCGCGACCTCCACCGACCTGGAAGCCGCGATCAAGCGCGGCGAATTTCGCGCCGATTTGTATTACCGCCTCAACGTATTGCCGATCCAGGTCCCGCCCCTGCGCGAACGCCTGGATGATATTCCGGCGTTGAGCGAAGCGATCCTGGAAGAACTGCGCAGCCAGCATGAGCTGGACCGCGAAGCCCTGGCGCTGCTGGCCGAGCATGCCTGGCCAGGAAACATCCGCGAGTTGCGCAACGTGCTGGAGCGCGCTGCGTTGCTCAGCGATGACCTGGTGTTGGATGCGCGGGAAATTCGTGCGGCGATTGGTACGTTCAGCCCGGTAGAGCGCAGCGCCGTGGCGCCAGTCGAGGTCCAGACCTTCAGCGCGGCACGGCAGCGGTTTGATCGGCAGTTGATTGCGGCCGCGTTGCGCCAGTGCGAGGGCAATGTGATCGAGGCGGCCAAGCAATTGGGGCTTGGGCGCTCGACGCTGTACAAGAAGATGGTGGCGCTGGGCATCGCTCAATCTCAATAAAGAGACACAAATCTATTTACCAAGACACCCCCCCCTGTGGGAGCGGGCTTGCCCGCGATAGCGGTGTGTCAGGCGACAAATCCATGCCAGGTAGACCGCCATCGCGGGCAAGCCCGCTCCCACATTTGATCTGGATTTGTCTTGATATAGAGACATGTCCTGACCATAAACTATAAATATCTATATACATCAACAACTTACAAACTTGGCACGCTTCCCGCTATAGCCCCTTCCTACAGCATTACCCCACAACAATAACAATCCGATGGAGACACACCATGAGTGTGATCATTGCCCTGGCGGCGCTCGCGCTGCTGATGCTGGCCGCCTACCGTGGCTATAGCGTCATCCTGTTTGCCCCCATCGCCGCCCTTGGCGCCGTACTGCTCACCGACCCTTCCGCCGTCGCCCCCGCCTTTACCGGGGTGTTCATGGAAAAAATGGTCGGCTTTATCAAACTCTACTTCCCGGTGTTCCTGCTCGGCGCGGTGTTCGGCAAGCTGATCGAGCTGTCAGGCTTTTCGCGCTCGATCGTCGCGGCCGCCATCCGTCTGCTCGGCACCCGCCAGGCGATGCTGGTGATCGTGCTGGTGTGTGCCCTGCTGACCTACGGCGGCGTGTCGCTGTTTGTGGTGGTGTTCGCGGTGTACCCGTTCGCCGCCGAGATGTTCCGCCAGAGCAATATCCCCAAGCGCCTGATCCCGGCGACCATTGCCCTGGGCGCGTTCTCGTTCACCATGGACGCCCTGCCCGGCACGCCGCAGATCCAGAACATCATCCCCAGCACCTTCTTCAACACCACCGCCTGGGCCGCGCCCTGGCTGGGTCTGATCGGCACGATCTTTGTGTTCTGCGCCGGCATGCTGTACCTGGCACGCCAGCGCAACAAGGCCCAGCGTGCCGGCGAAGGCTATGGCACCGACTTGCGCAACGAGCCGGAAACCGCCGAAGACCTGAGCCTGCCCAACCCGTGGATCGCCCTGTCGCCGCTGATTCTGGTGGGGGTGATGAACCTGCTGTTCACCCACTGGATCCCGCAGTGGTACGGCAAGACCCACAGCCTTGCCCTGCCGGGCATGAGCGCGCCGGTGACCACGGAAATCGCCAAGCTCACCGCAATCTGGGCGGTGCAGGCGGCGTTGCTGGTGGGGATCATCATGGTCCTGGTATTCGGCTTTTCGGCGATCAAGAGCAAGCTGGCCGAAGGCAGTAAAAGCGCAGTCAGCGGCGCGCTGCTGGCGGCGATGAACACCGCTTCGGAATACGGCTTCGGTGCGGTGATCGCTTCGCTGCCGGGCTTCCTGGTGTTGGCGGACTGGCTCAAGGGCATCCCCAACCCGCTGGTCAACGAAGCGATTACCGTGACCCTGTTGGCCGGTATCACCGGCTCTGCTTCCGGCGGCATGAGTATCGCCCTGGCGGCCATGTCCGAGAGCTTTATTTCCGCGGCCCATGCCGCCAATATCCCCCTGGAAGTGCTGCACCGGGTCGCGGCCATGGCCAGCGGCGGCATGGACACCCTGCCACACAACGGCGCGGTCATCACGCTGCTGGCAGTGACCGGGCTGACCCACCGCGAAGCCTACAAGGACATTTTCGGCATCACGATCATCAAGACCCTCGCGGTGTTCGTGGTGATTGGTACTTTCTACGCCACCGGCATTGTGTGAGGTTTTCATGACGACATTGAACGGCAAGACCGCCCTGGTCACCGGCTCCACCAGCGGCATCGGCCTGGGCATTGCCCTGAGCCTGGCCAAGGCCGGCGCCAACCTGATCCTCAACGGCTTCGGCGATGCCAGCGCGGTGATCGCCCAAGTGCAGGCGTTTGGCGGCAAGGTCGGCCATCACCCGGCCGATGTCAGCGACCCGGCGCAGATCGCCGAGATGGTCGCCTACGCCGAGCGCGAGTTCGGTGGCATCGACATCCTGGTCAATAACGCGGGCATCCAGCATGTGGCGGCGGTGGAAGATTTTCCGGTGGAGCGCTGGGACTCGATCATCGCCATTAACCTGTCGTCGGTGTTCCACAGCACGCGCCTGAGCCTGCCGGGCATGAAGGCCAAGGGCTGGGGGCGGATCGTCAACATCGCTTCGGTGCACGGCCAGGTCGGCTCGGTGGGCAAGGCGGCCTACGTCGCGGCCAAGCATGGGGTAATCGGCCTGACCAAGGTCGTTGGCCTGGAAACCGCCACCAGCAACGTGACCTGCAACGCCATTTGCCCGGGCTGGGTCTTGACCCCGCTGGTGCAAAAGCAGATCGATGACCGCATTGCCGCAGGCGTCGACCCGCAACAGGCCCAGCATGACCTGCTGGCCGAGAAGCAGCCGTCATTGGAATTTGTCACGCCACCGCAGTTGGGTGAGCTGGTACTGTTCCTGTGCAGCGAGGCCGGCAGCCAGGTGCGTGGCGCTGCGTGGAACATCGATGGCGGTTGGTTGGCCCAGTAAACCCAAACACCGCAAACCACCTGTAGGAGCTGGCTTGCCTGCAATAGCGGTCGGCCAGCCACCACCGCTATCGCAGGCAAGCCAGCTCCCACAGTTTGGATGTGTGGTGCCTGGCAGATTTCATACAAGAACAAGAGAGTGCGCCATGTCCGATATCCTCTGGCAACCCAGCCCGGAACGCATCCACAACACCCGGATGGACCAGTTCCGGCGCTTTATCAATGATCGCCACGCCTTGCAGATCAACGATTACCCCAGCCTGCACCAATGGAGCATCGACCAGCGCCCGGCGTTCTGGGCGGCGATTGTCGAGTTCTTCGACGTGCAGTTTCGTACGCCGCCCGGCACAGTGCTGGTGGAAGGCGCGCAGATGCCCAGCGCGCAATGGTTTCCCGGCGCCACCCTGAACTTTGCCGAGCACCTGCTGCGCCGCCGCGATGACCACCCCGCCGTGGTCGCCATCAGCGAAGACGGCCAGCGCGAACAACTGACCTATGCCGAACTGGCCCGCCACGTCGCCGGCCTGCAGCGCAGCCTGCAAGCAGCCGGCGTGGGCCTGGGAGATCGGGTGGCGGCGTGCATGCCCAATACCTGGCAAACCCTGGTGGGCATGCTCGCCACCACCAGCCTCGGGGCGATCTGGTCGTGTTCCTCGCCGGACTTCGGCACCCAAGGGGTGATCGACCGCTTCGGCCAGATCGAACCCAAGGTGCTGATCACCTGCGCCGGCTATCGCTACGCTGGCAAGCTGATCGACCAGAGCGCCAAGCTCAATGAAATCCTCGAGCGCCTGCCCACCCTGCAACACCTGATCATCGTGCCCTACGCCCGGCCCGAGGCGCGCGTCGAGGATTACCAGACCCAGGCCAACGTAGCCCTGTGGGATGACTTCTACCGCGCGGGCGGCGAACCGCAGTTTGTCGCCGTGCCCTTCGACCACCCGCTGTACATCCTCTACTCCAGCGGCACCACCGGCGTGCCCAAGTGCATCATCCACGGCACCGGTGGCGTGCTGCTGACCCACCTCAAGGAACACGGCCTGCACGCCGACCTGTCGCGCGACGACTGCTTGTTCTACTACACCACCTGCGGCTGGATGATGTGGAACTGGCTGGTCTCGGTACTGGCCATCGGCGCCACGGTGGTGCTGTATGACGGCTCGCCGTTTCATCCGGGGCCCGAGCGCCTGATTGACCTGATCGACCAGGAGCGCATCAGCGTGTTCGGCACCAGCCCGAAATTCCTCGCCACCCTGGAAAAAGCCGGCCTGCAACCGCGCCGCAGCCATGACCTGGGCAGCCTCAAGGGCCTGATCTCGACCGGCTCGCCACTGTCGCCCCAGAGCTACGACTACGTGTACCGCGACATCAAACAGGAGCTGTGCCTGTCGTCGATGTCGGGCGGTACCGATATCGTCTCCTGCTTTGTCATCGGCAACCCGGTGCTGCCGGTACGGCGCGGTGAAATGCAATGCAAGAGCCTGGCGATGGCCATCGAAGTGTGGGACGACCAGGGCCGGCCGCTGGTCGGCGAAAAAGGTGAACTGGTGTGCACCCGGCACTTCCCGGCCATGCCCATCGGCCTGTGGCATGACCCCCAGGGGGAAAAACTGCGCGCCTCGTATTTCAGCCAGTTCCCAGGTGTGTGGGCCCAGGGCGACTATGCCGAGCAACGCGCCAATGGCAGCCTGCTGATCCACGGGCGTTCGGATGCAGTGCTCAACCCCGGCGGCGTACGCATCGGCACGGCGGAGATCTACCGCCAGGTGGAAAAAGTCCCGCAGGTCCTGGAAAGCCTGGCCATCGGCCAACGCTGGCAGGACGATGTGCGCGTGGTGCTGTTTGTGCGGCTCAACGACGGCGAACACCTGGACGCCGCACTCGAACAGCAGATCCGCGAGGTGATCCGCGCCAACACCACGCCGCGCCACGTGCCGGCGAAGATTCTCAGCGTGAGTGACATCCCGCGCACCATCAGCGGCAAGATCGTCGAACTGGCGGTAAGAAATGTCGTGCATGGCGAACCGGTGAAAAACACCGATGCCCTGGCCAACCCCGAGGCCCTGGAGCAGTTTCGCGACCGCCCTGAGCTGGCATAAAAGATGAAAGGTTTCAGCGCCCACACACTCATTTGAAGATAAACCCCTCAAGCATGCTATTTTTCGAGGGGTAGCCAGCCGTTTCCGCAGCACGGGATAATCGGCTTCTGTCATTCTTCAAGACGTTACGCGCGGGACACTTACATGAACGGATCACCCACCGGCAGCGAGGCCGCGGCCCTGATCGCACGGCTGGACTGGGCCACAAGCCCCCTCGGTGATGCCAGCCACTGGCCACAAAGCCTGCGCACGGCAATCGATATCGTCATCCACTCACCGATGCCGATGCTGTTGCTGTGGGGCGACGAACTCACGCAGATCTACAACGATGGCTTCGCCCTGCTGGCCGGCAACAAGCACCCCCAGGGCTTTGGCCAGCCGACCCACCGGGTCTGGCCGGAACTGCAACACTTCACCGCCCCCATCTACAGCGCCGTGCTGGCCGGCCAGGTGCGCACCTTCAGCGAGCAGCGTTTTGTCCTGCAACGCAACCACCGCGATACGGAAATCTGGCTGGACCTGACCTACAGCCCGATCCGCGACGAACGTGGCCGGGTCGCCGGGGTCCTGGTGACGGCGATTGAAACCAACGAGCGCCGGCAACTGGCCCAGGAGCTGCAACAACGCTCCGAGGCCAGCCTCAAGGCCCAGCACGATACCGAGCAACGCTTGCAACTGGCCCTGGCCGCCACCGATGCAGTGGGCACCTGGGACTGGGATATCAGCGAAGACCGCTTTATCGCCGACAGCCATTTTGCCCAGTTGCATGGGGTTGATCCGGTTAACGCCCACCAGTTGCCCATCAGTGACTACCTGCAAGGCGTGCACCCGGAAGACCGTGGCATGGTGGCCCGCAGCATCAAGCATTGCATCACCCATGGCACTGAGTACGCCGAGGAGTATCGCCTGCTCCAGGCCGACGGGCAGATACGCTGGGTGTTCGCCCGGGGCCGCTGCTACAAGGATCACCACGGCCGACCGGCGCGTTTTCTCGGTGCGGCCCTGGACCTGACTGAACGCAAGCACACCGAGCAAGCCCTGCGCCAGAGCCAGACCGAGCTGCAACTGATCATCAACGCGATGCCGGTGCTGATCGGCTATGTGGATCACCAGGAGCGCTTTCGCCTGAACAACAGCGCCTACCTCGACTGGTACGGCCTGACCCCGCAAGAGCTGTATGGCAAGACCATCCTCGAAGTGATCGGTGCCCAGGTGTACGCCGGGCGCGCCGACAAAATCGCTGCTGCGCTCAAGGGCAAGGCGTGCAGTTTCATCACCGTCACTCCCCATCGCGACGGTCGGCCCCGGCATGCGCTGATGAAGTACCTGCCACGCTTCAGCGCCGATGGCTCGGTCAATGGCTTCTACATCTTTGTGATCGATGAGACCGAACGCAAACTCACCGAAGAAGCCCTGCGCCACCTCAACGACAACCTCGAAGAACGCGTGGCCCAGCGTACCCAGGCCCTGGCCGAGGCCAACCAGCGCCTGCAAAACGAAATGTTCGAGCGCGAGCGCGCTGAAGATGCGCTGCGCCATGCGCAAAAAATGGAAGCGGTCGGCCAGCTCACGGGCGGGATCGCCCATGACTTCAACAATATGCTCACCGGCATCATCGGCAGCCTGGACCTGATGCAACGCTACATCGCCGCCGGGCGCAGCGATGAGATCGGGCGCTTCACCGATGCCGCCGTGTCCTCGGCCCATCGTGCGGCGGCCCTGACCCATCGCCTGCTGGCCTTCTCCCGGCGCCAGTCGCTGGACCGCCGGCCCCTGGACCCTAACCAGTTGGTTGCGTCCCTGGAAGACCTGTTCCGCCGTACCAAAGGCGCCCATATCGACCTCAAGGTGCAACTGGGCAGTGATATCTGGCCGGTGAACACCGACGCCAGCCAACTGGAAAACGCCCTGCTCAACCTGGTGATCAACGCCCGCGACGCCATGCCCGATGGCGGCCAACTGAGCATCGAGACGGCCAACAGCTACCTCGACGGCACCGACATCACCACCCTGGAACCGGTCAAGGCCGGCGACTACGTGATGCTCGGCGTGTGCGACAACGGCGCCGGCATGACCCCCAAGATCCTGGCCAAGGCCTTCGATCCGTTTTTCACCACCAAGCCCATCGGCCAGGGCACCGGCCTTGGGTTGTCGATGATTTATGGCTTTGCCCAGCAATCCGGCGGCCACGTCACGATCCACAGCGAACCGGGGCGTGGCACCTGCGTGCGCCTGTACCTGCCGCGCCTGCACGGCACCGCCCTGGAAAAAGTCCTGCCGCAAATCCCCGTGGAAGCCCCCGTGGCGCTGGATGGCGAAGCCGTGGTGGTGGTCGAGGACGATGCCGCAGTGCGCATGCTGGTGGTCAACCTGCTCGATGAGCTGGGCTACACCGCCCACCAGGCTGCCGATGCACGCGCGGCCTTGCCGTTGCTGGAGTCTGACCTGCGGGTGGACTTGCTGGTGACCGATGTCGGCCTGCCCGGCATGAACGGCCGGCAACTGGCGGAAATCGCCCGCCAGCACCGCCCTGAGCTCAAAGTGCTGTTCATGACCGGCTATGCCGAAACGGCCGCCGAGCGCCGCGGCTTCCTGGAAGACGGCATGGACATGGTGGCCAAGCCGTTTTCCATCGACCAGTTGGCCACGAAAATCCGCAGCATGATCGGCGTCAATGGCCAAGTTGATGCATAATCCCGCGCCTTCAAGCCCGACCGTTGCAAGGTAACTGCCCGATGAAAGCCCAAGCCCGCCATATCCTGGTCAAGACCAGCGAAGAAGCCGAACAGCTCAAGCAGCGTATTGCCAAGGGCGAAGCCTTTGATGTGCTGGCCAAGAAGTTCTCCACCTGCCCGTCCGGCAAGCGCGGCGGCGATCTGGGTGAAGTGCGGCCGGGGCAGATGGTGGGGGTGATCGATGCGGTGATCTTCAAGAAACCGCTGCGGGTGGTGCATGGGCCGATCAAGAGCAAGTTTGGGTATCACCTGGTGCAGGTGTTCTACCGCGACTGAGGGGTTGGCTCAAGGCCGCTATCGCAGGCAAGCCAGCACCCACATCTGGATGTGTGAACCCGGCCAAATGTGGGAGCCGGGCTTACCCGCGATCCGCCGCAGGCGGCCTTATAGCCTGGGAATCAGCGCACCCGGAACCTGGATCACCTGGCTCGCCAACCGATGCCCCGCCAAGCCCGCTTCTTGCGGCGAACCACCCCTGAGCCGGCTGGCCAGATACGCCGCACTGAACGAATCCCCCGCCGCCGTGGTGTCCACCACCTTCTCTACCACCACCGCCGGCACCGCAAAACGCTCGCCGCCCCGGCGAATCAGACAGTCATCCGCCCCGCGCTTGAGCACCACTTCATCAATCCCCGGATAGGCGGCGAACACCTGCTCGCTGTCGGCATAGCCAAACAGCGCACGTTCGTCGTCCTCGGTGAGCAAGGCCATATCCACCAGCGCCAACACCTGCTGATAGGCCTCACGAGCGGCTTCGACACTGGCCCACAGACGCGGCCGATAGTTGTTGTCGAACACCACCCGGGCGCCACGTTGCCGGGCTTGCAGCAGCGTGGCCAGCAGGCGTGCACGCCCCACTTCACCCAATACCGCCAGGGTGATGCCGCTCAAATACAGCACATCGTAGCTGGGCAAGGCGGCCAGGACCGGTTCGGACCCTGGCGTGGTGAAGCAATCGCGCACCGCCGCTTCGTTGCGCCAATAGAGGAATTTGCGCTCGCCATTGGCATCGGTCTGGATGCAATACAAACCCGGCAGGCGGCCTGGCAGGCGCTGGACGCGGTCCAGGCCAAGGCCTTCGGCGGCCCATTGCGCGCACATGGCATCGCTGAAACTGTCATCGCCCAGGGCGGTGACGTAATCCACCGTGCTGTTGGCGCCCAGCTCGCGGCGCAGGTAGACGGCGGTGTTCAGGGTGTCGCCACCGAAGCTCTGTTGCAGGCTGCCGTCGGCGCGGTGTTGCAGTTCGATCATGCATTCGCCGATCAGGGCAATGCGCGGGTGTGGGGTCATGCTCGGATTCTCGGCTGGGTTTTGGGGCCTCATCGCAGGCCAGCCAGCTCCCACATTGGGATTTGTGAACACATTCAAATGTGGGAGCTGGCTTGCCTGCGATGGCCGCGACGCGGTCTAGAAACAGGTTTGTAGGGTTTCCACTACCTGCAACTGCTCATCCACCAAACACCCCACCTGCCACTTATCAAAGGTCAGGCACGGGTGCGAAGTGCCAAACGAGATGATGTCGCCAATACGCAGTTCAACCCCCGCCGCCACGCTCATGAAGGCGTGCTGGTCCATTACCGCCGTAACCTTGCAAGCACTCACGTCATCGCCCACCGCCGGCAACACGCCGGCCTTGTAGCGCTTGAGGGGCACCGGCAGGCCGGCGTCGTAGGCCACGTCACGCTTGCCCAGGGCAATCACTGCAAACCCCGGCTGCGGCAACGATTGCACATGGGCCCAGACTTCCAGGGCCGGGCGCAGGCCTTCAGTGAGGTCGCTGCGCCGGTCCAGCACACAGCATTGCGCCTCCTTGTAGATGCCGTGGTCGTGGGCCACATAGCTGCCGGGGCGCAGTACGCTGAGGAAGCGCCCTTCGGCGTTTTGTGCGGCGAAGGACTCGGCGATCAGGTCATACCAGGCCGAGCCCGATGCGGTGATGATTGGCTTGCCCAGGTCAAAGGCCCCGCTGTTCTGCATATCCACCGCCAGGCGCACCAGGGACGCAGCAAACTCGCGAATGCCGCTGACGGCATGCTCGCCGTGGATCACCCCTTCGTAACCTTCGATGCCGGTGAGGGCCAGGGCCGGCTGGGCCTTGATTGCCCGCGCCAGGTCCAGCACCTCTTGCTCGCTGCGGCAACCGCAACGGCCGCCGACCACGCCGTATTCGATCATCACGTTCAGGCGCAGGCCACGGGCAGCGAAGAACGCGCCCAGGTCAGCCACGTTGTCCGGGTGATCGACCAGGCAATGGAAGTCAAAGCCGGGGTCAGCCAGCAGCTCGGCGATCAGCGCCATGTTCGGCGCGCCCACCAATTGGTTGGCCATCAATACCCGGCGCACGCCACCGGCATAGGCCGCGCGGGTCTGCACGGCGGTGGCCAGGGTGATGCCCCAGGCGCCCTGCGCCAACTGACGCTGGAACAGCGCCGGCATCATGCTGGTCTTGCCATGGGGCGCCAGCTGCGCGCCGCTGCTGCTAACAAAGCCCTGCATCCAGCGGATGTTGTGTTCCAGGGCCGCGCGGTGCAGCACCAGGGCGGGCAGGCTGACGTCGCGTACCAGGTGGGCACCGCTGGCGGCGGCACCTTTTTCAACGGCATTGAAGGCAGACATGGCGTTACTCCGTTTCGCTATTCATTGATGCGACGGGCCAGGTTGTTGGCGCTTTCGATCAGCACCCGGCGGTAGTCGGCGTAATTGTTCTTGGCGTCGGCCCGTGGGGCGACGATGCACAGGGTCGCAATGGCGACGCCTTGGGCATCGCGCACCGGGGCGGCAAAGCAGTGGGTAAAGGTGTCGGCAACACTGTCGAAGGAAAAGAACCCATCGACAGTGGCCTGGCGGATCTGCCCGAGGAAGGTGTCCAGGGGTAAACGCTGGCCGTCCGGCAGGATAAAGTCGTCGTGGTCGATCAGGTCGATGATCTGCTGGTCGCTCAAATGTCCCAGCAACAAGCGCCCGGAAGCGGTCCAGGGAATCGGCGCGTTTTCACCGATATCCGAAGAAATCCGGAAATGCCGCTCGCCCTCGCGCATCAGCGCCACCGTGTACTTGCGCCCGTTGAGCAGGCACATCTGCGCGGTCTCGTGGGTTTGGCTGACGATCTCCTGCAAGGCGTGATCGGCCTCGCGGGTCAGGTCGAAATGGCGCAAGTGGGCCTGGCCGAGGAAGTACAACTGACGCCCCAGGTACACGTGCCCGTCCTTGCCCACGGTTTCGAGAATCCGCCGCTCCAGCAGGGAGGCGACCAGTTCGTAGACCGTGGACTTGGGGCTGCCGATGCCACTGGCAATATCGTTGGGGCGCAGGGGCTGGCCGACTTCCTTGAGAAAATCGAGGATATCGAACGCCCGGTCCAGGCCTTTGGCGCGGCGTTTGATGGTGTCTTCGGTCATGGCGGTCTTCATCAGCGTAAGAGGTCCATGTGGGGCGGGGCTGTTGTGGGAGCGGGCTTGCTCGCGAAAGCGGTGTGTCAGCCAACAAATCTGGCACTGATACACCGCTTTCGCGAGCAAGCCCGCTCCCACCCGAATTCACTCCCACATTGAATTTTTAATGGTCTTGAGGTCGGGCATTTAGCCTTTTTTCTTGTAGGCCACGCAATCGATCTCAACCTTGCAATCGACCATCATATTCGCCTGCACACAGGCCCGTGCCGGGGCGTGTTCGGGGGTGAAGTACTCGCCGAAGACTTTGTTGAAACTCCAGAAATCCCGCGGGTCCTCCAGCCATACGCCGACCCGGACCACGTCTTCAAGGCCGTAGCCGGCCTCTTCAAGGATCGCCACCACGTTCTTCATGGTCTGGTGGGTCTGCTCGACAATCCCGCCATTGATGATTTCGCCCTCCACCGCCGGCACCTGGCCCGACACGTACAACCAGCCATCGGCCTCCACCGCACGGGCGAATGGACGGGGTTGGCCACCACCGGCGGTGCTGCCGGCGCCGTAACGAGTAATGCTCATAATGTTGCTCCTTGATTAAAAACGAATACTTTTCAGAAATTCCGCCAGGCGTGGCGATTGCGGGCGCTCGAAGATGTCTTGGGGCGGGCCCTGCTCTTCAATCCGGCCCTGGTTCATAAACACGATGTTGTCCGAGACCTCGTAGGCAAAGCGCATTTCGTGGGTCACCAGCAACATGGTCATACCCTCTTGCGCCAGGCCCTTGATCACACTGAGCACCTCGCCGACCAACTCCGGGTCCAACGCCGAGGTCACTTCGTCGAACAGCATCAGGCTGGGGTTCATCGCAATCGCCCGGGCAATCGCCACCCGCTGTTGCTGACCGCCGGACAACTGACCGGGGAAGTGGTTGCGCCGTTCCAGCAGGCCCACGCGCTCCAGCCATTTTTCCGCGAGGGCCACTGCCTCGTCCTTGCCCATATGCTTGACCTTGAGTAGGCCCAGGGTGACGTTCTGCAACGCGCTCAGATGGGGGAACAGGTTGAATTGCTGGAACGCCATGCCGGTCATGGCGCGGTGTTGGGCGATGAGTTTTTCCGGGTGGCGTACGCGCTTGCCGGCAACATCGGCATAGCCAATGGACTCTCCGTCGAGGGTAATCTGCCCGCCCTGGAACTCCTCCAGCAGGTTGACGCAGCGCAGCAGCGTGGTCTTGCCCGAGCCGCTGGAGCCGATCAAGGTCACCACGTTGCCGCGCTGCAACGACAGGTCGACGCCCTTGAGGACTTCCACCGCGCCGTATTGTTTGCGCAGGCCGCTGATGTTGAGCAATGGTTGATTCATGGCAAGGCCACCCGCTTTTCAATGTAGCGCCCGAATAACTCGATGGCGTAGTTGATGACAAAGAACAGAAACCCGGCGAACAGGTAGAACTCCAGGGTCATGAAGGTCCGGGCGATCACTTGCTGGGTGCTCAACAGCAATTCGGCGACGCCGATCACCGACAGCAGGGTCGAGGCCTTGACGATCTCGGTGGAGGAATTGACCCAGGTCGGCAAAATCTGCCGCAACGCCTGGGGCAACAGCACATAGCCCAGGGACTGGTAGAAGGTCAGCCCAATGGCCTTGCCCGCTTCCAGTTGCCCACGGGGAATGGCTTGCAGCGCACCGCGCACAATCTCGGCGACATGGGAGCCGCAAAACAGCGTCAGGCCCAGGGCGCCGGCCTGGAACGCACTGATCTGCCAACCGAGCGCCGGCGCCATATAGAAGCAGGCCAGCACCAGCACAAACACCGGGGTGCCACGGATCAGGTCAACGTACAGACGAAACGGCGCGCGCATCCAGAACTTGCCGTAGGTCAGCACCAACCCGGCGACAATGCCGATCAGGGTGCCGAAGATAATCGCCAGCACCGAGCAATACACACTGGTCTGGAACCCCGCCCACAGGGTTGCCCGGGCGATCCACAACTCATGCAGCCAATACATGCAAACCCCCTCTCATCGACGAATCGCCAGGCGCTGTTCCAGGTAACGCAGCAGCAGGGCGATGAGGTAACAGGCAGCCACATAGAGCGCGGTCGTCACCAGCCAGGTTTCAATCACCCGGTAGCTTTCGACGTTGATCTTGCGGGCGTAATAGGTCAGCTCCGGCACCGCAATCGCCGCCGCCAGGGAGGTGTCCTTGAACAGCGAGATAAAGTTGTTCGACAGCGCCGGCAGCACGTTGCGCAGCATCACCGGCACGGTGATATAGGCGCGGATCTGCCACTCCCCCAGGCCAATCGCCAGGCCGGCTTCGCGCAGGCCCTTGGGAATATTCAACAGGCCGGCACGAAACACTTCGGTCAGGTACGCCCCGGCGTACAGCGACAGGGTGATGATGAACGAGGGGATCTTGTCCAGGCGGATGCCCAGGCTGGGCAAGGCGAAGTAGATCAACAGGATCAGCACCAGGATCGGCGTGTTGCGCACCACCGTCACATACACCGAGGCCAGGATGCGCAGCGCACGGTGCCGGGACAGCATGGCAAAAGCCATCAACAGGCCGATCACGCAGCCGATGGCAATCGACAGCAAGGCCAGTTGCAGGCCCAGGCCGAGGCCTGCGAGCAAGGTGTCGAAATCGCGCCAGACTGCGGCAAAATTCAACTGATAGTTCATGGTCGGCAGTACCTTGAGCGGGGCGCCCGCTGCGACGCCGCGCGCTCAACAATCATTTGAATTCCACCGGAAAGCCAATCGCCGGGCTCGGCAGGTCGACGCCAAACCACTGCTTGAACGAGGCCGCATAGGTGGGGAACTCGACGCCGGTCATGGCTTCATGCAGCGCCGTGTTGACGAAGTTCAGCCAATCCTGGTCGCCACGCTTGACCGCGCACGCGTAGGTTTGCGGGCTCCAGGCGTAGGTGGGGCTGCGGTAGCGGCCGGGGTTCTGCACCATCAGGTATTTGACCGAAGACTGGTCGGTGGCGGCGGCGTCGGCACGCCCGGAGTTCACGGCCTGGTACATCAGGTCGACGCTGTCGTATTGGTCGACCTTGGCCTTGGGCAGCGCCTGGTGCACCAGTTCTTCGGCGTAGACGTTTTGCAGCACCGCCACGGTGACGTCGTCGCCCGCTGCCTGCAGGTCTTCGAGTTGCTGGTATTTGCTGTTGGCCGGCAACAGCAGGCCCACGCCTTCGCGGTAGTACGGCAGGGTGAACGCCACCTGTTGCGCGCGGCTGGCGGTGACGGTGATGAACTGGCAGCTCATGTCGACTTTGTTGGTCAACAGGTTGGGAATCCGCGCATCGGAGGACTGCACCACAAACTCGACCTTGCTCGGGTCGTTGAACAGGCCCTTGGCGACAATACGTCCGATATCGATATCAAAACCCTGCAACTTGCCATCCGCTCCCTGGAAGTGCCACGGCGCATTGGTACTGCCTGTACCGACAATCAGGTGCCCACGCTTGAGCACATCGTCGAGCTTGCTGTCGGCCTGCACTTGGCTGGCGAGGGAAGCCGAGGCGGCGAACAGAAAAACACAGGCTTTAAACACGGAAGGTCGGCGATGCATGACAAGCACTCCAGGAGTTGTGTATTCCGCTATACCGGAACATGGTATGTAACAACGGAATAGACAGCAGAAAGTGTGCCACAGCCAGTAACAGAAAAATATTGAAGAGTTAAAGGTGTTTTAAATCAGCCAGATAACAAGGCATCGACGAACCAGCGCCGCGCCAGTCACACCAGGCACACTGCTACCGTGCGCCCCAATCCGTTGCGATCCGTCACATTTGGGTGCGTTACCTGTGAATTCTCACAGTAGACCGTCCGGCCCGCCCGGCTTAGGGTTTGGCCACCGGCCTATAAGGAGATTGTCATGGGACTGATCAACACGCTGATCGACAACGCAGATGCGTATAGACGGGCGCTGCAGACACAACGCACGGTGTTCATGCTCTTTGTATCGCCCCAGTGCCCGGCGTGCGGCGCGGCCAAGCCACTGTTTCGCAAAGTGGCCGGCCGCTATCGCCGTCAGGCAGCGCTTTATGTACTCGATACGAGCCAGACCCCACGGCATCCCGAAGTGACCGGCACACCGACGCTGCTGATATTGAAAAACGGCAGGCTGGTCGAAAAGCTCAAGGGGTTCGGCCCCTGGGAGACCCAGGAGCAGACCCTGAAGAGAACCTTCGAGCGGCACACCCGTGGTGTGCCAACCAAAAGGGCAAAACCCCGTTAACCCGCCGTGACAGGCATCAGCAACACCTGCGTCACCCGGCGCTCCTCCACCGCCGCCACCGTCAAGCGCCAGCCTTCGTATTCCAGGCTGTCACCCACCACCGGCAGGCGATCCAACAGGCTCATGACCAGGCCAGCCAAGGTCTGGTAATCCTCGGTGGCCACCGCCTGGAAACCCGTGCGCTGGCGAATCAGGTTCAGGTTCAACGCACCGTTGGCACGGTAACCGCCCTGCTCCTGGACGATGTCCGGGCCTTCGACTTCACTGGCATCGGGCAACTCACCGGCGATGGATTCGAGGATGTCAGTCATGCTCAACACCCCCATGAAATCGCCGAATTCGTTGATCACAAAGGCGATGTGCGTCGACTCCTGGCGCATCTGCTCCAAGGCGTTGAGGATCGAGAAGCTGTCGAGCAGGTTGATCGCCCGCCGCGCCAGGTGTTCGAGGTTCGGCTCGTTGCCGGCCAGGTACTCCTTGAGCAGCTCCTTCTTATGCACGAAGCCCAGGGGCTCATCCACCGCGCCATTACGGATCAGCGGCAAGCGCGAGTAGGACGAGTGCATCAATTTCAGGCGAATCGTCTCCGGGTCGTCGGCCAAGTCGATGTAGTCGACATTCGCCCGAGGGGTCATCAAGGTGCGGATCGGCCGCTCGGCCAACTGCAATACACCGCTGATCATCACGCGCTCACGGCGGTCGAACAGCGGGCCTTGACTGCCCTGGGAGTCGCCCAGCAGGTCCGTAACGTCCTCACCCACCTCTTCCACCGCCAGGCTGCGACCACCCAGCAAGCGCATCACCGCATGGGCAGTGCGCTCACGGATCGGCCGCACGCCTTGCGCCGACTTCTTGCGGCGCGCCCGGGCGATCTGGTTGAACACCTCGATCAGGATCGAGAAACCGATGGCCGCGTACAGGTAGCCTTTCGGGATGTGGAAGCCCAGGCCTTCGGCGGTCAGGGCGAAACCAATCATCATCAAGAAGCCCAGACACAGCATGATCACCGTCGGGTGCGCGTTGACGAAGCGGGTCAGCGGCTTGCTGGCCACGATCATCACGCCGATGGACACGATCACCGCGATCATCATCACCGCCAGCTCGTCCACCATGCCGACCGCAGTAATCACCGCGTCGAGGGAGAACACGGCGTCCAGCACCACGATCTGCGCCACGATCGGCCAGAACATCGCGTAGGCCGCATTGCCGGTGCGTTCGGTGACATGCCCTTCGAGCCGCTCATGCAACTCCATGGTGGCCTTGAACAACAGGAACACACCACCAAACAGCATGATCAGGTCGCGTCCGGAGAAGCTCTTGTCGAACACCTCGAACAACGGCTGGGTCAAGGTCACCAACCAGGAAATACTCGCCAGCAAGCCCAGGCGCATGATCAGCGCCAGGGACAAACCGATCAACCGCGCACGGTCACGCTGCTCTGGTGGCAGCTTGTCCGCGAGGATCGCGATAAACACCAGGTTGTCGATACCCAGTACCAGTTCCAACACAATCAAGGTCAACAGGCCGAGCCAGGCCGTTGGATCCGCTAACCATTCCATATAGAAGTCTCTGTCTCTTTATTGATTTTCAGAATGCCGGGCACAACAAGACGCGGTCGGGTGACCGGGAAAAGGTTAGCAGTCTGAATAGAGGATGTTTCAGCGGGAACGTCGGCAGTAGCGGTCTTGGGGAAAGACGACTGGGGGGCTCCGAGAGGGTGTTCATGCAAGTCCTGCAGTGAGAAAAGGACTTTAATCCTACAGCGGAAACACAAATCTCCTACAATTTAAAACTATTACAAGATCTGTAAAAGCCGCCCCCAGAAGCCTGTGCTGTGGGCTTGTGTAGGAGCTGGCTTGCCAGTGATGCAGACACCTCGGTGTATCAGGTAGATCGAGGCGATGCTATCGCTGGCAAGCCAGCTCCTACACAAGCCAGCCCCCTCACACACGCCAGAGCCCATATTTTGAGAGGAGACAGGTCAGGTTTTACGGGTAGCGTCGTCCAGCGCCAGGATGGTGTGGGCATTGGTAACCGTGGTCGCCAGGGTATTGATCACCCCCGAGCGCAACGCCCCCAGGGTCGCGGCGGCCTTGGTGTTTTCACTGGCAATCGCCACCACATCGGGAATGCGGAATAACTCCTGCACCGTCAAGCCGATCACCCGCCCCTGGATGGCGTTGACCGCCGGCTGGCCATGAATGTCGATAAAGTCGTAGCCCATCATGTCACCCACCGTGCCGGACAAGCGCGCCTGGGCGATTTCCTGGGGTGAGAACCAGCCCATGCGCACCATGTTGCTGTTTTCGCTCATGTCACCAATACCGATCAGCGCCATATCGGCACGCCGTGCGCGGTCGAGGGTCGAGCGTACGGTGTCGTTGCTGATCAACACACTGCGCAGTTCCGGGTTGGCCACCAGCGCCGGGGCGTACAGGCTTTCGCTCTCGCCACCAAAACGCAGGGCCAGGCGGCGGCAGATATGGTCGGGGTTCATGTATTCGCCGGCCTTGAGCGAACCGCCAATGGCGCAGACAAACGTGCAGTTGCGCGTTACCGGCAAAAACACGTTATCGGCCACCGCCCCCACATTGCGCCCCATGCCCACGGCGACAATCATGCCGTCGCCCAGGGTCTTGTTCAGGTAGTTGGCCACCAGGCTGGCCACGGCGGAACGCTGGGTGTCGGCGTCGCTGTGGTCGACCGCGATCAACGCGCGATCCAACTGGAAACGCTCCACCAGCGCCTGTTCCAGTTCGTTGTTCATCGCCGGATGCTGCAGCACCCGCACCTCGACAATCCCTTCATCGCGCGCACGCTTGAGCAGCCGGCTGACTTTCGCCCGGGACAGGTCAAAGCGCTTGGCGATGGCTTCCTGAGTGACGTTCTCAAGGTAATAGAGCATCGCCACTTCGGTCATCAGATCGATATCGCTGGCGGTGCGCAGGGTACTGTCACTCATGGGGACGGGCTTCCGTTTCGGCGTCAAAGGCGCATTCTCCCGACTCTTGCCCTGCTCCGTCCACTACTGATGCCCATCACGCTCAATGGCATTGATGCGCTCGACCTTGGCCCCGGACCGCGCCGCCTCGAACTCCGAGGCCAGAAACGCGGTGACGATGCTCTTGGCCAGCTCCGCCCCCACCACCCGCGCACCGATGGACAGGATCTGCGCATCGTTGCTCTTGCGCGCGCGCTCCGCCGAATAGGTGTCATGGGCCTGGGCCGCGCGAATACCCAAGACTTTATTGGCCGAGATCGCCATGCCGATGCCCGTGCCACACACCAGCACCCCCAGGCGCTGTTGCCCGGCATTGATGGCCGTGGCCACCGCCAGCGCAATATCCGGGTAGAGCACCGGAGCTGTGGAATGGGTGCCAAAGTCGGTCACCGGATACCCCAGCGCCTCGATATGGCGCTTTAACAGCTCCTTGAGCTCAAAACCCGCTTCGTCACATCCGATAGCCACCGGGAAAGGTGTGTTCATGGCATTAGGCTCCGCTGCCGTGGTGAAGCTTAAGACTGATCATATGATCACTCAATGAAATTTCGATCAGTCATTTCTCGGATATTCCCTCGCAACTGTCAAGCACGTTTTAACTGACCCTCCAGTCAAACCCCTCTAAAACGCCATACATCAAGAAAACCTTGGCGATTACAAGTTTTCAATGAAAGAGATTGACTGATCAGAATTTCATTTGATACACATATGCTCACGCAACAACACGACTGTGTACCTAATAAGAACTCACAGCACGAGGACACGCCGATGGCCACGCCATTACTGCTCCAGGCTGAACACGTCGCCAAGGCCTACGCCGGCATCCCTGCCCTGCGTGACGGCCGCCTCTCGCTGCGGGCCGGCAGTGTGCATGCCCTGTGCGGCGGCAATGGCGCCGGCAAATCCACGTTCCTCAGTATCTTGATGGGCATCACCCAGCGTGACGCCGGCAGCATCCTGCTCAATGGCGCCCCCGTGCATTTCCATCGCCCCAGCGAAGCATTGGCGGCGGGGGTCGCGATGATCACCCAGGAGCTGGAGCCAATCCCCTACATGAGTGTCGCCGAAAACATCTGGCTGGGCCGCGAACCTCGGCGCGCCGGCTGCATCGTCGACAGCAAGGAACTGCACCGGCGTACCCGCGAACTCCTGGAAAGCCTGGAGTTCGAGGTCGACGCCAGCGCGCCCATGCACCGCTTGAGCGTGGCGCAGATCCAACTGGTGGAGATCGCCAAGGCATTCAGCCATGACTGCCAGGTGATGATCATGGACGAACCCACGTCCGCCATCGGCGAGCGCGAAGCCGAAACCCTGTTCAAGGCCATCCGCCGCCTCACCGCCCGTGGCGCCGGGATCGTCTATGTGTCCCATCGCCTCAGCGAGCTTGCGCAGATTGCCGACGACTACAGCATCTTTCGCGATGGCGCCTTCGTCGAAAGCGGGCGCATGGCCGATATCGACCGCGCCCACCTGGTGCGCGGCATCGTCGGCCAGGAACTGACACGCATCGACCACAAGGTCGGACGCGAAAGCGCCGCCGACTGCTGCCTGGACGTCCAGGGCCTGAGCCGCAGCGGCGAGTTCCAGGACATCAGCCTGCAATTGCGCCAGGGCGAAATCCTCGGCATCTACGGCCTGATGGGCTCGGGGCGCAGCGAGTTCCTCAACTGCATCTACGGCCTGACCACCCCGGACGCCGGCAGCGTCACCCTGCAAGGCAAGCCGATGCCCATCGGCCTGCCCAAGGCGACCATCCGCGCCGGCATGTCCCTGGTCACCGAAGACCGCAAGGAAAGCGGCCTGGTGCTCAGCTCCAGCATCCTCTCGAACATCGCGTTGTCGGCGTACAAGCAGCTGTCGAACTGGTCGCTGATCAACGCGCGCAAGGAAAACCAACTGGCCGAGGACATGGTCAAGCGCCTGCAAATCAAGACCACCTCCCTGGACCTGCCGGTGGCGTCCATGAGCGGTGGCAACCAGCAAAAGGTGGTGCTCGCCAAATGCCTGTCGACCCAACCGGTGTGCCTGCTGTGCGACGAGCCGACCCGGGGCATCGATGAAGGCGCCAAGCAGGAGATCTATCACTTGCTCGACCAGTTCGTGCGCGCCGGTGGCGCGGCCATCGTGGTGTCGTCCGAGGCCCCGGAACTGCTGCACCTGAGTGACCGTATCGCGGTCTTCAAGGGCGGCCGCCTGGTGACTATCAGCAGCGACACCGCCCTTTCCCAGGAAGCCTTGTTGAGTCTTGCCTCATGAACGCCAAAACCCTTGCCACGCCACTGACCACCCCCGCGCGCAGCCGCCTGCGGCTTTCCCTCGACCGCTTTGGCCTGCCGCTGGTGTTTATCCTGCTGTGCGTGGTCATGGCGTTTGCCAGCGAATACTTCATGACCTGGCGCAACTGGATGGACATCCTGCGCCAGACATCCATCAACGGCATCCTGGCGGTGGGCATGACCTATGTGATCCTGACCAAGGGCATCGACCTCTCGGTAGGCTCGATCCTCGCCTTCGCCGGCCTGTGCAGCGCCCTGGTCGCGACCCAGGGCTACGGCCTGCTCGCTGCCGTCAGCGCCGGGATGTTTGCCGGGGCGATGCTGGGGGTGGTCAACGGGTTCATGGTGGCCAACCTGTCGATCCCGCCCTTTGTCGCCACCCTCGGCATGCTGAGTATTGCCCGAGGCATGACCTTTATCCTCAACGACGGCAGCCCGGTCACCGACCTGCCGGACGCCTACCTGGCGCTGGGCATCGGCAAGCTCGGACCGATTGGCGTACCGGTCGTCATCTTTGCCGTGGTCGCACTGATTTTCTGGATGGTGCTGCGCTACACCACCTACGGGCGCTATGTGTACGCGGTGGGCGGCAATGAAAAAAGCGCGCGCACCTCAGGGATCGGCGTGCGCAAGGTGACGTTCTCGGTGTATGTGGTTTCGGGTTTGCTGGCCGGCCTGGCAGGCGTGGTGCTGTCCGCGCGCACCACCTCCGCCCTGCCCCAGGCGGGTATGTCTTATGAGCTGGATGCGATTGCCGCCGTGGTGATCGGCGGCACCAGCTTGTCCGGCGGCGTCGGCACCATTGTCGGCACGCTGTTCGGCGCGCTGCTGATCGGGGTGATCAACAACGGCCTGAACCTGCTCGGCGTGTCCTCCTATTACCAACAGGTCGCCAAGGGCCTGATCATCGTGCTCGCGGTGTTGATCGACGTGTGGCGCAAGAAAAAACGCTAGTCGCTTTTGCTCTGAACCGAACTGAACGACCACAACAATAAACGGGGTTCTCATCATGAAATTCGCTACATCGTTTGCCGCCGTGGCGGCCCTCTCCCTGCTCGCCAGCAGCGTCACCCTGGCCGCCGATGGCAAGACCTACAAAGTCGGCGCCGCCGTGTACGGCCTCAAGGGCCAGTTCATGCAGAACTGGGTGCGCGAGCTCAAGGAACATCCGGCAGTCAAGGACGGCACCGTGCAGTTGACCGTGTTCGACGGTAACTATGACGCGCTGACCCAGAACAACCAGATCGAAAACATGGTCACCCAGCGCTATGACGCGATCCTGTTTGTACCTATCGACACCAAGGCCGGCGTCGGCACGGTGAAGCAGGCGATGTCCAATGATGTGGTGGTGATCGCCTCCAACACCAAGGTCGCCGATGCCAGCGTGCCGTACGTGGGCAACGACGATGTCGAGGGCGGTCGCCTGCAGGCCCAGGCCATGGTCGACAAGCTCCAGGGCAAGGGCAATGTGGTGATCATCCAGGGCCCGATCGGCCAGTCGGCGCAGATCGACCGCGAAAAGGGCGAGCTGGAAGTGCTGGGCAAGCACCCCGGAATCAAGATCATCGAGAAAAAGACCGCCAACTGGGACCGCGCCCAGGCCCTGACCCTGACTGAAGACTGGCTGAACGCCCACCCCAAGGGCATCAACGGGGTGATCGCGCAAAACGACGACATGGCCCTGGGCGCCGTGCAGGCCCTCAAATCCCATGGCCTGACCTCCAAGGAGGTGCCCGTCACCTCCATCGACGGCATGCCCGACGCCATCCAGGCGGCCAAAAGAGACGAAGTCACCACCTTCCTGCAAGACGCCCAGGCCCAGTCCCAGGGCGCACTGGACGTGGCCCTGCGGCAACTGGCGGGCAAGGACTACAAACCCAAGTCGGTGATCTGGGAGCGTTATGCCAAGGACGTGACCTGGGGCGACGGCACCGCGAAGAACTACATCCTGCCGTGGGTGCCGGTGACCAATGCCAATGCGGATGCGCTGTACCAGCAGGTCAGCGGTACTAAATAGCAGTTCGACCTGTAAATGCTATCCAAATGTGGGAGCGGGCTTGCTCGCGAAGGCGGTGGATCAGCCAACTGATGTGTCAACTGACACACCGCCTTCGCGAGCAAGCCCGCTCCCACCTTTGAATCTCCAGCGACTGAGAGAATGGAGTTAAACCAATGTCTGGATTCTGGAACCAAGCCTTCGACCTCACCGGCCGTTGCGCCGTGATCACCGGCGGGGCCGCCGGGATTGGCCTGGCGTGTGCCAGCCTGCTGGCAGAGCGTGGCGCGCGCGTGGCCCTGCTCGACCGTGACCCAGCCGTGGTTGAAGTGGCCGCCAGCCTGGGCAGCGGGCATCTGGGCCTGGCCGTCGACCTGCGCCAGCTCGACCAGGTGCAGAGCAGCATCGATTACGTGTTCGCGCACTTCAAGCGCCTGGATTATTTGGTCAACAGCGCCGGCGTAGTGATGCTCGACAAGGCCATCGATGTCAGCGAAAACGCCTGGGACATCACCCTGGATATCAACCTCAAGGCCAGCTTTTTCGTGGCCCAGGCCTGCGCCCGGCACATGCTCGCCCAGGGCAGCGGGCGCATCGTCAACCTGGCATCCCAGGCGGCGGTGATCGGCCTGGATCGGCATGTGGCCTATTGCGCGAGCAAGGCCGCGATTGTCGGCATGACCAAGGTCCTGGCCATGGAATGGGCCCCGCACATCACTGTAAATGCCATATCCCCCACCATCGTCGAAACCGCCCTGGGCAAGAAAGCCTGGGCCGGTGAAGTAGGCGAACGGGCCAAATTGCAGATCCCGGCGGGCCGTTTTGCCCAGCCGGATGAAATCGCCGGGCTGGCGTTGTACCTGCTCAGCGACGCAGCCCAGATGATCACCGGCGCCAATATGGTGATCGACGGCGGCTACAGCATTCAGTAATCCATCTATTCGTCGTGAGGTCTGTCATGTCCACCGCTACCGAACGTACCGCCGAACAACTCCACCCGGTAATCCCCAAGACCATGCAGGCCGTGGTTTGCCATGGCCCGGAAGACTATCGCCTGGAAACCGTCGATGTACCGACGCCAGGCCCCGACGAGATCCTGACCAAGGTCGAGCTGTGCGGCATCTGCATGGGCGATATCAAGACCTATCGCGGCGCGCCGTCGTTCTGGGGCGACGCCGAGCAGCCGCGCTACGTCAAGCCGCCGATGATTCCCGGGCATGAGTTTGTGTGCCGCGTGGTCGCCCTGGGCCCAGGCGCAGAAAAGCGTGGGGTGAAGGTCGGCGACCGAGTGATTTCCGAGCAGATCGTGCCGTGCTGGGGCTGCCGCTTCTGCAACCACGGCCAGTACTGGATGTGCCAGAAACACGATCTCTACGGCTTCCAGAACAACGTCCAGGGCGCCATGGCCCAGTACATGATTTTCACCAAGGAAGGCATCATCCACCAGGTACCCGACTCCATCGCGCCAGACGAAGCGATCCTTATCGAACCCCTGGCCTGCTCGCTGCACGCGGCGGAACGGGCCAATGTGGATTTCGACGACGTGGTGGTAGTCGCCGGCGCCGGCACCCTGGGCCTGGGGATCATCGGCGCGGTGCGCATGCGCAACCCCAAACGCCTGATCGTGCTCGACATGAAACCCGAACGCGCCGAACTGGCCCTGCGCATGGGCGCCGACGAAGTCTGGAACCCGGCCGAGGTCGATGTACTGGCGAAAATCCGCGAAATCACCGACGGTTATGGCTGCGATATCTATATCGAAGCCACCGGGCACCACAAGGCGGTGAACCAGGGCCTGGCGATGCTGCGCAAGTTGGGGCGCTTCGTCGAATTCAGCGTATTCAACGACGAGGCCACGGTAGATTGGTCGATCATTGGCGACCGCAAGGAACTGGACGTACTCGGCTCGCACCTGGGCCCTTACATGTACCCACGGGCCATCGACTTTATCGGCAAGCGCAAGATCGACATGCGCGACGTGGTCACCCACAAGTTTGCGCTGGCGGATTTCAAGGAGGCGTTTGCGGTGATGGAGCGTGGGGACAAGTCCTTGAAGGTTGTGCTCGAACCCTAAAACACCCCAACCGCTTTTTACTGTAGGAGCGAGCTTGCTCGCGAAAAACCTGAGGGCGACGCACTCATCCAGGTAGCCCGCGTTAGCGTTAACGTTTTTCGCGAGCAAGCTCGCTCCTACAGTTAGTTGCTCACAACAAGAACAGGAACCCGCGTTATGAATCGAGTCATCAACGATCCGGACCAAGTGGTCGAAGACATGCTGCGCGGCATTCTGGTCGCCCACCCGGAGCTGCGCCAAAGCGACAGCAACCCCCGTGTGATCAGCAAGGCCAAGCCCTCCGGCCAGGGCCGCGTAGGTATCGTCACCGGCGGCGGTTCCGGCCATGAACCGGCGTTTCTCGGCTATGTCGGCCCCGGCCTGGTGGACGCGGTGGCCGTCGGCGAAATCTTCTCCTCACCCACCGCCAAGAGTTTTTTCGATGCGTTTCGCGTCGCTGATCACGGTGCCGGCGTGGCCTGCCTGTACGGCAACTATGCCGGCGACAACATGAACGTGAAGCTGGCAATGAAAATGGCCGCCAGCAAAGACATGCGGATCCGCACCGTGGTCGCCAACGATGACGTGGCGTCGGCGCCCAAGGCCGATATCGCCAAGCGGCGCGGGGTGGCCGGGGAAATCTTCATGTGGAAAATCGGCGGGGCCGCCGCCGCGCAGCACTATGACCTGGACGGGGTGATCCGCGTCGCGCAGAAGGCGGTCGATCACTGCCGCTCCATCGGCATCGGCCTGACGCCCTGCACCATTGCAGCGGTGGGCAAGCCGAACTTCCAGATCCCGGACGGCCAGATGGAGTTGGGTATCGGCCACCACGGCGAACCCGGGATCGAGGTGATCCCGATCGAATCCGCGGCGGCCATGGCTCAACGCATGCTGGCACCGATCCTCGCCGACCGCGATTTCAGCCAGGATGACAGCGTGGTGGTGCTGGTCTCGGGCCTGGGCGCGACGCCGGTGATGGAGCTGTACATCTTCTACGCCGAAGTCGAAAGCCAGCTCAAGGCCAAGGGCCTGAAGATCCATCGCTGCTACGTCGGCAACTACTTCACTTCCCTGGAAATGATGGGCGTGACCCTGACCCTGCTGGGCCTGGATGCCGAGCTGAAAACCCTGATCGACCAACCTTGCCGCTCCATCGGCATGACCCAGGCGGAATAAACCATGAGCCAGCATTTTTCCACCCACGACGGCAGCGCGATTGTCACCGACCTGGTCAGCGTGATCGTCGCCAACCGTGAATACCTCAGCGAAGTTGACGGCGCGATTGGCGATGGCGACCACGGCATCAACATGGCCAAGGGCTTTGCCCATTGCGGCCGTACGATCGAAGGCCGGCAACTGACCCTGGCCGAGGCCCTGGATGAACTGACCCTGAGCCTGATGGAAGGCATCGGCGGCTCCATGGGCCCGCTGTATGGCAGCCTGTTTATCGGCATGGCCGACGAGGTGCGTGGCAGCGACAACATCGACGCCGCCACCTTCGCCCATCTGCTGCGCGGTGGCCTGACTTCATTGCAGGACATCACCGAAGCCGGCGTCGGCGATAAGTGCCTGATGGACACCTTGATCCCGGCGGTGGAGGCGTTTGAGCGGGCGCAAACGGCGGGTGCGTCCTTCAGCGACGCCCTGGACGCGATGAAAAGCGCCGCCTCCCAGGGCCGCGATTCGACCAAGGACCTGGTGGCCAGGATTGGCCGGGCCAGCCGCCTGGGCGAACGCTCGCTGGGGGTGCTGGATGCCGGGGCGGTGTCCTGCTGCCTGATCCTCACGCAACTGGCAGACTCGATCCAGCCGCGCCTGGCCCGGTAGGAACCGGATTGCCGGCGCCTACGGGGTGGGGTTTTGCTTGATGTGCTGGATGTACCGCGCCACCGCCGGGGCTTTTTCAAAGCGCCGGTAAATCAGCGACAGCCACGACGATGCATCGCTGCCCTGGAGGGTGCGGTAGTGCACACCCGGCAGGCTGACATGCCCCACCACCGACTCCGGCACCACCGCCACGCCCTGCCCCAGCGACACCAGGGCAATCACCGCCACCAGGCCGCCCGGCTGCGGTCCCAGGCGCGGGGCATAGCCGCCTTGTGCGGCCACCTGCAAGGTGCCGCTGATTTGCTCGGGCAGGATGAAGGTCTCGTTCTGCAAGTGCGCGCAGGTGATCGCCTTCAACCCCAGCAGCCACGAGCCCTGGGGCAGCGCCAGGACAAAACCCTCACTGCCCAGGCGCAGCGCCTCCACACCGTCGGGCAAGGTCATGGGTGAGCGAATGTAGCCAATGTCGTAGCGCCCTTCGGCCACCAGCCCCGGCAACAGCGCCATGGGGCTTTCCCGCACGCTGAGGCTGACATCGGCAAACTGCGCGCAAAACCCCTGCACCTGGCGTTGCAATACCCCGGAATACACCGCCGACGCGACATAGCCCAATTCGATATGACCGATCTCGCCACGCCCGGCGCGTTGGGCATTGCGCTGGGCGAACTCGAACTGGCGCACGGTGCTTTCGGCTTCACCCAGCAACGCGCTGCCCGCCTCGGTCAGGCTCACGTCACGCTGGCGCCGGATAAACAGGCGCGTGCCCAGGGCACGTTCCATATCCTGGATCTGCCGGCTCAACGTCGGCGGGGCAATATCCAGTTGCTCGGCGGCACGCGTGAAATTGCGGTGCCGGGCAACGGCCAGGAAGTAGCGGAAATGACGTATTTCCATATAAGGATTAGCTCAAAGGTAATGATGTGCTTGGCTTCGGCTAACAGAACCACCGGAAGTTGACGTTAAGCTCAGGGGACGCCCACAGTAGAGAACCCTCATGATGCCCGTCAAATCCAGCTTGCCTGTTGCCTGCCAGGTAATCATGCCATGAGCCGGGTCAGCCCACGCCTTACCCTGTTGACCGCCTCCGGGGTCTGTTCGCTGATTGTCCTCGACACCAACATCGTCGCGGTGACCCTGCCGACCATTGCCCGCGACCTGGGCGCCAATTTCGCCGATATCGAATGGGTGGTCAGCGCCTATATGCTGGCCTTCGCCGCCCTGCTGTTGCCGGCCGGGAGCATTGCCGACCGCTTCGGCCGCAAGAAGACCCTGGTGTGGGGCCTGGGTATTTTTATCCTCGCCTCCCTGGGCTGTGGCGCTGCGCCCAGCGTGCTGCTGCTGGATATTGCCCGCGCCGTGAAGGGTGTCGGTGCCGCACTGCTGCTGACCTCGGCCCTGGCTTCCATCGGCCATGCCTTTCACGATGAACTGGAACGGGCCAAGGCCTGGGCGTTCTGGGGGGCCTGCATGGGCGTGGCGATGACCGCCGCCCCAACCCTCGGCGGCCTGATTACCCATTACATGGGCTGGCGCTGGATTTTCTACCTCAACCTGCCGGTGGGCCTGGCGTTGCTGGCGCTGGTCCTGCATGCCATCCCGGAATCGCGCGACAGTCAATCGGCGCGCCTCGACCCTTGGGGCAGCCTGACCTTCAGCGCCAGCCTGCTGTGCCTGATCTGGGGCCTGATCGAAGCCAACCGGATCGGCTGGGACAACCCACTGACCTATGCGCGCCTGCTCGGCGGTGCGTTCCTGCTGGGCCTGTTTGTGCTGGTGGAACGTGTGCAGCGCCGGCCAATGGTGGACCTGCAACTGTTCCAGTACCCGCGATTTATCGGCGCGCTGCTGGGGATGTTTGCCTACGCCGGGTGCGCCCAGGTGATGATGACGCTGCTGCCGTTCTACCTGCAAAACGGCCTGGAGTTTTCTGCGATTGCCTCGGGCCTGGGAATGCTGCCGTTTGCCCTGACCATGCTGATCTGCCCGCGTATCGGCGCACGCCTGGCCAACCGCTTCGCCCCCGCGACCATGATGGCAACCGGGCTGGCCCTGGTGGGCTGCGGCAACCTGTTCAGCGCCTGGGCGGTCAGTGTCGGCGGTTACCTGCCGTTCGCCCTGGCGATAGCCGTGACCGGCGCCGGTGCCGGCCTGCTCAATGGCGACACCCAGAAAAACATCATGGCCTGCGTACCGAGGGACCGTGCGGGCATGGCCTCGGGCATGAGTACCACCATGCGTTTCAGCGCGATCATGTTGGCGATTGGGGTGTATGGCGCGCTGCTGGCCAGCCATAGCGAGCATCTGCTGCACGCCAGCCTCGGCGCGCAATGGCAGGCCCAGGTACCGGGGATTGCCTCGCGGGTGGTGGCCGGGGATATGCCAGCGGCCATGGCGCTGCTGCCGGAATCGGCGCAGGGGCCGGTGCAACCCTTGGCATGGCAGGCATTTGTCGGTGGGTTCGGCAGGGTGTTGTGGGTGGCGGGGCTATTGAGCCTGCTGGGAGCGCTGGTAGTAGGCCTGTTGATGAGGCATCCGATTCCACTGCTGCAGCCCGTAGCCCCAGTCAAGTGAGCGTCAGCAAGATCCCGAAGCTCACCAGCAATGCGCCAAAAATCCGGTCGATCCACTGTCGCGCGGCCAATAACCTGGCGCGCACCGCCCCGGCGGAGAAGCACAGTGCGACGAGGCTGAACCACACCACATGTGCTCCAGCGATAAATAGCCCGTACCCGATTTGTGCCGTCACAGCGGTGTCCGGCCGTACGACTCCCATGAACAGACTGACGATGAAGATCGATGTCTTAGGATTCAACGCATTTGTGAGAAATCCCGTACGCAGCGCTCCCAGATCAGACATGGCGGGCGGTGGCGCATCCGACGGTTCAGTGGCCGGCCCGGAACGAAGCATCTTGATGCCCAAGTAGACGAGATAGGCCGCTCCAGCCAGCTTCAACACATTGAACAACCAAGGCGTTTGTTGCAGCACCAAGCCCAATCCGAGCAGCGTGTAGCACACGTGAACAAGCACCCCTAGGCCAATTCCGACAGCGGTGAGCACGCCCGCCCTTCGAGACAGGAGCAATCCGTTGCGAGACACCATGGCGAAATCCGGCCCTGGACTGATGCACGCCAGTAGTGTGATGGTGATTACCGCTATCCATTCGCCCATGCTGTACCCTTTGAATTCTTGGTGGTGTAGGGCAATATTTACAGATCCTATGCCTTGGTAAAAACGATGATTTCTGAAGAAAATGGTGACTACAACTCACTGACTTCTGAGACTCGCATGCCGTCTCTGCTGGCATTGCGCTGCTTCGAATCAGCCGCACGCCTGGAAAACTTCGCCCGCGCAGCTGACGAGTTGCACCTGACACCGGGGGCCATCAGCCGCGCAGTGCGCCTGCTTGAGGAGGATTTGGGCGTCGACCTGTTCGAGCGGCGTGGTCGCAGGGTGTTTTTAACCGATGCCGGAAGACGCCTGGCAAAAGCCACCAGTGAGGGGCTGGGGTTGATGACCCAGGCCGTTCGCGAGATACGCACCGACGCCCGTCGAGCTCGCCAGCTCGTCCTGTCCTGCGAGCCCACGCTGTTGATGCGCTGGTTGATCCCTCGCTGGAGCGACTTCCAGACCCTTCACCCAGGCCTGGACATTCACCTGGTTGCTGGCGGCGGCCCCTTTTCATTCAACCAGGGTATCGACCTGGCCATCCGGCGCGACGATTTTCCCTGTCCTCCCGGCTACCATACCGAGACGCTATTCCCAGAGCAGGTCGGCCCCGTATGCCGGCCAGAAAAGGCAGATCAGTGGTTTGGCAAAAATCGCAAATCCCTGCTCCCCTCTGCCCTGCTACTGCAAACAGCTAGCCGGCCCACGGCTTGGCACGAATGGGCTTACGCAAAGCAACTGCCTGCTCCAGAAATGGAAATGCAATCTTTCGAGCACTTCTATTTCAGCATCCAGGCCGCCGTTGCAGGCCTTGGGGTAGCCATCGGCCCATGGCACCTGGTGCGCGACGATATCCAAAGCGGTGTGTTAGCCGCGCCATTGGGCTTTGTTGAAGATGGCTCGCGGTACTGCCTGCTATCGCCTACAGCGCCAAGGCCCGGTAGCGTGGAGATGGCGCTACTTGAATGGTTGCAAACTGTGGGGTGAGATGTCTGGGTGTTCAGTCATACCCCGGCGAACTAGCCAACTTGCCGAACGCGAAGCCCCTAAATAACAGGCGATAGAAAAGGACATACCGTGCTTATCGTATTCAGCGGCCTTCCCGGCACCGGCAAAACCACAATCGCCAAGGAGCTAGCGGCTAAAACCGGCGCCGTTTACCTGCGGATCGATACGATTGAGCAAGCGATCCGCAACTGCGCAGTTCTTGCACAAGACGTGGGGTCCAGCGGCTATAGGGTCGCGAATGAACTTGCCCTGAGTAATCTTCGCCTTGGCCACACGGTCATCGTTGACTGCGTAAACCCTGTAAGCGAAAGCCGAATAGCCTGGAGCGAAATCGCCGTAAAGGCGGGTATCGAGTTATTCAATATTCAAGTGATTTGCTCTGATAAAAATGAACACCAGCAACGGGTGGAAACCAGGAAGAGTGATATTGCGGGGCTGATCCCACCCACCTGGCAGTCTGTGCTGGATCATGAATACGAAGCCTGGGAAGAAGCTCCGTTTTGCATAGATACTGCGCTGGTTTCACCGGCGCAAGCGCTCTCGATGATCACCGACCGATTACTGTCTTAGCGGGTAATGACGTCTATAAAGCTTCAAACATAGGATTGATGCACAGCGATTCTGGAGATGCATATGGACTTGGCAACACTCGCGTTATTCCTGCCCGCATGCTTTGCGCTGAATATGGCGCCAGGGCCCAACAATCTGCTGTCTATCAGCAATGCAACCCGCTATGGCTATCGCACATCCTGCCTGGCTGGCGTAGGTCGCTTGCTGGCGTTCGCAATCATGATCGCACTTGCCTCGGCGGGCTTGGCCGTGGTGTTGCAAACTTCAGAGCTAGTCTTTTACGGGATCAAAATAATTGGCGCGGCTTATCTTTTCTACCTGGCGTATCAACTGTGGAACGCCGCACCGCAAGTAGCAGCCGAATCCGAAACCTCTCAGGTGGGACTGTGGGGGTTGGCAAGACAGGAATTCCTCGTGGCCGCCGGCAACCCCAAAGCCATTCTGATCTTTACCGCGTTCTTACCTCAATTCGTTGACCCAGCGGTAGACGTGGGCTCCCAGTTCACGCTGCTGGGATTGCTGTTCCTGGTATTGGAATGGATTGCCATTGGCATCTACGCATACATCGGACTGCACATGCGCCGCTGGTTTACCCAGCCTCGAGGCAAGAAGATTTTTAATCGTTGCTGCGCGGGTTTGTTGTCCGCAGCTGCCTCGATGTTATTGATGGCGCGGCGTGGGTGAATCTCATCAACAAAACAAAAACGGGACAGATTGATCTTCAAGCGGACGCAAGCTGAATCGCCCCTAGTTTCGTAGACGCCATCAAGCTACAAGGAAGGGTTGCTAACCCTGCATAACTGTCCGCTTTTGGCCGATTTCTGCCGGTGACAACCGACTGAAAACGGCCAAAAGCAGACGCTCAGCGATGGGGGCTAAGCGATGTATTTCATCCCATAATAAGCTTCAGAAAGCTTTCAGCCTCAGAACGGTTATGGAACATCAAAGTGAAGGTGCCCAGCGTAAGCAAGCAGCAAGGGGGAGATTCGATTTCTTCGAAAACGATTTTCACAGACGTCCTCCAGTCAAACCTTAATTACGTAGTTACAGGAAGTAGCGGTTTGACCTGCCTTCCATCCTGAAACACCCGATCCTTACCATCATGCTTGGCTTTATACATATTGCTGTCGGCGCATTTGAGCACCGTTGACATGTCCGATGTCGCTCGGAACGGCGCGACGCCCGCGCTGCAAGTGAATTGATGCGGAGGCAATACGCTGCTACGGATGTTGGCCAGCAGGCGCAACGCATATTCATTAGCAACCGCATCATCTTCGCCCAACAACAAGACACCGAACTCCTCACCTCCAATCCGTCCGACACAGTGGCTGCCAGCGGTGGTTTTCAGGCACCCGGCCATGGCACACAAAATCTTGTCACCGACATCGTGACCGTACTGATCGTTTTTTAATTTAAAGTCGTCAATGTCCAACATTATGAAGTAGCCGCTGGGACCTTCAGCCAATGCCTTTTTTAAGGTCTCTATAAAGGCCCGCCGGTTAAGTAAGGAGGTGAGAAAGTCTGTCTCCGCCAATGTCCTGAACTCACTTTCGACCAACAATACCGACCGCATGCTTCTTAAAAAGGTAAAGCTAAGAGTAAAACCAATGGACATGGAGGCAACGCAAAAAATTACCACATAAACTTCCAGTCCCCGGTAAAAGCCAACGTCCAAAGTGGGCCACATCAGCATCCAGACCAGCAATGTAGAAAAAAGATAGTCCTGAACTGTGACGAATAAGATAGCACTGCTTACCACGATAATCACAGCAAGGGGCAGCGTAAAGACGCGTAACTGCACATTGGTGTCAATCACATATGCAAAGCCGAGTGACAAAATCAATATATAGACGCCGCCGAGCATTCTCCATATGCGGAAATCAGCAACTACGCGATGGACGTACCAAATAACAAACAACAATGTTGTGACCAATAGGTTCGGTAGATTTAACGTTGTCGCAGGCTCAATCAGCAAAACGCAAAGCCAGGAAACAATTCCTGCCATTTCAATCTTGGTAACCGCTGGTGACAGCAGCGTTCGCATTCTTGGTCGGATTTTGAAAATCGCCGGCATCCCTAAACTCCTTTTCCGAAACGGCCTGAATGTGACGTGAACGTGTGAGCAATACCTGACCAATGACTTAAGTGTATTTCGGCATCTATACTCCTGTTATCAATCGGAAAAGACTGCACGCAAAACTTTCATATTGCTTTCACCATCAACGAAGAGGCGTTACCGCGACGCAGATAGAGCATTCAATGCAGGTCGCTGGTGACTCTGCCAATGGCTTTCACGACTTGCTTTGCGCCTGACTGGATAGCCACCATCGCCATACCTGCCTGTTCGGACAGTTCCAATAAAACGTCGGCTTGGTCTCTGCTGCACTGGACATGCAACGCTGCTGCGCCGGCCAATTCTCGGTTTTGCCTGACCACGCCGTTAATCTCCCGCGTGGCTGCACTGGTACGGCCGGCGAGCTTGCGCACTTCATCCGCCACAACAGCGAATCCTCGCCCATGCACTCCAGCGCGTGCAGCTTCGATAGCGGCGTTAAGCGCCAAAAGATTGGTCTGGGTGGCAATGGCGCCAATCGTGTCGACGATGGAACCGATCAACTGCGACTGCGATTCAAGCGCGGTCATGCTGTCGGTCACCAAGGCCATCTGTTGGGCGATATTCTGTGTTCCAAGTACGGAGTCGGCGACCAATTCCATACCTCGGTTAGCTTTTACATCGGTATCTAGCGACACCTCGTAAGCCATGGTCGCTGCTTGTTTGATTTGGTCGGCTTTTTCAACTTGCTCGGTCACTACACTGGCGAATTTGGCAATTTTATAAACCCGACCGGAAGCGTCTCTGATGGGATTGTAAGTGGCCTCTAGCCACACCACTTTTCCGCTTTTATCTACCCGGCGAAAGCGACCAGCGTTAAACACGCCCTTGTTCAGACTCTTCCAGAACTCGGCGTAATGCGCCGACGCCACGTCCTCCGCGAGGCAGAACAGGCGGTGATGCTTGCCCTGTATCTCCGCAAGGCTATAACCCATGGCCTGGACGAACGATTCGTTGGCGTAAATGACCTCACCCGCGAGACTGAACTGAATCATCGCCATCGAGCGGTTCAGTGCGTTGAACATTTCGATGACCTCCTGTTCGTCTTGCGCCAGAGGTGGTGCAACCATGCCGTAGCCTTGAAACGTCCGGTTCGCTGCAGCGATCCAACCTACATTGAGTGTCACAGCCCGGCCGTCGGAGGCACGATAGCGTTGCCGTTGGATGGCGTACAGGTTGGGTGCAAAATCATTCTGCGGCTCCGCGTTGATGTTACTCATTGCCATATTTGAAAGCTGTTCGAGCGAGTATCCCAGCGTTTGCGCAAACCGCTGGTTGGCCGAGATAATCCGACCAGCACCATCGACACGTATTGAAAGAAAAACCACTTCGATACCGGCAACTGTACCGAGCGACAGGGACAGTTCCTCTTGGCAGGCAAAAAGAGCATTCTTTATCTGGCGATTAAACACGCTGAACTCCGGTATAAAAAATTACAACAGAAAAAGACATTGCTCAGTGTTTAAGTCGATCCCGAGAGGGAAGGTTAAATAACAAACGAACTCATTGGGGCCAGCGTCCACTAACAATGCAAATACAGCCAGACTTATTTTCCACTTCGCTTTCATCAACTCCCAGTTCCATGCTGACCCGTGCAACTGCGAAGTAAATTGACATGGCCCGCCGCATCAGTTCGAGAAAGGCCGGGCTCAACTCCACCAAGCGTTTATCGCATTTGAAATAGCCGTGTAACTGGCCTTCCTTGATCATGCGCTGCATGTGTGTCTTGGATACGCCCAGACGCGATGAAAGCTCAACGTAAGAGGATACTTTGTAGCCAGTCTCTAACGAGCCGTTGCGCAAGGCATCAGCATAGAGTGCGAGCATCGGCAGGTGACCGCCATCCCGGTTGAGAATCCATTTCGCTTCAGGCAAAAGCTTGTCGAGCAGGAAGTCGCCTTCAAGTATTCTGGCAAAACCTCGAAAAAAAACGCGCAATAGATCCGCACTTTTCCCCATGCCCGACAACCAACTGTCGTATGGAGAGATCATCTGCGAAGGCAGTAGATACGATTTGATTAGCTGCGCGGTATTGCACAGCGCTTTATCCGTGGGTCGGAAGCTACGTTGGCGTCCGTCCTGGACATGTAACCGGACATCCAGATATCCGGCGATAGATAAGAACGAGCAATATGAGTCCAGGCTGTTGCGAGACATATAGCCACGTTCTTGGCAAAATGCTTTCACTTTGGATAAGGGAACTTGCTCATCTTTATAACTAAAGCTCAACAAAGACAGGGCTACCATGAATCGGTCATATTTCAACAGGTTTTTATAGAATGAAGGCTTTTGTCGATAGCTCTCCATAACCAAATCGAAATGCAGGAGAACAGCTTCGTCTATATTGCCTCGGGTCATTTCGTAACTGGTCTCTTTCAAATTCTCAAGCAGATCAGTCTTGTTCATCGAGTACACAACCCTTAATCGGCAATATCAAACGGCTACTATTCACAATACGCACAGTATATGTGTATTCGAACCGCTGGCAGGTTCACCCCAAAAATGTTTTATGACCTGACTCGCTTCGATTACCGGTCATCCGCAAGCGTGTCTGATCGATGCCCTCCGGCTTAAAGACGCGCTGCGTGCATGAATCCGTTCGACCAATTGCAGCCAACAACGCATCACGATAATTCCCGCCCGTTCTTGCATCATGATCCTCGCCACGTTCCCCTCGTGCCACCGAACTATAGTTGTAGGATCTAACCCATCTTGGAGTAGGCCAGCGCGAATTCATCGGCCAGGATCCTGACGGTTGTCTCGTCAGGTTGGTAGCGCGGTTGGGTGAGAGGCCGACTTACTCAATCTGAATTTGAATCTGAGCCAAGCCGATGTTCAGGTTTTGGGTTCAGCGGACGCAGTTCAACGTCCGCTAATGGCCGTTAGTGAACGCTCAGGCTCCTGAGTCTCGAGCACAATCCCACGCCCAATCGAGCAGAGCCATACCGATAACGGCGTCTTAAATTTCCCGTAAAAAGATAGGGTTGCGGAAGCGATCCGAAAAATTGCGGAAGTGATCGTCAAATCTTAGGCAATAAAAAACCCCGTAGACCATTGATCTACGGGGCTTTCAAGAGTGGAGGCCGAGGTCGGAATCGAACCGGCGTAGGCGGATTTGCAATCCGCTGCATAACCATTTTGCTACTCGGCCTCAAACGATCAATACCAAAACCACTGACATTCACCGCATATAAACTTGAGTGGGCTATGTGAAGCTTGCCTCTACTCTATCTCATTGAAAACATTGAAGTTTTTTATGTCTCAGCGCGTTCAATGGCGGCAATTATGTACTCATTTGCCGGGGCTGGCAACCCCTTGATTTCAAAAAATATTCTTCTGTAGGGCAGAGCCGGGGCGGTCTGGGAGAACACGCCCCTGCCCTGCCTATGCTTAGTAGCCCAGTGACAGCCCGGTATTGCGCCGTGGGTCGTTGGCGCCGTAGAAGCGGTTGTTGCCCACGGGCTTGCCGTCCAGGGACGGGGCGCCGACGAGGATCGCGGCCAGGTGGTTGGCGTCTTGGGGGCCGGCGAATTTGTGGCCCCAGCTTTCGAGGATTTTCTGGGTGTCGGGGCTCAGGGCGAAGGTTTCGAGGTTGGTGGTGTCGGGCATCCACTGCTGGTGGAAACGTGGGGCGTTGACGGCCTCCTGGATGTTCATCTTGTAGTCGATGACGTTGAGGATGGTGAGCAAGGTGGCGGTGATGATGCGGCTGCCCCCCGGTGTGCCGATGACCATCACGGCCTTGCCGTCCTTGGTCACGATGGTCGGGCTCATGGACGACAGGGGCGCCTTGCCCGGGGCGATGGCGTTGGCTTCGCCCTGGACCAGCCCGTACATGTTTGGCACGCCGACCTTGACGGTGAAGTCGTCCATTTCGTCGTTGAGGATCACCCCGGTCTTGCTGGCCATGACGCCGGCACCGAACCAGTCGTTGAGGGTGTAGGTCACCGACACCGCGTTGCCCCATTTGTCGACGATGGAGTAATGGGTGGTGTTGCTGCCTTCATGGGGCGCAACGCCGGGCTTGATGGCCATGGAGTCGCCGGCCTTTTGCGGTTCGATGGCGGCGCGCAGTTTGGCCGCGTAGTTCTTGTCCAGCAGATGCTCCACGGGGTTCTGCACGAAGTCCGGGTCGCCCAGGTAGCTGTTGCGGTCGACGTAGGCGTGGCGCATGGCTTCGATCTGGTAATGGGTGCCCTGGGCCGAGCCGTAGCCCAGTTCGGCCATGGGGTAGCCTTCGAGGATGTTCATGATCTGGCAGATCACCAGGCCGCCCGAGCTCGGTGGCGGCGCCGAAACTACGTGGTAGCCGCGGTAGTCGCATTCGATGGGGGCCAGCTCGCGGGTCTGGTATTTGTCCAGGTCGGCCTGGGCGATGATGCCCTTGCCAGCCTGGCTGGAGTCGACGATAGCCTTGGCCACCCAGCCTTTGTAGAAGCCATCGGCGCCCTTGGCGGAGATTTCCCGCAGGGTCCGCGCGAGGTCTTTTTGCACCAGTTTCTGCCCAACCTGCAGCGGCTCGCCTTTGTTGAGGAAGATGCCGCGCAGGTCCTGGTCTTTTTTGAATTCTTCGGTGGCGCTGTGCAGCATGTCGATATCGCCCTGGTCGAGGGCAAAGCCGTTTTCTGCAAGCTTGATAGCCGGCGCGATCACCTGGGCACGCTTGAGGGTCCCGTATTTACTCAGGGCCAGCTCCATGCCGGAGACGGTGCCGGGCACGCCGACCGCCAGGTGGCCCTTGGCGCTGAGGCCAGGGACGACATTGCCGTCCTTGTCCAGGTACATGTCGGCGGTGGCCGCCAAGGGGGCTTTTTCGCGGAAGTCGAGGAAGGTCTTGCGCCCGTCCGCCAATTGCACGGTCATGAACCCACCGCCGCCGAGATTGCCCGCTGCCGGGTAGACCACCGCCAGGGCGTATCCCACGGCCACTGCCGCATCCACGGCGTTGCCGCCAGCCTTCAACACATCGACACCCACGTGGGTCGCCAAATGCTGGGCCGTCACCACCATGCCGTTTTCACCGGCCACCGGGGCCTGGGAGGCCGCCTGCACACAGCTGAATGTCAGGACCAGGGCCGTCGCGATCAAGGTTCGGGTAAAGGGTTGGTAGTTCATCCGTGGATACTCTGTTTATTAGAAGCGTTAAACGTAGCTTCTTTCGCACAGCAACCCCAGCCAAGTGGCGCTTTTCAGACAGAGCTTGTCGGTGACGGAATGCTATATTCGCCCCGCCCTCCTCATTGCCCATGAGACACACCGATGCCCACGGTCGCCGACCCAATCCACGCGCTGTACCACAAGATCACCTGGAAGCTGATTCCGTTCCTGTGCTTCTGCTACCTGGCGGCCTACCTGGACCGCATCAACATCGGTTTTGCCAAGTTGCAGATGCAAGACCAGTTGCAGTTCAGCGAAACCGCGTTCGGCCTGGGCGCCGGCCTGTTTTTTGTCGGCTATATCCTGTTTGAAGTACCGAGCAACCTGATCCTCGAGCGCGTCGGCGCACGGATCTGGATCGCGCGCATCATGATCACCTGGGGCCTGCTCTCGGCCTGCACGTTGCTAGTCACCTCCACCACCCAGTTCTATGTGCTGCGGTTTTTGCTCGGCGTCGCCGAAGCGGGATTCCTGCCGGGGGTGTTGTATTACCTGACCACCTGGTTCCCCACCCATCGCCGGGGGCGGGTGATTGCGCTGTTCATGATCGGCCTGCCGCTGTCCAGTGTGATTGGCGGGCCGTTGTCCGGCTGGATCATGGGCCACTTCGACCAGGTGGGCGGCCTGCGTGGCTGGCAATGGCTGTTCCTGCTCGAAGCGCTGCCCAGCGTGCTGTTGGGGGTATTGGCGTTCTGGGCCCTGCCCAATACCTATCACCAGGCCAAATGGTTGTCAGCCGCCGAAAAGACCCTGCTGCAACAGCAGTTGCAGGCCGATGACAGCCAGGCCAGCCAAAGCCCACGGCGCTTTCGCGAGGGGTTCTTCAACCTCAAGGTGTGGATGCTTGGCGGGATTGATTTTTCGATCCTGCTCAGTGCCTACGCCATGGGCTTCTGGATGCCGACCCTGATCCGCAACGCGGGGGTCAGCGACACGTTCCGTATCGGCCTGCTCACCGCCCTGCCCAGCGTCGCCGCGCTGGCGGGCATGCTGCTGATCGGCGCCAGTTCCGACAAATACCGTGAACGCCGCTGGCACATTATCGTGCCGTTTTTGGTGGGCGCCGCGGCCATGGCCAGCAGCACGTTCTTCACCCATAACGTGATCGCCACCGTGGCCCTGTTTGCCGTGGCTTCGGCGGCGATCCTCGGTGCGGTGCCGGTGTTTTTCAGCCTGCCGGCGACCTTCCTTACCGGCACTGCGGCAGCCACCGGTTTTGCCCTGGCCTGCTCCCTGGCGAATATCGCCGGGCTGGTCAGCAACTCGTTGATGGGCCTGGCGATAGATATCACCGGCAGCAGCGCTGGGGCCATGTGGTTCTTTGCCGCCAGCCTGTTGCTCAGTTGTTTGCTGGTGATTGCGTTGCCGGCGAAATTGGTCAACCGCTAGGCTGTGGGAGCTGGCTTGCCTGCGATAGCGGTGTGTCAGCCGCCAGAAATGCTGACTGAACTGCCGTCATCGCGGGCAAGCCCGCTCCCACAGGGGGAGGCAGGCTCAATGACCGCTATGGGCCATGCCACTCGGCTGCTGCAACAGTGCCAGGTCTATCTCTTCGAAACGCAGCACCCGCCCGCCAGTATCTGCCGCGACTTTCTGCGCCACCACCTGCTCGGCAAACGAGGCCAGCACCACGCCCATGGCGCCCTTGAGCCCGGTGCCGAGCACGTAGTAGGCGGTCTTGGCGTCGATCAGGTGGGCATCGTCCGGGGTATTCCAATGGCTGCGCCCCATGTCATGCACATACAGCTTTGACTGGGCATGATGATTTTCCGGCTGCAACCACCAGCCGAGCATTTCTGCGGTCGAGCAGAACTTCTTCGCCGCGCCCTGCTCCACCACCTCGCCCTTGGGCCCCGGGAATTCGCTGATCACCATGCCACACACATGGCACTCATCCGCCGGATGGAACGCCACCGGCCCATCACCTGCCCCCGCCGCCACCAGCTTGTCACACCCCACCAACAGCAGGCTCAACAGCAACACCCATCCGATTTTCATGCTCAGCTACTCCACCGATAAAAAAATCATGCCGCGCGCCGCCCGAACAGCCAATAGGCCCAGGCCAGCGGCCCGGCGACCCACGCCGCCAGGCACAGCCACAACGCCGCCTCCGGCACTGCCAAGTCACCGCCCAGGGCCATCACGCCTACCGACGCGGGGCCGGCATCGAAGCCCGACAGGTTGATCAGCCGGTACACATCCGCCGGGTTGAACAGCAACAGCCAGGGCAGCAGCGTCGGGCTGAACTGCCCCTCGCTGAGCACCAGCAGCGCCAGCAATGCCAGGTCAAAGACCAGCACAAAAAAGAACCACACCCCCAGGGCCAACCCGGCCGCCGTGGATTTCTCCGCCGAGACGCTGCTCAACACATACGCCATCCCCAAAAAGCCCCAGCCGAGCAAGGTCGAGGTCAGCATGAAGCGACCAAAGGCCCAGAGCAGCAGGCTGAATTCGACGTCATCCACCAGCAGCGCGATGGCGAGCATGGCGCAGCCGAATCCGATAAAGGTCGCCAGCGCCAGGATCAGCCCATGCCCGACAAACTTGCCGAGCAGGATCTGCCCGCGCCTCAGGGGATAGGTGAGCAACAGCAGCAAGGTGCCGCTTTCGTCCTCGCCGACAATCGCGTCATAGGCCAGCAGCAGCGCAATCAATGGCATCAGGAAGGTCGCCAGGCTAGCCAGGCTGGCGATGGTTGCCGGGATCGAGGTAAAGCCCAGTTGCCCGGACGCCGCCGCACCGAGCCACCCAATACCGATGGCCAGCACCGCGAACAACAGGCTGATGGCCAATAACCAACGGTTGCGCAGGCCATCGCTGAACTCTTTGCGGGCCATGTTCCAGATCGGCGTCATTGGGCACGCTCCACAGGGCTGTCCATGTAATGGCGGTACAGGTCTTCCAGGGACGGCACGACAATTTCCACGTCAGTGGGGCTGTCCTGGTCGAGCAATTGGCGCAGCAGGTCCAGCTTGTTGCCATTGAACGCCGCCACTTGCAGCCCTTGCGCGCCCCAGCGCTGGGTCACGTGGCCGGCCTCGCTCCAGCGTTTTTGCAAGAGCGCCGCACGTTGCAGGCCGCTGCTGCGGATCAGGGTCGGCAGCCCCGCTTCTTCGCGCAAGGCCGCCAGGGTGCCGAGGGCCAGCAGGCGGCCCTGGGTGAGGATCGCGGCACGGTTGATATGGGCCTCCACGCCCGGCAGCACATGGGAGCAGAGGATGATGCTGGTGCCCTGCCCGCGCAGGCGGTCGAGCAAGCAATACAAATCCTGGGTGGCGATCGGGTCCAGGCCCACGGTGGGTTCGTCGAGCAGCAACAGGCGCGGCTCGCCAAGCAGGGCCTGGGCCAGGCCGAGGCGCTGGCGCATGCCCTTGGAATAGGTCTTGACCCGCCGCCGCGCCGCCGCTGTCAGGCCGACGTCTTCCAGCAACGTCGAGACCTGGCTCATCGGCGCGCCCTTGAGCCGGGCAAAATGCTGCAAGGTCTCCAGGCCGCTGAGTTGCGGGTAGAACGTGACGTTTTCCGGCAGATAGCCGAGCATCCGGCGCACCTGGGGATCACTGGGCGCGCGGCCAAACACCCGTACCTGGCCGCTGCTTGCCTGCAATAAACCGAGGATCAGTTTCATGCTGGTGGTCTTGCCCGCGCCGTTATGGCCGAACAGGCCCAGCACCTCCCCGGGCGCCAGGCTCAGGCTCAAGTCATGCAGCACAGTGGCGGGCCCATAACGCTGGGTCACGCCTTCGATTTCGACGACAGGCATCATGCGGGCTCCTTGAGCGGGGAAAGCGTGGGGTCTTTCATCAGCGGATGGCTGTCCATCACCCCCGGCGACTTGATCACCGGAAACGCCCGTTGCACCCAGCGCAGCAACTCGATGCCGGGGCTGTTCATCAGCAGGCGCACCTGGGGATACAACCACAGCAGGCGGTCGACGTTATCGTTGGGCTCGTAGGCCACATCCCCCAGGCCGTCGTTATTGCGGTCCCAGCCCAGGTAATCGCTCCAGTAATTGCCGCGGCCATCTGCCGACCATTCCTGCAAGCGGGTGGCCACGTACTTGACCTGGCGCTGGTTGCCGACAAAGGCATTGTTGGCAATCCGGTTGTCTTCGGAGCCGGCCGTGAGGTGAATGCCCACCGCGCTGCGCCCAAAGTGGTTGTGTTCGATGCTGTTGAACAGCGAGTTGTAGATAAACAGCGCCTTGCCTTCGGCCCCGGTGATCATGGTGTCGCCGGTGGTGCCGTCGCGCACGTCGTTGACCACATTGTCGCGCAGGGTGGAATAGGTGATGTAGTTCATCAGGATCCCGTAGTTCTGGTCCTGCTCGGAGCGATTGCCGATCACCGTCAGCTTGCGGCTTTGCATCAGCGCATAGCCGGTGCGGGTGCGGCGGGTGATGTTGCCGAGCACCTGGTTGTCGTTGGCGAACATGTAGTGGATGCCGTAGCGCAGGTCTTCCAGGGTGTTGCCTTGCAGCAGGTTGCCGTTGGAGGTGTCGATGTAGATGCCATCGCGGGCATCGCGCACCAGGTTGCCGATCACCCGCGCGCCCTTGACCGCGTACAAATGGATGCCATTGCCCCGGTCCTGGGAACGCATGGCCGGGTCGCCCTGGATCTGGTTGTCGATCACGCTCACATCCGCCGTGCCATCGACCCACACGCCAAACCCCTGGCCGCGCAGGCGGTTGTTCTTGATCAAGGCGCCGTGGGCCTTGGGCTGGATGAAAATGGCCGCGTTCATCGCGGTGAGGTCATGGCCCCAGTCGAGGAAGGTGCAGCCCTCGACGGTGACGTCGGCAGCGTTGATCAACAGACCATTGCCCTGGCCCTGGCTGTGGATCACCGCACCGGGTTCGCAAGTCAGTTGCAAGGGCTGGTCGATGCTGAAGGAGCCCTGGTAGTCACCGGCGGGCAATTGCCAGTGGTGCGGGCCTGCGGCTACCAACGGCAGGTCGGTGATGGGCAGTACAGCGGCACTGGCGGTGGCCGAAAATAGCAGCCACACACACCCGGTCCATAACGTGCGGGGTCGAGCCACGGAGTATTCCTTTTTGATCAAAACAGATCCCATGTGGGAGCTGGCTTGCCTGCTATAGCGGTGTGTCAGGCAACCGACAGTTTTCTGATGCACCGCTATCGCAGGCAAGCCAGCTCCTACATTTATTGGGTGCTCGCCGTTAAGTGCGCTCCACCAGCATCCGCCCCACCATCTCCATATGCAGCGCATGGCAGAACCAGCTGCAGTAGTACCAATGCAGCCCCGGTTTGTCGGCGATGAAGGTGATGGAAGAAGTTTGCTGCGGGCTGATTTCCATGCTCACGCCATGGTTGGTCATGACAAAGCCATGGGTCACGTCCTCGATCTGGTCGATGTTGGTGATGGTCACGGTGACCTCATCGCCGTGCTTGACGGTAAATTCCGTCAGGCCGTAGGTCGGCGCCATGGAGGTCATGTACACCCGCACTTTCTTGCCGTCGCGGATCACCTTGTTATCGGTCTCCAGCTTGATCCCGTCCTTGGCCGCAATGGCCACGGTTTCGGCAAAGAACGGGTCGTTGCGCTCCCAGATTTTCTTGGTCTTGATCTGGTCGCGCCGCGCCATCACGCAGTCGTGGGGTTCGGCGAAGGTCGGGCCGTCGTGGACCAGTTTCATTTCATCGCCGGAGATATCGATCAACTGGTCGTTTTCCGGGTGCAACGGGCCGGTGGGCAGGAAGCGGTCCTTGGAGAACTTGCTCAGTACCACCAGCCATTGGCCGTCGGCATCCCGGGTTTCGGTGAGCGAGGCGTGGTTGTGGCCAGGCTGGTAGTGCACATCGAGCTTCTGCTTGATGTAGTTGACCTTCTCACCGCCGTAGGCGCGGATGGCTTCGGCGATGTTCCACTTGACCACCTGGCTGTCGATAAACAGCGTGGTGTAGGCAAAACCCCGGCCATCGTAGGTGGTGTGCAGCGGGCCCAGGCCCAGTTCCGGCTCGCCGACTACCACGCCGCGCGGGTCTTTGATCTTGTCGCTGAACAGGTCGTCGAGCTTGTCGATGGCAATGATGGTGCAGGTCGGCGACAGCTTGCCGTTGGCGATAAAGTACTTGCCGTCCGGCGAGGTGTTGCAGCCGTGGGGGTTCTTCGGCACCGGGATATAGCGGGTGAATTCGCTGTCCTTGCCGTCGTCGCCCTTGCGCCCGTCCACCACCGGCACCTTGACCCCGTCGAGGTTGATGAACTTGCCGGCCTTGATCGCTGCCTCGATGCGCGGGATGTTGAACACCACCACCCAGTCGCGCTCGTTGCGCATCATGCCGCCCAGGTCGGAGGCCTTTTCCGAGTTGTAGCAGGTGGCCGCCGCGTATTTGCCGGTGTAGTCCATGTCGGCGTTGTCGAGGTTGCCGTCGACGATGACCTGGAAGGCCATTTCCATCTTCTCGGCGTCGATGGCGTTGAACAGGGTGAAGCTGTTCTTGTCCTGCAGGTCGAAGGTGTGGCCGTCATTGGGGTGCGGGATGATGAACTCGGCGTTGCAGAACACGTACTTGGTGTACGGCACCTTTTGCAGGCGCAGGCCGTGGATCGCCTGGGCGTTGGGCACGGTGACGATCTTGTCGCACTTCATGATGTCCAGGCGGATCCGCGCCACGCGGGTGTTGGCCTTGTCGTTGATAAACAGGTATTTGCCGTCGTAGCGGCCATCGGTGGTGGACAGGTGCGGGTGATGGCAATCGCCGTTCTGGTACTTGGCGCCCTCCCCCAGGATGCGCTTGCTCTCGTTGGTCAGGCCCCAGCCGGTAGCCGAATCAACGTTAAACACCGGGATGCGCATCAGCTCGCGCATTGACGGCACGCCCAACACCCGCACTTCGCCCTGGTGGCCGCCGCTCCAGAACCCGTAGTACTGATCCAGCTCCCCTGGGCCCACATGGATTTTCGACTTCGCTTCCTTGGCCGCCGCCGCAAAGGACTCGCGGGTAAACACCGTACCGCCGAGGGCCGAGGCCCCTGCCAGCACCGCGCCGGTGACGGCGCCAGTGCCAAGGAAGCCACGCCGGCTCATGCCTTCGGGTTCCGGGGTGGTCCCGGTTTTGTTCGATTCGCTGTCGTTCATGATGTGCTCCAGATATGAAAAGTGGGTGCCCAAGGCCGTCATTCAGGCACCGCCACCTGCACCACCGGGATCAATTGCCCAGGGGTGGGTGCGGCCTTGTTGCGTTTCTTGCGCTTGTTGATCAGGGGCGGGCATTTGTGGTCGTTGTGCCAGGTCATCTGGCAATCGAGGCAGTAGTGGCATTCATTGGCGTTGATATGGCCGTCGGGGTGGATCGCCTGGATCTCGCATTCCTTGGCGCACAACTGGCACGGATCGCCACACTCCTTGCGCCGCTTGAGCCAGTCGAACAGCCTGAATTTGCTGGGGATCGCCAGCGCCGCGCCCAGTGGGCAGAGGTAGCGGCAGTAGACTTTGCGCGTGAACAGGTTGATCACCAGCAGCGCCACGGCGTACAGCACGAACCACCATTGGCGGTCGAAATGCAGGGTGATGGCGGTCTTGAACGGTTCCACTTCGGCAAAACGCTCGGCGGTGGCCATCGACTCCAGAGACAGGCCAAACAGCCCCAGCAGGATCAAATACTTGATCGCCCACAGCCGCTCATGCACGGCAAACGGCAACTCGAACTGGCGCACCTTGAGCTTGCGCGCCGCCTCGTTGAGCAGCTCTTGCAGCGCCCCGAACGGGCACAACCAGCCACAGAACACCCCCCGGCCCCACAGCAGGATGCTGGCGGCGGTGAATACCCAGAGCATGAAGATCAGCGGGTCGGTGAGGAACAGCTCCCAGCGGAACTGCTGGAACAGCGCATGCACAAAGGTCAGCACATTGACCACCGACAGTTGCCCCAGGGCGTACCAGCCGATAAACACCACCGTAAACAGCAGATAGCCACGGCGCACCCAGTGCAGCAGACGCGGGCGCCGGGCCAGGCTGTCCTGCAAAAACAAAATCACCGTCAGCAGCACCAGGGCGGCGCCCAGGATCAGGATCTGCACGTGTTTCTGGTACCAGATCGTCAGCCACATCGGCCGGTTGGCTTCGTCGATGGCGGCCTGTTCGGCGGCGGTGGGCAACGGGCGCTCCAGATACGCCTCGGGCATCTGGTAGGGCAATTCAAAACTGCTGAAGGTGCCACTGACCGGGCCGGTCTGGCGCCGTACCAGCAGCTCCAGGGTCCACGCTGAGCCTGGATCGAACGCAGCCTGGGGGCGCACGATAAACACCGACATTTCATCGAACTCGGGCATGCCCTCGGCGAACACGTCGTACAGGCGCTGGTGGTCCATATCGCGGAAGCTGATGACATTGCCGAACTGGCGCAACTGCACCCGATCAAAAATCCCGCCGCGCACATAGCCCGAGCCCTTGAACGAAAAAATCCCGCGTCCCAGCACCGCGATGGCCTGCTCGCCGGGCTTGAGGCCCTGCATCAACACCCGGTACTGCGCGTCACCCAACAGGTTGCGGCCGATGGTCGGCGCGTTGAGATCGGCCACATACAAGTCGATAAACGTCTCGTCGACCTGCCCCGCCCCCGCCACGTCCACGCCTTCGGCCTCGGTGCCCTTGAAGGCGGCATCCACCTGGCCGCGCGTCAGGTGCAAGCGGCGCACCGCGCCATTGCCGGTCAACTGCGCCCAGTTGGCCGGCTCGAACAGGTCAGCGCGCACCAACGCAACTTTCTGCGCGGTGCTGGCCTTGTCCTCGATCAGCTTGAGCGACACCGCCACTTCGTGGGCGGCGCGCATGATCACCTCATTGACCACCATCGCCGTGACCGTGGCACCGGCCACCGCATCCACGGTCACCGCCTGGCTGTCACTGGAATGCCCCACCACCACCCGCTGCTTGACGTTGATCCCGCTGTAGCGGGCGGTGAAGTCATGCAGCTTGGCCTCGGGAATGCCGATCAGCAGGATCGGCTCGTGGTGCTCCAGCACATAGGCATCACGGATCACCCCGGCCGGGTCGAGAATCACCTGGGTGTTGATCGGTTTGCCGGAGTACGCCGGGATGTCCACCACGTCCAGGCTCTGGAACACATAGCCGATGACCGCGCCTTTGGCCGACAGCGTGCGCACCTTGAACTTGCCTTCGGCGGCGGAAATGGCGTCGGCCTGCGGGAAAATCTTGTCGATGCGCTGCTGTTCAATCGCGCCGTAGGACTTGGCCTGGGCCGGGCCGGCCAGGCTGAACAGCAGCACCAGGACAACCAGCCAGGTAACGGGACTTGCAGCCAGGGTAGCGAGGGTCGAGGGCTTGGGGCGGTTCATGGACTCACTGACTTCAACGGCCGGGATATGCAGCCGATGGTAGGTGGCACGTGGCCAGTGAGCCCTTGATTGAAATCAAGTCTGGGGGTGGTGCGGCGTTTGGGCGCTGGCTACATGCCCAACCACTGCGGCAGCGCCAGTGAGATAAACGGCACGTACGTCACCAGGACCAGGAACGCCAAGAGGATCATCAGCCATGGCATCGCTGCGCGGATCGTCTGGCCCAGGGTCAGGCCGGTCACCGCCGAGGTCACGAACAGGTTCAGCCCAACGGGCGGATGCACCAGGCCGATCTCCATGTTCACCACCATCACAATCCCCAAGTGAATCGGGTCGATGCCCAGCTTCATCGCAATCGGGAAGAAGATCGGCGCCAGGATCAGCACAATGGCCGAGGGCTCCATAAAGCTGCCGGCGATCAACAGCACCACGTTGACCATCAGCAGGAAACCGATCGGCGTCAGCCCTTCGGAGATGACCCAGGCCGTGATTTCCTGCGGGATCTGTTCGGTGGTCAGCACATGGGCAAACAGCATGGCGTTGGCGATGATGAACATCAGCATGATCGACAGGCGCCCAGACTCCAGCAGCACCTTGGGGCAATCCCTCAAGCGCATGTCCTTGTACACAAACAGCGCGACAAACGCCGAGTACACCGCCGCCACGGCTGCAGCTTCAGTGGGGGTGAACATGCCGCTGTAGATACCGCCGAGGATGATCACCAGCAGCAACAGGCCCCAGAACGCGCGGCGCGCGCAGCCCAGCCACTGGGCAAAGGTCGCCCGGGGTTGTGCCGGCAGCTTCTTGATACGCGCCACGATGTAGATCGCGATCATCAGCATCAGGCCCAGCAGCAAGCCGGGGATCACCCCCGCCATAAACAGCTTGCCCACCGAAGTTTCCGTCGCCGCCGAGTACACCACCATCACGATGGAAGGCGGAATCAGGATGCCCAGGGTCCCGGCATTACAGATGATCCCGGCGCCAAACTCCTTGGGGTAACCGGAGCGCACCATACCGGCCACGGCAATCGACCCCACCGCCGCCACCGTCGCCGGCGATGAACCGGACAGCGCGGCGAACAGCATGCACGCCAGCACCGCCGCAATCGCCAGGCCGCCACGGATATGGCCGACACAGGCGTTGGCAAAATCGATCAAGCGTTGCGCCACGCCGCCGGTGGTCATGAACGCCCCCGACAGCAGGAAGAACGGAATCGCCAGGAAGGTGTAGGCATCGCTGGTTTCAAACAGCTTGATCGCCAGGGAGCTTAACGAGTCCTGGCTGAACATCAGGATCGACATCGCCCCCGACAACCCCAGGGAAATCGCGATGGGCACGCCGAGAAACATGAACACCAACAGCAGTAAAAACAGACAGAGAACGGCCATCAGTCACGCTCCTCATGGCTACCGGCCAACTTGCTGGCTTCACCGGCTTCGTCGGCCAGCCCCAACCCGACCTGACGGTGGGTAAACAGGCGGTAGAAAATTTCCAGGTAGCGGATCAACACCAGGGCAAAGCCGATCGGCACGATCAGCGCGATATGCCCCACTTCCAGGCCGAAATGATCGAGGTCCTCGGCCCCGATCCCGGCCGCCAGCACGGCACTCACCCACTTGTAGCTGGCCACCATGAACAACCCGGCGTAGGCCAGGCAGCACAGGCACGCGAGCATTCCCAGCAGGCGCTGGACCCGGCGTGGCGTCAGGCGCACCAGGGCATCGACCCCCAGGTGGCCGGCGGTGCGCACGCCATAGGAAATCCCGAAGAAAATCAGCCAGCCGAACATCGCCTTGGTCAGCGCGACGCTCCAGGTCATGTCCTGGGCCCAGGTCATGGTGCCGTCGCCCAGGGCGTTGAAAAAACTGCTGCTCCAGGCCCATTTGTCGGCCAGGGCAAAAAACAGGGTGTAGATGTTGTTGAGCATGACGTAGACAAACGTCACCAGGGTCATGGCGGCCAGCAGGAAGGCGATAAAACCTTCCTCCAGGTGCTCCCAGACGCGCCTTAGGGATTGCATGGCAAAACCTCGCTTACAGGGAAAGGGGTCGCAACATGTGGGAGCGGGCTTGCCCGCGATGGGGCATCAACGGCCTCTCGGCTGGCTCAGACGCCGCCATCGCGGGCAAGCCCGCTCCCACATTGGGTCGGGGTCGCGCAGGCGATCAGTGGTTGGACGCGTCTGCGGCCTTGATCAGGTCAGCGCCAATCGGCCCCTCGAACTTCTGCCACACCGGACGCATGGCTTCGCGCCATAGCTGGCGTTGCTCGGGGGTCAGCTCGATGATTTCGCTGGTCTTGGCGTCGATAATCTTCTGCTTGGCCGACTGGTTCAGCGCTTCGGCCTGCTTGTTCACCTCGACGGTGACTTCGACCATGATCTGTTCCAGGCTGCTGCGGATGTCCGGCGCCAGGCCGTTCCAGAACTTGGCGTTGGTGATCACCATGTAGTCGATCAGGCCGTGGTTGGACTCGGTGAAGTACTTCTGCACCTCGTTGACCTTCTGGCTTTCATAGTTCGACCAGGTGTTTTCGGTGCCGTTGACAGTGCCGGTCTGCAAGCCTTGGTAGACCTCGGCAAAACTCATCTTGCGCGGGTTGGCACGGATCGCCTTGAACTGCTCCTCCAGCACACTGGAGGCCTGCACGCGGAACTTCAGGCCCCGGGCATCCTTGGGCTCGTGCAGGGCCTTGTTGGCCGACAGTTGCTTGAGGCCATTGTGCCAATAGGCCAGGCCGAGGATGTTCTTGTCCTGCATCGACGTCAGCAGTTGCTTGCCTTCAGCGGCCTGGAAACGGTCGACGGCGGCCAGGTCGTTGAACAAAAACGGCAGGTCGTAGATCTGCACCTGCTTGGTGTACTGCTCGAACTTGGCCAGGGACGGCGCCAGCATCTGCACATCGCCCAGCAGCAGCGCTTCCATCTCCTTGCCGTCGCCAAACAGCGACGAGTTGGGGTACACCTCGACCTTGACCTTGCCCGCCAGGCGCTCTTCGGCAAGTTTCTTGAACAGCAGCGCGCCCTGGCCTTTGGGGGTGTTTTCCGCTACCACGTGGGCGAACTTGATGATGATCGGATCAGCCGCCTGGGCCAGGCCTGCGGCAAACAACGTGGCGGCGCACAACAGCGCCCGAGAAAGCTTGAGCATGGGTATCACCTTTTTATTGTTGTGGTGGTGTCAGGCAAGGTGCCTGATGTGAGGCGTGTAGTGAATTTCAAATTTTTAAACACTGCGTTCGGCCAAGCCGAACACCAACCTGGGGAGCAATGCCTATCCCGCGTGGGAGTTCTGTGCTGCCAGCAGCCTTTGGGCCCGCAGCAACACCGGCGCATCCACCATCTGCCCATCAATCTGGTAGGCCCCTGCCCCATGGGCACCGGCCTCCACCACCCGTTGCGCCCAGGCCAGGTCCGCCGCACTCGGCGCCAGGGCCTCATGGATCACCGGCACCTGCTTGGGATGGATACACAGGGCCCCGGCAAAGCCCATTTCATAGGCATGCCGGATCGAGTGGCGCAGGCCCTCCGGGTCGTCGATCGCCGGGTGTACACCGTCCAGCGGTGCCACCAGGCCGGCGGCGCGCGAATGCACGATCAGCGCCAGGCGCGCCTGATCCAGGGCAAAATTCGCCGCCGCCGAGTGGCTGCTCAGGTTCAGGTCCAGCGCCAGGTCCAGGCCACCGAACGACAGGCGCTGCACTTGCGGCGCATGGGCGATTTCGGCCACCGACAGCAGGCCTCGTGCACTTTCGATAATCGGCCAGATGACTTTGCCGGCGGCGGCGACCACCGCCACCTGGGTGGCACTTTCCACCTTGGGCAGCAACACCCCGGCCACGTTGCCGTGGGCTTTGCAGAACGCCACATCGGCAAAGTGCTCGGCGTGTTCTGGGGCATTGATGCGTACCCACACACAGGCATCGGGGTTGGCCGTTAAAAACCCGCCGAGGTTGTCCCGGGCCTGGCGCTTGAGCGGTTCTTCCACCGCGTCTTCAAAATCCACGATCACCGCATCGGCACCACTGGCCAGTGCTTTGGCAAAGCGCTCCGGGCGGCTGCCCGGCACGAACAAGGCAGAACGAATCAAAGGCATCACAGAACTCCTGATTAGATAACGCCGCGCGCGCGCAGGCTGTCGATGGCCTCACCCGAGTAGCCCAGCGCCTGGAGAATTGCCTGGCTGTGCTGCCCCAGTCCCGGTACGCCGTCCATACGCGGGCTAAACGCGGCGTTACGCGCCGGTGGCAATAACGACGGTAACGGCCCGGCCGGGCTGTCGATTTCACGCCAGCTGTCGCGGGCCTTGAGTTGCGGGTGGTCCCACACGCCTTGCATATCGTTGACCCGTGCACTGGCGATCTGCGCGTGTTCCAGACGCTGGATCACGGCCTCGGTGTCGAGTTGGGCAAAGCTGTCGACAATGATCTGGCGCAGCACTTCGCGGTTGGCCGAACGCTTGAAGTTGGCCGAGAAGCGTTCATCCGTCGCCAGCGTAGGGGTGAGCAGTACCTTGTCGCAGAACGCCGCCCATTCACGTTCGTTCTGCAAACCGAGCATCACCGTGCCGCCATCACCGGTGGGGAACGGCCCGTAGGGGTAGATCGTCGAATGCGCCGCGCCGGCCCGCGGTGGCTGCGGGGCACCGTCGAAGGCGTAGTACATCGGGTAGCCCATCCACTCCACCAGGCTTTCGAGCATGCTCACGTCAATGCGGCTGCCCTTGCCCGTCTTGCCGCGCAATAGCAGTGCCGACAGGATGCCGCTGTAGGCGTACATGCCGGCGGAGATATCCGCGATGGAACAACCGGCCTTGGCCATCTGCTCTTCACCGGGGCCACCGGTCACCGAAAGAAAACCGCCCTCGCTCTGGATCAGCAGGTCATAGGCTTTCTTTTTCTCGTAGGGCCCGCCTTCACCGTAGCCGGAAATATCACACACAATCAGTCGTGGAAAGCGCGCCTGCAGCGCCTCGAACGCGAGCCCCATACGCGCCGCCGCACCGGGTGCAAGGTTCTGCACCAGCACGTCGGCATCGGCCAGCAAGGTGTCGAGGATAGCGCCGGCCTCCGCCTGCTTGAGGTCCAGGGTCAGGCTTTCCTTGGAGCGATTGGTCCACACAAAATGCGAGGCCAGGCCGCGCACGCGCTCGTCGTAGCCACGGGCAAAATCACCGCTGCCCGGGCGTTCGATCTTGATAACCCGCGCTCCCAGGTCGGCCAGTTGGCGGGTACAGAACGGCGCAGCAATCGCGTGTTCCAGGCTGACCACGGTGATGCCGTCCAGCGGTCGTTGATTAGCAGTCATGACAATTCCTCAAAGCCAATGGGCCATGGATACGGCGTTGCGCAGGTTCCAGACTTTTTCGATCAAGGCGCTGGCCTGGGCCGGCGTGCGGGCGCCGCTGAACTGGCAGAGGCGCTGGAACTTGTCCGCCAACTGCACTCGGTCCAGGGTGTTGCCCGGGTCGCCCTTGGGCTCGTCAATCGCACCATGCAACGTGCGGCCATCGACGCAGGTCACGGTGACGCGGCCCAGCCAGCGCTGCGGATAGGCGTCGTCGACTGCGCGGTCGAAGATCATGCTGACCTTGTCGCGGAACGCAGCGACGGCGGGATCGCTCAGGGCCCACTGATGAAACTCGGTAAGCCCGGCTTTGCCGTGCACAGCAATCAGGCCGAGCACGGTACCCATGGAGAACTTGGCCTGGTGCACGGTGGCCGGTACGGTCACGCGGCCGAGCACATCAATAGCGCCTTGGTACACGCGGGTCTCGACCCTGGCGATATCCGCAGCGGCCAGGCCTTCGCGCTGCATCAAGTCCAGCAACGCATCGGCGGCCGGGTGGGTATGGCGGCACGAAGCGTGGAACTTGAACGAGGTTTCCAGCAGCGCCCAGCGGCTACCGAGGCCCGCGGACAATTTGCCCGGCTCGGCGTCAGTGGACATACCCGCCGCCAAACCCTGCTCGCCTTCGAGGATATTGCGCGCACCGCTCAGGCCATCCGCCGTCAGGTACGCGGCCAGCAAGCCATCCGCTGCGGCCTTGGCGGTGTGCAACTGCTTGGAATCAGCCGCATCGCGCAGGAACTCCCAGAGCCCGGCGGCCTGGGTGCCGGCGCTACCGAGCAGGTTGATGAATTGTTCTTCGTTGAAGTCCAGCAACTTGCCCACGGCCACCGCCGCCGCCAGGGTGCCGACTGTGGCCGTGGTGTGGAAGATCCGGTAGTGGGAACGGCCCATGAACTCGCCGATGCGAATCCCGGCCTCATAACCGGCCACCGCGGCCAACAACAACTCGCGACCGGATTTGCCGAGATCTTGCGCGGCGGCCAGGGCAGCGGGAAACACCACCGTCGCGGGGTGCAGCACCGAGCTGTTGTGCAGGTCGTCCTGCTCCACCAGGTGCGATGAGGCCGCGTTGACCAGCGCGGCAAAATACGCGCTGCTGCTGCCACCGTTGACGATTATCTGCGAAGGCCCGGTGGCCGGGCCCATCTTTTGTGCATAGCGCTCGAACAAGGGAATCGGGTGCGAACCTTGGCTGGCCAGCGCCGAGGCCAGCCAATCCAGATACAGTTCTTCGATACGCGCCAGCACCGCGTCGGGCAATTGCGCGTCATTCAACTCGGCGAGGAACCGGCACAAGGCTTGGGTATGGCTCATGCTCAGGCCCTCAGAAGCTGCGTGGCAGCTCGAGCAGATGCTCGGCCACGTACGACAGGATCAGGTTGGTGGAGATCGGCGCCACCTGGTACAGGCGCGTCTCGCGGAATTTGCGCTCCACGTCGTACTCGCAGGCAAATCCGAAGCCGCCGTGGGTTTGCAGGCAGGCGTTGGCCGCTTCCCAGGACGCCTTGGCCGCCAGGTACTTGGCCATATTGGCGCTGGCCCCGGCATTGACGCCGCGGTCGTATTCCTCGCAGGCACGCCAGCGCATCAGGTCCGCCGCCTCGATTTCGATATGGGCTTCGGCAATCGGGAACTGCACCCCCTGGTTCTGCCCGATGGGCCGGCCAAACACCACGCGGTCGCGGGCATAGGCACTGGCCTTTTCGATAAACCAGCGGCCATCGCCGATGCATTCGGCGGCGATCAGCGTACGTTCGGCGTTGAGGCCGTCAAGGATGTATTTGAAGCCCTTGCCCTCCTCGCCGATCAAGCTGTCGAGGGGCAGCTCGAGGTTGTCGAAGAACAACTCGTTGGTCTCGTGGTTGACCATATTGGCGATGGGCTGCACGGTCAGGCCGTTGCCGATGGCCGCGCGCAGGTCCACCAGGAAGATCGACATGCCCTCGGACTTTTTCTTCACCTCGGCCAGCGGCGTGGTACGCGCCAGCAGGATCATCAGGTCGGAATGCTGCACCCGCGAGATCCACACCTTTTGCCCGTTGATCACGTAGTTGTCGCCGCGCCGAATCGCGGTGGTCTTGATCTTGGTGGTGTCGGTGCCGGTGGTGGGCTCGGTAACGCCCATGGACTGCAGGCGCAATTCACCGCTGGCCAGCTTGGGCAGGTAGAAGCGCTTTTGCGCCTCGCTGCCATGACGCAACAGGGTGAACATGTTGTACATCTGGCCATGGACGGTGCCGGAGTTGCCGCCGCAGCGGTTGACCTCCTCGAGGATCACCGAGGCTTCGGCCAGGCCCAGGCCGGAACCGCCGTATTGCTCGGGAATCATAGCCGACAGCCAGCCAGCGTCCGTCAGGGCCTTGACGAAGGCTTCGGGGAAACCCTTTTCTTCATCGATTTTGCGCCAGTAAGCGGCGTCGAATTCAGCGCACAAGGCGCGCACGCCTTCGCGGATGGCGTTGAGTTCTTCGTTGTCATGGGGGTTCATTAACGGCTCTCCGCCTGTTGTTCTTGGATTATTCGAAATGCACTTCAGCCTGCTGCGCCAGGCCAGCAGCGTTACCGGCCCACAGCTGGGCGACACCGGCCGCCGTCACTCGCCCGCCCACCTCAAACGCCTGTGGCGCAATCAACGGGCGCACGCCGCGATAGGCAAAACGGCGCAAGGTGGCTTCGGGATGTGCCCGGCAAAAGGCGCGCAGGCTCAAGGTGGCGATCAGCGGCCCATGCACCACCAGCCCCGCATAGCCTTCGGTGCCGGTCACGTAGGGGTAGTCGTAGTGAATGCGGTGACCGTTGAAGGTCACGGCGCTGTAGCGAAACAGCAAGGTCGGCGTGGGCTCGATCGCCTCGTACCAGTCGCCCCGGGCCAGGGCATCGCCGCTGCCGGCCTTGGGCGGTGTGGGCTCGCGGTAGACGATGTCCTGTTCCTCACGGATTGCCAGGCGGCCCTCCTGGGAGTAGTCGTGGCGCACGGTGACAAACAGCAACGAACCGCTGCGCCCGGTCTTTTCCTCGACCTGGGTGATGGTCGACACGCGGGTCGCCGCCTCACCGGCACGCAAGGCGTGCAGGAACTCGATACGCCCACCGGCCCACATGCGGTTGCGGTTATCGGCCGGCGGCAGGAAGCCGCCACGGGCCGGGTGGCCGTCGGCGCCCAGGGCGGTTTCCGCCAGCGGGTCCTGGAAGAAGCACCACTGCCATAGCGGTGGTAAATCTGCTCCGTCGTCCGGCACCGCCTCGCCGAAGGTGGCGGCAATACGCTTGAGTAGGTTACGGCTCAAATGGTCGTGGGCGGTTTCGCTTCGGCCAATCCAATCAGTGGCGCTCATCGGGGGCAGGTCCTCGGGCAGTGAGTGTCTGCCCCGGATCATGCAAGCGCCTGGCCGTTCTGAGAATTTGCATTTCAATAAACCAGCGTTCGGCTATGCTGAACGCCGCTATCTTCACCTGGGAGCCTTGCATGCACTTCGACCTGGCCGACCTGCGCCTGTTTATCCATATCGCCGAATCCCCCAGCCTGACCCAGGGTGCCAAGCGTGCGTTCCTCTCGCCGGCAGCCGCCAGTGCACGGATCAAGGCCCTGGAGGGCCAGTTGGATACGCGCCTGCTGTACCGCGACAGTCGCGGCGTGGAAGTCACCCCGGCCGGTGAACGGCTGCTGCACCACGCGCGGCTGATCATGCGCCAGGTCGATTACCTGAAAAGCGAATTCACCCAATATGGCGCCGACTCCGCCGGGCATATCCGTATCTTTGCCAATACCACCGCAGTCACCGAGTTTCTCCCGGAAATCCTCGCTGGCTTCCTCTCCCAGCGCCCCGGCGTGACGGTCGACCTGCAGGAGCGCCTGTCCCGTGACATCGTGCGCGGGGTGCTCGACGGCACCAGTGACATGGGCATCATCGCCGGCCCCGTGCAGGCGCCGGGCTTGCAGGTCTTGCACTTCAGCACTGACCACCTGGTGCTGACGGTGCCGGTGGGCCATCCCCTGGCCAACCAGCCGTCAGTGACCCTGGAACAGACCCTGGCCTATCAGCATATTGGCCTGCACGAAGGCAGCACCTTGCTCAGCTTCTTGCGTGAACACGTCGAGCACCTGGGCAAGCAACTGTCCCTGCGCATCCAGATGTCGAGTTTCGAAGCCATCTGCCGCATGGTCGAGGCCGGAGTCGGCATCGGCATCATCCCCGAGTCCGCCGCCGTGCGGCACAGTCGGACCATGCAACTGGTGAGCATCAAGCTCGATGAAAGCTGGGCGGTGCGCGAACGCAGCATCCTGGTGCGCGAGCTGGATGCCCTGCCGGGCGCGATCCGCGCGCTGATTGCGACCCTGAGGCCAGCCGTTTAACAGTCTTTGACAGTTTCCCGACAAAGCTGTCAAAGACCCCTGCCCCCGCCGTCCCTAGGATTTGAGCCTCCCTTGGAACGACGAAGGCCATCATGCGTTCAAAAACGATCTACCTCGCTGCCACTTCTGTGTGCCTGATCAGCTGCACTCAACTGTCAGCCGCCGCCGACTGGCAATACAGCCTGCAAGCCGGGGCAGCCAACCTGCCGCGCTACAGCGGCAGCAATGAGCGCATGACCGCGCCCATGCTCGGCGCAAACATCGTCAGCCCGTGGGGGATTTTTCTCGATACCAACAAGGGGCTGGGTTGGGGTTATGAAGATGACAACCTCAGTTTCAATGCCTATGTCGGCGCCAGCACTGCGCGCAAGGACCAGAAGAAAAGCACCAGCCTGGGCTCCGACCGGCTCAAGGGCATGGGTCAAATCAAGTCGCGGCCGCAGTTCGGTGTGAGTGCCAGCTATACCCTGGGCACCGCAATCCTCGGCGCGACCCTGGAACATGCGCTGGAGCAAGACGATAAAAAAGACAGCGGCAAGGCGTTTACCTCCCTGGAGCTGAGCATTGGCACCAACCTGTATGACGGTGACTACGGCACCGTGGACGCCAGCCTCAACAGCCGCTTTGGCGATGGCAACTATGTGCAGACCTGGTATGGCGTGACCACAGGCCAAGCCCAAAGCAGCCGCTTTCGCGCGTATGACGCCAAGGGTGGGATGGTCAGCCGGGGCTTGAACCTCGATTGGAGCGTGCCGTTGGGCGACCACACAACCTTCTCGACCTTGCTGGATGTGCAGTATTTGTCCGGTGATGCGGGCAAAAGCCCGATTGTGGAACGCAGGATGCAGACGTCGGTGATGGGCGTGTTGAACTACACCTTTTGATTTGCAAACCCAATCAGACAGGGGGGGCTGGCTTGCCGGTCGCCGCATTGCTGCGATGATCATTCGCTCTTTTTGGGTTGTTGGGGGGGGTGTATATATCCGTTGCCGCTGTTACGGCCACTTAGGGTTCCGCCCTTACGGCGGGTCACTTTCGAAGAGCGCGAAAGTAACCAAAGCGCTTTTGCCCCACCACTCGGTGCCTCGCCTAGGCTCGGCATGCCCGCAGTCAGGCATTGCTCCGTGGGCCCGCCGCGATCGGCCATCCATGGCCGTGTCGCGGCTACCCCGGCATCCATGCCGGGGTGCCCACTGCGCAATACCTGCCTGCGGCCATCGTGGTTTAACGGGGCGCCTAAGATCAAAAGCCAGATCAAAAGCAGAGCAACAGCAAAGCCAGAGCGCGAAGCTGCATTCGCCTGTGGGAGCTGGCTTGCCTGCGATGGCGGCCCAATAGATCGCCACAGAGTGTCAGGTACCCAACGTCATCGTTTACGACCATCGCAGCGAGGCGGCGACCCGACTAGCCAGCCCCACATTTACAACCTTCATGAGTTTGCAAAAGGTTAGTCGGCGTAGGCCCAGGTCATGCGGAACGACGCCCCGCCCCACTGCGAATCCAGCACCTGCACCTGTCCGCCATGCCACTGGCTGACCCGCTGCACCAGCGCCAGGCCCAGGCCAAAGCCGCCGGTGCGGCGGTCGCGGCTGGCGTCCAGGCGCATAAACGGCTGAAAGATTTTCTCCCGGCCGTCCTCGGGTACGCCGGGGCCGTCGTCGCACACCCGTACCTCGTAGCCACTGCCAAATTTGACCAGCGATACCTCTACCCGCTGCTCCGCGTAACGAATGGCATTGCGCAGCAGGTTGATCACCGCGCGCGCCATAAACCGTGGTTCGATCTGGATGAAATCAACTTCACAGGTGCGCAGCGATAACTGCACGCCTTCGGCCTCGGCTTCCAGGGCCACGCTGCCGATCACACTGTCGAGCCAGCTTTGCGCCTCGATATTCTCGCGGGTGACCTGCGTCGCGCCACGCTCAAGGCTGGCGTAGGTCAACAGCTCAGAAACCATATCCTCCAGCTCGCCGAGGTCGGCGTACATGTCGCCAATCAGCGCGCGGCTCTGGCGCGGGTCGGCTTCCTGCTTGAGCTGATCGAGCTCAAACGACAAGCGCGCAATCGGGGTGCGCAACTCATGGGACACCGCGTTGGTCAGCTCACGCTGGTTGGCGATCAGGTGCTCGATGCGCTCGGCCATCTGGTTGAAGTGCCCGGCCAGCTCGCGCACGCTCGAGCGCCGTGGCAGCAAGATGCGCGAGCCCAGGTCATTGTTACCAAAACCCTGGGCCGCCACGCGGATATGCTCCAGGTCGCGCCAATGCGGGCGCACCCAGAAATACAGGACGATGGCCAGGCACAGGCCCAACAGGCTATAGGCCCACAAGTACAGCCAGCGCGGTTCCACCGGGAGTTTGACCTGAAGCAACTGCGCGCCACCGTCGATTTCGGTGATGAACTCCATGAAGTCGCCGCGCACCACCAACTTGCCGTCAGCCAGTATTTGTTGCTCGCGAGGGTCGAATCCCGCCGCCTTGCGGTCGATAAAACCCAGGCGCAATCCATAGTGCTTTTGCAGCTCGGCCAGGCGCGCCTCGCGAGCGGCGCCCGCCGGCAACGGGCGTAATTGCTCCACCAGGCCGTAGGCCGGGCCGCGCATGGCTTCGCGGTTGTAGGTTTCGTTGGCTTCGGGCAGCAATTCGTCGAAGGTGTAGTTCACCAACCAGATTGCCCCGGCCAGGCCCAGGGCCAGGATGATGTACAGACGCAGGAACAGGCGCAACATCGGGCTAGACCTCCCAGGCAAACGGGTTGAACAGGTAGCCCTTGCCCCAGATGGTCTTGATGCACACCGGCTCACGGGGGTTGTCATTGAGTTTGTTGCGCAGCTTGCTGATATACACATCGACACTGCGGTTGAGCCCGTCAAAGGCGATCCCGCGCATGCGGTTGAGGATATCGTCACGCGAGAGGATCTTGCCCGCACTGCTGGCCAGTAACCACAGCAGCTCGAATTCCATGGTGGTCAGGTCGATCTTTTCGTCACCCAGGCTCACCCCTCGGCAACTGCGGTCAATCGCCAACTGGCCGAACGCCAGGGAGCCGCGCACTGTCGGCTCCGGCAGATGGCGGCGCTGCAAGGCCCGCAAGCGTGCCAGCAACACCGGCGGCTTGATCGGCTTGATCACATAGTCATCGGCGCCGGACTCCAGGCCGAGGATATGGTCCAGGTCGTCTTCCTTGGCGGTGAGGATCACGATGGGGGTGTCGGACACATTGCGGATCTCGCGGCACACATGCAGGCCGCTCTGGCCGGGCAGCATCAGGTCGAGCACGACGATCTTCGGTTTGAACGCCAGGAACACCGCCAACGCCTCATCGCCCCGGTGCACCACGCGCACTTCAAAGCCATGCTGTGACAGAAAATGCGCGATCAGCCCTGCCAGCTTCTCATCGTCCTCAACGAGCAGGACCTTGCCCAGACCCAAGTTTTCCATAAGTTTCCACTGTGCCAGCGCCGATTGAAGTGCGCGCATTATAGTGGGCAACAGCGATCCACAAGCGCACGCAGGGCCCCATACAGCGGGGCTTTGACGCAAACTTCATGTTTTTAAGAGTTTTTTACAAATAGCCCGCAGTCTTTCACGGGCGTTTGAGATCAGGCCGGCACGCCGCTGTGGAAACGGAACTCGACGTCCGGTGATTCGATCAGTTCCTGCTCGGCGGCGCGGACCCGCTCGATCACTTGGGCAACATCCTTGGCCTCGCCGTATTGATAGGCCAGCTTCAGATAACCCTGAAAGTGCCGCGCCTCGCTTTTCAGCAGGCCAAAGTAGAACTTGCCGAGTTCTTCGTCCAAATGCGGCACCAGTGCTTCGAAACGCTCGCAACTGCGCGCTTCGATAAAGGCGCCCACCACCAGGGTGTCCACCAGTTTCACCGGCTCGTGGCTGCGCACCACCTTGCGCAAGCCCGAGGCATAGCGGCTGGCGTGCAGTTGGCGCAGTTCGATCTTGCGCTTTTTCATCAAGCGCATGACTTGCTCGTGGTGGACCAGTTCTTCGCGGGCCAGGCGCGACATCATGTTGATCAGGTCAACATGGGAGTGGTACTTGGCAATCAGGCTCAAGGCGGTGCTGGCGGCCTTGAACTCGCAATTCTTGTGGTCGATCAGCAGGGTTTCCTGGTCGGCCAGTGCGGCCTGGACCCAGGCGTCAGGGGTGCGGCAACCGAGGAATTCATGGATTTCGGGCAGGTTCATCGGGCTCACGGGCAAAGGATCACAAAAGGCCGCCGATTATACCGACCCCGCCGCAGACCACCAGTCACGGGCCTTGATGTGCATCAACATGACGTACGGCGGGCAACAACTATAGTTGTTCGAAGCCTTGCCCTTCCCACCCTTGGAGATCTCGCTCATGAACGAAATTGGCAAAATCCTGGTGATCATCGAGCCCGAACACTCGGAAAGCCTGGCGCTCAAGCGCGCCAAGCTGATCGCCGGGGTGACCGACGCTCACTTGCATTTGCTAGTGTGCGATGAAAAGCATGAGCATTCGGCCTTGTTGAGCTTGCTCAAGGCCGGCTTGCAAGAGGATGGCTATAGCGTCAGCACCGAACAGGCCTGGCACAACAACATGCATAAAACCATCATCAGGGTGCAGCAGAGCGAGAGCTGCAAGCTGGTGATCAAGCAGCACTACCCCGACAGCCCGCTGAAAAAGGCCCTGCTGACACCGGAAGACTGGAAACTGCTGCGCTTGTGCCCGGCCGCCGTGCTGCTGGTCAAGACAGCGACCCCATGGACCGACGGGGTGATCCTGGCGGCCATCGACGTGGGCAACCTCGATAACGAGCATAAAGCCCTGCACGCCGCCATCGTCGATCATGGTTTTGACATCGCCAGCCTGGCCAAGGGCCAGTTACATGTGATCAGCGCCCATCCGTCGCCCATGCTGTCGGCAGCTGACCCGGTGTTCCAACTCAAGGAAACCATCGAGGCCCGCTATCGCGAGCAGTGCAAGGCGTTCCAGGCCGAGTTCGACATTGACGACAGCCGGCTGCACATCGAAGAAGGTCCGGCCGATGTGCTGATCCCCCATGCCGCCCATAAACTGCGCGCGGCGGTCACGATCATAGGCACCGTGGCACGCACCGGGATTTCCGGGGCGCTGATCGGCAATACAGCGGAAGTGGTGCTCGATGCACTGGAGAGCGACGTGCTGGTACTCAAGCCCCAGAGCATCATCGATCACCTGGAGGAACTGGCCAGCAAGGCAAAATGAAGATCAAACATGTGCGAGCGGGATTGCTCGCGATGGCGGCGGGTCAGTTGATACATCCCTGACTGAACTGGCGCCATCGCGGGCGAGCCCGCTCCTACAGCGGATCTTGGCAGGGCAGGATATTTTGGCCACACCGCAGAACAATTGTGGGAGCTGGCTTGCCTGCGATAGCGGTAGGTCAGTTGATATATCCCTGACTGAACTGGCGCCATCGCGGGCGAGCCCGCTCCTACAGGGGATCTTGGCAGGGCAGGATATTTTGGCCACACCGCAGAACAATTGTGGGAGCTGGCTTGCCTGCGATAGCGGTGGGTCAGTTGATATATCCCTGACTGAACTGTCGCCATCGCGGGCAAGCCCGCTCCCACAAGGGATCTTGGCGGTGCAGAGTATTTTGGCCACACCACAGAACAATTGTAGGAGCTGGCTTGCCTGCGATAGCGGTGGGTCAGTTGATACAACTCTGACTGAACTGGCGCCATCGCGGGCAAGCCCGCTCCTACAGGGGATCTTGGCAGGGCAGGATATTTTGGCCACATCGCAGAGCAATTGTGGGAGCTGGCTTGCCTGCGATAGCGGTGGGTCAGTTGATACAACTCTGACTGAACTGGCGCCATCGCGGGCGAGCCCGCTCCCACAGGTTGATCAGCGACAGTCAGTGACCTAGTGCATCCTTGAGGAAGCCTGGCGCGATGTAGCGCTGGTAATGCGCTTCGGACAGGATAAAAAACTCCCGATCAATGGCATCGCGCAGTTCCGGCAGGTTCCAGTCGCGAAACTCGGGCATCAGCACCATGCCATAGGCGTCCAGGTTGTTGATCACCCGGGCGCCCCGGGCGATCAACTGGTAGGCCCAGCAGTATTCGGACTGGTGCGGCACAAAGCGAATTTTGCGCTGCTCCAACTGCCAGCGCAGCCGTTTGGGGTCGAACACCTCCAGTTTGCCCGCCATCACCTGCACCAGCAGTTGCTCAAGCCGCAGCCATACTGCGCGTTTTTCTTCCTCGCCATAGCCGTTCCACTGGATCACTTCGTGGTGGAAACGCTTGCAACCCCGGCACACGAGATCGCCGTAAACCGTGGAGCACAGGCCGATGCAGGGGGTCTTGATGGTGTGATTGGACATGGGTGGCAGCGCACAAATCAGCGAAACAGTGGCCCATGTTAGCCCTTTGTCTAAGGTTCATCACCCTGCAAACTTGCTGCGGCAACTTACCTTTAGAAATTTTTTGCCGTAGAATCATCCGGCCTTGTAAGGCGCCAAATAATCCGTTGGAAGCTGTTTTCAAAGCGTCACGAGCACAGTCGTTCCTTCAGAACGGTGTTGGCGCTGGTTATTTACCCTCCAAATAACCAGCACCAACCCTCATCAGCTCCGTTCTGCAGGCGTAAAACTTTGAAAGCAGCTTCTGTGAGAAATGCCGGCAGCGCTGGCTCTACGGCCCAAAAAGCCCTCGAGCGCATGCGTGCCGTGCATGTCTGGATGAGCGTCCCGTGGGACCACTGATGAGGGTAATAACTGTGCTTGAAGCCTACCGCAAACATATCGAAGAGCGTGCAGCCCTGGGTATCGTTCCCCAGCCGCTAAACGCCGAACAAACCGCAGGCCTGGTCGAGCTGCTGAAAAATCCCCCGGCTGGCGAAGAAGAGTTCCTCGTTGACCTGATCACCAACCGCATTCCACCAGGCGTTGACGAAGCTGCCTACGTCAAGGCCGGTTTCCTGTCTGCCCTGGCCAAGGGCGAAGTTTCTTCTCCCCTGATCGACAAAAAACGCGCTGTTGAACTGCTCGGCACCATGCAAGGCGGCTACAACATCGTGACCCTGGTCGAGCTGTTGGACGACGCCGAACTGGCGGCCGTTGCAGCTGCCCAGCTCAAGCACACCCTGCTGATGTTCGATGCGTTCCACGACGTCGCGGAAAAAGCCAAGAACGGCAACCAGCACGCCAAGGAAGTGATCCAGTCCTGGGCCGACGGCGAGTGGTTCAAGAACCGCCCGACCCTGGCCGACAAGATCAGCCTGCGCGTGTTCAAGGTCACCGGCGAAACCAACACCGACGACCTGTCCCCTGCTCCCGATGCCTGGTCCCGTCCTGACATCCCGCTGCACGCCCTGGCCATGCTGAAAATGGCCCGTGAAGGCATCGTGCCGGACGAGCAAGGCAAGACCGGCCCGATGAAGCAGATCGAAGAAATGCGCGGCCAGGGCTTCCCGATCGCCTACGTCGGTGACGTGGTCGGTACCGGTTCGTCCCGTAAGTCGGCGACCAACTCGGTACTGTGGTTCTTCGGCGACGACGTACCTTATGTGCCTAACAAGCGCGCTGGCGGCTTCTGCTTCGGCAGCAAGATCGCTCCCATCTTCTACAACACCATGGAAGATGCTGGCGCACTGCCAATCGAATTCGACGTCACCAACATGCACATGGGCGACGTGATCGACCTGTACCCGCATGCTGGCAAAGTCTGCAAGCACGGCACCGATGAAGTCCTGACCACCTTCGAAATGAAGACTCCGGTCCTGTTGGACGAAGTTCGTGCCGGCGGCCGTATCCCGCTGATCATCGGCCGTGGCCTGACCGAGAAGGCTCGCGCCGAGCTGGGTCTTGGCCCCACCGACCTGTTCAAGCTGCCTGAAGCCCCTGTCGACACCGGCAAGGGTTTCACCCTGGCCCAGAAAATGGTCGGCAAGGCTTGCGGTCTGCCAGAAGGCAAAGGCGTTCGTCCAGGCACCTACTGCGAACCGAAGATGACCACCGTGGGTTCCCAGGACACTACTGGCCCCATGACCCGTGACGAACTCAAGGACCTGGCATGCCTGGGCTTCTCGACCGATCTGGTGATGCAGTCCTTCTGCCACACCGCGGCCTATCCAAAGCCGATCGACGTGACCACCCACCACACCCTGCCTGACTTCATCATGACCCGTGGCGGTGTATCGCTGCGTCCGGGCGACGGCATCATCCACAGCTGGCTGAACCGCATGCTGCTGCCGGACACCGTGGGTACCGGTGGTGACTCCCACACCCGTTTCCCGATGGGCATTTCGTTCCCGGCCGGTTCTGGCCTGGTAGCGTTCGCCGCAGCCACTGGCGTAATGCCACTGGACATGCCGGAATCGATCCTGGTGCGCTTCAAAGGCAAAATGAAACCTGGCATCACCCTGCGTGACCTGGTACATGCCATCCCTTACTACGCGATCCAGTCCGGCCTGCTGACCGTTGAGAAGAAAGGCAAGAAAAATGCCTTCTCCGGCCGCATCCTGGAAATCGAAGGCCTGAACGACCTGACGCTGGAGCAGGCTTTCGAGCTGTCCGACGCCTCGGCCGAACGTTCGGCTGCCGGTTGCACCATCAAGCTGTCCAAAGACTCCGTCACCGAGTACCTGAACTCCAACATCACCCTGCTGCGCTGGATGATCGGTGAAGGCTACGGTGATGCACGTACCCTGGAACGCCGTGCCCAAGCGATGGAAGCCTGGGTTGCCAACCCTGAGCTGATGGAAGCCGATGCCGACGCCGAATACGCCGAAGTCATCGAGATCGACCTGGCTGAAATCAACGAGCCAATCCTCTGCGCGCCAAACGACCCGGACGACGCCCGTCTGCTGTCCAGCGTTGCTGGCGAGAAGATCGACGAAGTGTTTATCGGTTCGTGCATGACCAACATCGGTCACTTCCGCGCTGCCGGTAAGCTGCTGGAGCAGGTCAAGGGTCAGCTGCCAACCCGCCTGTGGCTGTCGCCGCCGACCAAGATGGATGCTCACCAACTGACCGAAGAAGGCTACTACGGCATCTACGGCAAGGCTGGCGCACGCATGGAAATGCCGGGCTGCTCGCTGTGCATGGGTAACCAGGCTCGTGTTGAGCCGAACTCCACTGTAGTGTCGACTTCGACCCGTAACTTCCCGAACCGTCTGGGTGATGGCGCGAACGTCTACCTGGCTTCGGCCGAGTTGGCGGCAGTCGCTTCTACCCTGGGTCGCTTGCCGACCGTCGAAGAGTACATGGGCTACGCGGCGAAACTGGACACCATGGCCAGTGACGTCTACCGCTACCTGAACTTCGACCAGATCGCCGAGTTCCGCAAAATCGCAGCAAGCGCCAACATCCCAGTGGTTCAAGCCTAAGGGTGTGTTGATGTGAAGAACGCCGCGTATCGCAAGGTACGCGGCGTTTTTTTATGCCTGGAAAAACCTGCCAGGCACTGGCTGTCGACGGCCTTTCTCCCACGACCTACCAGATCAGGTAGTTGTCCCGCCACACCTTGAAGACCGAAACTCTCTACACCCTGATGCCCGCGTCATGGGATCTGCCTGCTTTGGATGTACTCGCGCTGTATGCCGTACTACTTCTAATAAAAACAGCCAAACCTTGTCCTCGATGCCCGAACCCGGTGGCAGGGGCGCTCTCACCCGTTTTTAAGTGATTAATGGAGGTGTGTTATGTGGCGCAACCAATACGTGATCAAGAACGTCTTCAAGGACTATGCGGTGTCGGTAGAACAAATCGGCGATGCCCCCGATAAAAAGAACGTACTGCTGGTCAATGGCGCCATGGCCACCACATCGGCCTTTGCCCGCACCAGCAAATGCCTGGCCGAACACTTCAACGTGGTGCTGTTCGACTTACCGTTCGCCGGAAACTCCCGGGCTCACAACCCGAGCCGTTGCCTGGTGACCAAGGACGACGAAGTACAGATCCTGCTGGCGCTGATCGAAGGCTTCAACATTCACCATCTGGTCTCCGCCTCCTGGGGCGGCCTGTCGACCCTGCTGGCCCTCGCGCAAAAGCCGGACAACATCGAAAGCTCGGTGGTGATGTCATTTGCCCCCGGACTCAACGGCCCGATGCTCGACTACGTCAGCGGTGCCCAGGCCCTCATGGCCCGGGATGACAATGCAGGTATCGGCCACTTGCTCAACCAGACGCTGGGCAAGCACCTGCCGCCCCGGCTCAAGACCGCCAATCAACAGCACATGGCGCAGTTGATCAACGCCGAACAACATCAAGCGCGATTCCATATCGACCAGGCCCTCAAGCTCAATGAAGGGGCTTACCTGCCGCAGTTGTCGAACATCGATAGCCATGTGCACTTCTTGAACGGTGCCTGGGACGAGTACACCAGCGCCATGGACGTGCAGCGCTTCAAACAGTACATCCGCGACTGCAGCTTCTCCACGGCAGAGTGCAGCGGGCATTTTCTCGATCTGGAGTCCAGGGCCGCGGCCAACGGCGTGCACCGCGCGCTGCTCGGCCATCTACTGAGGCAGCATGACGCCCGGCCAGAGGCGTTCTGCGTGCCGCCCCCTCAGCAAGCGCAGTTGAGCTTCGCCTGAACACTTTTGAGCAAGGATGTAGATGATGCGAGTAATCATGATTGCCATCGGATCGGCCGGTGACGTTTTTCCCTTCATCGGCCTGGGCGCGGCCCTGACCCTGCGCGGCCACCAGGTGACGCTGTGCAGCATGCCGGCGTTTCAGCGCACCATCGAGGCACGGGGCCTGGCGTTCGTGCCGTTGTGCGATGAAGCGACCTACAACGCCGCCATGGGCGATCCTCGGCTGTGGGATCCGAAAACCTCCTTCGCCGTGCTGTGGCAAGCCATCGCCGGCCTTTTAGAGCCGGTCTACGATTATGTAACCGCCCATAACACCGACGATACGGTGGTGGTGGGCTCGCTGTGGGCCCTGGGCGCTCGAATCGCCCATGAAAAATATGGCTTCCCTTACCTTTCCGTCCAGGTGTCTCCCTCAACGCTGCTGTCGGCCCACTTGCCGCCCGTACACCCCACGTTCAATGTGTCGCCCCGCTTGCCATTGACGGTGCGCAAATTGCTCTGGCGCGGGATCGAATACCTGAGCCTGGACCGAACCTGTGCCCCACAAATCAATGCGTTACGTCGCAAGCGTGGTTTGCCAGGCGTGGCGAAGAACATCTTCAGCCAATGGATGCATGCGCCCCACGGGGTGATTTGCCTGTTCCCCGAATGGTTCGCCCCCGTACAGCAAGACTGGCCACAACCCTTGCACATGGCCGGTTTCCCGCTGTTCGACGGTGGCACCCTGGGGCTCGATGAACAGACCCGGGCCTTCCTGGATGCAGGATCGGCCCCCATTGTCTTCACCCAAGGTTCCACTGAGCACTTCGACCAGCAGTTTTACCGCTTCGCCCTGGAAGCGCTGCACAGGGTCGGCGCACGTGGGATTTTTCTGACCGGTGATCGGCCACTCCTCAAAGACCTGCCACCCACTGTGCTGCAGTGTCCGTTTCTGCCGATGAGTTCGCTGTTGCCCCGCGCCGCCGGCCTGGTCCACCCCGGCGGCATTGGCGCCATGAGCCTGGCCCTGGCGGCCGGCATTCCACAGATTGTCCTGCCGATTGCCCATGACCAGTTCGATAACGCCGAACGACTGGTGCGCATGGGGTGTGGGATACGTCTTGCCCTGCCATTGGACAGGCATGACCTGCAAGGTGCGATCTCAGCGCTCTTGCATGACACCCGGTTGCAAGGGGCCTGCCTTCGGGCGAGCAACCTGATGCCCACGGATGCTGCGTCCTGTGAAACAGCGGTCATGGCCATTGAGCAGTGCCACGCGCGCCACTCCCTGCCTCGCCTGTGCCGAGCGTCATAAACACGGCCTCCACGGCAAAAGTACCGTGCCAGAGCCGTCGGCACAGCGCCGGAAAAGTTTGACAGAAATATCTCGTGGGCTAGATTGCCAAAGGTTCCAGGAATCGAGGCGACTGTCCATGGAGAAGGAGAACGACCTCATCCGCTGGTGGAATCGCTTGCGGATAGAGATGCTCACGCAACAGGAAGGGGCACAAGTGTTCGCACTGCTGGAGCGGGAAGTGTTGCAACTGGGGTTCGAGTACTACGCCTATGGCGTACGCCACCTGACCCCCTTTACCCGCCCTAAAACCAAGATTTACGGCTCCTACCCCGAAACATGGCTGGAGCATTACAAGGAGCAAAACTACGCGGCGGTCGATCCGTCGATTCTCAGTGGCTTGCGTTCCACCGAGATGGTGCTGTGGAACGACGCACTGTTTGATAACAGCCGCAAGCTATGGCTGGAAGCCCGGGATTGGGGCTTGTGCATCGGCGCCACACTGCCGATTCGCAGCCACGATCATTCGCTGCGGGTACTGTCGGTGGCCCGGCGCCAGGACCAGATTTCCCAGGCCGAAAGCGACGAGATTCAATTGCGCCTGCGCTGCATCCTCGAACAGGTGACACAGCGCCTGACAGACCTTGGCCATAGCGAACGCTGCCATCAGTCGGTCTGCCTCAGCCAGCGGGAGCGGGAGATTTTGCAGTGGACCGCCGATGGCAAGAGTTCAGGCGAGATCGCGCTGATCCTGACCATCTCCATCAACACGGTGAATTTTCACCTCAAGGCCATCCAGAAGAAATTCGGGGCGGCCAACAAGACACTGGCGGCTGCCTATGCCGCCGCACTGGGCCTGATCTAGGGCCCGCCGATCACGATAAGGACATCCAATGATCAGCATCATCACCCGCCATCACCATGAACTGTCTGCAGCCCTTGAGGACGATCTGGGTCGCTACCGGCACGAAGTGTTCATCCAGCAACTGGGCTGGCAACTGGACTCCACCTACGCCCTGCCCCAACGCGAATTCGACCAGTTCGACCAGGCCGACACGCGCCACATCCTCGCCCTGGACCCAAAAGGCCAGGTCTGCGGTTGCGCGCGGCTGCTGCCAACCACACAACCTTATCTGCTGTCGGAAGTCTTCGGCTTTCTGTGCGACCAGCCGAGCCCACGCAGCAGTGACACCTGGGAAGTGTCGCGCTTTGCCGCCCGCGCCCTGGAAAAAGGCCGCCTGCCGATGCGCGTCTGGTGGAACAGCCTGCACCATGCCTGGAGCCAAGGCGCCAACCGGGTGGTGGCGGTGACCACGCCGGCGCTGGAGCGTTACTTCCTGAAAAATGGCGTGCAGCTGAGTCGCCTCGGCTCCCCGCAACGGGTGAACAAAGACCATGTGGTAGCGCTGAGTTTTCCTGCCTGGCAGAAAAACGGCCGACTCGCGTTACAGGCGCAGTCGGCCGTTGCCTAGCTGAATGTACGAATAAAGCCGAGGTAGCCGGCTCTGGTCACATCAAGGGATCAGCGAGTAAATCAGCGAGGAGATGGCTACCAGGCCGACCAGGGTCACGAACACATTGGACATCTGCCCGCGGTACTTGGCCATGGCCGGCACCTTGCGGATCGCGTACATCGGCATCAGGAACAGGATCGAGGCGATGATCGGCCCACCCAATGTCTCGATCATCCCCAGGATGCTCGGGTTGAGCGTGGCCACGATCCAGCACACCACCAGCATGAAGCCTGCGGTCATGCGGTCCAGGGCCTTGGCGCCCGGACGACGGCCGCTCTTCACGATCAGGCCCTTGAGGCCTTCGCTGGCACCGATGTAGTGGCCCAGGAACGACTTGGCAATCGCCACGAACGCAATCAACGGCGCAGCAAAGGCGATGGTCGGGTTATCGAAGTGGTTGGCCAGGTAAGACAGGATCGACAGGTTCTGCGCCTTGGCCTCGGCCAGTTGGCCTGGCGACAGGGTCAGCACGCAGCTGAACACGAAGAACATCACCATCGCCACCATCAACAGGTGCGCGCGGGACAGGATCTGCGAGCTGCGCTCTTCGGCGTGGGCGCCGTACTGGCGCTTTTGGTCAACGGCAAAGGCCGAGATGATCGGCGAGTGGTTGAACGAGAACACCATCACCGGAATCGCCAACCACAGCGTGTGCAGCAACGCTGACGGTGCCGGCACAGTGCTGGCAGTGCTGAGAATGCCGCCGTTCCAGTGCGGCACCAGGTACACCGCCAGAAACAGCAAGGCGACGATAAACGGATAGACCATCAGGCTCATGGCCTTGACGATCACCTGCTCGCCGCAACGCACCACGGCCAGCAGGCCCAGGATCAGCACGAACGACAGCAGCGCCCGTGGCGGTGGCTCGATGTGCAACTGGTGCGACATGAAACTGCCGACCGTGTTGGTCAGCGCCACGCTGTAGATCAGCAGGATCGGGAAGATGGCAAAGAAGTACAGCAGGGTGATCAGCGCACCGGCCTTGATGCCGAAATGCTCTTCAACCACCTCGGTGATGTCCGAGCCCGCACGCCCCGACAGCACAAACCGGGTCAAGCCACGGTGTGCGTAGTAGGTCATGGGGAACGCCAGCAACGCGAGGATCAGCAACGGCCAGAAGCCGCCCAAACCTGCGTTGATGGGCAAAAACAAAGTACCGGCACCAATCGCCGTGCCGAACAGGCCAAGCATCCAGGTCGTGTCCTGGCGGCTCCAGCCCGTGAGGGTTACAGGTGTCGTTGCGTAGCGTTCATCGACGCTATTGGCCTGATCATTCATCCGCTCGGTTCTCCGCTTTCATACGATCGCGACGAGTCAGAAAAACCTGACAGGCAGCGCCACAACCGCAACAGGGGCGCGATTGTCCGGGATTCGCTTGAATAAGCAAAGACTTAGCTGAGGAATGGTTGTGCGTAGCAGATAAATCAGATTGACGACAATTTGTTTGAACCCGGAACGTTACGCCAGTGCGGGCCACTCAAAAAGCGCTCTTTACCAAACCCTGGAGACTCAAGCATGACTACATTAGGACTGAATTTGTTCAATGCCGGCCAATTGGTCGATAGCGTAACGTCTTGCGTTGCCGATCACATCGAGGCACGGGAAAAGCTCAAGCAACCCCAGAATCAAACCTTCTCGTTTGGTGGCGTTGAATACACCGCCGCGCCCAAGCCTCGCAACACCCTGATCCCCACACCTAGAATCGGCTAAACGTTCGCGACCTGCCAGGGCACGGATCTATTGCGCAATAGATTCGTCGCCCTCTATCCGCCCCGCCGTCGCCCCGTGGCTGGGATGCAACGGCCCAGAACACGCTTGAACATGCACAGGCGTCGGTGAGGAATGGGCGTGCAGTGCAACTGCGCTCAAGCAACCAATAACCCTACAACCGCCACCCAAACACAAAGTTTATAAATACTTAAAATCTGCAAGTTACGCCGATCTATTTGTAGGAATAGGCCTACTTACCTATCCCGCTTCATATTTAACATTCAAATTATCTTTTAACTTAATTACCAATGGAATTGTTACAAACATATACCCAGGCATTGATAGCGCCCCCTATCAGCCCTATATTTCCCCCACCCCAATATAGACAACAACAAAAAAAACAACTTATCAAATTCCCTCCCGGAGTTATTTAATGCGTAAATACAATGCTATTTTTGCAGGCCTGTTTCTCGCTGGGCTGCTTACCCCGCTCACCAGCCAGGCACAATGGGCAACGTCCGATATTCGCGCACTGGCCGCCTCGCCTCAGTGGCTGACCACCAAGGTCTACATCGAGGGCGCACCGCACGTAGACGTCAAGGACAAGTACCCGGGGGTGGTTGGCATCTCCATGTGGGACCCGGAGCGCAATCGTTATGAGTTCTTCTACGCCGACACGGGGTTGTCAAAGTATGAGCATGGCGGCGGCGGTTACTTCCTGGTCACGGGCGACAAGAAAAACCACATCCTGGTGCCCGACAAAGGCCCGATCAGAAGCGTAGTGCGCCGGCTGGAAGTCTTGAACAACCAGGACTTCACCTACTCTCGGGAAGTCCCGCGCGACATGCTCGAAACTAATGAAACCGTGCGCATCTATGTTGTTCACGCACCTTACAAAGGGCCGATCAAAACGTCCACCTCCCACTAACTTCATATTAATACCCCACGCAATATCCATAAAACCAACAAAAAGACACTACCTATGAAAACCCAACTCAAGTCCTTACTGATATCTACCGTTTGGTTATCCGCCCTTATTTCGAGCGGTGCCAATGCACAACCGATAGCCAAAGAACCTGTTGCCACTCCCGACAACGCAGTCATGCTGACGGTATTTCTAAAACATGACCAATCACGCCCACTAAGCGAACTAAGGGCACAACTGGCCAAACAGGAGTTCTATAAGGTATTTCCACCGGCGGGCGTAGAAGTCGTCAGTTGGAACATCACCATGGGTATCGGACAGGTCATTGTCCTACGCCTGCCCGCCTCTCGCCTGTCAGCGGTCAACCTGGCATTGGAAAACACCGCCTGGGGGACCTACAGGACCGAGTTCTTCCCGACCTATGATTTCAAGGAAATCGCCCAGGCCGAACAAAACAAGGTACGCCAGGCCCAGTAATACCCCACTCGATGCCAGCGTCTTCAGCCTATGCAGACGCTGGCATCCCCGCGCGCCAAAGCCTTGCATCCAGGGAAGATCTTTCACCCGCAAGCATTTCGCACTGCAAAAAATGCCGCATAATCCAGGACTCAAACCCCACAACAAGAGCCGCCCCATGCCCGCCACTGTTCTGGTCCTGGTTGAAACCATCAATGACTACCTGCCCATCATCGAGAGCAATGGCTTTCATGTGATCCTGGCCCCGACACCGGCCGAACGCAGCCAGGCCATCAAGAGCCATGGCGCACAGATCCAGGCCGTGCTGACCCGTGGCCCGCTGGGCTTGCATGCCGATGAGATCGCCGCCCTGCCCTTGCTGCAAATCATCTGCGTGATTGGCGCAGGCTACGAGCAGGTGGACCTGCAGGCCGCCAGCAATCGCGGGATCGTGGTGACCAACGGTGCCGGCGTGAATGCACCGTCGGTGGCGGACCACGCCATGGCGCTGCTGCTGTCGATGGTGCGCGATATTCCCCGGGCCGATGCCGCAGTACGCCGCAGCGAATGGCCCAAGGTCATGCGCCCGTCCCTCGCCGGCAAGCAACTGGGCATCCTCGGCCTGGGCGCGGTGGGCCTGGCGATTGCCCGGCGCGCGGCCCTGGGGTTTGACATGCAGGTCAGCTACCACAGCCGCCAGCCCCGCAACGATGTGGACTACACCTACTGCGCCACGCCAGTGGAACTGGCCCGCAACTCCGACTTCCTGGTCATCGCCACCCCCGGCGGCCCTGGCACCCGCCACCTGATCGACCGCCAGGCCCTGGATGCCCTGGGGCCCAACGGTTTTGTGGTGAACATCGCGCGGGGCAGCGTGATCGTCACTGCCGACCTGATCAGCGCCCTTGAACAACGGCGCATCGGCGGGGCAGCGCTGGACGTGTTCGATGATGAACCCAACGTGCCCGACGCCCTCAAGCGGCTCAGCAACACCGTACTCACCCCGCATGTGGCCGGGCTGTCGCCTGAAGCGGCCCACGACACCGTGCAACGGGTGGCAGACAACCTGCTCGAATACTTCGCCGGGCGCCCGGTCCTTACACCGGTCGCCTTGCCTGCGCCCGAAAAGTGACCGATCAGGCACGCTGATTGCCGTCCAACACGCTAGCCTATTAAGCCGTCGCCGCCTTGTGGCGGGTCGGCTGTGCGCATTAGATTAGCCAATAGTCCAAGGCCTCAAGAATAAGCAGAAGGGATAAGCATGGCGCTCAATGACCAATCCACCCAGATTCGCCCCGGCGAAGAACTGGATGCCAGCCTCATCGACCCCTACCTCAAGGCCCATATCCCGGGCCTGAGTGGCAGCGCCAGAATCAGCCAGTTTCCGGGCGGCGCCTCCAACCTGACCTATCTGCTGGAATACCCCGAACAGGAATTCGTGCTGCGGCGCCCGCCCTTCGGGCACAAGGCCAAGTCAGCCCACGACATGGGCCGAGAGTTCCGCATTCTCAACCAGCTCAAGGATGGCTTCCCCTACTGCCCCAAGGCCTACGTGCACTGCACCGACGAATCGGTGATCGGCGCCGAATTCTATGTAATGGAGCGGGTCAAGGGCATCATCCTGCGCTCGGACCTGCCGCCGGAGCTGGGCCTGGACGCAGAACGCACCGAAGCCCTGTGCAAGAGCTTTATCGACAAGTTCGTCGAACTGCACCAGGTGGACTACCACGCCTGCGGCCTGGCCGACCTGGGCAAGCCCGAAGGTTACGTGGCACGCCAGATCAGCGGCTGGAGCGATCGCTACGAGAAAGCCCTGACCCCCGACGCCCCGAAATGGGAAGCCGTGCGCGCCTGGCTCAACGACAAGATGCCCGCCGACCACCCCACCTCAAGCATCGTGCACAACGACTATCGCTTCGACAATGTGATCCTCGACCCCGACAACCCGATGCAAATCATCGGCGTGCTGGATTGGGAACTGACCACCCTGGGCGACCCGCTGATGGACCTGGGCAACAGCCTCGCCTACTGGATCGAAGCCGCTGACCCCGCGCCCGTGCAACTGATGCGCCGCCAACCGAGCAACGCCCCCGGCATGCTCACCCGCCGCCAGTTTGTCGACTACTACGCCGAGCGCTCAGGCATCCAGATCGACAATTTCGACTTCTACTACACCTACGGCCTGTTCCGCCTGGCCGGCATCGTGCAGCAGATCTACTACCGCTTCTTCCATGGCCAGACCCAGGACAAACGCTTCGCGCAGTTCATTCACATGAACAAGCTGCTGGAGCAGATGAGCCTGAACGTCATCCACAAATCCACGCTCTGACCCGACAAGGAACCACCATGTCCAAGACCAACCTGTTCGACCTCGACGGCAAGATCGCTTTTGTCTCCGGCGCCAGCCGTGGCATCGGTGAAGCCATTGCCAAGCTGCTGGCCCAGCAAGGCGCCCACGTGATTGTCTCGAGCCGCAAGATCGACGGCTGCCAGCATGTGGCCGATGCGATCATCGCCGCCGGCGGCAAGGCCACGGCCATCGCCTGCCATATCGGCGAGATGGAGCAGATCAGCGAGGTGTTTGCCGGCATTCGCCAGCAGTTCGGGCGCCTGGACATCCTGGTCAACAACGCCGCGACCAACCCGCAGTTCTGCAACGTGCTGGACACGGACCTCGGCGCGTTCCAGAAAACCGTCGACGTGAACATCCGTGGCTACTTCTTCATGTCGGTGGAAGCCGGCAAGCTGATGCGTGAGAACGGCGGCGGCAGCATCATCAACGTGGCCTCGATCAACGGCATCTCCCCAGGGCACTTCCAGGGCATCTACTCGGTGACCAAGGCCGCCGTGATCAATATGACCAAGGTGTTTGCCAAGGAATGCGCGCCGTTCGGCATCCGCTGCAACGCCCTGCTGCCAGGCCTGACCGATACCAAGTTCGCCTCGGCGCTGGTGAAAAACGAATCGATCCTGAACATGGCCCTGGCCCAGATCCCCCTAAAGCGCGTAGCCGACCCCAGCGAAATGGCCGGCGCGGTGCTGTACCTGGCCAGCGATGCGTCAACCTACACCACCGGCGTTTCGCTGAATGTGGACGGTGGGTTCCTCTCCTGATCCCACATTTTTGATCGGCGTTGCCCTTGCATACGAGTAACCTTGGCAGGATTGACCGCCTCGGAATGAAACATGGAACTGCACGTCGTCATCCAGGGCCGCAAGGACCTGGCCGAACAGCTTTACCAGCAACTGCGCGACGCCATTGAGTCAGGACGCCTGGCCGCTGGCGCGCAGTTGCCCCCCAGCCGCTTGCTGGCCGAGCAGTTGGGGATCTCGCGCAAGACCGTGTCTGACACCTACACCACCCTGACCTACGAAGGCCTGCTGATCGGCAAGATCGGCCGTGGCACCTTCGTCAGCGCCCATGCGCTGCGGCCGAAGGGCCTGCAAAGTGCGGCCGACCTGGCCTGCGCCGCCAACCTCGCCAAGTGGCAAGCCCTGCCCTCGCCCATGCGCCACCCGACGCGCGAGAGCACGTTGCGCTGCGAGTTCATCGGCGGTGCCACCACCCGCAGCCTGTTCCCCCAGGACGAATGGCGGCGCTGCACCCAGGACGCCTTGCGGCGCATCGCCCAGAACAGTGGTTTCTACGGCCAGCCCGAGGGCTTGCCGGCCTTGCGCAATGCGATTGCCGGGCACATCGCGTTTTCCCGAGGGGTCAACTGCCGGGATGACGACATTGTGGTGTGCAACGGTGCCCAGCAGGCACTGGACCTGATCGCCCGCGTGGTCCTCGAACCGGGCAACATTGTCGCCATGGAAGACCCCGGCTACACCCCGGCGCGCCTGCTGTTCGAAGCCATGGGTGCCACCGTGGCCGGCGTGCCGCTGGACGCGCAGGGGATCCAGGTCGAGTTGATTCCCGAGGGCACCCGGCTGATCTACGTCACCCCGTCCCACCAGTTTCCATTGGGCATCCCCATGAGCCAGCCACGCCGCGAAGCGCTGCTGGCGCGGGCGCTGGCCCTGGGCGCGATTGTCATCGAGGACGACTACGACAGTGAGTTCCGCTACGAAGGCCGCCCCACCGACGCCCTGCAGAGTATGGATACACGGGGCATCGTCGCCTACGTCGGGACCTTCTCCAAAACCCTGCTGCCGGAGCTGCGCCTGGGCTATACGGTGCTGCCCCCGGCCATTCGCGGCGCGGTGCTCAAGGCCAAGCAACTGAGCGACCAGCACAGCTCGACCCTGCCGCAATGGGCCCTGGCCAAGTTCATCAGCGAAGGCTACCTGCTCAAGCACATCCGGCGTTGTCACACCGTCTACAGTAGCCGCCGCGAACGCATTCTCAGCCGCCTGGCCGGCGACCTGTCACCTTGGTTCGAGGCCGTGCCCAGCGTGGCCGGGTTCCACCTGGCGGCACTGTGCAAAGTGCCGATCAACATCCCCCTGCTGATCGAACTGGCGCGGCAGGTGGAAGTCGGGCTGTATCCGCTAGATGTGTTTTTCCATCAGGCGCCGGTGCGTAGCGGCCTGATCATCGGTTTTGGCGCCATCGAGACCCTGGACATCGACCCGTCCCTGGACAAGGTGCGCGATATCCTGCAGCAGATTGGCTGAGGGGTTTTCCAGCAGATTGGTTATAGGTACGCCGCGCGCCCGGGCGTAGGGTGAGGGGATCTGAAACGATGGGAACCCCGCACCATGAAAACACTGCTCGGCACCACCCTCCTGCTGGCTTCGCTTAGCGCCTTTGCCCACGAGCCGGTGTACAACCAGGAATCGATCAAGGTCCTGCAAGAGCACGCCTTGAGCAACGTACCCGGCAAGAAAACCATCATGCTCACCGTGGATTACGCGCCGGGCCAGGCCACCGTGCCCCATAGCCATACCGGCACGGCAGTGGCCTACGTACTTGAGGGGCAAATCACCTCGCGCGTCAATGATGAACAGGCCATTACCTACAAGGCCGGGCAATCGTTCTACGAACCGGCCGGTTCGCGCCACTTCGAATCAAGCAATGCCAGCCAGACCCAGCCGGCCAGGCTGCTGGTGGTGATGGTGCTGGATGACAAGGCCGAGGTGCTGACGCCCCTGCCACCGCAAAACTGAACGGTAGGAGGCTTGCCAGCTCCTACCATTCAGGGACGCTTGAACTGACGCCGCAGGTCTTCGATCGGTTGCCGACAGGCGCAGCCATCCAAGTGATCGTTGACCATGCCCATTGCCTGCATAAACGCATACATCGTCGTCGGCCCGACGAACGTCCAGCCGCGTCTCTTCAAGGCCTTGGACAAACGCACCGAAGCCGGCGACGTCGGGTTGCCCGTCCAATAGGCCATATCCACCACCGTCGGGCGCTCGGCCGCCGTCGGTTCAAACGCCCACAGCCACGCCGCCAGCGAGCCGTGCTCATCCACCAGCTCGCACGCCCGGCGCGCATTGTTGATGGTCGAGACGATCTTTGCGCGATTGCGCACGATGCAAGGATCAGCCATCAGGCGCTGGACATCCTCCTCGGTGTACTGCGCCACCCGGCGAAAATCAAAACCGGCGAAGGCCCGCCGAAAATGCTCGCGCTTGCGCAGGATGGTGATCCACGCCAGGCCGGCCTGAAAGCCTTCCAGGCAGATCTTCTCGTACAGCGCCCTATCCTCGGCCACCGGCACCCCCCATTCATGATCGTGGTAATCGGGGTATTCGGCGGCGGCCATACGCCATGTACAGCGGGTCAGTCCCGCTTCATCGGTTGTCAGTCCCGGCTTATCCATACATCACCTCAGCGGCCAAGCCCGGGATGATAAGCGAAAAATTTTCCAGGCCGCCAACCGCTCAAGCATCACGGTTACCGAGCAACTGGTAAGACCGGAGCACACAAACACCCCTTCATCCCCTTGTAGTTTGCAAAAAACCGAGCGTAGACTGGCCGCGCACTGGACTTACCGGTAAGACCACAACAATTAAGCCCTGGACCCACCAGGGCACCGAATAGAGATCCCTCCCATGCTCAGATGGTGCTCGCGTTCGATTTTCCTGCAAGTCGTCATAGGCCTGATGCTCGGCATCGCGTGCGGCTTGGTCCTTCCCGAATTCTCCTCACAACTCAAACCCCTGGGTGACGGCTTTATCAAGCTGATCAAGATGCTGATCGGCCTGATCGTGTTCTGTGTGGTGGTCAGCGGTATTTCCGGCGCGGGCGACCTGAAAAAAGTCGGGCGCATCGGCCTCAAGTCGGTGATCTATTTTGAGATCCTCACCACCATCGCTCTGGTGCTCGGCCTGGTCCTGGCCTTCAGTACCGGAATTGGCAGCGGCGCCAATATCCACCTTGAACAGCTGTCTTCCGCAGGCCTCAATGAATTGGCGGATCGCGGCCAGCATATCAAGGGCACCAGCCAGTTCTTGATGGACCTGATCCCCAACTCCGTGATCGGGGCCTTCGCCGACAACAACGTGTTGCAGGTGCTGTTGTTCTCGGTGCTGTTTGGCAGTGCGCTGAACCTGGTGGGCGAAGCGGCTTCGGGCATTTCACGGCTGATCAACGAACTGAGCCATGTGATCTTCCGGATCATGGGCATGATCGTGCGCCTGGCGCCCATTGGGGTTTTCGGCGCCATCGCGTTTACCACCAGCACCTATGGCCTGGATTCGCTGCAGCACCTGGGCAGCCTGGTGGGCCTGTTCTACCTGACCTGCATGGCCTTTGTCGCGCTGATCCTGGGCACGGTGATGCGCCTGTCGGGCCTGCGTATGCTGCCGCTGCTCAAATACCTTCGCGAAGAGTTGCTGATCGTGATGGGCACCGCGTCGTCCGATGCGGTGTTGCCACAGATCATGCGTAAACTGGAACACTTGGGCATTGGCAGTTCCACCGTCGGCCTGGTGATCCCCACTGGTTACTCGTTCAACCTCGATGGTTTCTCGATCTACCTGACCCTGGCCATTGTGTTTATCGCCAATGCCACTGGGACACCGTTGTCGATGACCGACCTGCTGACCATCCTGCTGGTGTCGCTGATCACCTCCAAGGGCGCCCACGGCATACCGGGCTCGGCCCTGGTGATTCTGGCGGCCACCCTGACGGCTATTCCTGCCATCCCGGTGGTGGGCCTGGTGCTGGTGTTGGCGGTGGATTGGTTCATGGGGATTGGTCGTGCGCTGACCAACCTGATCGGCAACTGCGTCGCGACCGTGGCCATTGCCCGCTGGGAAAAGGACATTGATCTGCAACGGGCCACCAAGGTACTGGAGGGGCAGCAAGGGTATGCGTTCCAGGCCAAGAAGCCGGTATTGCCGGCGCACCAGGAGTTCTAGCGCAGATCGAATGTGGGAGCGGGCTTGCTCGCGATAGCGGTGTGTCAGCCCCTACATGTGCTGACTGATCCACTGCTATCGCGAGCAAGCCCGCTCCCACCGTTAATCGTCGCCATTTTTACCGTTTGTGTTTGCAACATAAGGAGCCCGGCGTGATCAGCACTTCAACCGTCGTCAATTCAGTCGTAGAAAAACTGCGCGCCGCCCTGGCACGGGGCCAATGGCGGCGTGGCGAAATGCTCCCCGGCCAGCGCGAACTGGCCGAACAACTGGGCATCAGCCGCCCCAGTCTGCGTGAAGCGGTGATCGTCCTGGAAACCCTCGGCCTGGTGCGCTCGATGCCCGGCAAAGGCGTGGTCGTGCTGGAAACCAGCGTCAGCGAGCCACAAGCCCATGACGCCGTGGCCGACGCCAGCCTCGCCGATATCCTGCAACTGCGCTACACCCTGGAGCCGTTTATCGTCGGCCTGGTGGCCCAGTCCATCACCAGCAAGGAAATCGGCCAACTGCGCCTGACCCTGATGGACATGCGCGAAGCCCTGGAAGCCAACGACAGTGAAGCCGGGATGAACGCCTACATTGCCTTCCATGAGGAGCTATTCGCCCTGACCTCCAACCCGATTTTCCAGAACGTGGTGCAGCAGACCAGCAACGCCCTCAAGCAAAGCGCCCAGGTGTTGCGCAATTCCCCCGAACACCTGGCCGAGCGCCTGCAGGAAAACGAAGCCGTGGTGCGCGCGATCCGCAACAAGAACAGCGCCCTGGCCAGCGCCGAAATGCGCCGCCATATCCTCAACGAGGGCCAGCGCATGGGCACCGCCCTGAATATTCCCGACGACCATCTCGGCAACTGACTCTGGAGGCTGGCCATGAGCGCTCACGCCCTGCAACGCACTTTTGCTGTCACCGCCCCACCCGCTATGCGCCTGGTGCCCGGTAAACGGCCATCGGTGGATGACCTCTACCCACGACTGTTCGATGCCATCCTCGAACAGCGCATCGTGCCCACCAGCCGGTTTACCGAAGAAGGTCTGGCCCAGCAATTTGGCGTCAGCCGCAGCGTGCTGCGCCGGGTCCTTGCGCGTCTGGCCGAGCAGCAAGTGATCATCCTGCGTCCCAACCTGCGCGCCCAGGTGGCGGCGCCGGATGCCGAGCAGGTGCAACATATGCTTGAGGCGCGGCGCTTGATGGAAGTGACCGTGGTCCAGTTGGCGTGCGTACAGGCCAGCCCTGGGCAGGTGCGGCGCCTGCGCGAACTGGTGGCCCGCCAGCGGGCGTGCGTCGAGCAGGGCCAGCAAGGCCCGGCCATCCGCCTGTACGGCGAGTTTCACCTGTTGCTGGCGGCCATTGCGGGCAACCGGCCATTGGCGCAGTTTCTCAACAGCCTGGTACCGTTGACCTCGCTGGTCATTGCCCGGCAAGGGGCGTTCACCGGCGCCTGGCTTGAGCAGGCAGAGATTGTCGAAGCGGTGGAGCGACGGGATGCGGGTACGGCAGCATGCTTGATGACCCAGCATCTGGATCATCTGCAAGCAAAACTCGCGTAAGCCCATAGAGATTCAAATGTGGAAGCTGGCTTGCCTGCGATGGCGCTGGGTCAGCCGCGAGCAACAGTGACGGGACTGCCGCTATCGCGGGCAAGCCCGCTCCCACAGGGGATCTCATTGGGGCAGAGAATTTTGGCCCCGCCACAGATCAAATGTGGGAGCTGGCTTGCCAGCGATGGCGCTGGGTCAGCCGCCAGCAACAATGACTGGACTGCCGCTATCGCGGGCAAGCCCGCTCCTACAAGGTATCTCACTGGGGCAGAGAATTTTGGCTCCACCACAGATTAAATGTGGGAGCTGGCTTGCCTGCGATGGTGGTGGGTCAGCCGCCAGCGACAGTGACTGGACTGCCGCTATCGCGGGCAAGCCAGCTCCTACAAGGGATCTCACTGTGGCAGAGAGTTTTGGCCCCATCACAGATTAAATGTGGGAGCTGGCTTGCCTGCGATGGCTGTGGGTCAGCCGCCAGCAACAGTGACTGGACTGCCGCTATCGCGGGCAAGCCAGCTCCTACAAGGGATCTCACTGTGGCAGAGAATTTTGGCCCCACCACAGATTAAATGTGGAAGCTGGCTTGCCTGCGATGGCGCTGGGTCAGCCGCCAGCAACAGTGACTGGACTGCCGCTATCGCGGGCAAGCCCGCTCCTACAAGGGATCTCACTGGGGCAGAGAATTTTGGCCCCATCACAGATTAAATGTGGGAGCTGGCTTGCCAGCGATGGCGCTGGGTCAGCCGCCAGCAACAGTGACTGGACTGCCGCTATCGCGGGCAAGCCCGCTCCCACAAGGGATCTCACTGGGGCAGAGAATTTTGGCCCCATCACAGATCAAGTGTGGGAGCTGGCTTGCCAGCGATGGCGTTGGGTCAGCTGCCAGCAACAGTGACGGGACTGCCGCTATCGCGGGCAAGCCCGCTCCTACAAGGGATCTCACTGGGGCAGAGAATTTTGGCCCCACCACAGATCAAATGTGGGAGCTGGCTTGCCTGCGATGGCGCTGGGTCAGCCGCCAGCAACAGTGACTGGACTGCCGCTATCGCGGGCAAGCCCGCTCCTACAGGGGATCTCACTGGGGCAGAGAATTTTGGCCCCATCACAGATCAAGTGTGGGAGCTGGCTTGCCTGCGATGGCGGTGAGTCAGCCGCGAGCAACAGTGACGGGACTGCCGCTATCGCGGGCAAGCCCACTCCCACAGGGGGCGGTCGGGGCAGCAAATTTTGCATACGCCCCACCTTGTTCCGAACCCACAAAAAAGCCCCGTCTCTCGCGAGACGGGGCTTTGTTTTAACGCTCCAGCAGCCGATTACAGCACCGCTTGACCACTCATTGCCAGGTCCAACAGTTCCCGATTGGCCACCGCGTACATGGCGTAGTCCGTACCCACCGCAGCACGGATTTCCACCATCATCGCGCGCCAGCGCTCGACCATGCTCGCGTTCTGCTCCAGCCACAGGGCCACGCGGGCTTCCATGTCTTCTGGCGCATCGGCCATTTGCAGAACCTTGATGGTGATCGCCCGTTGCTGCCAGTCCACGTCATCGCGGAAGGCTTCGCGGGCCTGGGCCTGCCAGTTGTTGCCCACCGGCAGATCGCTGATCTGCTGCAGGTACCACGGCAAGTCCAGGGCGCTGCCTACGGCGAAGTAGGCCTTGGCCACATCGGCAGCGCTCTGGCCGGTAACGTCAGCGGCTTCGATGATCGGCAGCAAGGTGTACAGGTGCGTGGTGCCAGCAACCATGCGCGCCAACAACTCCGGCACACCGGCTTCGACATAGGCCTGGTAACGGTTCTGCCAGCCTTCGCGGGTCGGGCCTTCCAGCAGTTCGTCGAGCTTGAGGCCCAAAGCTGCCAGGTGCGGACCGAAGTGCGCCACATCGCGCGCGGCGTCCTGCTCGTTGCGACGGCTGCGCAGGAACCAGCGGGTAGCCCGACGGCCCAGGCGCATCAGCTCGTCCATCAACGCCAGTTGCACCTCGGCGGAGACCTGGTGATCCAGGGCTTCGATCTGCCGGAACCAATGCGGGAGGTGGAAGATGTCACGCACGATCACATAGGCGCCCGCCACGTTCGCCGGGCTCATGCCGGTCGACTCTTTGAGGCGTTGCACGAAGGTGATGCCCATGTGGTTGACCAGGTCGTTGGCGATCTGGGTGCTGACGATCTCGCGCTTGAGGCGGTGGCGACGCATGGCCTCGGAGAACTTGGCCACCAGGCTCGGTGGGAACGCGGTCTCCATGTCGCGGGTCAGGTAGTCGTCATCCGGCACCAGGGACTTGAGCAGCGCTTCCTTGAGGTCGATCTTGCTGTAGGAAATCAGCACCGACAGTTCCGGGCGCGTCAGGCCCTTGCCAGTCGCGGCGCGCTCGACGAGCTGCTCCTCGGTCGGCAGGTACTCGATGGCGCGGTCCAGCTTGCCACGGCCTTCCAGGTCGCTCATCAGGCGCTTGTACTCCGCCGCACGCTCGTAGGCTTTGCGGGCGGCCAGGGACAGGGCCTGGGTCTGCTTGTAGTTGTTGCCCAACACCAGGCTGCCGACTTCGTCGGTCATGCTCGCCAGCAACTGGTTGCGTTGCTTGTCGGTCATGTCGCCCGCCTGCACCACTTCGTTGAGCAGGATCTTGATGTTCACTTCGTGGTCGGAGCAGTCCACGCCACCGGCGTTGTCGATAAAGTCGGTGTTGGAACCGCCGCCATTGAGGCTGAATTCCACACGACCCAGCTGGGTCATGCCCAGGTTACCGCCCTCACCCACTACCTTGCAGCGCAGCTCGTTGCCGTTGACGCGCAGCGCGTCGTTGGCCTTGTCGCCCACATCGGCGTGGCTTTCCGTGCTGGCTTTGACGTAGGTGCCGATACCGCCGTTCCACAACAGGTCCACCGGTGCCTTGAGCAAGGCATTCAGCAGCTCGGTCGGGGTCAGCTTGTCGGCCTGGATGTCGAAGCGTTCTTTCATCTGTGGCGAGATGGCAATGCTTTTGGCGCTACGCGAGAAGATACCGCCGCCTTCGGACATGATGCTGGTGTCGTAGTCCGACCAGGCCGAACGCGGCAGCTCGAACATGCGCTGGCGCTCGATGAAGCTGGTGGCCGGGTTCGGGTTTGGATCGATGAAGATATGCAGGTGGTTGAAGGCGGCGACCAATTGCAGCTTGTCGGACATGAGCAAGCCGTTACCGAACACGTCACCGGCCATGTCGCCAACGCCGACCACCGTGATGCTGTCTTGCTGCACGTTGATGCCGCGCTCACGGAAGTGACGCTGCACCCCGACCCACGCGCCCTTGGCGGTGATGCCCATTTTCTTGTGGTCATAACCGGCCGAGCCACCGGAGGCAAACGCATCCCCCAGCCAGAAGCCGTAGTCGATGGCGATACCGTTGGCGATGTCGGAGAAGGTCGCGGTGCCTTTGTCGGCCGCCACTACCAGGTACGGGTCATCGTTGTCGTGGCGCACCACGTTCAACGGAGGCACCAGGGCGCCGTCTTTCAGGTTGTCGGTAATGTCCAACAGGCCGGAAATGAAGATGCGATAGCAGGCGATGCCCTCGGCCGCGATCTCGTCGCGGCTGCCGCCCAATGGCAGGCGACGCGGCAGGAAGCCGCCCTTGGCGCCGACCGGCACGATCACCGAGTTCTTCACCTGCTGGGCTTTGACCAGGCCCAGCACTTCGGTACGGAAGTCTTCTTCACGGTCGGACCAGCGCAGGCCGCCGCGAGCGACGTTGCCAAAGCGCAGGTGCACGCCTTCGACGCGCGGCGAGTAGACGAAGATCTCGAACTTCGGCACAGGCTTGGGCAGCTCGGGAATGGCGTGGGGGTTGAACTTGAAGCTGAAGTACGACTTGTTCTGGCCGTTGGCATCAGTCTGGTAGAAGTTGGTGCGCAGGGTGGCCTTGATCAGGTCCAGGTAGCGTCGCAGGATCCGGTCCTCGTTGAGCACCTGCACGTCGTCCAGGGCAGTGAGGATCGCTTGCTCCAGGCGTTGCTGCTTGTCTTCCAGGTCGTCGGCGGTGAGCTTGCGCGCCAGGTAGAAGCGGGTCTTGAACAACCGGGTCAACTCGCGGGCGATGTCGGTGTGGTTGTTCAGGGTGCTGGCGATATAACCCAGGTCGAAGCCCAGGCGGATCTGCTTCAGGTAACGGGCGTAGGCACGCAGCAGTGCAACGTCACGCCATGGCAGGCCGGCGGTCAGTACCAGGCGGTTGAACGCATCGTTCTCGGCGTCGCCGTTGACGATATGCACGAACGCGTCCTGCAGGGTGTCGTTGAGCTGCTGGATATCGAGGTTCAGGCCTTCGGCGGCGGTGAACGCAAAGTCGTGGATCCAGAACTCGCGGCCATTGGCGTGACGCAGGCGGTACGGGAACTCACCGAGCACGCGCAGGCCGAGGTTTTCAAGGATCGGCAACACGTCGGACAGCGCCAGCGGGGTATCGGCGTGATACAGCTTGCAGTGCAATTCCTGCTGGCCGGTCACGTGGCCCAAAGGCTGGTAGAAGCTCATCACCAGTGGCTTGGCTTCCGTCAGGTTCAACAGATGCTGCATGTCGACCACGGCTGAATGCGCGGCGAAACGCTCGCGATAGCCTGCGGGGAAGCCTTTGGGGAAGTCCGCCAGCACGTTCGTGCCGTGGGCTTCGCCGAAGCTCTCGACCACCAGGCTCGCGTAGTCGTCCTGCCAGCTGCGGCAGGCCTGCACCACTTCTTTTTCCAAAAGCAGGGGGTCGATATCCAGGCGGTTCTTCGGGTCAACCCGCAGAATCAGTTGGACACGGGCCAGCACGGACTCGGAGAAGAAGGTCCAGAACTCGCAATCCGAGGCCTTGAGGCGATCCATCAGCACTTGCTGGATCTTCTGGCGCACTTCGGTGGAGTAGATATCACGCGGCACGTAGGCCAGGCAGTAGCAGAAACGACCGTACGGGTCTTTGCGCAGGAACACGCGGATCTTGTTGCGTTCCTGGATCTGCACGATCGACATCACGGTGCTGAACAGCTCGTCCACCGGGGTCTGGAACAGGTCGTCGCGAGGCAGTACTTCAACCACCTGGGCCAGTTCCTTGCCCAGGTGCGCCTTGGCCTGGAAACCCGAGCGGCGCTCGATTTCCGCGACCTTGCGGCGGATATAAGGAATCACCCGCACGCTTTCGCCGTACACCGAGGAGGTGTAGAGGCCCATGAAGCGGCATTCCTTGATGACCTTGCCATCGGCATCGATCTGGCGGATCGACACGTAGTCCGGGTAAGCCGGACGGTGCACACGGCTTGGGTGCGCAGCCTTGGCGAACGACAATACAGTCGGCTCGCGCAGATAGGCCACGGCGTAATCTTCGATGCGCAGGTCTTCAGCGGTGAGGCCGGCGCGCAGCAGTTTGGTAAGGCCGAGGAAGGAAGTGGCGTCATATTCCAGATGACCGCCGTCCTGCTCGTCATGCACCACAAACTCTTCGTAGCCCAAGAAGGTGAAGTGGTTGCCCACCAGCCATTCCAGGAAGCTCTTGATCTCGGCCTTTTCTTCGCCTTCGATGGCGAACTGGCTGTTGTCGATACCGGCCAGCAGTTCCTGGACTTTGGCCTTCATCGGCTCGAAATCAGCCACGGCCACGCGCACCTCGCCCAACACCTGCTCAAGTTCCGTGCTCAGGACATTCAGCTCGGCGGCATTGGCGCAGCGGTCGATCTCCAGGTACATCAGCGATTCTTGCAGGACGTCTTCGCCCTGGGTGCCCTTGGGCAGGATTTCCAGCAACTCGCCCTTCTTGCCACGGCGCACGCTCAGTACCGTGGTTTGCAGGGTATGGATGCTGTAGCCGCGGCGGTTCAGTTCGGTGCGCACCGAGTCGACGAGGAACGGCAGGTCGTGGTGCAAGACCTCGACCGCCGTGTGGGTCGACTGCCAGCCGTGGCGTTCGTAATCGGGGTTGTACACTCGCACTTGCGGCTGGGTGTGATCAAAGCGCTCAAGCAGGCGCCAGGCAGACAGGGTGCAACCGGCCAGGTCGGACATGCGACGCTGGGTCAGCTCGTCCAGGGAAATAATGCCGAAGAATTGTTCAGCGAACAGCGCCACTTGTGGCAGTGCCTGTTCACTGATGTGCTGCGCCAGTGCCGCTTGCAGTTGATGCTGGAAGTCGGCTTTGCTGGCTGCGGTGAAGAACGCCATCTGTGGTACTCCGCTTGGGCTTGTTATTGATGGAAGCGTCGCGTGTTATCCCCTGGTGGGGAGACCGTCATTTCTGTTCGCCGGTGATGATGATAAACACCATAAACGAATCAGGGTGACAGGTGGGTGAAGCTGGACAAGTCAATGAGGTCACATTCGACGTCCACTGGAAGCACCCCCTGCGCATGACGGTACGGCGGGCAGGTCAGAGTCACGCAAAAGGCACATCCGTTGCGCAGCTTAACGAGTGCGGCAAGCTGGCTGCTTGCTGCACTGCGACATATTCGGTCAACACACGGCATTGCGCGGTTGCACCAAGAGCAACCCTTCCTACCGCTCAGGTGTAGGTTGAGGATTAAAAGCGCAGCCGCCAAGCAGGCATGATCAACCTGCCGCCCGGTAAAACTTCATACATCCGTAAAATCTAATTCCTAACTCCGCGCAGGAACCGTATTTCAATATTGAGTCACTTAGTTTGAGCAGGTATTTCCTTCGACAAAGGCTCTATTACCACTCAACGAGGCGCTATTGAACGTATATTCCCCCGCCCTCCGCACCCCGCTGCCAGGGCACCAGCCCCCTTGCATACAGCCCCCTGCACCATCACGTCCGGGTAGTGCAGCCACTGCAGGGCAAGACCTTACGGCGGCCTGTTTCAAAGCGCCCGTAGCCACCAATAAGGCCGTGCAACAACTCATCACCGACTACACCTACCCCAAGACACCGGACGAAGTTACTTCGCTCCACGTCAGGCGCCAGATCAAGCAAACGTTCGGTAAAGATATTGACCCCGATAAAACTTACTTAGTGAGCATTCAATATGATCACCGCACTAACGCCCCACCTTATAGCGGGGTCATTGTTCAAAAAATATCACTGACCCAGGCAGCAAGGCTCAACCAGCAGGACGAACCTGAGTTCCACGGGGCGCTACGTTCAAAAGAAGACGGGCCCTTTGAAATAAGACAAAGCTCAACACATACCCACGACCCTGACGGCTTTGGCAGGTTCGCGCGCCCAAATGAATCGGGGTTCACCAGCCACTTTCAAGGTATTTACACTGAGCCGTCGCAAGCGACTGCCCATCTCTATGATGCAAGCAATAGAGTCGATATCAGCGCCACCGACTTCAAACAGATGGTATGGGATAACAGTTATAAGTCCCCCTATGACCAGTACCTGAACAGTTACTGGAACAGCAATTCCCGCCATGCCTATGCCCAAGCCTCCAGAGGCGCCTTCTTGCAGGCGTCGCACAGGTCCCTGAGCGAAAACGATCGACAGATCGCCATGGGTGCCGCAGGACTACCGGCCGACCAAAGTTACCAGTCCCTTAGTCACAATGACCTGATACAGCCCTACAAGGCTGATCCAAATCTGCAAACCAAATTCCTCACGTTCAAAGGTTTTAACATGCGCGCCTTTTACACTTTGGATAAGTCCACAGGCCGGGTCTTGTTGTACCTGCCTGGCCATGGGTCCATGTTGAAAGGCTTCGACTCCAAGAAACACATGAATAAGTGGCTGGCCGAACAATTGAAGGACCCGCAACAAGTCGACAGTTTCAAACTGTACTTCCGCCCCCAGGACCGTCCCGATGAATTCCTGTCCAAAGGCATTGATGCGCTCATAGACAACACCCGTAATGTGCTTAACAGTGACCTTCCTGTCGCTACGCAAGAAAAGCTCGGGTACTTTGACGAGGGCGGCCTATTCGATGGCCAGGTAGTCCAAGGGAACCCGTTTGAGGAACTGCAGCAACGCACCGAGCAAGACCTGAAAAACGCCACTCGCTTTCAATTCGTACTCAATCGCGACGTCACGGCAAAGACTGCCTTCAAGTATTTGAATTGGGCCAAATATGGGCTGCTGCTTTTAGCTCCGCTAGGTATCGCTTTCCCACCGCTGGGCGCTGCACTGACAGTAGCGAGCGTCTCAGTGGGTGCAGCAGAGCTCGGCGTTGGCATTGACAGCTATATCAATAAGCGCCCCGAGGCAGACAAGCTCATCAGCGAAGGCACGGCAAAAACCTTTGTCCCGCTGTTTACCAGTGGTCTGGGCAATGCCTTTAAACCGATCAGCAGCACAATCAGCGCCTGGGCTTTCAATCCCTGATGCCCGTTTGACACAAAAGCCGACACAAAGCCCGAGGTAATGGCAGAATTACAGCCTGCCGGCCTTGTCGCCGCCTTCCACACAGGACTCCACATGCAACTGACCACCGCCCACCTGCTCGCCACCCCTTGCGATGACGAAGAAGACAACATGGCCATGCTGTGCTGCCACGGCACCCAGGGCGAGATGTTCATGCTGTCCCGTTATCCGGATGAGGACGAGGTGGAGCTGACCTGGGACTACGAGCCTTCGACCCTGGATGGCTTGAAGATCACCTTGAGCGCGACCACCCTGCTGGTGGAGATCGGTGCGGCGGACAAGGATGCGCTGGGCGGCAATGATCACCTGCTGATCAACCACGCCACCGCCGAGTCGGACATGGCCGAGGTAGAAGAAACCTTGCAGAACATTCTCAAGGGCACTGGCACTTACATCCGCACGCTTTGACTGGCGGCGGCTAAATCGCCATCGCAGCGATGGGGCGACCTGACACGCCCGCTCCCACCTGTGGGAGCCGGGCTTGCCCGCGATGGGGCCCTCATCAACGCCAAAAACCTCAGGCCTTTGCTGTAAGCCGCAAAAAATACCCCCCGGTTCGTTAGTCGCCAGCCCCTCCAATGCATTAAAGTAAGCGCCCCAGGCCTTGGCGTTTTTCACAATCCCCAGGCTCATCTTTCCAGGAACCGTCATCGATGGAACATCGTGAAGCGCTGCTCGCGCTGCGAACCTTTCTTTCTACGCAGATTCTCGGCCAGGAAAAACTCATCGAGCGCTTGCTCATTGCCCTGCTCGCCGACGGCCATATGCTGGTAGAAGGCGCTCCCGGCCTGGCCAAGACCAAGGCCATCAAGGAGCTTGCCGAAGGGATCGAAGCACAGTTCCATCGTATCCAGTTCACCCCCGACCTGTTGCCCGCCGACATCACCGGCACCGAGATCTATCGCCCGGAAACCGGCAGCTTCGTGTTCCAGCAAGGGCCGATCTTCCACAACCTGGTGCTGGCGGACGAAATCAACCGCGCCCCGGCCAAGGTGCAGTCGGCGCTGCTCGAAGCCATGGCCGAGCGCCAGGTCAGTGTCGGGCGCAGTACCTACGAGCTGTCGCCGCTGTTCTTGGTGATGGCCACGCAAAACCCCATCGAGCAGGAAGGCACCTATCCCCTGCCCGAAGCCCAGCTCGACCGCTTCCTGATGCACGTCAAGATCGGCTTCCCCGATGCCGCCGTGGAGCGGCGCATCCTGCAACAGGCCCGTGGCGAAGCGCTCAACGGCGAGACCAAGCCCGAGCGGCGGGTCAGCCAGCAGGCGATCTTTGCCGCGCGCAAGGAAATCCTCGGCCTGTACATGGCCGATGCCGTGGAGGAATACCTGGTGCAACTGGTCATGGCCACGCGCACGCCAGCCAAGTTCGACCCGGAAATGGCCGAGTGGATTGCCTACGGCGCCAGCCCCCGGGGCTCGATCGCCCTCGACCGCTGCGCCCGCGCCCACGCCTGGCTGGCCGGGCGCGACTTTGTCAGCCCGGAAGATATCCAGGCGGTGCTGTTCGACGTGCTGCGCCACCGCATCATCCTGTCCTTTGAAGCCGAAGCGGCCGGCATCGACCAGGACCGCGTGGTGCAACGCATTCTCGACGTCGTTGCCGTCGCTTGATCCCCATGAACGCCGGCGATGGAATCCGTGTTTCCCTCAGCGAATTGATCGAGATGCGGCATCGCGTGCGGGAGGTGCAACTGTTTTCCACGCCGAGCCAACGCAGCCCGCTGATCGGCCTGCACCATTCCAAATTGCGCGGGCGCGGCGTCGACTTCGACCAGGTGCGGGTGTACCAGGCCGGCGACGATGTGCGCACCATCGACTGGCGCGTCACCGCCCGCACCCAGGAGCCGCACACCAAGCTGTTCCATGAAGAGCGGGAGCGGCCGATCTTTATCATGGTCGAGCAAAGCTGCCGGCTGTTTTTCGGCTCCGGGCTGATGTTCAAGTCAGTCCTCGCCGCCCAGGCCGCGAGCCTGATCGGCTGGGCCGCGCTGGGGCACAACGACCGGGTCGGCGGCCTGGTGTTCGGGGATAACGAGCACTACGAGATCAAGCCCCGGCGCAGCAAACAAAGCCTGCTGCAACTGCTCAACCGCCTGGTGCGGGTCAACCAGAGCCTGAACACCGAGAGCCGCCCCGAAGCCGATGCCCTGGGCATGGCCCTGCGCCGTGGCCGCGAGGTACTGCGCCCCGGCAGCCTGGTTATCGTGATCTGCGATGAACGCGCCCTGACCGAAGGCGCCGAGCAGCAACTGAGCCTGCTGTCGCGCCATTGCGACCTGCTGCTGCTGCCGGTCTCAGACCCGCTGGACCACGCCCTCCCCGCCGCCGGCCTGCTGCGTTTTGCCGAGCGCGGCGCACAACTGGAAATCGACACCTTGAACTTCGAGCTGCGCCAGGCCTACAAGGCCCAGGCCGAAGCACGCATCGCCCGTTGGGAACTGCTCGCGCAGAAGCTGCGGGTGCTGCTGATGCCATTGAGTACCCAGAGCGAAATGGTCGAGCAGCTACGTGAATACCTCAACCCCCAGCGCCCGGTGAAAAAGCCATGAGCAGCCTGGACTCGTTGCAACCGCTGATCGCCCCGCCGGCCATTGGTTTCTGGCCACCGGCGCCGGGCTGGTGGCTGTTGCTGGTGCTGATCCCCCTGGCGGGCTGGGGCGTGTGGTGGCTGCGCCGCTTTCTGCCCGGCAAACGCCCGCTGGCCCGGGCCGAGCAACCGCTAGACCCTCTGCGTATCGCCGCCCTCGCGGAGCTGGCGCTGATGCCCAAACCCTACGATGGCGCACCGGCCGGCGCCTGGCTGCAGCAGCTCAATGGCCTGCTCAAACGCCTGTGCCGCAACGACTACCCCTACAGCCAGAGCCACACCCTCAACGGGCGCAAATGGCTGGCCTTTCTTGACAACCGCTGCCCGGCGGCCGGCCTGACGCGCTGGATGGTCCTGGTGGAAGGCGCCTACAAACCCGAATGCAAGCTCGACGACAAGGCCATCGCCGGCCTCACGCAAGCGGTCGACACCTGGATTCGCAAACATGTTTGAGTTCGCCTGGCCGTGGGTCTTTGCCCTGTTGCCCTTGCCGTGGGTGATGCGCCTGATCCTGCCAGTGGCGGACAGCGGCGAGCCGGCGTTGAAGGTCAGTTTCCTCGGCGACCTCGAAGGCCTGGCCCGGCGCCGTGCGCGCATCAATCTGCCGGGTTGGCGCCAACAAGCGCCGTTCGTGGTGCTATGGCTGTTGTTGCTGACCGCCGCCGCCCGCCCGGAATGGCTCGGCGAGCCGCTGCCGATTGCCGCCAGCGGCCGCGACCTGCTGGTGGCGGTGGATGTGTCGGGCTCCATGGACTTCCCCGATATGCAATGGCAGGACGAAGACGTCAGCCGCCTGAGCCTGGTCAAGCACCTGCTGGGGGACTTTCTCGAAAGCCGCGAAGGCGATCGCGTGGGCCTGATCCTGTTTGGCAGCCAGGCCTACCTGCAAGCGCCGCTGACCTTCGACCGGCGTACCGTGCGCACCTGGCTGGATGAAGCGCGCATCGGCATTGCCGGAAAAAATACCGCGATTGGCGACGCCATCGGCCTGGCCCTAAAGCGCCTGCGGCAACGCCCGGCACAAAGCCGGGTGTTGATCCTGGTCACCGACGGCGCCAACAACGGCGGCGAAATCGACCCACTGACCGCCGCCCGCCTGGCCGCCGAAGAAGGCGTGAAGATCTACCCCATCGGCATTGGCGCCAACCCCGAACAGACCGGGACCCTGGGCATGCTCGGCCTCAATCCCAGCCTGGATCTGGACGAGCCGGCGCTCAAGGCCATCGCCGCGGCGACCGGCGGGCAATATTTCCGCGCCCATGACGGTGCCGAGCTGCAAGCGATCAAGCAAACCCTCGACCAGTTGGAGCCGGTGGCGCAACAGCCGACCCAGGCCCGCCCGGCCCAGGCGTTGTATAGCGGGCCCCTGGCGCTGGCGCTGTTTCTCAGCCTGCTGTTGGTGATCCAGGAACGCTGGCCGGATAACGCCTTGCAACGGCTGCTCAATAAACTCTCGACCAAGGGCCATTTCCTGCAACAGCACCCACAATGGCGCCAACGCCTTCAACGCCTGCGTTTGCGGAGGCGTCGATGATCGCTTTATGGCCGCACTGGTTCCGTCCCTGGTGGTTGTTGCTACTGCCCGTGCTCGGCTGGTTGCTGTGGCAACTGTGGCATCGGCAAAAACGCGCCGGGCGCTGGCAGATGATCCTGCCGCCGGCCTTCCACGCGGCCCTGCTCAGTGGCGGCAATGGCCGGGAGAGCAAATCGCCGTGGCTGCTGCTGGGCCTGGCCTGGCTGCTGGCCCTGCTGGCCTTGCTCGGCCCAGGCTGGCAACGGGTCGAGCAGATCAGCCAGAAACCCGCCGACCCGCTGGTGGTGTTGCTGGAACTGACCCCCGAGATGCTCGCCACCGACAGCCCGCCCAACCGCCTGGAGCAGGCACGGCGCAAGCTGGTGGACCTGCTGCAGGCGCGCAGTGACGCGCAGACCGCCATCGTTGTGTATGCCGGTAGCGCCCACACACTGGTGCCGCTGTCCGACGACCTGGCCACCAGCCGCAACCTGCTGGAAGCCCTGCGCCCGTCGATCATGCCCGAGGCCGGCCATCGCGCTGACCTCGCTGTGGAAAAAGCCCTGGGCCTGCTCAAGCACGGCGGCCTGGGCCAGGGTCGCCTGTTGTTGATTGGCTCGTCGCTGTCCAAGCAGGAGCGCCAGGGCATTCGCCTGCTGCTGCAAGGGCAGGCACCGAGCCTGTCGATCCTGGGCATTGGCAGCCGTGAAGGCACGCCGGTGACTCAGGAAAGCGGCGAGTTCCTCAAGGACGAACAAGGCGCGATCCTGATCCCGCGCCTGGACAGCCCGACGCTCAAGGCCTTCGCCAGTGAAATGGGCGGCCGCTATCGTCAGGCCCGCCTGGACGACAAAGACCTGCGCAGCCTGGGCCTGCTGGACGGCCCGCAAAACCTGCGCGACGACGGCCAGCGCCTGCAACTGGATACCTGGGCCGACCAGGGTTACTGGTTTTTGCTGCCCCTGCTGCTGCTCGCCGCCTGCGCCGGGCGCCGTGGCTGGCTGTTCTGCCTGCCGCTGCTACTGCTGGCGGCGCCGCAACCAAGCTATGCGTTCAGCTTTGATGACCTGTGGCTGCGCCCCGACCAACAAGGCCAGTACCTGCTCAAGCACAAACGCCCGGCCGAAGCCGCCGAACACTTTGAGAACCCACAATGGCAAGGTGTGGCCCTGTATGAAGCGGGCAACTACGCCGAGGCGGCCCGGCGCTTTGCCGAGGGCAGTGACGCCTACTCCCACTACAATCGAGGCAATGCCCTGGCCCGCGCCGGCGAGCTGGAAGCCGCGATAGACGCCTATGAACAGGCCCTGGAAGCCCAGCCCGACCTGCAGCCGGCCCTGAAAAACAAAGCTCTGGTGGAACGCCTGCTCCTTGAAGAACCGGAGCCCGAGCCGCCAGCCCCCGAAAAAAACGAGGATGACGAATCCCCCCAACCCGGCCAAACTGCGCAACCAGGCGACAACAGCCAGCAAACCAACGGCGGCGAGCAATCGCCCCAGGGCGCAGGCCAGGCGGGCACCGGCGAGACACAAACCGGCACCCCGCCCACCGCGGGCAACAACGAAGTACCCGGCAGCGAACTGGGCGACGAACAGACCACCACGCCGCCCTTGCGCCCGGCGGATGCCAACCTCGACGAGGAGCACCGCCAGGCCCTGGAACAATGGCTGCGACAGATCCCGGACAACCCCGGAGAGTTGTTGCGACGCAAATTCTGGTACGAACAGCAACAACATCAGGACAAGACTCGATGAGCCGCTGCACCCCATTTGTCTTATCGCTAGCGCTGTGGGCCGGTCACGCCCAGGCGGCCGACCTGGCCGCCAGTATCGACCGCAGCCGCGTCAATTCCGGGGAAACGGTGGAGCTGACAATCGAGTCCGATGACGTTACCCAGTTCGGCAAGCCGGACCTGTCGCCCCTCGACCCGCTGTTCGACGTACGCGGCACCCGCCAGATCAACCAGCTCACCACCCTAGACGGCAGCAACCACGCCACCACCCGCTGGATCATCACCTTGCAGCCCAAGACCACCGGCACTGTGGTGATCCCAGCGCTGCAACTGGGCGAATTCAAGACCCAGCCGATCAGCCTGCAAGTGGACGAAACCCTCGGCCAGGACAGCGACAACCAGCTCGAACCGGTATTCATCGAAGCCAGCCTCGATCAGGACAGCGTATATGTGCAGGCCCAGGCCCTGCTGACCGTGCGTATCTACCATTCGGTGGCGCTGTATGACGACAGCGTCCTTACGCCCTTGCAGTTGTCTGACGCGCGCGTCGAGCCAGTGGGTGATTCGCGCACCTATGAAAAAGTCATCAACGGCGTGCGCCATGGCGTGATCGAAATGCGCTACGGGATCTACCCGCAGCACAGCGGGCAACTGCTGATCCCCGCGCAAATGTTCAGCGCCACCATGGTCGAACCACGCCCGGCCCAGGGCACCGCGCCCCAGGCGCCCAGGCCCGGCAAGTTGTTGCATGTCAATTCCACCGAGATCCCCCTGACGGTCAAGCCCAAGCCTGCGCTCTATCCAGCGGACGCCCCCTGGCTGCCGGCGCGCAGCCTGAGCCTGGGCGAAAGCTGGAACCCGGAACCTACAAACGTGCAGGTCGGCGACTCCCTGACCCGCATCCTTACCCTCAAGGCCGAAGGCCTGGCCAGCGCCCAGTTGCCCGCGCTGCCCAGCACCGAAATCGCCGGCCTGCGGCGCTACCCCGACCAGCCGGTGCTGAGCAACCAGAACAGCGAGCGCGGGGTGATCGGCAGCCGTGAAGACCGCGAAGCCCTGGTACCCAACCGCGCCGGCGCCCTGGAATTGCCCGCCGTGGAAGTGGTGTGGTGGAACACCCACGAAGACCACCTGGAGCGCACCAGCCTGCCGGCCCGCACCCTGCAGGTGGCGGTCAACCCGAGCCTGGTGGTCGACACCCCGGCCACCCCCACCGTGATCACCGCACCGGACGATGGCCGCCTGTGGATCTGGCAGCTCACCAGCCTGTTCCTCGCCTGCACCACCCTGCTCGGCTTCGGCCTGTGGTGGCGCGCCCGCTCCCGCCCGGCGATCCAACGCGCCGCCCAGAGCGGGCCCAGCCCCCGCACCTTGCTCGACGACCTGCGGCGTGCGAGCCAGGCCAACGACCCCCAGGCCACGCGCCAGGCGCTGGACGCCTGGGCACGCCAGCAACCGGAAACCCTGGCAGAGATGGCGGCGCGGTTTGTGCCGCTGTCCGATGCCCTGGATGGGTTGAACGGCGCGCTCTATAGCGAAAGCGGCCAGTATTGGCAGGGCGAAGAGTTGTGGCGGGCAGTCAAGGCCATTCCCATGGCCGAACGCGAACAGGCCCCGGTGGCCGACAGCACCAGCTTGCCGCCGCTGTATCCCAAGTAACCGCCCACGCTGTACCGACGGTGAACTCAGCTGTAGGAGCTGGCTTGCCTGCGATGGCGGTGTATTAGTCGATAAATGTGTTGGCTGACCCAGCGCCATCGCAGGCAAGCCAGCTCCCACAGGGGAATGCAGCTTCGCGCTCTGGCGTTGGAGGGCTCGTCACAGATTGTTAAAGGCCAGCAATCCATATCCCTTTAATTTGCAGGACGTTTCCTAGACAATCCTTCGGCCTTGCGCCTGCACAGTCCACTGGCTAGCCTTCGCTCCTTCGCTGAGCATCAGCGATCGGGTGTGAGAACCTGCCAACCAGTAGGCGCCAAGCGCCACTACCGTCATTACCATGTTCTATGGCGGCTGTGTGCGGGCAGACTTCGGTCTGGCCGGAGTCCTACTGTCCGGTATTCTCACCCTGCACATAGCTGCCACCTTTTTGTCGAGTGAGACCGACATCGGGATGGCTCCCTTTTCAGTAGGAGCTTATGCATGAACAAAATCGTCCCCGACCCACCCCGCTTCACCCCGCTTCACCCCGCTTCACCCCCGACCGCGAAATATTTGACCGCGCCCTGAGCCACTACCTACAACCCGCCTCGCCCCCTTCCTTCACCGTGCATCAAGACCTCAGTTTTGAAGACGCCCTTGCCCAAATCAGCGACCTGCTGCGCTGCGCAGCCGCCACCGCAGCCGGCACCACCCAAGGGCTGACCGGCAATCAACGGCACATGGCAGGCGCCACCGAGCACTTGATAGACAAGGCGAAAATCCTGGCCGACCGTGCGCTCGACTGCCTCAAACCCCATTGACCTTCCACACGCAGCCTGCGTGGATGCGAAGGCCATGCGTTAGAGATGGCGGTGTATCAGCCAATAAATGTCTTGGCTGATCCAGCGCCATCGCCGGCAAGCCAGCTCCTACAAAGGATGCAGCTTCGCGCTCGGTTCTTGATCTTGGGCGCCTCGTTACCATTTACAGGTAAACTCCGCTCCTTTACCTATTCCCCACGGAGTTCGCCTTGCGTCTGTTTCACACCTCCGACTGGCACCTGGGCCAAAACCTCCACGGCCAGGAACGCGACTTCGAGCACGCTTGTTTCCTCGACTGGCTGCTGGGCCAGATCAAGCTGCACGGCCCCGATGTGCTGCTGATCGCTGGCGATATCTTCGATACGGTCAACCCGCCCCTCAAGGCCCAGGAGCGTCTGTATGACTTCATCATCAACGCCCATGAACAGAACCCCGACCTGACCGTTGTGATGATCGCCGGCAACCACGACTCCGGCTCGCGCATTGAGCTGCCGGCGCCATTGATGCGGCGTTTGCGTACCCATGCCCTGGGCCGGGTGCTGTGGCTGGATGACGGGCAACTGGATGTGGAGCGCTTGCTGATTGCCCTGCCGGACAAAACCGGCGCCGTGGCCGGCTGGTGCCTGGCGCTGCCGTTCCTGCGCCCGGCCGAAGTCACCGGTGCGCTGTTGGGCGACGATTACCTCAAGGGCATCGGCCAGGTGCATGAGCGCCTGATCGCCGCAGCCAACGCCAAGCGCCAACCGGGCCAGGCGCTGGTTGCCATCAGCCACGCACATATGGCCGGTGGCTCGGTGTCGGAAGACTCCGAGCGCAGCCTGATCATCGGCAATGCCGAAGCGCTGCCGGCCAGTCTGTTCGATGCCAGTGTCAGCTATGTCGCCCTCGGCCACTTGCACAAGCCCCAGCGGGTCAATGGCGAGGAACGCATCCGTTATTGCGGCTCGCCGATCCCGCTGTCATTTTCCGAAATCGGCTATCAACACCAGATCCTCGACGTGCAACTGGACGGTGCAACCCTGGTCAGCGTCGAACCGCGCCTGATCCCCCGCGCCGTGCATCTGCTACGCCTGGACGCCGCGCCCCTGGCCGAGATCCTCAAGCAACTGGCGCAGTTGCCCGACGTCGATCTGCTGGCCGACACCCAGCGCCAGCCCTGGCTGGAGGTGCGCGTGCGCCTCGACGAACCCCAGCCTGACCTGCGCCAGCAAGTGGAAAACGCCCTGCTGGGCAAGGCCGTGCGCCTGGTGCGCATCGCCGCCGAGTACGCCGGCAGCGGCGCGCGTCAGGACCAAGGCGATGAGCCGTTGATCGAACTCGACCAGCTCACGCCCCAGGAATTGTTCAGCCGCGCCTGGCAGGAAAGCTATGGCAGTGACGTGGACGAACAGACCCTCAAGGATTTCGCCGTGTTGCTCCAGGACGTGCAACACGAGGAGCAACAGCCATGAAGATCCTCGCCATCCGCCTGAAAAATCTCGCGTCCCTGGCCGGGCCGTTCGAAATCGACTTTACCGCCGAGCCCCTGGCCAGCGCCGGGTTGTTTGCGATCACCGGGCCCACCGGCGCCGGCAAAAGTACCTTGCTCGATGCCTTGTGCCTGGCGCTGTTTGGCGCCGTGCCACGCCTGGGCGACACCGGCCAGGCAAAAATGCCCGATGCCGATACCGATATCTCCATCGGCGACCCGCGCACCCTGATCCGCCGCGGTACCGGCGGCGGGTATGCCGAAGTGGACTTTGTCGGCGTCAGCGGCCGGCGCTACCGCGCGCGCTGGGAGGCCAATCGCGCCCGCGACAAGGCCAGCGGCAAGCTGCAGAACAGCCGGCAAAGCCTGATCGACCTGGACAGCGAGCAACTGCTGGCCAGCCAGAAGACCGAATACAAGACGCAACTGGAGCTGGCCCTGGGCTTGAACTTTGAACAGTTCACCCGTGCGGTGCTGCTGGCGCAAAGTGAGTTCAGCGCCTTTCTCAAGGCCAACGATAACGAGCGCAGCGAGCTGCTGGAAAAGCTCACCGACACCGCGCTCTACACCCAGTTGGGCCAGCGCGCGTTCATCAAGGCGCGGGAGGCCAAGGAAGCCCACAAGCTGCTGCAAGACCAGGCCACTGGCGTCACGCCGTTGCCGGCCGAGGCCCGCGCCGAGCTGGATCAACAATTGAGCGCGGCCCAGCAGCAACTCAAGACCCAGCAGGCCCAGCTCAAGCAACTGGAACTGCAACACACCTGGCTCAAGGAGCTGCGCGAGTGGCAGGAGCGCCAACACAGTGCGGCCGAGCAATTGCAACAGGCCGAGCAGGCATGGCACACCCAGGGCCCGCAACGCCTGGACTTGAGCCGCCTGGAGCAACTGGCGCCGCAGCGTCATCATTTTGCGCGGCATAGCGAACTGAACGGCCAATTGGAGCCCCTGGCCGCGCAGATCCGCCAGCACCTTGAGCAACAAACCGCCCTGCACGCACGCCAGGAGCAACTGCAACAGCAGCAAGCCAGCGCACACAGCGCCTTGGCCGCCGCCTTGCAACAGCAGACCGAAGCCGTGCCGTTGCTGCGCCTGGCGTTCGAGGAACAAAGCAGCCTCGCCCGCCTGACCCGCGAGCTGGCCCAAAGCAGTGAACAGCAACAACTGGGGCAAGCCGCCTGCACCGAAGGCCAGGCCGCGCTCGATACGTTGCATACCCAGCAGCAACAGGTTGCCAGCCGCCTGCAACAACTGGCGGCGCAACTGGAACGCAGCGCCACCCTCGCGCCCTTGAGCGACGCCTGGAACGCCTACCGCGACCGTCTGCAACAACTGATGCTGATCGGCAATCGCCTGAACAAGGGCCAGGCCGAACTGCCGCAACTGCAAGAACGCGCCAACCGCGCCGGCGAGCAATGGACCCAGCAACGCACGGCCCTGGAGTTGCTGTATCAGGAAGCCGGGGCCGAGCCCCATGCGGTGGCCGAGCAGATCCAGTTGCTCGATAGCCTGCTCAAGGACAATCGCAAGCAGCAACGGGCCTTCGAGGACCTGACGCGGCTGTGGGACAGCCAGCAGCAATTGGACCAACAGCAACAGGAGCTGGCCCAAAGACAGGCCAGCGCCCAGCAACAGCGCGAGCAACTGAACCAGACCGGCCTGCAAGCCAAGGCCGAGCTGACAGTGGCCGAGCAGACCCTGAGCGTGACCAAGCAGTTACTGGAACGCCAGCGGCTGGCACGCAGCGCCAGTGTCGAGGAGCTGCGTGGGCAATTGCAGGATGAGCAACCCTGCCCGGTGTGCGGCAGCGTCGAGCATCCGTATCACCAGCCCGAAGCCCTGTTGCACAGCCTCACGCGCCATGATGAAAGCGAAGAAGCCAATGCGCAGAAAGCGGTCGACACCCTCAAGGAAACGCTCACCGAACTGCGCGCTGCAGTCGGCGGCTTGATCGCCCAGCAAAAAGAATTCCTGCAGCAGCAAGAGCAATTGGCGACCCAGCTCCAGGGCCTGGCGCCGAGCCTCGAGGCCCACCCGCTGAGCGCCGCGCTGTTCAACCAGGACAGCGGCAAACGCAGCGCCTGGCTGGCGCAGCAGTTGGGCCAGCTCAGCCAGAGCATCACCCAGGACGAACAGCGCCAGGGCGCCCTGCTCAACCTGCAACAAAATGCCGGGCGCCTGCAGCAACAGCTGCAAGCCGCCCAGGATGCCAGCCAGCAAGCCCGCCAGCAGTTGATCGACCAGCAACGGGAACTGGCCAGCGACCGCGAGCGCCTGGACGAAGAGCTCAATGCTTTCGCCAGCCTGCTCCCGGCCGAGACCCTCGAAGGCCTGCGCACGCAGCCGGCGGCGACGTTCATGCTGCTGGACCAGCAGATCAGCCAGCGCCTGGAGCAGCTTGGCTACCAGAAGGATGAACTGGCCGAGCAGCAACAGCGCCAGCAAGCCATCGAAAAAGAACAGGACCGCCAGCAGCATCGCCAGCAACAATTGGCCGTGCAGCACCAGCAGTTGGCCGAGTTGACCCAGCAACAGCAGGCCACCCAGGAAAAACTCAGCGCCCTGCTGGGCACACATGCCAGCGCCGAGCACTGGCAGCAGCAGCTCGAACAGGCCGTGGAACAGGCCCGTCACAGCGAGACCCAGGCCAATCAACAGTTGCAGGACACCCGCAGCGAACTGATCCAACTGGCCGCCGACCTCAAGGCCCGCCAGGAGCGCCAGCAAGCCCTGGACAGCGAACTCCAGGCGTTGCACAGCCGTATCAGCGAGTGGCGCGCCCAGCATCCGCAGCTCGACGACGCAGGCCTGGCACATCTGCTGGCCTTCGACGAGGCTGGGATCAGCGAACTGCGCCAGCAGGTACAGCACAGCGAAAAAGCCATCGAACAGGCCAAGGTCCTGCTGCAAGAACGCGAGCAACGCCTCAAGGACCACCAGGCCCTGCACAACGGCAACCTTGACGCCGAACAGCTGGACAGCGCCCTGGCCGAGCTGAACCAGCAACTGCTTGGCGGCGAAAAACACTGCGCCGAACTGCGCGCGCAACAAGCCGAAGACCAGCGGCGCCAGGACGCCAACCAGAGCCTGGCGCTCACCACCGCCAAGGCCTATGAGGAGTGGCAGCGCTGGGCGCGGCTCGATGCACTGATCGGCTCGGCCACCGGCGACAAGTTCCGCAAGTTCGCCCAGGCCTACAACCTCGACCTGCTGGTACACCACGCCAACGTGCAACTGCGCCAACTGGTGCGCCGCTACCGCCTCAAGCGCGGCGGCAGCATGCTGGGCCTGCTGGTACTGGACACGGAAATGGGCGATGAACTGCGCTCGGTGCATTCGCTGTCCGGCGGCGAGACGTTCCTCGTCTCCCTGGCACTGGCCTTGGGGCTGGCGTCGATGGCCTCCAGCACGCTGAAGATCGAGTCGTTGTTTATCGATGAAGGCTTCGGCAGCCTGGACCCCGAATCCCTGCAATTGGCCATGGACGCCCTCGACGGCTTGCAGGCCCAGGGGCGCAAGGTGGCGGTGATTTCCCACGTACAGGAAATGCACGAACGAATTCCGGTGCAGATCCAGGTCAAGCGCCAGGGCAATGGGTTGAGCACCCTGGAGGTGAAATGAGCGAAGGGGTGTTGTATTCGTTTCGCCGCTGCCCCTACGCCATGCGCGCGCGGATGGCCCTGCGCTATTGCGCGGTGGCGGTGCAGGTGGTCGAAGTCAGCCTCAAGGCCAAGCCGGCGCAGATGTTAGCGCTTTCGCCCAAGGGCACGGTGCCGGTGTTGAGTGTGGGCGGCCAGGTGCTCGACGAGAGCCTGGCGATCATGGGCTGGGCATTGGCGCAGCATGATCCCGAAGATTGGCTGCTCAAGGAGGATCCGGCGGCGCAGGGGCTGATGGCAGCGTTGATTGCCGAGAATGACCAGGCCTTCAAGGAGCATTTGAATCGCTACAAATACGCCGAGCGCTACCCGGAGCAGCCGATGGAACACTATCGGGCCGAGGGCGAGGTGTTTTTGCGCAAGCTTGAAGGATTGCTGACGCAGCGCGACTACCTGCTGGCCGATCACCTGAGCCTGGCGGATGTGGCGCTGGCGCCGTTTGTGCGCCAGTTTGCCCATGTGGACCGGGAGTGGTTTGCAACGACGCCTTATGTGCACTTGCAGCAGTGGCTGGAGCGGTTTTTGGCGTCGCCGCTGTTTGTCCAATCCATGGCCAAAAACCCGTAGCCACGGTGCAGCCTTGGCGTGTCAGCCTTGGGTCTTGTGATCCAGGGCGGCATAGAAGTTGGCGCTCTGTTGCAGGTATTTCTGGGTGTAGGCGCTGGTGCTGGATTTTTTGCTGCTGATCTCCACGCTGGCGCTGGCTGGCAAGGCCACGGTGGCGGAAACAGCGGAGGCAGCGATGATCGAGAAGAGATTGAAGTTCATGGCGGTAACCCTTGTGTTCAGTTGGCTGGATGGCTTGTGAAGGCCTTGGAGCAAACTTACGCCTGGGTTCCGGCTGGCTGAAATGCTTTGAAACAGTAGCCGTTATCACTGGGATTGATACAAGGAGTCAGGCCCCGCACGGCGGGGCCTGTGGCTTATTGACGCACCAGGAACTTGAGGTCGCTGGGGGCATCAATCGGCAGTTTTTGTACGGTTTTGCCCAGTTGACCGGTCTGGGTGTCACGCGCGATCACCACAATCTGGTTGCTCTTCTGGTTGGCAATCAGCAAGAACTTGCCGCTCGGGTCGAGGCTGAACTCACGGGGATGGTCGCCTTCCACCGTGCGGCGCTGGATCTCTGTGAGCTGCGCGGTGGCAGGATCAATGGCAAACACCACGATCTGGTTGGCGGTGCCACGGTTGCTGACGTAGAGGAACCTGCCATCGCTGGAAGCGTGCAGCGCAGCGCCAGCCTTGTCCGACAGCGGCTGCCCAGCGGCAAAGTCCACCAATTGGCGCTGGGTCAGCCTGCCGTCCTGGTAGTCGTACACCGCAACCTGCGCGCTCATCTCGGTGGTCAGCCAGGCATGCTTGCCATCGGCGCTGAACAACAGGTGGCGCGGGCCACTGCCCGGCGGTAACTGCACGAAAGCCGGATCAGCCGGGGTCAGCGGCTGTTCGTGGTTGGCCTTGGGGTCGTAGCGGTAGGCAAAGACCTTGTCCGCCCCCAGGTCCTGCACAAACACGTACTTGCCATCGGGTGACGACACCACTGAATGCACGTGGTTGGACGCCTGGCGCTCAGGGTTGACCCGGCTGGCCGGGTGCGCGCTCAGTTGCACCGGCGGCGACAGCTTGCCTGCGGCATCCACCGGCAGGACGGCCAGGCTGCCGCCCGGATCTTCCAACACCGAATAGTTGGCGACAAACAGGTAGCGCCCATCGGCGGCCAGGCTGGAATGGGTGGGTTCGTTGCCCAGGCTCTGCACCTGGTTGACCAGGGTCAGTTGCTGGTTGGCCGGGTCAATGCGGTAGCTGCTCACGCGCCCCACCGGGTCTTGTTGGCCGGGGCCGTTTTCATTGACCACGAACAGGTGTTGCTGGTCCTGGGACAGGGTCAGCCAGGACGGGTTCTGCGCCTTGGCCGCCAGCACCGGCGCGCCGCTGAACTGCCCGGTACGGCTGTCGAACTGCAGGCGGTAGATACCTTCGCTGGTACCTGCCGTGTAGCTGCCCACCAGCAGTGCAAAGGTCTCGAGCGGCGCGGCCTGGGCCGACATCGCGCCGACACTGCCGGCCATCAGCAGGGGCCAGAATTTACGCATCAGCATGTTCGTCGTCCTCGTCTTCGTTGCTGCCAGTGATGGCGCTCAGGCACACCAGGCGGTGCTCGCCCGAGTCACCGCTGAGGGTCCAGCTTTGCAAGGTTTCATCGAACGTCGCGGCCTGCACCTGGGCGATGCTGAACGTCCAGCGTTTCTCGGCCCGACCGTCCATGCTCTTGATCAGTAACTGCCGATCATCGAAGGTGAAATCAAAGGCATGCAGCCCATCGATTACGAGCATGTCGCTGGTTGCAAGTTCAGTGGCCAGGGTAGCAGCAGTCATCAGGATCATTCATCAGTGGAAAAACGTTGATGATAGGCCAAACCGTGGTCGCCGTCGTGTCGCGATAACCGGCTACCACACTGCGGCCCCAGCGGCTTGCCATTCTGCGGGAGAACCCCATCGCGCAGAACGGAACCTCTTATGCCCGACACTTTACCCGCCCCACCCCCTGGCCCATTGCTGTTCACTCACCGCAGCAACACCCCGGCCCTGGCCGTCGCCCGCCAATTCGCCGATCGCCCGACCTTGCGTCAGGTGGTCGAACACCACCTGCAGGAACGCCTGCTGGAACAGTTCCCGGCGCTGGCCCTGGACCTGTCCACCGTCAAGCTGGCGACCCCCAACCAAAAACGCGGCTGGGACCTCAGGCGCTTGAGCGATGTGGTCCTCGACCACCTGGGCAATGGCACGCCCCTGAACCTGACCCAGGTCATCGACGAACGCCGCTGCTTTCTCTCCCAGCAGCCACCCTCACGCCTGACCTATGAAGCCAATGGCCCGCGCGAACCGGACATGGCGGTCATTGAACGGTTGATCGTGGACCTGCCCTTTACCCTGCCGATCGCTTTCCAGCAGGCCCTGACGAACTACTGGAACCTCAGCGCAGACACCCGCGCCAGCCGCTGGCAATGGCTCGGCGACCTGTTGGCCGATAACCTGAAAAGCACCGCAAGCCTGCTGCCGGCAGGCCCAACCCGGGACATGCTGTTTGACCTGACCCGCCAACCTGACCGGCGCGAGCGCCTGGCCGGGCCTGCGGGCATCGTGTACGCCTACTGCCTGGAGGCTTGCGTCGTCAGCCCGGGCAGCGATGCCCGCCTGTTGAGCACCGACCTGCTGTTGGTACAAGGCCCTCGGATCCTGCTGTGCCAGGCCTCGGGCAATGTGGAGCCGTATGCTTCATTGGAGGCTTTCACCCAGGCCTGGGGCCAACGCCTGGCCAGCCGCTTGCAGGTCGACAAAGTCGTGGTCAAGCGCTACGAACCCGATGGCAATCTCTTCGATACCCAGGCCGCCCTGCTGCTCAACCAGCAATTGGACGACCTCCAAGCCATCCAACTGCCGGCCGCCGAGGGCGTACGCGCCCTGGAGCAGCAGTTCACCGAGGCCACCGACCCGGCACTCGCCTTGCGCGCCGCCCCCGCGCCAGACCCGACGCACCAACCCGCTCTCCAGGCAGCGTTGCCGTCCTGGCTGCAGGCGGCCAGCGCCGAACAGCGCTTTGCCTATCGCCAAGAGCTGCTGGAACAGGCGCGCCTGCAACGCAAAACCGAAGGTGCGTCCTTTCTGGACGGCGTCGAGAACCTGCAGGCCTTTACCACCCGCACCCTGCGCGAGCAGATGCGCCGTGACCACCCCGAGTCCAGCGTGGAACCGGACAACCTGGAACTGACCTTCCATGTCCCGGTCGGTGACATCCACAGCGGCTACCTGGCCCCGGTGCGCATGAGCCTGACAGCACTGGCCATCAACAACCTGGCTGCGGCGCCACAGGGCCGGCTAACCCTTCGGGACACATCGGGGGCGGCCGTCCCGGACTGGCTGACCGAGGACTACATACTCGGGGAAAAAGGCCTGTTCCATAGCACCCCCGGGCTGATCCGCCAGGTGGACGTTGGCCAACACTATCCGCAGAAAATCCGCGAGCTGCTGCTGGGGGACAGCCCCGGGATACGCCGGCGCGAGGTGCTGTTCGGCGACGAACTGGCCGTGCAACTGCCACGCCAGGCCCTGGAACTGGCAATACGCGGGCAACAGGGGTTCACCTTCCTCGGTTATCGCTACGTCAAAGCCGTGCTGCACCGCAGCGCGCCGCAGCGGGAGGTGGATGCCCAGGACATCGTGATCCGCCCGCTGGCCTTCGCCCGCAAACCCGGGGCGCTGCCGGATATCGTCAGCAATATATTTATCATCGAGCCCCGGGATATCGACGCCGGGCCGGCGATTCTCTACCGCCCGCTGTACCAGGACGCGTTGCAGCAATTCAGCCAGCGCGCGGCCCTGTTCGATGCCATCGCCGCGCCCGGGGCCTTGCAAGACAGCGTGCTGGCCTGGATGTCGGACCAGGCCCGGCCGATCTACAGCCACGGCGGTTTCCATAGCCCGCATATCCTGCGTTTCGGCCAGGGCGACGACACCGTGCAGTGGCCCGCGCCGCCCCCGGCACAGTTGGCGCAGGACACCAACGGTGGGCAAATTCCCGGGTCCCTGGCCCAGTCCCTGGCCACCGGCAACCTGACCCAGTACCTGTACGGCAGCAATGCCCGGGCACTGGTGGACCTGGCCGACCGGGACGCGGTATCCAATACCGAAAGTCGCTGGGCAGTGCTGCTCGAAGGTGGCTGGCTGCTGTTCAACGCCTTGCTGTTGCCGCTGCTGCGCGGGCCGGCGATGGTTGCAGGCTGGATGGTGCAACTGGCGGTCAGCCTGCGGCACGATATCGCGGCCCTGCAAGGCGAGGATGACGCCGCGAGGGAGCTGGCCTGGGTCGATGTGCTGCTCAATATCGGCCTGATTCTGTTGCATGTAGCCTCCCGCCCCCCTGAATGGCTGGCGCACGACAGCGAGCCGCCCTTGCCGCTGACCCTCGCAGCGCTACGCCGCCCGGCGGGCGCGACCCAGCCGGCCATCCCGATCGAGCTGGGCCCGGTGGGCCTGCCCGCCGAACCACCGGCCGGCGACCAGACCCTGGTGGATTTTGTCCACTCCAACGCGCGCGACAGCAGCCGCCGCCGCCTGCTCGATGCCTTGCGCGAGCTGCATGTACCCTGGCCGGTGCCGGCCCCGTTGCCCCTGGAGATCGGTGATTTCAAAGGGTTGTACCGCATCGGTCAACAGTGGCACGCCTCGGTGGCCGGCCTGCTGTTTCGGGTGAATATCGTGCCGGACCTGGGCGAAGTGTCCCTGATCCATCCGCAAAAACCGCAACATCCTGGGTTCGCGCTCACGCGCAATGCCCAAGGCCACTGGGTCCTGGATCTGGGCCTGAAACTGCGCGGTGGTGGGCCGAAGAACCGGTTCAAGGCCAAGCTGGCGCAAATCGCTCAGCAACGCACCCAGGCCTCGGATGAGATCAATCGCATCAGTGACGAGGTCAGCGCCCTGATCAAACGCCTGCAACCCATCGACCGGGTGCTGGAGGCTGCCCGACTGAAGTTCGAGACCGCCCACAATGCCCTGGGCGAGGCCCGCAACCGCTTGCGCAGTGCCCCTGACGACCCGGCGCGGGTGGCCGAACACCGCAACAGCGTGGCCCAACGCTCCTGGGCCAGGACCGGGTTCCAGGCCTTTCAGGAGCGCTTTGACCAGGCCGCCGCCCAGTTGCTGCAACAACGACGCCTGCTGATCGAGGCCTACGGGCAGATGAAGGCCGTTGACAGCCACTTCGACTATGAGGGCCAGTGCGTGGAGCAATACCAGTCGATGCTGGCCACCGATGAGATACGCGTCAGCCAACTGGCCTCCCTGTATCTGGCAAGCTTTGTCTCCGAGCACGGCGAATCGCTGATCGAACTGCAAGGCACGGCGCACGACACGGCGGCGGTGCACTATGTCAAAGACCTGCTGGAGACTAATTTTGCGGTTTCCGAGCGTCATGCCCAGGCAATGCTTGCCATCGAGAACACCCTGGAGGAGATGGCCGCGCGCTTGAAGACCGGCCCTGCGCAACGCCTCAAATACCTCAATGGTCATCCCAAGCGCCGCTTCTACAACCGCCTCAACGCCACCCTCGAATCCCTGGATGTGCTGACCGATTTGAGCATTGACCAGACGGTTGCGGCCACCACGCCCCAGGAACAGTACTTCCTGGAGCGCCATGACCACTTGCAATCCTCGTTGTCGTCCCTGGAAGACTCGCACCTGGACCTGCTGACCACCGAGGGGTTCACCTCCACCGAGCGCAAGGAGGTGTTGACCAACCTGATCCAGCACTACAACCGGCGCCTGCAGATTTATCAGAGCCTGCTGGAGCTCGACTCGCCCCTGGCCCACCCACGGTATATGCCGCTGTTGATCGAGCGGTTGTACACCGTGCGTGACAGCGCCGAGGCTGATCTGGCTGCGTTGTTGCGCGAAGATGAGTTCCTCCCGCCCCAACCGGGCGCCTTCAAGCCGGTACGGGCACCGTCAAGGACCAAGCGCGTGTTCAAGTCAAGGGACAAGGGGGCCCTGGTGGGCGATCTGGAACCGGCCCAACGCGACCTCCCCTTCCCCACCATCGTGACCCGCAATCCCATCACTCAGCAGATCAGTGGGCGTTTCATGGAGCAGCCCCAGGAAGGCTGGGTGGAGATCATCGAGGCCAGGCCCACCCCACCCGCCAAGCCCGCCCAGGTGCCGGCGCTGGCGACCTTGCGCAGCCAGGCGCAACGGCTGCTGGAGGAAGTGCCGGCTATCGAGCGCTCCATCGAGTTCCAGAAAAAGAAACTCAGCGACCCTTCGCGCCGCGATGAACTCAACCCCCAGGACTGGCGCGACATGCTCGTGCACCAGGCCGAACGCCTGGAAACGGTGGCGGCCGGGCTGGCCCAGCACCACGGGGACAAGCCCGACATGCTCCAGACCGTGGAGCGCCTGCGCCTGCGGGCCGTCGAACTGCGCGCACAAGGCACACAACACTGCATCGAGGGCTACAAGGCGCAACGCCCGCGCCAGGAAAATATCGAATTCCTGCGCGCCCACGCGGCGATCGACATCGGCCTGGTCCACGGCCCGCAACGCACCGCGGCCAAGGACTACGTGTCGGAGTTCGCCGTGCGCGAGAAGAACCGCCTTACGGTGCTGTGGTATGCCCACTTTCACTACCCCCAGGCCGACAGCGTGCCAGGCGCCTACACCGCCGCGCACCTCAAGCGCCCCGAACAGCGCTTTGTGACCCTGCGGGACCTGATCGCCCAGGCCGGTGCGGACAGCCAGGCCATCGTGCGAGACCTGTACCACCCGATCACCGCGCCGCTTGACCAACGCCTGTTCCTCAGCCTGGTGCCCGCCTAGAACCCGGCCATGAAGGGCAACGACTGCCAATAAAAAAGGATGTTTATGCAAACCCTCACCCCCTCCTCTATCGCCCATGCCGTGAGCGCTCAATTTGCTGATCGCCCGACACTGGAAACGGTAATCCGCCAACAACTCGCGTCGGCCATCGGCGCCAAATACCCCACGTTGACGATAGACCTGAGCCGCACTCGCCTGGCCCGGCCGCAACGCCGCAGTTGGCTGTTACAGCCATTTATGGCAGTGGTTCAGGATGCGCTGGCCAGTGGCATCGCGCTGGACTTCAGCGACGTGGACAACGTGCCCTGGTACCTCTCGGACGAGCCGCCAAAACGCCTGAAACTGCCCGGTTTGAGCCGGGAAAACCTCGATATGCAGGTCATCGCCAGCCTGATTGGCGAACTGCCCCAGACCCTGCCCATCGCCCTGCAAAATGCCTTGGCCGACTATTGGGACGCCGGTCATTGGCGCTGGCTTGCGCACGTACTGATGGACACCTTGCGCGTTTGCGCCCTGCGTCACACAAGCCTGGATGCACAGGCGCAGGAGGCGGTCGACCAACTGGTCACCCTCCCCGACCGTGAAGCGCGGATCGCCCGCCATGGCCAAGGTGTGGTGTTCGCCTATGGCCTGGAAGTCACCCTCAAAAGCGCGGAACAGAGCAGCCACCTGCTGAGCCCGGAACTGGTGTTGATCCGTACCGTGCAAGGCAAGACGCCGGCGCTGCTGTGCAGCCCCGGCGGTGGCATTGAAGCGTTTGCCTCCATGGATGCGTTGGTCCAGGCCTACGGCCAGCGCCTGGGTAGTCAATATCAGGTCGACGATATCCTCATCCAGCGCTACGAGCCCGACGGCGATATCTTCGAGCACCAGGCAGCGATGATCCTCAATCGCCAACTGGTAGACCTGGGCAACCTGCGCCTGCCCACGGCCCAGCCCTTCAGCGCCTGGCAGGCGCTGTATGCTGAACTCACCGATCCCGGGCGGTTTTTGCGCGACTCACCGGCCGCCCCACTCCAGGCCCTGGACACCCTGCGCCAACACCTGCCGAGCTGGCTGCAACAGGCCAGCGTCGACGACCGCGCGACTTACCGGCGGTATGCCCTGGCACTGGCCAGCGCCAAACAGCGCGGCGGCGGGCGCCACTTTTTCAGTGATCTGGACGATATCCGCACCTTCACCGTCAAGGCCCTGCTGCAAGCCCTGCAACACGACGCGGTGACCTTCGACTCCCTGTTGCCTACGCCACCGTCTGTCGCCGCCCTGCACCCCGACGACCTGCAACTGACCTTCACTGTCACCTCGGGCTATCCGGGCGCCGTCGGAATTATCCGCCACGAGCGCATGAGCCTTACGGACATGGCCATCGACAACCTGGCCAGCCGCCCCAGCGGCACCGTGACCTTGAGCAATCGCCATGGCCTGGCGCTGCCGTCCTGGCTGACCGCCGACTATTTGATGGGCGCCGGTGGCCTTATTGAAAAGGTCGATATCGGTCAGCACTACCCGCGCCTGCTGGAGCAGCACCTGTTGGGCGACAGCCCCGAGGCGCAGCAGCGTGAAACGTTGTTTGCCGATCAGCAGGCCGCGCAATTGCCGTTGCTGGCGCTGGAGTTGTGCCTCAAACAACAGGCCGGCGTGAGCCGCCAGGGCGCACGCCTGGTGGCCGCGCTGATGCAGGGCAATGTTGCCGAGCAGCAGGTCGACAACCGCCAAGTGGTGATCCGCCATTTGGCGTTGGTACGGGCCCCTGGCGCCCCTGCCGACAGCGTCTGCAACATGTACCTGATCGAAGCGTTGAACGCCGATGTCGGCCCTCATCTGCTGTATCGCCCGTTGTATGCCCAAGCACTTCAGGAATTCGCCAGCCGCCAGACGCTGTTCGAGGCCATCGCCCAGCCCGGCGAGCTACAGGACAGTGTGCTGACCTGGCTAAGTGACAGCGCCCGGCCGATTTATGCCCACGGCGGGTTCCGTGAGCCGCACTACCTGCGCTTCGGCCAGGGCGATGAATTTGCGCCCTTGAGCAAGCCGGTGCCGGCGACCCTGTCCCGCGATGGCATCAACGAGGAATTGCAACAATGCCTGGCCACCGGGCGCCTGATGAGCTTCCTGTTCAGCGACCATGCCCGCTCACTGGTGCAACAGGCCGACCGCGAGTCGGTGTCCAACAGCGAGAGCCGCTGGCAGGTACTGCTGGAGGGTAGCAGCCTGTTGTTCGGCAATCTGTTGCTGCCATTGTTGCGCGGGCCGGCGATGCTCACTGGCTGGCTGCTGGGCCTGATGGCCAGCCTGGGCCAGGACATTGCGGCACTGGCCGCCGAGGATCAGCAGCAGCGCGAGCTGGCAGCGGTTGATCTGCTGCTCAATCTCGGCCTGCTGCTGTTCGAGGCGGCTCCCGAGGTGACGGCGTCTTACCCGCCCCTGGCTGCCGGGCTCAAGGCGCGTGCACTGCCTTCGGCGCTCGCCCCGCGTATTGCCGAACAATGGCCGGTGCCCCTGGCACCGACGATTCGCGAGGGAGCCGTGACCCTGCCGGGCATGTTGCCGGACACCAGCCGCAATGTGTTGGACTTCAGTTTCGCGCAGACCCGTCAACGCCTGACGCCTGCCCAGCGCGTGCGGCTGAGCAGTTTCAAGGCCATCCGGCCGACGCCCCTGCCGCGCCCCGTGCTGAATGGGCCACGCAAGGGGCTGTACCTGGTTGAAAACATTTGGCACGCCGAGGCGAATGGCGAATGGTTGCAAGTGACCCTGGGGCCGGAGGGCGACATCAGGGTCGTCGCCCCTGGCGATACCACCCGCAGCGACCCTTACCTGCGCAGCGATGCCAACGGCGTGTGGTCGGTAGATACCCGCCTGCGCCTGCGAGGTGGCATGCCACCCAGGCGGATCGCCGCCGAACGTCAGCGACGGGCTGAGCGGATCAGCCAACTGACGCGTTCTTACGAACAGTTCATCCAGGGGCAGGTGGCCCGGCAAAAACGGATCGAGATTATCCTGGGAGTGATGACCAGCACCGCCGAAGACCCACGCTTTGGCGAAGCGCAACAGGCTGACAGTCGCCAACGCTTCGATACGGCCCTGCAGGAACAGACATTGGAATACCAGCAACAGTTGGACAGCCTCAAAGAACGCAGCGAGCTGGGGATTGCCTTGCCACCCGAGTCGGTGGCGAGCTTGCTGGAAAACATCGTCAACAACACGCGCAAGCATGTGGTGGTGGCCAAGAAAGATCGCGACGCGCTGTACCGCAACAACAGACACTTCACGTTCCGAGGAGAACGCCTGGCCGAGGCTGTGTTCGGTGACTTTGCAGCTTACCGGCGGTTCATCCGGGAAATGATTGTCATCAATGAGCGTTCGATCCACTGGCTGGAGCAGCGTGATCGTTACCTGGACCAACTGTTCAACCTGGGCAACCCCGGCAGCGAACACTACCGCCGCCTGACCTGGGACCGTCCCCAGGAAATCAGCGCCCTGGCCGTCAAGGACTTGCTGATACGCAACTACGCACTGATGACCCACAACCACCCGGATCATCCACTGGTCAATGTACTGATCGACATCCTTGAACCCCTGCAGGAACACTTGCGTACCCACAGTGAGCTGAACGATCTGGAACTGACGGCCGAGGACCGCGTCAGCGTGCTGGAAAGCCTGGTGGAGCACTATGGCCGGGGCCTGGATTCGTTGCAGGGGGTCGGCATCGTCAAAGCCGATGAGCTGGACAGCGAGCATTTTGCCAAGTTGCTCAAGCTGGTGGAGGGACTGTACCAGGACGCGGCCCAGCAACTGGCCAGCGAAATCAAACCCGTCGCCCAGCCACCCAGGCGCCCGAGCCGGCGCAACCCGGCGGTGGCCGGCAAGCCGCTGAAAAAAATCATCCGCACCCCGAAAAAAGGCACGTTTATCGGTGAGGTCAAACCCGTGGGCAGCGTGGAAACCGTCGAAGTACGCTCCCAGGTCAATGACGAGCTGCTGGGCCTGTATTCACAGCGGGGCGAGCAATGGATCGCATTCAAAGAAGCATCGCCCCCGCGCTCTCCGGCGGCACCGCGCGCGCTGAACCTGGTCAAGGGTGAGGCCCGCAAACTGCTGGCCATGCTTGAAGAGCACCTCAAGCGTGGCGAGCAATACAAGAAGATTTCCCGGCACCCGGAAGAGGTCCAGGAGGTGCTGCAGTATGAGTCGACGCGCTATGACAAGCTGGCCACCGAGCTGCACCAGGCGATCCAGGCCCTGCCCGTCGAAGCCCGCACACCGGCTGACCAGCCCCTGGAAAATGACATGCGCCAGGCCGCGGCCCGCCTGAGTGAGCGTGGCCAGGCGCTACGCATCCAACTGTGCCTGGAACTGCCGCCAACCCACGGCAACCTGGAATACCTGATCGAGCAGAAACACGCCAATATGGCGTTGCTGGGCGAGCGTATCCAGTTAAGCGGCGAGCGCCGGGACTTCGTCCAGGAGTATGCCGTCAACGACCCGCACGGTTACCCGTTGTGGTACGCCCACTTCCACTACCCGGCAGCCGATACGCCCAAGGAACACTACACCGCCGCCCACCTCAAGACACGCGAGCAACGCCGGGTCGGCTACTACTCGCAACTGGCCAGGGCACAAAGCCCCCAGGCGGTCGTGGATGTACACCGTGGTTTGATTGGCAAGGCGTTGGCCGAGCGGTGGTTCCTGCCATTGGCCACCTGACAGGGCACACACGCTCGCGGGTGACAACAGGCCCCTGGGGACAAGGGCCTTGCCTGCGGTAAGGCTCAGTGGGCAAACAGCGAATTGCCCTTCTGCCCCGCCAGTTTCTCCGGTTTGATCAGGAACCGCGCCAGGGCCGGCAGCAGCCACAGTGCACCGAACATGTTCCACAGCAGCATGAAGGTCAGCATCAGGCCCATGTCGGCCTGGAACTTGATGGCCGAGAAGATCCAGGTGCACACGCCGATCGCCAGGCACAGGCCGGTGAACAGTACGGCTTTACCGGTGGATTTGAGGGTCTGGTAATAGGCTTCCTGCAACGGCAAACCGGCGCGCAGGAAGCTTTCCAGGCGGCTGTAGATATAGATGCCGTAGTCCACGCCAATCCCCACGCCCAGTGCCACCACCGGCAAGGTCGCGACCTTGACGCCGATGCCCATGAACGCCATCAGCGCGTTGCCCAGCACCGAGGTCAGCACCAGCGGCAATACGATGCACAGGGTCGCGGCCCAGGAACGGAAGGTGATCATGCACATGGTCGCCACGCACAGGTAGACCAGGATCAGGATGGTCAGCTCGGCTTCCTTGATCACCTCGTTGGTAGCCGCTTCGATCCCGGCGTTGCCCGCGGCGAGGATGAACTCCAGGCCTTCCTTGTTGTTTTCCTTGGCGAAGTCCTGCACCGCATGCACCGCACGGTCGAGGGTCTCGGCCTTGTGGTCGTTGAGGAACACCAGCACCGGCGCCAGGGAGCAATTGTTGTTGTACAGGCCATCGGCACGGGCGATGGAGTTGTTCAACACATCCGGGTTACGCGACAGGGTTTCCCATTTCAGGTTGCCCTCGTTCATGCCCTTGATCATCTGTTTGGACACGGTCACCAGGGAGATCGCCGACTGCACGCCCTCGGTGTTCTGCATTTTCCACATCAACTGGTCGATGGGCGCCATGGCTTCGTAGCGCGAGCAGCCTTCGGCGCGGGTCTTGACCATCACCACCAGCACATCGGAGCTGGTGGAGTAGTTGTTGATGATGAAGTTGTTGTCTTTGTTGTAGCGCGAGTCCGGGCGCAGCTCCGGGGCACCCTGGTCGAGGTCGCCGATCTTCAGGTTCTGGCTGTACCACAGGCCGCCACCGAAGGCGACCAGGGCCAGCGCAATGGAGATGGGCGCGACTTTCGGGCTGGCAAAGTTCGACAGCAGGCGCCAGAACGGATGATCGCGGTTGGCGTCCTTTTTGCTCTTGGCAATCGCACGTTTGCTGATACCCACATAGGAGATCGCGACCGGCAGCAGGATCAGGTTGGTGAACACGATCACCGCCACGCCGATGGAGGCGCCGATGGCCAGTTCGCGGATCACGCCGATATCGATGATCAGCAGGGTGATAAAGCCCACCGCGTCCGCAAGAATCGCGATCATCCCTGGCAGGAACAGTTGCCGGAACGTACGGCGGGCCGCCGTCAGGGCGTTGTCGGCCTCACTGGATTGCAGGGCGATGCCGTTGATTTTCTGCACACCGTGGGAGATGCCGATGGCAAAGATCAGGAACGGCACCAGCATCGAATACGGATCCAGGCCGAACCCGAAAAAGTGCATCAGGCCCAGTTGCCAGACCACCGCTACCAGCGTGGTACTCAACACCGCGATGGTGCTGCGCACGCAGTTGGTGAACCACAGCAGCAGCACCAGGGTGATTACGAACGCAACGCCGAAGAACAGCACCACCATGATCAGGCCGTCGATCAGGTCGCCCACTTTCTTGGCGAACCCGACGATATGGATCTGGACGTTGGGGTTCTGCTCCTGGAACTTGGTGCGGATCTTGTCTTCCAGTTCGTGAGAGAACTTCTGGTAGTCCAGGGCCAGCAATTTGCCTTGGTCCTGCGGGTCCGGGTAGGACTCCAGCAGCGGGATATCGACGATGCTCGACTTGAAGTCGTTGGCCACCAGGCGCCCCACCTGCCCGGACTTGAGCACGTTGTTGCGCAACTGGTCGAGGCTTTCCGGCGAGCCGTTGTAGCTCTGCGGGATCACTTCGCCGCCGGCAAAGCCCTCCTCGGTCACTTCGGTCCAGCGCACGCTGGGGCTCCACAGGGACTTGAGGCCGGAGCGGTCGACGCCGGAAATGTAGAACACTTCGTCGTTGATCTGGCGCAGGGTCTCCATGTACTCCTTGGAGAAGATGTCACCGTCCTTGGCCTCCACCGAGATACGCACGGTGTTGCCCAGGTTCGCCAGGTCGTTGCGGTGCTCCATCATCTTTTCGATGAAGGGGTGTTGCAGGGGGATCATTTTTTCGAAGCTGGTGGACGGGCGAATCAACGTCGCCTGCCAGAACAGGAAGATGCTCACCAGCAGGCAGATCACGATCACTGCCGGACGGTTATTGAAGATCAGGCGCTCAAGAAAGGTCGCTTTATCGTTGTGATGACTGCTCATTCTATCCCCGCCTTCTTATTGTTTTTTGCGTTCGGCGCCAGTTGGCTCGGCGACGCGCACGCCACCCTGCCCCACCAGAATCAAGTCGCCATTGCCCGCCGCCGTCACCGCCGAGAGTGAAATGCGGTCCGGGCGGTTGAATACGCTGAACGTCAGGCCATCGTCGTGGCTGACCACCACGCTGCCGCCGTTGCCAACCACCACCAGGGTGCCGTCGTCGAGCAGGGTCGCACCCGACAGGCCAAACTCCAGGGCGCCACGGGCGGCCTTGAGCTCTACCGGCATCCAGGTGTCGCCAAAATCGGTGGAGCGGAACAGGTTGCCACGCAAGCCATAGGCCAACAGGGTCTTGGGCTGGGCGGTGCCGATCACGCCAAACAGCGAGCCCTCGTAGGGGCCTTCGAGTTTTTCCCAGGTCTGGCCCGCGTCGCTGGAGCGGAACATGCTGCCCTGCTCGCCAACGATAAACAGGCCGGCGTCCTTGACCTGGGCGATGGCGTTGAGGTGGTACTGGTCTTCGTTGTCCAGGCGGTCGCTGACGTCCTCCCAGGTCTTGCCCGCGTCGGTGGTCTCGATCAGCGCACCGTAGGCGCCCACCGCAAAGCCGTGGTTGGGGTCGTTGAACAGCACGTCCAGCAGCGGCGCTTCACGGCTGAGGTCCTTGAACTGCTCGGTCCAGGTAGCCCCGGCATCGCTGCTGGCGAGGATCTTGGCGTCATGCCCCACCGCCCAACCATGCTGCTCGTCGATGAAAAACACCGCCGTGAGCAACTGCCGGGTCGGCACCTTGGCCTGCACCCAGGTCGCGCCCTGATCATCGGAATAGAGGATATGCCCGCGATCACCGACCGCCACCAGGCGCTTGCCGGCGTGCACGACGTCGATCATCAGGCCTTTTTCGGCTTTCGGCGATTCAATGGCAAATGCCGCAGGTTCTGCGGCGTCGGTTGCAGCCTGGGCAGCCGTCGACAACGCGACAACCCCCAGCAGCGAGAGCGCTGTAGCCAGCACCGCGACCTTGCGCGACGCGAGCGGGCGGCAAAAACCCACACCCATGACAGGCTCACTCATAGACCTTTCTCCCATTTATTATTGTTAGGTCGTAACACCTTGCAGGGTGTTCGCAGTGCGCAAACCTGCAATCTAGAGCCCCTTGAGGAAGCAGGGGCCATCCTATCGGGCTTTGGAATCGTCTGACAATCGGCGCTACGTTATCTTTTGTTAACTAGAGGCCTTTTGCCTTCGCGCTGAATATAGCCGCATTCGCTGGAATGATGACTTGCCCGCAGTCAGCTGGCGGTATTTTTATTCCACATATTGATTGTAGAGAATTTTTATTCTATTAATTGCCCTCCTGAAAACAATAATCAAAAGGACCACCGCCATGCGCGCACTTGGAATCGGCCTGATCGGTACAGGCTTCATGGGCCGTGCCCACGCACTGGCGTTCAATAACGCCCGTGCGGTGTTTGACTTGCCCTTCAACCTGACACTGGCGGCCCTGGCCGATGCCGACACCGAGCGTGCGCAGCGCTGTGCCAGTGCCTGGGGGTTTGCCCAGGCACACGGCGACTGGCAACAACTGATCGATGATCCGCAAGTGGACCTGGTGGCCATCACCACCCCCAACCACCTGCACTACCCCATGGCCATGGCGGCACTGGCGGCGGGCAAGGCGGTGTATTGCGAAAAACCCCTGGCGACCAGCCTGCAGCAAGCCGACGCCATGCGCCGCGCCGCCCGCGACGCCGGGGTGGTGACGCGAGTCGGCTACAACTACCAGCACAACCCGATGATCGTCCTGGCGCGGCAGATGATCGAGGCGGGCGAGCTGGGGCAGATCATCAGTTTCCAGGGCGAGTTCAGCGAAGACTTCATGGCCGACCCGGCGTCGCCCTGGTCCTGGCGCTGTGAGGTAGAGCATGCCGGCGGCGCCCTGGCGGACCTGGGCAGTCATCTGCTGGCCATGGCACGTTACCTGGTGGGCGATGTGAGCAAGGTGTGCGCCGACAGCCAGACCGTCCACGCCCAACGCCCGGCCAGCCCTGGCAGCACCCAATTGCGCTCAATTGCGGTGGACGACCAGGTACATGCCCTGCTGCGTTTTGCCAATGGCGCACGCGGCACCGTCAGCAGCAGTTGGCTCAAGCACGGCTACAAGAATCACCTGAGTTTCGAGATCAGCGGCACACGCGGCACCCTGGCGTTCGATCAGGAGCGGTTGAATGAGCTGCGCCTGTTTCGCGTCGGTGACCAGGGTTTCCAGCGCCTGCTGGCAGGCCCCGCCCTGCCCGGCTATGCCGCGTTCAGCCCGGCGGCGGGCCATCAGTTGGGGTACAACGAACTGAAGACCCTGGAGGTGCAGGAGTTGATCATGGCACTGGCCGGGCAAGGTGCAGCGGGTACTGATTTTGACGCGGCATGGGAGGTGGAGCGGTTGGCGACAGCGCTTCGGCTGGCGGTGCGGGAAGAGCGGTGGGTCAACGTGAGCGAAATTTAAAGACCCGCACCGATCAATGTGGCAGCGGGCTTGCCCGCGATGGCGGGCTGTCAGTCAGCACATTTATTGACTGACACTCTGTCATCGCGGGCAAGCCCGCTCCCACATTAGACCGTATCAAGTCAGCGCAATGCGCGGCGCAGGACCTTGCCCACCGTGGTCTTGGGCAACTCTTCGACGCGGAACTCGACAAACTTGGGCACCTTGTAACCCGTCAGGTATTCCCGGCAATGGGCCAACAGCTGTTCCTGAGTCAGGCTGGGGTCGCGGCGCACCACGACAATCTTTACCTTCTCCCCGGTCACCCCATCCTCCACGCCAATCGCCGCCACTTCCGCAACCCCTGGATGCAACGCCACCACGTCTTCGATTTCATTGGGGTACACGTTGAAACCCGACACCAGGATCATGTCCTTCTTGCGATCCACCAGGCGGATGAAGCCCTGTTCGTTCATCACCCCGATATCCCCGGTCGACAGCCAGCCCTCGGCGTCCAGTACCTCGGCGGTTTCCTTGGGGCGCTGCCAGTAGCCCTGCATTACCTGTGGGCCGCGTACCTGCAATTCGCCCTGCTCGCCGATGTCAGCCACTTCACCGTCCTCGCGGATGAAGCGCACCCAGGTCGACGGCAATGGCACGCCGATGCTGCCGGTAAATTCCATGTCGCGCATGCGTGAGATATCGATGGGGCTGATGCTCACCACCGGCGAGCACTCCGTCAGGCCGTAACCCTCGATGATCGGCAGCCCGGTGACTTCTTTCCAGCGCTTGGCCACCGCGGTGTGCGTGGCCATGCCGCCAGCGATGACCAGGCGCAGGTCGGAAAAGTCCCGGGCGCGGAACTCTGCGTTCTCCAGCAAGCCGTTGAACAACGTGTTGACCCCGGCAATGCCGTTGAAACGCTCCTTGCGCAGGATCATCTGCACCCGCTTCACGTCCCGTGGGTTGGCGATCAGGATATTGCGCCCGCCCAGGCACATGAACATCAGGCAATTCACGGTCAGGGAAAAGATGTGATAAAGCGGCAACAGGGTGACGTTGGTTTCCTGCTGGTTCTGGTCCAGTTGATCGCCCACCCAGGCCTTGGCCTGCAACAGGTTGGCGATGATATTGCGGTGGCTGAGCATCACGCCCTTGGCATCGCCGGTGGTGCCTCCGGTGTATTGCAGGAACGCCAGTTCTTCACGCGCCAGCGGCACCGGGGTGTGGGTCAGGCCCCGGCCCTGTTTGAGCGTCTGGTTGAAACGCAGCGCACCCGGCAGATTGAAAGCGGGCACCTGTTTTTGCACACGGCGCAGGATGAAGTTCATCGCCGCGCCCTTGAAGGTGCCGAGCAGGTCGCCAATGGCCGCGATGACCACGCGTTTGATCGTGCTGCCGGCCACGACTTTTTCCAGGGTGTGCGCGAAGTTCTCGAAGATCACCACAGTCTCGGCGCCGCTGTCCTTGAGCAGGTGCTTGAGTTCGTGGGAGGTGTACAACGGGTTGACGTTGACCACCACCGCACCGGCGAGGATGGTGCCCAGCAGGCAGATCGGGTACTGCAGGCAGTTGGGCATCATCAATGCCACGCGATCGCCCTTGCGCACGCCCTGGGCTTGCAGCCAGGCGGCAAAGGCGATGCCCTGGGCCTGCCAAGTGGCGTAGGTCATTTCGGTGCCGATGCTGACGTAGGCCACACGGTCGCGGTATTTGTGCAAATGCTCGAGAAACACCTCGCGCAACGACGGGTAGTCCTCGATGCCGGCATCGATGTCGCTGGGCACGCCGGGCAGGTAGGCGTTCAGCCAGATACGTTCGGTTTGGTCCAGGCTTACAGCATTCATCGCAGTCTCCTTATTGTTGTTGTAGGGCTACTTTTCAACGATGGCGGTAATGCCCAGGCCGCCGGCGGCACAGATGGAAATCAAGCCGCGCCCGCCACCACGCTGGTGGATGGCCTTGGCCAGCGCCGCCAACTGACGGCCACCGGTGGCGGCAAAGGGATGACCGCAACCGAGCGAGCCGCCGTTGACGTTCATCTTGGCGCGGTCGATAGGCCCCAGCGGCGCCTCCAGCCCCAGGCGCTCACGGCAGTAATCGGCGTCTTCCCAGGCCTTGAGGGTGCACAGCACCTGGGCGGCAAAGGCTTCGTGGATCTCGAACAAATCAAAGTCGGCAAAACCCAGGCCTTCGCGCGCAAGCATGCGTGGCACGGCGTAGGCCGGTGCCATCAGCAGGCCCTCACTGCCATCGACGAAGTTCACCGCCGCGGTCTCGCCGGTACGCAGGTAGGCCAGCACCGGCAGGCCGCGGGCGGCGGCCCATTCCTCGCTGGCCAGCAGCACCACCGAAGCGCCGTCGGTCAGCGGCGTGGAGTTGCCGGCCGTGAGGGTGCCGTTCTGCCGGTCATAGGCCGGGGACAGGCTGGCGAGCTTCTCCAGGCTGGCGTCGGCGCGCAGGTTGTTGTCGCGGGACAGGCCGCGATAGGGGCTGATCAGGTCGTCGAAGAAGCCGTTGTTATAGGCCGCTTCGAGGCGCTGGTGGCTGGTCAGGGTCAGTTCGTCCTGGGCCAGGCGCTTGATCTGCCAGCGCTTGGCCATTTCTTCGCAGTGTTCGCCCATGGACAAGCCGGTACGCGGCTCGCCATTGCGTGGCAGCAAAGGCTTGAAAAACATCGAGGGACGCACCGCCAACAGGCTGCGCAACTTGTTGCCGGCGCCCTTGGCGCGGTTGGCCGCCAGCAGTGTGCGGCGCAGGGACTCGTTGATGCCGATGGGCGCGTCGGAGGTGGTATCGGCGCCTCCGGCAATCCCCACTTCAATCTGCCCAAGCGCGATTTTATTGGCCACCAGCAACGCCGCCTCAAGGCCCGTGCCGCAGGCTTGTTGCAGGTCGTAGGCCGGGGTCTCGGCAGACAGGGTGGTGGACAGCAACGATTCTCGGGCCAGGTTGAAATCCCGCGAATGCTTGATCACCGCGCCAGCGGCAAACTCGCCCAGGCGCAGGCCGTGGAGGTTGTAGCGGTCCACCAGGCCTTGCAGCGCAGCCACCAGCAAATCCTGGTTGCTGTCGTGGGCGTACACCGTGTTGGAGCGGGCAAACGGAATGCGGTTGCCACCAACAATCGCCACACGGCGCGTCGGGGCGGGGTTGAAGCTGTAGTCACTCATGGACGACTCTCATCAAAACGTGGGTGCCAGATAAACAGGCCGCGCATATGGGGTTTGTCGCCGGCCGGGTTGCGCACCTCGAACGCGCGGCGCGGGCCGTCTGCCGGGGCATTCCACAGGGCGACCTGGCCGGGCAGGAAGATCGGCAACTTGAACTCGCAATGGGCCTCGGCCACATCCAGCCCGCCCGGGGGTTGCTGGGCGGCCAGGGCACGGCCCAGGGTCCACATGCCATGGGCAATGGCCCGGCGAAAACCGAACAGGCGCGCGCCGATCAGCGAGGTATGGATCGGGTTGAAATCCCCCGACACCTTGGCAAAACGCCGCCCCAGATCCGCCGGCAGCACCCAGCGCTGGGTCCGCCGCAGGTCCTCTTCGGGTAATTGCAGGCTGTGCCCCCAGGGTTCGCCCAGCGGGTTGGCGATATCCCGGCGCAGGTACAGGCTTTCGCTTTGCCACACCAACTCGCCGGCGCTGTAGGCATGGGTGGCGATGCTCAAGGCCTGGCCCCTGGCATGGGCCACCCAGCGCTCGGCAAACACTTCCAGGCGCAGGGCCTGGCCTTCCTGCAGGCGCCGATGCTGGCGGATGCGGTTGGCCAGATGCACCATGCCACTGGCGGGGTACGGAAAACTCGGGCGCGTCAGCAGCATCAAGTGCAAAGGGAACGCCAGCACATGGGGATAGGACAGCGGCACCCCTTGCTCACGCCGGAAACCACAGGCCCGGCCGTAGGCGGCAATATCCCTGGCACTCAACTCCACCGCCGAGCGCACCAGGCGCTCCCTGGGCAAGGCCGGCGCCCCCTCAAGCTTGGGTTTGCGCAGCGCCAACAGGCCATCGAGCAACAGGCGATTGCGCGATGGCGGCGGATCGATAATCTGCGTCACGTAGTCCATGCTCAGGCTCCCAACAGGCTTTGGCCGCACACCCGCACCACCTGGCCGTTGACCCCGCCCGAGGCCGGATGCGCCAGCCAGGCGATGGTTTCGGCGACGTCGATGGGTTGCCCGCCCTGGGACAGGGAGTTCATGCGCCGCCCCGCTTCGCGAATCATCAGCGGGATTTTCGCGGTCATCTGGGTCTCGATAAACCCCGGCGCCACGCCATTGACCGTGACGTGCCGCGCCGCCGCCACGGGCGCCAGGCCCTGCACCAGGCCAATCACCCCGGCCTTGGAGGTGGCGTAGTTGCTCTGCCCCAGGTTGCCGGCGATCCCGGAGATCGACGACACACAGACCACCCGCCCACCGGCATTGAGCCCCTGCCCCTGCAGCAAGGCTTGACTCAAGTGCAACGGCGCTTCGAGGTTGACCGCCAGCACACTGCGCCAGGCGGTTTCGGTCATTTTCGCGATGGTCTTGTCGCGCGTGATCCCGGCGTTATGCACCACCACATCAAACGCGCCGTGCTCGGCCACATAAGCCTGCAACTGCTGCACCGCATCGGCGGCGGTGATGTCCAGCGCCCAGGCGTGGCCGCCGACGCTGCTGGCCGCCTGTTCCAGGGAGGCCAACGCTTGCGGCACATCCACGCACACCACGTGCGCGCCGTCACGGGCCAGGACCTGGGCGATAGCCAGGCCAATGCCACGGGAGGCGCCGGTGACCAAGGCGCGGCGGCCGCTGAAGGGCTTGTCCCAGTTGATGGCGGGGGCGGCATCGACCGGTTGTTCCAGGCGCACCACCTGCCCCGAGACATAGGCCGAACGCCGCGACAGGAAAAAGCGCAGGCTGCTTTCCAGGGCCTGCTCGGCACCCGGCGCGACATAGATCAGTTGCACCGTGATCGCCCGCCGCAGCTCCTTGGCCAGGGATCGCACCAGGCCTTCCAGGGCACGCTGGGCGATGGCCTGGGGCAAGTCCTGGCAGTGTTCGGGCGCGGTGCCCAGCACCACCACGCGGGCGTGCTGCCCCAGGCGCCGGGCGTTGGCGTGGAAGAATTCGTAGAGTTCGTCCAGTTGCTTGAGGTCGAGCACGGCACTGGCATCGAACACCGCGCCCTGGACCTTGACCGTAGACGGCGCCTTGAGCGTGGCGGCCTGGGCCGGCACGGTGTCGGTGGCCTTGAAGATGCGCCGCACCTCGTCCGCCAGGCGCCCTGCCCCGGCGATGATCACCGGGTTGGCCAAGCCTTGCTGGCCGCTGCGATGACGTTGCAGGGGCAAGGGTTGTGGCAAGCCGATAGTCTGGGCCAGGCGACGGCCCCAGGCAGAGTTCACAAAAGAGAGATAGCTGTCGCTCATAAATCGATCCGTTTTCCTGACCTGCAAACCCAATCTCCTGTGGGAGCTGGCTTGCCTGCGATGGCGGTGTGTCAGATTGCATCTTTGGCACAGACACACCGCTATCGCAGGCAAGCCAGCTCCTACAGGGCGCGTGTTGGTGTTTAGTTCACCGGGGCGTTTTCACGTTTTTTGCTGCTGGGTTTGGCCACTTGCTCCAACGCCTGTTGACGCTTTTGCAGTGCCTCCAGCAACCCGAAGTCCTGCGGGAAGTCGTCCACCTGGATACCGTGGTCGGCGTACTCCACGTAGCGCGCCAGCAGGGTATCTTCGTCGGCGCTGATCAAATCCAGGGCCCGGGCCTTGATGCGCCAGGCGGTAAACGCCGTGCTGCTGATCGGCATCGGGTCGAGGGTGCCTTGCTTGACGGCCGCCTTGAGTCGCCCTTCGATCAACTCCACCTGGGGCAGCAGGCGGAACGCCAACTCGCCGTAGGCCAACTTGTCAACTTCCGGACGCGGGATGTAGGAGTTGGCCAGCAAACGGTCGCGGCTTTCGCCCGGGGTCTGCACCAGTTCGGCCACCTGGGCCAGCAAGCGGTCTGACGGCTTGCGCTGGGGAATGCCGAACGGGAAGCTCAAGCCACGAATCACTGCCGCAGCCGGCTTCGAAGGATAATTGTCGAGCACCTCGGCCAGGGCTTCATGGGCCCGCAACAGGGCGTCCTGGGCCGACCAATGCACCAGCGGCAGATCCGCCTGGGGCCGGCCATCGTCTTCAAAACGCTTGAGCACGCAGGACAAGATGTAGAGCTGGGACAGCATATCGCCCAGGCGCCCGGTGATGCTTTCCTTGCGCTTGAGCGCCCCGCCCAGCACGCCCATGGAAATATCGGAAATCAATGCCAGCACCACCGACAGCCGATTGGCCTGGCGGTAGTAGGACGCAAGCGAAGGGTCGGTCTTGGCCGGCACGGCAATCAGCCGCCCGCCTGTAAGAGAATGCACCGCCGCACGTACGGTATTGGCCAGCACAAAGCTCAGGTGACCGAACATGGCACTGTCGAACGCCAGCAGCGCCTTGCGACTATCGGTGTTGCGCGCCGCTTCCATCTCGCGAAACACATAAGGATGGCACCGGATCAGGCCCTGGCCGTAGATGATCAGGCAGCGGGTCATGATGTTCGCGCCTTCCACCGTGATCGCGATGGGGCTTTGTTGATAGGCACGGGCCAGGAAGTTGTTGGGCCCCATGCAGATGCCCTTGCCGGCGACGATGTCCATGCCATCGTTGACGATGATCCGCGCACGCTCGGTGACGTGGTATTTGGCAATTGCCGAGATAACCGAGGGTTTCTCACCGGCATCCAACGACGCCACCGACACCTTGCGCACCGCATCGCAGGCATACAGGTGCCCGGCCATGCGCGCCAACGGCGCCTGCACCCCTTCAAACTTGCCAATCGGCAGGCCGAACTGCTTGCGCATCGCCGCATAGGCCGTGGTACCGCGTACCGCCACCTTGCCCAGGCCAACGTTGGCCGACGGCAGGGAAATCGCGCGCCCGGCGGCCAGGCATTCCATCAACATGCGCCAGCCGTTGCCCACTTGCTCGCGGCCGCCGATCACCCACTCCAGGGGGATAAACACGTCCTTGCCGGTGGTCGGGCCGTTCTGGAACACCGCATTGAGGGGCCAATGACGGCGACCACTGTTCACCCCGGGATGGGACGTGGGGATCAACGCGCAGGTGATGCCCAGCGAACCGGGCTGACCCAGCAGGCCGTCCGGGTCTTCGGCGCGAAAGGCCAGGCCCAGCACTGTGGCGATGGGGCCGAGGGTGATATAGCGCTTGTCCCAGGTCACGCTGAAACCCAGCACTTGCTGGCCTTCATGCATGCCCTTGCAGACGATGCCCAGGTCGGGAATCGCCCCGGCGTCGGAGCCGGCATAGGGGCTGGTCAGGGCAAAGCACGGGATGTCTTCGCCACGGGCCAGGCGCGGCAGGTAGTAATTGCGCTGGGCGTCGGTGCCGTAATGCAGCAGCAGTTCGGCAGGCCCCAGGGAGTTGGGGACCATCACCGAAATCGCCGCCGCCGAGCAACGGGTCGACAGCTTCATCACCACTTGCGAATGGGCATAGTGGGAGAAGCCTTTGCCGCCATATTGCTTGGGAATGATCATGCCGAGGAAGCCGGCGTCCTTGGTGTACTGCCAGCCTTCGGGCGACAGGTCCTGCCAGACCTGGGTGGTTTCCCAGTCATTGGCCATGTCGCAGAGGGTTTCCACTTCGTTGTCGAGGAACGCCTGCTCTTCGGCGCTCAAGCGTGCCGGAGCGGCTTGCAGCAGGCGCTGCCAATTGGGTTTGCCGCTGAACAACTCGGCGTCCCACCACACGGTGCCGGACTCGATAGCCGCGCGCTCAGTGTCGGACATGGCCGGCATGATCGTGCGAAACAGGCCCAGGGCCTTGCTGGTCAACAGTGCGCGGCGCAGCGGCTTGATGCTCAGCAGCAGCGCCGGTACCACCACCAGCAACGCCGCAACGCTCAGGCCAAACCCAGCGACCACATTGAACAGGTAGCCGCCCGCCAGCCAGGCCAGGCCAGCCCCCAGCCACAGGGTGGCTGCCGCTTGTCGATACGCCAGGGCAGTCGCCGCAGCGAGTCCCGCCAATAACCAGATAACCATGGAGATACCTCTACTTGATCAGGGCAACTATTCAGGGCACGGCACGCATGTCAGCAGGTCGGTATGGCCTGCGACTGATCACCACACTACAAACTTGAAAAGACAAATTCAAATTTTGTTTTGAAATTTTTATTTAATCTGTTTGCGAAATAATTCTCGGCCGAACGTGTCAGCCGAAGTGTTGAAGGGAGAAAGAAATCACCAAGGGTCGCGTGGGCGACCCATGGGTGCAGCACCGGGTAAACGCAGTAGAAAGATGCGCTGACTACGCGTTTACCCAGGCACTACGCAGATACAACCTCAGGTCAGAAGGCGTAGGTAGCCGAGAGGCTGACCACTTCGCCCTTGGCCTCGGATTTGCCATCCAGCGACGCCGCGCCCAGACGATCAACGTTCTTGGTCTTGAGCTTGACGGTTTCCACAAACTGGCGGGAATACGCGCCGTCGATGCTCAGGCCAGGAATGGCGCGGATGTTGTAGCCAAAGCCCAGGGAGGCGAAGGTGCGATCACCATCCGGGATACGTGGGTCACGGGTGGAGTTGCGGGTTGGGGTCTGGTCGAAGGCCACACCGGCACGCACGGTAAAGTCATCCGTGAGTTTGTAGTCGCCACCGAACGAATACATCCAGGTGTTCTTGTACTTGTACGGGATCGACACGATGGTGCTGCCATTGGACTTCAAGGTCAGCGCCTCGAAGGAGGACCATTGGGTCCAGGTCACACTGGCGCCCAGGGTCAGGCGGTCATTGAAGTCGTGTACCCAGTCCAGGGACGCGTTGGCAGGGATATCCAGTTGCGTGGAGGCATTGGCACCACCCGGATACAGCTTCAGCCCAGGGTAAGCCAACTCGACCAGGGTTTTACCGTCGATCACAGGAATGGTCATCAGTGCTTCCGAGCCCGGATCGGCGTACATGTTGTACTTGCCTTCCAGCTTGTTCTTGATCTTGGCGTGGTAGTTCAAGCCCAGGGTGTCTTGCGCCGTAGGTTTCCAGGTCATCCCTGCAAACCAGCCCAGAGAGTTGTTGTCGACCTTGACGCGCATCAAGGCGAAGCCCTGGCCGGCGGGAAACGGAACGAAACCGAAATCCGGCGACTGCGCAGCAGCGGCATACAGGTCGACGTTCTGGCTCACAAAGCCTTTGGTGTGCTGAAGAATCGCACCACCACCGATGGAAAACTCATCATTGACCTTGAACGACAGGGAGCCGGTCAAGCCAACGGTTTCGATGCGGGTATCCACTGCAAAATCGCGGCCTTTCCAGTCCTCATCCCAGGTTGTGCGGGCGCCCATGGGCACCACCTGGCTCAGGCCAAAGGCAAAACGGTCGTTGATCGGGATCACCATAAAACCGGTGGGTACCCAGGCTTCGAATCCGCCTTGGCCGCCGTCACCGGTGCGCGGGGTCGACGAGACAAGTTCCCCGGTCGTAGGATCCATGACAGTGGTAGACGTCGGATTACCAGCGTAGTCATACGCCGAGCCTTTGTATTTGATATCGATATTTGCGTAGTTGATGGTGAACTGCGAAATAGTCTTGTCAATGAAAGCCATGGCAGCTGGGTTGTTGTAGGCCGCTGACGGATCGTTTTTGAACATCGAACCACCACCGAACGCCCGACCCCAGCCAGCAGTGTTAGCAGTAGGAGTCATGAAGCCGCCTGCCTGGACCGAGCCTGCAGTCACCATCAGCCCACTCAACAATGCCAGGCTGAGGAACACTTGTGCCTGTTGTTTCTTATTATTCATGCCCCACTCCTTATTGTTTTTTTTCGTCTCAATCGATAAAACCGATCAGACTTTCTTCAACAGGCGCCTCTTACGAGGCGCCTGTCTTTACTGGGTGATCAGCCCTTTTGGAGCAGTTCCTACATTAAGGAATAATAGTGACCCCAAGAGCGCCAACATTCAGTTTCACAACGGTGCAATTGCCAGAAAGCGGCTGATTGTTCGCAGTCAATGCGATACTTGGAGACGGTGCTGGTGTCGATGACAACAGCACGTCAATGGAGGAAGGGCCGCAGTTGGTTGGCGGTGGGAAGCCTGGAGTGACGATCTTGTAGCCAACGTTGTGAGCCTTGCCAGTCGTTGCAGTGAGAGGCTCCAGCAACCAAGGCAATCCAGTGATCTGAGGCAGGTCGCACAGAGAGCTGGTGCCTTGAGAGATGGTGACCTTGGTGATATCCGCCTTGCCATCTGAACGGACCGTGCCTTCAAAAACAGCCTTACAGGTCACCGAGCTCTGGAACGAAGAAGGCGACTTAACCTCAATGCTCCCAGTCGCCCCTGTAACAAACGTCGCTCCAATTGGACTAAAAGACGCCGCACTGGCCATCGAAGCCGCGCCAAAGCACAGAGCAAACGAACTTACACAAACGAGGGTTTTCAAACTTTTCATTATTTTTCCTCACATGTATGGCGAGTCATTTCGCCGGGGTAATGGCCATGATCGAGAGGTCACGGAGAAACAGCAGAACTTCCCTTTCCAGCCAAATTTCAATGCAATTACCGCTACAAATTCGGGTGTTTACTCGACGACTTTGAACGTCGGCGGCATCTTGATCGACACCGTCTTGATCTTGCAGTCTTCGCCAATCGGCACATTGGCCGCTTCCAACTTGCCGGTGGCGTTATCCCAGGTGCCTTCGGCAGTGGATGGGCCGCACTTGCCGCCCAGGCCAAAGGCGTGCACATCGACGCTGATCTTCGACATGGAGCCGCTCTTGGCATCCTTGGCCACTAAAATCCACGGCAGGTTGATGGCTTCGACGCGGCTGCACTTGAGGCCACCGTCGAACTCGACCTTGTCGACATTGACTTGCGAGCCATCGGCCGCGACCTTGCCGGCCACCTTGATGGTGCAGTCGGCGCTGATCAGCGCGCCCTTGGAAAAGCTGATGGGGCCCTGGGCAGTGAAGGCGCTGCCGGCAGGTTCGATGCGTGCGGCCTGGGCCTGGTGATAGGCGATAAGGCCCAGCGCAGCGAGCACGATATGGGTGGTGAACTTGGCAGGTGTTTGCATGGTGTACGTCCTTCCCTTGATTTTATTTTTGTTAGGGTCAAACAACTTTCTTGCAACTTAAGCAGCACTCGAATCCGGCAAACCGTGGGCGATGAAAACCTGCGCGATACACAGACCCCGAGTGCGCCCTACAACAGTTGATTCACATTAGAAGGTGCTGGTCTTGCCGTACTTCTCCAGTATCTTCAAGCGTTTGGATGGCTGGATATTGGCCAGGGTGACATCCCCCGAATAATGCCGTAGTACCCGGTGATCCATACGCCGGCGCCACAAGTAAGGGATATAGGCCCAGACAATCATGCTGGCGTAGCCATACGGCAGTTGCGGCGATTCATCAAAGTGGCGCAACGACTGATAACTGCGAGTCGGGTTGGCGTGATGATCGGAGTGGCGCTGCAACTGGAACAGAAAGATATTGGTGACAATACGGTTACTGTTCCACGAGTGGCGCGGCGAACACCGCTCATAACGGCCATTGGGCAACTTCTGGCGTTTAAGCCCGTAGTGCTCGACATAGTTCACTACTTCCAGCAACGAGAAGCCGTAGATGCCCTGGATCAACAGGAAGGGAATCACCGCCGCACCCAGCCAGGCGATCATCGCGCCCCACAACACCACGCTGTACATCCAGGCGCTGAGTACGCCGTTCTTCCAGTGCCAGGCTGGCAGGCCGAGCTTGCGCAGGCGTTCGCGTTCCAGGTTCCAGGCCGAGCGCGCACTGAACCACACCGAGCGCGGCAGGAAGGCCCAGAAGCTCTCCCCCAGCCGCGAGCTGGCCGGATCTTCCGGAGTGGCGACGCGCACGTGATGGCCACGGTTGTGTTCGGTGTAGAAGTGCCCGTAGAAGGTCGGCGCCAGGGTGATCTTCGCCAGCACAATCTCCAGCAGGCGCGGCTTGTGCCCCAGTTCATGGGCGGTGTTGATCGCGATGCCAGTGGCGGCGCCGGTGGACATGGCCATGCCCAGGTAGGTGAACCAACTCACCTCGCCATGCAGTTGCACCCGGGCGGTCAGGAAGCTGGCGGTTTGCGCCATCCAGCTCGATGGGTCCATGGACGCCGTGAGTTGCAGCAGGCCGCCGTTGATCATCCAGTCGATGCCGCTGACCGCCAGCCAACCGGTCATCACCAGGGATGAAATAACCAACAACACCCCGGTGTAGACGATCCAGCGGTAGTACTTCTGCGACTCAAGGCCGCTGACAGCGGATTCTGGCGGGTTGCTGACGTCTTCCCCAAGCAGGCCGTCGATCAACGGGATCAGCCCGAAAATCACCAGCACACCGACCCACCACAGCTCTTGTACACCCGTAGTAATAGCCAGGGCGCCCGACAGCAGCGGGGTCGCCAGAGGCATGATGCCCAGCCACCACAGGTGGCGCTTGCCGTCGGTCCAAACGTGCGGGGCAGCCAGGGTCTGATTCATGGCAACCTCCGGACGCACTGCGCGGCAGGGAGGGAGAGCGAAGCAAAAGAGACAGGAAACAGGTTCAGGCGGCACTGAAGGCCACTTGAAATCAACCATGCGATAAAAGGCGTTTTTTTCATTATTTTATTCGCTCTTAGGCATTTCAAAAATCATTTCAAAATAAATATTGAAATATTTTTTTAAATAAATAGCGCGGAACCGATAGGTCGTCAACTACTTTTTCGAGGCCTTTTTTACGTGACCGGGCAGTCTCTTTTTCAGCCGTTCGGTCAGGTGTCTAGGGCAAGCGTTAGCGACTTTCGACCGCACCGTGGGGTTCATGATTATTTGCTCGCCAACGCAAAGGGCGGGTGCAGGACTGTGGCTGTTTCCAGCGGCCTGCTGCGCTTGGCCACCTGCTCGACCAATGCTGCCACCCGCTCGGTAGCGGTGATGGGCAACATATGGCCACGGCCTTCGACCAGCTGCAGCTTGAGCCCTGGCACCTTGTCCGCCAGGGCCTGGCCGTGCATGCGAAAGTCCAGCACCTTGTCCCGCGAGCCATAGATCAGGCCGATGGGCAGGCGCAACTGGGCGTAGCGCTTGACCATATCGGGCAGGTAATCGTTGACCAGGCCGATCTCGGTGGAGGCGGCATAGAAGTTATCGGGACGCATCCCCAGCAGGCCGCCGCCACGGGTGGCGAAGTCGGCCGGTGCCGGGTCGGGAGCGAATACGCCCTTGACCACCGCGCCACTGGTGAGCATGCCGATGGGCACGGTCAGCGTGCGCGACACCCAGCGCCGCAGCCAGCCAGGGCGCACCGCCAGCGATAGAAATACCAGGGGGATCATGCGCTGGGGATGAGTCAGCGGGGCCACCAGCACCAGCCCGGACACCGCATGGGGATGGTCCAGGGCCAGGGCCAGGGAAATCGCCCCGCCCAGGGAATGCCCCAGCACCAGGGGCTGGCCCAGGTCCAGGGTCTGGATAAAGGTCGCCACTTGCCGGGCCTGGCTTGGCAGGTCGGCGCCGGTGCCTTTGTGCCGGGTGGAATAGCCTGAGCCGGGGCGGTCCAGGGTGATCACCCGAAAGTGCTCGCGCAATTGCGCGGACAAGGCATAGGTCAGGTTGCGACTGCTGCCCATCAGGCCGTGGATCATCACCAGCGGCGGGCCCTTGCCCTCGTCTACATAATGAAAGCGCTCGCCATCGATCTCCACAAAGCGCCCGTTGCTTGGAACAGCCGCTTCGATACGGCGCGTCATCCAGGCACTCAAGCCCCATAACGCCGCACTGGCAGCCATAAACACACCCGCAGCGACAACCCATTCGACAGCCATAGCTCGGTCCTCTGCTTCCCTGCTGCTGGCGATCCGACCGGTATTGGTCAAGACCTCAGCCATCGTCCACACCCTGGACTTCAACTGCGTGCGTAAAGGTTCGTCCGTCGGACAAATCGCACATAAAGGACAAGGTTGTAGCGTAGGCGATATTTTCAGGTAGATTATTTAAAATCTTTTTTAAAATAATAAATACAATTTTTCTTTGCAATGGTGTTCTATCTAAAAAGCCAAAAACAAAAAAGGAGCACATCCGATGTCAAAACCCGTAAGGCGCCCACAGCCCACGAGGGACACCCTATGAATGCCTCTACCCCGCCGAGCGGCCCGGCAGATTGCGTTGATATCGCCATCATTGGCTCAGGCTTTGCCGGCCTGTGCATGGCGATCAAACTCAAGCAAGCCGGGCTCGACGACTTCTTCATTGCCGAACAGGCCGACTCCCTGGGCGGCACCTGGCGCGACAACCACTACCCGGGCTGCGCCTGTGACGTGCAATCCCACGTCTATTCGTTTTCCTTTGCGCCCAACCCCGACTGGACCCGGCAGTTTGCCCCCCAGGCGGAAATCCGTGCCTACCTGGAGCACTGCGCGCAGCGCTTTGAACTGGCGCCGTACCTGCGTTTTGGCATGGGCCTGCAACGGGCGGTGTTCGATGAGCAGTTGCAACGCTGGCAACTGCAGTTCAGCAATGGCCGCCGTGTCAGTGCGCGGGTGCTGGTGTCGGGTATGGGCGGCCTGTCCCGCCCGGCGCTGCCGAATATTGCGGGGTTGGACAGCTTCAAGGGCAAACGCTTTCACTCCCAGCACTGGGACCACGACTATTCACTCAAGGGCAAGCGCGTGGCGGTGATTGGCACCGGCGCCAGTGCCATCCAGTTCGTGCCGCGTATTGCCCCGCAGGTGGCGCACCTGGACCTGTTCCAGCGCACCGCGCCGTGGATCATGCCCAAGCCGGACCGCCCCATCTCACGCTTTGAGCGCTGGCTGTTCAAGCATCTGCCGTTCACCCAGCGCCTGGTGCGCGGGGCCTTCTACTGGGCCCTGGAAGGTCGGGTGGTGGGGTTTGCGCTGCACCCGCGCCTGATGAAAGTGGTGCAGAAAATCGCCCTGCGTCACCTGCACAAACAGGTGGCGCGCCCTTCCCTGCGCAAGGTCCTGCGGCCGGACTACACCATCGGCTGCAAGCGCGTGCTGATCTCCAACGACTACTATCCGGCGCTGTCACGCAGCAATGTCGAAGTGGTCACCGAGACGGTGCTGCGGATCGAAGCCGACGGGGTCATCACCGCCGATGGCATCAAGCACCCGGCTGACTGCCTGATCTTCGGCACCGGGTTCCAGGCCACCGATCCCCTGCCCCGCGACTGCATCATCGGGCGCGGTGGCGTCGACCTGATGGAGGCCTGGCGCGATGGCGCCCACGCATACAAGGGCACCACCGTACCGGGCTATCCGAACCTGTTCCTGATCGTCGGGCCCAACACCGGGCTGGGCCACAACTCGATGATTCTGATGATCGAGGCGCAAGTCACCTACATCCTCGATGCCCTGCAACAGATGCGCCGCCAGCAAATTGCCACGGTCGAGGTCAAGCCCGCCGTAGAAAGCGCCTACAACCAGCAAATCCAGGCAAAGCTCCAGCGCACCATCTGGAACACCGGCGGCTGCCGCAGTTGGTACCTCGATCCGCGCACCGGCAAAAATACGACGTTGTGGCCCGGTTCGACCTGGCGTTTCAAGCAGGTCACCCGCCAGTTCGCCCTGCGCGATTATCAAGTCACGCCATTAGTGACCGGCGCCCCGTCGCGCCCCGTCGCGCCACCCCATGCCACCGCAGAAGGAAGCCTGTCATGAAGTCATTCAATGGCCGTGTGGCAGCCATCACCGGTGCCGCGTCCGGCATGGGCCGCGCCTTGGCCCTGGCCCTGGCCCGCGAGGGTTGCCACCTGGCCCTGGCAGACAAGAACCAGGCCGGGCTGCAACAAACCGTGGAGCTGGTCCAGCGCAGCACCCTGGCGCCGATCCGCGTGACCTCGCGGGAGGTGGATGTTGCCGACCGCCAGGCCATGGAGGATTGGGCCGCCAGTTGCGCGGCAGAACACGGCCAGGTCAATTTGATTTTCAACAATGCCGGGGTGGCCCTGTCGAGCACCGTGGAAGGTGTGGACTACGCCGACCTGGAGTGGATCGTCGGCATTAACTTCTGGGGTGTGGTGTACGGCACCAAGGCCTTCCTGCCGTACCTCAAGGCCAGTGGCGACGGGCATGTGGTCAACACCTCCAGCGTGTTCGGCCTGTTCGCCCAGCCCGGCATGAGCGGCTACAACGCCACCAAGTTCGCGGTGCGCGGCTTCACCGAAGCCCTGCGCCAGGAGCTGGATTTGCAACGCAGCGGCGTCTCGGCCACCTGCGTGCATCCCGGCGGGATCCGTACCGACATCTGCCGCAGCAGCCGGATCGACGCGAACATGACCGGGTTCCTGATCCATAGCGAACAACAGGCCCGCGCCGACTTCGAAAAACTCTTTATCACCGACGCCGACCAGGCCGCCAAGGTGATCCTGCAAGGCGTGCGCAAGAACAAACGCCGCGTGCTGATCGGCCGCGACGCCTACGCCCTGGACCTGCTCGCGCGCTGCCTGCCAGCGGCCTACCAGGCACTGGTGGTGTTTGCCAGCCGACGCATGGCACCAAAAAAACGCAAGCCACCGCTGCCCAACCCCATCACTGAACAGGAGTCGCCATGATGCTGCCCATTCGCCGCGACCTGCATTTCGTCCTGCCCGCCGAGCGTATCAAGGACTGGCATGAGCAAGGCCCGTTCATCACGCACTTTTTCAATGCCCTGTCGTTGCTGTTTCCCCAGGGCGAACTGTTCTTCATGGACAGCGTGCGCCACTATCGCCAGCGCATCGACGACCCGGCGTTGAAAAAGGAGATCCAGGGCTTTATCGGCCAGGAAGCCATGCACAGCCGCGAACACGTGGCCTACAACGACCTGCTGCAAGCCGCCGGCCTGCCGGCCCATCTGCTCGACCGGCGCTTGAAATTTATGCTCGACCTGCAAAAGAAGCACTTGCCGCCGTCCTTCAACCTGGCGGTGACCATCGCCCTGGAACACTACACGGCGATGCTCGCGGAGATCCTGCTCAGCGACCCCACCCGTTTTGGTGATTCGCTCAAGGGCTACCAGCAAATGTGGTACTGGCACGCCCTTGAAGAAACCGAGCACAAGGCCGTGGCCTTCGATGTGTGGAACAGCGTGATCAAGCCGGGGCCCAAGCGTTACTTGCTGCGCACCGGGACCATGCTGTTCACCACGGTGTTTTTCTGGCTGGTGGTGTTTGATTTCCACCTGCGCCTGTTGATCGCCGACCGCCGCGCGGGCGGGCATCTGAAGGGGTTCTGGCGGATGCTGAAGTTTCTCTACGGCCCCAAGGGCGTGTTCCCGCGCATGGCGCGGCCGTGGCTGCATTACTTCAAGCCGGGGTTTCATCCGTGGGATCACGACAATCGGGTACGACTGGAAGGGATCGATAAGCTGGTGGAAGAGGTGGAGCGCACCAACTCGGTTGCCGGAACGTAGCCTTGCGGGAGCCGGCTTGCCGGCTCCTGCAGCACGCCAACGGCTCAGACCGTGCGCGAAAACTGGCCCTTTTGCTGCCCGCCCAGGTACGCATCAAAGGCCATCGCCACGCTGCGCACCATCAATTGCCCCTGGGGCAACAGCTGCACGGCATCGTCCTCGATGTGCAGCAAACCATCCGCCACTTGCTCATCCAACCGCGACAACGCGTGGGCAAAGTATTCGGTAAAACGGATCGCATGCCCGGCCTCGACCCCGGCAAAGTCGATGCGCCCGTGGCACATCAGGCCGTTGATCACGTCGCGGCGCAGCACGTCATCGGCGTTCAGGCGGTAGCCGCGCTGCACCGGCAACAGCCCGGCGGCGATCCGCGCGTAGTACTGGGACAACTCCTTGACGCTCTGGCTGTAGCTGTCGCCCACCTTGCCGATGGCCGACACGCCCAGGCCGATCAGATCGCAATCGGCATGGGTCGAGTAGCCCTGGAAGTTGCGCTGCAAGGTGCCATTGGCCCGGGCCAGGGCCAGTTCGTCGTCGGGCAAGGCAAAGTGGTCCATGCCGATATACACATAGCCCGCCTCGGTCAGCCGGCGAATGGTCAATTCCAGCAGCTCCAGCTTGCGCTCCGGCGGTGGCATGTCTTCGGGGCGGATCATGCGCTGGGCACGGATTTGCGTGGGCAAATGCGCGTAGCTGTAGGCCGCCACGCGGTCTGGGCGCAGGGCAATCAGCTTGCCCAGGGTCACGTCGAAGCTGGCCACGGTCTGCAACGGCAGGCCGTAGATCAAATCCACACTGATCGACTTGAACCTTGCCTGCCGGGCGGCCGCGACCAACTGCACAATCTGCTCTTCGCTCTGCACGCGATTGACCGCCGCCTGCACATCGGCATCAAAGTCCTGCACGCCAAAACTCAGGCGATTGAAGCCCAGCCCGCGCAGGTTGTGGATCCGTTCGACGCTGATGGTGCGCGGGTCCACTTCAATGGAAAACTCATGATTGTCACTGGTATCCAGGCTGAAGCCCTGCGCCAGGCAGTCCATCAATTCGGCCAGTTGTGCATCGTCGAGGTAGGTCGGCGTACCGCCGCCCAGGTGCAACTGGGTCAGGGGCCGCGCGCGGTCGAACAGCGCGGCCTGCATCTGGATTTCGCGCTTGAGGTAGCCCAGGTACTCCGCGGCGCGATGGGTCTTGCGCGTGATGATCTTGTGGCAACCGCAGTAGTAGCAAAGGCTCTGGCAGAACGGGATATGGATGTACACCGACAGCGCCTTGGGTGCCAACGCCTGGTTGCTGGCCGCTACCGCCTGCTGGTAATCGTCCAGGGCAAAGGCTGAGTGAAACTGCGGCGCGGTCGGGTACGAGGTGTAGCGCGGCCCCGGGCGGTCGTATTTCTGCACCAGGGCGCGGTTGAACTCAAACGCTTTCATGATCGATGGTCTCATCGTTGGAGCAAGGGGGAACCGCGCTGCCTGCCCGGTCAAACAGTGCGCATAGAGCTTCGACCCGCTGCCGGCCCGCTGGCAGCACACATAGGAAGCGCTCGGACAGGTCGATCAGGCCGTCCTGGTGCAGATGCTCCAGCAGCGGCCAGATCGCCGAGAAATAGCGGGAAAAAATCACCCCATAGCGGCGCTCAAGGGCCTGGATGTCCAACTCCAGGTCACAGGCCAGGCGCTCCATCACATGCTGGCGGATCTGGTCGCCGGCCTCGCAGCGCCAGCCGCGGGCGGTGGGCAGCAGGTCGCTGTCCAGTTGCTGGCGATAGCGCGCCAGGTCTTCGGTGTTTTGCGCATACAGGGTGTCGAGCTGGCTGATGGCGCCCAGGCCAAAGCCGATATGGTCACAGTAGCCGTGCCGGGTAAAACCCTGGCAATTGCGGCTCAGGTGCCCACGCTCCTGGGCCAGTGCCAGGTCGTCGTCGGGGCGTACGAACTGGCCCAGCCCGATGTAGTGATAACCGGCGGCCTCCAGGCGCTGGAAGGCGATGCGGCGCATGCCACACTTGTCGACATTCGATGAAAGCGCACGCCGTGGCTGCTGCTGGTAACGCCGTGGCGCCTGGGCATAGTCGAACACTTGCAGGCGGTCCGGCTCCAGGGCGATCAGGCTGGCCAGCTTGGCGGCAAAGCTGTCGCAGGTCTGCCAGGCGTGGCCGTAGCCGAGGTCGACATTCACCGAACGAAAGCCGAAGGTGCGCGCCGCGTCGATCAGCGACTGGATCGGGGCCGGGTCCTGATAGCCGGCCACCGACGGCGTGGCCTCGGCACTGGCATCCGGCACGCCGATATTGATGTGGTTGAACCCCAGGTCGCGCAACAGGCCCATGGTTGCCCAGTCGGTGTGCAGCGGGTCGAGGTCGAGGCTGTAGTCACCCTGGTCATGCTCAAGAAAATGCAGGCGGCTGCGCAGGTGCGCCATCAAGCGTTGCAGGTCGGCGATCGCCGGGGTGGCGCCGCCCAGATGGAATTGGTCCACCGGTTGCCGGCCGCCCACGTGGCAACCGACCAGGTGGATTTCCTGCTCCAGCGCGCCCAGGTAGTCATCCGCCACCAGGCCTGCCGGCCACTGCAGGTTCAGCGCCAGCGGGCGTTGGCGCTGACGGCTGCTGCGCAAGGCGCGCAGCAGGTCGAGGGAGCCGATGCCCGGATGGAATTTGCCGATGTCGACCTGGCTCTGGTCCAACACGCTTTGGTCACGGCGCAGGCGCCACTCGCGGGCGGGATGAATGACAGTGAGCATGACGGCCTCCGGGTCTGGCTACGGTGGGTCATTGTGCGGTGCGACCGGGCAGCGCACCTTGATATGCATCAAGCGCCGACGTTTACCAGGTGATGTAGAACATGCTCTTGGCCAGCAACACAATGGCAACCATATGGCAGAACAGGCTCAGATGGACGAAGCGCAAATAGGCCGCGCTGACCCGCCCACGGCGCATCAACCACACCGTCAGCAAAAAATGCATCAGCACGCTGGCGGCGAGGATCAGCTTGAGGGTCAGCAAGGCACCGAATGCCGAACTCGATGGCGCCGCCAGCACTGGCAGATAGCGCAACCAGACCATGCCGATCCCGGCGCCAAACAACACCAGCAGCACCCACGGCATCAAGGCCCTGGCGCGGCGGCCGATGCCCTGCTCCACCAGCAACATCACGCGGGCCGGCAGTTGCTTGTGCACACTGGCAAGGATCAACACTTCAAAGAACACCGTGCCGATAAACATCAGCGCCGCGAACAGATGGGCCAGCAGGAACAGGAGATAGAGCATCAGAGCCTCACGGTGGCCGGTCCTTGTACCGTGACTGTGCCCCAGTGCGGACGAGCGGCGCCTTGATGCCGGTCAAGGGCCCTGATAATCGTTGAAACATTTGCCCAACGCCTTGTGCGGTGGGCCTTTGGCGGTCTCTGCGACAGTGTGCCACAGACTCAATCAGCGCCCTGGCTGGTAAGGTGGCCACCGCCCCTGTGGCAGAACGTCGCAGATTATCAAGCGTGATCAAGGCCGGTAGACTACCCAGCCTTATTGTTCACCGCTTTTCAAAGCCTGACTGACCTGTTATGCGCAGCCGTCAGGCGCTTCACGGGACGCCCATTTCATGAGTACGTTATTCACCCGTCGCAAGGTCCTCACCGGTATGGGCCTGCTGGGCCTGGGCCTGTTGAGCGGCTGTGACACCGGCCCCAAGCTGAACTTCAAGTACGGCAAGGACCTGAGCGACAAGATCATGGGCCGCACGTTCAAGCTCAAGAACACCGACGGCGAGACCGTCACCCTGAGTTCGTTCCGCGGCCTGATGCCGGTGGTGTTCTTCGGTTTCACCCAGTGCCCGGCCGTGTGCCCCACCACGCTTGCGCGCATGGCCCAGGCCAAGAAGATGATGGGCCGCGACGGCGAAATCATGCAGGTGATCTTTATCACCCTGGACCCGGAACGCGACACGCCCCAGGTACTCGACGCCTACGTCAAGGCCTTCGACCCCAGCTTCGAAGCGCTCTACGGCACGCCGGAAGAAATCGCCGTGGCCGCCAAGGAATTCGGGATCTTTTATGAAAAGATCCCCGCCGGCGACACCTACACCCTGTCCCACACCGCCACCAGTTTTGTGTTCGACACCCGCGGCAACCTGCGCCTGGGCCTGTCGGCATCCCTTAACGCCAAAGAGTGCGCAGAAGACCTGCTCACCGTCATGGAGGTCTGCTAATGACTGCTGTCCATACCCTCAAGCGCATCGCCCTCGGTCTTTCCCTGCTGGGTCTGGCCGCCCACGCCAGCGCCCAGGTGCAGGTCAGCGACGCCTGGGCCCGCGCCACCGTGCCGGGGCAGCATTCGAGCGGGGCCTTCATGACCCTCACCGCCGACAGCGACAGCAAACTACTGAGCGTCAAGTCGCCGGTGGCCAAGGATGTGCAGATTCATGAGATGAGCATGAAAGACGACGTCATGCGCATGGGCCCGGTGGACGCCGTGGCACTCCCGGCCGGCCAGGCGGTGAAGCTCGATCCCGAGGGCTATCACGTGATGCTGATGGGCCTGACGGGCCAGATCAAGGAAGGCGACCAAGTGCCGCTGACCCTGACGGTGGAAGATGCCAAGGGTGACAAGCAGACCCTCGAAATCCAGGCGCCGGCCCGCAGCCTGGGCAGTGCTGACGGCCATCATATGAACCATTGATCCTGAGGGTGGGAGCTGGCTTGCTCGCGGTGGACATAGGTATCTACACAACTCTCTTCTGGGTTTGTGTACATATCCATTGCTGCGGTCACGGCCACTTAGGGTTCCGCCCTTACGGCGGCTCACTTTTGGAAAAGAGCCCGGAGTGCCGGCCCAGCCAAAAGCAACCAAAAGGGCTCTTGCCCCACCACTCGGCACCTCGCCCAGGCTCGGTGTGCCCGTCATCCGACATTGATTTGGGGGGCCGCCGCGATGGGCCATCCATGGCCCAGCGCGGCTAACCCGGCGTCCTGCCGGGTTACCCCCCAAATCAATATCGGATGACGGCCAGCGTGGTTTAACGGGGCGCCTAAGATCAAAATCACAAGCAAAGCGAGGCGGCCTGACAGCCGACCTGATC